>CAWFRA010000001.1:0-74187 GCA_963818095.1 uncultured delta proteobacterium
GACCAATAGCTCTTATCGGTCTTTGCGTCCCAGATGAAGGCCCCCGAGCGGCTTGCCTGGAAGGCGATTGTCAGCCATTCCTCGCTTTCCATCGCCGCCGCTTCGGCCCCCCTCTGTCCCGTTATTTCCTTGAAGATGACAGTCACGGAGTTTGAGCCGGCCGTGAGATAGCTTGACTGGACGAGGGCGATGACGAGGGAGCCGTCGTCCAGGAGAATGCGCATTTCTTCATTCCGGACTGCCTCGCCGCTCAAAAGGGTGCGCATGAAGGGCCAGTCACGAGGCGCATACTCGCTCCCATCGGGCCGGAAGGCCCGGGAGCGGATCACTTGCCCGAGGCCGCCGAAGGAAGAAATCTTTACCCGGAATGTCTCTTCGACCTCTTTGCTCGCGGACATGAACTCCGGCGTGTTCGTGTAGACGAGGGTCCCCATGCGCAAGGGCGTAAAACGCTTGCAACGATTGTCCGGGCCTGGAGGGCGGCTCGCGCCGGGCATCAATGACGCCCTGATGCCTGCCGGCCCTGATTCCGGGGCCGTGCCCTTCTTGGCAGGCGTTTGCTCCACCGTGTTGCGGCGTCCGGGGTTGGGGCCGGTGCTTCTCTTCCCCATGCTTCTTCCTCCGATAGTCTTCTCTTCGTGCGTCACGAAAAGGGCGACAGGCAAGCGGATGTTCGAAGGATTATAGTCGTCTATCGCAGAACGGGTAAGCTGTCGTCTATGAACGAGATTATACATAAAGCGGTATAGCGTATCAAGCCCGGCAGGAAACGGACATCGCGTGCGGCGTACGCCTGGACGGGGCCGCCCCGGCTGCCTTGCCGCCCCGGCCGCCGCGCATTACACTATCGTTAATTCAGAGCACGCCGAGCGAGAACAAACAAATCTATGCAGGGAGATCTCTGAGACGATTATTGACGGTGGTGGCGGTATTTGCGGCAATAGCAATGGCGGCAGGGGCGGCGTGCGCCCTGGACGGGGCCGTTAAGATGACGGTTAAGGAAGGCGTGGGCGTACCTTACGGACGGGAAAGACATGACCCTGTACTGGTTCAAGAAAGACTCGGCGGGCAAGAGCGCGTGCGCGGGCCCCTGCGCGGGAAAATGGCCGGTCTATTATGAGGAGAAGGTCGAGCCGCCGGAAGGCATAGGAGACAGGACTTCGGTAATATCGACCGGGACTACGGCAAGAAGCAGACGACTTTCAGGGGTTATCCCCTCTATTACTGGTCAGCCGACGCAAAGCCGGGGAGACGAAGGGCAACAACTTCAACCGGCTCTGGTCCGTCATCGACCCCGCCAACTTTCCGCCTAAATATTTTTTCTCAGTGCTGCCGGTCGGCATCAGGCCGGGGCCGTCCTCGCCCCGGCCTCTCGTCTTTACATCGCCTATAAACCGTCATATAAAATTAGACCGAAAGGAGGTGGGACCATGAGACCTAAAGTATTCGCCACGCGCAGGATACCGTCGCCGGGGATCGAGATGATCTCGCACGAGTGCGACGTCACCGTTTACCAGGGATGCAGGCCCTCGACAGGAAGGAGTTGCTTGCAAGCGTCAGGGGGATAGACGGCCTTGTCTGCATCCCCGGAGACAGGATCGACGCGGAAGTGTTCGACGCGGCCCCGTCGCTGAAGGTGGTCAGCACGTGCAGCGTCGGGGACGAGCACATCGACGTTGCGGAGGCGACGAAGAGGGGCGTCTACGTCGGCTACACGCCGGAGGTGCTGACCGACGCAACGGCGGACCTCGCATTCGCCCTCCTCATGACCGCGGCGCCGCAGGACCGCTGAAGGCGACAGGTATGTGCGGGCCGGCAAATGGGCGGGCCGCTTCGACTTCATGTTCATGCTCGGCGCGCCCGTCTGGGAGGCGACCTCGGCATCATCGGCTTCGGCCGCATCGGCCGGGCGATGGCTGCGAGGGCGCGCGGCTTTAACATGAAGGTGCTTTACAGCGACGCGGAGCGCGCCACGGCAGAAGACGAGCAAAGGCTCGGCGTCGAGTTCCGCGACATGGACGCCCTCCTTGCGGAATCGGACTTCGTAAGCCTCCATGTCCCTTACTCGAAGGCGACGCACCACCTCATCGATGAAAGAACGCTCAAGGCGATGAAAAAGAGCGCCATACTGGTAAACACGTCGCGCGGGCCGGTCGTCGATGAAGCCGCCCTTGCCAAAGCACTGAAAGAAGGATGGATCGCGGCGCAGGACTCGACGTGTACGAGAAAGAGCCGCTAGACGCGGCGAGCCCGCTCTTACAGTTGGAGAACGCAGCGCTGACGCCCCACATAGGCAGCGCAACCGGGCCGAGCAGGAGCAAGATGGGAGAAATGACAGCGCGCAACCTGCTGGCAGGGCTGAAGGGCGAGAGGATGCCGCACTGCCTGAACCCCGAAGCTATGTAGGAGGGGCCGGGAGCTTTTGGCGGCCTTCGCGTCGTTTCCTCGGGCGCGAGTCCTCACGTACACAAACCGTACGCTGCGGCTCGCTTCCTCGGAAAGCAACGCGAATTCCATCCAAAATCTCCCGGCCCCGTCCCGGCATGATTGAACACCTAACTCAACGACACGACACCCCTCTCCCCCAAGGGGAGAGGGTCAGAAAATAAGCCTTCTCCGTTCCTCCGTCACCCTGGCGAAGCTTGTCCCTGAATGTTTCAATCAGGGAGCCAGGGTCCAGGTCGCTTAAAGCCTGCGAAATCGCTGGATGCCGGCTTTTGCCGGCATGACGGAGAAAAAGAGGCCCGCGGCACTAAAAACGGAGATGAGTTCTGCGGAAGGTATACATCTTTTTTAATTGTCCGGGCAACGTGTAGTATCGCACATTACTCCATAGTACAACCCGCCTTTACCGCCGCCCAAAACAGCGTAGCTGCTCCGTTAGCGGCGGTTGCGGCCGGAGGAGCGCCTCAAGGGGTTGCGATATGTGGATGCAATGTGAAGCGCGTCGGCCGGAGGCGTACGCATGTACGTCGGAGGGCACGCGCTGAGCACGGCGCGCATAGCGCAACCCCGCGGACGGCGCGAGTCCAGCCGCCCGCAGTTATCCGCCTTTGCTTTTTCTCTTTGTTTTTTGCTTTTTCTTACTCAGACGCGTCTGTAGCCCCGCCGCCTCACCCGCACGCCCGCTATTGCTATCCCGCGATGGTGAAAAGCAGCAGATACGGATGCTCTACGCTGTAGACTATCGGGGTTAGCACGCACCGTGTCGCCGCCCGCAGGCTCTCGTGGTGCGCGATAAACTCCGCTACCGGCGGTGAATGTTTGTAGTAGAACGCTGTGAAAGCCCTCCCTGCGGCGCACGTCAGCAGCCGCCTGTCCCTGAACGCCCGCAATGCCGCTACATGGGGATCGAGGTATGAGCCGTAAGCCGCAGTCGCGATGAAGCAGGTATTCCCGCCGCCTCCGCCGCTTGACGCGGCGGCCGTCGCAGTCCCTCCGCCGGAGACGCTCCCCCCGCGCCTCCGCCGCTGCCCCCTCCGCCTCCGCTGCCGCTGCCGCTTGCGAGCACGAGCGGATCGACTATGGAAGTCGTCGAAGAGATCGCGTTGCAGTTCGAAGACGCGGCCATGGTGAAGCTGAGCGTCGTGCCTGTTGTGATGATGTTCGTTACGCCGGTGCATGCAGCGAGCTGAATCCATTGCCCGCCCACTACCTTGTAAAAGGCTGGGCTTGAGGGCAGAGAAGGGAAGGTGAAGGAAAAGTCGGCGCTCCCGGAAGGCACGCTTGCCGTGTAGCTTATGACCCTGCTGACCGTGTAGCCCGAAGGTATGCTGCCTATCGTGTCGGTCTCACTCCACTGGCTGAACGTGCCGCCTGTTATGTTCATATCTACGGAGGCCGACTGGATGATGCCGAAGTCGCCCGCGGCAACGAAGGTGTCGCTCCCCCATGCGGCGCGGTAGCCCGTCATGGAGGTCCCGGACGTCCTTTGCGTCCACGTCGAACCCGTAGGCGACGAGTAGACGACCCCTGACGCGCCGACTGCCAGAAAAGTATTGTTACCGAAGGCGACACCGCGCAAGTCCGGCGCGCCGCTTACAGTGTACGCGGACCAGCTTGTTCCGTTCGTTGACGTGAGGACCGTTCCCGCCGCCCCTACGGCTACGAATGTCGGCACGCTGCTCACATTGCCGCATGCGATGCCGTTCAGGTCGTTGTTGGTAATGCTCGGTGTACGGGACACGGCCCAACTGGTGCCGTTCGTCGATGTCTGAATCAGGCCTTGCGTGCCGACGGCAACGAAAGCGCTGCCCCCATACGCTACACCCCGGAGGTCCTGCGTCTGGTAGGCTTGACTCGGGGAGGTCCACGAGGCGCCATTGCTCGAAGTATAGATCATATCGAACTTGCCGACTGCGACGAAGACGCTGCCCCCGTACGCGACGTCGTAAAGATGGTAGCTCGAGCCTGCGGCGCCCGAATTCCTGAACGTCCAGTTGCTGCCGTCTGTCGAGCTGTAGATATAGCCCGATTGCCCGACGGCAACGAACGTGCCCGCTCCGTACGCAACTCCCTTTAAATCAAAGGTGGGTACGCCGGCCGGCTGGCCGGTCATGCTGCTGATGCCGCTCCATGCTATGCCGTCGGCCGACGTGGTTATCCCTGTGGGGGGCGTAAGGGTCACATTGGAAGGCCCGACGGCTACAAACATCGAGTCCCCGTTGGTTATGCCGTAAAGGGGCTGCGAAACGCCCGAGCTTTCGGTCCAGACGGCTGCATCGGGGGACCTGAAGATTGTCCGCGAGTCGCCCACCGCGACGAACATGGGCCCGGCGGTACCCGCGCCGTAAGTCACGCCGTAAAAAAAGCGGTTCGTGGCTGTCGGGGCAGTGTGCCAGGTGGCGCCGTCGGACGACCAGATAGTGTAGCCCCCGCCCCCTACGGCCGTGAATTTTCCGTTGCCGTAAGTTATATCGTCGAAAATGACCTGGGTGCCCGTGCTCCTGACGCTCCAGGTTTGGCCGTTATCCGTAGATGCGTAGAATTTCCCCTGCTGGTCGGTCGCCGTTATGAAGGCGCCGCCGCCATAGGCGACATTATACAGAATAGCGGACGTATCGGGCGCTTCCGTTCCGAACCAGTTATTGCCTCCGTCCGAGGACCACATGACGTGCCCGTTGTCCCCGACCGCGACGAACGTGCCACTGCCGAACCCGACCCCCCGAAAATCATAATTCCCGGACGAGTCCTTCGCGGTCCAGTGGCGCCGTTGTCGGTCGAGACCACTATGGTGCCGTTATCTCCCACCGCGACGAAGGTCGGCGTACCACTCACGTTGCCGTAAGCCACCCGCCGCAGATTGTGGGTCGTGCCCGTGGAGGACGCTTGTGTCCAGGTTACGCCTCCGTCCGTGGAAAAGTATATATATCCGGCGCCCCCCACGGAGACAAAGACGGAGTTGCCGTAAGTGACAGCCAGCGGGGCAACCATGGTTGTGGCCGTCCCCGTCCAGGTGATGCCGTCGTTCGAGGTGACGACTTCGCCGTCGATACCCACCGCTACGAAGGTTGGCGTGCCGGAGACATTGCCGAAGGCAACGCCTTCGAGTTGCATCTGGTTCGGCGGGATCGTATTCCGCCACTGCCACCAATCCAGGCTTGCGGCAAGAGCAGAGTGCGCGAGGAGAAGGAGCAGACATGCCGCATAAAGGAAGATGCACTTCTTGTTAAACGGTTGCATACCTGGTATTTATCATTAAAACCGGCGTCCCCGCAAGAACAAAATGGACAATCCGGCGATTCTTCTTGCCTGTCCTCAGTCCTTTATGATAGTTTAGGAAGAAACAAAGTAATACAATTTGGCCCTGCTTCCTTCCGGAACCGGGAGCAAACGAGGGGACATGAAGAAAAACCGCCGCTGGCTGTTTGCGGCCGTCGTGGTTTTGTTGCTGGTCGCAACCTCAGGTTGGCAGTCCCCGGCTTCAGCCCAGACGGGCTACTCCGTTTTTCACAATTTTACGGGCGGTACTGCCGACGGCGGGAACCCGCGCGGCGACCTTACCCCATCCGCTGACGGCTCCACGCTGTACGGGATGGCGTACTACGGCGGCACGTACAACGGCGGGACGATCTTCAAGACCGGCATCGACGGGTCCGGCTTTGCCATCCTCCACAACTTCTCACCGAGCGAGGGCGTATGCCCCTGGGGCTCGTTGACGCTTTCCGGCAACACCCTCTACGGCATGAACTACGGGGGCGGCCTCGGCGCGGTCTTCAGTATCGGCACGAGCGGCGCGAACTTCACCGTCCTTCACCTGTTCGCCACCGCAGACGGGATAAACCCTTACGGCAACGTCATTCTGTCCGCCGACGGGACCACGCTTTTCGGCATGACGAGCGGTGGGGGCAGCTACGGCTACGGTACTATCTTCAAGATAGCAACCGGCGGGACGGGCTTTACGGTCCTGCACCATTTCACCAGCGCGGTCACCGACGGTACGAGGCCCCTGGGCTCGCTGACTCTGTCTGCCGACGGGACCACCCTTTTCGGCATGACCCAGTACGGCGGCACGAACGGAGTGGGCACGATCTTCAGTATCGGGACCGGCGGGTCGGGCTTTGGCCTGCTGCACAGCTTCGCGGCTGCCGACGGTACGAGGCCCCTCGGCTCGCTGACGCTTTCACCCGACGGCTACCTGTACGGCATGACCTACGCCAACGGCGCCAATAACATAGGCGCCATCTTCAAGATGGCGACGAACGGCACGGGATACAGCGTGCTGCGCTCCCTTGCGTATGCGGACGGGGGAGGGCCCTGGGGCAGCCTGACGCTTTCCGGCTCGGTCCTCTACGGGATGACCAACGGAGGCGGGTCCGGCAACGGCACGCTCTTCCAGATAGGGACGGATGGAACGGGGTTCGCAGTGCTGCGCACCTTCGGGGCAGGCACCGACGGGGCGCAGCCCTTCGGCTCGCCCGTGCTTTCCAACTCGGTCCTCTACGGTATGACCGCCTACGGAGGCCAGTACAGCGCGGGCACGGCATTTTACCTGCATCTCGTTACGGTTGCGTCTACGAGCCCGGCCGCAGGGGCCGCTACCGTCCCCGTCACCAGCACTGTAAGCGCCGTCTTCAGCCAGGCCATGAGCGCGTCGAGCATAAGCACCTCGACATTCACCATCAATCACGGCGTCACGGGGACGGTCTCGTATGATTCCGGGACCAGGACGGCCACCTTCACTCCTTCGGGCAGCCTGAGCCACGGCGTGACCTATACGGCGACGCTGACTACGGGCATTAAGGACGCCTCCAACAACGCCATGCCCGCAAGTTATACCTGGAGCTTTACGACCTCGCCCGCGCCCGTTGCGCCGAGGGTATCGGCAACGACCCCCGTTAACGGCGCAACGAACGTGCCCATCACCGCTGCGGTGACGGCCGTCTTCGACTCGGTCATGGACGCATCGACCATATCGACGTCCAGCTTCACCGTGAGCAGCACGACCGGAAGCGTTGCTTACGACCCGGCGACAAAGACGGTCACTTACACGCCTTCGGCGGGTCTGGCTTACAACATGACCTATGCGGCCACGCTGACTACGGACGTGCACAACTCGGCGGGGACGCCGCTCGCCAACTATACCTGGACCTTCACGACTGCGGCTGCTCCCTCCACCACCCCTCCGACGGTGGTGCTCGTCACGCCGGAGAACGGCACGATGAACGTGCCGACAAATACGGTGATCGTAGCGGTCTTCAGCGAGCCGATGAACGCGTCCACGATAAACAGCACCAACCTTACGGTCGGCGGCGTCACGGGCACGGTCTATTACAGCCCTTCGACGTATACCGCGACCTTCACCCCGTCGTCGCCCCTTGCCGCGAGCACCACTTATACCGCCGCCGTTTCATCGGCAGTGCGGGACCAGTCGGCCAACCACGTAGCCGGCCTGTCCTGGAGCTTCACGACCGGCACGGCGGCCGACTCGACGAGCCCCTACGTCATGACTGTGGTCCCCGCAAATAACGCGGCCAATATCCCGGCCAACAGCGTCATCCGGGCCACGTTCAGCGAGCCTGTGAATGTAACGACGACTACTTTCGTCCTCGAAGCGGGCGGCGTCGTGCCGGTGACGGGGACGGTGGACGTCGTAGGCAACGTGGCTACGTTTACTCCCGACAGCCCCATCGCTTCCCCGTACAGCTATACGGCGACCATAAGTACGGGCGTTCAGGACCTTGCGGGCAACCATATGACTGCCGACTACTCATGGACCTTCACGACTGTAAGTACCCCCGCCGCCGCTCCGGGAAGCCTCCCGAATTCGGTGAAAGTCGGGAGCGTGACAGGCACGGGCGACATAACGATAACCGTGCCGGCGGGCGTGACCCTGTCTACTTCCAGCGTGCAGGCGGTCTCGGACGGTCTTCGTTCCCTCAACAATGCGAACAGGCCGGCCGGCCTTCTCTTCCCCGACGGCATGGTCCAATTCACGGCCACGGGCGTTACGACATCGCAGATCACCGTTACCGTAACGTTTCCGACGGTTATCTCCAGGGACGCCCGCATCTATAAGGTCGGTTCCTCCGGGTTCTACGACTTCACGTCCTATGCGACGATAAGCGGCAATACGGTCACCCTTACCCTGACGGACGGCGGGCCGGGGGACGACGACGGCGTCAGCGTAGCCAACGGCACTATCATAGACCCCATAGGCGTAGGCAACCCCAGTCCCAGCACGCCGGCTATGCTGAGCTGGGGCTTCCCCACCGTCGCCATCGGATATTGGAACGCCCAGGCTTTCACGATGTCCGAGACAAACGGGGGCCTGCTTTCCATCGGGACGATAGCCCTTTCCGGACCCGACCAGAGCCAGTTCAGGATCACGAGCGACACCTGCTCGGGAGCGACGCTGAGCATGAGCTCCTGCACTTATGTAGTGGCCTTCGTTCCCACGTCCACAGGGGCCAAGAGCGCCACCATCTCCACCACGTCGAACGCGTCGGCCCTATCCGGCGCGCTAAGCGGAAGCGCCACTCCCGCACCGGCAGCGACGGCCGCCGCGTCAAGCGGCGGAGGCGGCGGGAATACCTGCTTCATCGCGACTGCGGCTTACGGCTCATACCTCGATCCCCACGTAGCGGCACTGCGGGCGTTCAGGGACAGGCGGCTGCTGACATGCGCAGCAGGGCGGGCGTTCACAGCGTTCTACTACAAACATTCACCGCCGGTAGCGCAGTTCATCGCGCAGCACGAGAGCCTACGGGTGGCGACACGGTGCGTGCTAACCCCGATAGTCTACAGCGTAGAGCATCCGTATCTGCTGTTCATCTTCGCGGGCATAGCATAGCGGGGAGGGTAGGTGGCGGGGCTACAAACGCGTCTGAAGTAAAAAGCTAAAAGCTAAAAACAAATGCGGAGTACTGCGGGCGGCTGGACTCGCGCCTGCTGCCGGTGGAGGGGGCGCTCAGCCCCAATGATAGCGGCGCTCCTCCGGCCGCGACCGCCGCTAACGGAAGCAGCTACGCTGCGCGTTTCTTTGGCGGCGGTAAGGGCGGGTTGTGCTAAGGATATAGTTGGGATACTGCCCTTTCTATCTCCCTCTCCCCTTGGGGGAGAGGGTCGGGTGAGGGTGTCATTAACTTTCCCTGCCGGGCTTATCTTCCTCTTTTGGCTCGTGCTGCGCATATAGAATTTCTCTCAGGTTTTTCCGGGCCTCTGGGTAATCGGGCTTGATTGCCAGGGCCTTTCGGTATGCCGCCTCGGCCTCTGCGGGCCGGCCGCGGTCGTGGAGGATTACACCCAGGTTGGCCTGCGCCTCCACGTCCTTCGGCAGGAACGCGGCAGCCTTGCGCAAGGGCTCGACTGCTTCTTCGTTCTTCCCCTGCATCGCAAGCACCGCGCCGAGGAGCTTCCAGGCCATCCCGCTGCCGGGGACGCGCGCCGTCACCTTTTTCGTAAGTCTCTCCGCCTCGCCGTAACGCCCATGATTGACCAGATCGACCGCCGTGTCGATCGCCCTCACCAATTTGTTCGTTGTCATCATCTGCATCCTCACAAGACAGGCTACCGTGTCTACCGTAAGTTAGTTCCCTGTCCGTGAAACGGCAATAAATAACAGCCGGATAGCATCCGCCTGCGGCGCTGGCCCACGAATGACCCTGCTGAAAGCAGCAGGGTCATAAAGCAAGCGAATGCGCCGCGCCGAGGGGGGAGGCTCCATGCGGCTTCGCCGCTGGAGGGGGCGCTGAGCCCCAATGATTGCCGCTTGTGGTCCGGACCCGATTTGCGCTATATTGACGGCGTGTCAATGGAAGAAACAGATCGCACGCAGGGCGTATCGCTTAGACGGATATACAGCCGGTTGCTGCCGCTCATGGCCCGCCCTGACGAGACCTACCTCGTCCAGTCCGTCGAGGCACAGGCCCTTTTCGTCTGCCGCGAGGACACCATAGTCGAGCGGTATGCGGCTTCGACGTCGCGCTTCGGCACGGGCATCCGCGAGAACTCGTTCAAGACCCCGCCGGGCGTCCACCGCATCAAAGAGAAGATAGGCGCAGGCGCGCCCCTGGGCCGCATTTTCAGGGACCGCGCGGATACGGGCGCTGACTGGGACGGCGCATCTAAAGAAGAGAACCTGATACTCACCCGCATCATGCGGCTCGAAGGACTTGAAGCCGGGATCAACAAAGGCCCCGGCGTCGATTCCTTCGAACGTTTTATTTACATCCACGGAACGAACCGGGAAGACCTCATAGGGACGCCGCTCACGCACGGCTGCATCGCGCTGCGCAACAGCGACGTCGTCCGCCTCTTCGACATCGCGGCTGAAGGCATGCTCGTTTACATCGACCCCCCGGCCATAAACATCGGCACGCGGCAGGCGCGAAGCGTCCATTTTACGGGCATCTTCGGCACAGGCATGAGCGCCCTGGCGCAATACCTGCGGTTCCTTGGCATCACCGTGTCCGGCTCCGACCGCCTCCTGGCAAGCGACGACACGGCAGCCATGCGCGCAAGCCTGGAAGCACTCGGCGTGCGCATCGCAGGCCAGGACGGCTCCGGCGTCGGGCTTGATACGGACGTCGTCTGCGTCTCGACCGCGATAGAAGAGACAAACCCCGACATCGCGGCAGCGGCCCGCTGCGGCGCTCCCGTCGTGCACCGCTCGGACCTGCTCGCCGCGATCATCGGCATGTGCCGGACGGTCGCGGTGGCGGGCACCAGCGGCAAATCGACAGTAACGGCAATCGTCTTCGAGTTGCTGACTGCGTGCGGCAAATCACCCTCGCTTATAAGCGGCGCGCCCCTGAGAAGGCTCGAGAGGCAGGGGCTTATCGGCAACGCGTGGAGCGGCGCGTCGGACCTTTTGATCGTCGAGGCGGACGAGAGCGACGGTACCATCGTCAAGTACGCGCCGGAGGCGGCCGTTGTGCTCAACGTGTCGAAAGACCACAAGGGCGTCGATGAGCTTAAAGGGCTTTTCGCGACGCTCCTTTCACGCACCCGCTGGAGCGCGACGAACGCGGACGACCCCGTGCTCGCATCATTGCCTGCGACGGTGCGCTTCGGCCTGGCATCGGCCTCTGCCGGGTGGCGGCCGGAAGCAACCGAGCTGCTTCCCGCGTCAGTGCGCCTCGTCAGAGGCGGCGTCCGATACGACCTGCCCTTACCCGGCAGGCACAACCTGGAAAACCTGGCGGCAGCGCTCTGCGTATGCGAATACCTCGGCTGCGACGGCGACGGTCTGGCGCAGGCAGTGAAGGGCTTCGAGGGGACGGCGCGGCGCTTTGACATTACGCAGACGAAAGGGCGCGTGACCGTGATCGACGATTTCGCGCACAACCCGGCCAAGATAACGGCCGCGCTGACCGCAGCAAAGGGGCTGTCCGCGCGCATCATCGCCGTCTACCAACCCCACGGCTTCGGCCCTACGCGCTTTTTAAAAGACGAATACATAGCCGCGTTCAGGGCCGCCATGCAGCCGGGCGATTCCCTTTATTTGCTGCCCATTTATTACGCCGGCGGGACTGCGCAGAAAAACATATCATCGGAAGAGATCGTCGAGGCCCTGGGCAAGACGGAGTTTAGGGCAAAAGCGATTAAAGACAGAGACGAGCTGCTCGTAACGCTGAAAGCGGACGCACACCCCGGCGATGCCGTAATAATAATGGGCGCGCGCGATCCGTCCTTACCGGCCCTGGTCCACCAAACAATAAAACTCTTCGGCGGACAAGCGTAGGGGCCGGAGGACATTTCAAAAGGGCGGCCGGAAATTTCCGATGGATTTCGCGTTGTTTTTCGAAGGCGAGAGCCGGAGCGTACGTTTTCTGTACGTGAGGACTCGCGCCGAGAAAAACGACGCGAAAGGCGCGAAAAGATCCGGCCGCCCCCCTTATTGTTTCGTGATTTGGCGGGCGTACAGGTCGTCGCCCTTTAAATAGCGCAGGGTCACGGTGTCGCCCACCGCTATCTCGCTCCCCATCCGGGAAACAGGCACCCTTCTGCCTTTTACTACTACTACCGTGTCGGACTGTATCGCTGCGCCGACGGTCATGTGTCCGCTCGACCTGCCTGTCTTTATCACTATGCCGCCTGCGTCGTCCAGGGCTACGACCGTGCCCGTCTCCGTCAGTATCCTTCCGCCGCCGGCGTGGCGCTCCGCGACGGCCATGCTGCTGACGCGGCCCTTTTTCCTCGGCTTTTCGGCGGGCGGATCGGGCTCTGCCTGCGGGTCAAAGTCTGCCTGCGGCTCCTCCGGCCCTATTGCCTCGACAGCTCCGGCCTGGCTCGAAGCCGTGATCCTGTATCTGATCTCGCCGTCGAAGCCGTCGGCGAAGTCCTTGGCCACGTGCCACGTGATCCGTTTGTGCTTGCCTACCTTAACGGTACCATAGTCTCCAGTCAGGTGAAGCTCGTTTTCCGGGTAATCCTTGCCGTCCAGGATGAGGACGACGCTGACCTCGGCGTCTTTCTCGCCCTTATGGCCGACGAGGTCGTATGTGAATACGGCGTTGCCGCTCCTCTCGCTCGGCTTGATGTTGCGCACCTCGGCCGCACTGCACGGCAAGGCCGCTGATACGAGGGCGGCGAAGGCCGCTCCCAGGAGAAGAACAAGTGCAACGTGAGCGGTCTTTTTCGCGGACCGGCCGCAAGCGCGTTTAATTCCCTTCATTCTCTCCTCCTTAGGTCGTCCTATCATAGCATCACTTTATCAAGATAAGAAAAACCTTGTCAATGAATTTAACTGGGGCCGGGACATGCCGGGCTCTTTTCGCGCCTTTTCCCTGTCTCTCGGGCCCGCGCGTCCTCACGTACAGAACCGTACGCTCCGGGCGGCGACCCCTCGATCACGGTAAAATGCATCGAAAATCGCTCCCGGCCTGTCCCGGCCCCAATTATCTTTTAAAATCATTCCTGCACGCGCCTTTACTCAACCTGCCGGGATATGGTAAGTAATGGCAGATTATCATTGACTTGGATGGGGGTGACGTATGGCGCGCATTCTTAAGAAGACGGCATTGGCCCTGCTGCTCGTGTTTTTTGTTGCAGTGCAGGTTTGCGGGGCGGCAGATAAGGCGGGCGTGGTGCTGATGCACGGCAAGGACGGGATACCCTCGAACGTGAGCGCCATAGCCGACGCGCTGCGGAAGAACGGCTTTATCGTCGTTACCCCTGAGATGGCGTTCGGGAAGGACCGCCAGTTCGACAAGTCCTTGGAGGCCTGCGTCCCTGAGATAGACAGCGCGGTAGCCTATCTCAAAAAAGAAGGCGCTAATACGATCTTCATCGGCGGCCACAGTCTCGGGGCGAGTATGGCCCTTTATTACGGGGCAAAGACGGCCGTCGCAGGCGTCCTCGCCATCGCGCCCGGCGGTAACACCGGCCACGCGGAGGGCCTCGTCAAGGACGAGATCGAACGGGCGCGCAAGATGGCTGCGCAGGGGAAAGGCGACTCTGATAGCCCTTTTCGACGATTACAACCAGGGGATCAGGCACACCAGAAGAACGACCGCCAACATTTACCTGAGCTACCAGGACCCCGACGGCCCGGCGGTAATCCCCAGGGCCGCAGCGGCCCTTAAGCCGGGCACGCCGCTGCTCTGGGTGGTGGGAACGAAAGACCCCATGTACGAGAGGGGCGCGTCGTTCGCGTTCGAGAAGGCGCCGGCCGACAGCCGCAGCAAGTACATTGTGATCGAGGCGGCGGGCCATATGGATACCGTCTTCGACACAGGCGCAATAAGGCAGATCGTAGAGTGGATTAACGGGGTCCGGGCCGCAGGCGCGGCTCACCCCTGAAAGGCGGCCGGCCGAAGTTATCGATAGCGCATTTTTTAGCCGAAAACAGGCGCGCGGCAACACTCCCGAGCTAAGCGCAGGTTGACAATTCGCCTCCCCGTTGCCACATTTAGCCCTAGGGGAATTACATAGGGGCCGGTGTGGCGGGACGAGAAAAGCGCGCTTTTTTCCCGTCCCGCCACGCACTGACGGACACATCCTGTCAATACAGCGAAACGACGATCCTCCCGGGCCGCGTCCACCACATTTGCGCGCGGACAAGGCGCACGCCCCTCCCCCTTCAAAGGAGGCTTGCGTCATGAAGCACATCGAGATCGCGGCGATCGGCGAGAGCGATTACGATTCCTGGGACAAATTCGTCTCAATCTCCGATAACGGCACCATCTTCCATAAGTCGTACTGGCTGAAGGCGTCAGGCAGGCCGTTCGACCTCTGGGGCGCGTACCGGTCGGGGAACCTCGTCGGCGGATACGTAGCCTCGCGCAAGAACATCCTGGGGATGCACATGGCCGGCGCCCCCTTCATGACCTTCTATTCAGGCTTCGTAGTCAAAAAGCCGGAAGGCAGCCTCGTCCATCAGATATCCTTCCAGCAGGAGGTGGCCTCCGCGTTTGCCAAGTTCCTGCCGGAGCAGTATTCCTGGGGCATATCGCTCTTCGCCCCCGGTGTTGACTGCATGCTCCCCTTCATCTGGGACGATTTCGTCGTGCGGCCGTGGTACACATACCGCCTCGATATCGGCGACACGGAGAAGGTCTGGCAGGGGCTGCACCAGCAGAGGCGGCAGGCCATAAGGGGCGCGAGGGCGGAGGGCATGCGCGTGCTGGCGGACGCCTCGACCGACAGGATCATGCTGATAATCGCCCAGACGTACGAGAGGCAGGGGACGCGGTTTCGGACCGAGGAGGCGCGGGCGTACCTCGACGAGCTGCAAAGGCGCAAGCAGTGCAGGATGTTCCTGTCGGTCGACAAGGACGGGAAAGAGCTGTCTGCGATCTGCGCAGTATGGGACGAGCACAGGATATACGCGCTGATGGGAGGATTCAGCGATGACAGCAACGGCGGGGCTTCGCCGCTGGCGTGGTGGGAGATGATAAAGTACGCCTCCGGTGAGCTGGGCCTGAAGGAGCTGGATACCCAGGGCACGCAGTTGCCCAGGCTGGAGGCGTTTCAAAGAAAGTACGGGTGCAGCCTGATTCCGCACTACGAGATAAGATGGGGCAAGGCAATCGGAACCCTGGTGGGACTGAATAAGTTTATCTCGCACCTGATGGTGCTGATATAAATTAGTTCTCGGGGAGGTACACGCTCACCGTCGTACCCTTCCCCTCCTCACTCTCTATGTCAATCTGCCCGTCGTGTTTCTTCACTATGCCGTAGGCTACGGACAGCCCCAGGCCCAGGCTTTCGCCCGACGCCTTCGTCGTGAAGAAGGGCTCGAAGACGCGATGGATTACCCTCTCCCCGATGCCCTTCCCCGTATCCTGTACCCTAAGAAGAATGTACGGCCCTTTGTTCAACCCGACGGGCAGCTTCTCCGCTTCCGCCCTCTCGACGCTTATCTCGATCTCTCCCTTTGTCTCTTCCACGGCTGCCACCGCGTTGGCGCAGAGGTTCGTCACCAGCTGCTCTATTTTTACCGCATCGGCAAGGATGGCAGGCAGCGTATCGCCCAGGCGCACCGACAGCCGAATCGAGTCTCCCATCGACGCTTCAAGCCGTTCGACTGCTTTTGCGACTACCTCGCCGAGATCGATCTTTTCTTTGCTCACGTTCTTCTGCCGGCTGAAGGAGATCAGCGCCCTTGTCGTCTCGCGCACCCTCATCGCCGCCTTGAGGATATGGTCCAGGCTCTCATGCACCTTTTCATCCTCGGCGTCCTCCAGGGCCAGCTCGGCATAGCCTACGATCACCGTAAGGGCATTATTGATCTCATGGGCGATGCCTCCCGCCATCGTCGATAAGGCGTCCATCCTGTCATTCCCCGTCCGCGCCCGTTCCCGCTCCTCGGTCTCTTTCCTCCCCGTCATATCGATAAGGGCGATGTGAAAAATCGCTTCGCCGGAGGAACACCGAAGCGCCTGAGCACAGAGGAGCACGCAAATCGGCTTGCCGTCGCGCCCTCCCACGAAGACCTCGGCCATCTCTTTTTCCGAGCCTTTTCTCATCTTATGGAGGAGGTCCAGGAAGATAGGCTTCGAGTCCGGCGCCATACACAGCGAGAACGGCCTGCGGAGGAGAAACTTTTTGTTCCTGACCGACAAAAGAGACACGGCCGCCGCATTGAAGTCCTGGATGGCCCCCGCCATATCCACAATGAAGCAGGAAACGGGCGATGACTCAAAGTACCGGGCATACTTTGTCCGGGCCTCCTCGACCACCTGCTGCATCTCGATCAGGTTCTGGTTCTGCATCTCCAGCTCGATCTTGTGCAGGCGCAGCTCGTGGAACATGGTCCCTACGCTTCTCTCCATCTCGTCCAGGTACATGTCCGGTTTCATTCGCAGCATTTCTTCCGCTGCCGATCTCAGCGGGACGTCGTCTTTTTCCATTGCGGGTTTGACCTCTCGTTAATAGCGACCCTGAGCCGGGTCGTCGCGGCGTGCGAACGTGCACGAAAAGGACCGGAGCCATTGGAAGAAGAAGAAGAAGAAGAAGAAAACGAAAAGAAGAAAGCCATGCCGTAGCTCTACAGTGATTTACCTTCCGGATGCACCCGGATACATATTGTCGCAAGGATAGAGAATGATATCATCATTGTAATGCTTGTCAATAGTTAAGCCCGAGAGGTCAACATCTCTTTGATTTTGGCGAGGAGTGCGGTTGGCGATACGGGTTTTTGGATGAATGACACGGGCGCGTCCTTGCCATCCTTCGCCGCCCGCCCGACTATTGCCTCTTTGGCCCTGCCTGTGATGAACAGGACGCGCACGCCCGGGTGCGCCTTTTTTAAGAATTCGTAAACCTCTTTCCCGTTCTTTTTCGGCATGTCCATATCGAGCAGGACCAGCTTCACGATCTCCCTGTTCTCTGTGAACGTGTCGATCGCCTCTTCGCCGTCGGAGGCTTCCAGCACGCCGTACCCTTCCTCGCGAAGGACCTCCGCAGTCGCGCCGCGCGCGGCCGTGTCGTCGTCCGCCAGTAAGAGTACGTCCTGGGAGCTTTCCGCAGCGGGCCCCGCTTCCAAAGTTTCCGCGCGCCTGCTCTCTGCCGCGAGCGGGAAATAGATGCCCAGGTCCGCACCCGAAAACGCGATGCGGCAACCGTGGCGCCTCAGTGTCGCGTAGGCCGCGGAAAGGCGCATGGCGGCACCGGCGCGGTCGGCATCCGTCGGACTTACACCTGCGCTTTCGCCTGTGTACGAGATCGAGAGCATCCCCCAGGCGCGCTCCACCGCTTGCCCGCCCTGCCCGTCCGGAGGCCCGGCGGCAATGCCCGTTTCTATCCGTAGCTGCGTTTTCCCCGGCGCTTCATGTCAAGTCCCCGGCAAGGCAGACTATCGCCTCCGTGAGCTGCGCTGCGTCCGCGGATACTACGAGGCGCTCGCCTGCGAGCTTGGCGCTCATCCGGCCGCCTCCCGCGAGCAGCGCCTTTACTGCGCCCATTGCTATATCGTTCAGGGCGCAAGGCGCGAAAGAGGCCCCTTCAGCGCCCGCGTCCCCGAATGTCCGAATGAAGCCGGCCGCGCTCTCCGAGGCATTGACTATCAGGTCGGCGTATCGTTTGAGTTTGTCGTCGCCGGTACTCGATTTGAGGAGGCTGGCGTAACCCATGAGCGCCATGAGGCTGTTGCCGACGTCGTGCGAAAGCTTACCCGCGAACGCGCCGAAGCCCTCGACGGACCTCTGTAGGCGCGCTTCCAGAACGGCCCTGTCGCTCTCCGCTTTTTTGCGGTCTGTGACGTCCCTGACGCATACGAGATAGGCAGGCCCGTCGGATGGGACGGCTGTAATGGAGACTTCGATGCGCGACTGCGTGCCGTCCCCGGCCACGCCCGTTGTCTCGAACCGGGCGGCCCCGCTTTGAAGAACGGCCGTTATGTCCGCAAGCCCACGGGCGCCGGGTTCGCCGGCCGCGTCGGATGCGCCCGCGTTGCCCGATGCATCCGTCCGGGGAGCGGCCCACCCCAGCATTTCGAAAAATTTGGGGTTAGCGAACAACTCGCCTTTCAGAAGTGCAATGCCCTCGCTCAGAGTCTTCCATAGCGGTTTTCCCGCCTCCGTCCACCCCATACCTCCAGCCCCGTCCGGTGCGCACACGCCCGGCGACCATAAAGTGATGCCTACCCGGCGCAGTCACTTCACATCGGAAGTCCGCGTGCCCGGCTGTCCGGCTGGAGGTGCAGCGCACCATTTCCTTTGGTCCGCTTCTCACCCGAGGTTTGTTATCACTGATTGACTAGTTTAATAAGGTATGACATTAGTGTCAAGAGAAATCGGCCCAACCCCGGAGGAACCTTTGTCAAATGGCCCCTTTCGGGTAAAACTTTCACCACCGCGCGATGTTGTCCCGTACACCGCTGGATTCCGGCTTCCGCCGGAATGACGGAAGAAGACGCACACCCGGTCGTCAAATGGGAATGAATTCCACGGAACTCTAATTGAAAATGTCTTTTTCTTCTTCAACGACGGGACGGAGAGATTTTCGATGAATTTCCCCGTGATCGAGGGGACCGCCGTCCCGGAGCGTACGCAGTTGTACGTGAGGACGTGCGGACCCGAGAGACAGGGAAAGGCGCGAAAAGATCTCCGCCCCACCACCCTTATGGCGCTACTACGTTGAATACCTGGTCTGTCAGGCGCACATTCCCATACCACATCTCAATCCGCCACTGCCCCTGCACCATCTCATACGGATAGTCGAAACCGTACCCTTCGATTGCGCTCGTGACTGACCCTTCCGCGTTCGTCTTATAGGCCAGCGTCCTTTCGTAGCCCTTGGTGATGGTGCCGTCCGGCTTGCTCATCGGCGGGAAAGAGACGATCTTGCGGAAATTCACGTCGGCCGAGGCAGGCAGCCCGCTCACGGAGAACCGCACGCCGAACCGGATGCCGAGCCTCGCCGGGACCGTATGAGACGCGCTCGTGAACCGGGTGTTATCCACCGATATGATGCGCGATTGGCCGGACGGCGTGTTCGGCGCGTTGACCATTCGCTCGGAGGTGGTCGTATACGTCCCCGAAGCGATAACGTTGCACTTTACTTCCTGGGCAGCCGCCATCGGCGCAAGAAACGCAATTGCGAGAATTGACAAGCAGCATACGGATAGGATGCGGTTCATATCGTTTGCCTCCTTTCGGTTTTCGTCATCGAATGATCATATATGCCAGGCGTGCTTGTCAAGACAAAAATCACGCAGGAAACGGACGGCTGCCGGGGCCGGAATATCCTTGACTTGTGCCGCCCGCTGGAGTAATTTCAATCGGTAAAATCAGCGCACCGCCGTTCGCGCCAAAGCCGTACAAATCCGACTGACGCCCCTCCAGAACTAATGGAGGGAGAGGGGGGGTGCAAGAGTGGATAGACTTGCAAAAACGGCCCGCAAAAACGTTTTTCCTAAATCACCTACAGGCATAAAAGGACTTGACGAGATCACCGGCGGAGGCATTCCGAAAGGCAGGCCCACGCTCGTGACCGGCCCTGCGGGCTCCGGCAAGACATTGATGGCGATGGAGCAAGCCCCGAAAAGCGGCGTCGAGATATTCGAGAAGGCGGCCGGAGGATCGAAGAAGGCGGGTTACGTCCTGCGCCTATACATTGCGGGGGCATCGGCCAAATCGAGCCGCGCCGTAGAGAACATGAAGAGGATATGCGAGGAGCACCTCCACGGCCGCTATGACCTGGAGGTAATCGACATTTATCAGAAGCCGGTGCTCGCTGCGGGAGAGCAGATCATCGCCGCCCCGACGCTCATCAAGAAACTGCCCCCTCCCCTTCGCAGGTTCATCGGCGACATGACGGACGTTGAGAAAGTCCTTGTCGGCCTGGACGTCAAGCCAAAGGACAAGGAAACGGCTTAGCCGCCGGCATCAAAAGGTAAAGTTGAATTGACTGCCGGTCGGTCCGGGCGAGGTGTACGAGAGAGGGCGATGGGAAGGGGAGCTTATCCACACGACAAAGAACGGAGACCGCATCACGGTCCTTAGCCGCTGGGCGCTGCAAAGAGACGAAGCAGGCACGCCGTCGGCAGTGATGGAGATAAACCTCGACATTACGAAAGGGAAGCAGGCGGAGCGCGCCTTACAATCGGCCTACGTCTATAACCGCAGCCTTATCGAGGCGGGCCTCGACCCGCTAGTCACAATCACGACGGAAGGAAAGATAGGCGACGTGAACGCGGCAACAGAATCGATCACGGGCAGGGCAAGGGGCGAGCTGATAGGCACGGACTTCGTCGATGACGAGCCGGGCGTCGTGTGGAGATGTCGAAGACGATGCTGGAGCGCGCCGGGTGGCGCGTGGCCGCCTTCACCGATCCCGGTCATACTTTGCACGGGTTACAGCGAGGCGGTGACGCCGGAAAAGGCGAAAGAGGCAGGCATCAGGGAGTGCGTCCTGAAGCCGCTGTCGCGCAAGGAAATGTACCAGGCTATAGCCAGGGCAATGGAAGGGATAGACTAAGAGAGCCGGCCGGGGAGTAAGTACCGGAGGAAAGTTGCCCTTTTTTACGGCAGTATAAGGATCGGGGGCGCCGGCTCGCTCTCGTTACGCGGGCGGCTGTCCGGCCTTGCGTCGCCGTTCTCTTCGCAGGTCTTATCGCGGTCTACGACGATAACGGAACCGGCGGTCGAAAGCATGATGTGCACATAGGGTACGGTATTTCCTGACCTGATAAACTTCCAGATCGAGCTTTTCATGTCGCCCCCTTTTTAGCGTGCATGACCGTCCCAGGCAGCCGTGCGCGAAGGCCGTGATAAAGATGTCCCGCCCGCGTCCCGCCTGGTCTTTTCCGCCCCATGGTCGCCCACGGGCCTAGTTGTCGCCGATTATCTTAAACCGTAGATTATCTTAAAATTGTAAGGGATCATTGAAAAAAGTGTCAAGATAAATCTTGTAATCGCAAAAACGTTATATAAGCTGCGACATTGTAATAGCCGGGCGGCCAAGGCATTGCCTCCCGCCCGCCAGGATGTACATGCCTGTACGCGGCTGTCCGGCAATCGGCGCGCGGCGGGGCGCTACAGGGGCTAAATCCGCATGACAGGGGGAATGGGAGCGCCTATACTACGGTCGAGACGGACGGCCGCACATTTTTTGGAACGCGAGGTGCCCGATGTTCCTGCACGAAAAAGAGATGACCATCCCCGTGATTCCGGGCCATGCCGACCTGCGTGGGCGCTGAGATCGGCGGTCATTCCGGCGACGCCTCGGCGCTTCGCTTGCTTTATTAGTACCCACCCTCCCCAACCTGCCCTCCCCCTTTAACGAGGGGGAGGGCATTCATTATTTGTGGGAATTATTGGGGTTCAGCATGTCTTCTGACGATTTTATTTGGCGTCGGAGAAGCGTTCTGCTATCCTAGGTATGGGGTCAGTTTTGCTTCTTTAGGGCATTAAGGTAAGGGATGATGCGAAGGCTTCGTGCTTCTATGGGAATCCGGAAGACGATCCTGCTTTTGCTCTTGTCCGTCTTTGTTCCCCTTCTCTTCCTCCAGGCGTTCACTTTCTATAGCTGGTACCGGGAGCGCAAGCAGACGGAGATGCGGTCCAACGCGGAAATCGCCCGGACCGTCGCCAAATCCTTTGAGACCTTTGTCTTTGACGTAATCCGCACGGAGGCAGCGATAGGCAAGGCGGCCACCGTAAAACCGCCGCCCTCGCAGAACGCCCTGCGCCAGATATTGCTCTCCGCGCAGATGGAGAATAAGGCGTTCAGGGAGTTCCTCTGGGCCGGCCCTGACGGCCGGGTGCTGGCAGCGAGCAGGCCTGAAGCCGAGAGCCTCGACCTCTCGAAGACCGGCCATTTCGCGGACTACATCTACGCGGAAGACTGGGTCCTGACCAACCTTTTTACCTCCGAGCTGACGGGCAGGCAGATCTTCGCCATCGTCAGGCCTGTCCGCGACGCATCAGGGAAGCTCCTGGGCATAGTGAGCGCGGCCATCGTGCCCGGGATGATGGACAACGTGCTCGCCATCGAACGGGAGGAAGACGGCGGCATAAGCCTGGTCGACGCAAAGGGCATGCACGTCTACCGTTACCCATCCACGCAATATTCCGATGGAGCAGCAGGACTGGCTGAAGCTCTACCCGTAATGGCCCAGACCATGAAAGGGAAAGAAGTCACGGCGAAGGTCCGGGCGCCCCGGCGAAATCGTGGCGGCTCGCCGCCTTCGCGCCCGTCGGCTCCCTGGGGTGGGTGGTCGCGGCAAGCCGGGCGGAAGCCGCAGTCATAAAGGAGATATGGAAGGCCCTCGTTCCGCAGGCGCTTCTCGTACTCCTCGTGGCGGTCGCCGCCTTCACCGCCGTCATCGTGAACGCAGGCCCCATCTCGCAGGCGATCATCGGACTCCGCGACGGGGCGCGCGCCCTGGGCCGGGGAGAAAGGCGGAAAATGCGGCTGGATGCCGGACCGACCGAATTGCGGGAGCTTGCCGTCGAGTTCAACGAGATGGCGGAAAAGGTGCGCCTGCGCGAGGAGGCCCTGCGCGAAAGTGAAAAGCGCATGCGCCTTCTTGAAAACAACCTGCCGGACAGCGCGGTATACCAGTACGCCCGCGAGCCGGACGGGACCACACTGCTTCCTCTACGTCAGCAGCGGCATCGAGCACCTGAACGGCGTACGCGTGGCCGACGTGCTGGCCGACGCCGCCGTCCTGCACAGGCAAATCCCAAAGGGATACCGCGAGCGCATGTTGGAGGCGCAGGCGAAAAGCGCAGCCGACCTCTCGGACCTCGATATGGAAGTCCCCATGCGCAGGCCGGACGGCCAGACGCGGTGGATACACCTCCATGCGCGGCCGCACCGCGCGCCGGACGGCCGGACGATATGGGACGGGGTGCAAAGCGACATAACGGCCCGCAGGCAGGCCCAGGACGAGGTGCGCCGCTCGCGCGACGAGCTTGAGCAACGGGTGCTGGAGCGCACCGCGGAGCTTGAGAACGAGCGCCGCAGGCTGTACGACACGCTGGAGGCGGTGCCGCCCCTGGTCTGCCTGCTGACGCCCGACTATCAGATCGCCTTCGCCAACCGCGCCTTCCGTGAGAAATTCGGCGACGCCGGGGGGCGCCGCTGTTACGAGCACCTCGTACGGCAGGCGAGACGCCGTGCGACCCCTGCCCCGCGTTCTCCGTCCTTCAGACGCGCAGCGCGCTCCGCTGGGAGCGCATGACGCGCGCAGGCGATGTCATGGCCGTCTACGACGCCCCGTTCACCGACGTCGACGGGTCGCCCCTCATCATCGAGGTGAGCATAGACATCACGGACCAGAGGAGGGCCGAGAAAGAAAAGGGCGTGCTGGAGGAACACCTGCGCCAGTCGCAGAAGATGGAGGCGGTAGGCACGCTGGCGGGCGGCATCGCCCACGACTTCAACAATATGCTCGCCATCATCCTCGGCAACGCGGAGCTGGTGCTGGATGACCTGAATGAGGCGTCGGGGACGTCCAGGAACGTGAAGCAGATCGTCAAGGCGTCGAAGCGCGCCCGCGACCTGACCAAGCAGATACTGACGTTCAGCAGGAAAACGGAGCGCGTAAGGAGTCCCCTCAAGCTTAAGCCCGTGGTGAAGGAGACGTACCACCTCCTGCGCGGCGCCATCCCCACAACGATCGGGATGGAGCTTGACTTCAAGGCGGAAGACGACATAATCCTGGCCGACCTTTCCCAGATACAGCAGATCGTGGTCAATCTCGCCACAAACGCCTCGCACGCAATGGAGAAACAAGGGGGCGTGCTCACGATCGGCCTTGCGAACGTCGCCCTGCCGGGAGCGGACCCCCTGCCCGGCGTAAACCTGCCGCCCGGCAAATATGCCTGCCTTAGCGTGCGTGACACGGGGACGGGCATGAGCGACGACGTGCGCCGCCGCATATTCGAGCCCTTTTTCACGACCAAGGCGCAGGGCAAGGGGACGGGCATGGGGCTTGCGGTCGTTTACGGCATAGTGAGGGACCATGATGGAGAGATCACCGTGGAGAGCGCGCCGGGCTCGGGCACCCTGTTCAACGTCTACCTGCCCCTGGCGCACACGGAGGCGGCCTCCGACCAGGAAGACGAAGGCCCGGCCGCGCGCGGCACGGAGCGCGTCCTTTTGGTGGACGACGAGCCGGGCATACTGCGCATGACCTCGCAGATACTGAAAGGTCTGGGTTACATGGTGACTACGGCGCCGGGCGGCATCGAGGCCTGGGAAATTTTCAGAAAGCATCCCGGCAGGTTCCGGCTCGTCATCACGGACCAGGTAATGCCGGGGCTTACCGGCATGGGCCTTGCCGGGAAGGTGTTCAAGGCGGCGCCGGACGTACCGGTGATCCTCATTACGGGCTTCAGCGAGACGGTATCGGAGGAGCAGGCAAAGAGGGCCGGGGTGAGCGCGTTCCTGATGAAGCCGCTCACGAGGAAAGAGGTGGCGGAAACGGTCCGCCGCGTGATCGATGCGAAAGGGGACGGCGGTGACGAGCGGGCTGCGCAATAGACATTATTCGGGATGCTGACGGGAATACTTACAACTCATTTACGGGCAGGCGGGCGTTTGCCCGTTTATTGTTCCATCCTCCCATATGCCTGAGTACCTCCTGCCGGATTTGCAGGTGAAAACTCCCTGGCCGTTGCGCTTGTCGTCTCTGTATTCGCCGACGTACCTGCTGCCGTCTGTCCAGTTGTATGCCCCGACGCCATGGCGCTTGTCGTCCCGGAAGTCACCCTCGTATTTGTCTCCGTTCGCAAAGGTATATACCCCACGGCCGTTGCGCCTGTCGTCCTTGTAATCGCCCTCGTACGTATTGCCGTTGGCCCAGGTATACATGCCTTCGCCATGCTTATTGCCGTTCTCGAAGCTACCCTGGTAGCTGTTCCTGCCTTTGGCGATGCTCCGGCCCGTCGCCAGGCCTTTCTCGCAGTCGCCGTAATATTCCACATTGATGTCCGTATCGCTGACCCGGCATTTTTCGGACGCGAAAACAGGAGAGATAAGAAAAACAGCCAATGCCGCCGCCGCAAGCAGCTTTATCCTGCACCTCCGTCTGCTCGTATTGTTCTTTATTGCAAATCCCCAATACCATCCCTGACCGGCGCGTGTCAAGAGTATCCACCCGCACCGGCTTATCCCGCCGGTGCTGGTTGCCTCCATGGACGCGGAAAAAGCAAGGAGAAAAAGCCAAACCAATGCTTCGTGCGGCCGGACTCGCGCCTGCTGCGGGTTGTGCTATGGGCTGTACGGGAATACGTCTTGGGATAGTATAGTGTCGTTGATTATTTATTAGCCGGCGTGACGCCGAGAAGCCCGGAGATTTTCTTTGTTTCCGCCTCGATCATCCCGGCCCCCTCGCGGAGGACGAGGCTCTCCGGCCGGATTCGTCGTCCGGGTTTTCCACGAACCTGTCTGCCGCCATGACGATCCCCGTAAGGGCGCTTTTGCCCTCGCCTCTTCCGTGATGGCCTGCTATGACCGCGGAGAATTCATCGGGGAACTTCCACTTCGTCGATATGAAATATCCTAGCTCTGCGTGGTCGATGCCGAACTGCTCCCTTTCGAGCGAGCAGATGTCTCGGCCTGCGTCGCGGGCCTCCTGCTGCAAGCGCCTGTAGCGGTCGCCGTACTGGTAAAACGGGATTTTGCCTATGTCGTGGAGGATCGATACGGTAAAGGCCTTCTCGCGGTCCTCGGCCATTGTCCTCTCGGCCAGCATCTTCGCTGCGCAGGCGACCGACAAAGCATGGCTCCAGAGAGACAGCAGGTCATCGTTGCTCAGGTTCCACCGACTCAGCATCTCCTTGAGGAAAACGAGGCACATGACGATCCTCCGTATCTCGTCGAGGCCTATGGCAATCATGGCCCTTTCCAGGTTGACTATCTGCGTCCCTCTGCTGTAGTACGCGGAGTTGGCGATGGCTATTACCTTGGAGGACATGGCCTGATCGTATTTCACGACGCCGAATAGATCGTGGAAGGAGGCGTTGTCGTTCGACAGCACGGCAAGCACCTTGTCGATGACTGCATTCAGCGTGGGCAGGACTTTGATTGTGTCCACCCTCGCTATAAGCTCTTTTCTTATTGCCGACGCATCCATTAATTTTCCCGAAGATGTTTTATGATAACGACTCAGGCGGCTCGGCTGTCTCGCTGATGAAATGTTTGGGGGGTTACTCTTTGAGACCCTTTGGCTTTTTCGCGCCTATGTCCTTCGTGCAGCCAATATATAACAGTATATTAAACATCGTGTCAAGCAAAATGTATCGGAAACGAGGGATAAGATGATTGTTATTCAGGACGAACCGGCCGTCCAACAAACGCATCCAAAGAATAACTTTTGCGGCCGGATTCCTCGCCTGTGCGGAGTTTAGATGTGCGGGACTATGTTCACGGAATGGCCTCCGGGGTTCACCATCTGTGCCAACTGAAGTTTTTTTTCAGTACCAGAAAGATTCCTGACGGATTTTCCTGTTGTCGAAAAGACGCGGCCTATGCTCGCAACTAAAGCGGCAAGTATGAGGATGCAGATTTGGGTGAGCGCGAGCCCGAGGAACGGAGGCGTACTCTTTTGTACGTCGGAGTCCCGCAGGGCGAAGCGCGACCCCAAAGATGCGCCTCATACTTGCCGCGCCTAAAATCTACTGGGTCCACCAGACTGGTAGCGCCGACTGCCGTCCCAATATCGCCGCGCGCAGCTCCGCTTTCTTCGCCTGCACCTGCGCCAGCGCCCTCTCCCGCTGGGCCAGGTCGGAGCTGTATTGTATGGCGGACGGCAGCAGGAGCTGCAACTGCCTGTACCTCTCGGCTTCCTGCGCGTAGTTCTGCGTCGTAGCGCCGGTTATCTGCGAGATCAGGCCGTCCACCTGCCCCTTCTGCGACATGAGAGCGTCCATCTGCTGCTGGAGCGCGGCCTCCTGCGCGGTATACTGCTGGTATTGCTGCCTGTAGATACCCTCTATGGTGTCCATATCCTGGGCCCCGGACGGGCCGGAGACGGAGAGGACCGCAAGAAGGAGCAGTCCGGCGAGCGCACAAGCGTGAGTAAGGCGAACCATTTTATCCTGCCTGACGAGTCGTTTATTTACGGGAATAATGTAAGCATCGCGAGGCGGGCGGGCAAGCGGGCGCGGCTCAAAAGCCGGCCGGGTTTACGACCGGCAGCTCCTTCAGCACGGCAAAAGCCTTGTCGCTCGTCAACAACACGTCCGCTTTATGAACAACCGCCGTCGCGGCAATGATAGCGTCCGGCATCCTGAGGTTATAAATACCCCTGATACGCGCCGCCTCCTCTGCTACGATCTCATCCATCGGATAGACGGTCAGGTTGGGCATTTGGAACATGAGTTTTATCTGGTCGAGGGCAGCCCAGTTTCCCTCCCTGTACGGCAACACGGCGCACTCGGAAAACGTAAGAACGGATGCAATCAGTTCGTGCGTGCCTTTGCCGGCCGCTGCATCGATAATCGCAACCAACTTCTTACCGGCTTTCTCCTGAGCGAAAATGGAGATAAATATGTTGGTGTCTACCGCGATACGCCTGAAACGCTTCAGAAAGTCGCCTATGCCTGGGACCATGACTCGCGTTCCTTGCGCGCCTGCTCCAGCGGCTTGTCTCCCCACGCGCCCTTGCAGCAGCCGAAGGCCGCCTTCGCCCAGTCTCCCGGCTTCTTGATGATGGAAATGCGTCCGTTCCTGTCGCTTATCATAATAAGGACATCGCCCGGTACGATTTTAAGCTCTCGCCGGATACGCGCAGGGATGACTATCTGGCTTTTGACTCCTACCTTGATTTCCTCCGCCGTACCAAACATATTTCACCTGCCTTGTATCCTACTATAAGATATCGTAGGATGATATGTCAAGAGGTAGTACTGTGTCGGCGTTGGGTAAGACAATGGAAAGCCGATGTCCGGCCGTTCAAAAAATAAACTTACCATTCCGGTAGATGATCTCACCGTCCGCCAGGATCTCCCCGCCCTTTCGCATATCGGCCAGCATGTCCCAATGCACGGCGCACTCATTCTTTCCGCCCGCCTCGCCGTACGACGAGCCGAGCGCCATATGTATCGTGCCGCCCATCTTTTCGTCGAACAGGATGTTTCGCGTGAAACGGTTGATGCCTGCGTTCGTGCCGATGGCCGCCTCGCCGAAGCGGTCCGCCCCCGGCACCTCCAGCACCTTCCCGAGAAGGCCCGCGCCCCTGGCCGCTTCCCAGCGCACTACCCGGCCGCCCTCCACTTCCAGGCGCACGTCCTCTACCTCCTGCCCCATGTAGATGGCCGGATAGGAGAAACGGACGCGCCCCTCGACGGAGTTTTCCACGGGACTCGTGAAGACCTCGCCGGACGGCATGTTGTGCCTGCCGTCAGAGTTGATCCACTTCCTGCCTTCAGTCGAAAATGTGATGTCCGTGTCGCGGCCCCTGAACGTGACGCTGCGCGCGCCGTTAAGCCTGTCAACAGCGCGCTGCTGGCGCTCGCGCACTTCCTGCCATGCGGCGGCGGGGTCAGGCCGGTTGAGGAAACACGCGCGGCTGATAAACGCCTCGTACTCGCGGCGCGACATGCCGCACTCCTGCGCCTGCGCGTCCGTCGGGAACTCGCAGAGGGTCCAGGCAAGCTCGCCCGCGACGGAGCGCTCCCTGAAGCGCTTTTTAACCTTCGTCTCGCCGACTGCCACGGCGCGCAGGCGGTCGGGGTCGACGGACTGCATCTCGCGCGTGTGGAAGGGCGCGCGGATGAAGAGGAACGCCTGGTAGTGCTCGACTGCATAGGCATAGAGCGGCGACGGGTGAGCAAGCTGCGCGGGGCTGCCTTCGTCATAAAGGCGGCGGACCAGCCCTGCGGCGCTGAGCCACGTTTCAGGGTACGCGCCTGCTGCGAGGGCCGCACTGAAGACCTCCTGCAGGAGGGGTTCGGAGAGGTAGGTGGAGACGATGAGCAGCTTGTCCCCTTCGTGCAGGTCGAGGCAGTAGCGGACCAGGAGGTCCGCGTAGCGGGCGTACAGCGTGTTTTTCTTGGTCTTGCTCTTCATCATCATGAACTCCTTGGCTGCACGCGCGGATCATCGATCCCGGCGCATGGCGCAAAAAGCGCCCGGCCACCAAATATCCCTCAAATCTTGACGATTCTATATTCCCTCTCGCCCATGCCCATCCTCTCCGCATGGTCGAGTTGTATATTCCAATCTATCGACGGATAAACCAACCTGAACTTGTCCTCCCCCGGCCCTGCCCCTTTTTTGATCGCTGTCCCCGGCAGCGCCTCTTCGTTGTTCACCATGTCCACCGAGGCTGCGTCTATCGCCACCGGATCGACTGACGCCAGTATCCCCAGGTCGCGCACTATCGGCGCGTCGTTGCTCGGATAGCAGTCGCACGCCGGGCTTATCTGCATCAGGAAGTTGATGAAGACGCACTTGCCCGCTTTGCCTGCCAGCGCGCCTGCCGCGTGCTCCACCATCTTTTTCTGGAACCTGTCCTGCTCCTCGTTCCACTGGATCTCGATTGCGCCCTGCGGGCAGACTACGATGCACTCGCCGCAGCCTATGCACCTGTGGCCTTCTATCATTGCCTTTCTGCCTTTCCGGCCGGGCGCGCCTGCGTCTGCCTTACCCCCCTTCAGCTTTATCGCGTTCTGCGGGCAGTAATCGAGACAGAGTCCGCAGCCCTTGCACCGCTCCACGTTGATCGACGGGCCGACGGTCGAGTGCTGCACCAGCTTGCCTTCCCTGGTGGCGCACCCCATGCCCAGGTTCTTGATCGCGCCGCCGAAACCGCAAAGCTCGTGCCCCTTGAAGTGCGTAGCGGCGACGAGGGCGTCCGCATCGACGATCTCCCGCGCTATGCTCACCTCCGTGAGCACGCCCCCGGCCGGGACCGGCACCTTCTCGCCCGATGCGCCCCGGAGGCCGTCCGCGATAACTACGGGGCAGCCGGCCACTGAGTAATCGAAGCCGTTCAGCACGGCGGTCTCCATGTGGGTGACGCCGTTGCTGCGCGACCCGGTGTAGAGCGTGTTCGTATCGGTCAAAAACGGCCGCGCGCCTGAGGCCCGCAAATGGTCCGCGATGACGCGCAGGAAAATCGGCCGCAGATACGCGCAGTTGCCCCGCTCGCCGAAGTGCACTTTGATCGCGGCAAGGTCGTTCTTGCGCACCTTTTTGGAAAGCTTTACCCGCATCAGAAGGTCCTCTATTTTGTCAAGCAGGCTCCTGCCCGGTTTCGCCCTCAGATCGGTAAAATAGACCGTCGCCATTCTCGCGTCTCCTTTTCGACTATTATCGCGGCTCGGCGCTTCGCCTACGCTCGCTTTATAATACTTCTGCTTACCAGCAGGGTTATTTATTTTCAGTCCTGATTATGGTACAAGTATACCGCAAATTTTAGCGCGCACCAAACAACGTAGCGCACGCTGCCCAAACCCGAAAAAAAGGAGACGAGATGCCGCAGCTTTCCGAAAGCAACGCCTTGATACAAAAAATAGCCGAAAAGATGGCCAGGGAGAAAGTCGCGCCCAGGGCTAAAGCGATAGACGCAACCTGTGAATTCCCCTGGGACGTCGTAAACGCGTGCCGAGAGTACGGCTTCCTCTACCTCATGCTGCCCGAGGCGTACGGAGGGCTGAACGCAAGCATTACGTCCCTGTGCGTCGTTATCGAGGAGCTCGCCAAGGCGTCCGGGTACGACGTCGCTCATCGTGCTCGCCCATAACGTCGGCCTTATGCCTATCCTGATCGCGGCGTCGGACGAGCAAAAGAAATTAATTTACGACAAGGTCGTCAATTCCAAAGAGCCTTACCTTGCCGCATTCGCCCTGACCGAGCCCGAGGCCGGCTCAGACCCCGCGCGCATGACGACCACCTTCGTCAAGGACGGCGACGGCTTCATCCTGAACGGCAGGAAGTCGATGATAACCAACGGGGCAAGCTGCAAGCTGCTGACGCTCTTCGCATCGAGCAACCCCGCCCTGAAGCACAAGGGCATCACTGCGTTTTTCATGGAGACGAGCCTCCCCGGCATCACGATCGGCAAGAACGAGGAGAAGATGGGGATGAACGGCTCCGACCTTACGGAGATCAGCTTCGACAACGTGCGGCTCACCCGCGACAACCTGCTCGGCGAAGGCAACGACGGATGGGGCGTTGCGATGTCCACGCTCAACCTGTCGCGGCCCGCGGTCGGCGCGCAGGCAGTCGGCATCGCCCAGGGCGCCCTCGACTACTCCGCGGAATACGCGTGGGGCAGGACACAGTTCGGCCAGAGGCTCGCAGAGCACGAAGGCATACAGGCGATGATAGGCGAGATGGCGACGGGGGTGGAGGCCGCCAGGCAGCTTGTTTACCACGCCGCGATGCTCCTCGACGAGCTGCCCGGCAGGGACAGGGACACAATGGGCGCAATGGCCGCCGACAGGGCAAGCGCAATGGCGAAGGTCTATTCAGCCGACATGGCGATGAAGGTGACGACCGAGGCCGTGCAGATACTGGGGAGCTACGGGTACACGAAAGATTATCCGGTCGAGCGCATGATGCGCGACGCGAAAGCGACCCAGATATATGAAGGCGCGAACCAGATTCAGAGAATGGTGATAGCGCGGTCGATCTTCCGCAGGTATAAGCTGAAGGGTTAATTGTGCGCGGCGGCGTCTGAGGCGCATCTTTGGGGTCGCGCTTCGCCCTGCGGGACTCCGACGTACAAAAGAGTACGCCTCCGTTCCTCGGGCTCGCGCTCACCCAAATCTGCATCCTCATACTTGCCGCTCTTTAGTGGTGCGGGTCATCTACCCGCTTTACTCGACTTTCGGGGCATCCATCGGAAATCTCCCGCCCACACCGGACCCTGTTCCGTTTTGTCGAGGCGCTGCAATCTCCCGTACCCTGGCACTGCGGCGCTGCCCCGTGCCTTCTTCATGTCCCTTGTCCCCTGGGTGAGGGTAGAATGAGGGGTTTATGCCTATGGGTTTGGCCTTACAAGTTCTTTTACAAGATTTTCCTTACCCTGAAACAACACAGTATGGTAATGAATAACCATGTAGAGGCGAAGAAATAGCCGGAATTAAGGTCTGATCGCTGGGGTCTAGGTTTGAAGAACATGTCAATCGAGATCATTGACGAGACGTCACGCTACTTGACCGAAGTCAAAAGGCTTTGGAGAAAGAACAGCGAGATTCTGGGGTTCTTTCCCCAGGGTGCGTTTGAAGAATATGCCGCTAAGCGGACAATTATCGCGGCTGTTTCCCCAGAAAAGACTTTCATGGGCTATCTATTATTTCGGGTGGTAAGATACTCGGCCGGTTGGCCTGTAGCCGTTATCGTCCATCTATGCGTCGCTCGTGCAAGTCGAGGCAAGGGAATAGCCAGACAACTGGTGGAAAGCCTGCGCCGGTTAACGCATGATCAATTTCTGCGCATCGCGTTGAAATGCAGGCGCGATTTCGAGGTAAGTAAGATGTGGCCGACACTCGGCTTCACTTATGGTGGCGACGAGGCGGGTCGGGCAGGCCGTCCGCTTGGACGATGGTACATAGACTTGCGTGATTTGCCATTAATGGCGTTCTTTAGACAAAAGACATTGGCAAAAAGATTCTTGGCCGTTATTGACAGTAATGTGTTTTTTCGCTTGCAAGACGAAATAGGCCCAACAACACCGCAACATGAGAAAATCCTGAGTGAGGAAGCAAAAGCTTTGCTCGAAGACTGGCTCGGCGAAGACGTGGCTCTTGCGATCACCAAAGAGACGCTTAACGAAATAGAAAGAAATGACAATGCTTACGAACGCTGGCGTAGAGTATCATTTTCAAATGAGTTTCACAGCCTTACCTGTTCTTCCGATGCACAAGAAAGAGTTTGCGCGGTGGTTAAATCTTACCTTCCCGGTACGCTCAGTGATAACGACAAATCAGATATAAACCAAGTTAGTCAGGCTATCAGCGGCAAGGCCTACTGTTTTATTACGCAAGATACGCGACTGTTACGGATAACAGAGCACGTGGAGAGGGAATTTGGCACGAAAATAATGACGCCCGGTGAGTTTGTAGGCCACGTGGACGAACTGATTCGCGAAATTCAATATAGGCCTGTCATGTTCGCCGGTTCACGGCGCCTCGTCAAGTCCGCTATCCGTGGCCGACTGCCTGAAGATCTTTATTCTCAATTCCGTGATTCCGCCATTGGAGAAAAGAAAGGCGAATTCGAATCAAGCTTACGCGCTTTTATGGCCCGGCCGGCTCAATATGACTTGCAGTTGTGTACGTATCTGAATGGGAAAGCTTTAGTTCTGGTTGTCTACGATAGGAAGCGGCCCCTGGAACTCTCCATTCCAATGCTTCGTGTTACGTGGTCATCTCTTACCGAAACAGTTCTGCGCTACGTTCTCCGCCAAATAGTAATGACATCATTTTTCGAAAAGCGTTCCACTATCAGGATAACTGATCGAAGCTGCGCTGAGAGTTTCAGAGAAGCGTTTGAGGAAGTTGGCTTCAGTCTAGTTGACAAGGAATATGTTAAGTGCAACCTGCCTTTCGTCGGTACAGGTGAAGAACTAAGCGCGCAAATGAACGGCCAAATGGATTTTCCTATTCTGCAAAGTCTTTCTGACGTTTTAAGTAGAGCGGTTGTGCTCCACGACCCTGTGGCTCTTATGGAGATCGAACACCGCCTGTGGCCGGCAAAGCTTCTCGATAGTAATATTCCTAATTATATAGTCTCAATCAAACCAGGCTGGGCGGAGCATCTTTTTGACGAAGATTTAGCCGCTCAGACTCTTTTGGGAGCTAGAGAAATTACTTCGCTTAAGAGCGAGAATGTGTACTATAGACGTTACAGATATCCTTCAGAAGTTCGAGGACCAGGCCGAATTCTATGGTACGTAACAAAAGATTACAATCACCGTAACTCCATGCAATTAAGGGCTTGTTCCCTTCTGGAGGAAGTTGTAATTGGGAAGGCGAAAGCGCTTTTTAAAAGATTCCAGAGGCTTGGGGTTTACGAATGGACAAACGTGCTTCGGGATACCGATGGAAATCCGGACGCCTCTCTCATGGTTTTACGCTTTAGCAATACCGAGGTCTTTAGGCATCCTATAAGCCTGGAGACTTTTGGACAGATCGTTCGAAGCGAGGATCAGAAATCGTTGTGTCTTCAGTCTCCTCAGCCGATTTCATCCAAGGCTTTTGCTATCTTATATAAAACAGGAATGGGAATAAATTGAAAAACCAACCGACAAAGAAGGTCATTCTATTGTCAGTCTTGCCGAAATTTGCTGAAAAAATCCTATCGGGGTTGAAGACAGTTGAATTAAGAAAAATACGCCCAAAAATCAGCGCGGGAGATCTAATTTTGCTTTACGTTACCTCTCCAGAAAAGTCTCTGCAGGCCATTCTCAGAATCAGCGACGTGAAATGCGATAGCCCGGATGCACTCTGGAAACACGCTCGCACGTGCGTCGGATTATCTTATACCGAATACAAGACCTACACTTTAATGGAAGATCGATAGGTTATGCAATATATTTCGACAGGGTCGTGTCGCTATCTAATTCTTTATCCCTGCACATGTTGCGAAGCGTTTCGCCTGGTTTCCAACCTCCGCGAATTCATCAGTATTTTTCTATTCGCGAAGTACATAATTTCATGCGTCGTCTTCGTGAACAGCAATCTCGTTAGAACATTGGCCCTGAAAGTGTTGACGTTCATCTTCACCTCCCCTGCTTTAGTCCCTTACAAAAATTCTCATGCACGCCGAGGGCAAGCAGCGAGAGGTTTTCCGCGTCGAATTTGTAGGCGAGGAGGTACTGCCGGTCGCCCGCGCGCCGCTTATAGACGCGAACGCCTGCGAGGTCGCTACGCTTTTCTTCGCCGCAGGTGGGGTCGCTCATGATGCGGCGGATGGCGCGGATTGACCTACCATTATCGTATAGCGTCATTCCTGCCGCTCGTGCACCTCACACTCTTGTGTAACTCATCACCCTTTTTCCAACGCCGAACCACCATTGTCCTTCGATACATACATAAATGTCTTGCAAATAATTCTATACCTGTGTTAGAAAGGAATTTGAGCGGTAATGTCCCGTAGAGGATTCTTTGGGTTAATAATGATTCTATCCTCCATATAACGGGAGAGACAAATTGCTGCATTTTATTTTTGAGCTGTTCGCGAATTCAACTATTCTCGTCTTAATAGGGGTCCTCGTTCTAATAATAGTTGGCTTTATAGTGCGCGGGGAATGGAGGCTTTAGAGAATGTGTCGGGTTCAAAAGGGCCGTCAGTCAAGCCGCCGCACCTTCAAGGGTGTTTGAGCCCGTTACTCTCCGCAAACGCTTATCTTGGCGGCTGAGACGTCTGTCCGGGGGACTGAGACTTCGAGCGTTTCCTCCGGAGAGTTCTTTTTCGCTTTTCTCTTTATGACCAGTTGTACTACGGTGCCCGGCTTGCCGTAAAGCTTCAGCCGTGCCTCGCCCATGCTGCTCATCTTTGCCACTTCCGCCCCATCGATTGATACGATGTGGTCGCCCGATTTCAGCCCGGCCTTTTCCTCGCCAGGGCCGACCTGGGAAATGTACACGCTGCCGCGGCCGTCGGAATTTACCCCCAGCAGGAGGTATCCGCTGGGGACCGGGCCCATCAGGACATTCTCCTCAACGACTGTCCCTGTCATGGAAACCCCTCCGCACGCCCACTTAGAGCTCCAGATCCCGGGGTCCACAACCTCCACCCGGAATTTGGGCCGGGTGATCTTAATGGTGATGCGTCCCCCGGCTTCATCTATCTGCGCTTCCACTTCCGCCATCGAAGTCGGGACGGTGCACGCGGTCGGGTAGGTTATTCCCGGGACTTCCCAGGAACCGACCCACTTGCCGCCTCGCTCGGTCAGAATGGAAGCAAGACAGTGCATTCCTCCCATATCGCTGCTATGCTTGCCGCCTATTACGTAGTCGATGGCGCCGTTCGAACCATAATGAACCCCCCGGAGGGTCAGCTTTCCACCATCCGCGTCAACCCTGTAAAGAGTGCCTGTCTGCGATATCCAGTATCCCGACATACTCTTGAAGCTCTGCGCCTGCTCGAGCCGGTACTCCAGCTTGACGATCTCATCTTTGATCCGCCGGGCGTCATCCGCGTTGGGGGCCAGGGCGACGTACTTCCCGTAGCTCTCGATAGCTTCCTTCAATTGCCCGATCTTCGCCTGGACGGAGCCCAGGTTGTACCAGGCCGCCGCCATGTTCGGCGCATAACCGGCGGCCTGTCCGAACTCCGACGCGGCCTTGGTCAGGTCCGCCTCGCTCCTGGCCATTTCAATGGCCGCCGCGCCGCGTATTATATGCTTCCGGGCCAGATCGTCCGCGGAGGCCCGAAGGACCGTGACAGTCTTCTCTTCCTCTTTTCTTTTTATCTTCAATTGCACCGGGGTACCCGCACGACCCCGGACCTTTTCAACCGCTTCATCCTTGCCCCCGATCCGCGCCGCATCCGTTCCGTCGATAGAGAGTATTTCGTCGCCGGTCTGCAAACCGGCCTGTTCCGCCGGGTCTCCTTTTTCGACCCAGCGTATCAACACCCTGCCCGAAGCCTCGCGCTCTATGTTGATGCCGACAACGCCGCTCGGCGAGACTTTTCCTGCGTCGCCCTGGCCGAAAACGGGGGCCGCAAGGCCCAGGCCAAGGATGAACGATGCGATTAACAGGATGCTGTAACAGGATCTCTTCACTCTCTTCTCCCTTTCCGTCGATAGGATTTCTCTTTCCGCGCGGCTATTTTCTACAACATTGCAGCGGGTAAGGTCAACTGCATCGAGACGCCGTCGATATCTCCTTGAGGCCGCTGAATAATTTCCTTGACAATTGTATGCAATGAAAGCAAATCTAGGGACACCGATACGGGGGTATGAAATAGTGAATCGAAAGGTAGTCGTGGCCGTCTTCATCGCAGCGCTTCTCGCCGCCTGGCCGAGTGCGGCCCTTGCCGAATGGAAGGTCTATTATACGGGCAAGGCGGCAGGCATGTTCGGGTCTTACGGCAGGGGGAATTTCGCCACGAGATCGAAGTGCGAAGCCTACAGGACGTCAAGGCCGGCGTTCGAGTCGAACCAATCGCACTGCTCGGGGTTCGACGTCCCTTCATTTCAACCCGCCAAACCGGCGCCCCAGGTGCAAGGCAACGCCCCGGTGGCGCCCAGCCCGCAAGCACAGCCGAAGCCCTCGGCGTCCGGCCAGCCCGACCCGACGGAAGACCGGAAATTTAACGAACAAAAGGGCGCGCTGCTCAGGACCATCAGGATACCCGACTCAGGCGATGTGCCGCAGGGCCCTTCCATCAGCCCCTCCCGGTTCGTGACGCCCGACATGTGCAGGCAGGCGGAACGGGACAGGGAGAAGCTCAGGAACACGCTGGCAGGCTTGCAGGAGCGGTCGAGGTCTCTCGATTCTTCCATGCGCGGAAGCGATCAGCGGATTTATGCTGAAAAGATGGAAAAGGTGCAGGCGATGCTCGGAGTCGCCTCCAGGTTGCTCGACCTGGGCGCGCCGGCAATAGAGAAGGGCGCGCCGGCATATCTGAAAGGATACCGGTACATCCAGACGGCCATGGGCGGGTTGGGTGTAGGGACCAGTTAAGCGCCGCCGAATTACAGAAATCGGCGATGGACGCCGCCGATAAATGCAATGACCTGCTGAAAGATATCCGCCTCGACCCAAAAGCGCCGCAGGATTTGCGCGTGCGCCTGGAGAGCACCAACCGCGTACTTTCGGTGCTCAATAAGGCAGTCGCCTTCGAGCTGAAGCAGCGCGGCGAGGATAAGGCCCGTGACGTGGACGCCCTCTCTAAGGATTATGCGAAGCTGGCTACCGATATGCTGTCCACGTACTACCTGCCGGCCCTGCCCGCCTCCGTGGGGATGGACGTAGATGAATCGCTCAACAAGTACAGGGACGCGGCTGACATGGAGAGGCGTCTCAATCTCCTCAAAGCCGCGCAGTTCAACGCCAGGGAATATGTCGACGTCGAGATGCGCAATGTGCAGGCGCAGTTCGAAGCCGTGGAGCGGACGGTGGAGATCTGCCATTCGGACAAAAAAGCACCGGCCGTATCCGGCCCTGCCCCTCTGGCGAAACCTGTGCCTCCCCTGAAGTAAACGGCCGCAATTAAGGAAACAACAGGTGCGTCCGCCGCCCCTTCATCGACGTCGCGCCCACGGACCTGTAACAGGAGGAACGTTATGACGACTGCCCTTTGCCGGATGGCTCTCTTTGCATGTGCTTTCATTGTCCTGTCTGCCCCGGTATTTGCTCAAACGGACAATACCGACGCCCGGCGCCATCTGGTCCGCGGGCTGGCCGCTATCGAAATGGCCAAGAACAACGAGGAACTGGGAGAGGCGGCCGAGGAATTCAGGAAAGCGACCGAGATTGCCCCGCAAATGGCCGCGGCCTGGTACAATCTGGGAGCGGTCCAGGCCAAAATGGGACAGGCAAAGGAAGGCATTGCCAGTTATCAGCATTATCTCGCCCTGGCGCCCGGCGCGGAAGACGCTCAGCGGGTGCGCGACGAGATCGTCAAGCTCGAATATCGGATGGAAAAAACGGAACAATTCAAGGCCCTCGGCGGGCAGTGGATAGATGCCCAACGTAACGCATACGGTGTCTATGTTGAAGAAAACAAGCTGGTCGTGAAGGGGTCGCATCCCCGGTCCAGGGGCGATTTCGATTACAAGGATGTCATGCTCATCGACTGGGGAGGCATCGGCGGCCTGGGAACGGAGCAGCTCACCATCCGTGTCGAACGGCGAGGCAGCAAGCTCGTCGGCTCATGGGAGATGCCCTCGGGGAAGATTTATCCCTCCGACATATGTACTGTGCCTGCCGAAAGAGGCGACGTCGAAGGAGAAATGAGCGCCGGCAACAACCGCATGGCATTGCGGCTCATGAGGGCCAGGTACAGGGTGGTGCAGGTGGACCCGCCCCTGTTCGGGAGCAAGACGTGCCAGGAGGTCACCATCATCGAGACCCGTCCGGTGGAAATGGTCTTTCTTGGTCCGCTGCCCCGTGGCGACATCCGTTTCACGAAGCTCAGCTCATCGGGCGCCTTCACCATGCAAAATATTGAAAAAGGATCGCCCGAAGAGGCTGCGGGGCTGCTCAAGGGCGACGAGATAATTGCCATCGATGGGACAGAGGTCAGGCAAATGGGCACCGAGGGAGATAAGCTCATGAAGCGGCGTGGAGAGCCGGGCAGTACCGTGCAGCTCCTGATAAAGAGAGCCGATAAGACCCTCACAATCACGTTGCGCCGCAGCGAGCTATAGTGATTTCACGCGTATTGGACAACGGGAGGTAGCGTTAATGACAACAAGATGCGCTTCGGTGATCGTCGCAATGATGTTTATCATGATTTCAGGCTCTGTCTCGATGGCAGCCGAGGTATGCACAAAGGACCGGACAACGGGAAGTCAGCTCTGCGTATGGCTCTACAAGGACGCTTGCACCCTGGACAACGCAAGCTGGTCGGGGCCCGTGGTGGACGGTAAAGCGGAAGGCAGAGGCGTACTGGCGGCAGGTTATCATTGCGAGGGAGACCCTGTTTCAACCGCTCAATGCGACGGGACCATGAAGGAAGGGAGGCTTAACGGCAAAGGCGTTTGCCGGTCGGCCGACGGTGATGCTTTCGAGGGCGACTTTCTGAACGGCAAAATAGAGGGAAAAGGGGTTTACAAGTGGTCCGACGGTCGTATTTACACGGGCGACTTTAAGAATAACCAACCTAACGGCAAGGGGACATTCAAAAAGCCCGGCGACATAACGTATCAAGGCGATTTCAAAGACGGCAAGCCTAATGGCAAAGGCGTCGTGAAAAAAGCCGACGGGACCGTGTACGAAGGCGACTTCAAGAACGGCGACCCCAACGGCAAAGGGATTGCCAAACTCCCCAACGGGACCGTGTACGAAGGTGATTTCAAAGACGGCAAGCCTCACGGCTACGGGATTGCACGGGTCCTTGGCGAGGTAAAGTATGCAGGGGAATGGAAAAACGGCCAGCCGGCGACAACCCCCGGCCGGCCGGCAAAAGTGGAGTAAAGCGGACGGGAGAGGTCCGCGTTTAGCCGACACCGGTCAAGCCACCGCACCTTTAAGTGTTTTTGGGCCAACCTACACTGAGTGTTGCTTATCAATTGTTTGCCATACATTGACAACGCTACCTATGTAGTGTATTGTAGTGTAAGAGGTGAGTTGATGAGAAAGGTATTATCGCTCAGTCTATCTGATAAGATGGCGGCGGAGCTTGACGCCCTGGCGAAAACCACAGGCAGGAACAAGAGCGACATCGTGAAAGAGTCGCTAAGCATTTTTCTTTGGGAGACCAGGTTCAAGCAAGTGAAAAGCCGGCTGGTGAAAAAAGCAAAGGCCGCCGGGGTCGTCACAGAGGAAGATGTGTTCAAAGTGGTGTCGTGAAGGTCGTTCTCGACACGAACGTCCTTGTCGCCGCGTTTCTTTCCGAGGGTGTCTGTTCCAAGCTCCTGCTGAGGGCCCGGAGGAAGGAATATGACCTCGTTCTCAGCCCGGACATTATCGCGGAATTTCGAGAGGTCCTTCTCCGTAAATTTTCGCTTTCGCAATCGGAACTAGCAGACGTCCGCAACCTCCTGGCTGAGGCAACAAGTGAAGTATGCAAGCAGGTTGACCCCATCGAGCCCGTGAGCAGGGACCCGGACGATGACAAGATTCTCGCCTGCGCGTTGGCGGTCAAGGCCGACTATCTAGTGACCGGCGACAGGGACCTTCTCGTGATTACGCAATATGCGGGCACAAAAATACTTGCCCCGAGGGACTTCGAAAGCCTCTTTGCGGATTAAAGAGTATCTAAGAATATAAAACGGTATACAAATAGCGCAAGACACCCATCGCGCCTGCCTGAGGGCCCGGTTTTTCAATCGCGTTGTCGGAAGGCTTCCTTAACTTTGTTCCGGTCGTTGAATGGGCGTCCGGCCCCTTCGCGCGGGCGGGCGATCTTTCCGCTATGACTTTTTAAAGAAGCAGTTTAAGACGTAGGAGGTGAGGGCATAATCTGAGCCGGGTAAAGATCCGGAAAGAGGTAGCCCGCAACAAAGATGGGAAACGCCAATCTCACTGGCCCCTTGGGCGTATCGGAAACAAGCAATCCCTCACTCAACAACTGCCCGAGCAGTATCCGCCCGGTTCGTTCCGCCATGCCGGAGACCCGGATTATGTCTCCTCTTGCTACCTCGCCCCCAGCAAGGCTTCCTGTAGCATGTAAGCGGCCTCCGGCTTCAGCGTGGTTGGCCCTGTTTGGGCGGGGGCGCAACCTGGGCCGGGGGAGCTAAGTATCCGTTTATCCGGTCCAGCAACGCATTGAGTCCCAGCAAACCCCTCATGTAATCAATCTGGGCAATACAGACGTCAAAGAAGAAGTTGCAAAACCTGAAAACCTTCATGCGAAAATTTCCCCGGCCATCGTAATCATTGCGGCGTGCTGCATCCGCCCACGTAAGAGCCGTCATGTAGTCTTCTCTCCGGCGGGCGAGGCCCCGGCTTACATTCCATAGACCGTATCCGGTAAGGGCAAACTTCAAAAACAGGCTCTTATCGAGACGCGCTACCCTGCCGTTTCCATCCAGGAATGGGTGAATCCACACGAGGCGGTGATGAGAGCTGCTGCGGCAATCAATGGTATGATGCCGTGATGTCTATCGCTTCCGTAGAAGTCAGCGAACCGTTCTAAAAATGCCGGTACGGCATCAGCCTCCGGCCCTGCATGGCGCGCAACCCTAACCTCCCTTTCTCGTAGCTTGCCGCCAATTACTTCGAGCACTTCCCCTGTCGTACCATCCCTTACGAGTCGCAGCCTTTCGGGGAGTCGGTCATAGAAAATCTTATGCAGCCAGCAAAGAAAAGGTGTAGCCGCCACGTTCAAGTCCGGCTCTATCTTAAGCCGCTCCTCCATCTGACGCTGACACTCAATGTGGGCCAAGTTTTCCTGTTGTAAATCCCGCTTAACCGGGTCACGGTCATAGTCCTCCCGCATTGCCTCTTATATAGCTATAGAATGGGGACTGGCCCCTCGATGAGGTTCGAGTAATAACTATTTATAAGCCGAAAGACCTCAATACAGGCTGTAGGCTGATCGGAGGCAGAAACAGACAAGTAGCGCGGAACGGTCAACCATCTGCCGCGCTTTATCTTCCAAAGCCATACTTGGGCAGGAAGCAGCGGTTCCATCTGGTGTATTTTATCATACATCTGCCGATCTTGTTGCCGAAAGGCATGGTCACTATTCTTTAACATATAAGCATAACTGAGTCAATAATCGAATTAATATTGAGAAGAATCTGCCGATGTTGTTGCCGATAAATTGAGTGGTAAGAGTTCGCTCGTAAAATGGGCGTCCGGCCCCTTAAAAATGGGGCCGGACGCCCATTCACGCGAGTCTCTACTTCTTTGGAGGCGGGGGAGGCGGTGCTGAGTTCCTCGGCTTTCCGCCGCTGCCGGGTATCGAGCCCGGAGGCGGTGTAGTCATGTGGACCGTGCTCGTCGAGCCCTGGACCGTGCCGGTCGAAGGCTGTACCGCCCCGGCGTTTACTACGTTGTTTGTCGTAGTTTTTGCCTGGCTTAAATCGATCGAGTGCTGGGGATTGCTGCTCTGGGCGCCGGCTGTGCCGATGCCTACAAAGAGCACCAGTCCCAATACGAGAAAACCTGCCAGTACTTTCATGCTGCTCCTCCTGTATGTGTAACTTCCCGCCGCATAGACTGCAACGGTCTTTCAGCGCAGTATCGACAATATATTTCTCTCACGCCTCGTGACGTCCTGTCTACAAAAATCTTTTTTCTTGACATCGGGCATCCGCTCTGGTTTAATGTGAATAGTCATTCACACATGGGATATGAAAGAGAAGAAGAGCACCAGCATAAGGAAGGGAGAGATCGTGCAGGCCGCCTTCGAGGTATTGGGCAAGGGCGGCGTTAAGTCGGTTACTATCGCGGAGATCGCGAAGGCCGCCGGGATGAGCCAGGCAAACATTTACAGGCATTTCAAAGGCAAGGAGGCCATCTATTCATCCCTCGCGGACTTTATCGGCGCCGAGGTAATGGGCAAGGCGTCAACCATCGCGGCAGGCAGCAAGAGGCCCGCTGAAAAGCTGGAGACGATCTTTTTCTCACATATGACGCTGATTAAGGACCATCCGGGCATGCCCCGCCTGATCTTTTCCGAGGACGTGCGCCTGGGCAGCAAGAGGGTGGGAGAGAAGATCTCAGCGCGCTTGCGGGGCTACGTGGAGACGCTTGCGGGCATAATCGCAGCAGGCGTCGAAGAGGGCGATTTCCGCAAAGGACTGTCGCCGAGGGAGACGGCGCTCACCCTTCTCGGCCTGATACAATCGACGGCATTGCGCTGGACCATCGGCAGCGAGACTTTCGACATCAGGGATGAAGGGCAGAAACTGTGGAGCAATTTCATGCGCCTCGTCTCCTGATAATTTTTTTGCGCATGATGTGAATGTATATTCACATCAATCCACTTCTGGAGGTGTTCGATGAAAAAGTCAGCGACGTACGTGATGCTCGTGTGCGCGTTAATCGGAATGGCCATCGCCTCTTACGACTGCTATATGATCTACGCCGGCCAATTGCTCTGGTGCCCGCCCCCCATAGACGGGTGCAATACCGTTGCCTACAGCCCCGACGGCCGCATATGGGGCGTGCCCATAGGCTGCTTCGGCCTCTGCTTCTACGCAGTCATGTTCGTTCTCGCGGCGCTGCTTGCGTTCGGCCCGTCCCCGCAAAGCTTACGCCTGGCCGTGCTTGTCTACACGGTGCTCGGCGTCTGCGGCTCGATAGGCTTCATGTACCTGGACCTCGTGTTCATCCGCGCCTTCTGCATCTATTGCCTCATATCCGCAATCAATACCGTAGTGCTGCTGGTATCGGCAATCGTGTACTACAGGGCGGGGGCAAAAGCCGGCGAGCCGGTCGCCGGTTAAAGGAGAGCTGCAATGAATGTGCGTTGAAAACGGGTGCGCCTATGCGGTCGGTCCGTAAAGCGATTCGGGCAGCGATTCTATGTAAGCCCTGATCTCGTCGCGCACGCGCCGGTAGTGGCCCATCGCCTGCTCTTCGTCAGGGGCGCCGGCCGCGAGGCGCGGCGGGTCGTCGAAGGCGTGATGGATCAGGGCGGTTTTGGCGGGGAAGAAGGGACACGATTTCTGCGCGTCGTCGCACAGGGTGATGACGTAATCAAACTCCGTGTCCAAAAAGTCCATAGCCGATTTGGACCGCCGGCCGGAGATATCGACTCCTGCCTCGGCCATGGCCCGCACGGCCCGCGGATCGACCGCCTTAGGCTCCGTACCCGCCGAGTGTGCGTCTATGACATCGGCCTTTAAGTATTTAGCCCATCCTTCGGCCATCTGGCTCCGGCAGGAGTTACCCGTGCAAAGGAACAATATTTTCAGCTTTGGCATGGACTATCGTCCTCGACGACGCAGCAGGCCGTCTTTCTGCCGAGCATCTGGTTGATCATGCCGGCCGCGCAGCCGACGCCCGCCCTTACATCGAGGGCGCCGCTCGGGCAGTTGCGCCTGCACGCGCCGCACTCCATGCATGCGTCGCGCGAGGCGACCTCCACCTTGCCGTCCGAGGCCCGGAACACCTCGCGCGGGCAGACGGCGAGGCACATACCGCAGCCGGTGCACTTCGCTGCATCGAACGCGAGGGTGGTTACATCGTCGAGGTAAAGCAAAGGGCGCACAGGCATCTATCCTCCCGTTACAACGGCGGCAATCCACAGAATGAGGCCGCACGCCATCCCCGCGATCTCGAGCGGCAGGGCGACGCGCATCTCCTTTCGGACGCCGGAAAGCGACGTAAACGTGGACGCGCCGGTGAAGTTCATCGCCAGAAATGCGGCCATTGCCGGAATGAAGACGAGCGCCGCGAGGACCGCAGCCGCGCTGTTATGGAGCGCGCCGCCGACCAGCGCAACGCAAAGGCCGAAAAGAATACCCAGGCCGAGCCCCTTTGTTGAAAAGGCCCTGCCTGGGAGCCACGGCAGCAACACAGGCGTGAGTACGGCGCCCGCGAGGACCGCTGCGCCGAGCCAAACGCCGGCGAGCAAGGTCCAGCCTGCCGCCTTCGACGGCGAGAAGCCGGAAATGAAATAAGAGAGGACACACAGCGCCGCAGCCGCGACGATGCCCCACTTTACGGCAGGCACGACTTCTATTGGGACCAGGGCGAGCCTTTCGGCGAGCGGGAAATCTTTTGTCCGCATCCGGCCCGTCGCTTTGAGGCCGCCATCCAGAAAGGCGGGCAGGTCGTCTGCACGGACAGGTCCGTAGACCACTTTGAACCCGGAGCGCCGCCTCACCTCGTGGGCCGATACGCCCGGCGCGCCCAACTGGGGCACGATCAACCGCCTGTGGGACACGACCTCGGCAAGGCCGCTCGCCGCAATGCGCTCCACAAGCTCGTCCGTGCCGAATGTGCCCTTCCCCGCCGCGCACCACACATTGATGCCCTTCGTATCGAGCACGAGTATCCAGCCGTCTATGCCTGCGAGGGCCCGCCGCAGCAGGTCGAACGTCATCTTGTAGTTGGCCGTGACGAAAACGGGCGATTCCGGACGGGCGTTGCCTATGGCATACAGGCCGGGGTCAACGGTATAGTGCCATGCGGCCGATACCCCACCGGGACTTCCACGCCCCGAGGCGGTCCGACCGGGAGAACACGTGCGAAACCAGCGCCACCGGGCCGGCAGCGGTATCTATGGAGCCGGTCACGAAAACCTGCTCCATTCGCGGCGGACCCGCCTGGGTCCGCATCTTCGGCCCTCAACAGGATTGCAGCGGCAGGCGTTTCTATCTCACAATGGGTTTCCATATTTTCATAATATGCCTTTTCGATGTCCATGTCAAGACTACATATCAATCAGTTTCAATGTAGCATCAAAATTATTTGGTTGACACCATGCATAGTATGCGTTATTTATATTCATTATACTTGATGTAACCGGAGGATATGATGGACGAGCTTCTGTCCTTATTCAAGGCGTTGTCGGACGAAACGAGGCTCAGGATAGTAAAGCTCCTGGAAGAACGGCGAGCTGTGCGTCTGCCACCTCGTGGCCGCCGTCGATATGCCCCAGCCGAAGGTCTCCTTCCACCTCAAGGCGCTCAAAGAGGCGGGGTTGGTGAAGGACAGGCGCGAAGGCAAATGGATGCACTACCGCCTCAATGAATCGGACCTCTTCAAGCGGCTCCTTTTTCTGTCGGTTGCGGAAAGGGTCCGTGACGAAGAGATCGCGTCCGACCGCGAAAGGCTGGATGCGTTCATGGCGTCGAAGGCGGATGCGGACGCAGCTTGCTGCGCAGGGGCATGAAAATGGGCGATGCAGCATCCGGCAGGCTTTCTTTCCTCGACCGTTTCCTGACGATATGGATATTCCTCGCCATGTTCGCAGGCGTAGGCTGGGGTTACGCCTTCCCCGGCGTCGTCGGTTTCTGGGAGCGTTTCCAGAGCGGGACGACCAACGTCCCCATCGCCATAGGCCTTATTCTCATGATGTACCCGCCCCTCGCGAAGGTTAGATATGAGGAGCTCGGCGAGGTGTTCAAGAACTTCAGGGTGCTGGGCCTGTCGCTCGTGCAGAACTGGGTTGTCGGCCCCATCCTCATGTTCGTCCTGGCCGTTATCTTTCTGAGGGGCTACCCGGAATACATGGTGGGCCTCATCATGATCGGCCTGGCCCGCTGCATTGCCATGGTCATCGTCTGGAACGACCTCGCCAGGGGCGACACCGAATACTGCGCGGGACTCGTAGCCTTCAACTCGCTCTTCCAGGTGCTTTTTTTCGCCGTGTACGCATACGTTTTTATCACGGTGCTGCCCCCGATGCTCGGTCTGAAAGGGGTTGTGGTCAATATCACCATAGGTCAGATCGCAAAAAGCGTCTTTATTTACCTGGGCGTGCCTTTTATCGCCGGGGTGGTCACCAGGTTTGTGCTCATCAACGTGAAGGACAAGAAGTGGTATCACGAGCGGTTCATTCCGAAGATCAGCCCCATCACGCTGGTCGCCCTGCTGTTCACCATCCTCGTCATGTTCTCCCTCAAGGGCGAATACATCGTCAGGATACCGCTCGATGTCGTCCGTATCGCGGTCCCGCTGCTCATCTACTTCATCGTCATGTTCCTCGTCTCGTTCTACATGAGCGGGAAGGCAGGCGCGCACTACGGCCAGGCGGCGACCCTCTCTTTCACTGCCGCCTCCAACAACTTCGAGCTGGCCATCGCCGTTGCAGTCGCCGTCTTCGGCATTAACTCGGGGCAGGCGTTTGCCGCCGTGATAGGGCCCCTGGTGGAAGTGCCCGTCCTGATCAACCTGGTCCACCTGTCCCTCTGGTTCAAAAGGAAGTATTTCCCCTATGCGACGGAAACGGCAGTCGGTGTGTGCTACTACACGTGCAGGCAGTAATAAAGCCGGGAGGGTAAGCATGGCGCTTTTTGAAAAAGTAGGCTGAATGACCTGAGGGGACGAGTCCGACGCGCCCGCAGTTAGCTGGCGCATGCTGAAGTTTCCCGACGGCATCGCAAGTCCGCGTCAACGGCCTCACCGAGATACTGGCCGGCCTACACGCCGAAGGCAGGCAGGCGGACCGCGAGACGGCAAATGAGATCCTCGAAAGGCTTGAAGCGAATAAGAACTTCATCCCTTCGTCGGGCCGCACCCGCACGGAGTACGCCCGCGTGCTGCTCGGCGAATACAGGCAGTACCTGAGCGAGCATGCCTCCGCAGACATTGGCGCCTGACGGCCGTTAAATACGGAAAAACGTCCCGGCGACCTTTTCTTTTCGTCACCACTCGACATTCTCGCCAATTTATCTTAGAATCCAATTGTCGGAAAGAGTAATATTCTTTCTCGTGAAAGGAGAATCTCTTATGACTTATTCAGCAGATTTCGAAAAGGCGCTTCAATTCCGTCCCCCCAACATTAAACAGCTTTTCCCCAACTCCAAGGCGCTCATCGTCAGCGGCAAGGTCATCGACCGGGCCATGCGCGCCAAGGGGAAGGCGATAGCGATGGCGTGCAACGGCAGGAACTACTTCGTCGTCCGGGGTGCTTTGCGGGCCGCCCAGCGCGCGAGGGCAGCCGTCATCATCGAGATAGCGAAGTCGGAAGGCGGGCAGAAGGCGTATTGCGCGGTCAATTACTGGAACATGGCGCGCATCGTCGATACCCTGTGCGACGAGATGGGCATCACCGTGCCGGTCGCAGTCCACGCGGACCATTACGGCATCAAGAGCGCGGGTGACGTCGCCTCCGCGAAGGTCGAGATACCGACGATGTTCGAGGCAGGGCTGACGTCCATCGCCATCGACGCGTCGCATTTGCCCGACGATCAGAACCTGCTCGCCAATCTCGAGCTGAACCCGTTCGTTCCGAAATGGGCGGGCCTGGAGACGGAAGTCGGCGAGATCAAGGGCAAGGAAGGCCTCTCGACGGTGCCCGAGGCAAGGTTCCTCATCCAGGGCCTCAACGCGAACGGCATCTTCCCCGACTGGATAGCCCTGAACAACGGCACGACGCACGGCATCGAGGCGTCCGACGCGGGCATTCAGGTCGAGCTTACCGCGGAGATCCACAAGGCCCTCACCCCTTACAGCATCAGCGGGGCGCAGCACGGCACGTCCGGCAACAGCTCCGAGCGGCTGCGCGAGATCGCGAACCTGACGGCAACGACCAAGGCCAACGTGGCCACCGCCCTCCAGTTCATCTCATGGGGGGTCGAGGTCAACGACTACGGCAACGCCCAGCTCGACCCTAACGGCAACTTCATCAAGCGCAAGGGCGAAGGCATGACGGAAGAGCTGTGGGCCGAGATGATCGCCTACGCGGAAGGCAAGGGCTGGAAGAAGGGCGACTTCAAGAACCTGAACCTGCCCTTCGAGAACAAGCTGCTTGCGCAGCCCGCCGCAGTCCGCGAGGGGATGGCGAAGGCAGTAGAAGAATTCGCGTACAAGATGATGACCAAGGTGCTGAACGGCGCAGACACGGCCGAGCTCGGCATAGAGGCGCTCCTTTCGGCAGGCTCCTACGACCTGGGCCCCAAGGGCAAGCAGATAGAGAAGCCGGAAGAGTGGACGAAAGACAAGATCATCGAGCGTGGAAAAGGGCTGGGCGCCAAGGGGTCCGGCGGGCAACTTCGACGACTGAGCAATAAAGGCGGCGGGTGCGGAGAAGCACCCGCCGCCTCACTCTCCTCTTTTCCATTCCGGACCGTCATAACAAGTCAACATCGGTGCGCGCCTCGCGGCGTCCGTCGTGCCATGACCCTTGCCAACCGATGGATGGGACATCATGGCAACCCGTTTGCGGTCTGATCGCGCAGAGACGAACATACTCAAAGAGGCCTGGGCAGGCCGAAGACTTCCGACGGGTGCACTCACCGACGTAAGGAGGGAGGGTCGTATCGCGTTGTTTTCGACCGAGCGAGCCGCAGCGTACGTTGTGTGTACGTGAGGACTCGCGACCGAGGAAACGACGCGAAAGGCGCGGAAGATCCCGGCCTGCCCCGGCCCCCACAATTCCGGTCCCGGCCCCCTCCCCTATTTCTTGACAACCGCCCTGTCCCCCCATACATTCCATTAAAAGCAAAACTCACATTCGGCTAAAGGGGGCCGGGACCGAAATTGGACTATACCATCCGCATCGGCGGGGAAGCCGGCCAGGGGATGCAGACTATCGGCGATGGCCTGGGGAAGATTTTTACCAGGTCGGGCTATCTACGTCTTCATCCACCAGGACTACGAATCGCGCATAAGGGGCGGGCACAATTTCTGTCCAGGTCAGGGTGTCGGACTCACCCGTCGGCTGCTCGCGCGACTGCGCCGATATCGTGCTCGCTTTCGACAGGGCGAGTATCGGCGAGACAGGCGGCAAACTCGCCCCGTCGGGCATAATCGTCTACGACCCCGCGATGCTAAAGGAGCACCACGAAGGCCCGCAGTTCCTGGAGGTGCCGTTCATCGAGCTGGCAACGCAGGACGGCGGCAGCAGGATCATGGCGAACACGGTTGCAACAGGCGCGCTGCTCGGCATGCTCGGCCTGCCTCTCGACGTCTACATGGACGTCATAAACAGGCAGATGCGCAAGAAAGGCGATGCGACCGTAGAGGAGAACCGGAAGGCCGCCGAAAAAGGGCGCGACTACGCGGCCGCCCACTGCACGCAATGCAGCTTCACGAAGGCCCCGCCCGGCCCGGCCCGCATGCTGATCGACGGCAACGCAGGCATCGGCCTCGGCGCGGTGCTGTCCGGCTGCGGCTTCTATTCCGGCTACCCGATGACCCCGTCCACCGGCGTGCTCCTCTATATGGCCGCCAAGGCGAAGGAATACGGCATGGTCGTGGAGCAGGCGGAGGACGAGATCGCGGCGATCAACATGGCCATCGGGGCATCCTTACGCAGGGCGGCGCGCCATGACTGCTACTGCCGGCGGGGGCTTTGCCCTCATGGTCGAAGGCGTCTCGCTGGCCGCGATGACGGAGACGCCCGTCGTGATCGTCGTCGGCCAAAGGCCCGCCCCATCGACCGGGCTTCCCACGCGCACCGAGCAGGGCGATTTGCTTTTCGTCCTGCACTCAGGCCACGGGGAGTTCCCCAGGGCGCTTTTTGCGCCGGGCTCGCCCGAGCAGGCCGTCTTTCTGACGAACAAGGCCTTCGACCTGGCGGAAAAATACCAGATACCGGCCTTCGTGCTGACGGACCAGTACCTTGCCGACTCATCCTGGACATACGACGGGATCAGACCGCGAAGATCGTCTATAAGGACTACCGCCTGCGGGACGACGCCGGCACGCAGGCGCGTCATACAAGCGGTACGCCTTCACCCCTTCCGGCATATCGCCCCTGGCGATTCCGGGCGCAGGACCGGCCCTCGTAGTCGATGACAGCGACGAGCACGACGAGGAAGGCCACCTGATCGAGGACGCGCGAGACCCGCGTAAAGATGGTGCAGAAGCGGCTGCACCTGAAGCTGCCTGCGCTACGCCAGGAGATCGCCCCTCCCCTGCTCTACGGCAGCCGCGCACCCGACGCGGTGCTCGTCGGCTGGGGCAGCACTTACGGCGTGCTGCGGGAGGCGGTCGATACGCCTCTCGTCCCGCAAAGAGATCGCCCTTCTCCATTTCAGCGAGATCTGGCCCTTCCCTTCGACGGAGGCGTTCGACTACATCGGGCCTGCTCAGGCGGCCAAAAAGACGATCTCCGTCGAGAACAACGCGACGTCCCAGTTCGCCCGGCTGCTTGCGGCGGAGACGGGTTTTTCGTGCGCTGCGGCGATCAACAAATACGACGGCAGGCCGTACCTGCTGGATGAGCTTCTGGAGGAGTTGGATGGCAGACTTGCGTGAGTTCGACGGCAGTCACGCCCGCCTGGTGCCCCGGATGCGGCAATTTCGGCATCCTCGGCGCCTTTAAGAAAGCGATGGCGGACCTCGGCCTCGAACCGCACCAGATCATCGTCGTATCCGGCATAGGCCAGGCAGGCAAGTTCCCGCACTATACGCGGTGCAACACCTTCAACGGGCTGCACGGCAGGGGCCTGCCCGTTGCCACGGGCATCAAGCTCGCAGGCGCGCCCACGCCCGTCATCGCGGTAGCGGGAGACGGCGACGCCTACGGCGAGGGAGGGAACCACCTTATCCACGCGATCAGGCGCAACATCGACGTCAAGTTCTTCGTCCACGACAACCAGGTCTACGGCCTCACCAAGGGGCAGGCGTCCCCCACCTCGATGCAGGGCATGAAGACGAAGGCCCAGCCGGAAGGCGCGCCCGCCGCTCCCCTCAACCCCCTGGCGCTGGCCATCGCCCTCGATTGCAGCTTCGTCGCGAGAGGCTACGCCGGAGACCAGGAGCACCTCGCCCTGATGATGAAGGAGGCGATCAACCATGAAGGCTTCGCCCTCTTCGACATCCTCCAGCCCTGCGTCACCTTCAACCACGTCAACACGTACCAGTGGTTCGCAAGCAGGGTCTACCGCCTCGACGCCTCCTACGACCCCACGAACAGGGCCGCCGCCTTCGCAAAGGCGCTGGAGCCACCCGACACGATCCCCCTGGGCATAATCTACCGCAACAACCGCCCGCCTTACACAGCCCGCGCCGACAAGGCCACGCCGCCCGCAGCCGGGGCGTCCTTGGACTCCACCAGACTCGCAGGGATACTCCGGGAATTCTACTGACAGCTGTTTGGGTATCGACTGCCTTAGCCGGGGCCCTCGCGGTCTTGCAGTGCAGAGTCAGCGATGGTAACCTTTGACACGTGTGGAGGGCTTGGACGAGCCGGTGAAATATCGGGGGAGGCATTGACTAAATTTCCGTACCTGGTAAAGGAAATCATCTATACACTTCAAGGTGAAGGCGCGAACGTTGGTCGCCCGGCAGTCTTGTTGCGGTTCAGTGGTTGTAACCTGTGGTCGGGAAAAGAGGAGGACCGGCAGGGCGCCGTATGCACTTTCTGCGACACTGATTTACTGGGTACTAACGGACCTAATGGCGGAGAATATGTCGATCCGCAACAGTTGGCTGAATCGGCAGTTCGCCTCCTCCCGCCTGTTCGGTGGGCACACATTCGTCCCCTGATTGTTTGCACCGGGGGCGAGCCGCTGCTTCAATTGGATGAGCCTCTAATTCAGGCTCTCCACGCGGTTGGATTCGAGGTGGCCGTCGAAACGAACGGGACGATCATGCCCCCCGCCGGAATAGATTGGACCTGCGTCAGCCCTAAGGCGGGAGCGCCCTTGAAGGTCACGGTGGGCGACGAGCTCAAGCTGGTGTTTCCCCAGAGGGGAGCAGAGCCGGAACAATATGAGGAGCTTGATTTCAGGTACTTCTTCCTTCAACCCAGAGACGGCCCGATGCATGGGCAGAATACAAGGCTGGCGGTAGGATACTGCCTGGAGCATCCCCGGTGGCGACTAAGCCTGCAGACCCACAAGCTCCTGGGAATACCATAGTGAGGATGAAATGATAATCTTCAAGTCGTTCAAGATAGATGCGGCCCATCTCCTCCCCAATGTTCCGGTGGGCCACAAATGTTCACGCATGCACGGTCATGCGTTCCGGGTCGAGGTCCATATCAGAGGACCCCTGCAACCACGCACCGGGTGGGTCATGGACTTTGCAGACATAGCCAAGGCGTTTTGCTCCTCTTCATGACCAGTTGGACCATCGGTGCCTGAACGATATAGAGGGCCTTGAGAATCCGACATCTGAGAACCTGGCTCGCTGGCTATGGAAGCGCCTTAAGCCATCCCTTCCGGCCTTTGCAAGCTCATCGTGCAGGAAAGTCCTGAATCGGGATGCATTTATGAAGGCGAGTCCGAGGATGGTTGATACCGGGCGATCAAGAACACATCATTGTCATGGCTATTCGTTGGGCGTGATCTACCGCAACAACCGCCCGCCTTACACCGCCCGCGCCGACGGGGCCACGCCGCCCGCAGCAGCAGCCTCCTTCGACCCCGGCCGCCTCGCAGGGATCATGCGGGAATTCTACTGACAGGCGTTTGGGTATTGACGGCCTTAGCTTGCCCCCGCCGTCAGACCTCTTCCATTTAGGGAGTAAGGGGCACCGAACGTTCAGGGCCTCGCGGCAGGGGGTCTTTCGGTTGTAAATATTTTTGTTTTTTTCCGTCAAGTTTCTCTTGCATTCGGCGCGTACGAGTGGTAATTGATAAATGGGTAGGCTGGGGGTCAACACCTCAGCAAGTGAAAAGGGTGAAGAACGCCCCCCTCGTCCCCACTATATCAAACCACAAAATTAATGTTGCACTTTAATCTGGGATTTGTATAATAGTCCCAGAATGAGCGAACATGGCGTTTGAGACTCTGCTCGAAAGAGGCGACCTTGAGTGGTACGAAAGTCAGCTGGAAATGGCTGCACTTTTGCCATCGGGCGAGCCGGAAGTGGAGAACGAATTAGAGCAACTTTCCTCTCTTGATTCTACAGAAAGGGTCTTCGCAGAATTACAGTCAATCGATTGGGCGTTTACTAAAGATGAGACAAATTACCTTTCACATGACATACACCCATATCCGGCAAAGTTTATACCGCAGATACCGCGCCACTTGATCTACGCCTATCTCTGCGCGGTGAGCTCGTTTACGATCCGTTCGGGGGGTGCGGTACAACGGCCCTAGAGGCAATTCTTTTGGGCAGGCACGCCTTAAGCTCTGATCTTAACCCTCTGGCAAAGGTGATCGGTGACGCAAAAACGCTCACTCTTACAAAGGAGGACGATGACGCCGTATGTGATTTTGTAGAGCAGCTTGTTTTGTTCTCCTCAAACCGTGATCGACTGAGGGGCGAACTGAGTCAGCGCAGACGATTATCAACACCTCATTCCAGACATACCTAACATCTCCCGTGGTTCCACGAAAACGCTATCACCGAACTGGCGTATTTGCGCTGGCGTATTGAAAATCTTGGTTGCCTGAAAGCTCGGGCCCTTGCCTGCGTGTCGTTTTCGAAGTCTATTTTAAAAGCCTCATATCAGGACGGAGAAACGCGCTATGCGCGCAATCCGCGAAGTAGAAGCGGGCTCAATTATCCGATGGTTTGTAGCGAATCTTTCGACAGCGCTGAAGAAGGTACGTAAACTTGGTCCTCTTCTCCGATTTCGAGAAGCAATTTTCAAGACAATAGACCTGAGATTTCTTCCGATCGGAGAGAAGGAAGGGATGAGGGATGATAGGTTGGCAGACAACTCGGTCGACTTGATTGTTACTTCCCCCCCCTACCCGAACACAACAGACTACCATCTCTATCATCGGTTTCGGCTCTTCTGGCTTGGCTATAATCCTCGTGACCTGGGGCATGCTGAGATTGGCTCGCACCTAAGACACCAAAAAGAAGGAACCGGGTTTGACGGTTACCTTAAAGAAATGACGTTCTGTCTGCAAAAGATGAAGCAGGTCCTTCGCCCTGGTCGGTACAGTGTGATAGTCGTCGGAGATGGGGTTTTCAAGGGAAAAACATACAACACTGCGGAGCATCTTGGGAACGCTGCGAGAGAAATAGGTTTTGACGTCATTGGTACCTTGAATCGAGCGGTCCATGCCACAAAACGTTCCTTTATCTCCGCAGCAAGGCGGATGCGTACCGAAAACATTCTTGTTTTGCGGAAACCAATGTGCGAAATAAAGCTTCAGCTCATCAAGCCACCCTGTGGAGCCTGGAATATTAGGAATAGCTTGATACCATGGGGATTGAAACATTTCGCCACAAAGCCCAAAGCATTGTGGGTAAGGAAATCTGAAACAAACAAAACGCTATAAGGCGATGAAGGTATCAGCAAGCTTACCACTTTACACATTGGGTTTGTCGCGCGCGAACTGTCCGAGGAAGCAACTTGGCAGGCAATAGTTGAAAATGGAGATATCCTCGCAGACCGGTCACAACATAAAGATCCAAAATATGCAACGCATGGTATTCATGCTTACAAGGGAAAGTTTTATCCTCAGCTTGCTAAAAGCCTTTTTAATCTCGCTCGCCTTGAGAATGGGCAGCGCGTTCTCGATCCATTCTGTGGCAGCGGAACCGTTCTGCTTGAAGGTTACCTGAACGGCCTCACTGCCTACGGGACGGATTTAAATGTGCTTGCCGTAAAAGTGGCACGTGTTAAATGAAATCATTCATGTTGATCCGTACCTGCGGGATCGGTTTTTGTCTCGTTTAGAAACACGATTAGAAACAATGGATGCTTCCGATCACTGGCTCGATGTATTCACGGAGGTCGCTATCCAAGAGTTACAGTCCTGGTTCCCCAAACTCGTTCTGGCAAAACTGGGATGTCTTTTGCATAGCATCGGGGAGGTATCTGAACCACGCGTGCGTGAGTTTCTCGAAGTCATTGTGAGTAGCATCGTCCGGGACGTGTCCCAACAAAACCCCAGAGATTTACGGATTCGCCGGCGTCAAGAACCACTCACGGATGCGCCGGTATTGGAACTCTTCAAAGAACGTCTGCGCAGTATGCGCATACGGCTCCAACATTTTTCTGAGCGCTTAAAATATGCTCCGACAGCGTTTCATCCGGCCACAGCCATACATGGCGACTGTAGTGTTCCTAGTGTTTTTGAGGAAAATGGAATCGGGAGGTGTAGTATTGATGCGATTATAACGAGCCCTCCATACGCGACCGCGCTTCCCTACATAGACACCGATCGCCTGATATCCTTTTACTTTTCGGCCTGAACTCACGGGAACGGCACGCTTGAAGCGTCACTCATTGGCAGCAGGGAAATTAGCAAAAAGAAAAAGAGAGATATTGATGAGTTAATTAACCGGAAAGTTTTTGATGGTATTCTCTCGGAAACCGCATGCTCCATCGTTCGAGAAGTGCGAGAGAGAGGAACAAAACAACCATCGTAGGGTTTCGGCGAGAAAACACTGCTGCGCTGCTTTATCTCTATTTCAGAGACATGGCTGTGGCGATGCGCAACCTTGATCCTATCCTCCGGCCTGGTGGGTCGGCCTTTTTTGTGATTGGAGATAACAAAACGACTGCGGGTAACGCAGAAGTGAAGATCACGAGTGGCCGCGTGCTACAAGAAATAGGCATGAGCATCGGATGGAAAGTGGCCGACGTAATCCCAATCACGGTAACGACTGAGAACCGACTTCACGCTAAGAACAGCATCACTAAAAATGAGATCATCTGGTTCAGAAAAGCTTAGAGCCAACCCATTTTGCGGGCCTGGGCCTTGCCTCCAGAGGGCATTATCTGATTGCAGGCGTTAAGATACTGCTCGTAAAGGGTACTCGCGGGCTGCCCTGGATTGAAAATATCCACATCATAATCGTGATCATCCCCGGTCAGACGCATGACCATGATAGAGTACGGGGCGATCTTCGCAACGACATCAGGCGAAAACGTAATTCTTATCTCGGCCTTGGTCTCATAGTAGACCGTGTTAAGTGTGAAGTTGGGTTTGCTCAGAGATAGATTACCAGCGGCGTCATAAACAGTAATGTTTACTACCGGTATGGGATGCGCTGCGGATAGGAAGGGTTGCGTGCGATTTTTGGCGTCGTCGAGCCGGTGAATGGAAATCCGAAAAACGCCGGGTTTTGATTCACCGCAATCTTGCTGAGAAACACTTCACCGTTATGGTGCGGCACGATCTGGATGACAAGCGCTTCAGCGGATAAGGTTGCAGGTGACGTTATTGCTTGTTGGGTTCCGGCTTGTGCTTGAGGTACCACCGGAATTATAGAAAATACCTGCTTCGGGATCGGGCTGGGTGGCCTCGGGTGAGTCCTTGGGAAATAACCCCTGAATAAGCTTCGCCGAGGCGGCCGATGGCGACATGGCCGGAGGCGATCCTATTCTCTTTTGGCTGCTTTAGTCTTGTTACGACGTTCTCGTCGAAGATAATGTCCAGCTTCAAGTAGTGCCTCAATCAGCCTTTTCGTCAAGCTCCTGGGTCATGGAACAAGCGGCGGGTAGTAGCGAAGTCCATGAGGAGAGCGCTTCCTGAAACGTCGTTTCGTCATCTGGCCGATCAAGCTCGACTTTTACGGCGCCCTCTAAGTTGGTCTCAGTTCCACCAACAGTGAGGTTATGCGATCCTTGGTAACATACTGCATGGCTGTCACCAGAGAAAAGATAGAACTTTGGGTGAAATGTAGCGTGGGTGTCGAGTGGAGAACATAGACCTTGCTGAACATCTGCAAATGCAAGCTCTAGTGCTTGCCTGCTCGTTCCTAAAAGATCGACACCGATGATGGCGTCTATGGTTTTGTTCTTCTGTTTCCACTCCTTTAAAGGCAGAGCAAGGCGAAGCATGGGTCCGCTTTTCGCGAAAGCAACAGAAAATCGAAACTGGTCGTAATCGGCGGAGTGTAAACAGGCCTTAAGCTCCTGTAAAAAGCGGTGAGTACCATCAAACTGATCAATCGGGCGAAGAAACAAATGCGGAAGACGTCAGATCACCGCAAAGCGCCAGAGGCGCTGGCTCTGGGCAGATGAACTAACATCCGGAATTCATCGCGGTTCTTCGCAATAGACGCTCGAAGACGGTCATTTCCCATTCCTTCCATCCTTATAGTAGAGTACTTTAAGGGAACTGTTAAGTATTGTAAAGAAAATATTTGGGGGTGCGTCGGTGTAGCCAGCGGAGAGCCGTCAAGGACGCCCATTAAATTATCAAAGTCTTTTCGTCCTCCTGGCATTTGCAGTTATTACGCCATTATCGGTGGTGAGTCGCACTCCAAACGAGCTATCCAACTCAGCCACTAGCAGGTGAAAGCAACAATCCATATAGATCGCCCCCGATGTATTACATTCATGTATTACATCACCGCAGCCGATGAACAGCAATAAGGCCGGACCCGTTCTTGGGTCCGGCCTTATTGCCTATGGCGGTCTTGCCTGTTATTGAATGTTGGTGGATGTCGCGAGGAACGCGGGGTAGCCGCTCGACGTGGCCGAGCCTGCCTGAGTAACCGCCCCTGAAGATTGATCGATCGCATAGGCGGCGACATTGTTGTCGCTGCCGTTTGCCACGTAGAGGAAGCGGCCGGTGGCGTCGGTTGCCGCGCTCATGGGCTGGTTGCCCGTAGGGGCAGTCCCGATTGCGCTGAGTGCGCCCGATGACTGGTCGATGAGGAAGGCCGTGACCAGCCTGGCCGACTGGCTGGCGGCATAGACGAACCGCCCGCTGGGTTCGGTGGTGAGACCGTAAATCCCCGTATGAGCGAAAGTCAAAACGCTTGTCGAGGCGCCGGTGGAGCGGTTAATGGTAATGATAGAGACGGTGCCGTCGCTGGTGTTCGCCACATAGAGGAAGCGGCCGGACGGGTCGAAGGCGATGGCACGGGGGCCTCTCCCCACCGAAATGCTCGCAATGGCTGTTAGCGCGCCGGACGACTGGTTGATGGAGAAGAGCAAGACGCTTTGCGAGCCGCAATTTGCCACGTAGAGGAACCGGCCGGCCGGGTCGATAGCGATGCCGCCCGGCTGGGCCCCCGTCGATAGAGGCGACCCGACCGCAGTGAGGCTGCCGGAGGTCTGGTCGATGCTGTAAGTCGAGATCGTCGCGCCCGACCAGTTCGTCGCGTAGGCAAACCTGCCGGACGGGTCCACAGCTACGGCCATCGGCGACCCTCCTCCTCCTACAGACCCGACAGAGGTGAGTACGCCGGTCGCCGGGTCTATCGTATAAGCCGTCACGTTATTGGACGAGAAAGACGCGACATAGGCGAACCGCCCGAAGGGGTCCACGGCCACTCCCTCAGGCGAGCTGCCCGTAGATGCAGGCGCGCCGGCGGCGCTGAGCACCCCTGATGACGGGTCAATGGTAAAGGCGGAGACGTTGTTGCCGGACATGTTCGTCGCGTAAGCGAACCTCGACGAGTAGCCGACGGCGGTCGGGCCGTAAGAAATGGCGATCTGGGAGACATTCGAGCGGGCGGCAGTCGTCGCAGTCGAAGCAACCGCCCCCGAAGACTGGTTGAGGGAGAAGACGGAGATCGTGTTCGCCGTGCTGTTCGCCGTGTAAAGGAACTGGCCGGACGGGTCGATCGTTATGTATCCGGGCCCGCCCCCCGTTGCTACTGTCGTGCCTGTAGAGCTGAGCGCGCCCGTCGACTGGTCCACCTGGTAGATGGAAATTGTATTGTCGCCCTGGTTCGTTACGAAGACGAAATGCCCGGCCATGTCGGCGGAAATGTCCGAGGGGCTATTCCCCGTCGAAACGGACGACCCGACAGGTGTTAAGGCGCCGCTCGCCTGGTCCACTGCATACGACCAGACCTTATCGCTGCTGTCTATCACGTAGACGAAGCTCCCGTTAGCGCTTACGTCGAGGCTCACGGGGGCTGCCGCCGTTGTCGTCGTGCTCGTTTTATGGACACTGCCTGACGATTGGTCGATGGCATAGACCGATACGCTGTTCGCCGCCTCCGCAAAATAGAGCCACCTGCCCCCCGGATCGACTGCGAGCCCCACTGCGGACACGGACCCGATGGTCGTCGTACCGGCGGACGTCAGGCTGCCCGTATATGGGTCGATCCTGAAGGCGGAAATGTTACCGTCGCCGTAGTTTGCCGTGTAAACAAACCGGCCGATAGGGTCTACAGCGATCGATATCGGACCGCCTCCGGTGGCCGTGGCCGAGCCGGTGGACGTGAGGCGGCCGGTGGTCGGGTCTGCGCTGAAACCGGAGATAGAGTTGTCGGTAAAGTTCCCCACATAGACGAATTGGCCGGAAGGCGTGACGGTTACCGACCTAGGCCCCGCCCCGGTGCTGACCCAGCCGTTCTGCCGCAGCCTGCCCGACGATGAATCGACCGCAAAAACGGAAAGCGTATTATCGCCGGCATTGACCGCGTAGGCAAAGCGGGGGTAGACAGGCATAGGGGGCGGCACGGGAGGCGACGGAGAGGGGGTTGGACCCGCAGCACTCGAGCCGCCGCCTCCACAACCGGCAAGCGCAGCCAGACAAAAACAAAGCAGCAAACAGGCTACACCTAATTTACCCCTCTCGAACACCAAACACCTCCTCAATGATATGGGTTTACCCCCAAGGACATGCCCATCTTTTAATACGGGAAAAAAAGGCAGACAACGTAAAGCGTGTAGTTACAGGATGTTAGCCGGACATGAGCGCCATAAGGGGGCATTTGGGGACATATGCGCCGGAGAGGGCGGAACGGCGGACCTGCAGAAAGACGGGCCGGTGGACAGCCCTAATAGCTATGGGAAAAGAAGCTCACGAATCTGTTTCGATCGCATTCGGGCTCGTGGATAGGGTACGTGCGGCGGGTATGAGTGCTTTCAACGGGTCAGAACGTAATCTTCATCGACCGTCGTCTTTTTGGGGCGGCGGTCTCCTTCCTGAAGGCGTTTATTGCCCCCTCAACAGAGAAGATGAACGGTTCCAGTGGCAATCGGTGGCAGATATAGCCCATACCAAGTAAGATTTGGCTCTCTGGTAAACTTCTCTAATTTAAGAACAAAGAAGCAAAGGCTATTACCGTCGCCCGCCCAGGGCCTCATCGCAAACCTTCATGCAGACGGAGCAGGTGAGCCCTGCCTGTCGATATGCGCGGCAGGAGAACTTGTTCATGGCATAGACCGTGTCCTTAGCGGGAACCTCCAAAGATTTTGCGGGGCAGTGTGTCACACAGGCGCCGCACCCCGAGCAGAGATCGTCGAAGGTGCGGGGCGAGGGCTCCAGGTCGGCCTCAGTGAGCAGGCAGGCGAGCCTGACCCGTGGCCCAAACTCCTCCGTGATCAGCAGGCTGTGCCAACCGATCTTTCCCATGCCGGCGAGCTCCGCGACGTGCTTGTACGAGATAAGGGCTTCCAAGAAACGCGGGTCTGTTGGAGCGACGGCGGGAAGGGGCAGGGAGCGATAACCTCGTCGCCGGAAGTGTGCGGCCAGTCTCATGCACTCCCCTGTTGAGCCTTCCGTTTAGGTACTCCGAATGCACGGGTAGGAGGTCCCCTCCGTGCGCCTCGCCGGCCTCGTTTGAAGGCCTCAGTAGGTCTACGACTTCAGAGTATATCTCCTTGGCAAAGACGACGACCGACCGCGCAGTGGGCAGGAGGGGATGAACCCTCTTCTCCAACTCCGGGAAACGGGCGCTCTCGATGGTCGTCACCCCAGCCAGATCAATCTCGAACCGCGCCTTCATTTCGTCGAGAAAACTCCTGCCGAACGCTTCCATTCGTGTCTCCTTGTTCTTCCCTTCCGGGTTTGTCAGTTCTCTGCGTGAAGGATCAGGTTGTCCTTTATATCAATGCAGCCAATCACGCTTTGGGCGGCAGGGCATGAGGCAATGTAGGAGGCAAAAGCATCGCGGGCCCCTTGCGCCTTTTCGTCTTTTGCCGTAAAGTGGTAATCGACTCGAATCTGAGTGATCTTCAATACTCCGTTAACGTTCTCTATGTCACCCTCTACTTCTGCCCGGTAAAGGTCGCCCCTCGTGTCTATCTCTTTTCTGGCCAGCACCGCGGCCAGTGTTCCCATCATTCAGCCGGCCGTAGCGGCGATCATATGATCGAGGGTGGCGGGATATTCCTTCTCCGGTTCGACGCCGTAGAACTTCTTGATGCCGCTATGGACGCCGTAATATACCGGCTCATTGAACCCCTCGATGACTGCCTTCCTCGTGGGGCCCTTCTCCCTCACGATCCTGATGCGCGATGTGTGGATGACTTCTCCCAAAGAACCTCCTTTTTAATCCCCCCGTACCACCAGGCGCCTCTTCTGCTGGAAGACGCTCCCCGTTCTTTTCAATTCCTTGAGCGCCCTCGTGACGCTCACCCGGTGGGCGCCAACGAGGAACGCCAGGTCCTCATGGGTGAGAGGGAACTCTATGACCAGACCGTCCTGGCTTTTGATCCCGTGTTCCAGCGCCACGTGGCGAAGCACCTGGTACAGGCGCTCGCTCAGGTGGGTGAGGGACATGCTCTCTATGCGGCTGGACAGAGATGATATGCGCTTGCTCAGATTTCTCATTACCTGAAGTCCGATGCGCGGGTGGTCAAGGACCAGCTTCTCGAACCCTTCCTTCGTAAATCCGCAGGTCAGGGTCTCCTCCATGCACAATGCCGTCACCGGGTAGACGGTCTCTTCCCCGAGCATGTTCTCGCCCAGGAAATCGCCCGCTTTCCTTATGTCGAGAGTAAGCTCCGTTGTCTTCAAGGAGTTGCTCAACTTAACCCTCCCTGCCTTGATGAGGAACATCCGGTCGGTAGGATCGGCCTGAACGAAAATCGGCTGGCCCTGCGCATAGACGTTCCTCGCCGCCGAACCTATGAGGGCCTGCAAATCAGGAGGCTCGAGGCTCTCGAAGAGCCAGACGCGCCCCAGGCACAACCCCGAACTGGTCCCCGAGACGGGTATCTCGGTGCAAGGGCATAAAGGCTTTTTCTCTCTCACCGGGCCTCCCGCTCCATTATAGCACAAGGGCTTGGTCGGCATGACTCGCCTTTCCGCTGCGGTTGGCCTATATCGATTTCTCCCAGCCCTGTCCGAAGTCGGCGAAGGGTCTTACCTCCTGTACCTCAAAGGTGATGGCTGCGTGCATCATGTTCGCGGCGGACTCTCCCGCTTTTGCCCTAAGCTGGGCCTTCAAAGAATCGAGCCTCTCGCCGGACGTCTGACACTCAGTCATTCTCAGATAAACCTTACTCCCTTCCATTCGGGCGGGGTCTGACCGGGCTCCATAATAGCGAATAGAGCGTAAGGATTCTCCTGGAGATAAGAAAAGGTCCGGTTCTTGCCGCAGCCCATGAATATCGTTTTTTCGTCTATCATCTGCGCCGATCCGAAGTAGGCGGCATCTATCTTTCCGTCCTTGCCCGCAGTGGCAAGAACCCCCAACCGGGGCATCTTGTTGAAATACGCTTTCAGGTCCGTCGACATTGGTTCCTCCTTATAGATAGTGGGCCTGCAATCCCATGGATATTATAAACATCGAAAGATCGACGGCGTCTGTAGCGATTGCTACAGCGGTGGGTCCGGAAAAGAAAATTCATGTGAGAGCGGACCAAAAAAGAAGAATCTAGTCAGATGCTGAAGCAACCGTGAAGGGGGGGAATAGCGGACAGCCGTAAACAAGCAACTCCAAAGGAGATGAGGACTTGGCTCTATATGTTGTCTGTCCGGTGGAGGATCGCCCTTTCCTGCGGTAATCCTTGTTCCAGCCTAACCGCCAACTCAACGCCTTGTATATGACATTGACAAGCGGCAGGGGGTGATAGGATATGCGGATTACGCCTGCGGTGCGGACTCAACGGCATTGTGAAGAAGCGTGTTACCTATCTTACGTCATTCTTTCGTTCGGAATGAGCTGCGGCGAGGACGGGCCTGTCGGCACGGAGCCGACGAAAAGACACTTACGGAGGAAACGGGAGGGGCCTGTCCGACCGGGACAGGGCAGGGACGTCAGGCATCGCGTGGGAGGGACAGGGCAGGCCCCCTTTGTGCCTTTTAGTCCATCGACAGATGGGCGGACATCTCCGAGAGCTCGATCTCCGTTACGCCTTCGGGTCCGTATCGCAGGACCTTGCTTCTGAAGTCTTCCTCGTCGATCTTGCCCCTGACCCACTCGTCCCAGGATTCTTTACGGGCCGAGACGATGGACTCGAAATCTCCCGATTTGCCGAAGCCGGGCAGCGCCTCATCCTCTATCCAGACGCAGTAGTTGGTCCTCTTCTTTCCCTCTTCCGAGACGACGTAGAAATACTGGAAATGCCTGCTCCCCGGCTTCAAACCGTCTTTGATGTCGTAGCTCTTATAAGACCATTCTTGCTCCATCCTTCCCCTCCTCTTTTGGGACCGCCGCTTTCAGGCGCGGACCTTGCGCCGGGTTGAGGCGACCGGTCCGACTCTTTAGCGACGTCGATACCCCTCATTACTCAATGTAATGCCGTCCCCTTCGTGCGGCAATTTGCGCCCGGCCCTCCGGGTGTGAGCTGCGACGTGCTTCTTTGCAGTCTACAACATGTCGGCGGCCCCTGGTTGACAATTCCGCCTTTCACGCCTAAATTCTCTCAAGGCTTTTCTTTCGGATGGGAATCCTCAACTTATGGCGACCATGCGGACGCCTTCTTTGCACGTGTAAGCCCCATATCCCCCATCAGGCCGTAATCTTCAATAATCCACTTGCTTACTTTGCCCCTCCCCTCCTTCCTGTAAGCGCGCAGCGTGTCTTTTTCCCTGTTCCAGCAAGAAATGGCTTGATAGGGTGGGCGGTGAAATGGTAATCAATACGTAGATGCGCGATCCTGAAGGCGGGATGGGCGATCTGTACCGGGTGTGGGGCACGGCCCGGATTGGAGAACGCGCGGCCCGGAGGAAAACATGAAGAAGATACGTACCGCAGTAATGTTCGTCCCAGCCGCGCTCGCCCTGCTCTGCTTCCCCCCCGCCTGCTTCGCGCAGGCGCCGGAGATCGAGATGGTCTCCGTTAAGGGCGGGTGCTTCCAGATGGGCGACGTTTTTGACGACGGGTTTGCCGACGAGTCGCCCGTACACGAGGTCTGCGTCGGTGATTTCCGGATAGGCAAGTACGAGGTGACCCTGGCCGAGTGGAAGGCGGTGATGGGGAGCGCCCCCGGCAAGCTCACGGGCGACCGCCGCCCCGTAGCCGTCGTGAGCTGGAACGAGGCCCAGTTGTTCATACAAGCGCTCAATCAGACGACCGGCAAGTCCTACCGCCTCCCCACCGAGGCGGAATGGGAATACGCGGCGCGCAGCGGAGGCAAAAAGGAAAAATGGTCGGGCACCTCCGATAGTAAGAAGGTCGGGGATTATGCCTGGTATGCCCTGAACAGCGGCAAGAAGAAGACGACGCAGGACGTAGGGGCCAAAAAGCCGAACGGCCTCGGCATCTACGACATGAGCGGAAACGTGTGGGAGATGATCCAGGACCGCTACGATCACCTATGGTACGAAAGGAGCACCAAGGACAACCCGCAGGGGCCGCCGGAAGGCAGGTCCAGGGCGCTGCGGGGAGGCTCCTTCGCCAACGAGGCAAAGAGCGTCCGCGCCATGGAGCGCAGCGGCAACGACCCGAACGGCCGGGATGAAGGCGTCGGCTTCCGCCTGGCCGCACCGGCTAAATAGTACCTTAACGCGCTCGTTTTTCCGTATGTTATCAAGAACGTATCACATGGTAACGGCTTTATAGGCCGGGGACGGTCCATCTCCCGCCTTTCTTTCGCTTCGATGCGAAGCATCCCCTTGCCGGGCGCGGATTTGCTTTTACTTGTTATATCGGAACCTTACAGAATCGGGGCAAAAATAGATCGAGGCTCAGGTACTTTTTGCTTGACAATACCGGCGCCTCTGTCTAAATATATATCACATCCGGCAAGTCTTACTTACTAGTAAGCCCAACTGGGGTCGTTCGGGTCCAGCAGTGTTGGGGAGTCTCGGACTATCCAGAGGCAGGGGATAAAGCGCTTTACGCGCGTCGGACTCCCTTACGCATAGCCGGAGGCACTAAGGCGGCCGTACTATTAGCACTGTTTTTGGGTTAAAGAAAAGAACGAATGCAGAAAGTAAGGAACTTCTTTAAAAAGGCTTTTACGGCGATTACGATAATGGTAGTGCCGCATTCCGGCATTACTCCCCGGCAGTTGAAGATACCCTTCGCAGTGATCGTGCTTCTCATCGTCGGGTGGGGCTTCGGCACTGCTTATGCCGTCTCGGTCGGGGTCCGCACGGCCCAATACCTTGAGATGAGCAAGCGGCTCGCCTATTTCTCGGACAAATTCCTCGAGATGCGGTCCAGCCTTTCCAGCCTCCAGACACATGACAAAGAGTTCAGACAGCTCCTTGCCATGAAGTCGAAGAAGGATATACTCAAGACGGCCGGCCATAGGGAAACAGGCTATCCGGACGTGGACCTGCTGAAGAAGGAGATCGACGAGTCGATGTCCTCCGTCACGGAGATAAAGCAGTATCTCAGGGAAGAGCGGGATGCCTATTACGCCACGCCGGAAGGATGGCCCGCGCCGGGCGTCTTAAGTTCTGTCTTCGGGAAAAGGCTCAGCCCCAAAACAGGCGAGCCGGCTTTCCATTCGGGCATAGACATCAGGGTGTCCGTGGGCACCCCTGTGAGGGCCACAGCCGACGGCGTCATAGGCGTCTCGGGTTGGGTCGGCGGCAACGGCAATATCGTCTTCATAGAGCACGGGCACGATTTCAGCACGGCTTATGCACATAACAGCAGGCTCCTTGTGAAGGTCGGACAGAGGGTTAAGCGCGGCGACGTCATAGCCCTCTCGGGCAACACCGGAAATACTACCGGTCCACACGTACATTACGAGGTGTGGCGGCACAGGGTCCCAATGGACCCGATCCCATTCTTAGGGGGTAAATCATGATGGGCGGCAAGAAAGAGCAGCAGTATATGACTGTGATAGGGGCCGATTCCAGTCTGCACGGCGAGCTGGTTTCCAAGGGGACGGTCAGGATTGACGGTTCTTTCGAGGGGAACATGCAGGCGGACTCGGTGATTATCGGCGAATCGGGCATCATAAAGGGCGACATCGTCTCGCGGAGCGCGACGATAGGCGGCAAGCTGGAGGGTTCCGTAACCTGCAGCGAGGCGGTCTCGATCACGACGAAAGGCCACGTCCAGGGAGACCTCTCGACACCCAAGCTCTCCCTGCCCGAGGGTGGCATCTTCGAGGGCCGCGCCCATATGCTCGATGCAGACAGCGCTACCGTGCTGCCTATCACGGGCGCAGAGAAAAAATAACGGCCGGGTGCGAAGCAAGGCAGGCCGGGTGAGCGGAAAGGGCTTCCGCTCACCCGGCTTTTTTTGCGCCCCTGGTGCGGGACCTGGGCAGTGTCGCAGCACCCGGAATAAGGCAAAACGGAACAGTCAAGGCAATCGATTCGATTAACCCTCCGGGCCGATTTACAAAAAGCCGGGTCATTGTCCCTTTCTCCGTCACCCCGGTCCTCTTCTCCGTCATCCCCGTTCGCGGAAGCCGGTATGCCAGAGGTCTTCGCAAGCGCTTGAAAGAGATGGATTCCGGGTCAAGCCCGGAATGACGGAAGAAGAGGAAACGCACAGCCGTCAGGTGGGAATAACTTTTGCGGATTGCTCCAAGGTGGTGTTAAACAAAAACGGCCGCCCTTATCAGGGGCGGCCGCGTTGATCGCAGATCCGGTGGTTTCAGCCCTTTGTGTTATACCTTTTCCTCATCATGCCAAGGCCCAACAAGCCGGGGACAAGCAGGAGGACCGTTGGAGGAATCGGGACCGGAGACGAAGGGTTCAGCATGAAACGCTGGGAAGTACTGGTGTCGGTAGCGCTCCAGTTGGTAGGAATGAAAACGGAGTTGTCGGCCACGTACCCGTGAGTGGCCGCGTATACGGCATCGTTGATCCATTGCTGGGCCGTCGCATCCAGCGGAGCACCGGTTGAGCCGGGGACCATGATATTCCATATGGCGACGCTGATAGGGCCGACATAGGCCGCGTTAGCAGCGTTCGGACCCGTCTGGGTCATGCCGCCCAGATGATCGACCAGCCATGAAGCTTCCGTGTAGAGCAAGACTTGTCCGGCGGAGAAACCGGCGGTACTGGTAGGGACGGATGACCAGCTCGAGGGGGTATACCACGTACCGTTCACGGGAGTCCCCTCCAACGCTCCATGGGAATAATCCAGGCAGGTCACATATCCGGAAAATGTTTGCGTTCCGTACACTACACTGGCGCTGTAAGGGCTGACAGGCACATTGGCGCCGCCATTCGGAATTGTGTACATAACCAGTTATTAGCCGGATTATCGGTAAGCTGCACGCTCCCGGATAAGATGTCAGCAAAGGCGTTGGACGCAAGAAGCAAAAATACGAAAACCAGTCCTATCGAGCCGATCTTTTTCATAGTATCCGCCCCTCTCCCTTCGTTTTCTGCAGCCACCCCTTACTAACTGGTGCTACTGCCATGCTGCGTGCTCTACGGTTCGTTTGGATTGCTTGTCGTATAGTGTTATATAGGATCGGCTCCAATGTCAACACAAAAATTTATCGGCAATGCCGAATTTTTCTTTAATTTGGGCGTTTGCTTCGTCCCGGCCGTTATGCGATAAGAGGTTATACTTGTGATTACAGCTATTTGCGCTTTATGACAGAAAACCGTGATTGCATTGAAAAAAATTATTTGACAATGTATTTACAAGTGTGTAGACTATCCCTTCAAAGAGCGTACAACAAGACCAGTCGTTATAATTATCGCTCGTAGCTTTCTTCTCGAAAGAGTGGAGGAGCAGAAGCAATGAGACTAATCAGATGTATAGTTGCCGCATTCTTCATCCTTGCAGCCTGGGCAGGCAATACGTGGGCGTTGCCTTACTTCCCGGAGATCGACTGGTCGGGTGCATCATCCGCAATAGGGCTTCTCGTTTGCGCCGTTCTGGTTCTCTTCGAGAGAAGGGTTAAGATCTGACCTCCCGAAAGGGACACGTCCGGGCGTCCCTTATCGCAATTGCCGGTTTCGAAATATTCCTGTTAGCCATACGGGTGGAAGCACCCACATCCGGGTTCTTGTCTTACACAAGGGGTCTGCCTGCCCTTGCGATGGTATTCATCCTGTTCGCCCTGCTCATGTCGCGCTGGGCGCCCGCCGCCGATTCGCGGGAGCGCATTCCCTTTGGTGAATCATCCTCCCTGCTGTTCATCATGCTGCCCATCCAGGTGGCGATCTACATACTCTTCTCCCAATTGACCGTATTAGTTTTCCGGGCCGGCGCCCTCTCGTGGCCTCCGACGCCTGCGGCCGTAGGATGGGTAGTATCGGGCCTCGGCGCAGTCGTCTTATGGTGCATGGCGGCCGTGCCCGCGCGCTATTGGGGACGGCTGGCCTCCCGGTGCTCGCCCCTTATTGCGCCGTGCGCCATACTCGCAGGCCTTTCCCTGATCTCCGGTGTGCTCGCTACGCGCGCCTGGGAGCCCCTGCGAAGCTGGACCTTCGCTTTGGCCGCAGGTCTTTTGAGGTGGCTCGGCCAGGACGTCTTCAGTCAGCCGAAAGAGATGGTACTAGGCGTGAACGGGTTCAATGCAGGCATCTATTGGCCGTGCTCCGGTTACGAGGGCATCGGTCTTATGGTGCTCTTCGTCGGGGCCTACCTCTGGTTCTTCCGGTCCAGGCTGCGCTTCCCCCTGGCCCTGCTGCTTTTCCCTATCGGCGCGCTGACTATCTGGCTCGTGAACGTCGCGAGGATCGCGGCTTTACTCATGCTGGGCGCCTATGTCTCGCCGAAGCTCGCCTCCGAAGGTTTCCACTCGCAGGTCGGATGGCTCGCATTCATTGCGGTATCGCTCGGGACCGTGGGCCTGGCCGAGAAATCGAGGGTCTTGTCCAAAGTGGCCGGCAGCCGCACGCGCCGTGCAGGGAGAGTGACCGCGTATCTCGTGCCGCTGATGGTCCTTCTCGGCTCGGGCCTTTTCATGGGCCTTTTTACCAACGGGTTCGACCGGTTCTATGTCCTGCGGAGCATAGCCGCGGCTGCGGCGCTCCTTTATTACTGGCGGCCCGCGCCGCTACGTGAGCTGTTTTCCGGGCTTTCCTGGCGCCCGTTCGCGGCGGGCGTCCTCGCCTATATCGTCTGGACCGCCTTACAGCCGGCAGGGGGTCACCAGACCTCGACTGTCAGCCACGGCCTCGCCCTCATGACGCCGGGACTTGCCGCTGCCTGGATTTTTTTCCGCGCGGCCGGCTCGGTCCTCGTAGTGCCTGCGGTAGAGGAGCTTGCATTTCGCGGGTACCTGCTCCGGCGGCTCTCGACGCAGGGCACGGCCGGGCTGCGCTTCTCACTGGCAGCGTTCGTCCTATCATCAGTCCTTTTCGGAGCGATGCACGGGCGCTGGGTAGTCGGAGCATTTGCCGGCGCATGCTATGCATGGACGATGTACAAGCGGGACCGCGTGGTGGATGCATGGATAGCGCACGCGCTCACCAACGCGCTGATAGCATGTGAAGTGCTGCTGCTGGGGCATTATTCGCTCTGGTCTTAGGTACTAAGAGACAAAGAAAAGCAAAGGCGGAGCACTGCGGGCGGCTGGTACCGTAGAGACGGGTGGGATAATAAGACATCAATTCTATCAGAGGGTCTTTATGATCGGGCTTGCACATGGGACGGTGGCATGAGGGCAAGAGCCGGTAATCACGAAATGCCGTGTGAAATGTAGCAAGGTGGAATTGCGCCGGCGCGTTAGCGATTTGCTCCATCGTTTTGTTGGCCCGCGTCCTTTTCTATTTCTGCCACTTTGTTGGGTTCCTTGCCATCCTTTGGGTACCATAGATTATTGTTCGAAAGTACGGAATTGGGAAAAACGCTCTTACAACGTTTGTATAAAATACCCAGGGGCGTTCTGTCAGGTTCTAGAAGTGCTCATTTTGATATACGAAGCCGGCGCGGCCCCGCTAGGTCGAATTCCCAGAAACGAATGAATTGGACTTCCAAAAACAATCCCTGGATCTCGAAGGTGCCAAAAGTCCCTTTGATTTCTTTCAATAGATCGAAAGTCTTGCGGTACCACATGCTCGTCTTCAAAAGAGAACAGGCCAATGTACGGTTTAGGCCATTGAGCCCGCTTGTGGAAAAGCTCGGCGATATTATGCAGTTTCTGGATAATCCCGCGTACGTCTGTTGCTTACGCGTGTCTTGATCTCAATCGCAGCAGCGACGACGTCGGGAGTGGCAATGACGAAATCGCCATCTCGAAAAAGAATAGGGCCGGACCCGTCGTAAACTAAAACGTCAAGCTGCGTGGAAATACCATCCTCGGAAATGATGAATCCCGAGCCGACGGCGTATGAAGGCGGCAAGTATCTTCTAAGGACCGTCCGAATCACGCTTTCTTTCCACTGCCCATCTCCTGGCCAGTAATGGTTACCGATAAGGTTTCGAATACGGTCTTTAACCGCCGACAATTCTGCTGTTAATGAATCAAAGTACGCTTTCGTGTCCATGCAGTCTCTCTTCGCAACCAATCGGCCCTTGACAGGCTGTTGAAAAACTAACCGTCCACGCAGATTTCATATCAACGCCACACCGTGTGCAATCCTCTTCTCCATGGAGGCTCGAACGAGAAGTAGCAGGGCAACTTCGGGGACGTTGTTTCCCAGTGTGCATTGCTTGTTTTATTCAACCTCGGTTTCTTTCTGCCTTTCCCATGGCTCTCGTGATAGCTGACGTGCTTACCCCGAGGTGCCGGGCGATTTCAGCGGCACTGAGGCCTAACTCACGGGCACACCGTGAGACGCTTGCCTCGCGCACCGCAGTCACTCATCTGCTCTCCCATACTCTTATAAGTCACTGTCTTCTGGTTCACTCGTTATGGTGATCGAGTCATCATCGAATTCCACTATGTCTACAGCTTTAATATCTGATGCGTCCGGGGCAAGCGTGCACTTCATAATTCCGCTTACGTTCCCGCTATCATAAACCGTCCTTCGATTGTGCGCCACGGGATAAGTTGCTGATCTTCATTATCGTAAGATGCCGTTTCCAGATCATCATATGAAACAAATGCAGAAAAAGACACACTTGCGCGGAACCCAAGGGAGACCTCGTCTTCGCCAATACCCACTACGTTCAAGTACTCGAATTCCACATCTTGTACCTCGATATCTTCAGCATCTCCTTCATAGTTAGCATCAATACAGAAAGATAATGACCCAAAACGATCACCAACTGCGGTCTGCAACTTCGAAGTATCCTTTTTCAAGAGTCGGTGAATCTTTTTGACGCTTGTGTCGCTTGTCTGCAGAACTTCGACGAATGCGCTCAACGACTTGTAGCAAAAAAGGTTGGGATAAAGAAAACACGCTTTTTGAATTGGCCGTCTTTTGAAATCACAGCCACGACTTCGTTGTTATCGTTCGAGTAATCTCGAATCAAAGCAATCGCAAACGCATCGGGAAAATCTTTCTGCTTCTTACCTTCTCCAAAAGGCGGCGACCCGCTGTCGTACCAGTTCATGATTTCATTGATATCTGTCTTTTTGTACCCAAGTGCCTTAACATCAAAAAGGGCAAAGAACGTCTTCAATTCTTCATCAGCAGCGGAACGGATAGCGGCGGTAAGCTGATAGCGTTCATCTTCTTTGTTTAGCGGCCAACTCGGAACTTTCTTGAGAAAGGGTGCTTTCCGCAGGGCGTCCTCCAAAGACTTAATGGCGGAAATTACTCGGTCATCGATATGACGGGAAATTTCTCTTCTTGTAGGATCGGGCAGAAGAAGCTGAAGCCCTTTCCTTTAACCGCCCCGCAAAAGACTTGGAATGTTGGCGATGAGAAGTTATAACAAGCCTCATCAAACATACAGGTGTCGATAAAAAGCGCCTTAGGGTAGCTCATCGTTTCACATTCCTTCCCGTATTACAGATATGGCTTCTCTCGGCCGGTAAACAGGGGCGCTAATGGGTGTCGAAATCGTTGTACTTGCCTCCCGCGCTCATGGCAACAAATATCTCCAGCAGATACTGACGGATCGGATCTCTTTCTTCTAAAATCCTGACATTCATTTGACTAATGCGTTTCTTCGCACGCTCAAAAGCCCCCTTAAAGGTCGGGTCTTTCTCCGAGTTCTGATCCATATCCCTTGGGGCATAGCTTGCTCTAATGTTGCCGGTTTCCTCACGGGGCTAGGCGAAACGCAAACGGAGCGGCATTGTGATTCGAACTTGGTCGACAGTGTTCTTGAAGCCTTGACCTGACGCGATTGCTTCTGCCTACGTAAACCGCTTCATCTTTTTCGTAAAGTACATAGATGCCCGCGTTTGGAACGTCTCGTGGTAGTTTGCCCACGCAACATGCGTCCATCGCAACAAGACGTCTGTAGGCTGGTTCAAGCGCGTCGATGTGGCACTTGAATGTTTCGTTCATAGCCTAATATACAGTGAACCCTTTCCCCATATGATGATTTCGATTGTAACACTTCCCTATTGGCAGTACAGCAAAATGTAACCCCTCTGGGAAGTACGCCTTGCACGACCTGACGCGGTCCGATAGATTGAATCGCAAGTCCTGCACTACGCGGCCGGTGGTATTGGTCCGCATTTGGCCGTAGCATGGTACGCTCTCGCCGCCCAAGGAACCCCCTACCCTGCCCTTTCCACTAAAGGGAGCGATTTACGCTTCAGTATCCCACATTGCTCCTTAGTACAACCCGCTCTTACCGCCGCCAAAGGGATACGCAGCGTAGCTGCTCCGTTAGCGGTGGTTGCGGCGGAGGAACACCGCTATTACTGGGGCTCGC
>CAWFRA010000002.1:0-42527 GCA_963818095.1 uncultured delta proteobacterium
CCTGCCCCTGCGGGCCAACTCGTAGGTCGGTAGCTGCTAGCCTTGTCGGCCTCCTTCACCTCGATCAAATCGCTAGACGAAATCATCGCTCAGCGTACGGCCGAGCTCGGCGCCTCCAATAAGGAGCTCGAGGCCTTCGCCTATTCCGTAGCCCACGACCTGCGCGCCCCCCTTCGCTCGATCGACGGCTTCTCGCGCATCCTTCAGGAAGAATCCGGACCCTCGCTCGATTCCGAGGGGCGGCGTCTCCTCGGCGTAATCCGAGACGGGTCGCGTCCTGCGGTATCTCCTCCAGCTTCTTATGCCTTGTCGAATAGAGGGCAAAGAAGGAATAGAAGAGATAGGGCTTTGCCATCTCCAGGCGTGCATTGTTCTGCTTGCTGAAGGTGTCTATCCAGGGCTTGTGGTTGGCGATTATGCCGTCGATGCTGCCGTCCTTAAGGGCGGTCGCGGGCAACTGGTTCGCGTCGAACAGCACGACCTCGACCTTGTAGCCGAGCGGAGCGAGGCCTTCCTTGACCCACTGGATGATCGGCTCCGAGTACGCCAGGCAGCCGATTTTCAGGTCTTTCTTGGCGGAGGGCGATTTACCGCACCCCACGACGCTCAAGGTCGATGCGAGCGCGGCCAGGAGCAGCAGACAGGCGATTGCCGAAAACGTTTGCGTCCCATTGAAATCCTCCTGCATATTGATTTGGGCGTCACGACGCATCTCTCACGATATCTTTTTGTAGAGCCAGTCGCCCGCCCATTGTATGGCAAGGACCATGAAGAAAAGGATCAGCACGGATGTGTACAGGACCGTGTTGTTAAAGCTTTGGTAGCCGTAGTTGAGCGCCACGGCGCCCGGCCGCCCGCCCCCACCGCGCCTGCCATAGTCGTCGCCGAAAGGAACGTGATCGTTGCCAGGGTCGTCCCCGCCACAATCGAGGGTATGGCCTCCCTTGCCATCACCTTAATAATGATCTGGAAGTCGGACGCGCCGAATGACCGGGCAGCCTCGATAAGCTGAGCATCGACGCTCTTCAGGCTGTTCTCGATGATCCTCGCCATGAAAGGGGTTGCGGCGATGGTGAGGGGCAGGACGGCCGCTTTCTCCCCGATCGACGTGCCGACCACCAGGCGCGTTACGGGTGATATGGCTACGATCAAGATGATGATCGGGAATGACCTGACGCTGTTGACGATGAAGTCGAGCACGCTATACTTAGACCGGTCGGGCCGCAGCCCCGTGGGCGCGTAAAGGACGAGGAAATAGGCGAGGGCGAAGCCGAGCACCAGGGAAAGGAGCATCGACGCCGACAGCATACGCACCGTAGCCGCGATCGAAGGCGCGATGATCCCCTCGAAGTATTTCCACCAGTATGCCCAATAACCGCCAGGCGCCATACTATTCCTCCCCTTCCGTTTCCGCGTCCTTCCACGCGATGCGGCGTTCCGTAAGGTAGCTGACGAGGCCGTCGTACTCGTCGTCGGCGACGGCGATAGTCGGCTCACGCCGCCGAACGCCGGTCACAGGCGCAAGGAGCAGGCCGGTCTGGCCGCCTGCCCTGCAAGGGGCGCGCCTTTATGGCCCAAAAGCAGCGTTATCCGTCTCAGCGTAGGCGCTTCGGCGCCTCTCCTCCGGGGTCCCCCTCCCCGATGAGGTTTCGGAGCGCCGCCGGCCGCCGGCGGAAAATGCCTTCCACGCCGCCCGATACGGCGACGCGGCCGTCTTCGATGATCGCCATCTCCTTGCACAGCCCCCGGATGACGGGCATCTGGTGCGTCACGAAGACGATGGTGATGTGCATTCGCCCGTTTATCTCCTTCAATAGCTCGATGATTGCATTCGCCGTCTTCGGGTCGAGCGCGGAGGTCGCCTCGTCGCAGAGGAGGATATAGGGGTCCATAGTGAGAGCCCGCGCGATAGCCACCCGCTGCTTCTGCCCGCCGGAAAGCTCCCTCGGCTTGCTGCGTGCCTTCTCGGATATGCCGACGATGTCGAGGAGCTCCCTGACCTTCCTGTCGATGATCCCCGATTTGTATTTCCAGCACCGCAGCGGCAGGGCCACGTTGTCGTAGACGGAGAGGCGCTCGAGGAGGGAGAAGTGCTGGAAGACCATGCCGACGTTCTTCCTGAAGGCCATCATCTCCCTGCCCGAGAGGGTCTTCACGTCGATGCCGTCCACTACGAGTGAGCCGGAGTCATGACTCTCAAGGCCGTTAATGCAGCGGAGGAGAGTTGATTTCCCCGCCCCGCTCCTCCCCGCGATGCCATATATGTCGCCCCGCTCGATGTGCAGGTCAAGGTTGCGCAGGACGGGGTTTCCGCCGAAAGACTTCGTTATAGCGCGGCAGGTGATCATCGCGCCTCAACAGCAGCGGTCTGACGCAAATTGAAAAATATATTCCGGCGGACCCCCCCAGGGATGGAGAGGAGCGCACAGCGGGACGTGAGGCGACGTCCCGGAGTCCACCATAGTTCATTGCAGTGCAGCACAACGACCTCCTTATGGGCAATAATATCCGGCGGCGCGCCCTTTTGCGCCGGATCCCTAAGGAGGTAAGAATTGTTCCTGGTGGGTCAGGCCAAAATAAGCGGCAGACGGCGGGGGACGCTTCGGGACCGCACGGGCCCCTTGCAAACCTCTCAGCTTAGCGGGAAAAATATAAGGTCTCTGTCTGTCATCTCTTTATGCGGTGGTCTCGCTCCTTAGATTGCCGTCCAAGGCGGCGGCTAATTTTTACAACTCTTGGCGGGGTAAGTCAATATGTTCACGAGGAACCTCGCTCACCGTAGTCGGAGGGTCGGCGTCGCCCTCTTACCCGCGCCCATGGAAAGCCGCCGGAAAATGATGTAGAATGTGCCCGGTATGCACAAGCTTCTCGCAATTGCGGCGCTGGTCCTCGTTTTATGGGCCTTCCAGGTGGAGGCGGGCGAGAAGGAGCTTGTTGTTACAAAGGTGATCGACGGGAATACGATAGTCCTCGAGAACGGCGACATTGTCCGGTACGCCGGCATCGACGCCCCCCACCTGAAGAAAAGCGAGGGAGGCCCCAGTTCTATGCGAGGGAGGCCGCCCGGTTCAACAAGAGCCTGGTGCTGCTGAAAAAGGTCCGATCGTAGCCGACGGCGGCAAAGACGCTGAAGGCAAGGTTTCTGCCTATATCTACGTCAAGAACACCCTGGTCAACGGCGAGATGGTGAGGCTCGGCTATGCCCGCGCAGACGTGCGCCGGCTCGACGAGAGGCACAAGGAGTTGTTCCAGCGGTACGAGAAAGAAGCGGCCCGCAGGTACGCGGGGCTCTGGCAGGAGCAGAAGCAGGAAACCACCCCTTACTACATCGGGAACAAGCGGACTTACACGTTCCACAAGCCGTCCTGCCCGTTGAGCAATAAGGTGCCTGAGAGGAACAAGATCATTTTCAGGGACCGGGGCGATCCCATCCGGATAGGGTACGTGCCGTGCAAGGTGTGCAAGCCTTAAGCCGGCCCGGTTAAAGCAAGCGAAGCGCCGCGCCGAGCGGGGAGGCTCCGGCGGCTTTGCCGCTGGAGGGGGTGCTAAACCCCATGTAGCTCAGGCGCCCGTCCTAAGCACCCTTTTATCGCCTTTCCTGATTGTCAGCTTTATTTCGTCGAGGTATTCGAGAAGGGGTATCATATACTTCCTTGACAGGCCGAAAACAGCCTTGAAATCCATCGGCGACATCTCTTTCTGCCGGCCGAGGTTCTCGACGACGGTCCCTTTAAGCCCTTCGATGCTGCTTCCGCTGAAGTACATATCGCTCTTGACCCTGACGACTTTTCCCTCGTAGACAAGCTTTCCCATCATGTCCCGCATGGCGCCCTCGCTCATGCGAAGCTCCTCCGTCAGCTCGGCGAAGGTAGGCGGCGTGAGGCCGGCCGCGTCGAGACGCGAGACGATCCGGCCGGCAAGCCTGTCGGCCGACTGGTCCTGCTTCTGCGCCGCGCTCTTGAGCCTTACCCGGTCCTTTTCGATCTCGGCGACACCCTGCCCCGCCAATTCTTCGAGCCCTGTCTGGAAGACCTGCTGGTCGGTCTCCGGCAGCCTGGTCCTCAGCTCTTCGCGGGAGATGCCTATCTTAAGCGGGTTTTTTTCGTGGAATTCCTTGAGCAGGTTTTCAAGCAGCTTCTTGTAGGCGTCGAACCGCTCGGCCTTGACTACCGTCTTGACCACGGCCCGCACCTTCTTTTCGCGCACCAGCTCGTCCACTATCGCATCCGTGCTTTCTTTCTTCAGGCCGAGGAGCATCGCAAGGTAATCCCTGGCTACACCCTTGTAGCCGCCCTTTTCGATGTGGTATTCAGCCTTTTGCTTTACCGACCCGCGGCGCAGCAGGTCATAGACCGCGCCGAGGCCGTCCGACATCCTTTTATGCCGTCCCGGCGCTATATCGAGGACAGTGCCGCCGCCCAGCGTCTGTATGGCGTAGGAGCCCCTCATTATGTAGCGGTCGCCGGGAAGTATGACGATGGGCTCGAAAAAGGCGAACTGGACGAACGCCTCCTGGCCCGGCTCCAGCTCGGCCCTGTCGAGAAGGATGAGCCGCGCTTCGACCTGTGCCGTTGCGATATGGAAGCGCAATATGGTGTTGTTCTTTATGGGCCTGAACGGGAGCTTCAGGTAGCGAAGCGTTGCGTCGATGCGGCTCGTCATGAGCAGCGTGCCCGGCCGCCCCACTATGGCCCCCCTGTCTATCTCCTGCTTTTCGACCCCCTGGAGGTTGAGGGCTACGCGCTGGCCTGCCCCTGCCTCCTTTACCTCCTCGTGGTAGGCCTGGACGGTCCTTATCCTGGCGTTTTTGCCGGAAGGGTAGATCTCCGCCTCTTCGCCCGGATGGACGCTGCCGGAGATGCACGTCCCCGTAACGATGGTGCCGAAGCCTTTTATCGTGAAGACCCTGTCGACAGGCAGCCTGAAGATGCCCACCCTCGACCTCTCGTCGATCTCCAGCGCCTTGCGCCTTATCTCTTCGCGCAGCAGGTCGATGTTCTCCCCGGTCGTGGACGAGACCGGGATGATGGGGGCGCCTTCGAGGAACCTTCCCTTCGCCAGGTCCTTTACCTCTTCCGTGACAAGGTCTACCATGTCCGCGTCGACGAGGTCCTTCTTCGTGATCGCGACGATGCCGCGCTCTACGCCGAGAAGCTCGCATATGTCCATGTGCTCCCGCGTCTGGGGCATGATCGATTCGTCGGCCGCGACGACGAAGAGCACCATATCTATGCCCCATGCCCCTGCCACCATGTGCCTCACGAAACGCTCGTGGCCCGGCACGTCTACGATCCCGACGAGGATATCGTCGCCGAAGCGGTAGTAAGCGAAGCCCAGCTCGATGGTGATGCCCCGCTCTTTTTCTTCTTTGAGCCTGTCGCAGTCGATGCCGGTCAGCGCCTTTATGAGTGCGGTCTTCCCGTGGTCGATGTGACCGGCGGTCCCTATGACGATTTTCTTCATCAGTAAAATGATACTATACGGGGCGTAAAAGTGGAAGCGGCAGGCCTGCCTGCACGGCCGATTGAAAAAGCATGTTATAAATAATGCTTGAAAATGATTATCAAGCCCTATATACTCACCCGGCCGGAAAAAGGTTTGTACAACCGCGAAAACTGTTGCTTAAGGCCGTAGATGATATATAAAGGAGTTGTGAAAACGTTTTTCGTAATACTTTGCCTGCTGCTCCCCGTCTGCGCATTCGCGGGTAACGTGGGGGACGTCACGGCCGACGCCTATCTACTCGTAGAAAAGGACAGCTTTGCCGTAGTAGCCGGCAAGAACTACCACACCCCTCTGCCGCCGGCCAGCACTACAAAGGTGATGACGACCCTGATCGCCCTGGAGAGGCTCGATGAGGGCGATGCCATCGTGCCTACCAAGAAAGTGCTTTCCATACCCGCTTCGAGGATGTGCCTTGCCCCAGGCCGGCCTTACAGGGCGATAGACCTTATCACAGGCGCAATGGTCGAATCGGCGAACGACGCGGCATATGCTTTGGCGGTCGGCATCGGGGGGAGCGAGGAACGCTTCGCCGATATAATGAACGCCAAGGCGCGCGACATAGGCGCGATGGAGAGCAATTTTGAAAACGCCTCCGGGCTTTACGTACCGGGCCACGTCATGTCCGCCTACGACCTCGCCCTTATTTTTCGTTATGCCCTTGAGAATAAGAGGTTCCAGGAGATCATAGGCACGCGGTACTTCAATTTTAGAAGCGGCCAGGCGGACGTGCGATACATGAACCACAACCGCCTTCTCTTCTGCTTCGCACCCTCCATAGGGGGGAAAACCGGTTTCACACGTGCATCGAGGCATTGCTACGTCGGCGCCTTCGAAAAAGACGGTAGGGTCTATATCCTGGCCATACTCGGGAGCAGGAACCTCTGGGGGGACGCCACGGATATCCTCCAGGAGATATATACCCAGGTGCCGAGCCTAGAGAGATATCCCTCGTCAAGGCGAGCAACGTGGTGCTCTCCTCCTACGAGCTGCGAAACGCGAAAAAGATCAGGCTTTCCTCATATAGTCTAAAGAAAGAAAAGAAATCCGATGGGAAGAAGAAGTTAAGAAAGGCAAAAAAGAGGAAACGCCTGAAATTCAGACGGGCCTGATGACGCTGAAGCGGATCGTAGCGCTTCTTATTCTGCTCTGTTTTTTCCCCCTCCCCCTGCGGGCCATCACCCTTGACGAGGAAAGCAAGTACGGCAGGGAGGTCTACCTGCAAATTGCGCGGATGACCAGGCTCTATTCCGACCCATACGTATCGCTGGAGATGGCGATCGTGAAAAAGAGGCTGGAAGACGTCGCCGACCTGCCCTTCCCGGTCAAGTTCACCATCATTGACAGCTCAGGCCTCGACGCCTTCGCCACGATAGGCGGCTACGTCTATGTAACGACCGGCCTCCTCGAGCAGGCAGACAAGGAAGAGGAGATCGCCGGGGTCCTCGGCCACGAATTCGCCCACGTCGGAAGGCGCCATGTGGCCAAAAGCATCGAGAAGGAGAAGACCATCAACTGGGTGTCGGTGGCGACCATGCTGGTCGGCCTGCTCATCCCGAACCCGGCTGCAAAAGCGGCCGTCGTGACCGGCAGCATGGGGGCGCGCGAACAGGTTGGGATAAACTACACGAGAGAGGCCGAGGAGGAGGCCGACAGATACGGGGTCGTGACTACGGAGAAAGCGGGCTACAATGGGTTCGGCAGCGCCGAATTTCTCAAAAAGCTGGCGAGCACCGAGATGGAGAAACGCATTCCCCAGTACCTGCTCACCCATCCTTACTCCGAGACAAGGGTTGCGACCATACGGCAGCTGGCCACCATGAAGACGAGGGTCGATGATTCCTTGTTCCCCTTCGTGGTCACGAGGCTGCATATCATCGGAAAACCCCTCGGCACGCAGAATGAGGAAATATGGCTGAAGAAATACCAGAAGGACCCGAAGGACCCGATCAGCACGTACGGGGCTGCCCTCGTTTATTCCCTGAAGGGCGACGTGGATAAGGCCGTATCGCTGGCAAAGACGATCAACTCCCCGCACGCGTCCACCTTCGTGGGTGAGTTTCTTGTTACGGGCCGGCGGTTCAACGATGCAATCGAGGTATTGAAGAATGAGACGCACCCCGTAGCCCGCTATTATCTGGCAAAGGCATACGAAGGGCGGGGCGACCTGCCTATGGCGGGGAACACGCTCGCTGACCTTGCCCCGTACGCGGAGACCTTCCCGGAGGTCTACCAGAAGCTGGGGATGGTCCTGGGCAGACAGGGCAACCAGGGCGGCGGGTTCGAATTCCTGGGCCGTTACTATTACGAGACGGGCAGGTACCCGGCCGCGAAGATGAACCTCGAAAAGGCGATTGCCAAATACGGCATCAACTCCCCGGAGTCCCAGGACTTGTTAAAGCTCCTCGACCTCATGCGGCCGCCGGGCGAGAAGAAGCGTCCCAACGGCTAGCGGCCTTACCTACCGGTCGAGGGCGGCCTCCGCCAGGCGCGCAACCTCTTCCGTTCCGGGCGGGCCCTCATCGCATCGCATTACCTTCCCCGTTACCGGCCTCCACACCGCAGGGTCCGTATCGAAGAACAGCGTAACCGGGTACATGCCGCACCTGGCGGCAAAATGGGCCATACCCGAGTCGTTCGAAAGGAAAACGCCTCCCGGCGAGAGGAAATCGGCGATATCGGAAAGCCGCTCGAAGAGACGGCCGGGCAGACCTTCGGGCAGGCGTAAGCCGGGCTGCGCCATGAACGTCGCCGGGACGCCCTGCGCTTCCAGCCGCTCGAAGACCTCAACGAAGCCCTCGACCGGCCATTTCTTTTTCTTATAGGCCTTTTCCGCGTAGACGACCACACGTTTTGCGGATCTTGCCTGCCTCTCTTTTTTAACGGCCGGTATCCCGTAAGCGGCTAATTGCCCGAGCTGGTAATCCTCCACGTGGACGGGCATTCCCTCCGGGTACATATCTATAAAAATGACTTCCCCGGCAGCGGCCGCAAGCCGCCGCCGGAACGCGCCAGTCCTGTCTTTGCCTATGAAGACGACCCGGTCGAGGGGCGGCGTGGAAGGTCCGTCTGCGAAAAGGCGTGTCCATTTCCTCCCGTCAATCGAATCCACGGCCGTGAGATACTCGCCGAAAGGCTCCAGCACGGGCCTGTTCCCCACTGCATGAAACCTCCCGCCCAGGTGCCTCGCCACCGACAGGATAGTCGATTCCGAAAGACAGACGTCCCCAAGGCCGCCCATATGGACGAGCAGGCCGACGTCCTCTTCGTTCTGCCTCTCCCCTATTCATCCCTGTCAGTATAGGTTGCCGTTCTGCAAGCCGTCAAGGAGCCGCCTTCTTCTAATATGGTGTTTTGACAACGGTTCTCACCGGGGTTAAAATAATTGGTTATGCCGAATTTTAAGCTCAAAAGTGACTACGCGGCTGCCGGCGACCAGCCGCAGGCTATCGACAAACTTACCGCCAACATCCTTTCCGGCGTCTCCGATCAGGTGCTCCTCGGGCGTCACGGGGTCCGGCAAGACGTTCACCATGGCCAACGTAGTCGAGCGCATCCAGCGGCCGACCCTCGTCATATCGCACAACAAGACGCTCGCCGCCCAGCTCTATACGGAATTCAAGACGCTCTTTCCCGACAACGCGGTCCATTTCTTCGTGAGCTACTACGATTACTACCAGCCGGAGGCGTACGTCCCGCCGACCGACACATACATCGAGAAAGACTCGTCGATCAACGAAGAGATCGACAAGCTGCGCCTGTCGGCGACGAACGCACTGTTCGAGAGGGACGACGTGCTCATCGTCGCCAGCGTCTCCTGCATATACGGCCTCGGCTCGCCGGAGGCCTACTACGGAATGCTTATCTCCCTCCAGGTGGACGACAAAATAGAGAGGGCGGGGCTGCTCGCCAAGCTGATAGAGTGCCAGTACGAGCGGAACGATTTCGACTTCTACCGGGGCAAGTTCAGGCTCAGGGGCGAGAATATAGACGTCTTCCCGGCATACGAGGAAGAGAGGGCCATTCGCATCGTCCTCGATGACGACCGGGTCACGGGCATTTTCGCCATCGACCCCCTTTCGGGCAAGGTAGTCGAGAAGCTACCCGCTGCAATATATTCCCGGCCACCCATTACGTGACCGGCAGGGAGCGGCTCGACGCGGCCGTGATAACCATCGAAGAGGAGCTTGGCCAGCGGCTTAAGGAATTCAGGGGCGCGGGCAAGCTGCTTGAGGCGCAGAGGCTTGAGGCAAAGACGAAATACGACCTGGAGATGCTCAAGGAGATCGGCTATTGCTCAGGCATCGAGAACTATTCGAGGCACCTCACCGGGAGGAAGCCGGGCGAGGCGCCCCCGACGCTCATGGACTATATACCCACGTGACGCGCTCGTCATGATCGACGAGAGCCACGTGACCGTACCGCAGATACAGGGCATGTACAGGGGCGACCAGTCGCGCAAGCAGACACTGGTCGAATACGGCTTCCGCCTGCCCTCGGCCCTCGACAACCGCCCCCTGATGTTCGAGGAGTTCCAGAAGCGCGTCAACCAGGTCGTCTACGTATCGGCCACCCCGGCCACTTACGAGATGGTGAGGGCAAAAGGGCACGTGGTGGAGCAGATCGTGCGGCCGACCGGGCTGATGGACCCCGTGATCGACGTCAAGCCCGCCCGGAACCAGGTGGACTCCCTGCTCGCAGAGCTGAAAAAGACCATCGCCGAAAAGCAGAGGGTCCTGATCACTACGCTGACCAAGCGGTTTGCGGAAGACCTGACGGACTTTCTCCTCGACGCGGGCATAAAGACCAAGTACCTCCACTCGGAGGTCGATACGCTGGAACGGATCGCCATCGTCCGCGACCTGCGGCTCGGCAAATTCGACGCCCTCGTCGGGGTCAACCTCCTGCGGGAGGGGCTCGATCTGCCGGAGGTCTCGCTTGTGGCCATCCTGGACGCAGACAAAGAAGGGTTCCTTCGCTCGGAGACCGCGCTCATACAGACGTGCGGCAGGGCGGCGCGCAATATCAACGGCAGGGTGATCATGTTCGCGGACCACGTAACCGATTCGATGAAGAGGACCATCGACGAGACGGTCAGAAGGCGCAAGGTCCAGACGGCCTACAACGCGGAGCACGGCATCACCCCTGAAGGCATCAAGAAATCGATAGTCGATATCCTTTCGTCGATTTACGAAAAGGATTATTTAACGGTCGATGCGGACGGGATCGACGAGCAGGGCGCGGACCCGAAGAAGCTCTCCAAGATGGTCAAGAAGCTGCGCAAGGACATAAACGAGGCGGCAAAGAGGTGGGACTTCGAGAGGGCGGCAAAGCTCAGGGACAGGCTCGTCAGGCTTGAGCAGATGGAGCTTGCGATCTAAGCATGATCAGCGACGATTACATCTCGAACCTGCCTGACAGTCCCGGCGTCTACCTTTTCAGGGACGCCTCCAGGGAGATAATCTACGTCGGCAAGGCGAGGAGCCTGAAGGACCGCGTCAAGAGCTATTTCAGCAATAGCAGGAAGGACAACAAGACCGAGCGGCTCGTAAGGCGCGTAGAAGAGATGTCGTTCGTCCTGACGGGCAACGAGAAAGAGGCGTTTCTCCTCGAAAATAACCTGATCAAAGAGCACCAGCCGAAATACAACATCGTCCTGAAAGACGACAAGACGTATGTCTCCCTTAAGCTCACCGCTCAGGACAAGTTCCCCGCCTTGAGCGTAACGAGGACGATCAAAGACGACGGGGCCCTCTATTTCGGCCCCCATCCGCACGCAAAGGACGCAAGGGAGCTGCTGAAGACGGTCCAGTCCCTTTATCCCGTGAGGCGCTGCCGGGATTCCGTCTTCAACCGCAGGACCAGGCCGTGCATCCTGGCGGAGATCGAGAAGTGCCCTGCCCCGTGCGTCGGAAGGATTAGCGAGGAGGCGTACCGCGCCATCGTCGATGAGGTGGCCGACCTGCTCCACGGCAGGAACGACAGGCTCCTGAAGAAGATAGAGGCGCAGATCGAGGAGGCCTCCCGCTCGTGGAACTTCGAGGAGGCCCAGGCAAAGAAGGAGAAGTACGCAGCCATAAAGCGGCTGGTCGAAAAGCAGAACGTCCACGAGCACATGGGGATAAACAGGGACGCGTGGGGGATCCTCGAGGAAGAGGGCCGCCTGCGGATTGTAGTCCTGACCTTCCGAAAGGGGGTATTGATCTCCAAAAGGACGTTCAGGCAGTCCTTTACGCCCCGCCTGGACGACTCGCTCCCTTCCTTTCTCCTTCCAGTATTACGCCGGCCGGCCCATCCCCGACGAGGTCGTCCTTTCCGAGGAGATCGAGGACAGGCAGCTCCTCCAGCAGACCCTGCAGGAAAAAAAGAAAGGGCGCGTGCGCGTCCTCGGTCCGTCCGACCCGCGCGCGTGCCGACATGGTCCGGCTGGCAGTCGAGAACCTGCACGAGATAGAGACCGGGCCGCTCGACGAGGCGTTCAGGAAGGCGCTCCACCTGGCAAAAGCGCCGAAAAGGATAGAGGTCTACGACATATCCCATATCCACGGCCAGAGCCCGTCGGGCATCATGGTCGTCTTCGAGGACTTCAAGGCAAAGAAAGACGGGTACCGCGTCTTCCACATACGGGAGGCGGCGGCCGAGGACGACGTTGCCATGATCGGGGAAGTGCTGAGGCGCCGCCTGCACGACGAGCGCATCGGCCCGCTGCCCGACCTGATGGTGATCGATGGGGGAAAGGCGCAGCTCGCTGCCGCTTTATCCCTCATAAAGAGCGGGCAGCACGCAATCGACGCAGTAAGCATCGCCAAGGGAGAGAGGCGGAAGAGGATGGAGGATTTCCTCTACCTCCCTCTCCGGAAAAACCCCCTGCTCCTTCCCAAATCCTCGCCTGTTTTCAAGGAAGTAGTGCGGATGAGGGACGAGGCGCACCGCTTTGCCATCGCCTCCCACAAGAAGTGGAAGAGGCGCGAAGACCTGACCTCGCAGCTTGAGGCCGTCCGGGGCGTGGGCAAGAGGCGGGCTATGGCGCTCCTCAAAGCCTTCCCTTCGCTCGAAGAGATGAAGGCGGCGGGCGTAGAAGGCATCGCAGGCATAAAGGGACTCAATAAGGGCGTGGCGGAAGAGATACTGAGGGTGATGGAAGAGTAGCCCGCCGAACCGCCGAAAAGCGCTCCGGCCCGTTCCCGGCTCAGCAGAATCATGTTTGTAATTGCCCGTTTAATTTGTATAATCTTTATCGTTACCTATGGGCGATTCTTTTACCATACACGATCTGCCGAGGGCCGAGCGGCCGCGCGAGCGCCTGGCCTCGCTCGGACCGGAGGCGCTATCCGGCCAGGAGCTGCTTGCCCTCATCATAGGGAGGGGCATCCCCGGCAAATCCGCCGTCATTGTCGCTCAGGAGCTCCTGAGCGCGTTCGGCAACCTTAATGCGGTCAGCAGGGCTACGGTCGAGCAGTTGTCGTGCGTGAAGGGCATAGGGCTCGCAAAGGCCGTCCAGATCAAGGCGGCCTTCGAGCTGGGCAGGCGGCAGGACCTGGAGCCGGAGGTCGGCCAATACAGCATAAGCGACCCGTCCGGCCTCGTGAAGGCGATCCGCAAAAGCATCCAGGATAAGGCGAAGGAGCACTTCAAGGCCATCCTCCTGAACACGAGGAACAAGATCGTCGCCATATCGACGATATCCGTAGGCACGCTTAACTCAAGCCTCGTCCACCCCAGGGAGGTCTTCAAGGACGCGCTGGCGCACAGCGCATCGTCTATAATACTCGCCCACAACCACCCGTCGGACGACCCCGAGCCGTCCGACGACGACATCAGCGTCACCCGCAGGCTGGTCGAGGCCGGCCGGCTCATGGGCATAGAGGTGCTCGACCATATTATTATTACGCGCCAGGGCTATACGAGTCTCAAGGAGAAGGGCCTGTTGTGAGCCGGACGCAAGGGGAGAAAGGCAAGGCATGAAATCCATAAATATAGTCTGCAAGAGGAAGAAAGAGGCGGCCCTGGACGTAGCCAAAGGCATTATCGAGCAGTATGGATCGTCCGTCCGCATCGCCCTCGATGAAGATTCCGCGCCCGGCCTTCGCCATAAGGAAATGTTCGAGCTGGAACACGTGGCTGACGGCGCCGACCTTATAATCGTCCTTGGGGGCGACGGCACGCTGCTTTCCGTAGCGCGGCAGATCAGGGGGGCGGGGGTGCCCATACTGGGCGTGAACCTCGGGGGCCTGGGATTTTTGACGGAGGTCTCCCTTGAGGAGCTTCCCGGGATGCTTCCCCGCGTGCTGGCAGGCGATTACGAGACATCGACCAGATCGATGCTGGACGTGACCGTCAGGAGACAGGACGAGGAGGTCTTCGCGCTCTCGCTCCTGAACGATGCGGTCATCGCCAAGGACGCCCTGGCCCGGATAATCAACATCGAGACGTACGTCGATAACGACTACCTTACGACCTTTCGGGGCGACGGCCTCATCGTCTCTACGCCTACCGGCTCGACGGGCTACTCCCTGGCCGCGGGCGGCCCGGTCCTCTACCCGTCCCTGGAGCACGCCGTCCTTACGCCGATCTGCGCCCACACGCTTACAAACCGCCCAATCATTATCCCGAAGGAGATGACGATACGGGCGAGGTTGCTATCGCCCGACGAAAAGGTGATACTGACGCTCGACGGCCAGGTCGGGCTGCCCCTCGAATACATGGACGAAGTGGTCATGAAAAAATCGACCTTCTCCGTCTCTTTGGTAAAATCGGCGACAAACAGCTATTTCGAGGTACTGCGGACCAAGCTGAAGTGGGGTGAAAGGTAGCATGCTCGCTTTCCTGCGCGTCTCGGGCTTTGCCATCATCGACAAGCTCGACGTCGAGTTCAAAGACGGGCTCAACGTGATAACCGGCGAGACGGGTGCAGGGAAATCGATTATCATTAACGCACTCTCGTCCCTGCTCAACGCGAAGGTACCCGCTGACGCAGTGCGGGGGGCGGCCGAGCAGGCGGAAGTGGTGGGCCATTGTTTCAGGGACGGCGAGGAGTATATCCTCAGGAGGACCATAGGCAGCCAGGGCCGCGTCGCGCGCGTTCGTGAACGAGAGCGCGGTGACGGTCAAAAAGCTTGAGGAGGTCGGGGACCTTCTCATCCACGTATACGGCCAGAACGAGTCGCAGCAGTTGCTCGGAAAAGAGAACTATATTTCCATTATCGACCGCTTCCTCGGCCTGGAGGGACAAACCGAAGAGCTTTCCGGCAAGGTGAGGCGCCTCGACGCGGTCAGCAGGGAGCTGGAGGCAAAGAAGAAGGCAGCAGAAAGCCAGGCCAACGAGGCAGAGCTGCTCGCCTACCAGATACAGGAGATCGAGGAGGCCCGCGTAGGCGTAGGCGAGGAAGAGGGCATCAGGGAGAGGCTGAAGGTGCTCAAGGACGCGGCGCGCATACGGGGCGGCATTGAAGCCGTTGAGAGAGGGCTTTACGAAGACGAGCAGTCGGTATACGCGACCGTCTCCGCCCTCTCTGCGCAGCTCAGGCCGTTTTCCGGCATCGGGTGGGTTGAGGCGATCAAGGACGAAGCTCGACGCGCTTTCATTCGACGTCGAGGACGTGATCGCGTCGATCAGGGAGAAGGAAAAATCTCTCGATTACGAGCCGGGCGAGCTGGAGGCGATGGAGGAGCGTCTTTCGGATATCGTCAGGCTGAAAGAGAAATACGCGAAGACTTACGGGAGCATTACGGAGTTCGAGGACAGGGCGAAAAAGAGGCTCGACGAGCTTCAGCACATAAAGTCGGACGCAGCGGAGCTTGAATCGGAGAAGGCCGCGCTTGCCGCGCAGGTGGACGCGATGGCGGGCAACCTTTCCGAGTCCCGCAAGAAGAGCACGGCCGGGATAGAGCGCCTCGTGATGGAGGAGCTTGCCCTGCTCTCAATGAAGGGCGTCCGCTTCAGGATAGAGATCACAGACAAGGGGTCCATCGGCGAGAACGGCAGGGACGAGGTAGAGTTCATGCTCTCAACGAACCCCGGCGAGCCGTTAAGGCCGCTTCGCAGGGTGGCGTCGGGGGGCGAGCTTTCGAGGATCATGCTGGCAGTAAAGAAGATCACCGGGGACGCAGAGGAAAGGACGCTCGTTTTCGACGAGATCGACGCGGGGATAGGCGGCAGGGTCGCGGAGGTAGTGGGCAGGCGGCTCCGGGAGCTTTCCGGGCGCCACCAGATCATCTGCATCACGCACCTGCCCCAGATAGCGGTTTACGGACACCACCATTTTCTGGTAGAGAAAAGCCAGGGCCGGACGTCGACCCGCACGTCGATCAGGGAGCTGGCAGGCGCCGAACGCACGTACGAAGGTGGCCAGGATGCTCGGCGGCATCAACATCACGGATAAAACGCTCGGACAGGCAGAGGAGATGCTCGAAAATGCTCAGAAAGGCGCGTCTTAAGGACATCGCACGTATCCACCGGCTGGTCAACGCGTGCGCAGGCAAGGGCGAGATGCTGCCGCGCCCCCTTGCCGAGCTTTACGATAACATGCGTGATTATTTTGTTTATGAGGACGAGAAAACGGGCGAGGTGCAGGGCGCGTGCGCGCTGCATATCTGCTGGGAAGACCTGGCCGAGGTAAGGTCGCTTTGCGTTGTGGAGGACGCCAGGCGAAAAGGGCTGGGCGGAGAGCTCGTAAGGGCGTGCATCGATGAGGCACGCAGCATGGACGTGAAAGAGCTCTTCGTGCTGACCCGCCGGTCCGAGCTCTTCGGCCGCTTCGGATTTAAGGAAGTCGATAAATCCGAGCTGCCCCAGAAAATATGGACGGACTGCATCAACTGCCCCAAGTTTCCGCTCTGCGACGAGGCGGCGATGATCGCCCGCCTTCCGTAGGCGGCGGCCAATCGACAAGGAGATATCCATGGAGGCCCGGTTCTCGACGCATCGATTGAGCGACATCCTCGAAGACTGGGAGCTCTGTTTCGTTACGGAGCGGGCCAAGAAGTTCGAGGCGGCCGACGGCGAGATCCTAACGATGGAGGTCAAAGAAGAGGAAGGCATTGCACTGCGGGGACTCAAGAGACGGCAGGATCTGCTTTTTCCTATACCTTCGAGAAGGGCGAGAAGGCAGCCTCGAACCTCGTCGGGAACGTGACCGACCTGATGCCCTTTCTCGATGCCGACCCCTGTTACGCGCTGCCCGGCGGGTTTGCGTCCTATCCCGGCCTCGACATTTACGACGCGGCCGGCCTTGCCGCATCCGACGACGTAAAGATCGGCGCGCTGCTGGAGATGGAATCGGCCATCCGCTCGACCGACAAGCGTATCGTGAAGACGAGGAACTGCGAGCTGCACGAGACGGAGATAGACGTAAGGATCATCAACTCCCACGGCCTTTCGGCGGAGGCGAAAAAGACCATCTATTCCTTGGGCGCCCTGGCCGTCGCACAGGAGGGCGACGACGAGGTCTCCTGGTACGACTGGACCTGGTCTTCCCGGTTCGGAGGGCTGGACGGGCGCAGCGCTGGGCGCGCAAAATAGCGCGAAAAGGCCGTCTCCTTCCTCGGCGGCGAGGTTCTCGAGACGGGTGTCTATAACGGGCGTTTTGACGCCTGCGTGCGCCTGCCAGGTGCCTGGAAATCCTCGCCCCTTCCTTCCTTTCGGAGAACCTGTACAAGAAGAAGACGCGCCTCGCGGACAAGACCGGGACGCAATGTTTTTCCGGCCTTCTGACCATCGTCGATTCCGGCACAAGGGCGCGGGGGCGTTCCCCTTCGACGGCGAGGGCGTGCCGTCGCGGGAGAACATGCTCGTGGATAAAGGCGTCTTCCGGGGTTTCCTCTATGACACCTGCTACGGAAAGAGGCTCGGCGAGCGCGTCTACAGGCAATGCCGTGCGGGGGGGCGTGAAGGAGCCGCCGAGGTGCGGGACGAGGGGCCTTTTCATCGAGGCCGGCGCTATAGAAGGCCCGGACGCCGAAGAGGGCGGGATCGTCGTCGAGGAGCTTATGGGCACCCATACGGCGAACGGCGTGACCGGGCGATTTCTCCGTCGGGGCCATGGGCAGCCGCAGGGTCAGGGACAAGGATGGGCGCCCTTCAAGGGCGTTATCCTTTCCGGGAACCTCTTCGATCTTCTGAACCAGGTAAAGGCGGTCGGGAAACGACTTTACGTTCTACGGCCCATACGGCTCCCCGACGCTCTTCATCGAAGGACTCAAGATAAGCGGGAAATAGGAGGGGAGAGGAGGCTTGATAGGCGACAGACCAGGGAATTGCGCCATCATCCCTATCCTTCTGGTGGGCCTTGCCCTTCGCCTCTACGTCGCGGCTAACTCGCAGCGGCCATCGAGATCGACGGCATCGGCTACGCGACGATGGCCGACGACTTCGCCAAGGGCCTTTTCAGCCGCGCTATGGAAAGCGTTTTCCCGCCCGTCTATCCGCTCTTCGTCGCCCTTTTTCATCTCGTGATACCCGACGTGGAGACGGCAGGCCGCATGGTCTCCCTGCTTCGGCGTCCTTTTGATCTACATTTCTTTCTTTTTGCGAGGAGGTTCTTCAGGGACGAGGGGAAGGCCCTCTGGGTCGCCCTGCTCGTGGCCTTTCACCCGTACCTGGTGCGCTACTCCGGGGCAGTCCTGTCGGAGGCGTGCGCCGCCTTTCTCTTCACCGCCACGGTCTTCTCCTTTTACATGGGATGGCAGGAGGGAAAGGCACCGCTTCATAGGCATAGCGGGTCTCTGCCTCACCCTGACGTACCTGACCCGGCCCGAATACCTGGTCTTCTACGCACCTTTTATCGTCTGTCTCCTGGCAAGGAGGAGGTTCCTCGACAGCCTCCTCTTCTTCCTGCCCTTCCTCTTCCTCGGCTCTCTCTACATGGGCTGCCTGTGGTGGCAGACGGGCGTACTGACTATAAGCAGGAAGGCCCTGCTCTCGCCCTTCGTGCCCCTTCGGCGTCGTCTTGGGCAATCTCCCCTTTGTGGCCTACGAATTTTTCATAGCCCTATTCCCGCTTTTCTTTCTCTTTGCGGTCTTCGGATATGGGGGCGTCACGAAGGGCCTTACAGGCGCCTCGTTCCTTTCCTGGCGGCGTTTCACATAGTAAGCCTTTCCTTTGTCGGCCACGCGACGCAGCGGTACTCCGTGGAGTTCGCCCCCGTCTGCATGATCCTCGTTGCGGAAGGCATATACGCGGCGGGCGGCTATCTCGGCAGGCGCTTTCCCCGGCAGGACCTGGATGCAGTACGCTATGGTCGGCGATCATACTGTGCGCCGTTGGCCTACCAGTCTTACACGCCCTTCCGCTACGAGCGGGTGCTCCACAAAAAGGCAGGCCTTTTCCTGCGCAGCTACGACCCCGGCAGCGTTGTAGCCTCAAGGCTGCCCCTGGTTGCCTTTTATGAGAAGGGCAGCCCGTCGATCTCTTGTCTGCGATGGCGGGGGACAATACGGAGGCCCGCTTCAGAAAGGTCGTATCGGAGAAGAAGGTGCGATACCTCGTCTTCGACGAAAAGGTGGAACGGGAGTTGCCATTCTTAAAGGATTACCTGTCGCAGGCGACGCCCGTCTATTCGGCGCGCTCCAAAGGGACGTTCGTCCGGGTCTACAGGATGTGACATGGGCGGCCTTGTCTCTGCGGTCGTCCTCAACTGGAACGGCCGCGATTACATACTTCCCTGCCTCGACAGCCTTTGCGCCCAGGACTACCCCGACCTGGAGATCATCGTCGTCGATAACGGCTCGACGGACGGCTCGGTCGATCTTATAAGAGGGCGCCATCCGCAAATAAGCGTCATCGAGAACGGCGCGAACCTCGGCTTCGCGGCGGGCAACAACGTGGGCATCCGACGCGCCTCAGGCGACTTCGTGGTGATCCTCAACCCGGACACGGAGCTTGCGTCCGGGGCGGTGAGCGCCATGCGGCGGGCCATCGAAAAAGACAGGCAATACGGGGCGTGCGCCTCGAAGATACTCTTGAAATTCGAGCCGGACCTGCTCGACGCCGCCGGGATCGCGGTCTGCCCCGACGGTCTTTCCATAGGGCGGGGAAGGCTGGAGGCGGGGGCGCGCTACGACGCCGAGGAAGAGGTTTTTTTCGGGAGCGGCTGCTGCGTCATGTGCAGGCGGGAGATGCTCGAGGACATAAAGGTAGGGGAAGAATATTTCGATGAATCCTTCTTCATGTACGCCGACGACACGGACCTTGGCTGGCGGGCTCGCGCCTGCGGGGGTGGAGGTGCATCTACGCGCCGGACGCCCTGGTCTACCACCTCCATTCGGCCTCATCGGAGGGCTATTCGCCCCTCAAGGCCCTTCTGGTGGAGCGGAACAGGATCTGGCTCCAGGTGAAGTATTTCCCCCTGATGACGATATGCCGGGGGCAGGTCTTTACCGCCCTGCGCTATTTTTTCCAGGCATACGGGGCGTTTGCGGGCAAGGGCGCCGCCGGCGAGTTCTCGAAAGAACGCTCCAGGGGCGAGCTGGCCGTGATATTGCTCAAGGCCTGGGCCTCGGCCCTTGCGGGCATGCCTGCGGCGTTGAAGAAGCGACGGGTTATTCAGGGAAGACGGAAGATCGGGACGGGAGAGATATCGGGCCTGCTGAAAAGATACGGGGTGGGGGCGCGGGAGATCGCCCTCAAAAGGTAGGGGTGTCGGGGAAGTGGGGCCCTATGCAGACGCGTCTGTCTGTTTACGGTCGGGCGCCAGGCTTCTTTGCCTGAAAAGTTTTTCTACTGCACGAAATATTGTGTAAACGAATGAAGCGGGAAGGATTACAGCGGGGACGGTAAACATCCAGAAGAAGACGTACCGCCGATAGAGGGGATAGAGGCAGCGGAAATAGGCTTCCTGTTTGAAAGGCATTACTCCATTGCGCGCGAGCGCTATCATGGCCGGGAAGTGTGCAACCAGCAGCTTTCGGTTTATCGCGCGGAAATACCGGCCGGCCACGCCCCGTTTTCTGAATACATCGAATATCATGTTGAAATTATGGCCGAAGACCCGGCATATGCCGTACCCGCCCGAGTTATAGATGCACGCGGCCAACAGGTATTCGGAGATATAAACGTGCTTCCTGCCGTTGAAGAGTGCGGAAAACGTCCACGCGAGCTGGACCAGGTTCGAGTCGAAAAAAGGCCCCCAGTCGTCCGGCTCATCGACGAGCGCCCGGTTGACTACGTTTGCGGAAGTGAAGGTAAAGAAGTGGGCCACTGTTTTCGCAAAAGAAAGGGTATCGTCGAAGACCGTGTAACCGGCCGGCATCCGCTTCGGCCTCTCCCTTATAAAATCACGCGTGAAGCCGTATGAGTTGAGGAATACCACGCCGTATTCCCCGGACTTGAGAATGGGGAGCAGCGTGGCGACTGCACCGTCGAGGAGCACGTCGTCATCCCCCAAAATAAGCAGGTATTTGCCTTCGGCCCGTTTGTAGCAGGCGGCGAAGTTTCGGTCGGGACCGATATTTTCCGTGTTCCTGACGTACGTGATCGAGTGGCCGAGGGCGATGTACCTGCGCACTACTTCACCCGTGTCGTCCGACGAGCAGTTGTCGGAGACGAGCACCTGCACTTCCTTTTCCCGGCCCCTGGCCTGGGGGCAGACCTGGGACAAGCATGTGTCGAGGTACGATGCCCTGTTGTAAGTCGGTACGGCTATCGTCAGTATGTAAGGATAGGCCGCAGATGTCATGTCGCCTGCCACTCGCGCTTCTTCTTCACGAAAATCCAGGCAACCCACGGTACGCCCCAGGCGCAGCCGGATAGCCATCCGAGAAAGAAATACCGGGGTGCGAGGTACTTTGCGCACAGGAGCGTCGTAACGGCGACGTAGACGGCCGACAGGACCGAGGGCAGCACCAGGGGCTCCTTTTTGTGTGCGCGCAGGTATGTGGCCAGGCCGTTGACGACGATCTGTAAGAACCAGGCGATTCCAAGAAAGAGCATGGAGAGCGGGTCGGAAAGACGGTCCATCAACGCGTGCCTTCCTCTCAGAAGGAGCATAAAGGCAAAGACCGCGAGGCCGCATACAAAAAAGGTCGCAGCCGATAATACCAGGTTACGCCAAAAAAGCGCATCGAGACCCACCCAGTCGCGTTTCGATACGAGCATGTTGAGCCTTGGCGTAACTGCGTAAACCCATGCGTTGGAGACGGCGAACACGCCCATCCAGAGCATAACGGAAAGGCCGACCCTGCCCGCCTCGACCGGACCGTAGAACTGGAAGGCAAGGGGGGCGTAAACCTGGAAAATAAAATAGCCGGAGCACCAGCTCAAGGCATAGCGCCAGAGCAGGCTGAAGATCTGCCGCCTCCAGTCGTGATGCGCCTCTCTTCGGGCAGACAGGAAGCCGATGAAAAGCGGCCCGTAGCCCCGCCAGACCGCGATTGCGCCGTAAACTGCCGCCGGCCAGCATGGATACGGCGAGGGCGTAAAGGCCGAAGTGGAAAATAAGCCCCAGCCACATCACCGCCATTGTTACGGCGGTGATGAAAAGACGCAGTCTCTGGATTGCGGCGACGAGGTTGCAGCCTTCGAGGAAATAGAGGAGTGCGCTGGTAAGGAAAGTGAGGGCGCCTCCGGCCACGTAGACGAGCCAGGGGACGCCCCAGGCGATTGCGGTCGTTTCTGGGAGAGGAAGAGGAGCCCGACCAATAATATGATCGGGAAGGCGACGGAGGCGACAAGGACGGCCCACCTGCAGGAAAAGACGAAGAGGCTTTTCAGCCTCTCCTTATGGTCCTCGCTCCCGATAACACGGCCGTTCTCAAAGTTCAGATAAGCGAATTCGTGGGCGGCGAACTGCAAGGTAACCTGAAAAAAACCGAGGTCCGCCGAGCACGGCGAGGGCGGCGAGGCTCGTCATGGTGAACCAGTATCCCTGCTGCTCCTTAGTCAGAAAGAGCGGGATCAGGACGAGGGTAAAAATACCCGAAAGCCCGCGCCATAGCTGGTTCGCCTGGGTAAAAAGAACGCCGTTATGGAGATATTTTTTCAAGCTGCCGAGCTACGAACACACCCCTTTGCATGGCGTCGGGGGATTGCGCGTCGAGGATGGGATCGCACCCCTTGCGAAAACGGTCCTTATGACATCGTCGATAAACAGGACCACCGATAAGATCAGCAAGGGGTAGAATGGCACGAGATACCTGGACCAAAAGCCGGCTATAAAACAATACGCAACGATCGAGATATACCACGGGGTATCCGGTGAACAGTATCGCCATCACGCTAAGGTTACGTTCATTTCTGAAATATCTGACAGTCGCATATATCAATGAAACCCAGAACATCAGATAGATACAGTATACGAGCTTGTTGTACGAGGCAGTCAGGTGGAACACGTATTCCCCAAACAACTTGTGCCTGTATATATGGCCGGTACCCGCGATAGTCCTCGGGTCCGTATTCGAATTGTAGAACAAGCTAGCATCGAAAACGAAGGTTTCCTTGAAATTGTCGTACGCATTCGCCAGCCAGACGGATTTGTTTCGCAGTAACAGGCCTACCGAGACATCCGTGATGTACCTGTTGACGGCAGCCGGACGAGGATGGATGCGTCTCTTGAGGGGCATTTTGTACGCATTCTCCCATAACTGGCTGGTCACCACATGAAAGAAATCCTTCTTCTTGCCGTCGTACTTCACGTAGGCGGCATACATTATCGATGCAAGTGCCTCGTCTTTCTTGTCTGCCCTATCCCACAGATTGTATGACATGTTCGACCACGTCGCGCCGTCAAGATTGGTAAGCGTGAACCGGTGGGTATGATGATAATTGTATCCGCACCATAACAGGACAATTATGAATATGGCAAGGAAAGCCACGCCGATGTTTTTGAACCGGGCGATGTGCAATCTTACATAGCCGATCGGATCATTGCGAAACAGAATGTGCAGGAGCAGCAGGAAGAAGATGGCTATAAGGTATATGACGTTGTTGGGCCTTATCAGTATCCAGAACCCGCTGAGCGCGCCGATAATCAGGGCGGATCGCGTTCTTTCCTTATAGTACAGAGCAACCGCCAGATAAAAGAGTATCAGCGTCAGGCTTGTGGACAAGGATTCAGTCAGCATGATGAGATCATAAATAGGGTTCGGAAAAGAAAACGACGTGAGAAGAACTACCGAGCAATGCCGTGACCTTGCCAATGTTGAGCCGCCGGAGCGCTTTGTAGAATAGAAATATCCCGAGCACCGAAACGATTTGCTGAACGCATTGAACAGCTATCAAAGAAGATTGGGTGAAGTTACTCTTCCATTCGTGGATTACAAGAAATTGCGTGACTGCCAGCACGAACGGGTAGCCCGGTGTCCGGGCGCAATCCCATATTGGCGTGCGGGCCGTGGATCATCCAAATGCCTGACATCAGATAGCCGAGGCTGTCCCCGCCGATCATCGGATGAAAAGCGAGCGTGCAAATAAGCTTCGGAATAATAGCAATAATTCCGACGAGTATCAGGTCCCAGTGTGTTTTTTTGGACATCTCCCGTCTTTCTTCAGGCTCCTTACGACACCCCGGAGGGGGCAGGTCATCGGTGCGTTTCAGAGCTTGTATCCGGCGGCAGAGGCGTCATTGAAGAACATTTTCACCGTGTCGAGTGAGTAGGCCGTCAGGTCGAAGCCTACGAGGGAAAGCTTTTTTAGTATATCGTTCGTTACCGTGATGACGTGGCAGCCGATGGCGTCCGCCTGAAAAACGTTGAGCAGCTCCCTGGGGCTTGCCCATATCAGCTCCGCGGCGGGCACAGGCTTGAGCGCTTCCACGGCGGCGGCCATCAGGGGCACGGGGTCCCGGCCCGTGTCCGCAACGCGGCCCGCGAAAACGGAAACATAGCTAGGAACGGCCGGATCGAGAACGGACGCGACGTCGCGCACCTGCTCCACTGTCGTAATGGCCGTGACATTGAGCTTCACCTTTTGCGCGGACAATTTCCTGACCAGGCCGTAAGAAGGCTCCTGTCTGGTGTTGGTAACCGGGACCTTGACGTACACGTTGTCTGCCCAGCCTGCAATTTCCAGGGCCTGGCGCTCCATCTCATCGAATTCGTCGGAAAACACCTCGAAGGAGATCGGCTTGTCCGTGATTTCCGCGAGGATTTCCCTGGCAAACGTCCTGTAGTCGGTGATGCCCGCCTTGCGCATAAGAGTCGGATTGGTCGTGAGGCCCTTGATGTACGGCTTGCCATACATTTCGAGCATTCCCGCCCTGTCCGCCCCATCGGCAAAGATCTTAATCTTCAAGTCCGCAATGCGCTTCATGTCTGACTCTCCCTAAGGATAATGCTGAATGCTTCGTCGGTAGAAAAAACGCGGTAATCGTATGCCTGAGGGCGTTGCTCGTCGTAGCCGTAATCTATGAATACTGTCCTGCATCCCCCGGCAGCGCCCGCCTCTATGTCGCGCCAGCGGTCGCCGACCATGAAACTGGCGCTCAAGTCCAAGTCGAATTCCCTTGCCCCGTCAAGCAGCATACCGGGCTTGGGCTTTCGGCAGTCGCATCCGTCATTGCTGTCGTGGTAGCACATGATAAACCGATCTATGGGCAGGCGCTCCGCCAGGTAAGCGTTGATCGCTTCGACCGTTCCCTTCGTCGTGGCGCCCCTTGCCACGTCCGGCTGATTCGATACGACGATCAGTATGAAACCGGCCGCCTTAAGCGCTCTCAGGGACTCGGGCACGCCCGGCAGAATGTCCACTTCGCCGACATTCGCCGGAGGATAGGGCCTGCCGTCACGCACCACGGCACGGTTCAGCACGCCGTCCCTATCGATAAAGACGGCCTTACGTTTCATAACACTCAAGGCCCCTCACCTTCTCTCTTCTCGAAATATTCTATGGTCTCGCTAAGCCCCTTATGCGAACCTATCTCATAAAATCGACCGAAGACCTCCAGGCCTGCCAACAACCCCCGGACCGAAAGGGCATGATAAACGTCCGACAGATCGACAGGCCCTTCGGCCAAAGCCTCGAAAAGCGAAGCAGACATTACGCCCAACCCATAGTCGATGTGCGCCATCTCCGGCGCCGGTGACCTCTTGTCGTATTCGATTATATGGCCGTCGCGAAACAGCACGTTGCTCTTGTCCCATTGGTCGTTGTTCTTCACCACTGTCATCAACGCCGGTTGCCCGCTTGCGAAAAAGCTGTGCTCCACCGCCCGGAAATCAACGGGGAGATAAGAATCTCCGTAAAAGACAAAGAATCGCTCGCCCAAAAGGGGCAGGGCACGCTTAAGCGCGCCGCCCGTTCCCAGCAGGCGCGGGCCGTCCCATGAATAACGCACGTCAAGACCGAAAGACGTGCCGTCGCCGACGAGCGCCTCGACCTGCTCGCCGAGATGGGCAATGCAGAGCACGACCCGGGTGATACCCTGTTGCCGCAGGCATTCCAGTTGCCGCGCTATAAAGGGCTTGCCTGCCACGTCGACCAATGCCTTGGGAATGGTCTCCGTTATCGGTCGCAGGCGGGTCGAGAGGCCTCCCGCCAGTATGGCTACCGGAAGGCTCAGGAGAGCACCACTTTCGTCCCCTCGAAATCGAAGCCGAAGCGCACCTCTTCGAGTCCTGCCCCGGCCATCGCATGGCGTAGTTTATTGCGGTCAGCCGCATAGAACATCAAAAAGCCGCCGCCGCCCGCGCCTACCACCTTGCCGCCGAGTGCGCCGTTCTTCATGCCAAGCTCGTACCACTCGTCGATCACAGGGTTGCTCATGCCGCCGGAGCGCCGCTTCTTGTGCTCCCAGTGCTCGTGCATCAGCTCGCCGAACCGCGCAGTGTCGCCCTTTTCCAGCGCGTTTTTGCTGAGAAGGCCGAGCTCCTTGACGAAATGAAGATTCTTCAACATCTCCCCGTCGCTGGTCCTGGTCCGTTTGTCCTGGTCCTCCAGGATGCTTCCCGCGTTGCGGGAATAACCGGTGAAGAAGAGCAGAATATGGTCTTCGAGGTCGAACAGGGTGTCCATCGATACCTTAAGCGGCTCGGCAGTCACACTGTCGTCTTTGTTGAAAGTGAAACAGGTCAGGCCGCCGTACGAGGCGATATACTGGTCCTGCTTGCCTATAGGCTCGCCAAGCTTGTCTATTTCGATATGGCACGCCAGCTCCGCCAGCTCCTGGGGGTGGATCAACAGTCGGCGATGGGCATAGAGCGCCTTGAGCAGGGCAGTCGTAAAACTGCCCGAGGACCCCAGACCCGTTCCTGCCGGAATATCGGCCAGGGTGGTTATCTCGATCTGCGGGGTGCGCAGGTTCTGCAGGCGCAGGGCCTCACGGATAATCCTGTGGCGTACCTCATCGATCGATTTTACGTGCTCCAGCTCAGAGTATTTGAGGTAGACCCCTTCGGTAAACGGCCGCGTCACGGTCACGTAAACGTATTTGTCGATTGCCGCGGCTATCAGGAACCCGCCGTGCTGACGGTAATAGGAGGGCAGGTCGGTGCCGCCGCCGCCCATCGTAATGCGCAAGGGACTACGTGCAATGATCATATCCACACTCTCTGTAAATTGCTTCGACTATTTTTAAGACCTCATGGGCGTCCTTCAGGCCGGCTGAAGGCTCCCGGCCGAGCCGGATGTCCTCGTAGAATTCTTTAAGCTCCATTTCCCACGAATCGTCGCCCGTCGGGTACTCCCAGGTCGTCGTGTCGGGAGGTCCCATTTCCGGAAGCATCTTATAATAGGTGAGCCGCTCGACGCCGTAACTGCCTCCGAGACCCGTGATATCGAGCTTGGCGTTCCGGCCGTAAATCTCCATCGAGAACGTATTCTTCCATTCCGTGCAGCTTGCATGCAGGAACGCTGCCTGATGTTCCGCTGTTTTCAACAGCATGAAGCTATTGTCATCCACCGGCATATCCCAGTAATAAGTGTGGGCGAAGCCTTGGACTTCGATAAACTCCCCGAGGAACCAACGCGAAAGATCGATAAGGTGGGCCCCTGGTCGATCAGCTCTCCGCCCCCGGAGAGCTTGGGGTCGGCTCTCCATTCCCTGTCGTAGCCTATCCGTCCCCCGTGGCCGTAGCGAGCCCGGATGAACATTAACTTGCCCAGCGCCCCGCCATCGAACAGGTCCCGTGCCTTTCGAAAAGCCCGGTGGTAGCGGTGGTTGAAGCCGACGTGCACCTTTACCCCATGCCGCCCGGCCGCTTCCATCACCGGCTCAAGCTCCGCGGAGTTGCGCGCCGCGGGTTTCTCGACCAGCACGTGCTTGCCTGCCTCAATCGCGGCGAGCGTGATTTCGGCAAGTGAGTCGTGCAGCGTGGCGACGATCACGATATCGACTTCCGGCAAGGTCAGGAGTTTGCGCCAATCGCTGAACGACTTGACCCCGGCATTGCCGGCCAGTGCTTTTGCCCTCGCCTCATCGATATCGGCGCAGGCGACCAGGCGCCCTTCGCCCAGCGCCCCGGCCCGCTTCCGGCCGATAAGGCCGCACCCGATAATACCAATATTGAAGCTCATTTGTCACCCCAGGGGAAACCGCGATCACGCCCGACGATGCGTCTCAACGTGTAGGCGTCACTGCGGCACAGTTCGTCTGCATGCTCCGGCCAGAGTTCCCAGTTATCCCAGACCGCGCTTACGAGCTTGCCTGTAATGCTTTTACCGTTGTCCGAGGCCAGGAGATGGCAAAGCTCGGCCACACGCTGCATGGAGGCGCCGCCCTCCAGCAGTGTCTTTAGGGCGCTCTCATATTCTTTACGGCCTGCCGCCTCTTCACCCTTAGCAACTGTCTCTTCCAACATTGCCGTGCCCATCGCCCCCGGGGCGATACAATTGACCCTGACGTTGTAAGGCTCCAGTTCCTCCGCCAGCGTCTCGCTGAACCGCACCAACCCTGCCTTGGCGGTCGCATATGCGCTGAAGTTTGCCCTCGGGCCCGTTGCCCCGCCGCCGGACAGGTTGATAATGCTGCCGCCCCCGTTTTCGATCATCCACGACGCGATCCGATGGCACAGGTACGCCGGGGCGAGCAGATCGACCTGTAAGGTGCCAGCCCATTCGGTCCAATCCACCTTCCAGAGGGGCCCCACTGCTCCCTGAATGGCGGCGTTATTGATGAGCGCATCGAGGCGCCGTGAATGCGCTTGCGCTTCCTCGACGACCCGCCGCACCTCCTCAGGATGAGCAAGGTCTCCCGGTATTGCGTATGCCGATTGGTCGCCCCTCGTGCCGAGAGAGCTAATGACTTCGGCCAGGCCCCGTTCACTCCTTGCGACGAGGATGAGGCTCCAGCCCTGCTGCCAGAAGTGCCCGGCAAGCACCCTGCCAAGCCCGCGCGAGGCGCCCGTGATCAGGCAGAAGCGTTCTCTATCCATGCGCTAACTCTCTGGCCGGTCTTGTCATGTTTTCGTTGCATTACTCTACTCGTCCTTGCCCGGTCCGGTCATTTTCCGCAAACCTTCATTGCCGGGCCGCCAGTACCCATTCATTACCTCTCAAAAACTCGACGGTTTTGACAATACCTTCCCTTATCGATGATTTCGGGTTCCATCCGAGGGAACGAATCTTCGTTGTATCCAGGAATATGAACGGGTTATCGCCGATCCAGCCCCGGTCTCCGCCCGTATACTCCACCACCGGCTCGACCCCCATACTCTCGCAAATCCAACGGATGGAATCGTTGACCTCGCAATAGCCGTCTATCCCAAGGTTGAATATATTAACTCTTTCCGTTGCCTTTGCAACAGCCAACTGAATTGCATCGATGCAGTCCCGGACGTAAAGATAGGATTTTCTCTGTTTGCCGTTGCCGAGAACGCGCAATCGCGTGGGGTGGACCCTTAGCTGATCGTAAAAATCGAATACATGGCCGTGCGTGTAACGCTCGCCTAAGATGAGACAAAACGGAAAATCCAGCTCTCGAAGCCGAAGCCTTCGCAGTACGCGGCTATCAGCCCTTCGGCTGCGAGCTTGGAGGCCCCGTAGAGCGAAGTCTGGACAGGGAACGGCGCGTCTTCCGGCGTGGGGATTACGGCCGCCTCACCGTAAACCGAGCCGGTCGAGGAATATACGATCCGTTTAATGCCGTTCGCCCTCATCGCCTCCAGCACGTTATGGGTGGCGATGGTGTTCTGTTCCAGGTCTTTGCGAGGGTGATCGGTCCCGAACCGCACATCTGCGTTGGCGGCCAGGTGAAAGACCATATCACTACCGGAAAACGTCTCAGTCAAGGCAGGCAGGTCAAGCAAATCAGCCTCAACCAGCTCGAAAGCCCGGTCGGCCAGCGCGCCTTCAAGAAAACGGCGCTGTCCCGTTGAAAAGTTGTCGATACCGACGACCTTATGGCCCTGGGCAAGCAGCCTGTCGACCAGATTACTACCGATAAAGCCGGCGCAGCCGGTCACGACGATACGATTACCCATTAAGATAGCCTCGCCTTCTTAAAAAAGAGAAACGATTGCCGCAGTGACGACATACGGTCTGAGTTTTGCGAAGCATTCCATAAATTCGCTGACGCTATAAAATTCATCTGGCCTCTTCTCTTATGCTATTGGCTTCGACCGCAACGTGACTCCAATACACAAATTGCAGAATTGAAGTTTGAGCGGAATCGGAAAATAACGTGAATGTGTAACGGAAAAATAGGGGGGTTAGCTCTTCAAATATCTCGACTGGCAGATTTATGTGGCTCCCCGCTCTACGAACCATCGATAAGACTGTTTATAGCGCTTTTCGAAGACCCGACGGCCGGATAGTCTCCTTCCTATGGAATATGCCATACTGCCTTCACAAGGTATGACTATGGATAGAACTCCCCGTCTCTTATCGCACAACCGGTACAATTCCGCGATTGCCGCGGGCAAATTGGGCAAGTGCTCAAGGACATGAATGGCCAGAATACGATCAAAATACCCATCCGGATAATCTAACCGTTCCTGGCAATCAGCCACAATTGCTTTGAGTTTCGGAAATTGCCTATTGATTTCCGACACCATATTGCCCCGGATGTCTGATTGCAACGTAACAAGCATACTGCTCGGCTGTAAGTTTCTCATACTTGATGTGCTCGCCTGTCCCTGCGCCTATTTCCAGCGTTCTGATAAATTCACTCGGGGCATTCTTGACTACATATCCATGGTTGAACCTATCAACGATCCCAAACCGGGTTTGCAGAACCTCATGCCAATAGCGCATAAAGTCATCGCTTATAAATTGCCGCTCAGGCGTTAACGGCGGAAAGTCGCTTCGGCCATTTAGAACTCCGCCCGGTAGCCGAATTATCTTTGCTCATCGTCAAAGTTTATCTTTTTATCGAGTATATAAGGCGGCCTTCGTTTGACCTCATCGTAGATGCGGCTCACATATTCGCCCATCAGGCCGAGCGCCAGCAACTGCACGCCGGAAAAAAAAGTAACAACCAGCACCGTTGTCGATAAGCCGGGAGTAAGATCAACTCCAATAAGCTTCTGGAAGACGTACCAGAGTCCCAGCAGGAAGCTGAAGCCTGCCAGCGCAAAGCCTGCAATGGACATTAACTGCAAAGGCCGCCCGCTGAAACCGACCAGTCCATTCAGCCCGATCCTGAGCGAGCCGGTCAGGCGGTTATACTTGCCCCTCCCGGCAAAGCGCTCGTCACGGTCGTATTCTACGCATGTCTGATTGGAAACCGACGTGGGCCACCAGACCGCGCAGGAACCCGTGTGATTCATTGAGCCGTCGCAATTCTTCGATGACGCGCCGGGTCATGATACGGAAATCTCCAGTGTTGCGCGGGATTTCAACATCAGCGAGCCGGTTGATCACTGCATAGCCGACGTAAGAGACCGTCCGCTTGATGAAGGTTTCGCCTTTCCGTGACCGGCGCTTGGCATAGACTACATCATATCCTGTGGCCAGCCTGGCATGAAGCTGCTCGATCAATTCAGGCGGGTCCTGCAAGTCAACATCAATGATCACGCAGGCTTCGCCCATGCAGCTCAATAGCCCGGCCATCGTCGCTACCGGTTGTCCGAAACGGCGGGAGAATACGAGGAGCTTGATGTCCGGGTTGCGCTCCATCTCCTGTACAATGACCCTTTCGGTGCCGTCCGGCGAAGGGTCGAGAGCGAAAATAATCTCGTAGCCGATGCCCATTTTTGCTAGAACTGCTTCGGTGCGCTGCAAGAACGGCCGTATGCTGGATTCTTCCTTGTAGACGGGGACGACGACGGACAAACGTTTATGATTCTGGATTAAAGACAAAATGCGGTTCCTCCCCGAGTCGAAGGCCGAAAAAGCAGACCTCACGAACGTGTAGGCCTGAAGTCTATCATTTTTGCGCATTCAACGGCTGCGCAAGCAACATATAATGCAAGCCAAAGCAACAGCGTCACCCATGAGAGCCGATCCAATAGCGTCCAGGTACGGTCATACAGAAATTCGGCCTCCACGCGATGGCTGCCGGCAGGCAGTATAACGGCCAACCCGTCATCCGTTGCAATGATACTTGACTGAGGCAGAGGCAATGCGTCGACGCGAATTCTGTTCCACGGGAACGGCTGGACATTCGTTGTCAGGAGCGTCGGCTCCCGAACGGTCACCGTGAGCGGCTCGACCTGACCGAACCGGTGCCCATCCAGGACTTTGAAATCTACGTGCCCCACGGGGACAGTCCCCGGCTGCGGCGCTTTTGCAAAACCATACCCCATTTGGTATGCCCGTTCCCCATATGATGTGATGGCAGTTGGGTCAAATTAAGGGTATTTCTAATATGACGTCTGTCCCGTACGGGAGACCAAGCGAGCCCGGTGACTCTTTGGTTGGTGAGCAGAGACCACGATTCCAGGCGGGTCGAATCTCCCATGATTGCGGAGGCGTGAACGAGCTTCAAGGCAAGGGCGGAAGAAGATATGACCAGACAAACACGCAAGACAAAGATTGACTATCTGCCTGCTGCGCGGCGCGGTAATTCTTGTACGGCCTGCAAGGATCATGGCGATGCACAAAGCAGACATGTTGACGTAGGTAATCAGACGATAAGGGAATTGTAAAATGTCGAACAAATCGCCGACATACCCCGAAATCCTTGGGTAAACGGAGACGGCGAAGGCGACAACAAGTGCTGCGGCCGACACCCATGCGATTGCCCGTTCGCGCGCGCCAGGGTAAAAGGCGCCTTTCTCAACGCGCGAAATATAAATAAGCGCACCTATCAGTATTAGCAACGGAAATGTCACCTGTGCATCGAGGTACGGAGTAGAATAATAATATAAATTGTTCATATATTCCGTACCGGCCTTTATCGACCTAAAGTCGAGTGGGAATGGAGCCAGACGGACCCATGGGCTGTCTATATGAAGCAAACGGTTCTGAAAGCCCTCGATCGGGCCTCGAGAGGTAATGGGCAGCATGTGGTGAAACTTGTGAAGCAGGTGAATCCAGGGCGACAGGACGACGAATGAGAGCAGTGCAGTGATAGACAGGTAAGACAGGAGGGCAGGTTTTTTTGCCTTATCGGAGAAAAGAAACGCCGTTGCCCCAAGAATGAATAAAAATAAGCCTCCGAAATAACCGGTTAATGGATGGGTAACGGCGGCGGCTACGTAAAATAATCCCATCGCTACCGCATCGTAGCTTGGTATTGAGCGCCGCGAGCCGGTAATTACGCAGAGAAATGACGCCAACGAGCATGTCAATAAGGCAACCGCGAAAAACTCAGTGAGGGCGCTTCGGTTGTAGAGATTTGTAAGCGGATAAATCGCCCAGGTAACGATAGTAGCCAGGCAAAGGCCAACCCCCCGGTTCCCGCCCGACCTGGTCACGGCACGGTAAACGTGACAAAATTGAAGCAGCAAGGCCATAAAGGCCAAAACCCGCACTGTAACGGCAGACCCAAGGACGGCGCTTATAATACCCGACAGCGCGTAAAACTTATGGCCATAGAAGAGTATAAGTCGCACACCTACAAGTTGATTGGTGTTAATTGCACCAGGCACGGCCATATTTCGCTTAATACTTTCGCCGAAGTACTCCATCATCCACAAATGGTTGTTCCAATCGCAGTAAAATACGTTACGCAGATTAAACAGCAAGGCACACGCGGAGAGGGAAGCGAATATGCCCGCAGCGATGACGATCAGCCAGTTGCGGTTTGTCCTGGCGAAACTTACGAAATAGCCGGGCACCGAGCGGCAAAGGCGGCCCTGCGAGACGCCGGCGGCAATTTTAGACCATAGTAGTGTCATGATACGGATGAGACCCTACCCGGAAAAGACGAAGTGCTTCATCAGGAAAAAACTCGAGAACGCCGTGACAAAAGTCGCAAAAACAACACCATGGTAAGGCGTCAGCGCGAGCAACTCGACGGTACCGACAGAAATACCCAGCGTTATCAAGTAATTAATCCCGAGCATTACGCCGTATTTGGTCATGTGGTTGAGGATAGCCGAACCTGCGCTGTTATAGGTAAAGACCCTGTTGAGGATAAAATGCGCCAAGACCGTAATGATGTATGCAATGGTGACCGCAGGCCCGTAATGCAACCCGAACAAGCCGTAGAAGACCCATACGAGCGAATAGTTCAGAGCGAAGGTTACGACCCCGACTATGCCGAAACGAGCCATCTGCCCCGCGATTGGGACGCGTATGAAATAAAGCCTGGTGGGGGCATGTCACACCTTGATAAATCGGTACTTTATGATCGCCTTGATCCACGTAACAGGATCGGCGAACATCCTGACTTTCTTTCCCTCCGAGAAGGAGCGGGAACGATAGCCAACCGGAATTTCTACGGGCTTAAACCTTTTGCGGATGAGTTTGATCACAAATTCATGGTCAAAGTCAAATCTGTTGCATTCGAAAGTGATGCCCTGTATGCAATCCCGCCTGAATACCTTGTACATGGTAAACGGGTCCTTCAGCCATACCCCATATAGGACATTGATAAGGGTGGTGAAGAACAAATGGCCGCAATTGAGCATAAGGGCGCGCAGCGGCTGGTCGGTGAACTTTCGCATCTTCCAACTGCTCTTGCCGTGCCTTGCCCCCAGCACGAACGCCTCCCTCCCGCTCAGGAGCGGCTCGACCAGTGCATCGTAGTCCTCGATATCGTATTCATCGTCCGCATCCTGGATCAACACGAAATCGCCCGTGGCAGCCTGAAAGCCGGCCCTGACCGCGTGCCCTTTGCCGGAAGGACGTTCCTCGAGAATGGTCTTTACCCGCGGGTGGTCCTTATACTCGTCGACAACCTCCCTGGTGCCATCGGTAGAATTGCTTTCGATCAGAATGAGCTCTATATCTATGCCCTGCAATTCCTTGTGCAACACTTTTTCGATGGCGTTTCTGATAGTGCCGATCTCGTTGAAGGCCGGCATAATGACGGATAGGCGACGGCGACCGGCCACGGGGCCCTTTCTTGCGATCATACCGATGCGACTTGCGGTAACCGGAAACGGCCTGTGCAGCAGACTCTGCGGCAGCATCGAACGCGCGAGCCGCAACGCGGGAGACCAGAACGGTACGTGGTGGTTGGCCAGGCGGTCGGCAATATAGTCTACGGTCAAGGTCTTCTTTGCCGAAAAATGCCTGAACTCTGAAAGCCCGTTCTGGAACAGCATTGAACGCAGGCTTTTTGTATCGTAATAAAACAGGTGCTCGAGCTTGAATTCTATCCAGTTCGTTTTGAGCAGCCTGGCAGACCAGGAGTCGAGCGAGGGTACGACGCACAAGGCGCTGCCGTCAGGTTTCAACAGATCGGATACAGCTTGCAAGAATGTACGGGTTCCCTGACATGGTCAAGGACGTCACAAAAAACGATATAATCGAATTTCTCTTTGTCGCCCGCGAGCACGTCGATCTCGCCTTGTATAATAGTGCCCCGTCCCTCTTTCAGTTTGTTCCTCGCCTCCGCGCAGGCACTGGCCGAAGGTTCAATCCCCGTCACCTTTAGGCCGCGGACTGCAGCGCGGTACAGCAGCTCTCCCCGTCCGCAGCCTATTTCGAGTAACGTCGATGAGCGGGCCTTATTGCTGCCCAGCAGCGCATCCAGATACCTGTCGGCCGTCGACTCTTTAAGATATTCGATCTGGTTGTTCGCCCCGTTTATCGTTGACGGGTCCGTGTAGATAATCCTGATTATATATCCGATCGAGCATTTCCTGCGGCGGCTGCGGGCTCACCAGCATAAACTTACAGTCATTGCATCGCACCACCCTGTGACCCTTCAACAGGAATGCATAATGCAGATTGCGCGAGCCGCAAACCGTGCAGCTATTCGTCGCGTAGCTGTTCTCTTTCATCTGTTCTTCATCGTTACCGTCCTGTCTGGCGGTTCTTCGCCCACAGGATGAGACTGTCGTACAACGGCCCGGGCAACGCGCGGAAAACCGCCCAAATCGTCTTCGTCTGCCAGGGAAAAGTTACGTGCCTTCTCCGGCGGCGGATAGCCGATGTGATATGACGTGCGGCATCGGCTGTGCTCATTAGTCCAGGCATCCAGAAGCCCAAGCCGTCATTCATCTCCGTTTTGATAAAGCCGGGGACCACGACCGAGACATATATCCGATAAGGTTTGAGGCGCAATCGCAGACTTTCAGCCCATAAGCCTATCGCCGCCTTCGAAGCAGAGTATGCCCCTGAATTGGGAGTTCCCCGATAGGCAGCGATGCTCGATATGATGACGAGGTGTCCCGACCGTCTTTTTTTCATCTCTTCAATGAACGGCACGATAGTGTTTATGACGCCAAAATAGTTGACTCCCATCAACTGAACGGGGACGGACCTTGCATTATATTCAGTGTCTTCCTCTATTCTTATGCCGGCGTTGGCGATTACAAGATCAACGGGCTTCGCACGGGATTGAAAGTCGGACGCACATTCGTCGAGCCGAGCGGCATCCCTGACATCGGCCGCGTATGTATAAACCACGGCACCCTTGTCCATGCACCTCGCCGCCGTCGCTTCCAGTCTCTCCTTTTCGTTGGAAACCAGTCCCAGGCAAACCCCTGGTTTTGCGTAAAACTCGCTCAGAGATGCGCCTATCCCCTTCGACGCCCCTGTAATCCATATGTTTGAATACGTAGTCATAGTCTTTGCCCCGCGATACGGAGACATTGGAAGGGCCGAGGAATCATGAATTATCCTTCTTCTCGTACACGGTCAGGAGTTGTGTGCTCTTGATCTTTCGGTAGTCCGGCTCAATGCCTGGAATAGCCTATAGAGCAGCTCGTACCTTCCGAGACGCGATGCTCTTTCTCGTGCGAAGAACCGGCCGGGATACACGTTTGCCCATCTGTCCGAGGTGTAATCTGCTATATTGGTATCGACGATCAGGTAACGGGGCTTGTCGTCCTTTAGCCTGTTCAACACCATCCGGTACTCTTTTTCCGAAAAAAGAAATGCAGAGACCTCAAAGAAGGGCATAGCGCTGTACCTGTCCGATAGGAAAGGAAGCAGACTGTCATACTTAGACAAGATATAGACCCGCATGTCCTTTTCCGGACTGTAATGCCGGATCAAGTCTACCGCCTCCTGGACGACTTCGGGATTGACGGTGGCGATTAACCTTGCTCTCGGAATCTGCCAGGCATAAGTTCTGTGAAGCCTGAAATTCTCCGCAAACGCGCTTTTCTCCTTATAAAAGTCCAGGGCGCCTACCGCTATGGCCAGGCAGCCGACCATGGTAAACACGATGACTGTGGCATAAATGCTTTTACGACCCAATGGGTTCCGTAATAATGTTTCTTTTGCGATGAAAAGCATGAGCAACAGTTGAACCCATAAGAATGGCACCACGAGGGGCAAATGGTTTGGGAGGCCGCTCCAGAAAAAATAAAGCAACAAGGTCTGTGCATAGACGAACACAAATAAATAGACATACTTAAGGTAGACCCGAGTTTTCTTCAACAGTAGGAGGAAACCGTAGGAAAGCACCAGATAGATCAGGGTGAAGATTATGACTTGCGGCAACGCCGGCCACGAAAGGAACCCCTTCCAAAAATAAGGGAAGATTTCGGACGAACCGCCTATTTCGGAAAATCGCCAGACCGGAATTGCAATGACGCCGGTGCATAATGCGGCTACCACCCACAATAGTGCCCCTTTGCCTCTCTTGTTTTCGACAATATAAAGGCCAACGGAGATCGTTAAGGCGGCAAAAACAGCCACACCGAACTGGCGGTTGATCAATATGCTGGCGAGAGCGAGTGCCGTCGCAAAAGCGAGGTACAGCGGATTATTCCGCCGATAGAACGCAATGAGGCATATTATGACGGATGTATCAAATAAATGAATGCTCGGTATTATACCGGGGGCGAGGACCAGCGCAATATATCCTTGCAGAAAAAAACAGGCCGGAACGATAGCGTAAGCGCCGAGGACGAAGATGTCATCCTTGAAGAGATACATGAGCATGAGGAGGAAAGCCAGATAATAAACGATGTAGAAGACGTACGTCTTGTAGTATGTCTGGATTGAAATATCCCCGAACAGTTCCATGGTCCATTTCAGGAGAAAGGTGTTGCCTATGCCATACTGCGCATATATATCACGTATCGGCTTTCCCAGCCGGTACTCGTTGATGGGGTTCAGGATGTGGCCGAAATGGTTGATTTGCCCCCTGGCAATGTTCTGATGAGTATACTCGAGCACGTTAGCCAGATAGAATTGTTTGACCCCTTCTGCATCGATGTTCCGTATGTTCGCGATGCACGACTCGGGGCTTGGGTCGTATCTTTGCCCTCCGGTCTTATCGGATGAGGCAGCGCCGCGAACCAACGGCTCGAGCGCATCACTCCGTATCAGGCGGTCCAAGTATCCCTGCACACGGTTCAGATCGATTTTCTTGTAGCGTGAGGCGCGCTGTACGTCGTCCTCCGGTTGTTTCGTGCTGTCGAAACCGGTAAGCATGTCGGCTAAATTAAAAAAGGCCTTTATGGAGCACGCGTCCGCTTGCCGGAAATTCTTCAGGAAGCTCTGATTGGCTACAAGTCTTCCTTTTACAAGAGTTTCGCCATATACGTCCGGATATTCGTTCATTAGCTTTACCGGTTGAGTCGTGATCTCAAAAGGGCTCTTTGCCGACCAACAAGAATAATGCGAATGCGAAGATAAGAAGCAACGACTTTTTGGATGGCGGTGCATTCCCCGTTGAATAATCGTACATTACGGAAAAACTTAAAATTACGAAAGGAATGGATGCGACTACGCCAAACCCATAAAGGGCCAATATGCTGCCGGGCCAAATCAAGGACTGGAAGAGAAGCAGGAGCGATAAACCTACCGATATCTCAAGAACGTGTGGGTTCACGGAGTCGCACCTGCGCAGGAGAAAGAACTCGACTCTTCGACTCTTGAGGAAATAAGCGAGCAGCGCAAATACTCCGAACATGCAGCACACGACCAAATAATTCAAGCCATCGCTCGTAATCGGATGAAAAAACGGATAGGTCCAGGAGTAGAGCTTCAAATCTGCCCCCCTGTCCGTCAACACTTTGTAATATCTGACCGCCAGCCAGCCTACCATAGCGCTTGAGACGGCGGAGAGAATCAACTGGGCACAGGAAAGAAGTAAGCGCCTGCGATTAATCGACTCCGGTGTTTCTGCCCTTTTCTTCATTTTATCCTGTCCTTGAGCCTGAAGGAAAACCGTGAATGTGCGAAATAGCTTACAGCCATGGATATGAATATCCCGATGACATTGGCGATGTTCGGCGTAATATGAAAGCCCTCCACAAGTACAGGGAAAAGTGCCATAGCCAAGGTGAATACGAAGGCGTAGGTGCAGAAAAACCGAATAAACTCGGTCACGAGCCTTAGCCCTTTCGCTCTCGATCTGAACGTCAGGTATTTGTGAAAGACGAAAGCATTCATTATCGAAAGGATATTGGTCAAAGCATAAGCGGACATATATGCGATGTATCTCCGGTCAAAAAGGTGCGCAAACATACTATTCAAGCCCATGAAAATTAGGATTGCAAAAAGCGTGTTCCAGGTGCCGTTAAGGACAAATTTTATTTGCACCGAATATTTTGCAAACAAGGACGCTGCGTTAGGATATTGCATGAGGCGGTTGACCGCCGAACCGGAGATACGGCTGAGGATACTACTGTTTTTCATGGCCGGCCCCAGTTGCTCATTTCACGCTTTCCCATTTCATCTCGTTGATGAGAATCGCCGGATGGGAAACGATCAGGTGCCAGATGACGGCCTGGAAGGATTCGGTATGGGCCGTTACCGTTGCCGCGCTGATGGTAGGCACTATCACGCAGGCATCCGCGGCTTTTGCCGTATACCCGCCGTCCCTGCCCACGACGCCGAAGATGCGCGCCCCTACCTCCCGGGCATACCGGAGCGCTTTCACGATGTTCATGCTTATATTTTTTTCTTCGCTCCCGCCACCGACGGAAAAGACAAAGAGACCGTCCTTGTCGCATAATCTGCTTCCCTTGAGCCAGCTTACGAAGGACGAATCCCACCCGTCGTCATTGACCCGGGCAGTCAGCTCCGATACGTTGTCGGTAGGCGTGTACGACTCGATGCCCGCGATCTTCCTGAAATCGTTTACCGCATGAGCGGCATTGCCCGCGCCGCCACCAACGCCTATAAAGAACAATCGGCCGCCTTCCTCGCGCAGCGCGACCAGATGGCGGACCAGGTCCTCGACCGCCGACTTGTCGATGCCGTCCACAACCCGATGGACCTCATCCAGATATTGTTTTATGTAGTCCATTCGCACTCCTTGTTTATGCCCGTTTCGCGCCGGGCAGATGGCAAGATGTCTTAGTCCTCTTTCGATGCCGGCCGGGGCGCAAGCCGGCCGATAACGATTTTAGCTGAAATAGCCAGCATTATCAGCGGGTTTATTATGGCTGCAACCGTGACCCAGTAACGGTTGGCAAAGAATATGTGGGGGAAATGGTAATAGTCTTTCGGAATCAGCAGCAACGCAAAAAGGACCGTGTAATACTTATCGGTTGCTCTGGCTTTCGAAACATTGATGAACATCAACAGGGGTATGAATATTTGCAGCAATTTATAGTCCGTGGAAAGATGGGGCAGGAGATTCATAGCGAGGACAAGAAGTGCTACCTTTTCCCACATCTCCGCCTTTACTCTGACGACGAAGACGGCACAGAGCGCGAAAAGAGTAAAGGCAAGAAAATAATAGGCCTTGAACATGAGAGGAATAATAGTCACGTCTTTCTTGAAAACGGTGTAAAGCAAAATTTTGAAGAGATTAAAAAGGCTGTGCGTGAAATAGAGCCCCTCGTCTCCCAGGGCATATACCCGGTTGTAAAGGTCCATACAGGCAAGGTGTTTGTTCACTTGATACAATATCCCGCCGCCGAAAGACGCGTAAGCGACCAGGCTGAGGCCAACCGTTACCAGGCATGTCAAAAATATTGCTTTATACTGCTTTTCGGAGAGGAGAAGAACCAGAAATACGAGGGGGAACGGCTTTATCGCACAAGCAGTGCCAAGGCATACAGCACCGAGACTGAAGCGGCCGGCCTGATAAAAATAAACAAAAAAGTAAAGCAGAGGGAATAGCAAGGCTTCATAATTTGCCCTATCGATTGTGAACAAGAACGGAAAGGAGAGAAAGGAAAAGACAAATACGTTTCGCAATGTTTCAATGCGGTCGTCGGTCTCACGTTCCTGCTGACGATAAAGACAAAGGAGACGACGAACATAAAGAGAAACAAACCAAGGGCCAGGTCACGGCCCAACCGGCTGAAAGCGGACGCAATGAGGTAAAGAAAAGGGAACTGGCTATGGAAGGGAGCCGCTATTCATAAGGATGGAGGGACAGCCTGTAAGGGTGAAAAAAGTCGTTAAACCGGTCATCCGGGCTAAATAAAAAGGTATTGAAAGGGTATCCTAAGCCGAGATACTGGCCCTGGATGTAATGGTAGAAGACAGAAAAAGCAAACCCCGAAACTATTATAAAAGCAGCCAGATTAATCTTGTCTTTTCTTTCCACCGAAAAGTTTCCCGTTAATTCTTTATTTGGGCAGCCGTTGAAGGGAATGATTTCAGCTTATGCCCGTCTTCGAACCCTATCTCTTCACTGACAATGAAATTCGGCCTTTGCTTCACTTCCTCGTAAATTTGCGCGATATACTGGCCCAATATACCGAGGATAAGAAAAGGATGCCGAACATAAGCACTATAAGGGAGACGATGGTGCCGTACCCGGCGAAAGGAACGCCCCTGGCAAATATCCTGACTACCGTATAGAGGAGGTAAAGAAGGGATATCCCCGATAGCGCCACGCCGAAAAACGAGATGGAGCGGATGGGAATGTACGAAAAGGCGAATATGCTGCTGATTGCGAGCTGCAGGACGTGAAGCGAATGGGCGTGAGACTTGCCCGAAAACCTCCTGGCCCGCTCGTATTCCACTCCGACGGACTTAAACCCGGTCCAGGCCACCATGCCGCGAAGAAAGCGATTACGCTCCTTCATGAAATTGATCGCTTCGTACACCTTTCGGTCCATAAGCCTGAAATCGCTCACGTTCTCGGGGATCAGGCCGCTCGTCATGGAGTTTATTATCTTGTAGAACAAGAATCGAGTTCAACCGCCTCAGCAACCCTTTGCCCGTCCTTTTCTTCACTATCCCGTAAACGTTTTCGTAACCTTCTTCCCATTTCCCGATGAAGTCGGTAATAACTTCCGGCTTGTCCTGGAGGTTTGCCGTCATGATGACAGCCGCGTCGCCCGAGGCATGGCTCAACCCGGCCGTTATGCCGCCGTCCATCCTGAAGTTCCTCGACAATTGCACGATCTTGAACCGTCCGTCCTCTTCGTTGAGCTTTAGCATCTTTTCGAAAGTGCGGTCGCTGCGATCCGTTCTCGACCAGGATAGCCTCGAAGTCGTATCTCTCGTTCTCGTCGAAGACGGCCTTGAGCTGCCGGGCGAGCTCTTCCATGTTGCCTTCCTCATTGAATGCCGAAGCGATTATGCTTATCAGTTTTCTCATAATGGTCTCCTGACGGACGGGAAAGGTCGGCGTTGGAAACGGTGCCGCTATAACGGGTGGATGCTAAAAGTAGGCTGCGTGGCGGTGGGAAGGACGGGCGTCAGAAGCCCAGGTCGCCCGATAAGGCATCGAGC
>CAWFRA010000003.1:0-24982 GCA_963818095.1 uncultured delta proteobacterium
GCGCTTGATGCTTCCCGCGCAGTGAGATCGTTCACCTTGAACATCTCACAGTTGTCGCCCATCATGACAAGAGCAAGCCCCTTGCCGACCCGCTTCTTGTCTTTCTGCATGGCTTCGATGATTCTTGCCAGGTCGAGATGTCCCTTTCTGACCTTTACTTTTAGTGCAGGCAACAAAAGCTTCGCGGAAAGAAATCCGCAGAATTCCCGGGAAAGCAAGCCGCGCTCTTTCGCGACGATTCCGGCAAGCATCATGCCGAGCACGACCGCCTGCCCGTGCGGGATCTCGTAGCCGGCCGCGAACTCGATGGCGTGTCCGAAGCAATGGCCGAAATTGAGCATGTTCCGCCTGCCGGTGTCGAATTCGTCGTCCATGATGTAGCCGCGCTTAATGACGAGGGAATCATAGACGCACGTCTTCAGCGCGTCAGGCTCCTTACGCTCTATCGCAGGCATTGCCCCGGCGATCTTACGAAGCGACTCCATGCCGCCGATCATATGCAGCTTTATGACCTCGCCCAGCCCGCTGTAAAAGTCGACGTCTTCCTGCGTGAGCAAAAACGGGGTATGCACGATGACCTCGGACGGCGGATAGAAGGTGCCTATCAGGTTCTTGAAGGACTTATAGTTCAGGGAGGTCTTCGCGCCGATGCAGCTATCTGCCTGGGCGAGTAAGGTGGTGGGGATGAAGACCCAGTCAATTCCCCGGTAGAGGGTAGACGCGACGAACCCGGATATGTCCTGGAGGATGCCGCCTCCGATGGAGATAAGCGTCAGGTTGCGCTTGGCGGTCCGCCGGACGAGGTAGTCATAAAGTTTTTCGACGCTCTCCAGGGATTTCAGCTCCTCATGTATGGGGAGCACGACAACGTCCGAGCCGGCGAGGTCTTTGAGCGGCCCGGCCGAATAAAGACGCCACACGTTTTCGTCGATTACGTAGCACCTCTCCTGCCGTTTTTCGAGGTCGCCCAGGAAGGCGAACGATTCCGGGAAGCTCACCGTGTAGTCCCGGATATTCGATTTGACGGTGATCATAGACACGTAAACCCGCCGTCTACCAGTATCGTCTGGCCCGTGATATAGGAATTCTTTTCCGACGCGAGGAATGCGGCTGCCTCAGCGATCTCTTCAGGCTCCGCAAGCCTGCCCGCGGGGATGTTCTTCTCGATGGCCTCTATTTGCTCCCCGGTATTGTTCCGGCGCGTCATTTCGGTATTCACGAAGCCGGGTGCTATGGCATTCACCAGGACGTTGTAAGGCGCGAGCTCCACGGCCAGCGTCCTCGTCATCCCCTGCAGGCCGGATTTGGCCGTGGCATACGTGAGCCTTCCGGGTTTGCTGACAATTGCCCAGATCGAGCTGATATTCACTATCCTGCCGTAACGCCGTTCGGCCATACCGGGCGCAAGCGCCCTCGCCAGGCGAAAAGGCGCGAGAAGATTAATCTGGATCGTTTGCCGCATATAGTCGTCGGTGATATCGGCAAGAGGCGCAATGATGTTGACGCCTGCGTTATTGATGAGGATATCGACCGGCCGGGAGAGGGACTTAAGGTATGCGTCTATTGATGCGTCCGACAAAAGGTCCATATCACGCCTGGCAGGCGTAATGACGTCGATGCCTTCCGCCTTTAGCCGTTTGGCGACCGCAAGACCGATCCCTGCCGAGCCGCCCGTGACCAGCGCGGAAAGCCTGCCCGCTTCCATCACGCCCCCTTACCTTCCTGTCCGGTCTCCGCCTGGCGGTGGCGCGCCTCCAGCATCGTGATCCTCTTATCGTCTTCTTCAGCGATGGCCTTGTAAAAGCTTCGCTTGTTTTGCAGCCATAAAAGCTCGAACGCCACGGCCTCTGCTATCCCTTGCTCGGCCCCGTCCTTTAAGGCGTCCGGGCACGAGAAGCATATTTTCCTTGTCTCGTACCTGTCGATCGTCGCCTCGCCGGACAGGCGCCGTAAGAAAGACAGGGAGTCGGCCGATATAGCGCCTCCCAGCACGTAGGTCATCTTTTGTTGCTTCGTTTGCGCTAGCAAATCCTTCGCTATGGCGAAAATCTCTTCGCTCTCGCATGCGCTCCGGTCGAGCCCCATCGAACCCACGAGGTCCACACGGCCGACGACTATGCCCCCCAACCTTTCTATGCCGTTTATTTTCAGCATCTCTTTGAAGTTCCTGGCGGCCATGATCGTTTCCACGTTGATGAGAAACTCGATCTTCTCCTGCTCGTCTTTCGGAAAGACGATATCTATTGCCTTCAGATATTTTTGCAGCGAAAACGGCGTCTCGACCATGGGTGCGACAAGGTAATCGACCCCTACCGTGCGGGCATCGTACATGTCCCGGACGGCTTCGCAACCCCCTATCTTGAGAGTGAGGGAGACATCGGCGGAGAGACATATCTCCTTGAGTCTCATAAGCTCTTCCGTCCTTGTTCCCTCTGCCTCGAACTCAGCCTTGACGCCTACTACCGCATATTTCTCCTTTATCCTCCGAAGATGTTCCGTCATTTGTTGCTCTGTCCGGTTCATCGTGCCCCCTTCTTCTTACAGTAGCGCATCTATGGCGTTCCAGTATCTCTGCTCGATGAGGCTCATCCGCTGCCTGTCGGAACGAGAGATGCCGTCAAAGTAGTTGAACTTGTTGCGAAGCCAGAGCACTTCAAACCCCAGCGCCTTCAATATGGCCTTGTCCCTGCTGTTTGGTGTGCCCTGCCAGGAGAAACAAACCTTGCGGGTCTCATACCGGTCGAGATAGCCCTCCGGCATTTTCTCGAAAAAGGGTAACGACTCCGCCGACACCCCTCCGCCTACCGTACAGGTCAGGTTCTTCTTTTTTGCCTTGGTGATGGTTTCGAGAACAATCTCGTTTACTTCGCTCTTGTTGATGGCATGCTCGTCGAGCCCCAGGGAGAAACAGAGATCGACCCGTTCTATAACTATCCCGTTGAGGCCTCCAAGCTCGGGTATGCTCAGCATCGCCTCAAAGTTGTCACACCCGGTTACCGTCTCGATATTGCAAAGCACCTCTACCGGGTTCGCCTCTTCGGAAAAGAATGTCTTGCTTACCGCCTGAAGGTATTTCCGTAGCGCGTACGGCGACTCGACCATAGGGGCAACGAGGTAATCCACCCCTACGATCTTGGCCTCCAGCATGTCCCTGATCGATTCGCACCCCCCTATCTTCAGGGTCAGACCGAGGCCGGCGGTCATGCATATCTCCTTGAGGCGCAGGAGCTCCTCAAGGCGTGTCCCTTCAGCCTCGAACTCGGCCCTCACGGCAAGCGCGCCGTAGCTCTCCCGAAGCTCCTTCAGTATCTCTACCATTCTCTGTTCAACGGAGTTCATGTCGTTTTACTCCTTGTCACCTTTCTTAGGTCGCACGAGCATGTTCCCGTCGAGTTCTTCTCTCGGCAAGAAGGGGTACAAATCCTCGAGGGGTTTCGATACTATCCTCCCGTCCGGCTCCTTTTTCGACGAGACGCGGGGGCTGAAGTTCTGCTCCGGGGAAAGAAGGACTTCGCATACGAAGGGGCCGGGCGTTGACAGGACCTCCCTTATCTTTTCCTTCATGCCTTCATGACCTGAGATGACGGATGAAGGTATCCCGTAGGCCAGCGCGACGCGACGGATGTCGGGGAAAGTGACCCCGCTGTCGGGTCCGCACGCGACGCGCCTGCCTTCAAAAAAGCTGTCCTGGGTCTGTCTGATAGACACATAGCCGCCGTTGTTCAGCACGAAGAGCTTTACGGGGAACCTGTTATGGGAGACCGTCTGCAGCTCCTGTATGTTCATTTGCAGGCTGCCGTCACCGGCGAGACAGACAACGGTTTTTTCGGCCGCGACGCATGCGCCTATAGCCGCGGGCAGGTCATAGCCCATCGAGGCGCATCCCGAGTTCCAGAAAGAACGCTGTCCGTCCTTTACTACCCCTGCCTGAAAGAGGGCGACACAGGCGGTGCCGTTGCCTGCCACAATAGTCGTGCCCTCGCTGAGCGACTCTGTTAATGCCTGGGTGAAACAGTAAGGATTGACCAGTTTCTTGTCATCCCAGTACTCCGCAAGCACGACGGGGTAGCGCCTCTTGCGCTCTTTGCACCAGTCGATCCATGAATTCCAGCGAGGGAGCGGCCTCGTTTCTGCGGCTTCGTCAAGCAGCGTCAGGAACTCGCTTGCGTCTGCGCAAATAGCGATGTCAGGGTGAAAGCTGGGTTTCTTAAGCTCTGCTTCGTCTATGTCAACCATGACCTTCACGGCGTTCTTGGCAAAATCTCCCCTGGTGTAACTCACCTGGCGGATATTATTTCTGGAGCCGACCGTTATGAGCAAGTCTGCATTCTGCAGTGCGAAGTTGCCGAACCTTGTCCCCAGCGTTCCGGGTCTTCCGACAAACAGGGAGTGATCGGAAGGCATAAGGTCGTACCCGCAGAATGAGGTGATCACCGGGATGCCTATCTTGTCTACCACGCGCCTGAACAAGTCGATGCCCCTGCTTATCCTGATGCCCTGTCCGGCAACAAAAAGAGGACGTTCCGCCTTTTGCAGCAGAGCGGCAACGCGCTCCACCTGGCTCGCAAGCGCGGCCCTGTCGAAGGGTATCTCGTCTTCCCGGCTGTCGTAAGCGGCGAGGCTCTCCGGATCGACCAAAGCCGCCTGCACGTCAAGGGGTATGTCGAGCCATACCGGGCCGGGCCGTCCGTGGGTAGCGATGTAGATCGCCTTGTCGAGTTGATAACGGATATTTTGCGGGTCCTTGACCATCGCCGCATACTTCGTCACGGGCCTCACGATATCGACGATGTTTATCTCCTGGTCCCCGAGCTGTCTGAGGCCGAGGTCGCGGCACGATTCTATCGTTGTCTCCTGTTTAACCTGCCCGGAAAGATAGAGGACCGGCACCGAGTCGAGCCATTGGCCGATTACTCCGGTAAGGGTGTTCGTGCCGCCGGGACCGCTGGTTACGACTAATACGGCAAGACGGCCGGTTACGCGGGAGTAGCCTTCCGCCATGATGGCCGCAGCCTGCTCGTGATGGGGGCAGAGATAGCGGAGCCGGGTCTCTTTGCCGACCGAGTCGACGAGATGCATCGCTCCTCCGCCGGAGATCATAAAGATATCGCGCACCCCATACAGGGTGGCAAGGCGGTCGATCACGTAGTCCGTCAGCTTCATCTATCCTGTCTTTTGCCTCGCTTCCCTATCCCGACTAAACGGCCCTGTGCCACTCGACGGTCTTTTTCACGGCGCTCGTCAAATCGATATGCTGCCTCAAGCCGAGTTCTGTGCGCGCCTTAGTCGTGTCGGGTACGTACTGCCCGACAGGCTTGTCCGGGTCCTTACGCCCTCTGATAGCAACCTCTGTTCGTTGCCCGAAGCAGGCGGCAACGCAAGCTGCAAGCTCCGCGATGGAAACAGCCTCTTCGGACCCGACATTATATGCCTGGCCTGCCTTCCCCGACAAGAGAAGGACCCATAGCCATATCGCGAGGTCCGACGCGTAAAGATAGGAGCGAAGCGGCGTCCCGTCCCCGTTTACTATAATGGGACCGCCCTTGAGGCCGTCCCGGATGAAGTTCCCTATGGCAAAGTGTATATCCAGGTTGAGGTAGGGACCGACGAACGCAAAACACCGGGCAGCAATCGTCTCAATGCCGTAGCGGGCGCAATAGATGGAACAAAGCAGCTCGCCCAGTCTCTTCGACTCGCCATAGGCAGAGCCGGGGTCGAGAGAGTCGGGTGCGCCCCGATAATGTTCCGGGGTATGGGCCATATCGGCCGGTTGCTCGCCATAGACGGCGCCGGAGCTGATGAAAAGGAAACGGCGCACGCCCCTGTCTTTTGCCATTTCCAGGACGTTGCGTGTCCCCTCCGTGATCGTGCGGGTCATGAGCAGCGGGTACTCCCGGTTCAACTCGGCGCTTGCCTGGGCGGCCCCGTGGATGACGGCGTAGTAAGGCTCTTCGGGCCAGGTGAAATCTCTTACGTCACCCTCGATGTACCGGATTGCCGGGTGGCGGGCAAGACGAGGGTGCTCGTCCGTGAAAGTCTTCATGTTTCTGGTAAGGACCGTCATGCGTGCGTGCAAATCGAGTACGTCGGAGGCCCGGGCAAAGCTTTCGAGGAGCCATTTCCCGATAAAACCCGTCCCGCCGGTGACGAACATTGATTTCCCCCGGAACTGCTCCCACAACCCGCGCGTCGATGCGAGGACGTGGTCCAGATCGGAGACCAATGGGTTAGCGTCAGGCGCAGGCGCGCGGCTGGAAGTCTTTATTCCCAATCGTCCACCCTGATGTTGCTTTCATCTATGCCGGCTGCGGCGATGCGGGACCTGGCGCTCCTTATCATTTCCGGCGGACCCGAGAGATAATAGAGCGACTCCTTTTGCGTCCGGTTTTCGGCAATAATCTCATCTATGGGGATTATGCCCTTCTCGCACCTGTCCATACCTTCGACCAGGCCGCCGTCCTCGAAGCAGCAAGTGCACCGGAAACCGCTCATGGTGCGGGTGCATTCCCGGAGGACGTCGCTACAGACGAAGTCCGCGCTGCTCCTCATCCCGTAGTAGAGGCTGATTCTGGCCGGGGAAGGCTTATCGAGACAGTGCTCGAGGAGGGAGATAAAAGGCGTTATGCCGGTCCCGCCGGCTATAAGAACGAGGGGCCGGTCCGCCTCGAATAGGAAGCTGCCGTAAGGCAGCTTGACGGTCAACGCATCACCTTCCCCGATCTCGTTGAACATCCGCGACGTGAATGCGCCCTTCACGGAGAAGACGACGCGCAACAGGTCTCGGCCGGGCGAGCCGGCGATTGAAAAAACGCGCGATTCGGGCCAGAAGCCTGCCGGGTCGTAAGGGTCGATGGCCAGGTGGAGGAACTGTCCCGGCCTGAAGGCCGGCAGCCTCTTGAGGGGCCTCAAAAGCAGGGTCTTGACCGTGTCCGTGTGGCGCACGACCGTTTGGGCGACTACCGGTATTTTAACAGGCGTCGGCAATCAGCGGTCCCCGATGAACCGGCTTATCCGGTCTATGATATAGTCGATCTGCTCCCGGTCAAGGCCCGGGTAAACGCCGATGAAGAACGTGTTCTCCATGACGTAGTCGGTATTGCGCAGTTCTCCCACCTGCCGCTTTTCTATATCCATATAGGCGGGTTGGCGCGTCAGGTTGCCCGAGAAGAGGTTGCGTGTCTCGATTCCGTTTTGCTCCAGGTACGACGTCAGCTCGTTCCTCGTAAAGCCGCTGTCCTCCCTGACGCTTATGACGAAGCCGAACCATGAAGGGTCCGCGAGGCGCGTCGCCTCGGGCAGGCAAAGACGGTCTTCGAAGGGCTTAAGCCCCTGCATGATCAGGTCGAAGTGGTCCTTCCTTTTTTCTATAAAGCCTTCCAGCTTGTCGAGCTGGGCGACCCCGATTGCCGCCTGCATGTCCGTAACCTTGAGGTTGTATCCTATATGGGAGTACACGTACTTGTGGTCGTAGCCGAAAGGAAGGTCACCGAACTTCTGCGTGTACCTCTTGCCGCACGTGTTGTTCTCTCCTCCGCTGCAGTAGCAGTCCCTTCCCCAGTCCCTGAAGGAGCGCGCTATCCTCGCTATGTCTTCCGAATCCGTAAGGACGCATCCCCCTTCGCCCATGGTGATGTGGTGGGCCGGGTAAAAGGACGTGCTGGCTAGGTCGCCGAAGGTGCCCGTCAGCTTCCCGTCATAGCGGCTGCCCAGGGCGTCGCAGTTGTCCTCTATCAGCCAGAGGTCATGTCTGCGCGCGATTTCGACAGACTGCTTCCAGGTCGAAGGGATTGCCCATGGTATGGGCCATAAAGATGGCGCGGGTCCTCGGGCCGACGGCCGCCTCCACCTGGTCGGGAAGGGCGTTGTAAGTGCCTATGCTCGGACATCGACGAAGACAGGGATGAGCCTATTCTGGATGATAGGGGCAACCGTGGTGGGGAAACCTGCTGCTGCCGTGATGACCTCGTCTCCCGGTTTGAGCCGCCTGTCGCCCAGCTTGGGCGAGGTAAGGGCGCTCATTGCGATGAGGTTTGCGGACGAGCCGCTGTTCACGAGGATCGCGTCTGAAAGGCCGAAAAATTCGGCGAACCTTGACTCGAATTCCTCGGCGTACCGGCCGGCTGTGAGCCAGAAATCGAGCGATGCGTCTACCAGGTTCTTCATTTCCCGCTCGTCGAAGACGCGCCCGGCATAGCGGACGGGCGTCTTTCCCGGGACGAAATCGCGGTTGCGCCGTATTTCATCCGGTAAAGCTTCTCGACCAGACCGGAAATGTCAGTTCCTGATCTGTTCTTCTTCCCGTGTCATAAGTGGGACATTCGTCTCCATGTAAGCTCGTATCTGTTTTTCGCATATGGGCGCCGTGCCTGCACCCTTTACGCAGGCGGCATACCACTCGACCGTCATTGTGACCGCATCTGCACCGTAAGACTCGGCCGCCAGCCCAGTGTGTATCGCGCCTTGCTTATGTCCAGGGCAAGCAGGCCCGCCTCGTGCGCCTCATGACCGGTCGCGGTCGATTCCCAGCTTCCGGAGCCCCATGCATCTACGACCAGGCCTGTCAGCTCGCCCACGGTGACCGTTGAAGAGCTGTCCGGGCCGAAATTCCATGGACCGCCGTACCTGTCCGGGTCCGTGCCCATCACTGCGCCGAGGAGCAGGTAGCCGCCGAGAGGCTCCAGCACGAACTGCCACGGCCTCACTGCGCGGGGGTTTCTTACCCCTATTGTCTTGCCCGCTTCGAGCGACCTGATGCAGTCGGGTATGATCCTGTCTTCGGACCAGTCCCCGCCGCCTATCACGTTCCCGGCCCGCACGGTCGCGAGGACCTTCCCGACGCCCCTTTGCTGTTGAAGAAGGACGTCCTGTAAGCGGCGCTTACCAGCTCCGAGCACCCCTTGCTGGAGCTGTAAGGGTCGTACCCGCCCATGGGGTCGCACTCGCGGTATCCCCAGGACCATTCCCTGTTCTCGTAGCATTTGTCGCTCGTCACGTTGACTATCGTCGAGACCGAGTTGCCGAGGCGGCAATTCTCGAGCACGTTGACGGTGCCCCCAATGTTTGTATCGAAGGTCTCCTTGGGGTCCCTGTATCCCCTCCTCACGAGGGCCTGGGCAGCAAGGTGGAAGACGAACTCCGGCTTGAAGTCGTCGAAGACGGCCTTCAGGCCTTCGAAGTCCCTTACGTCGCCCCGGACATCGGTAAGGCGGTTGGCGAGACCGGAGACGACGAAATTGTCGCGTTCCGTAATAGACGCGAGGGCATACCCCGTCACTTCGGCGCCCAATTCCAGGAGCCAGGCAGTCAGCCAGGAGCCCTTGAAACCCGTGTGGCCCGTAACAAGGACCCTTTTGCCCCGATAAGCCCTGCGAAGGAGATCGCGCGCCCGTTCCATCCTACCAGACCTTCCAGGGACAGTGCTCCGATTCCCACAGCTCGTTGAGGAGCGCCACGTCGCGCACTGTGTCCATGCACTGCCAAAAGCCTTCGTGCTTGTAGGCGGCCAGTTGTCCCTCCCGTGCCAGCCTCTCCAGAGGCTCGCGCTCGAACAGCGTGGAATCGCCTTTTATATAATCGAGCACGCCGGGTTCCAGAACAAAGAACCCACCATTGATCCAGCCCTCGCCTATCTGGGGTTTCTCGATGAAATTGGTGACGAGGCCGTCTTCGATCGACATGCCGCCAAACCTGGAAGGCGGGCGGACTGCGGTCACCGTTGCGAGCTTGCCGTGGCTTTTGTGGAACGCGAGAAGCTTCCCGATGTCGATGTCGGCTACCCCGTCTCCGTATGTAAGCATGAACGTCTCATTTTCCAGGTAATCCCTGACCCGCAGTACACGGCCGCCAGTCATCGTTTTCTCTCCGGTACCTACGAGCGTTACCCTCCACGGCTCGGTGTTGTTACTGCGCAGAAGCGAGCTGTTGGCGCGGAGGTCGATCGTGATGTCCGACTGGTGGATGACGTAGTTCGCGAAAAATTCTTTTATGATGTAACCCTTGTAGCCGAGGCAGACAACGAAGTCGTCGAAGTGATGGCGCCCGTATATCTTCATGATATGCCAGAGGATGGGCCTGCTGCCTATCTCGACCATGGGCTTCGGCTTGATTACCGTTTCCTCGCTCAAGCGGGTGCCCAGTCCGCCTGCCAGAATGACGACTTTCATAATTCTACCTCGCTCATGAACCTTCTTTTTTCAACGTACCAGTCCACGCCGTCGGTCCAGTGGGGTATTTCGGCACCGAGAATCGACGCCAGCTTCGCGTTCGAGAGGGCTGAAAAGCGGGGGCGGCGGGCGGGGGCAGGGAAGCGGTCCGTGCCGACCGGCACCACCCTGACGGCAACACCAAGCTTGGAAAAACTGTAGCGAACCGTCTCGTATCTGGAGGCGAAGCCGCTATTGGTCAAATGATAGAGTCCCCGAAGACCCTTTTCGAGCGCCTGCATCGTATACTTCACGATGTCCCGCGTAGAGGTAGGTATGGAGACCTGGTCGTCAACAACCTCGATCACCTCGCGGCTGCGGGCCGCCTGCAGCATCTTGTAAAGAAAGTTCTGCCGCCCGTCCCCGAACACCCAGCTCACGCGCAGGAGCAGGTAATCCTCCATGCTTTCGGCGAGCAGCTTCTCTCCTGTCAGCTTGCTCTGCCCGTAGGCGTTAATCGGGTCGGGGTTGTCCTCTTCCGTGTACGGCGTCTCTTTCAAGCCGCCGAAGACGTAGTCGGTCCCGTAATGGACGAGAACCGCGCCCGCTTCCCTGCATGCTGCCGCCAGGTTCGCAACGCCCGTCGCATTCACGGCAAAGGCCGGCCCCGGCGCCCTCTGGGCGTCGTCCACCAGGTTGTAGGCTGCACAGTTGAGGACCACGTCCGGCCGGCTTGCACCGACTATGGTCCTGACCGTCTCAGCGTTCGTTATGTCGAGCTCTTTTTCGTCGGGCGCCAGAACGGTGAAGGCGGGCGCGGAAAGCTGTCTTGTGAACTCCTGGGCAAGCTGGCCGCTTTTCCCGGCGATGAGGACCCTCATGAGGCCGGCTATGACCTTGGCCCTTTTGCGAGGCCCAGAAGGTACTTGCCGTAGCCGTTGTTCTTAAGCGGCTCGGCGAGGGTGAGGAGCCGGTCTGCGTCGATGTATCCAAGCCTATAGGCGATCTCCTCTATGCAGGCTACCTTGAGACCCTGCCTCTTCTCTATGGTCGCCATGAACTCGGCTGCCTCCAGGAGCGTCTCGTGGGTGCCCGTATCGAGCCAGGCGTACCCTCTGCCGAGTAGCTCGGCGTGGAGCTTGCCCATTTTAAGGTACACGTTATTGACGTCCGTGATCTCCAGCTCTCCCCGGGCCGACGGCTTTATGTTTTTCGCGACCCCGATGACGCTGTTATCGTAGAAGTAGAGGCCCGTCACCGCATAGTTCGATTTGGGGTTTTTCGGCTTTTCCTCTATCGACAGGACGTTCAGGTGTTCGTCGAACTCGGCTATGCCGTACCGTTCCGGGTCGCTGACATAGTAACCGAAGACCGTCGCGCCGCCCAGATCGTGGACGTCGGCTACGGCTTTTCTGAGCCGGGCGGTAAGTCCGTGTCCGTAGAATATGTTGTCCCCGAGTATCAGGCAGACGTCGTCGTTGCCCACAAAATCCGCGCCGATGATGAAAGCCTCGGCAATCCCGTTCGGGTGGGCCTGCTCAGCGTAGCTGAAGCGAAGTCCCAGGTGGGAGCCGTCTTTGAAGATGGTCTCAAAGCGCGGAAGGTCCTGCGGCGTCGAGATGATGAGGATGTCCCTGATGCCGGCCAGCATCAGCACCGAGAGGGGGAAGTAGATCATCGGCTTGTCGTATACGGGTATGAGCTGCTTGCATACGCCGAGCGTGAGCGGAAAAAGTCGTGTGCCGCTGCCTCCGGCCAAAATGATGCCTTTCATGTTGCTCCTTTCCTTAGCGAATTCATCGTGGCAGTCCCATTTTTTGGCAGGCTACCGCCATTGGCCCGCCACCTACCGGCACATCGTCCTCGGTACGCGAAACGCTATACACTGATTTTCCGAAATGTAACAGAGTATCTTATAAAATATCGGTAAACTGTTCAAGTATAAACTGGCCCGGTCCGGCTATACAATTTGGCCCATAACCGTATGTATTGCGCGGTCTTACGGCAGTTTGTCTGCCCCCAGCGCGTCCTTTTGTAAAGCTGGGTGAAATAATAGGTGGAGACGAGGAGGACATAATAGATGAGCACGGACGAAAGGGCGAAACCTAGTAGATAGGGGATGGTGTGCAGCTTGTACGCGACGTACATGCAGATTAGGCTCAGGACGTAGCCGAAAATGTACGCAGGCATCACTTCCTTGACGGCCGCGGCTATCCGCTCGAACTCGAAGGCCCTCCGCACTTCCGACTGCTCGATGAAGGCGCAGAAAGCGAAGGGGAGGAAGGCGGAGCAGACGATAAAAGCGATGACCGCCAGGAACTTTATTATGCCGCCCGCGAAGCCGGTAAGGGTGTTGCCGAAGCTCGAAAGGAGAAAGCTGAAGGAGAAGAGGAAGCAGGGCAGCGCCTCGTAGAGGATGAAGATGCCGAAGAGCTTTGCCCCCTCCCACAAAAGCTCGTTCTTCTTCTCCCAGGTAGGCAGGCCCATGCCGCCTATCATGGTAAGGCTGGACGTGCGGGCGAGATAGCCGACGGAAAGGAAATTGGCCAGAGGGATCATAAGGATAAGACCGCCTGCCTATCCACCGTTTTACATAGCGCGAGTTGAAAGTAAAGACGACGAAAGAGATAATGTCCATCATTTGCCTTTTGTTATTGCGTCGAGCAACGTTTCGGCTGCGTATCCGGTCAGGCCGCCGTCCATGACGACCGTCTCGCCGTTGATATAGGCCGCCTCAGAGGACGCGAGGAAGAGGACCGTGCCGACCAGCTCCCCGACCGTGCCCATCCTATGGACGGGCGTCTTGGCCGACAGGAAATCGACCAGGTCCTGCCTCTTGGCCAGCCCCTCGTTCATGCCGCCCTTTATATACCCGGGCGCCAGGCAGCAGAGGGTGACCCCGGACCTGCCCCATTCGGACGCGAGGTTCCGCGTCATGAGCTGGATGCCCGCCTTGCTGATCGCATAGGGAAGGAAGCCCTTCTCGCCGAAGAGCGCCACCTGGGACGATATGGATACGACCCTGCCGGCGCCGCGCTCGATCATCTTGCGCCCGAATATCTGGGTGACGTAGAAGGCGCCCTTCAGGTTCACGTCGATCACCCTGTCGAAATCCTCCCGCTTGATCTTTGCGGAAGGCACGAGGGGGTTGACGATGCCCGCGTTATTGATGAGTATGTCGATGCCTCCCCACTCCTGCGCTACGCTTTCCGCTACCGCCTCCATAGCCGCGTAATCGCATATGTCTGCCACGAAGGCCCTGGCGGCCCCTTGCGCGTGCTCCGCCCGGAACCGTCTCGACGGCCTCCGTCTTCCTCCCGTTGACGGCCACTTTCGCGCCCTCTTCGAGGAAGGCCTCGGCCATTGCCTTGCCGAGCCCCCGCGTTCCCCCTGTGACAAAGACGACCTTCTCCTTGAACCTCATTGCAAGCCTCCGTAGAATTCGCCGATTCTCCCGTCGAAAAGCGCTATCAGGTCCTCGCTTCCGGCCACCTGCGCGCCGGTAGCCTGCCGCCACACGTCGGGCCTCTCCATGCAGAGGTAGATGAAAAGGCCGGGCGACTTCGCCTTGAGGAGCCCGTAAAGCATCTTGTAGACCCTTATCCTCTCCGCCTTGATATAGCGGTACTTGCCGTCCTCGCCCATGATGAATTCGCCGTGCAGCAGGTTGCGCCGCCTCTCGTCAAGAAAAAGCTTCATGAGGGGGGGCACAAAGCGCAGGCAGCCCATGCTGGCCCATATGACCCTGCTCCAGATCGAGCGATCCGCTATCTCATCTATCAGGCGCGCGTAATCGTCCTCGAAGCCGTCGTAAACGATTACCGGGTCGAAGTGGAGACCCACGAGGCAGCCCCAATCCTGGGCTTTCTTCAGGGCCTTGAGCCTCTTCGCAACGGGGCTCGTCCCCTTCTCCTCCGCATCGACGATCCTCTGGGGCGCGAGCGAGAAGGAGACGACAACGTAGGGGTTGAGGCTGGAGCGCAGGTGGTCGAGGCCCGCCCATTTCGACTTAAGCTCCAGGAGCGCCCCTTTCCTCTCGCCGAAGAACCGGACGACGGGCCTTACCGCGTCGAGCTTCCTGTCTACGGCGAGGCTGTCCCCAAGCTCCCCTGTGCCGAACCGCAGGACGTGCGTCTTTCTCGGCCGTGATGGCCCCGTCGATCTCGCCGATGATGGAGTCCGTCGCCGTCCTCACCGTAATGCCGGGGTTGTTGAGATACGACCTGAGGATGCAGTACGAGCAGGACAGGGGGCAGCCCTCCACGAGGTCGATGGTCTTGTAGCCGCAGCAGACGTGCTTGCGCGTGCCGGGGCAGTCCCTGACGACGCTGCCTTCAGATTCTATCCGACGTACCGTGGGTAAGCTCAAATATGCTCCCGAAAAGTCCTTCTCGCGCGATGCTGCCCAGCTTCGCAAGCGCCCCTTCGATTTCCTGGCTGCTGCGCGCCTGTATCGTGATATCGACCGATTCCCTCTCGAAGGCCGGGTCCACCCGCACCTTCATGTAAGGGGGCAGGGCGCAGGCGGCCAGTATGCCCGCGAGCCTCTCTTCGAGGCCGGACATGAGCGGGTTGGTCTGTTTCTTGAGCGCCCGTCTCAGGGCCTCCATGTCTTTGGCGTCTTCGAGTCCCGCCAAATCGATCTCCCCCCGCTTCACCTTGAGGAGCATCATGAGATGGAGGGCCTCTCTCAATGCGCTTACGGTGGGATGAAGCGGCCCGGCGAGGCGGATGATGTCGTGCACCTCGCCGGGCGTCGAACCAGAAAAGCTGCTCGACCACGGGAAGCGGCAGGCCGTGGCGCACGATAAATGCCCGCACCTGCTCTTCCGCCGAGGCAGCGGCGATGCAGGTCTTCAAGGCCTTCTCCCTGGCGGGCAGGCCGAGCATCGCCATAACGGCGTAGATTTCTTCCGACGGGAAGCCGAGGCGGCCATCTTCTGCCACGCAGACGGCCTTTTCCACCGTGTTGAGGGGCCTTGCCAGGTTGTCGTTTATCGACGTGAGGAGCGCCTGCCTGTCGTCTGCGTCCGAAAAAAACACAGGGGACCTTCCCGATCCCCAGCCTGCGCGCAGCATCGAGCCTCTTGTGGCCCGTGACGACGACCGGTCTCCTGCCCCTCTGCAGGCCGAACGGGCGTGAGGATGCCGAATCTCGCTATGGAGGCGAGGAGGCGCTCGTCCTCCAGGGGGTAGGAGACGCAGAATGTCCTGTCCAGGGCATCGATGTTGTCGATCTCGATGGTTTCCATCTTTACCGTGAATCGATAAGGCCGTTGCCCCGGCGGGTCGCGCGGCCCTTCCATACCGGCGCCGGGTCGGCGCCTGCGACGAAAAACCCAACAGAAATATCCGCCGACTCTAAACCATATCAAAAACAGGCGTTTTGTGTCAACCGCAATAAACGGAAATGCAGGCCAAGCGCGTCTCACCTCCCCAAGGAGGGGGCGAGGCTCCGTATGTCCGCAAAGGAGAATGCAAAGTTAAAGATGTAAAATTGTTTTGACCTTTTCGCGATTCTGTGCAATCATAGTGCCCGAAGTTTCGGACGTATTGTTTAGTGCCGCAATGCGTGAAACGGTGTTGCGGCTTTTTTTTGCATCGTTCGGCTCTTCGATATTTGCATAGGAGGTGTTTCAGGTATGGCAAAGGGGACCGTAAAGTGGTTCAACGCGTCAAAGGGCTTTGGTTTTATCGCCAAAGAGGACGGCGGGGATGTCTTCGTACATTACACTGCCATCCAGGACGAGGGATTCAAGTCGTTGACGGAAGGCCAGGCAGTCAGTTTCGATATAGTTGACAGCCCGAAAGGCCCGAAGGCTGCAAACGTAGTGAAGCTGTAAAGAGGCAGAGGCAGGCCCTCGCGGCCTGCCTTTTTCTTCCTCAATATCCGAGTTCCGCTATCGGATGGCCGGCTGTCCCCCATTGGCGGACATGGCGATCCTTTCATAGACTTCCGGCATCTCAAAAAGACTATCGGGCACAGAGGTCCTGACATTGCCGTACTCTATGCTCCAGTTTCCGTTCACCGCCACGGTTTTGATGGGAAAGTTTATGTCCGACGCCACCCATTGATAAAAGGAGTCGCCCTGCTCCCCCGACTTGGCCGTCACCTCGTATTTTTTGGTTGGGTGGCCGTTGACCGCCTCTGACCCGAGGTATTTGCGGTTCCCTTCTGCGATTGTCTATCCTCGATTGCCGGCTTCCTTTTGGGATCGAAGGGCATTTCTATGTATGCCTTCTGGTCCGGAATGACAATCCACGACTTGTTCTTGTCATGTCTGATAATCGCGTATTCGGAGCCGCTCTTCATCTCGATACGGTACTTGTTCCCCTTGACGTATAACTTGCCGGTTAGTTTCTGCTCCCCTTCTTTGGTAATCATATCGGCGGACAACTCGAAGGCCGCGGCCTGAAGCGCGAGGGTGAGGAGGAATATCAGAGAAGGATCCAAGGCCCAGATCGAATGTGTCGCATTTGGCCCCCCTTGGGTGTTTCTCGTAATAGTGCTAATATAGTCATCAATGGGGACAAAATAAACGGGCAAGGAGCGGATAAGGCTTTCTTTTCTTAGCTCTTCGAGAAGGGCCTTCTGCCGGTCCGTCAGCTTCCGCGGCACGTCGATTACGATCTCTACGTACTCGTCGCCCCCGGCCTGCTTGCCCATCTGCGGTACGCCGAGGCCCTTCAGGCGCACCTTCGAGCTGGACCGCACGCCTGCCGGGTATCTTGACCTTCTTCGGCCCGTCTATAGTCGGGCACCTCGATGGAGCCGCCGAGGAAGGCATCCGTCAGCCTTTACCTCTTTTTTCACGTAGAGGTCGTTTCCCACCCGCTTGAATACGGGGTGCTCGGCCACCTTTACGGTCACGTATAGGTCTCCGGTCCTGCCCGTGTACGGGTCCCTGCCGCCTTTCCCCTGAAGCCGCAGTTTCTGGCCGGTATCGATGCCTTTCGGTATCTTCACCTTGACCTCTTCGGCTCCCCGCTCGCTCGTGAAGGAAAGCACTTTTCCGCGCCCCTCATGGCGTCCATGAAGGGTATCTCCAGCTCGTAATTGAGGTCGAGCTCGCCGGCGGGCGTGCGGTCTCTGGCCACGTAATCGCCGAAATCGTAGACCCGCCTTCCGCCGCGCGCCGATCCCTGCCCTGCCGCCGGCCCCGCGCCTTGCCGCCGAAGATCATGCTGAAGATGTCGCCCGTGCCGAAGCCCAGGTCCTTAAAAAGGTCGCCTATATTGAAATTCCGGTAGATGTCCTCCTGGGTGTACTTCTGCTGGAAGCCGCTCATCCCGTAGGTGTCGTATTCCTTCCGCTTGTCTTTGTCGCTCAAGACCGCGTAAGCCTCGTTTATCTCCTTGAACTGCTCTTCGGCCTGCTTGTTCCCGGGGTTCCTGTCCGGGTGGTACTTGAGGGCCAGCTTCCTGTACGCCTTCTTGATGTCGTCCTCCGAGGCCGTCTTCTGCACGCCCAGTATGTCGTAGTAGTCCTTTTTAGCCATGCTCACCACCAGCTATAGCGATATATGCCCCGACCTTCCGTCCCAGGGCCGCAGCCACGGTCCTGCACTTGACGCCCATGACGTAGACGACCGGCCGCCCCCGGTCGTACTCGGAGATCGTCTCGTAGTTCCCCATGCCCTTGGCGATAATCATGCTGCCGTCTTCCCAGCACTCCCGCACCTTCCCGGTCATCGCTTCCCTCCTGATGCCGACCTCGTCCGTACCCGTCGGAGATGATGGCGTCCCACATGTCGTGCGCCCCGAACCTCGCCGCGTCCGGCATCGACATGTCGTTCTGCACAGGGTGCTCCTTCACCGCGTAATATACCTCTTTTCCCTCCCGCCTGAGCAGGCGGAGGAGCGGAAGGTCGAAGACGAGGTCGCCGGGGTTGTCCCCCAGCACCATTATTTTGTTGTTAATATAAACCTGATGCTCTATTTTGGCCACGTCGCACTCGAACTCCATGCGGTCACGGGTCGTATGCGTGCTCCGTGAAGAAGTCCCCGCCGTTGCCGAAGGCCGACGCGACGAGGGCGCCCTCCAGGGTATCGGGGAAAAAGCCTTTCAGCCGGGCCGAAGCGGCGAGGGCCTGCCGGAATTCCGTCTCCTTCCGCTCCGCGAACGGGTCGTAGACGCCCGTCTCTTCTTTACGTATCTGAGGAGGCGGTTCGACACCTCCGTAGGGCTCCGATCGGGGTCGAAAAGGGTCCTCAACGAGATGGAACGCCGAGGCGACAAGCGCCTCATTCCCGCCCGAAAGGGCGACTACCCGCCTCGCAAGGTCCTTGAGACAATCTTTGCAATAGCTCCTTGCCTTCATTTTTCTCCGTCCTGCCGTGACTAGAATATCGCTAAAGCCTTTACAAATCAAATCGAAAAAAATAAAATTTATTCATGCCGATCTACGAGTATTATTGTGAATCCTGCAAGAAGACCTCGTCGTTCCTGCTGCTTCGCGCCACCGAGGAGGTCGCGCCCTACTGCAAGCATTGCCGGTCGTCCGACGTAAAGCGCGTACTCTCGCGCGTCGCCGTCTTGCGGAGCGAGGAGAAGAGGATGGAAAGCCTCCTCGACCCCTCCAGGCTCGGCGACCTCGACGAGAACGACCCTCGGTCCATGGAAAGGCTGATGAAGCGGATGGGCAGCGAGCTCGGCGACGAGATGGGCGAGGGGTTTGAAGAAGAGATGGCGGAGGCCCTCGAAGGCGGCGGCAGGTCTAGTCCCGAAGAAGATCTGTAAGGGGCCCCTTGCCTTCCCTCAGCACCTTCACCTTGTCGTCCACCAGGCTTACGACGGTCGACGGCTCGCCCACGATCAGACCCCCGTCGATCACGAACGCCACCTGTCCCTTGAAATAGCGCTCGATCTCCCGTGGGTCGTCCATCGCCTCCCTGCCCGGCCTGCTTCGCGGTAGTATTGATTATGGGCCTGCCGAGCAGGTTGACGAGCGCCTTCGTCACCTCGTGGTCAGGCATCCTCACGCCCACTTCCTTCTTGCTCGTCATGAGGAGCCTCGGCACGATCCTCCTCGCCTTCAGGATGAACGTATAGGCGCCGGGCAGCGTGCTTTTCAGGACCTGGAAGGCGAAGTCCGTGAGGACCGCATAATTGCTTATATCTTTGATATCCTTGAAAATTATGCTGAGCGGCCGTTTCTCGTCGAGCCCCCGCATGTCGTATAAGGTCTTGATCGCCTTGATGTTGAACAGGTCGCAGCCGAGGCCGTAGAAGGTGTCCGTCGGGTATCCGATGATGGCGCCGTTTTCCAGGCTTTCCTTGATGAAATCGGTCGTTTTCTTCTTGGGCCTTGCGGGGTTCCAATCGAGTATCATCTTTTTCTCCCCACATAGCGCGCGACTGCGCGCTGCTTTCCTCCCGCGTCGAGGACGCGCCTCTTCGTAGGACAAAAGGTCGAGGCGGCGGAAATAGCCGAGCAGCTCGCCGTCGTCCAGGAGGTAGCGCGGGTCCCTCGGCCTGTCCAGGTCGTTCTGCCGCTTGAGGAACGTCTCGTAGATGAGAATGCCCCCCGGCGCAAGGAGCCCGGTAAGCTCGTCCATGATCTCCGTACGAGGAAATAGAAGACGAGCACGCAGCCGGCGACGCCCGCCCTGAAGGGCAGCGTGATGGCGTCGCCCCTGATCGCCGTGATTCCCGCGCGCTTTTTTCCCGCGGCCTGCCTGGCGAGCTTGATCGCCTCGTCCGATTTGTCGAGACCGTAAACGGGGAAGCCTTTCCCGGCCAAAAAAATGAGGTCGCGGCCGTTGCCCATAGCTATGTCGATCACCGGTTTTCCCGGAGGTATCAGGCGGGAGAACTTTCCGACAAGCCCGTGGGCCTTATCTGCGCCGTCATAAAAGCCCTCCCTGTACCTTTTGTCCCAATCAATCTCCAAGGAGACACACCCCGTTCTCCCAGAGGATTTTCCCTGCCGCCTCGCCGCCCAGCGCCTCGATTGCCGCCCTGTAGCGGCCCAGGTTGAGCAGGGGAAATCGGACCCGAAAATGCACCTTGTCCGCAAGGAACTCCGCCGCGTAACGATAGAGGGCGTCCGAGTAAAGGAAGGGGACTGCGGCAAGGTCGTAGTAAACGCGGGCAAAGACTTCCTTTATCTCAGGCATCAGCTCGTAGAAACAGAGGCCGCCCCCCATGTGGGCCAGAAGGACCTTAAGACCGGGATGATTCTGGACGAGGCGCACGACCTCGGCGAAATCCGCCCGCCCTTTCCCGGGGTAGGAGTGGCCCACCTGCTCGTTCAGGTGCATCATGAAGACCATGCCCGCCTGCTCCAGATACGGCGAAGGCCCTCCATGCGCTTCCGCTCGGCTTCGTCGAAGGGGCGCTCGTACCAGGCCATCTCCCCCACGCCCCGCGCGCCTTTGGCTGCGCAGCGCCGGGCCTCGGCAACGGCTCTTTTTCGTTGTCCCTGTCCGTGATGATGAAGGGCGCGATCCGATCGTTTCTTGCGGCCTCAATCACATAGTCGTTGGCAAGCCTAATGAGGCCGCCGTCCCTGAAAGGGAAGCAGGCGGCGATAAGCTTGTCGATGCCCTCGGCCTCCATGTAGGCCGCAAGGCCGGCCGCATCCGCCATCCTGGAATTCTTGTCGCCATAAATGGCTGCAAACCCCGGATCGCGGGCGGCTATGCGGTCCCGCCCGGCTATGACTTCCGGGGGGAAGAGGTGTGTATGGCCGTCCAGAACAGACATACCCTATTATAGACCCCTTCCCCTCAAAGAATAGATTTTTTCATGGCGACGTGCTATAAGGACAACATGGCGGTAAAAATCGTCTTTTTCGACTGTGATGGAACACTCACCCCGGTGAAGAGCAGTTGGCAGTACCTCCACGAAAGACTCGGCCTGTAAGACCAAAACGCCGATGAATTTCAGCGGCTTTTCCGCGCGGGACAGATCGATTACGCCGAGTTCTGCCGGAGGGACGCCGCGCTCTGGAAGGGTCTTTCGGAAGGAGCCACGTCCTCGGCATCATTGATCAGATCCCTTACCATAAGGGCGTGAGAGAGAGCGGTCGAGGCCCTGACTGCTCGACGGCATCCTGACGGTGGTCCTGTCAACGGGCCTTTCCTCTCTCGCCTACAAGGTGAAGAGCGAGTTTGGCCTTCACGCTCGCCTTCGCGAACGAGCTGATCAATACCGGAAGGGGGTATTCTCACGGGCGGGATCAGGATAACAGGTGGAACACGACGGGGCAAGGCCCGTCTCTTTTTTCTGCGGCGGAAGCAGTCCCTTGTCCCGGCTCGACCCCGAACCAAGGGCTACTGGGTAAGACGCATACTGCGGAGAAAAGGAATCGCCAAGGAAGACGCGGCGGCCGTGGGCGATGGCGAAGGCGACCGGGCCATGTTCGAAGAGACCGGAGTGGCGATCGGGTATCACCCGAGTCCGGGGGGATCCTGCCCGTTCTCGATCACTCCCTTGACAACGGTTCGTTTACAGAGGTTCTTGAGGTACTGCGAGCGCACGGATGAAAGACGGCCGGCGGGGGTTGACGAAAGGCATCCTGTTTTTCGTGAGTCTCCTGATTGCTCCTATCCCTGCTTGTCTCCTTCGGATGTGCTCCCCAAGAACGATCCAGAAGAGCTATGAAGCCGGTCCGGCGCCCCCGCGGACAAGCGGGAAGATATCGTCCAGTATGCGGTGACCCTCCTCGGGAAACCTTACAGGAACGCGGCAAAGGGGCCTGACGCCTTTGACTGTAGCGGTTTCGTTTCGCACGTATTCGGGCGATTCGACATAAACCTCCTCCTTCTCGACAAAGGCGCTTGATACGTATGGGTCGCGAAGTCCCGCGGGGTGACGTGCTCAGTGGGCGACTTGGTCCTCTTTCACCTAAATCACGATAATCACGTGGGAATTATGATAAATGCACTTGAATTTATCCACGCCTCCAAGTCGAGGGGCATCGCCATAGACAGCATCGACGCGAGTTATTGGAAGCGCAGTTTCTCGCATTTCAGACGTGTTTTCTGATACCCAAAAAAAGCGCATAAGGCGCCGCGTCGGGGAAAGCCCTGACGCAGACCGGGCGGCTCGACTTCCCGGCCGGTGCCTTCTTCAGGTATGCCTGCAGGTCCATCTGGTTGTAAATCTTGCCCTTGACGTATTCGAGAATGCGCCTGTAGGTCTTTGCGTCCACGTACCCCGGTATTGCGCCTACGCGGTTTCCCGAGGATTCGAGGAACCAGGAAGTGGGTGTGCCGGTGATCTGGTAAAGCTTTTGCAGATCGGTCGACTTGTCCAGGTCGACCCGCAGGTAAACGAAATCCTTCTTCAGCGTGGCGTCGATCTCTTTGTCCGCCAGCGTCTTACTGTCCATGAGCCGGCAATAATAGCAAGACTGGGTGAAAAAATAGAGGAGGACGGGCTTGTTGTCCTTTTTTGCCGCCTTGAGGGCGCCCTCGTAGTCTTGCGCGAATGCGGCGGAGGCTAAAAGAATGATCGCTGCGATCAGGGCTGCGCATGTTTTCTTCATAAGATTTAGTATATAACCAAACCCCAGGCCGTTCAAGCAGGCGGCGGGGTTAGGCGGCGGCGCGGACACAGCCGCCCTGGAATATTGAAATAACGGTCTGTTTGTGATAGATTAGCCTGTATTATCGCGCCTATTCATTATGACTATCAGGGAAGAATTAGAAGAGAGGGAGGAAAAGAATCTTTCACCGTCTGCACAGAAGAGCCGGTGCACGAGGGGACGGCTCAGGGAAGAGACGCCGTGCGACATAAGGCCGGCATTTCAGCATGACCGCGACAGGATCGTCCACTGCAAGGCATTCCGAAGGCTCAAGCATAAAACGCAGGTCTTTCTTTTCCCCACCGACGACCACTACCGGACGCGCCTGACCCATACGCTGGAGGTCTCCCAGGTCGCACGGACGATAGCCAAGTCGCTCCTTTTGAACGAGGACCTGGTGGAGGCGATTGCACTCGGGCACGACCTGGGGCATACGCCCTTCGGCCACGCCGGGGAAGCAGTCCTGAACAGCATACATCCGGGCGGGTTCCGCCATAACGAGCAAAGCGTCAGGGTAGTCGATTTTCTGGAAAGGGACGGCCAGGGCCTCAACCTCACCATCGAGGTGAGGGACGGCATACTGAGGCATTCCAAAGGCAGGGGGGAGATCATTATATGCCGCGATGCGGATAAGCCCCTGACCCGTGAGGCCGAGGTAGTCCGGGTGGCCGACGTCATAGCCTACATCAACCATGATATCGACGATGCAATCAGGGGAGGAGTAATCAAGCTGGACGACCTGCCGGGCCGGTGCAGGAAGTCCCTGGGCGACACGCATTCGGCCAGAATCGACCGCATGGTCAGGTCCGTCATAGGCGAAACCCTGAAGAAAAAGACCATGGCCATAGAGCCGGAGATCGAGGAGTCGATTCTCCTGTTGCGCGATTTCCTTTACAGGAACGTCTACGACAACGTCGTCGTCCACGATGAATTCAACAAGTGCTCGCGGATCGTCGAAGACATTTACCGCTACTTTCTGGAAAAGCCGGACGCCTTTCTGGAGGAGACCTCCACGAAGTCTTTTTACGCAGACCAGGCCACCTGCGTCTGCGATTTCGTGGCGGGCATGACGGATCGTTACGCCTTCAACCTCTTCGAGAAGATATTTCTTCCCATGCCTTGGAAGATACCCGTTTAGGGGGAACAGATGAGAAAAACGATAGTCGTTGCGGACAGGGACGAGAAAATCCGGCAGGCATTCATGACGGTCTTCTCGAAAGAGCAGTACGAGATCTTCTACGCGTCGAACGGTAAAGAGGTCGAGCGCATAGCCGGCAGGATCAACGCCGACTTTTACATCGTCAACGTCAACCTTCCCAAAACGGGAGGCATCGACGTCTACAAGAAGCTGCAGCAGGAGGGCTATCTCGATGCGGCCGGTTTCTTTTTCCTCAAGGATGAGGGCGACAAGACGGACCTTTCGGAACATCAGGCGGACGGCATAGTGGAAAAGCCGATAAATTTCTTCAAGCTCTATGAGGCCGTCACGGGCGACGACGAGGTGATCGAGCTGACTGACCTGATCGAAGAGAAGCCCCCCGGTGAGGCAAGGGACAGCAGAAGGCGCGCCCGCGAAGAGGCGTCGCGGGAGCTTGCCGCACCCCGCGTGCCTGTCGAGCCGCCCGCCGCACCCCGCACCCCGTACCCCGCGGAGCCCGTTGCCGCCCGGCCCGTCGCAGAGCCGGTTGCCGCACGGCAACACGAGGGGACGGCAGCCGGAAAAGACGAAAAACAGGCGGCCGCGGGGGAAGCTCCGACGATCCGCCAGGCGATAGGGAAGCAACTGCGGGACGCGATGGACAACGTCGGCGTTCCCTCCAGGGAGGCGCAGAGTGCGCCGAATGATGCCGGTTCGCCTTCCCGGCCCGAGCTGGAGCGGGAATTTACTGAGGCCCTCGACCAGGCTGTTGCTGAGGCGGCGAAAAAGATGTCTGCCAGGCTCGCGCCCGTCCTGGCCCGGTACGTAGAGGAATATGTCAGGCAGATATTGCTTGAGACCACGGAGAAGGTGGTCAGGGAAGAAATAGATAAACTGCTGAAGGAGCCCGGCGAGTGATAGATAAGGTATACGATCCAAAGCAGGTCGAGCGGAAGTGGTACTCCTTCTGGATGGAGAAGGGCTACTTCACCGCTCAGGCCGTTTCAAAAGAACCCCCGTTTTCGATGGTGATCCCTCCGCCCAACGTTACGGGCGTGCTCCATATGGGCCATGCCCTGAATAATACGCTTCAGGACATCGTGACCCGCTATAAGAGGATGGCAGGCTTCAACGCCCTCTGGGTGCCGGGTACGGACCACGCGGGCATA
>CAWFRA010000004.1:0-5089 GCA_963818095.1 uncultured delta proteobacterium
CGCCCATGTGGATCAGGTGCTGAGCCTTTGCCAGGATAAAGAGGTGCTTGGCCAGCGGGTGTGGATCTCACCGATCTCCTTTCGGAAGTCTTCCATGAAGACTTCTTGAAGGCGTCCGCCGGTCTTCACAGGTTTTTCCCCTATGATCTTGAAGCATTCGTCAAGGGTACTGAGTATCTTCTGGGAGAGAAAACCCCTCCCGTCCAGGACTTCTCTTATGTTCTGATCCTGGGCTATTTCGCTCAGCTCCCGGTAGATCTTTGCAGAATGCTCGGTGCCCTGCCGTACGTTGCTTAGCAAGAACACGAAAAGCTCTTTCGGATCTTTAATTGCCATTATATTTTTCTCCTTTTTCCATTCTTCAGTTACGGAAACCACCATCCGAACAGTCAATTCCGGGCCATTAAGAACGGTTCACCAGCCTTCTCGCCGGTTCGGTTACCCGGCAAGCCGCTGCCGGTTTATAGCCACCGGGGCTTCAAGCTCTTGGGGTCATACCTCCTTTATCGGGATTCGTTGTATGTAAGGCAATGGACGGGTAACCGCGAACACTCGAAGGGGTTGATGCTCAACGGAGCGAAGCTGTGTCTATACGCTGTCTCTAGAGAGATGTTACCACAAACCGCTTACCTCAATAGAGAACATGATCATAAACCGCGTTGTTGTCAACTAACACAAGCGAAAGTGCTGAGCGGATATATGTGCCCGGAGATACAACGTTGGCGGCGGGACAGTGGGCGATAAGATCAGGGCACTTCGTACTCCCTGAGAATGACTACGTTCACGAGGGCCTTTGCGCACATCTCCCTCGTTAATTCCGCTTCGTCCCATTCCACGGGCGCGGACAGGTCAAAGGACTGTATGCCCACGCGCAAAATGGGGACGTAGCGTTGTTCTCCGTCACTGAAGACTGTTCTCAGCCCCGTGTACCTCGCGTACATGTTCTTCTGCAAAACTGACACAGGAATGTCTTCTTGCGTATTTAACTCTTGCATGTCCGGTTCCTCCACATAATACCGGCCTGACCGCACGGTCAAGCTTCTTGCTTCCTTCCACTGACGCGCACAGGAATACTATTTTTTATTGCTTGTGTCAACCTGATTATTTGGCAGGTGTTTCCGGGAGCAATGGCCCAACACTCCTGCACACGAGTCATGTTCCTGACGTCCTCTTTACCGGCGGCGGCAGGAAGGCTTGTCCGCACCTTCCCGTAAGGCGTGACATACAGCCCCTTCCCTTTTATTTCGGGAGACACTATATAAGAAAAAGGTAGCAAGGAAAGAACGTAACGCAGGAACGGGTCTGTCCCGGTATGGAATGATGGCTGGTAAACACGGCGCACTTAAGGATTATTCGGCCGCCCGGCCGGTGTTACGGCTTGACCGGGCCGGTGATTCTCTCGTCCTCGGCCTGGCAGGCGATTGGAGACTCGGCCCGGACATCCCGTCCGCGGCAAAGGTCCGGGAAGCGCTTGAGGAAAGCCCGACGCCCGCGAGGGTCGCATTCGAGCAGCGGGCCTTGGGCATGGGACAGCGCCCTTCTCACGTTCCTCGTCGATGTCGAAACGCCTCCGCGGAAAAGACATACCGGTAGAAAGGGAAGGGCTGCCCGAAGGCGTGCAGCGCCTCCTGGACCTCGCCCCGGCCGTTCCCGAGACAAAGGGCGCCCGCAGGGAGGGCGGGCGAGCTTCCGCTGCTGGCCCGGGTGGGGGATAAGACCGAGGCAGCCGCGCGCTCTCTCATCGGCGGGGTCGCGTTCCTCGGCGAGACGACCGCGGGTTTTGCGCGGATGTTGAGAGGCAAGGCGCGGTTCCGCGCATCCGATCTGGGTCATCATACAGGAGTCGGGAAGCCAGGCCCTTCCCATCGTGTCGCTCATCAGCCTGCTCGTCGGCCTCATCCTCGCCTTCGTCGGCTCGATTCAGCTGCAGGTCTTCGGGGCGCAGATCTATGTGGCCGACCTCGTCGGCGTAGCCACGGTGCGGGCCATGGGCGCCATCATGGCGGGGATCATCATGGCGGGGCGCACGGGCGCCTCCTTCGCGGCGCAGATAGGCACGATGCAGGTCAACGAAGAGATCGACGCCCTCAAGACGGCGGGCATCGCCCCCATAGATTTCCTCGTGCTGCCGAGGGTGGTCGCCCTGGCGCTCATGATGCCGCTTCTGACGCTCTACGCCGACCTCATGGGCATCCTGGGCGGGCTGATCGTGGCGGTTACGGGCCTCCATCTGGACGTCACGCAATATTACAACGAGACGAGACGGGCGCTAACGCTTACGAACCTGTGGATCGGCCTTTTCTCGGGCTTCATTTTCGGCGTGCTCATCGGCCTCGCCGGGTGCCTAGGGGCATGCAGTGCGGAAGAAGCGCGTCGGCCGTGGGCGATGCGACGAGGTCGGCAGTGGTGACGGGCATCGTCAGCATCATAGTCGCGACGGCGATCATCACCGTGATCTGTGACGTACTGGGTATATAGCGATCATGCCAGAGCCGCACATCATAGTGGAAGACCTTACGATGGCCTACGGCAGCTTCGTCCTCCAGCGGACCTCACCTTCACGGTGAACCGGGGCGACATCTTCATCATCATGGGCGGCAGCGGCTGCGGCAAGAGCACGCTTCTGAGGCACCTCGTCGGCCTGCAAAGACCGGCCCGCGGAAAAGTGCTGTACGGAGACGTGAGCTTCTGGGACGCGGGGCCGGAGGCGAGCGAAAACCTGACGAGGCGCTTCGGCATACTCTACCAGAGCGGCGCGCTATGGAGCTCCATGACCCTGGCGGAAAATATCGCCACAATACTGGAGGAGTATACCAGCCGTCCACCGCGAGGTCGGGCAAGGTGGCCTCGCTGAAGCTCGCCCTCGTCGGTCTGGCCGGCTTCGAGGACTATTACCCGGCGGAGATCAGCGGCGGGATGAAAAAGCGGGCGGGTCTGGCGCGGGCAATGGCGCTCGACCCGGAAATACTCTTCTTCGACGAGCCGTCCGCCGGGCTCGACCCCATCAGCGCCCACCTGCTCGACCGGCTGATCCTTGAGCTTCGGGACAGCCTGGGCGCAACGGTAGTCATCGTGACCCACGAGCTGGCCAGCATCTTTGCCATCGGGAACAACTCCGTCTTCCTCGACGCGGAGACGAGAACGATGCTTGCCACAGGCGACCCCAAACAACTTCTGTCCGAGTGCGAGAACCCGACTGTCCGCAATTTCCTGACCCGCGGCGAGGCCGGTGCTGCGGCAGGTACAAAAGAGGCGAATGGCCCCTGTCTTCTTGCCGACCGGCCAGAAAAAGTTGGACCCGTAAGGAGATGCGCATGAGTAAGAGCGGCGAACAAGACTGTCATCGGCGCCTTCGTCATCGGCGCCGTTGCCCTTGCGGTCATCGCGGTGCTTATCTTCGGCTCCGGGAAGTTCTTCAAGAAAACGCTGTCCTACGAGCTGTTCTTCGAGGGGACGGTACAGGGCCTGGACGTGGGCTCTCCGGTCATGTTCCGGGGCGTGAAGATAGGCTCGGTGACAAGTATCTGGCCTGGAATTCGATACGAATCTGCTCGCTTTCGACATCCCCGTCACCATCGAGATAGAGCCCGCCAAGGCAAAGCGGCTCGGCCCTCCCCCGAAAAAGGTCGGAGAGCTTTTGGAGCCCCTGATCGACAAGGGCCTGCGGGGGCAGCTCCAGACGTTGAGCCTCGTGACCGGCCAGCTCGCCGTCGCCCTCGATTTCTTCCCGGACAAGCCGGCGCGGTTCGTCAGCATACAGAAGAAGTACCCGGAGATCCCGACAGTGCCTTCCACGTTCGAGCAGATCACGAAAACGGTCCAGGAGCTGCCAATCAAAGAACTCTTCGCGAAGCTCGATTCAGCGATCACGGCGATTAACACACTGGTCAGTTCAAAGGATACAAAGGACAGCGTGAAGTCCCTGAACAAGGCCATAGGGGAAGCCAGCGCCGTCATGAAGAATATTAACACCCGCATCGGGCCACTCGTCGCCAGCCTGCAGAATACATCGGAAAGCATCAACGCGGTAGCCGGCAAGGGAGCGATGCCATGTCCGGGGAGCACGGGATGCCCGCGCAGCTCCAGGCGGCCCTCGAAATTACTCAGAAGGCAGTCGCGCAGGCCGAGCAGACGCTGGCCTCCGTCAAGGCGATGACCCAGGAAAATTCGGCGATGGGATTCGAGCTCGGCAAGGCCCTTTCGGAAATGAGCAGGACCTTGCGCTCGCTGCGCGTGATGAGCGACTACCTCGAGCGCCATCCGGAGGCCCTGCTGAGGGGTAAAAGAGAATAGTGAGGAGAAGCTATGGAAAAACTGCGATCCTATTTCGTGCTGCCCACTCTTGTAATGGCTCTGCTGCTCATGGGAAGCTGCACCAGCAAATCCTCGCGGTTCTACACTTTGAACCCGGTGCTGCCGCCGGCCTCTTCCGGCAAGCTCCAGAACCCTCAGTTGTCGGGCACGTCTTCCGTTATCGGCATCGCCGCGTAGAGATCCCCGACTACCTCGACCGGCCGCAGATCGTGACCGGAACGCGAAGAACGAGCTGAAGCTCGCCGAGTTCGACAGGTGGGCGGGTGAGCTGCAGAAGGATATCGCCCGGGTCCTCGCCGAGACCATGACGGCCGGATTCCCGGGCGGAACGTGTTCGTGGTGACGGGAAGGCGCGCAATGCAGGCGGATTACAGGATCACCGTGCAGGTGACGCGGTTCGACCCTATGCCTGACAACACGATCTGGCTCAATGCGATCTGGACCGTCCATGCAAAGGACGGACCAGTATTACGGTTCGCGGCGAGTCGACCCTCACCGAGCCCATAAAGGGGAAGGGTTACGAAGCGACTGTCGCAGCCATGAGCCGCACGGTCGATAAACTGGGCGCCGAGATTGTGCGGGCCATGAAGCCTGTGCTGATGGAGGCGACCCTGAACAACGGGAGAACGGGCTAGCCGGCACCGTACAGAATCGACCATTACCGCCGGAAAGCAGGAGGCCTCATCATAGCGGATCCCCACCAGGTTGACGAGCATCTGGCTCTTCCACGAGCCGGAGATGGCCCCCTATAGTTAAAGCTACAGACTTCGGCCCC
>CAWFRA010000005.1:0-105217 GCA_963818095.1 uncultured delta proteobacterium
AGGACCTCGAAGAACGATGTAATCTTGATATTACCACTGCTTGCCAGTGACCATGCACATACATCGAATTGGCTATATTCCCTTTACAAGCGAAATAAAATCCGACTGGACAAATTATGCCGACAGCCGGCCGGGCGGCCGCTGCCGGAGCAGGCCCATGCCTGTGACGGAGGAACCCACCCCGCGACAAAACAGTGAAAGGTTGAAGACCAAATGCTGCACTTTTTCCTGCAAAAAGATAAAAGCCTGGAAACACCTGCTTCAACGTCGAGACCTCAGGCGAGGCTGGATGCCAACGAGCTTTCCATCCTGCAACACCTGCTGGCCGACGGTTTCGTAGCCCGGACGACATCCACGACAGGCTGAAGACGGCGATGGCGGCAACGTTGTCGGGCCGCGAATGAACTTCGCCACCGCCTATTCGACGAAATCGTCGCCATATGCCAGACCATCGGGCTCGAAAAGGTCTCCCGTATAGAACGCTCGAGAAGATACACGGTCACTCGCCGCCGGTGCTGACACCGAAGAGTTCGTCCGGGAGCACTATGACCGGATGAACCTGAGTGCCCGGATCACGGAGCCGCTGCAAACGTTCGAGACCGGGGCGAAAGCCGGAGCCTGTCTTCAACGTCCCTTTGATGGCGAAAGGCGTCGGCGCTTTCCTCGACGTGCCGGGCCTTGCCATGGACGACTGGGACAAGAACCTCTATTACAACTACTTCGTAAAGGAAGAAGGCCGGGACCCGACCATAGTTGAGATAAGGGACCTGGACAACGCCAACAGCGAGCACTCAAGGCACGGCTACTTCCGGGGTTAATAGGTGATCGACGGCGCCCCCATGCCCGAAATGCTGATGGAGATAGCTAAATCGACTCTTAAAGGCCAACCCGTCGAACAGCATCATAGCTTTCAAAGACAACTCGAGCGGGATCAGGGGATACGACTGCTGGACGATCCTGCCTGGGTAGAGTGGCAACTAGGGGCCTTTAAGGAAAAAGAAGGTGACGTACCATATCGTTATTTACTGCCGAGACGCACAATTTCCCGACGGGTGTCGCACCCTTCCCCGGCGCGGAGAGACGGGCACGGGCGGGAGGATCCGCGACGTCCAGGCAACGGGACAAGGCGGGCTGGTCCTGGCCGGCACTGCCGGCTATTGCACGGGCAACCTGCTCATCCCCGGATACGAGCTTCCCTCGGAGGATCCCGGCCCCGCCTACCCCTCGAACCTCGCCCCTTCCCTGGATATGGAGATAGAGGCAAGCAACGGCGCGAGCGATTACGGGAACAAATTCGGCGAGCCGGTCTGTGGCAGGCTTCACGTGGTTCTTTGGACCAGAAGCTCCCCGGAGGCGAGCGATGGGGATGGGTCAAAAAAGCTGATGTTCACGGGCGGCCTGGGCCAGATCAATGACAGGCACGTCGGAGAAGGATGAAGCCGAGAAAGGGATGCTGATCGTACAGATAAAGGCGGTCCCGCCTATGGAATCGGCGTTGGCGGGGAGGCTCGGCCTCCAGCAAGCTCCAGGGCGAGAACGAGGCAGAGTCGGATTTAACGCGGTGCAACGCGGCGACGCGGAGATGGAGCAGAAAATGAACCGCGTCATCCGGGCCTGCATTGAAATGGGTGATAAGAAGCCGACCGCGTGCATCCACGACCAGGGGGCGGGCGGCCCTGCGAACTCTCGAGGTGTTGTCCGAGAAATCGGGCGGCAAAATCGAGCTGCGGCGGATCAGGCTGGGCGACCCCACCCTCCCGGTGCTCAAGATATGGATAGCGGAATACCAGGAGCGGTGCGGCGTCCTCATAACTCCCGAGCGGATCGAAGATTTCAAAAACATATGCGACAGGGAAAAGGTGACGTGCGAGTTACTGGGGGAAGTCACGGGCGACGGCCGCTTCGTGGTGCACGACGAGAGCGACAATAGCACGCCCGTCAACCTCAACCTGGGCAAGGTCCTGGGCGACATGCCCCGGAAGACGTTCAATGACCGCAGGGCTCCCTTCCTCGCTCGAGCCCGTGCGGCTTCCGGACAAGCTGTCCATAGATCAGGCCCTTTCCCGCGTGCTGCGCGACCTCGCGGTCGGCTCCAAACGGTTCCTCACCAACAAAGTAGACCGTAGCGTCACGGGCCTCATCGCGCGGCAGCAGTGCTGCGGCCCGCTGGAACTGACCATCGCCGACGTCGCCGTCCTGGCCCAGAGCCATTTCGGTCTTACGGGGGCGGCCGCGTCTATCGGCAAGCAGGCCCCGATCAAGATGCTGGTGGATGCGAAAGCCGGCGCGCGGATGGCGGTCGGCAAGGCGCTCACGAATATCGTGTCAGCCGGGTTCGAACCGTTCCTGTCCTCCGTCAAGTGCTCCGCCAACTGGATGTGGGCGTCAGAAAGCTGCCGGAGAAGGGGCAGCCCTTTACGACGCAGCGTGCGCCATGCGCGATTTGATGGTCGACCTGGGCATCGCGGTCAATGGAGGCAAAGACAGCCTGTCGATGGCAACCATGGTAGGCGAAGAAGTGGTGAAGTCGCCGCGCCAACTGGTCGTCTCCGCCTATGCGACCGTGCCCAACATCACGAAAGTCGTGACGCCTGACATAACGGAACGCGGGACAAAGCAAGCTGATTTTCATCGATATGTCCGTGGGCAAGTGCCGGCTCGGTGCATCCGCGATAGCGCAGGTTTACGGTCAGATGGGAAACGAATGCCCGGATGTTGACGACCCCGGCACGCTCAAATCCGCGTTCGACGCAATTCAGGAACTGATCTCGAAAAACCTGCTCCTTGCCGGGCACGATGTAAGCGACGGCGGCCTCATAACTACACTTCTGGAGATGGCGTTTGCGGGGAACTGCGGCTTGAGCATAACGATGGACGGGCCGTGCACCGCGCTGAAAGGTTCCTTCGCGGAAGAATTGGGGGCGGTGATCGAGTGCAGGGCCGGGGATGTCCCGGCCGTAACGGAAGCGCTCCGCGCAACCGGCGTCAAGGCATCGGTCATAGGCGAAACCGCGCAGGATAAGAGGATCGCCGTCATGTACAACGGCCGGGTTGTCCTCCAATCCGATATGCCCGTTCTCAGGCAGTTGTGGGAAGATACGTCCTACCAGACTGGAGCGGCTCCAGGTAAACACCGCCTGCGCCGAGATGGAAAGACGAAATATTTTCGACCGCAAAGGGCCGGCCTATAAAGTCACGTTTAAACCGGAGCCGACGCCGGCCCGTCTCCTGGAGCTTAAAGAAAAACCGAAGGTCGCCATCCTCAGGGAAGAGGGAAGCAACGGCGACCGCGAGATGACGTCGGCCTTCTTCCAGGCGGGGTTCAGAGCCGTGGGACGTTTCGATGACCGACATGATCGCAGGGCGGGTCAGCCCTGGAGGGCTTCAGAGGGCTGGTTGCAGTAGGCGGCTTCTCGTATGCCGACGTCCCGGAAAGCACCAAGGCTAGGCTGCGACTATTCCGGATGACGGGAAGCTTCAGGAAGATGTTCGAAGATTTTTTACAACGGCCAGATAAGTTGTTCCTGGGCGTCTGTAACGGCTGCCAGCTTTTCGGGCTCCTCCGGATTGGTGCCCTGACTACGACATGCCCGACGAGAAGCAACCCCGCTTCAGTACGCGATATCTCTCAGGACGTTCGAAACGCGCTCGTAGTGATCGGCAGGTTCCGGAAACTGGTCGATGATGTTCAGGGAGATGGGCCAGCTCGACCTGGGCGTCTGGGTGGCCCACGGCAAAGGCCGACTGCTGGGGGGACAAATCCCTTGTGGACGAGGTGGTCCACAAGAAGCTCGTCTCCGTTGTCTTTATCGACGATCAAGGCAAGGTGGATGACAGTGAGGTTTCACAAAGCTACCCGTTCAACCCGAACGGCTCGCCTTACGGCATTACGGGGCTTTGCACGGAAGATGGGCGCCACCTGGCAATGATGCCTCACCCGGAGCGGACGTTCCTCAAGTGGCGATGGGCATCGATGCCGGGCGACATGGAGCGCTCGCTGGAGGCGTCGCCGTGGATCAGGATGTTTCAGAACGCAAGGGCCTGGTGCGACGAGGTCAAGTAGACAAGGACGACGCAGGCGGCGGGCGCGCCGTTTATCAGCGTATGCTTGGGGCGAAGCCGTATTTATCGATCTGCCAGCCTTCGTCCGGCATTTGCACGCCGTCGATATAGACCGTGCGGCCGTCCAGGGCGACCCTGCCTTTGCCTATCAGGTCGTGCACTGCGAAAGGATATATCCGCCAGTCTCCTTCTTCCCGTAAGGCCATCTGGATAAGCGTGCATACGTCTTTCAGCGACTCCGTAAAGATTGCCGCCCTCTACTTGCGCGGCCATCCGGAATTCTTCGAGGGTCCGGGAGGCGGACGCTGTATGAACTCTTTTATACTGCGCAGCTCGCTGTCCGTAGAAACTGCAACGATTCCGACTGGACTAATATCGGCCCTCCATCATCGCTTGCATCGACGAAGAAGACGGTAGACTTTACGCTTCTTTCGCCTGCCAGGAGCGCCTTGGCCGTAGGTATCCACCCCAGGCCCGCGTACTTCCTCGCATCCCCCGGATGGACGTTCAGGATTTTGGGAAAGTATTTGCCCGGCATCCAATCGCCTATCCACAGGTCGTAACCGGCCAGGCATATCACGTCGGGCGGACCGGAAAGGGTCTGCTCTACAAGCGTCATGATCGCCATGTCGTACGCGTTCCTCTCTACACCGTATCTCGGGACTTCCTAAGCCCCCACATCTGCCGGAAGTAGATAGCGGAATCGAGCGCCGCTACCGGGGCGCCGTTCTTTCTCGCCTTCTCGGCGCCGGAGCAGCCGGGGGCGTTGGTGAAGACGACATGGTGTATTCCGGGGTCACGCTCGTATATCCTTTCGTAGTTGGTGCCGGAGCCCGATACTCCGCAGGCGTACACCATCGGTTTTGATGCCGGATCGTAAATCAACGTTGCCGCCATTTTTCGCACCTGCCTCGGAAACATTATGCCGCGTATGCCTATTTGATAACAAAAAGGGCGCCTCTCTGTCAAGGCGGAAAGCCGAGGAGATAATGCCTTTTAAGTAAATCCGCCTGCTGACGGCGGTATCGTTTACACGTGGCCGGAACACGGCTAAAATAAGGCAGGCCGAAGTGGTGGAACAGGCAGACGCGCCGGACTCAAAATCCGGTGGGGCTTACACCCCGTACGGGTTCGATTCCCGTCTTCGGCACCAGTTAACCGCAAATATTGCAACGGACACTATTCATCCGACCCCATCCGGGGCTGCGTTGGGGCGACGCGCTGGTTTCCCTGTATTAATCTCAAAAGTTTTTCCCTGATTCAGTAAAATCGAAGTGCAACGCTTATTTGTATTTTACTGCCGTCATTGCTATGATAAACCCTGTCGCCGGCTCGCGTCTGCTCTATGCCGGCCTGAAGGGGAGCCACAGGTGGAAGCGCAAAGCAGCCGAAGACGTATGGGGAATTGGTACGCCGTGGGCGCCTACAGTATATGGGGCCTGTTTCCCATTTATTGGAGACTGCTTCGCCAAGTGCCCACGCAGCAGCTCCTCTGCCATCGCATCCTCTGGTCCTGCATCCTGCTTGTCGCCGTAGTCCTGGCTTCGGGCCAGTGGACCGCTTTCCGCAAAACGGCCTTCAGGCGGACTGCTCTCGCTGCTTACGCTGCGGCGGCCGCGATAATAACCATCAACTGGTTCACTTACGTCTGGGCCGTTAACTCGGGCTTCATAGTCGAGGCGAGCCTGGGATATTTCATTAATCCCCTTTTCAGCGTTTTCATAGGTGTCGTTTTCCTACGCGAGCGCCTGCGCAGGTGGCAATGGATCGCCGTAGGGCTTGCGGGTATGGGCATCCTTTGCCTTACCTATATGTACGGGGCACCCCCCTGGATAGCCCTTATCCTCGCCTCGAGCTGGGCCGTTTACGGCCTCATCAAGAAGATGGCCCCGCTCGGCTCGCTCCACGGCCTTATCCTGGAGACAGGCCTGTTGGTGCCTGTCATGCTCGGATACCTTATTTACGTGGAGACGGCCGGAACGGGCGCGTTCTTCCGGGGAAGTACGGCCACCGAGGTCCTTCTTATGGGCGCGGGGGTCGTCACGGTCGTCCCGCTCTTTCTGTTCGCCCTTGCCCTGCGGCGCATACCGCTTGTCGTGGCCGGTTTTCTGCAATATATATCGCCGACCCTCCAGCTTTTCTGCGGGGTGGTGCTTTTTGGGGAGGCCTTCACCCGCGCCCGGTTCGTGGGGTTCAGCATGGTCTGGATCGCCCTGATAATTTTCGTGACCGATAGTTTCCTCGCGTACCGGCGCACCCAGGCCGCCTCACCGCAAGTACAGGTCAGCCCCGCCTGAACGGCCGGCCGGTGTTACACCGGGGCACGGTTATTAGCGGCTTTTTCTCTGCGATCCGGCCCCCTGCCGTTACGGGTAGGGCTGGCCCGTAGGGCGGACTACGATCTCGCCGACATTGACGTGGGCAGGCAGCGTGAGGAGCCAATGGATCGAGTCGGCAATATCCTGCGGTGTGAGCAGCTTGCCGAACTGCGTGACCGATTTATAGAAGTTCTCCTCGTCGTAGCCGGCCACCTCCTGAAACCCGGTTACGACAATGCCGGGCATAATCAGGGAAACGCGCACCCCATGGGCGCAGACCTCACGGCGCAGCCCTTCGGCCAGGGCGCCGACGGCGAACTTACTCGCCCCGTAGACTGCGGCAAAGGGCGAGATGTTCTTTCCTGCCACCGAGCCGATGACAACGATGTCGCCCTTTTTATACCCGACCATTTGCTTCGCGGCGCGCCGCATCAGGCGGGCGGCCCCGAGCACGTTGGTCCTGTAAAGGCCCTCCCACGCGGACTCGTCGCTGCCCGTTATACCGCCTGCCAGCCCCCGGCCCGCATTGACTATGACGATATCGTAGGCGCGGCCGCCTTCCTCCCAGTCCAGGCTCCGCTCCAACAGGAGATCGATATCCTTCTCCATGCCTGCGTCTCCCGCGACTGCGAGCACTTTGCCTCCCTCGGCGGCAATTTCGGCTGCGACCATATCGAGCCGCTCTTTGCTTCGCGCCTGGATGACCACCGCAGCGCCCGCCCTTGCCAGCGTTACCGCCGTGGCGCGTCCTATCCCGGAGCTTGCGCCGGTTACGATTGCCGTCCTGCCTGTCAGAAGTCCTCTCTTTTCCACCGAACCCTCCACGGTTTTTAATCTCCATCCGGGCGAGCCATGCCGCGCGTCTGTATGCGCCCGCCATTGATTAATTAACATCGCCTGAAATTTATGGCAAGAGATAACCGCGTTCTTTTGGCTACCGAGCGGTAGAGAGCGGCTCGGCCACGCGTTCGAGAGGGGCGCGCTCCGCCGCCACCCCGTACACGGCCTCTATGATAGCAGCGGCGATCATCAGGACCGACGCCGCGATGTACCCGTAGGTGACATTGAGGCGCGACCCGGTTTCTATCAGATGGCCGAATAAGGCCGGGGCCGCCACCCCGCCTGCCGCTGTGCCGACCGAATAAAAAAGGGCGATCGCGAGCGCCCTGATCTCCAAAGGGAATATCTCGCTCACCGTCAGGTAGGCAGAGCTGGCCGCACAGGAAGCGAAGAAGAAAATGAGCGTCCAGAGAACGGTCTGGCCGACAGCGGAGATCATCTCGTTCAGGAAAAGCCAGCTCGCAATTAACAGCAGGACCGCGGAAAGGCCGTAGGTGGCCGAAATGAGCTGCCGCCTGCCGATTGTATCGAAAAGGTGACCCAGCAGAAGGGGCCCCAGGAAATTGCTGATCGCGAAAGGCAGAAGGTAGAGGCCCGTGCGTGATTCGGGCGCGTGGTAAAACGTGATGAGGACGAGCGGGTAGGTATAAAAAATGGCGTTGTACAGGAAGGCTTGCGAAACCATCAGGGCGAAACCAAGGACCGAGCGACGCCGGTACTGCACGAACATGGCCTTTGCAACGGTCTTCAGGTCCACTTTCCTGCCCGGGTGAATGGTGATTTCCGGGCCCGGCGGATCGAGCGGCTTTCCCGTCTCTTTCTCGATCTCTTTCTCGATGGACCCGACCACTCCTTCCGCTTCTTTCTCCCTGCCGTGCGTCATCAGCCAGCGCGGACTTTCCGGAATACTCGTACGAAAAAAGAGAATGATAAGCCCGAGGACAGCGCCGATCCCGAAGCCGAAGCGCCAGCCGATGTCGATAGGAAAAATGCGCGTATCGAGAAGCAGGAGCGATCCCGAAGCACCCAGGGCCGCCCCCAGCCAGAAGCTGCCATTGACGATGAGATCGACTCGCCCCCGCACCCTGGCCGGGATCAGCTCGTCAACCGCTGAGTTGACGGCCGAATACTCGCCCCCTATGCCTGCTCCGGTGATGACGCGGAAAATGATGAAGCTCCACAAGTCCCAGGAGAAGGCGGTCAGGAGCGTCCCGCTCAGATAGACGGCCAGGGTAACGAAGAAGAGCTTTTTACGGCCCATGAGGTCCGTCATATGCCCGAAAAAAAGCGCCCCTGCAACTGCGCCGATCAGATAGAACGAACCTATCCGGCCAAGCTCTCCGGCGGTGAAAGCGAGAGTCGCCTTGTCGTGGAGCACTCCGCTTATGGAGCCTATGAGGGTGACTTCAAGTCCGTCGATAAGCCAGGTGATGCCGAGGGCAACTACAACCTTCCAGTGGAATGGACTCCAGGGCAGCCTGTCGAGGCGCGCGGGCACACAGGTACGGAAGGGCACGGCCGGGGCAGGCATAACGCTTATATAAGCACTATACTGCCTGAAATGAATGACCCCGCTGCAAACAGCGGGGTCACAAAGCAAGCGCAGGAGCTATCTTACCATCAAGGATTACCCGATCCACCTATAGCAGCGGTAGGGGTGCCGTACCTTTGGGCCAACCAGCCGGTCCCCGACCGCTGGTATTGTTCCAGGTCGCTTTCGTAGGTCCTTATCTGGCCGTCCAGGATATGCTCGAGCGCGACCAGGTCCATACGGTTCTGGCGCACCATTGTCCGCACCTCCCTCAAGTCATCTACGCCGTAATCCTTCCCGTAGGCTTCGCTGTACTCGTTCAGGGCCTTGATACCTTCCTTCTGCTTGCCTTCTTTCAGAAGGATAAGGGCCCTGTATCCAAGGATGCGGACGTGGGCGTCGAGATACTTGTCTCTTTTTGTCGCCTCTGTCATAAACCCGGATGCGCCTTCAAGGTCGTCCATCTTGTAGCTGGCCGTTGCGGCGAAGGCATAGGGGGCCGCAGCAGCAGGCTCCGCCTTTGCAGCCTTGAGAAACTCGTCGCGTGCCTTACCGTACTCGCCGCTGTCCATAAGCCGCTTTCCGTCCCACATATCCGACCGGTAAGTAGATAACATGGCCGAGCAACCGAGGAGTGCGCCCGCAACCGCGATGAGACCGAGCAAGGAGATCGTTTTCATTCGAATCCTCCTTTTTTCTTTCCAGACCAGTATATCGACATCACGGCGGTATATCAACGATACACGCCGGCCGGCACTCCTTTGTATTACGGGTCACAGGCCTTTAGCTCTCGGTTCCGAACACCGCCGGCGGCCCGTACTTTTCCGCGAAATACCCCGTCCCCTCGGACTCGTACTGGGCCACATCGCTCTCGTACTGCCTGACGTGACCTTCCAGCAGGCGCTCCAGGCGGGGCAGCTCCGGCGGGCCCATGCTCGCCATCCGCTGTGCCCTGGCGTAATCCGGCATCGGGTAGTAGTTCTTGTATTTCTGGTAGTAATCGTTGAGCGCCTGCATGCCCTCCTGCTGCCTGCCCTGCCGCAACAGGACAAGCGTCCGGTACGCGAGCAGCCGCATATACGACGTCGAGTTGCCGTCAATCCTCAGCCCTTCGTTCACGTACCGCTCGGCGTTCTGTAGATCGTTGGCCCTGTACGCCGCAGTCGCAGCCATAGCATAGTTCTTCGCGCTCGGGTCCGCTTGCGCGGCCATTGCGTAAGCCTGCTCCGCTTTTCCGTAATCTCCCTGTTCCATAGCAGTACGGGCGCCCGCAAGGTCGTTTTTCACTCCGACGTTCGACGACGTGGAGCACCCAAGGAAAACGGTCGAGACCGCCGCAAGCGTTATTATTGCACGTATCTTTTTTCCCATCATTTTGTTCCCTCCTTCTGTCGACCATGGTGTTGTAACGGGACTGAATACGTGTACGGTTTTCTTTTCTTTAGTAACGTTAGGCTTTTCCGGCGGGGGTGTCAACGGAAGGATATGCGCGGGGGGAAAATGGACTGCGGTATCCGGATCCCTTTATTTGCCCTTGAAGATTTTCTTGAGGCCCTCTCCGATACCCTTCACGCTCGACCCGGCCTCTTTCGCGGCCTTTGCGCCTATGTCGGTCGCCGCCTCGGGTATCGCTTTGAGGGGAAGACCCAGCTTTTCCGCCAGCGCGATCGAAATGCGGCGCATCACATTCTCTTTGATATCGAACCGCGGGTTGTTCAGGTCGCCCTGGATGACAAAATTCATCGGGATTTCGTTATTGCTGTCTTTCAGAAAAGCGGCCACCATGGTCAGGGGCACACCCATAAACCGGCCGCGCGTCCCTGACCTGCTTTGGAATTGGAGCTGTTTCAGGACGGCCTTGCCGGGAGCATTCAGCTTTTCGGACGCCACCTTTACGGTCAGATCGAGATCGAGGAACCCGTTCGTAATATCCACGGGGCTTTCCTTCTCGAAATAGGGCTTGAGCGGCGTGATGTCGAGGTTGTGCACGCTTGCCTTGAGGTCCATATCCTTTGTCTTGATCTTAATCTTCCCGCTGCTCTTGAGGATCCCGGTCCCCCGGCTTCCCGGGATGGCGGCACTCAACACATATGGCGAAAAGGTATCGCCGAACGGAAACATCACGTCTTCGGCAACCAATCCGAGGTTGCGCAGCCTTACCAGTACGGGCCTTGCCGGTGTTTTGCCGTCGAGGTAATCGACCGACCCGTTAATAATCTCGATCTTCCTGATGGCAACGGGCTCCGCCGCAGCCTGCCCCTGCGTCTTCTTCGATGGGGTCTGTGCAGCGGATAGCTCGGGCGGCAGGACCGGGCTGACTATGTTTCCTTTTTTGTCGATTTCGACAAAGACGTACGGGTCCGTGAGGGTGACCCTGGAAATAATGTACTGCTTCTTGAGCAGCCCCATGAAATCGGCTTTTACCGAGAGGTTGCCGACCTTTATCACCTCTTTACCGGCACGGTTTTTGAGCGCGGCCCCTACCACCTCGACGCTGCCCCATTTCAGGTCGATCCTCTCTATGGAGAAGCTTTTCCCCAGCCTGTTTTCGAGTTGGCTCTTGACGATCCGGTTCGCATATTTGACGAGAACCGCGATGGACCCGCCCATAATGAAGATGAGGGCGGCAACGACGATAAGAAATATCTTTGACTTTTTGCCGATCGGCAAGCGACCCCTCCCTCCAAAGGCGCCTCTCCCTAAGAACCCCGGCGCCTTTTTTACAATTTAATCGGAATCTTGCCTTTATGTCAAACTAAGACACCGGTGGGATTTGCCGGCTTTTATGTTGACACGGTCCGCGCTTTGGCAATATAAAAATGGTCAGATAGCCGCAAAACAGGCTACAATAGGGCAATATGATCTCCCGTAGGGCTTTCCTTGCTGCAATGGCGAAGATGACATGCCTGCTCGCAGGCGCGGGCCTGGCGGACTCCTGTCTCTCCGCACTTGGGGGCTTCCGCCGCGCTCGCGGCGGGCGGGCGTGGGCGGCAGGCCAGGCCGACGAGGTGCTCCGGAACGCGCCGCTCGCCCGCTTCTGGACCTCGGTGCCTTCCGCAGGCCGCAATTGCCTTGCGTGCCACGAGCCTTCAGAAAATCTGACGGGCCCCAATTACGTCCACCCTGCACATCTGGTAAAGTGCCTCCTTTGCGCGCAGAAATGCGTCATCCCGCCAGGAAAAAGCGGCAAGTGCAGGGCCAGGAAAAACATTGACGGAAACCTCAGGAGCCTCGTCTACGGCCGGCCCATCGCCATCCATACGGACCCCATCGAGAAGAAGCCCTTTTACCATTATCTGCCCGGCTCGGCCGCATACTCGCTTGCAACGTCGGGCTGTCCCCTGCACTGCAAATTCTGCCAGAACTGGCAGATCTCGCAGGCATCGCCGGAAGACTACCAGACGCCGTTCGTTCGCCCTGCCTCGATAGTCGATGAGGCGTCCTCCCGGCGCGCGCCGGTAATCGCCTTCACCTACAACGAGCCGACGGTTTTTGCCGAATACATGATCGACATCGCACACGAGGCGAGAGCGCGCCGCATCCGGTCCGTCCTGGTCTCCTGCGGCTTCATGAGCGAGGCCCCGCTTACAGAGATGTGCTCGGTCCTCGACGCCATAAAAATCGATTTAAAGGGCTTCAGCGACCAATTCTATAGGGACGTATGCAGCGCGGAGCTTCGCCCGGTCCTCAAGAGCATCAAACAGGTCGCCCGGAGCCGGGCGCACCTGGAGATAGTCAACCTGGTCGTGCCCACTCTGAACGACTCGGAAAAAATGCTCACGGGCCTGGCCGATTGGGTGGTAAGCGAAGTGGGTCCGGACGTGCCGGTCCATTTTAGCCGGTTCCATCCCGATTATCAGATGCCCCACCTTCCCCCGACGCCCATCGCAACGCTGGAGCTGGCCCGTCAGATAGCCCTCGCGAAAGGGATACGTTACCCGTACGTCGGCAACGTGCCCGGCCATCCGGGCAACAATACGTATTGCCCGTCCTGCGGAAAGACAGTCGTCAAGCGCGATTCGTTCTTCGTCACGGAGCTGCACGTCAAGGATGGCAAATGCGCCTTTTGCAATCGAAAGATTGCGGGCGTCTGGAGGTAGCGTCTTGAAAAGGTTCCTGCTTCTCACCCTGATCGCGGCCGCCCTGGTCGCGCCGTCTCCTGCAGGCGCGACAAGCGATGCAGTCCGGCCGCCTGCCGTAGCCGGACAGTTCTATCCCGATTCCCCCACGGCCCTGAAAGGGGCAGTCCGGAAATACCTTCACGACGCCCTGCCGCGCACAGCCGAGGAAGCCTATAGCCATAGTAGTCCCCCACGCCGGATTTATCTTTTCCGGCCAGATCGCGGCCGATGCATTCAAGCAGGTGGAGGGGGAGAAATTCGATCTGGTCGTAATACTCGGCACGAATCACACGGCGCCGGGCTTCGATAAAATATCGGTTTACAACGGCTTCGCTTTCCGCACGCCCCTGGGACTTGCGGAAGTCGACCGGGCGGCGGCGGCCGCGCTCATCAAGGCCGATGCCGATTGCACGGCCGACGAGGCGGTCCACGCGAAGGAGCACTCCATAGAGGTCGAGCTGCCCTTTATTCAGGTGCCTCTTCCCCGGCGCGCGGATTTTGCCCGTAGTCGTCGGCCCGTCCGATCCGGCCCGCATCGCCCGTTTTGGGCAGGCCCTCGCCGGCGTGCTTAAGGGCCGACGCGCGCTCATCGTCGCAAGCTCCGACCTTTCCCACTATCCAGCGGGCTTCCGCTGCCGAAGGACCTCGATATGGAGGTGCTCGGCGCAATGGCCGACCTCGACGCCGACGCGTTCGATCAACCCTCGCAGCCCATATGCGTAAGCGGTCCGTGCCGAACCTCGTGACAGCGGCGTGCGGCGAGGCCCCGGTCCTTGCAGCTATCGATGCGGCGAAAAGGCTTGGCGCGAAAGGAGGGTAGTGTCGTGAGCTACGCCCACTCCGGGCAGACTGCCGTGGGCGATCAGTCCGCAGTCGTCGGTTACGGCGCCGTTGTAATAACTGCGGAGAAAGGCCCTGCACGGCCGCAAAAAAACACGGTGAGCCGCCCTATTCGGACACTTTCAGCGCGTCAGAGAGGAAAGCGCTCCTCGCTTTCGCGAGGGAGAGCATCAGCCGGGCGGTCCTGACCCAGACGGCCCCTCTTGCAAGGGGGTTCGGGGCAAACCTCGAGCAGAAAAGGGCCGTCTTCGTGACATTGAGAGAACGGGGGCGAGCTGCGCGGCTGCATCGGGCAGACGGAGCCGCAGATGCCCCTCTCCCAGGCGGTGGGGGCGATGGCTATCCAGGCGGCCTTCATGGACCCCCGCTTCCAGCCCGTCGTATCCAGGCGAGCTTACCGACATAGACATAGAGGTCTCCGTCCTCACCCGGTTGAAGCCCGTCCCGAAGGCGGCGGACATCGTAGTCGGGAGGGACGGCGTGGTCCTTGCCAAGGATGGAAGGTCCGCCCTGTTCCTACCCCAGGTGGCGACCGAGGAGCACTGGGGCCTGAACACGATGCTCGACAACCTCTGCCTCAAGGCGGGACTGACCGGCGACTGCTGGCGGGAAGGCGCCAGATTCTCGACCTTCCAGGCCATCGTCTTCGGGGAGCCGCCCGCGGGTCCAAATGACCTTCTGCCTCTTTCTGGTCGGCTTCGTCTCGATGCTCGCGCCAGGTAGCCATCCTGCGCGAGCTGAACGTCGCCTTTTACGGGATCGAGCTGATCTATGCCCTGGCTATCGGGGCATGGCTCCTGGCGACGGCATCGGCGCGCTCTTGCCTGCGCGGCGACAGGCGTCTTTGGCGGGTATAGCGCTTCTCTTCTGCCTTCTCGCATGGGTCCTGCCCCTGGACATACTTTTCCTGCGCGGGAGCCGTCTCACCTTCGCCGGCGTGCCAGGCGCTTATCTCTCCTTCTTCCGCCAGCTTGCCGTCATGGCCCTCGCCCTTGCCCCCGTGGTCTTCCTCTGGGGCTTCTTCTTCCAGCAGGCGGCGCAGACTTTACGCCCAGGAAGGCAGGGGCATGGCGCTCGCCTATGCAGCGGAGAGCGCGGGCGGAGTTGCCGGCGGCCTCGCCTCTACGCTCTTCGTCAGATGGGGCGTGCAGAATTTTGCCTCGCCGCCGTCTGCGGACTCGCCTGCCTCACTGCCTGCTGCCTATCCACGCCTCGGCCTGCAAAGGCGCATCCCTGCCCTCGTCCTTGCCCCGCTCCTCCTCATTGCGCTTTTTTCTGTCGTCCGCAATCGAGACGAGGACTACCGCCTGGAACCATAAAGGCCTGCTCGCGACAAGCGACACCCCTTACGGCCGGGTAACCGTTACAGGTTCATCAGGTCAGGTCGCCGTCTTCGAGAACGACGCCCTCGCGTTCGAGACGCAGGACAGGGAGATCGAGGCGTTCGCACACCTTCCTGCCTTACAGCACGCACCTCCCCTCCGGCATGTGCTCGTCCTCGGAGGCATCGACGGCACGGTGAAAGAATTGCTGAAGCACAGGCCCGACCGGATCGATTGCGTGGAGCTGAACGGGAGAGAGGTGCAGATGGCGCTCTCGCGCATGCCCGCAGAGACGAGGGCATGGGCCGCCGACCCGCGGGTGCGCATGATCTTCGCGGACCCCAGGCGTTTCATGCAGGGCGCAGGCGCCTACGACCTCATCACGGTCGGCATGCCGGAGCCCGTCTCAGGCCAGGCAAACCGGTTCTACACAAGAGAATTTTTCTCTGCATGCGCGCGTCTCATGAAACCCGGCGCCGTGCTGGCGTTGAGGCTGAAAAGCGGTGAAAACCTCCTGACGCCTGCGGCCAGGGACAGAATGGAGAGCATATATGCGGCACTGGGCGCCGTCTTCCCTTATGTGCTCTTCCTGCCCGGCGATACGAACATCGTCACCGGCTCTTTTGCCCCGCTGCCGGAAGACCCGGAGGTCCTTGTCGAGCGGTTGCGCAGCCTCGCCCTTCCGACCCTTTTCGTTTCACCGCCGTATATCCGTTACCTGTACGCAAATGACCGCTTTTTCGAGATCAAGGACATGCTGAAGACAGCGAAGGCACCGATGAACACGGACCTTAAGCCCGTCTGCTATAAGTACACCCTTCTGATCTGGCTGTCGAAGTTCTTTCCCTCCCTGGCCGCAAAAGAGATGGGGCAATGGGAGGGCTTATCATCTCGCTCGTCGGGCATCCTGCTCCTCTGCGCCGCCATTTTCCTTATCATCGCACGCAAAAAAACAGGTGTCCGGAGGGTTATGCTGGCCGCAGTTTCGGGTTTTGCAGGCATGGCCCTGGAATCGGTCGTTATCCTGGCCTACCAGGTCAAATACGGCGTGCTTTACCAGGATATCGGCGTCCTTCTCATGAGCTTCATGGCCGGGCTTGCCTCAGGCGCCTGGGCCGTAGATACAGGGGCCGGGGCGCGCATGCGCTCGGTCGGGCTGCGGGCAGGCGGACTCATTGCGGCATTCTGCGCGCTTTGCGGCCTGGTCTATTGGCGGCTCCATTCGGGCCATGCGATGGGCCTCGCAGAGGCAAGCGCGGTCCTCGCCTCGGCGGGCTTCATCGTTGCGGGAATCTTCGTCTGCGCGGGCCGATACGGCCTGCCCGACCAGACCACGGTCGTAGCGCCGCTTTACGCGGCAGACCTCTTTGGGGGCTGCGCGGCGGCACTTGTAGTGGGTCTTTTCGTGCTCCCTTCCGCGGGTCTCCTCACAGCTACCGTCTGGGCGGGCGCATCGACTATGCTTGCGCTCCTGCTGTTGTAGTTGCATCCAGGTGCTTTTACAACCTCCCCGAGCCCCCGCGAGGATAATTGTGTCGCAGCTTTCCCCGCAGGCCGCCTGCGTCCTGCGATATGTTCATTATCCTGAATCAAATAGAACAAGCCCACACCTGAAATACTTGATATTATTCATTGGCGTGAATCGCCAGAAGCGTATCGCTTCTCACCGATTCTTCTATGATGAAAAATAATCGTTGACAACCGTCAAAACGCTCGTTAAAATAGCGTTATTGTCTTATGGATATAACGCTCTGTGCAGATCAGACGTCCCGGCAGAGAACGATAGGGGGGATCCAGTGAGAGACTTCGAGTATTTTTCGCCAGAACGACTCGAAGAAGCATTCGCTTTCTTTCGAAGATACGGCGAGAAAGCAAGATTGCTGGCAGGCGGGACGGAACTGATTAATGAGCTGCGCAGCGGTAAGAGCAAGCCCGAGGCCGTAATCGACCTGAAGCGCGTTCCCGGCCTGGATTTCGTCGAGAAGACTGAGGCAGGGTTGCGAATAGGGGCCTTATTTCGAGTTCGTGATGCAGAGCGTTCGGGACTATTGCGGGACGGCCCGTTCAGCGCGTTGAGTCAGGCAGCAGGAACGCTAGGATCGCCGCAAGTCCGAAACAAGGCAACCATAGTGGGTAACGTATGCCGGGCTTCGCCCTCTGCCGACCTTATCCCCCCGTTAATGGCGCTGGACGCGATGGCAAAGATCGTGGGCAACGGCGTCGAGAAAACGGTGAAGGTCCAGGACATGCTGCTGGGACCGGGCAAAACGATACTGAAGCCGGGCGAGATAGTGACAGAGCTGAGTGTTCCAGAGCCGCGCGGTTACACGGGCTGCTGCTATTACAAATTAAGTCCACGAAAATCCCTGGACCTGGCGGTCGTGGGTGTTGCCGTTATGCTCAGGACAGACGTCGGTATCTCCAAGTGCTTCGACGCCAGGGTCGTCCTGGGTGCTGTTGGGCCGACAACCATGAGGGCGAGCAAAGCGGAAGGCATACTCGTCGGCAGGCGGCTCAGCCTGTCCAGGATAGAGCAGGCGGCGCGGGCGGCCTCGGAGGAGTCCCGGCCGTTGGACGATGTGAGGGGATCGACGTGGTACCGAAAAAAAATGGTAGAGGTGGTGGTGCGACGGGCCATCTGGCTTTCATTGGGACAGATTAGGAGTGCAAGGGATCGGGGAAATGGAGAAGATAATTGAATTGTCAGTGAACGGCGAACGTTTGCGGGTAATCGCGCAGGCGAAGGAGTCATTGCTGGACGTGCTGCGGAACAAGCTCGGCCTGACGGGGACAAAGGAATGTTGCAACGAAGGGGACTGTGGGGCATGCACGGTGATCATGGGCGGACGGGCGGTAAACGCCTGCCTGGTGCTCGCCGTGGAGGCCGAGGGCGAGGAGATACTGACCGTCGAGGGTCTGGCCGAAGGAGCACGCCTGCATCCCTTGCAGGAGGCATTCATGAAATACGGCGGATTTCAGTGCGGTTTCTGCACGCCGGGGATGTTGATGTCCGCCAAGGCGCTCCTCGATGAGAATCCCGATCCCACGGAGGAGGAGATACGAAACGGGATATCCGGCAATCTTTGCCGCTGCACCGGCTACGTAAAGATAATTCAGTCAATCAAGGAAGCGGCCAAGTCCATGAAAGGAGGGCGAGAAATGAGCTAACAGCAAATATCTCGGTGATCGGGAAAAGGGTCCCAAACGTTGACGGATGTGGAAAAGGTCACGGGCAGCGCCAAATACACGGTCGACATGGTCCTGCCGAACATGCTTCTACGGGAAGATACTGAGAAGCCCGCACCCCCACGCGAGGATCATAAGCATCGACACGCGCCGGGCCGAAGCGTTGCCCGGGGTAAAGACGGTCCTCACCGGAAAGGATACGCTCGGAAGGAAGAACGGCATCTGGCGGAGCTATCGCGACCTGTGCGACGAGGAGATACTCTGCCGGGAGAAGGTCCGCTATGTCGGCGACGCGGTGGCGACGCGTCGCGGCGACGGACGAAGAGATCGCCAAGGAAGCGCTGGGCCTGATCGACGTCGAATACGAGGTCCTTCCCGCGGCCTTCGACCCGATAGACTCCATGAAGGAAGGCATGCCGGAGATTCATGAAGGCTTCGAGAGGAACATGAACGTCTATCGGCAGATCGAGTGGGGCGATGTGGAGGAGGCATTCAAGGAATGCGACCACATCCGCGAGGACACGTTCCATTGTTCGTCCCAGGTCCATGCGTGCCTGGAGCCTCACTGCGCCATTGCGAGTTTCTCCCACGATGGCAAGCTCACCGTATGGACCTCGACCCAATCCATCTATTACACCCAATTGCTTCTCTCCGATATGACGGGGTTGAGAGAGGGCGACATCAAGGTGATAAAACCCCACGTGGGAGGCGGCTTCGGCGGCAAGCTTTCCCTCGACTCGGCCCAGTACTGTGCCTCCCTTCTTTCCATGAAACTGATGAGGCCGGTCAAGATCGTCCTCTCCAGGGCCGAGGAGTTTGCCGCCACAAAGCGCCGCACCCCGATCCACTACCAGTTGAAGCTGGGGGCAAAGAAGGACGGCACCCTTGTCGCCAAGAAGGTCCGCGCCATAACCGAAGGAGGCGCATACACGGCCATGGGCGGAACAGCCCTTTACCTTACCGGCTTCTTCTCGTCCTTTCCTTACAAATATGCCAATTACCAATACGACGGGTTCCGCGTCTACACCAATAACGAAGCGACATCGGCGTGCCGGGGCTTCGGCGCCCCCCAGGCGAACTTTGTCGTCGGAATCCAGATAGACATGATGGCCGAAGACCTCGGGATCGACCCCATCCAATTCAGGCTCAAGAACGCGATGACGCCGAACCACGTGATACCGGAGCAGGCAACTATCCTGAGCTGCGAGCTTAAGCAGTGTCTGGAAGCAATCGATAAATGGATCAAGGGGCGCGGGCAGTTGCCGCCGAATCACGGCATCGGCGTCTCCGCCTACGGTTTCATGTCGGGCGGCATCTTCAACTGGATCGACACCCCCTACGCCTTCGCCGCGGCCATGGTCAGGATAAACGTGGACGGCAAGGTCGACCTCTTCATCGGGGCTAATGAAATAGGTCAGGGGAGCAACACTACCCTTTGCATGATCTGCGCGGAAGAACTCGGCGTGCACCTTGAGGACATCACCCTGCATACGGGCGATACGAGCGTCTGCCCCGTCGACCTCGGCGCATGGGGAAGCAGGCAGACCCTCATGAGCGGAAACGCGGTCAAGATGGCCGCCAACAATGCCAAGCGGCAGCTTCTCGAGGTCGCTTTTCACCAGTTGAAGCCGAACGTCATCTACGATCTCGACATCAAGGACCACTGGGTTCATCTCGTCGAACGTCCCTACAGAAGAATCTCCTATTTTGACGTGGTCAAGGATGCGGTCAGGGGCAAGGAAGGCAACGCCATTGTCGGAAACGGCCACTACACGCCCCACGGCAAGGGCATGGTGTCTCCCGCCTACAGCTTCGGCGTCCAGGCGGTCGAGGTAAAGGTGGACACCGAAACGGGCAAGGTAGAGCTGATACATATCGCTACGGCCCATGAGTGCGGTCAGGTGATCAATCCTATCGGCCTTGAAGGGACAGGTCGAGGGCGCGAGCGTCATGGCGGCCGGCTGGGCGCTCACCGAAGAACTGAAGAGCCGTAACGGCAAGATCCTGAACGACAATTTCCGCGATTATAAGCTTCTCCTCGCCGGAGACGTGCCCGAGATGTTCGGTTATCGAGGTCGAGTCGTATGAGCCCGAGGGTCCTTACGGGGCGAAAGAGGCAGGGGAGGGTCTGACCGTTCCCGGCGGTGCGGCCATAGCCAATGCCTTATATAACGCGGTGGGGGTAAGAATAACCGATATGCCCCTGACCCCCGAAAAAATTCTCAGGGCGTTGGAAGAAAAGCGCCTGCAGGAGGAAGAACCGGATGAACTACGCGTCGCCAGGGCGTGATGGGGGAGGAGCATTCTGTTTGGCGCGGGGAGGCAGCTGCGGTCGAGAAAGCATCAGCAACACTGAGAAGAAACAACGAGCTGCAAAGGAGGAGTCATGAAGACCAGTTTAAACGCACCTGACAGGCTTTCCAGGGAACCCGTGCCGGCTCTCGAAAAGAAGACGCGGAAGACGGCCCTTCCCAACGGATATAGGCTCATCAAGCTGATGACGGGACGGGCAGCCTCTTTGGGGGTTGCGCTGGGCAGGGCCGCGGTGGTAACGGACAGCCGGGACATAGTGCGCGTGAAAGAAGGGGCGGTGATAGTTTTTGAGAGGGCTTCGGCGGATTTGGCGATGGCCATGTCCAAGGCGTGCGCGATGCTCACGGAATACGGGGGCCGGTCCGCCATAGCGTCAGGTTATGCAAAAGCATACGGCATCCCTGCCGTGGTGGGCATTACGGGCCTCACCAGGTTTATAAGAAACGGAGACCTTGTGCGGGTGGACGGGAGGAAGGGGACTATAGAGGTAATGGGGCTCGCCGGCTGAGCGTCGGCCCGGACAAGGGTAGATCCAGCCGTGCGGCCGGAAAAAAGGAGTAAGCGATGGCCATCAAATGTCCTGTGTGCAAAAAACAGTGGAATTCGAGCCTCAAAGTCGCCCGCCACATGTTCGGGACCGGCGATAAGCCGCACAGGACATGGGTAAACTCTCAGGGACTGTCATTCACAGCCCTTCTGATTCAACAGGCCACAGAGCCTGGAAACCGAGGTTTCAACACCCTGGCGGAAATCATCGAAAATGCCCAGAACGAAATTTGAAGCGGCCGGCTTAACATGTCCGGTTCCAGGCAAATCGTCGGACCGGGAAAAAACATCACTTACCATAGAGGAGGAAGCCTATGTACGGAATGATCGATTTCGCGTTGAGATATTTGCTTCGCCAAAAGCTTCTTCGAAAGATGGAGGTGGATGCGAGAGAAGGGGAAGCGCCTGTCTGCGACGTATACATGAAGAAAGAGACAGAGTATGAAATCAGGGGATGGCTCCCGAAGAAAGCGGGAGCCATAGAGCTGTCGCTCAAGAACCCATCCGGCGCCTCAGTCCCCGTCGCGGTCCACAGCAGAGGATTTGCCTTGGTTGCCCCTGAAAACGACGTCTATCAGGTGTGGGTGAATATTCGCAGCGTCAAAGGAGAAGGACCATCCGGCCGAATGATTATCACCGTCAATAGCGGCTATCCTGTTCCGAACTGGAGTAGCCCCGCTTTCGCCGGCATCCCTTGAAGCCTCCGGCCGGAGAATGTATTATGCTATAACTATGAGGTTCGTGACTGGAGGCCGCAGGGGCATTTCCGATTCTTCATTCTTCGGGGACTGCATAAAGCATATATGGTGAGGGTTCCGAGGGTCGCGATAGGCGTCGCCGTCGTCCTGGCCGTTCTTATTGCTTTTCTTCTCTTCCTGCCCGGCTTCATGAACTTCGAGCCGGTCAAGTCGCGGCTCCTTTCTGCCATATCGCAGAGCACGGGCGCCACTGTGAAGGCTGCGAAGGTAGAGGCCTCATTCCTTCCCCGCCCGTCGATCACCCTCGCCCGGGGGACGGTTGCCGGAAAAGTTTCGGGCACCTTTGACGCGCTGTCTATCTATCCGCAGGTCCTGCCGCTATTCCTCGGAAAGCTGCGCCTCGCCCGGATCGACATCAAGGGCCCCGATTTCCGCATCGATATGTCGCTTTTAACGGCTGCTCCATCCTTGCCTAAATTCTCGCTGAAGGCAATCGAGGACAAGGTGGCGCCGGCCGTCAGGCTCCTTACGTCGGACCTGCCGGGGCTGGCTGTCTCGGTCGCAAAAGGGAGGGTCACGCTCACGGAAGACAGCCGGCAGGACTTCCGGCTCGACTCCATAGAAGGCCTGATGAGGGTAGAAACGCATCGCGTGGAAACCGCGCTTGCCTGCTCGTCGGACGTCTGGCGGCACGCTTCCGTGGAGATGTGGATAAAGCCGGAAGGGTTCAAGGGAGAGGCAAGCCTTGACATGACGGGCCTCACGGCCGGCCCTGCGGCCAGGCGGTTCTTTCCGGCTGCCCGGCTGCAGGTCGAAGACGCCCTCGGGGACATAGCCTTGAGGCTGCGGGTGGACGGCAGCCGCAGCCTGTATGCCGGACTCGATGGAAACATCGATCGCGTATCGCTGCGCAAAGGTAGCGCAAGCCTCTCCTTGCAGAAGGTCCGCCTGAAGGGCGCCCTTAGCCTGGAGGGCGAGAAAACAACAGTTTCCGTCGAGCGCCTCGAAAGCGCCTATCCAACGTGCAAGCTTTCCGGGGAGGCGACCATCGACCCCGCTTCATCGTCTGCAACCGCCCGGATCGAGGGAACGCAAGCCGATGCAGCGGGCGCCCGCAGCGCCTTTCTCTTTTTCGCTGGAGACGACCCCGACGTGCGCAACGTCTTTGACGTTGTCAGGGCCGGCAGCGTATCGGGGGCTACGCTGAGCGCCAGGGGGACATCGCTTCGCGACATGGTGAAAGCGGAGCATATTTCGGCTGCGGGCAGCGTGACGGGCGGTTCTATAGTCCTCCCCGACAGCCTTCTTCCTGTCGATCTGATAGCCGGTCAGATGCGCATCACGGGCGGTTTCCTGGAAGGGACCGGCCTTTCCGGCCGTATGGGCGGAAATACTGCAACAAAGTCGAAAATACGGCTGGACCTGAGGGAAAGCACGCCCGGAACACCGTTCCGGCTCGACTTGAACGTAAGGGCAGACGTAGCGCAGATTCCGTTTTATCTCGGACGCCTCGTGCCGGACGCCGATTTCGTTCACGAGATCGCGATGGTGCACAAGCCTTCCGGAAAGGCGGAGGGGCGAGTAGTTTACGATTCGCTCCAACAGCCCCTCCAGGTGGCCGTGGACGTCGATTCTTTCGCCCTCCACGCAGTCTACGGCCGGTTCCCTTACCCGTTGGATTTCGATACCGGAAGCTTCCACTACGACAAGAACGGAGAGCAGATCAGGGTGCAGGGCCTTTCGGGCAGAGCGGGCAAATCATCCTTCTCCGGCCTGTCCGCGGAGATAGTCACAGGGGCTGAGACCTATCTTACCATCGATTCCGGGGCAGCCGTTGCATCGCTTAAGGAGATCGACCCGTGGCTCCGCTCGCTGGAGCCCCTGAAGGGCTCTCTCGACAAGATCGGACAGGTGAACGGGACCATTACGATTGACGCTGTCAACATGAAAGGCCCGATATCTCAGCCGCGCAGATGGCAGTTCCATGCCACGGGGAAGGTGGAGAACGTCGCAGCGGACGCCGCATGGCTTCCGGGAGGGGCCGTGGCGAAGACGGGCGCATTCGACGTCTCGCAGGACCGGCTCTCCTTCTCGGGCCTGCACGCCGCCTGCCTCGACGCCTCGATCACCGGGTCAGGCAAACTTGCTTATACGCTGGAAGCGGTGCAGCAGGTCGAGGTGGAGCTGGCTGGAGAAATGGGAGACCGGTCTGCGGAATGGGTATCACAATTTGTTAATCTGCCTTCGAGACTCCGGCTGCGGACGCCGCTTTCGATATCGAAGGCGCACATAGCATGGAAAAAAGACGAAACCTCTTTTTCAGGCAATTTTGCCGTTCACGACGGACCGCGGGTCGCCCTCGGCCTCGTTCATCGTCCCAATGAATTTACGGTCAAGCCCCTGGTAATAACCGATGCGCGCTCGAACGCCTCCGTCTCTCTTTATGCTAAGGAGAAGTCGTTTGACTGCACCTTCAACGGGGACCTTGCGGAAAGGACCATCGACGACCTCTTTGCCGAAAAAGGGCTCGTCACAGGTCGGATAAAGGGAGACATAGAGGCACATATCATCCCGGGCAAGCCCCTGGCCTCGACGGCGAAGGGAAAAATCGAAGGCACGGGCATAAGCTTCCCCGGTTTCTCGAAGAGGCCATTTAAGATAGCTGCGTTCAATATCAGCGCGCAGGGAGAGAGCGCTACCCTGAAGATAGACTTCACGGCCTTCGACCAGACAATGAGCGCAAACGGCAGGGTTGCCGCAGCGCGAGATGCCTTCACCCTCGACATCGACCTGTCTACCGGCGGCCTGGACCTGGAGCAGATAGCGGAACGAGTGCACGGCCGGGATACGGGCGACATGCTGCGCGACCTGCCGATAGAAGGGACGGTGCGGGTCAGGCCGGAGTACGTAAGCTACGGCACGTACCTCTGGAAGCCGGTGCAGGCGGACGTCACGTTCATGCGCGGCCCCATGCGCGTGATCGTCAACCAGGCGGAGATTTGCGGGATCAGCACCCCCGGCCGCATCGATTATGACGGCGGGCAATGGACGCTCGATTTCCTCCTTGCCTCGCAGGTCCGGCCCGTGCAGTCTACGTTCGCCTGCCTAATCGACGTCAAAGAGCTCACCGGCGTCTTTGCAGTCAGTGGAGAGGTAACGGCAAAAGGGGAAAGCAGCGATGAATTGCTGCAATCACTCAGAGGGACCGCCAATTTAGTTGCCAAAGACGGCCGCATTTACCGGTTCGGCACGCTCGCCAAGGTCCTTGAGATCGCGGGGCTGAGCGCAATCTACGCCCTCCCCGAGCTAACCAAAAACGGGTTTGCTTACAGCTCCGTCAAAGCGACGCTCGCGCTCGACAAAGACAAGATCAGGATCGTGGAGTGCGAGTTAGACGCGTCTTCAGTGGACCTCCTTCTGAAAGGCGAGATAGACCCGGCCAAAAAGAAAATGGACCTTATGGTGCTCGTAGTGCCCTTCACGACGGCGAGCCGGATAATCAAGGCCATCCCAGGGGTCCGCTATGTCCTGGCGGGGAGGCTCCTGGCAATTCCCGTCCACGTCTCCGGCGAGATAGGCCGCCCCAGCGTGACCCCCTTGCCTCCTTCGGCCGTAGGCTCGGAGCTGTTGGGCATGGGCGAGCGCTTCCTGAAGCTGCCGCTGAACATCATCGGAAAAGTGCTCCCGCACTCCAGGGAAGCGTCTCCGTCGGCCGGGCCTTCGACGGCTCCCCCGTAGGCTGGAACTGCCGGTTGTGGACGGGCAAAGTTTCCTATTGAAGAAGTTCCGCTTAATTGTTAAGGTTAGCACGACATGAAAGAAAACGATAACGAATCGAGACCGGCAGATGAGGACGTTCCGGAGACCATTCTTTCCGCTCTTTCGGAGCGGCTGCAGAACGCCAGGAAAATCTTATCCGAAGCCTTTTACGGGTTCGCCGTCCATGAGTTCGAGGTACAGCTAAGGAAAGACAAAGGAGACCTCTACAATCTCTTCATGCTTATCGTTTTCGGCGACCTCATCGGCCTGCCGCTGCTGCCCCCGTATTATGCCATGAGGCTTATCCCGCACATCCTCCCTTACTATGAGATATGGAGAAGGAACCTGCTCCGCGAAAAAGATCTCATGGACATGTTTTCCGGGGACCTTTAAACGGCGAGAGCGCTTCTTCCGCCACGATTAGGCGCGTACTCGATATTGTCAACAGGGACCCGGCAGTGGACAGCGTGCAGAGACCTTTAGCGATACACCTCGGGCCGCACGAAATCGGCCTGGGACTCGATATCCGATTCCACGGGCACCTGTCGGGCCCGGAGCTTGCCCTCTCGACGGGACGGATCGAGCGGGCGATCCAGGCGGAGCACCCTGACATCAGGCACGTCTTCATCGAGGCGCACCCCCTGGTTAATGAATGACCTCTATTCCCGCCTGCGCAACACGATGAGCGACCGGCCTTCGGTCTCAATGCTCCGGCCGGCCTCTAACGTCTCGGCCTCTTCTGCGAATTTTCCTTCGTGGGTGGAAAAAGCTTTTTCCCAGACCTTGCCCCATTTCCCTTCGGGAAGGGTGAATACCAGCTTCTCGTAGTGGGCGTTAAGTATAAGGTAGAAGCTGTCGTCAACAATGCGCTGCCCGAATTCGTCCTGGTCGGGTATGGCCTGGCCTTCCAGGAAGACGGCCATCGATTTGGCGAAGCCCTCCTGCCACTCGGCCTGGGTCATCTTCCTGCCGTTGGGGTTGAACCAGGCGATGTCCTCTATCTCGGAGCCTTCGACGGCCCCCTTGAACCACCTTGGACGCTGGAATATCTGGTGGTTGAGGCGGAAATGTATAAGACGGCTCGTAAAATCAATGAGGTCCCTGTCTGCCGCATCCCAGTCATACCAGGAAATCTCATTATCCTGGCAGTAAGTGTTGTTGTTCCCTTTCTGGGTGCGGCCCATCTCGTCCCCGCCGGAGATCATGGGGATACCCTGGGAAAGGAGCAGGGTTGCGAGAAAATTCCTCTTCTGCTTTGCACGGAGAGCAAGCACGCCTGCGTCGTCCGTGGCCCCCTCGACGCCGCAGTTCCAGGAGCGGTTGTTGCTCTCCCCGTCCCTGTTATCCTCGCCGTTCGCCTCGTTGTGCTTCTCGTTGTACGAGACGAGGTCGGATAGCGTAAAACCGTCATGGCACGTAATAAAGTTGATGCTTGCGAACGGGCGCCGGCCGGTACTCTCGTAGAGATCGGAGCTTCCCATGATGCGGCCGGCCATTTGCGCCAGGGTGCACCCCTGGCCCCGCCAGAAGTCACGTACACAGTCCCTGTATTTCCCGTTCCATTCCGACCACAGGGGCGGAAAGTTGCCTACCTGGTACCCGCCTTCCCCGATATCCCAGGGCTCGGCAATCAGCTTCACCTGCCCCACCACCGGGTCCTGCTGGATGATGTCGAAGAAAGCCGAAAGACGGTCCACCTCGTGCAGCTCCCTGGCCAGGGCGGCGGCAAGGTCGAACCGGAAGCCGTCCACGTGCATCTCCAGCACCCAGTACCGCAGCGAATCCATGATAAGCTGCAGCACGTGCGGGTGGCGCATGTTAAGGCTGTTGCCGGTCCCCGTATAGTCCCTGTAGTGGCGCAGGTTGTCCGGGGTGAGCCGGTAATAGGCCGAGTTGTCGATGCCTTTGAAACAGAGCATCGGCCCCAGATGGTTCCCTTCGGCTGTGTGGTTATAGACGACGTCGAGGATCACCTCGATGCCCTGCCCGTGCAGGTTCTTTACCATCTGCTTGAAATCCTGCACCTGCTGGCCCGCCTGCCCCCTGCTCGAATATTCGTTGTGGGGCGCAAAAAACCCTATCGAGTCATATCCCCAGTAATCGCGAAGTCCCCTCTCGATGAGGTGCTTCTGGTGGATGAACTGGTGCACGGGCAACAGCTCCACCGCCGTGACTCCCAGCTTTTTCAGGTATCCGACTACGGCCGGGTGCGCCAGACCCGCGTAGGTGCCGCGTATTTCTTCGGGCACTTCCGGGTTTCTTACGGTCAGCCCTTTCACGTGCGTCTCGTAGACTATCGTCTGCTGCCAGGGCACCCGCAGGAGCTCGTCATGGTCCCAGTCAAAGAAAGGGTTTACAACGATGGACTTCGGGACGAAGCGGGCGCTGTCGTCCTCGTTCTTGCTTGCTTCCGGTTTGTCGAAATAGTAGGGAAAAACGGCCTGGTTCCACTCTACCTGGCCTTCAATCGCCTTCGCGTACGGGTCGAGGAGCAGTTTTGCCGGGTTGCAGAAGAGGCCTTTCTCGGGCGCCCACAGGCCGTGCACCCGGAACCCGTATCTTTGGCCCGGCTCGATGTTCGGCAGGTAGCCGTGCCAGCAGAAGGCCGTTTCTTCCGGGAGGTCAACACGCCTTTCCTGGCCCGCCTCGTCGAAGAGGCAAAGCTCGACCCTCTGCGCTGTTTCAGAGAAGATCGAAAAGTTGGTTCCCGTCCCGTTATAGGTCGCGCCCAGGGGATAGGGCCGCCCCGGCCAGACCTTGAAGAAACCCAAAGACGCCTCCGCTTGAGGACTATCCGGTATAAAAGAACATAGGGCACACCGGATGCCGTTTCAACGGCTCCAATCTGCTCACCCCCTCCGTGACCGTTGCCCTCTTCCTTGACAGATATGGGGCCGGTATTAGTTTTACATAACAAATGCTTAAGGGCTCGAACGCCTGATGCAATCCCCATCATTGCAAAGGAGAACGTGAATGGACAGAGGCTGGAAAAGCTTGTTTTCGGCAGCGGCGGTTGCGGTGTTCCCGGTCGGTATGCTCCTCATCGCGGGATGCGCCGGCGAAAAGCCGGTATCGAGCCTGAATAACGCCCAATATGCCATTCAGAGGGCGCATGACGCAAAAGCGGACCAGTATGCCTCCGAGGAAATGGGCATGGCGGAGGAAAAAATGGGCCGGGCAAGGGCTGCTTCCGGCCACGAAGACTACACGAGGGCGCGCCGGCTGGCGGACGAGGCAAAGGCGGACGCGGAGACAGCCGAGGCAAAGGCCAGGTCTCAGACTGCACAGCAGGAAGCCCGGGAGATGCAGAAGAGCGTAAACGACCTTCAGGCCAATATTTCTCCGCCCCCTACGACCATGGGGAGAGAATAACGCCGGGTGCGCATTGACCCCCGCAACAGCATGGATGAAGGAGACGACGATGAAAAGCAGAAAAGGAGTCCTATACGTAGCCGGGCTGATGTGCATAACCGCGATCCTTTTGACGGCCGCCGGGTGCAGCACGCATACGGCTGCCCTGGATAACGCCCGCGCTTCATACCAGCAGGCGTCGGCAAACCCGATCGTCACTTCGAACGCCCCCGGAACGCTGCATACGGCGCAGGAGTCGCTGCAAAAGGCCGAGAAGGCAGGCAACGACAAGGAACAGGAACATTGGGCCTACATCTCTCAGAGACAGACCGAGCAGGCCATCTCCCAGGCCAACCAGAAGGCGGCGGAGCAGCAGATGGCGCAGGCTGCCGGAAAGAGGGACCGGATACTGCTCCAGTCACAGGAACAGCAAGCTGCGGCGGCCTCAACAGCGGCGCAGGCGGCAAGGGAAGAAGCAGCCGGGGCACAGGGAGAAGCCCAGATGGCCGCAGCGCAGGCAAGCCTCGCGCAGAACCAGGTTGAGCAGCTTCAGGCCCAGATGGCAGACATGAAGGCCAGGCAGACCCAACAGGGCGGCATCTCGCTCACGATGGGCGACATCATGTTCGAGCCGCGTCATGCCGCTCTGACGCCCGCGGCTATGTCGGATGTGAACAGGCTGGCCGACATACTCCTGCAGAATCCGAACGAGCAGGTTAAGATCGAGGGCCACACGGACAACGTCGGCAATCCCATAGAAAACCAGGTGTTGTCGGACGAAAGGGCGAACGCGGTCCGCGACGCGCTGATAGCGAGAGGGGTGAGCCCCGACCGGATAACCGCGCAGGGTCTCGGCGCGAGGTATCCCGTAGCCGCCAATGATGCGGAAATGGGCAGGCAGGAGAACCGGCGCGTGGAGGTCTCGATAATGGGGATGGGATAGATATCCGGTATCTCCTCAAAAGCGGTAGCGCACGGATGTCGTAGGCCGATATAACCCGGACTTCCGCATTTGCAACGTACCTCCCGACGGCTTGCCCCCACGGCTTCCCGGCCTTATGTTCCTTTGGACGGAAGAAAAAGGAACATGAAGGGCATTCAGGAGGCGCCGTGAGGGCATCCGCGATTTCACATTTCTTTTCGGCCGGTATATTCGAGATACGCCTCGGCGATTACTCTCCCATCCGTGCCTTTTTCCTGCGCTGGCTGCGCGTGGTTATCTTCGCGTTCCACGGGTTTATCAAAGACGGCTGCTCGTCGCGGGCCTCGCTGCTGACGTATTACTCTCTCTTTGCCATAGTGCCCGTCTTAGCTATGGCCTTCGGCATAGCGAGGGGGTTCGGCCTGGAAAGGCTGGCCGAGGCGCGCACGGCCCAGATGGCGCAGGGGATGAACTGGCCGCCGGAAGTCATCGGCCAGGTTATTTCCTTCTCGAGGACAATGCTGGCGAAGACCAGCGGGGGCCTCATCGCAGGGATCGGCTTCGTAGCGCTTTTCTGGTCCGTCCTCTCCATATTGCGCAGCATCGAGCAGACGCTGAACGACATCTGGCAGGTCCGGGAATCGAGGACAATGATAAGGAGGGTAACGGACTATCTATCGGTGATTGTCTTCACGCCGATCCTTATCGTCATATCGGGCAGCGCGACCATCTTCCTGGAGAGCGAGGTAGCTGTAATAAGCCGCCGGTTCCCGCTTCTGGGCGACTTCGGGCCGGTCATTTACGTCGCCCTCGGTGCGCTTCCGTATCTCTCCATCTGCGGCATGCTGATACTTACCTACCTCATCATTCCCAACACCCGGGTGCGGGTCCGCTCCGCGGTCGCCGCCGCCATATTCACCGCAGTCATTTACCAGAGCATTCAGTTCGTCTACATCAAGTTCCAGTTAGGGGTCGCGAGCTATGGTGCGATCTACGGCGGCTTCGCCGCGGTGCCCCTCTTCATCATATGGCTCCGGCTGAGCTGGATGATCGTCCTGTACGGCGCGGAGATCGCGGTAGCCGACGAGAACAGGGAGACTTACGGCTATCACCCGCACGCCTCGGATATGAGCGTCTGGTCCAAAAAAGTGCTCTTTCTGCAGGCCTTCAGTCTCATATCGAAAAGGTTCGCGGAAGGCGCGCCGCCGTTGTCGCCTTACTCGATCTCGCAAGCCCTGAAGCTGCCGATCCACCTTACCAGGCACATCCTGTACGAGCTTATGGGCGCCGGGCTTATTATCAAGACCGCCCGTTACGTGGACGGAGAGCAGGCCTATCAGCCGGCCAGATCGACAGAGGGCATGCGCATCCAGGCCCCGGTCGAGGCGTACGAGCACATCGGCGACGACCCCGATGCACCTCAAGGACGGGACGGGGGCGACAGGATGGCTGCCCTTCTGGAAAGGCTGGAGGCGGCTGCGGCAAGGCTGCCCGAAAACGTGCTGCTCAAAGAGGTATGAGGCCTGGGGTCAGTCGATTTCCTTCAAAAGCACAAGCCGGCCGGTGGAGTCACGGTAGACGACGGCGAACTTTCCCGCAGCGAGAAGTTCCCCCTCAAGCCGGCCGCGTGTATCCCTGATCACGACGAATGCGCCCTTTTCATTGTTCATCGACTGCATCAGTGCGAGCAGGTCCGGCTCCTCTTGCAGGAAGCGCCCAGTGTAAAAAGGGATTGCCCCCCGCAGCGTCTCGTCGGGCTTGTATGCATAGAGGGACACGCCCGGCGGCACCGAAGCCGAGACTACATTGCAGAACGGGACGAAGCTTTTGTACCGGTCTATGATCGGAAAAACACAGGTCAGCAAAAAAAGCAGAAGCGCGAAGACCGAGACGCCGGAGAAGGCCCAGAAGCGCCCGATGTCTTTAGCACGGACGGTGAGCGCCCGCCCGGAAAAGAAAACCGCGGCAACGGAGAAGAGAAGGAGCGCGCCGATGAGCGAGATGGATACATCGAATCCGTATTTTTTCGAAGCGTAAAGAGTAAACGGGGTGATCGCCACGCCCACGGCGAGAAGAAAGATGCCGAAAAGATATATAAAGAAACGCTCGAAGCCGCTCAAGGCCCTCTTCGTGAGTGTTTCTTCGATGAAAATGGCGGTGAGGAGCGACGTAGGGGCAAAAAGCGGCATCATGTAGAGTACCCGCTTGGTCGATGCAGCACTCAGTAAGATAAAACCCGCTATGAACCAGCATTTGGCAAGGAGCGCCCCTTTTTTCGCATCTCCCTCTTTGCGGGAGCGGAAAGCCCACGCGAGCACAGGCAGAATCAAAATGCACCAGGGCGCAAAACCCGCCGGGAACCCGGTGAGATAATAGTAAAAAGGCTGGTTGTGGCCCGTCTGGCCGCCCAGTATCCTTTCGAGGTGGTTGTGGACCAGGAATATCCGCAGGTACTCCCAGCCCCCTTCCCGGAAGAGCATCGCAAACCAGGGCAGCACGGCGGCCAGCAGGATAAGCGCCCCGAGCCAGAGACGCATGCGGAAAAGCTCTTTCAGGTTCCCGTCGAAGATGAGAAAAACGAGGATGGCGAGGGCAGGGAGGACGATGCCTATAAAGCCTTTTGTGAGGAAAGCCAGCGTGAAGCACAGATACGCGAGGGTGTAGAAGAGCCGGCGTTTCCACCCGTCCGGCCTCAGGTATGCGGCTGCGAAGAAAGCCACGGCCCAGATGATGAAGCACGCGAGGCCGCTGTCTACAACGACCCAATGGGCTGCGCGCAGGTATTCGCCGCTCGTCGCCAGGATAAAGGCGGAGGTGAAGGCCGTCCTCGGACTGAAAAAGAGGCGGCCGAGGAAAAAGAGGGCAAACACGCCGCCCAGCCCGAAGACTGCTGAAGGCAGTCTGGCCGTCTTGTCGGAGATGCCCCGCGCCTTAAAGACCGCTGCCAGGGCGCCATAGTAAAGGGGCGGCTCTTCGAGGAAAGGCCTGCGGTCGAGCGTCGGCACGGCGATTCGGCCGGATACCGCCATCTCCCTTCCTATCTCGGCCACCCTCGGCTCGTCCGGGGTCATGAGGCCGTGGTTAAAAAGACCGAAGGAAAAAAGCGGGACGACCGCGACGATGAGCAGAGCCAAATATAAGACGGCGCCTTTTTCCTTCCCGGCCATGCTTCGTTACCGTTCCTTAAAAGGTTTCTTTAGAGCGCTACCCGCGCGGGTGGTGTTTCTTGTGTATCTCTTTCAGCCTTTTCCGGTCCACGTGCGTATATATCTGCGTAGTCGAAATATCTTCGTGCCCCAAAAGGAGCTGCACCGAGCGCAGGTCCGCACCGCCTTCGAGCAGGTGCGTTGCGAAGGTGTGGCGCAGCATGTGGGGATAAAGCGGCCCTTGCGACAGCTTGACGCCATACTTCCTGAGAAGCTTCCAGACGGCCTGCCGCGTCATGGCCGCTCCGCTGCGGTTCGGGAAGAGGCAGGGCCCTTTCGGCTTCATCTCGGCCAGGTACATCTTAATGACTTCCCGTGCATAGCTGCCGATGGGGACTATCCGCTCTTTCGAGCGCTTGCCGAGGGCGATGATGTAGCCCGCGTCGAGATTTACGTCGCTCTTCTTTAGTGAGACCAGCTCCGAGACGCGAAGCCCTGTTGCGTAAAGCAGCTCCAGGACGGCCGCGTCGCGCAGGGCCGCCTTCTGGTCTTCGGGCAGCTTCAAAAGACGTGACATTTCTTCTGTGCTCAGGACCCTGGGGATAGGCGGCTTGAACTTCGGGGTCTCGACTTCCGCGAGCGGGTTGACCGTAATCTTGCGGTCAGTCAGGAGGAACCTGTAAAATCCTCTTATCGCCGAGACGGCCCTCGCGATGGAGCGCGGCGACCTGCCGTCTTTACGCATGCGGCCGAGGTAGGCGTCGAAGGAGACAGTCTCCAGGTCGCTCTTCGATTCTTCGAGGTAAATTATATAATTGAGGATGTCGCGGTTATACGCTTCGACCGTATGGACGGACGCCCCAGCCTCCGTTTTCAGGTGGGTCATGAAGGCGTCAAGCTCCAGGTAGTGGTTCATCGCCTCCCCGTCGAGCCGAAGCCCCCTTCCCCCCTTCCGCTCTCGGGCAGCCGCTCCGTCTCCTGCCATGAGACCCTGACCGTACTTTTGAAGACCATCTGGGCGATCCTGTCCCCGCCTTTGACCTCGAAGGGGGCATCGCCGAGGTTAATGAGTATCACCTTGATTTCGCCCCTGTAGTCGGCGTCTATGGTCCCGGGCGTATTGAGGACAGTAACCCCGAATTGGACGGCAAGGCCGCTCCTTGGCCTTATCTCGGCTTCAAAGCCTTCGGGGATGGCGACCGACAGTCCCGTCGGCACCAGGGCACGGCCTAGGGGGGCGATGGTAACCGGCGCTTCGATATTTGCAACGAGGTCCATTCCGGAAGAAGCGTGCGTAGCATAGCCGGGGAGCACCGATCCCGCCTTTCGTGTAACAAAGACCTTCAGCTCTTCCATAGCCGCTCGATGGCGCTCCGGTCCACTTTGCCGAGCACCGCCAGCGCCATGCTTCCCGGCTCGCCGAAGATGAGGTTGCTTATCTCGTCGATCTGCGTCGCGTGCACGCCGTCTATCTTCCTCATCGTCTCCTTCAGGGGAATGTAGCGGTCGAAGTAAATCTCGTTCCTGGCCAGCCGCTCCATGCGGGCCTCGGAACCTTCAAGGGAGAGGAAGAAGGTGCCTTTGATGTGCTCCTTCGAGAAGGCGAGGTCCGCGGGGGTAACGCCCTGCCGCTTAAGGCTTGCCGCCTCGTCCCTGATAATGGCGATCACCTCTTCGAGCGAGTCGGCCGGGCTGGACGTGGATATGCCGAAATTGCCCGCGTTCTGATAACAGTTGACGAAGGAGAATATGTTGTAGACGAGGCCGCGCTTCTCCCTGACCTCCTGGAAAAGGTGCGAGCTCATGCTGCCGCCGACTATGGCGTTGAGCGCGTAAAGGGCGTACCGCCGCGTGTCCGTCTGGCTGACTGCGTCCGTGCCTAGGCAAAGGTAAATATGCTCCAGGTCTTTCTCGTACACGTAGACGTCCGGATAGCTCCGGGGCGGACTGGCCGCTATCGGCAGCGCCTCTCCGCCGGGCATGCCGGAAAAGAGCTTCTCGACCTTGCGGACGAGCGCGTCGTGGTCTATCCTGCCGACGCAGGTGATTATCATGTTCGGTCCCGAATGGTGCGTCGCGTAGTGGCCGAGCAGCCGGTCCCTGTCGATGCGCTCGACCGTCTCCTCGTTCCCGAGGACGGGCAGCCCTATGGGATCGCCTTTATAGTAATCGGCCGCAAAAAGATCGAAGACCCACTCTTCGGGGTTGTCTTCGATCATCTTGATCTCCTGAATAATTACGTGTTTTTCCCTCTGAATGTCTTCTTCTTCGAAGGTAGAGTGGTTGCACATGTCGGCGAGAAGGTCGAGGGCAAGGTCCATGTCCTGTCGCAGCACGCGCGCGTAAAGACACGTATATTCCTTGCCCGTGAAGGCGTTCAGGACGCCCCCTACGGCGTCGATCTCCCTCGCTATGTCGCGGGCAGTCCGCTTCTCCGTCCCCTTGAAGAGCATATGCTCGATGAAATGGGAGATGCCGTTATTCTCCCTGTTCTCGTGCCTGCTCCCTGTCTTCCACCAGACGCCGAAGGAGACCGTCGGGAAATAAGGAAGACTCTCGGTAACTACACGGATGCCGTTGTCGAGCACCGTTTTACGGTACATTTATTCGGTCTTTCCCGGTGTCTCTTTCATGGCGGCCTTCCTGGAAAGCCTTATCCTTCCATTCTGCTCGACCTCGATCACCTTGACCGTCAGCTCGTCGCCCTCCTTCACTATGTCGGAGACCTTCTTCACGTACGTGTCGGAAAGCTGGCTGACATGGACGAGGCCGTCAACGCCGGGCAGTATCTCGACTATCGCCCCGAAATCGACTACCCTCCTCACGATACCCGTGTAGACGGTGCCCACTTCGACTTCCCTCGTGATGCCTTTTACGATCTCGATCGCCTTCGCGGCCGAAGCTTCGTCGGAGGAGACGATCCTCACGATCCCGGAGTCCTCTATGTCGATCTTGACCCCTGTCTGCTCGACGATGCCTTTTATGACCTTTCCGCCCGGGCCTATGACCTCCCGTATCTTCTCGGGCCTGATCTTCAGCGTCCAGATGCGCGGTGCATAGGGCGACATTATTTCTCTCGGTTTCTCCAGCGTCTGCGCCATGACGTCGAGGATGCGGCCGATGCCGTTCTGCGCGAGCCGCACTGCCCTGCTCATTATTTCCTTTGTGATTCCCTTTACCTTTATGTCCATCTGGACTGCGGTGATGCCGCGCCTGCTGCCTGCGACCTTGAAGTCCATGTCGCCGAGGGCATCCTCGTCGCCTAAGATATCGGTAAGGATCACGTCATTGCCGTCCTTCAAAAGAAGCCCCATCGCGATACCCGCGACCGGCTCCTTGACCGGTACGCCTGCGTCCATCAGAGACAGGCACCCGGCGCAGACCGAGGCCATCGAGGACGAGCCGTTCGATTCGAGGATTTCCGACACTATGCGTATCGTGTACGGGAAATCGTCCTTGGGTGGAAGTATCTGCGAAAGCGCCCGCTCGGCCAGGTGGCCGTGGCCTATCTCGCGTCTCGACGGCGCCCTCAGGAAACTGACCTCCCCTACGCTGAAAGGCGGGAAGTTGTAATGGAGCATGAAGGACTTGTAGCTCTCTCCTACGTGGATCGATTCAACCTTCTGCTCGTCGTCCGACGTCCCGAAAGTCGTGACCGCCAGGGCCTGCGTCTCGCCCCTGGTGAATACGGCGGAGCCGTGGGTCCTCGGAAGGGCCGAGACCTCGCACGAAATCGGCCTGATGTCGTCGGGCGCCCGCCCGTCGATTCTCTTGCCCGTAGCCACGAGCTGGTTCCTCATCGTCTCCTTGACGATCTCGTCGATGGCCTTGCGCACGATCTTCTCGTCTACGTTCGGGTAGGCCTGAAGGCGGGCGTCAGTAACTTCCTTCACTTTCAGACCCGCTCCAGCTTCGGCTTTATGGCAAAGGCGGCGAGCAGGTCCTGCTCCATGGCCGCGCGGATCTCGCTTTTAGGCTCCTCGGGGATCTCCGGCGGCTTAACGGCCCATTTGGCCTTGCCTACCTTCGCTGCGAGCTGTTCCTGCATCTCTATGACGGGCATCATCGTCTTATGCGCGAGGTCGATCGCCTCGATAAGCGCCTCGCCCTCTATGAAGCCCGCCTCGCCCTCGACCATCATGATCGCGTCTTTCGAGCCTGCGACAACGATGTTGAGATCGCTATCCTCGGTGTTCGTCGGGTTGATGACGAACTGGCCGTCCTTCCTTCCCACCACCACAGCGGCCAGCGGGCCGAGAAAGGGGATAGGGGAAAGCGTAAGGGCGGCGGAAGCGCCGATCATGCCGAGCACGGCCGGGTCGTTCTCCTGGTCCGCAGAGAGCACCGTCGCAATGATCTGGGTCTCGCGGTGGTAACCCTTCGCGAACGAGGGGCGGAGCGGCCTGTCGATGAGCCGGGAGGTGAGCACTTCCCTTTCGGAGGGACGCCCTTCGCGCTTGAAAAAGCCGCCCGGGAACTTGCCCGCCGCATATGACATCTCCTGGTAGTTGACGGTGAGCGGCATAAAGTCGGTAGTCGCCTCTTCTTTTTCCCCCACCGCCGTTACCAGGACTACGGTATCGCCGTACCGGATTAATACGCTCCCGTCCGCCTGTTTCGCGAGTGACCCCGTGCTGATTGTGAGCGGTCTGCCGCAGAAATCAATAGTAATCGATTCTCCCATTTTATATACCTTCTCTTTTTCCTGTTATTTTCTCAAGCCCAGTCTTTCGATGAGCTTCTTGTACCTTTCGACGTTCTTCTCTTTCAGGTAGCCGAGGAGCCTTCTCCTGGCGCCGACAAGTATCAGGAGGCCCCTCCGCGAGTTGTGGTCCTTCGAGAACTTTTTGAAATGCTCCGTGAGCATTTTTATGCGCTCGGTCAAAAGGGCCACCTGGACTTCCGGCGAGCCGGTATCACCTTCGTGAACCTTGAATGCCTCAATGATGCCTTGCTTCTGTGACGTGTCTAACGCCATTGCTCCTGCCTCCTTAACTATTTATTAATCGTTTCATCCTTATGCTTTTGGAATCCGTATCGACGCAGCCGATGCCCAGGAGCGCCCCATCCCTGTTCATTATCCTTGCCAGCTCTCCCTGCTTCCAATCCCTGGAGCCGCTCAAAAGCGGTACGGGCATGCCGTTTTTCAGGAACTTTTCAAGCACCGGCTCAATAGCGACCCCCCTGACCGCCTGCATGACTTCCTCCAGCGGGATCATGTATTTTACTATATCCTGCTTCGCCTTCAAAGAGTCGAGGGACACGCAGCGGCTGATGTCGAACTCCCCGTGCCGCGTCCGCTTCAGCGTGTGGAGTGCTGCGCCGCAACCTAAGGACGCCCCTAGGTCCTGGGCGATCACCCTGATATACGTACCCTTCGAACAGCTTATCTCCGCGTCCACGTAAGGATGGACGTAATCAAGAAAGGTTATGCCGTATACCTCGACCTCCTTGTTCGGGGGGTCGATCGGCGAGGCCCTGCCGGACCCATTTGTAAAGCGGCTTTCCCTCCACCTTCTTCGAGGAATAGACCGGGATTTTCTGGGTGATCCTGCCCTTGAAGCGGCTAAGCGCTTCCTCGACCACTTCGCGCTCGAATGCGGGCGGCTGCGTATCGGACAGGACGGTCCCTTCCATGTCGAACGTGTCCGTCGTTATGCCGAGGACGAACTTGGCAACATACCGTTTCTCGCCGTTCTCCAGAAAAGGGATCAGCTTCACCCCTTCGTCCATCGCGACCGGGAGTATGCCGGTGGCGTTCCTGTCGAGGGTGCCGATATAGCCTATCTTCTTGAATGCATGGAGCCGCTTCAGCCTCTTTATAGCGTCGTAGGAGGTCATCCCCGGACTCTTGTCTAAAATCAGAAAGCCGTTAATCATAAAGTAAATGCCCCTACCAAACGGTTCTTTATCGAATCTATCCGTCCTTCTATTACGCAGCCCGCCGCGTTGCGATGGCCGCCTCCTCCGAAGGAGCGCGCCACGGATGCCACATCGACTGCGCCTTTCGACCTTATGCTTACCTTGTATCTGTCCTCTTCCAGCTCGCGGATGAGGCAGGCGACCTCTACGCTCCCGATTTCCTTGAGGAACTCGACGAACCCCTCCGAGTGCTCGCGGTTTGTGGCCGTCTCGCGAGAACATCTCCTGGCTGACATACGCGGTTGCCACCTTGTCCTCCCGGTGCGTCTCCATAGTCGCGAGGACCAGACAGAGCAGATTGTAGCGCTCCTTCGGATGGCTCTCGTATACCGCAGAGGCAACGTAGGCGGGCCTTACGCCCAGGTCCGTCATCTCCTCGCAGATGGAGAAAGCGCGCTTTGTGGTGCTTTCGTAACAGAAGGAGCCGGTGTCGGTCAGAATAGCCGTATAGATGTTCGCCGCAATCTCATACGTCAATGGGACGCCCGTGGACTTAAATATCAAGTAGAGTAGCTCCGCAGCCGAAGAGGCGCGCTCGTCTACGATATTTATCTGCCCGAACGCCTCGTTGGCCTCGTGATGGTCTATGTTGATCAAAAGGCCCTTATGCGCGATAACCTCCCGGCCGTCGCCTACCCTGTCGAGGTTCCCGCAATCGACGACAAAAACTGCGTCGTAATCCTTCTCCGGCATCTTGTGGAGGACCGTCGGCGGCCTCGGAAGGAATGCATACCGGTAAGGGACGGGGTCCTTGAGGTAAACGGCCGCCTCCTTGCCCATGCCGGTGAGCGCAAAGCAAACGGCAAAGGCCGAGCCTATGGCGTCACCGTCCGGGTCGGCGTGCGTCGTCACAAGGAACGTTGCCCCCTTGTCGATCGTCTCCTTAATCCTCCCGAACACCTTCCACCTTCCCTGATTCCTCCACCTTCTTCAGAAGCTCGTCGATACGGTCCGCCCGGTTCCTGCCCCGTGTCGAGCACAAAGGTGAGGTCCGGCGTGATTCTGAGCTTGATCCTGTCGCCCAGGACGTGCTTGATATAGCCCCTTGCGCGTTTGAGCGCCTCGACCGTCTTCGTCTTCTCCTCTTCGCTGCCGTAGACGGAGTAGTGCACCTTGGCGTATTTCAGGTCTTCGGTCATCCGCACTTCCAGGATCGTGATAAAGCCGATGCCGGGGTCCTTGATCTCCTGCTGGATGATCGACGAGATTTCTTCGCGGATCTGGTCCTGCAGGCGGAAGCGTCTATACTTCATCTCCTATCACCATGATCTCCGTCTTCGACCCGATCACCTTACCTATATACATCGATTCGATATACCGCGAGATGCTCTCTATCGTCGAGGCGACATGGTCCTGCTTTACGCCGACAACGGCGAAGCCGACCGTCGCTTTCTGCCACAGGTTCGTCTGGTCTGCTTCCATGATCGATATATTGAACTTCGCTCTGGTCCTCTCGACGATCCTTTTTATGGCCTGCCTCTTTTCTTTTAACGAGTGGTTCTCCGGCAGGAAAATCTCAAGCCTGCGAGACACCTACCACCATTTTGCACTAAAGCGTCCGCTTCTCCTCTTCCTCGACGTAGAATTCAATCCTGTCGCCTTCCTGTATGTCGTTGAAGCCCTCGACCGAGATGCCGCACTCGTAGCCGGCCGTCACCTCCCTGACGTCGTCCTTGAAACGCTTCAGGGATGCTAGCTTGCCGGAGAAAAGCGTCTCGCTCGCCCCTTACCACCTTGGCCGTCGCAGTCCTCGGTGACCTTGCCTTCCGTGACGTAGCAGCCCGCTATCGTGCCTATCTTCGAGACGGCAAAAGTCTTTCTCACCTCGACCGCTCCTATCTTCACCTCCACGATGCGCGGGGCAAGGAGGCCTTCCATGGCCTTCCTCACGTCGTCGATCATGTCATAGATGACGGAATAAGTCCTTATGTCGACTTTTTCCTGGTCGGCCAGCGCCTGGGTCTTGGCCATAGGCTTCACGTTGAAGCCGATGATGACGGCGCCCGACGCCATGGCGAGGTTGACGTCCGTCTCCGTGATGGCGCCTACGCCGCTGTGGATAACGTTTATCTCCACGGCCTCGGTGGAGAGCTTCTTGAGCGCCTCGCCTATGGCGTCGAGGGTCCCCCTCGCGTCGCCCTTCAGGACTACGTTCAGCGTCAGCTTGGCGGTTTCGCCCATCTTCGAGTAAAGCTCGTCCAGGGTGATGCGGGCGCTCTTGACCTGCTCCTGCTCCCTCATCTTCTCCTGCCTGAAGCGCGAGACCTCCCTGGCGTACCGCTCCTCCGTGGTAGCGACGAACGGGTCGCCCGCCCTCGGCACGTCGGAGAAGCCGACGACCATCACGGGGGTGGAGGGCGGCGCCTTCTGTATCCTCTTGCCCTTGTCGTCTATCAGGGCCCTGACCCTGCCGAACGCGGTCCCCGCGACGAAGGGGTCCTGTATCTTCAGCGTGCCTTCCTGGATGATGACCGTCCCGAACGGGCCGTGCCCCTTGTCGAGGCCCGACTCGATGATGATGCCCTTGGCCAGCTTATCCGGGTTCGCTTTCAGTCTCCAGAAGCTCCGCCTGGAGGATGATAAGCTCCAGAAGCTCCTGTATGCCGGTCTTCTTTTTCGCCGATATCTTGGCAGCCAGCGTCGTGCCGCCCCACTCTTCCGGCTGGAGGCCCAGCTCCGTCAGCTCCTTCATGACCTTGTCGGGGTTCGCGTTCGCCTTGTCGATCTTGTTGACGGCCACGATAATCGGCACGCCCGCCGCCTTGGCGTGGTCTATGGCCTCCCTCGTCTGCGGCATGACGCCGTCATCGGCAGCCACGACGAGGACTACGATATCGGTGACCAGCGCACCCCTCGCCCTCATGGCGGTAAACGCCTCGTGGCCCGGCGTATCGACAAAGGTGATCTCTTTCTTGTCCACCTTGGCGACGTAGGCGCCGATGTGCTGGGTGATGCCGCCCGCTTCGTGCTCCGCGACGTTCGTATTCCTTATAGTATCGAGAAGCAGCGTCTTTCCGTGGTCGACGTGGCCCATGATCGTGACGACCGGGGACCTGGGCTTCAGGTCTTTTACGTCTTCCGCCCTCTGCTGCTCGTCTTCCCGCGTCATGAACTCTTCTTCGACGGACATGATCCGCTCTACGTCGAAGCCGGCGTCGACGGCCACGAGACTGTGCCGTTTCGTAGTCTATCGTCTGGTTGACGTTGCTGATGATGCCGAGACGGAGGAGCTTCGCTATAACCTCGGAAGCCTTGAGGGAAAGCTTTTTTGCAAGCTCGCCCACCTGGATCTGCTCGGCGATCTTGACGACCTTCCGCGCCGGCCTCGACTTCGGCCTTCTTCTCTTCCTCGGTCCTGTCTTCCCTTCTGCCGCCCCTGTCCTTCCTGAAGGGCAGCATCTTGCCCTTCTGCCTGCGGAACGCGTAGAGGTCTTCTTCTTTTATGACGACCTTCCGCTTTCCAGGGGCCCTTGCCCTTCAGCTTCGCTTCTTCGATCTCCTCTTCTTCTATCTTCTTGGCGAGGCGCTCGGCCTTCTTCTTTTTCCGTTCCTCCTCGGTCTCCTCGTCTTCGACGAGGACAAATTCCTTGTGAGGTCCTGCTTGTAAACTTCCTCAAGCGCCCGTGTGATCTCCTGTTTCTTCTCTTCGGCTATGCCGTCGGCCGTCGGTCTTCGCCGCCTCTTCGACTGCCCCGACGCCTCTCCGCCTGCGGGCCCGCTGCCTCCCCGGCCGCTTCCGCGTTCTCCTCTTCGCCTTCCGCCTTGTGCGCCTCATCGACGCGCTCTATCATCTCTATCTTCGGGCGGCCTGCGGCTTTCTTCGGCTTCTCCTGCCTGACCAGCTCGACGACCGGCTCTTCGGCGCCTTTGCTCCGGCGCAGCCTTAGCGGCAGTCTGCCCTTCCTTCCTGGCCTGCGCAGCTTCCCGGCTTCGGGCTCGGGTTCTTTTACAGCTTCTTTCTTCTCGGCGGGCGGGGCCTGGACCCTTCTTCTTATAACAGTGGAGGCTACCCTTTTTTCTATGACAGTCTCTCCGGAGGCGGTAGACGTCTTTTTCTCGGCTGCCTGTTCTTCCGTTCTCTTTTCCTTGTCCTTTATCTTTACCCCTATGCCTTTCAGCCTCGATAAGATCTCTTCGTCCTTGATCTTATCGGTCAGGGTCGTTATCTTGATTTTCGCCATTCTTCAGACCTCCCTTGTTCTACGCCGCATAAGGCCCGCAACATCCTTCCCGAACGCACCTTCTATGCGGCTTGCCGGCCCATCTTCCCTGCATCTGCTGCTTGCGCTCCTCGGCGGCCTTCTCCGGCGGCTGCGGCGCTTCAGCCGCATCCCGCGCTCTCCGGCCTGGCCGCCTCTGCGCTCTCTTCTCCGGCAATTGGCGCCTCTGCGCTCTCTCTCGACACTTTGTGCCTCTGCGGCACGTGTCTTTTCCGTCTCTATGTCGATGATGGCCTTTTTGGCATTCTCGATGATCCTGGCGCAGTCCTCGATCGAGATGCTGGTGATCTTGTTCAGCTCTTCGGCGTGAGCCGCACGATATCGCTCATGTCTCTCAGATACTCGTCGAAGAGTATGCGGGCGAGGATCTCGTTGACCTGCAGTCGGTTGGTCAGTTCGTCGATGACCTTGCGTGACGTCTTCTCGACCTCCGTTTCGCTCTTTATGTCCGTCTTCCAGCCCGTGAGCCGGGAAGCGAGCCTCACGTTCTGGCCCTTTCTTTCCTATTGCCAGGGAAAGCTGGTCGTCGTGGACGATGATCTCCATCGAGTGCTCGTCCTCGTTGATGTAGACCTTCGAGACCCTTGCCGGGGCAAGGGCGTTGCAGACGAACTTGGCCGCGTCCTTGCTCCAGGGGATGATGTCTATCTTCTCGCCTTTCAGCTCCTGCACGACCGCCTGGACCCTCGATCCCTTCACGCCCACGCAGGCGCCTATAGGGTCGATGCTCGGGTCCTGGCTGTAGACGGCTATCTTCGCCCTCTCGCCCGGCTCGCGCGCGGCGCCCACGACCTTTATGATGCCCTGCTGTATCTCCGGCACTTCTATCTCGAAGAGCTTGACGAGGAAGCCGGGGTGGCTCCTCGACAGAAGGATGGTGCAGCCCCTCTGGGTCTTCTCCACGTCGAGGATGTACCCCTTCACCCTGTCCCTCCGCTTGAATACTTCGGTAGGTATCACTTCTTTGAACGGAAAGTATGGCCTCCGTCTTGCCGAGGTTGACCACGTAGTGGCTCTTCTCGACCCTCTGGATCACGCCGGTGACGATCTCGCTCTTCTTGTCCTTGTACTCGTTGTAGATGACGTCGCTCTCGGCGTTCCGCACCTTCTGCATGATGACCTGTTTGGCCGTCTGGGCCGCGATCCGGCCGAGCGTCGAGGTGTCCATCTTTATGCCGATGCTGTCGCCTATGATGCACTCGGGGTCATGCTCTTTCGCGTCCTCGGCGGATATCTCCATGTCGTCGTCTTCCACGTCTTCGACGACCGTCTTGAACCGGAAGATCTCTATCTCTCCGACCTCGGCGTTATACTTGGCCTCGAGGTCAAGGTGGTTTCCGAATTTCTTCTTGGATGCCGAAAGGACAGCTTCTTCGAGCGTCTCTATGATGATCTCCTTCGGGATCCCTTTTTCTTTCCCCACCTGCTCTATGACGTAATTCAAGTCAAAATACATATCGCTCCCCTTATAGCTCAAATTCTAGATTTGCCTTCTTTATGACTTCGAGAGGGATCGTGTACGTCTCCCCCTCTTCCTGCACTTCGACCTCGTCCTCGCCCACACGCGCGATCTCGCCCGCGAACTCGTTCCTTCCGGCGATAGCCGATCTCGTTACGATCCGGCACCTCTTGCCCGCATATCTCGCGAAGTCGGCCCTTTTCTTCAATTGCCTCGTAAGGCCGGGCGAAGAAACTTCAAGGACGTACGGGTGGTCGATAACGTTCTCTACATCGAGGAGCCTGTCGAGCTCCCTGCTGACATGTGCGCAGTCCGCTATGACAACCCCGCCTTCCTTGTCTATAAAGATTCTCAAAAGCCACCGTTTGCCGGATGGCTGAAAGTCAATATCGACAAGCTCGAGCGCTGATTCCCGAAGGATCGGCTCAACGGCGCGGCTTACCCTCTCGATGATCTCCTGCGGGGTGCCTTCCATGTCCCAAAACTAAAAAAGCGGGGTAAACCCACTTTTCAACGTAAAATAATAACATGTTACTTCAATTATTTCAATAAACTAATAATGGGACCTGAGGGCCGGCCGGCCCGAAAGCGCAACCCTGATGCGGACTTATCGCCAGCCGCCGGTAAGATGAAGATGGAGGTGGAAAATGATCTGGCCGGCCCCTCTCTCCACGTTGATGGCGAGCCTGTATCCCGACCTTGCAACACCCATTTCTTCAGCTATCTCGGGCGCTTTCATGAACATCGCCGCCACGATGTCCCGGTCCGCAGGCGTAAGGTCGTTGACGCTCCGTATATGCTTTTTCGGGACAATCAGCACGTGCACGGGGGCGTGGGGATGGATGTCTTTGAACGCCAGAAGGGTCTCATCCGCGTAAACGATGTCCGCCTCTTTTTTTCCAGCGGCTATCAGGCAGAACGGACAACTCTCTTCCAAGCCGCCCCCTTTTCGCAGTTATTCGTTCTCTATACCGCCTTTAAGGCCTTATTTATCAACTCAATGAAATCGGCGATCCGGTCGGTCTGGACGGTAACGCCTTTCTTGGTCGGCTTCCACTCGCCCGCGTCGTCCGCGAAATAGATCCTTATGTCGAGATATTTCCGCCCCTTGTACTCCTCCATGCTGACGCGGAGCACCTCTGTCTCTCCCCTTTCAATCTCGCCTATGAGCATTATGAGCCTCCTTCAGGGTATGACTTGCGTCGTTCCTAATGATATGACGCCGCCCGAACGACTGCAACGATTTAAAGCGGCTTCTTTACGATCTCGACGATCCGCCAGCGGCCTTCCTTCGTTCTCGCCATCCTGAAGGCGATGTCGGACTTGCCCTTCGGCTTCACCATGGCTGTTTCCCCGGTGACCTCGATGTTGAGGTACCAGACGCTCGCCCGCCTGATGTCATGAAAATAGCCCGATTCACCGGAAGAGGCGATTGCCTCCTTCAACTCCCTCCTGATGGCTTCCTTGATAGCCGGCATGACGATGGCCGCTGCCTGCCTTCCCAGTACGACCCCCGCCAGGGCCATAGGATTGTCCGCCTTCTTTTCGTACCTGTCGAAGATGTCCCTCGCCATGCAATCGACCACGCTGTCTACGTCGATATACTGCATCGCCAGCTCCGCGTCATGCGCAAGCAAGGCGCTCCTCAGCTCGTCGAGCGACCGGCGGGGCGACCCTGCTGTGGTACATCCGAAAAGCACCAGGGATAACATGAGCAAGACCAAAGGTAACGTCGAGTGCTTCCACGTCATCATCGTCTCTATATACCACAGACCGAAGAGAGCTTAAAGGGCTCCTTAAAAACGCTTCCCGTCGACCCGGCAGGTGGTCTATACTAGGGTAGCTTAGGAGGCGGCGTGACAAAGAAGAAAATATTCTGTAACTTCTGCGCGGGCAAGCTGGAGGAGAGGCAGGTAGAAGGCATGATGCGACAGGTATGTCCTGCCTGCGGCCATATCTACTACGAAAACCCCCTGCCCGTCGTTTCCGTGATAGTCGCGAACGAAAAGGGCGAGTTGCTTATGGTAAAGAGGGCCATGGAGCCGGCAAAGGACACATGGTGCTTCCCTATAGGTTTTTTAGAATGCGGTGAGACGGTTGAAGAAGCGGCATTGAGGGAGCTTAAGGAAGAGGCAGGCATCGAAGGCAGGATCATCCGCCTCTTCGACGTAAGCTCCGACGCCACGGGGACGTACGGGGAAGTCATTGTTGCCACGTATCTTGCCGAAAAGACAGGGGGAATGGAGGCAGCGGGCGACGATGCCTGCGATACAGGCTATTTTTCTCCGGACAGCCCGCCGGAGCTTGCCTTCCCGTCGCAGAGGCGGGCCCTTGCCCTCTATATGTCCGGAAAGGACAGCGCGTAAGGGGGCCAAGGCCCGACAGGGCCTCATGATGGGGCCGAGCCGGGCAATCGACTGCCCATCCGTAGGCGTATTTTCAGGCCATTTGACCCGTAGTGCTTTCGCATACAATCGGACGTTTCTATCGGGGAGAATTAGCTTGACATCAAAAATTCCGTTTGCTAAGATACGTTTTGCTCTTTATTTCACATTCATCCCAAAGGAGAGGGGAAATCTATGGATTTCAAATGGTCCGATGAACTGGAATCAATGCGCAAAATGGCTTATGATTTTGCGGTCAAGAATGTCAAGCCCACCATGGAGGAAGATGAGAAGGAGCACAAATACCGCCCCGAGCTGCTGAAGAAAATGGGGTCCCAGGGAATGTTCGCCTGCCTGGCGCCTGAGAAGTTCGGAGGACTCGGGCTGGAGCAGGGCCACCTGGCTGCCACCCTTATGGCTACTGAATTTGCCAGGGTCAGCCCGTCCTGGGGTCTTCCCTTCAACCTTCAGATGAACGGTCCCCAGAACGTATTGCTAAAGTTCGCGAATGAAGAGCAGAAAGAGCAGTTCCTGCCGGGCCTCATCGCCGGGACGAGCGGCGGCTGCTTCGCCATCACCGAGCCTAACTCCGGGTCGGACGTGGCGAGCATGAGGACGACCGCGACGGAAGTGGACGGCGGCTGGGTCCTGAACGGCTCGAAGACCTGGATATCGGGCGTTCCTTACTGCGGCTGCGGCGTTGTTTACGCAATGACGGACAAGGCCGCCAAGCACAAGGGCATGTCCGCCTTTTTTATCGACTTCAACACCCCGGGCATCACTCAGCGGGCAATCACCACGAAGCTCGGCCTCCACTGCGCTCCCACCGGTGAGCTCTTCTTCGAAGAGGCCAAAATCCCCAAGACGGCCCTCGTCGGCAAGCTCGGCCAGGGATTCCAGATATGCATGACCATGCTCAACTTCACGCGGCTCAGCTCGGCTGCGCGCGCCTTGGGCGTCTCCCAGAGTTGCATCGAGGAAGCATGCAAGTACGCTAATGAAAGAGAGCAGTTCGGCCAGCCTATAGGCCAGTTCCAGATGGTCCAGGAACATGATCGCCAGGATGTACGGTCGAGCATGAGGCAGCGAAGCTCCTCGTCTATAAGGCGGCATGGCAGAAGGACCTTGGAATGAACAACACGCTCGAGACGTCGATGGCCAAGTACTACGCGGCGGAATCGGCCAACCTCTGCGCATCGGAAGCGGTCAAGATATTCGGCTCCTACGGGTTCTCCTCCGAGTACCCTGTCGAAAGATTTCTGAGGGACGCAAAGTCCTACCAGATAGTCGAAGGAACGTCAAACGTCCAGAAAATGATCATCGCCCAATTCGCTTTGGGATACAGAAAAAGCTAAGGAGGGAAAGATGGCTACGGAAGTAACTGTCCCGATGGTAGGAAAAATAGTGAGCTTGCAGGTTAAAGTGGGCGACAAGGTAGCGGAAGACGATCAGATCGCCAGCCTGGAGGCCATGAAGATGGAGATGCCGATCGTGGCCCCGACGGCCGGCGTAATAAAAGAGATACTCGTGTCGCCCGGGCAGGAAGTTGACGCCGATGCGGTCCTCGCCATAATCGAGTAACCGAGGCGGCCTCTTCGAGGCACAAGCTGCAGACAAGAGGGCGGCTGGGATAGAAAATCCCAAAAAGCCCCTCTCATCCGATGAGAGGGGCTTTTTTACTTCCCGGCTGTGCTACACTTCGTGCGGCGTCCCTGCGGGATGGCCCGGCGTCTTCTCCTCGATGGGCCTCCGGCTGCTCTCAACCTCGCTCCTGGCCTCGGCGACGAGGTCCGAAAGCGACTCCCCCGCCCCCGCCACGCCCTTTTTCCCCGCATCATACAACAGGATCCCGCCCTTGACCGCTGCCTTTACGACCGGCTTAACGATCCCGCCTATGGCTGGGATGATTACGGGGCCGAGGATAACTGTGCCGAGGCCTATGGCCAGGCTCGTCCCCAGATTGCCCTTAAAAATGTCCTCTATGAAGCTCATGATGCTACCTCCTGAATCATAATCGACACGATGTCCCGACATGTCAACCGGTCAGGGCGCGGGGACAGGCTATCCATGCAGCCGCTTCACGATCCAGGCCATCCTCCGGCCGAGGACGGCTGCCAGCTCCATGCCCTCCTCGTCTGCCGCAACCTCGCCTTTCTCCTTGCCCAGGCCGAGGACCCGTCCGGCGATGACCAAATCATTGCTGAGGAACAGATGGTTCATCGTCTCGATGGTATGCACGGCGCCCGAGCGCCGGAAACAGGCGAGCGACGCACCTACCTTGTTCTTGTACATCTTGCCGTTCGCCAGGCCGACAAAGCCGACGCGGTCGATAAATGCCTTCATCTCGGCGGTCACGTCCTGAAAATAGGAGGGAGAGCCAAGGACCAGCCCTTGTGCCCCCATGATCTTCTCGATGTACTCGTTGGCCGCATCGTTTTTTACGGCGCACCGCCCGTCCAGCTTCTCGAAACACTTGTAACAGGCGATGCATCCGCGTATCGGTTTCTCGGAGAGCTGCACCAGCTCCGTCTCGATCCCCTCCTGCCCGACCGCTTCAAGGAGCCGGCCGATCAGCATGGTCGTGTTTCCGTCCTTCCTCGGGCTGCCGTTAAACGCTACTATTTTCATAAACGGTCCTCCATTATCGCGTCATTACGGTCTGCCTTCATTCTATCATCCCGGCCCTCGCCTGTAAAAGAGACCGGTTTCCGAAGGCCACCTTTTTCCCTTGACTGGGCCTTCGCAATCCGATATAAAGTTCTGTATGGCGGACCTCGGTTCTAAGTCGTCGAAAAAACCAAAGAACGGCAAGGGCGTAAAAGACCTTAAAGAGAAACCTATGTCCCCGGCCGTAGAGCAGGCGTCGCGCGTGCTCTTCTGTCTGGCCGATGCCAGGTCTACCTACATGAGCCTTACCGACATCCACACGAAGGTAGGCATACACAAGAGCAAGGCCTTCTCCATCCTGGAGACCTTGCGGGAATCGGGGCTCGTGCGTAAGAACAGCGACGGGAAGGGCTATATGCTCGGCCCGGGCCTGGTCTTCCTCTCACGCAGGGTCATGGACCTCCTCAGCCCTGCCCGGCTCGCGGAGCCCATCCTGCGGGACCTCTCGCGGAATACGCGCTCCACGGCCGTGCTTTGGCTGATCGACGGGTCGAACGTATTCGTGGCAGCCAAGCACGAGGCAGAGGACGATTTCAGCATAGCGATGCGCATCGGCCAGCGCCTTCCGGCTACCTACGGCGCGCACGGCAAGATGATGGCCGCTCTCATGTCGGAGGCCGAGCTGGCCGGGCTACTGAAAGAAAAACACCTTTATTTCCAGAGCAGGACCGGCAAGGTGCGGGTGGCGCAACTCCGCAGGGAGCTTGAAGATTGCCGCCGGGATGGCGTCGCAATAGACCCCGGCGAAGTAGCCCCCGGCATGCATGTGATCGCGGCGCCGGTGTTCGGTCCGAGGGGGGCTCCTGTCGGCTTTATAGAGATATTCGTCCTGTTCTCACCGGGACGTGTCCACAAGCTGGCCCCGTCGGTGGTGGAGGCGGGCAAGGCGCTCTCGCGGGAGCTGGGCGCACATATGGAAGGCCGCTGAGGCAGGCGTCCTTCATTCATTAACAGATAAGGAGAGGCGAGGCATGGCAAGGAAACCGCAAAAACGAAAAAGCGACAGCGGTGCTGCAAAGACGGGCCGTATAAACCTCACGGTGAATGGACGAACGCACGTCCTCACGGTAGGGGATGGGCCGGGTCTGGTGAGCCCCGGCCACACCCTCGCCCATACGCTCCGGGAAGACCTGGGCCTGACCGGGACCAAGGTCTCCTGCGATAACGGCGCCTGCGGCTGTTGCACGGTCCTCATGGAAGGGAAAGCGGTGCTTTCCTGCATGATGCTGACCGTTGAATGCAACGGCAAGCACATCAGAACAATCGAGGGGCTGGGTGACGCAAAGAACGGCAAGCTGGACGTGCTCCAGGAAGCGTTTATCGAACACCAGGCCTTTCAGTGCGGGTTCTGCACTCCGGGCATTATCATGAACGCCAGGGCCCTCCTCGACGAGAACCCGGCGCCTACCGAAGTGGAAGTAAAAGAGGCGCTTTCGGGTAACTTCTGCCGCTGCATAAGCCATTATCACGTTGTCAGGGCTGTGATGGCGGCATCGGAAAAGGCGAGGTGAGGCGATGGGAGACAAATACCGCTTTATAGGCAAAGCGACACGCCGCAAGGACGCGACCGAGATCGTAACAGGGGGCGGCCGGTATCTCAACGATATCAAAATGCCGGGGGTGATCTACGGGAAAGTGCTGAGAAGCCCCCACGCCCACGCTATCGTGAAGAACGTAGATAAAAGAAAGGCGGAGGCCCTGCCCGGCGTCGAGGCAGTGCTGTGGTGGAAGGACGTACCCAACTGGAAGGGCGGCACTCCCCGCCACACCCGCATACTCGACAGCAGGGTGCGCTACGTCGGAGACGCCGTCGCCCTCGTTGCCGCGGTGACGGAAGAGAAAGCGACCGAGGCCCTGCACCTGATAGACGTGGAATATGAGGTGCTGCCGGCTGTCCTCGACCCGGAAGAGGCGCTCAAACCTGGAGCGCCCCAGTTGTACGAGGAATACCCCGGCAACGTGGTCACGCCGGGCATGCCCTTTTTCGGTCCCAAGGCCCTCAAAGAGGTGGTGATGGGAGACGTGGATAAAGGGTTCGCCGAGGCCGACGTCATCACGGAAGGGACTTTCGCCTACGAGAACCTCCCCAACCCGCTGCCGCCGGAGTCCCCCGGCGCAATCGCCCTGTGGGAAGAGCCCGACAAGGTGACTCTCTGGGTCACCAACCAGGCGTCCTACATGGATAAGATCACCCTCCACCACGTGATGGACAGGAAGGTCGAGGTGCGGACCATAGCGGGGCCGTGCGGGGCCAGCTTCGGATCGAAGTTCATGTCCTGGCAGGTGCAGACCTACGCCATTCTTTTGAGCAGGGCGACGGGCAAGCCGGTGAAGGTGATGTTCACCAAGGAAGAGCACCTTGCGGCCTTCGTTCTCCGTCCCGCGTCGCGGATGACGGCCAGGGTCGGCATGAAAAAGGACGGCACCGTCACTGCGATACAGGGCAACTGGATCATCGACACGGGCTACTATTCGCAGACCACCCAGTCGCAGGTAGCGGTGGGGTGCGGCGAGACCCAGATCATGCTGCAATGCCCCAACTGGGACCTTAAGAATGTCATAGTCTGCACGAACCGGAACGCCTCCGGCATTGTCCGGGGCTTCGGCGGGCAGGAATTGAAGTGCATCCTGATACCCGTCTTAAGCCTGGCTATGCAAAAGCTCGACATCGACCCATTCGAGTTCCTGAAAAAAAGCTACGTCAAGCCCGGGGGCGGCTACTACTGGCGCGACGGCATCTGGTACACATACCGTGGGGTCGATTACACCGCCATGATGAACAAGGGCGCGCAGGCCTTCGGGTGGAAAGAGAAGTGGAAGGGCTGGCTGAAGCCGACGGCTGTAAACGGCGCCAGGAGAAGGGGCATAGGCGTGGGCGTCCACGGCAACGCCGACATCGGGGAAGACGCCTCGGAGGCATACGTGCGGCTCAGCCCCTATGGGACTGCGATGGTCGTCTCCTGCATTACCGAGCACGGGACGGGCCAGAGGAGCAACCTCGCAAAGATGGCCGCCGAAGTCCTCCAGATACCCCTGGAAAAGGTATCGATGTCGCCGGCAGATTCCCTCTTCACCCCATACGAGTTCGGACCTGCCGGGTCGCGTGGGACTTACGCCATCGGCAGCGCAGTCATAAACGCGGCCGAGGACGCGAGGAAAAAGCTCCTGGAGATATTTGCCCCCATCTTCGACGAAGACCCGGAGGGTCTGGACACGGTTGACGGGATGGTCTTCAGGAAGAAAAACCCGGACAAGAAGATACCGTGGCGCGCGATGAGCGTGGACCGCACGATAACCGGCTTCGGGCGCTTCGAGCCGGATTACACGCTGACAACGTGCATCATGAGCTTCGTCGAAGTCGAGGTAGATACGGAGACAGGCAAAGTGACCCTCGTTAAGGTAGTCAACGCGACGGACATCGGGCAAATCATCGACCCCCTCGGCCTGGAGAACCAACTGAACGGCTGCCTGGGCACGGCCGGCATCGACAGCGCGATCTTCGAGGAAACCGTTATCGACCAGCGGACCGGGCACACGCTCAACGCGAACATGATCGACTACAAGTGGCGCACCTTCAGGGAGCTTCCACCGATCGAGAACGTAGTCCTGGAAACGCCCTTCCCAAGCCATCGCTTCCACGCCATCGGCATAGGCGAGAACGCGACTTCTCCCGGCCCGTCGGCCGTTCTCATGGCCGTCTCGAACGCGTGCGGGACGTGGCTGCACGATTACCCCGTCACGCCCGATAAGGTGCTGAGGGCGCTCGGAAAAATAGAAGACGCCCGTAAAGGAGGTGCACAATGAAATCTTTCGTGCACCGCAATGCAAAGTCGATCGACGAGGCTGCCCGGCTCCTGAAAAAATATAACGGTAAGGCGAAGGTCAACGCGGGCGGCACTGACCTTCTGAATGCGCTGAAGGACGAGTTCCTGCCCGATTACCCGGAGACCATCATCAACATCAAGGGCATCGAGGGGCTGAGTTATATAAGACAGGACAAGGGGGGCTTGAAGATAGGCGCGGCAACGCCTTTATCGGAGATAGCCGCCTCGCCCGCAGTTAAGGAAGGCTACGGGCTGCTCGCGGAATGCGCGAGGTCCGTGGCAACGCCCGCTATAAGGAACATGGCGACCATCGGCGGCAACATGGCCCAGGACGTGCGGTGCTGGTACTACAGGTATCCGTTTCACCTGGGAGGGCCCATCGTCTGTCTGAGAAAGGGCGGCAAGACCTGCGACGCCCTCAACGGCGACCACAGGTATCACTCGGTATTCGGGGCTGCCGCCATGGAGAATACCCCCTGCTCCGTGGGCTGCCCTTCGGGAATCGACATCCCGGCATATATGGAAAACGTAAGGGAAGGCAAGTTGGATGAGGCGGCCCGCATCCTTATCGATTACAACCCGATGCCCGCTGTCACGGGCCGGGTATGCCCTACCTTCTGCGAGCCGGAGTGCAACCGGGCCGCAGTCGACGCGCCCGTCGCTGTAAGGTGCGTAGAGCGCTCCGTAGGCGATTACATGCTCGAGAACGCCGACCGTATATTCAGGCCGCCTGCAGTCCGAGTCGGGGAAGAGCGTTGCGGTTGTCGGCTCCGGGCCGGCGGGTCTTGCGGCGGCTTTTTACCTGCGGAGGTCAGGCCATAAGGTCACGGTCTTCGAAAAATTGCCGGAGGCGGGGGGAATGCTTCTCCATGCGATACCGCCCTACCGCCTGCCGAAGGAAATAGTCGGAAAACAGATCGACGCACTCAAAAAGACGGGCATCGAGATCCGTGTAGGCATTGCAGCAGGCAAGAAAGAATCCGTCGCAGGCATGGTTCGCCGGTTCGACGCAGTCTTCATCGCTGCCGGCGCGTGGAAGGAGCGGCCGATGGGCATCAAGGAGGAGGCGCTCGCCTCTTCCGGCCTTGCGTTCCTGGGCCGCGTGAATGTGGGCCGGAGGGAAATACCGGGCAAGAACGTCGCTGTTATCGGCGGCGGCAACGTCGCCCTCGACGTGGCACGGACGCTGCTCAGGCTCGGTGCGAAACCGGTAGTCGTCTACCGGCGAACCCGGGCGGAGATGCCCGCGCTCGCCGATGAGGTCGAAAAGGCCCTCGAAGAGGGCGTGCGCTTCCGCTTCCTGACGCTGCCGAAACAAGCGTCGAAGGAAGGGCGCGCTACCAAGCTCACGTGCACTCGCGCAAAATTAGGGGCGCCTGACGCGTCCGGACGGCGCAGCCCCGTGGAGATACCTGGCTCGGAGTTCACCCTGAAATTCGATGCGGTAATAAAAGCAATCGGGGAAATGCCCGACGTTGCTTTCCTTCCTGCCGCCATGCAGACAAAGGCGCGCCAAAAAGGCGAGCGCGCGCGCCTGCTCGGCGGAAAAGTCTTTGCAGGCGGCGACTTCCTGACAGGCCCTTCGACCGTTATCGAGGCATTGGCCGCAGGGAAAGAGGCGGCCGGTCTCATAGACGCGTCGCTTAAAGCGAAAAACCCATCAACAGGGATAAGGCCGCGCAGTCCGTCGTACAAAGCCGTATTTCGAGGCGGCGCCCCGCCTGTCCGTCCGGGAGGCGGCCGCAGCGGACCGGATTAAAAACATTGACGCAGAGGAGACGCAGGGTATCGCCGCGAAGGCAATCCGGCAAGAGGCGGGCAGGTGCCTCGATTGCGGCTGCCTGGCGGTAAACCCTTCCGATATCGGGATCGCGCTCATTGCACTCAACGCAAAAGTCGTGACTACGAAAGGGGTGATAGGCGCGCAGGATTTTTTTGCGGCAACCGCCACGTCCTCGAACGTCCTTGAACCCGATGAGCTGATAACCGAGATCGTGGTACCCAGGCCGCCGGCAGGCGCCCGCCAGGATTACAGTAAATTCACGCTCAGGGCGCCTGTCGATTTTGCCATGGTGAGCGTCGGCACCCTCATCGACGTATCCAACGGCTCGTGCAAAGAGGCCCGCATCGTCCTCGGCGCGCTCGGCCCGACGCCCGTGCGGGCGACGGATGCGGAAAAACTGCTCAAGGGGCGGAAGATCGACGATGAGATCGCCGGGCGGGCTGCGGAGGCCGCCCTTGCAGGCGCCTATCCTCTTGGGATGAACGGATACAAGGTAGAGATAGCGAAATCGCTTATAAGGGAGGCGATACTGAAAAACGGAAAGTAGCCCGCCTTTTGGGGCAAAGGAGGGGCGCTCATGCCTATAGAAGGGTTCAATCCATACAGGCCGGAGGATGCGGCAAGGTACAACAAGTACCGGTGGTGGCTGGGCATCACCTGGGGGGACATGTTCGATAAGGCGACGGACCTCTACCCGGACAAGGAGGGCCTGGTCGACGATACAAACCGCTTCACTTATCGGCAGCTTCGCCGGATGGTGGACAGCCTTGCGGTGGGGTTCATGGACCTCGGGATCGGGCAGCGCGATTTCGTGCTCGTCCAGATCCCCAACTGGCACGAATACATCATCACTTTTTACGCATTACAGAAGATAGGCGCCATACCGGTCCTTTTGATCGCCAGGCACGGCCTCGCGGAAATCCTTCATATCGCTTCGCTGACCAACCCTGTCGCGTGGATAGGACCGGACCGCTACAGGAACACCGAGTTCCTGCCCATGCTGAAGCAGGTCACGGAAAAGAACCCGCGCCTGCGCCACTTGATATCGGTACGGGGACAGAGCGCGGAATTCAGACCCCTGGAGTCGTTGATGAGGCCGCGCGAGCTTTCTACCACAGACCTGGAGGCGATAGCCGCCCGGCGTCCCGACCCGATGGAGGTATCGATGATACTCCTGACGGGAGGCACCACCGGGCTGCCGAAGGCCGTGCCCAGGACCCACAACGACTATATCGCCAGCGTGGAGTACCATTCGAGGCCGTGGGAGATCACGAGCAGCGACGTGCTCCTTACAGTGGCCCCCGTGAGCCACGCCCAGGGCATGCACAACGGAGTGGGCGGGGCTTTTTTCAACTTCGCGAAGTACGTGGTCACCGATTCCACGGAGGCGGAGGACATTTGCAGGGTTATCGAGCGTGAAAAGGTCACGGCCTTCCCTACCGTGCCCGCTCTCGTCCAAAGGATCGTCACCCTCCCGAACCTCGGGGATTTCGACCTCAGCTCGCTCAAGAAAATCTACGCGGGCGGCGCGCCGAGCACGCCGGAGCTGGTGAGGAGTGTCTACGAAAAGATAGGCTGTAAATTCGTGAACACCCTGGGGGCTGCCGAAGGGCTCGGCGCGATGACGCGCCTCGACGCCGACATCGAGACCGTTTGCAACACCGTCGGCCAAAAGGACTGTCCCTATTCTTACTACAAGGTGATCGACCAGTACGGGCAGGCGTTGCCGGCCAACCGCGAAGGGGAGCTGGTCGCAAAAGGCCCGAACATTTTCGCCGGCTATTTCAAGTCCGAAGAGGACAACAAAACAATCTTCACAGCGGACGGATTTTTCAAGACGGGCGACCTGGCCAGGATCGACGAATCGGGGACAATGACGATAACGGGCAGGATCAAGGAGACGATCCTCCGAGGCGGGGAGACGATCAGCGCGGTCGCCATCGAGCATATGATCTGTGCCCATCCGGACGTCGAGGACGTGGCGGTCATAGGCATGCCCGACCCCACGTTCGGAGAGCGCATTTGCGCATACGCAAGGCTGAAGAAAGGGAAAAGCCTTACCCTTCCCGAGCTCGTATCTTTTCTGCGGCGCAACGGCGCTTCCGTCCTCCAACTGCCGGAGCGCCTGGAGACGGTGGATGCCATCCCGCTCACAAAGGTGGGAAAGGCAGACAAGCTGGCCCTCAAGGGGGACATCAAGAAGAAGCTCGGCCTTACATAGACTGCGGGGATCAGAAACTGAAGGAGGCGGCATATGGACAGAAGCATGATACTCAAGGAGCTTTGCCGGTACAGGATCGACACCTATGCCGATGTGATATACAGGAACGCCCTGCTGCGGCCGGATGACCTGGCGTTTGCGTGCGGAGAAAAGCGGGTCAGCTTCGCGGACTTCAACGGGCGGGTAAACAGCATTGTCTGGGGCCTGCGCTCGCTGGGGCTGAAGAAAGGCGACGGCATCGGCGTCCTTGCCTGGAACTGTCTCGAATGCACCGATGTTAACGGCGCGGCAATGAAGGGCGGCTTCATCGTATCGCCTTTCAGCCCGAGGCTGCAAGGCCAGGAGCTGGAGTACCTCATCAATTATTCCGAGGTTAAGGCGCTCTTCGTCGGCCCGGACTTCATCGAAGAGGCGGAGCGGCTGCGGCCACGCCTCCCCAACGTGAGCCACTATATCTGCCTGGAAGGCGAAGCGGCCGGCATGATTCTGCACAGCCGCCTTCTTGCGGACTTCACGACGGACGAGCCGGATGAAGACGTAAAGGAAGACGACCCGTTCATCATATTTTTTACGAGCGGGACGACCGGCATCCCCCGGGGGGCCGTCTATTCGCACATCCGCAAGCTTTCGGAGGCCCGGACAAAGGCCCTGCAGGTGGGCTTGAGGCCCGGATTGAAGCACATTATGATCCTGCCCCTCTTCCATATAGGCGGCTGGTCGCACTTCTGGTCGTTCTTTTATGTCGGGGCAAGCAACGTCATCGTCGAAAAAGGGGCCTTCGACCCGGCCGGGACGCTTCAGATCGTTCAGGACGAGAAGGCGACGGACATTCATATAGTACCGACGCACCTCGTCTCCTTTCTTCGCGTCCCCGATGTGGGCCGCTACGACCTGAGTAAATTATTGAGGATGTGGTATGCGTCCTCGCCGATGCCTACCGAATTGCTCCGCAGGGGCATCGATGCTTTCGGGGAGATTTTCGCGCAGGGCTACGGCCAGTCGGAGTCCGGGCCCGACATCACCATACTGTCGAAAGAATCGCACGAGGTCCTCGGAAAAGGTCCCGAAGAACAGAAAGTGCTGGCGTCCGCCGGGCAGCCCTGCATCGGCGTGCACGCGAGGATCGTTGACGACGACGGCAAGGACGCCCGGCCGGGGGCAGTCGGAGAGATAGTGCTGCAGAGCAAGGCGATCATGGTCGGCTACTGGAAGAAGCCCGAGGAGACGCAAAGCGCGATGGCGGGCGGCTGGCTACACACGGGCGACATGGGATATTACGACGACAAGGGCTTTATCTACATCGTCGACCGCAAGAAAGACATGATAATAACGGGCGGGGAAAACGTCTACCCGAGAGAGATCGAAGAGGTCCTTTACGCCCATCCGGCCGTGCTGGAGGCGTCTGTTTTCGGGGTGCCGGACGAAAGATGGGTCGAGCGGGTCCACGCGGTCATCGTGCTGAAAGACGGGCAAACCGAGACCGCGGAAGGGATAATCGCCTTCTGCAAAGAACGGCTCGCACGATACAAGGCGCCGGGTTCGGTAGACTTCGTCAAGTCCCTGCCGAAAAACCCGCAGGGGAAGATCCTGAAACGGGACATCCGGCAAAAGTACTGGGAAGGGAAGGACCGGAAGATATAAGCAGCCGGCTATCCCTATACACCCTGCCTTAGTGGAAAAACGGAAGGTGAAACAGCATCGTATATCCGTTGAGCGAGAGCACGGCGCCGAGCACCGCGAAGACCACCGAGAAAATGAAGGCAGGCCTGGATGCCGATAGGATGGCTATCGAAGCCATGACTACCGATATCTGGAGAAGCGCCTCGGCGAAGTCGAAGTAAGGGTCGCGCTTCTTGTACCTGTCCCGCTCGTGCTCGGCCTTTTTCGCTTCGCGCTCGATCTCTTTCTTCTCTGACGCATACCGGGCCTCTTCTTCTGTCATTTTGTCGATTCTGGTCTGGAAATGCTTGCGCGCCTCCGCATGCATGGTCCCCTGCCTCTCGATAAAATTGGCTTCCATGCTCAGCCGCTGCACGCGGTACATGTTTTCCCGCATCGCCTTCGCCTGGTAATACGCCCATTGGTTAGAGGCCTCCTGCTGGAAGAGCAGCATCTCTTTCATGGCGTTGTTGCCGCCGAGTGCCGTTATCGCCAGGGCCACAGCATAGCATGCCGTGGCTAGAGCCACGCGTTTCGTAAACGTCTTGGAACCCGCTTCTTCAAGCTCGTGGACGTTCGGCAGCTCGGTTTCCGCCATGATGACCCCCTCACATTTTTCTCCCCCCTACCGCTCTCAAAAGCAGCGGAGACGGGGCGTGGGGTCAATTATACTATGGGCGCCATCCGGGGAGCAAGGTGTCCCCGGAATACGCGCCGGCGGCCGGCAAAGGGTACACTTTTTTCCACAAACCCCCATCCGCTGGTTGACAAAAGATAGGTGCGTTACCAGATTTCTCATAGGGGTTAAGGGGCGCCCCGTAACAAGTAGGACACGCCTGCTTCCATCGCGGCGCTCCTTTAATTGAGAGTACGTCCTGCCAATCTATGACATTCCCCCACAACCATCCGTGATCGAATCGTGGCCTGTCTATTTCATTTGCCGGCGTCCAGGGCTAAGGGCGGTAGCGCACCCGGCTTAAGGCTCAGTGTCGCACCGACCGGGATCAAACTCATGAGGAGCACGTTTCCACGACGTTCCACCCACGGGAGTGTTCATGTCTACAATAGCGCATCAGCAATTCTTCCCGAGCTTGTTCAACGATTTCAGGCGCGTGGCAGTGATCGGCTCCGACATCGGATTGATATGCCTTTCGTATATCTCTGCCTTTGCCATCCGGTTCGAGATGGGTATCCCCCCGGACATCGCCAGGGTGATGCTCCACACACTGCCGCTCGTCATCCTGGTCCGATTCGCGACTTTCTGGTATTGCGGGATGTACAGGGGGCTGTGGAGGTTCGCCAGTGTCATCGACACTTTTCAGATCGTCAAGTCGGTCCTCATAAGCTCCGTGCTCCTGATAGTTACCTTTTATTTGATCAACAAGTTTGACGGCTATCCCAGGAGCATATTCCTCATAGACGGCCTTTGCCTGTTCGTCCTCGTCGGCGGGTCGAGGTTCCTGACCCCCTTCATCAGCGAGATCAAGCGTGTGAAGGACCCCGGCGGGAAGAGGATATTGATCGTCGGTGCGGGCTCGGCCGGTGAATCGGTCCTCCGCCAGATCATCAAGACGCCTTCTCTCCACTATAAGCCCGTGGGGCTCATCGATGACGACCCGAAAAAAGCAGGCCTGTCGATCCACGGCACAAAAGTGCTCGGGGACGCATCTAAAATACCGGAGATAGTGAGACAGCTCCGTGCGGAAGAGATCATATTCGCCGTCCCGTCGGCAACCGGCAGCCAGATGCGGCGCATAGTCGATATATGCAAAGAGTGCGGAGTGGCCTACAAGACCTTACCCAGCATTGCGGACATTATGGACGGAAAGGCGAACGTCGGCGCGCTCCGGCAAGTCGATTTCGCGGACCTGATCGGCCGCCCCCCGGTAAGGCTCGATACGAAAGGCATCAGGGAGTACCTGGACGGAAGGACGGTGCTGGTCACCGGATGCGGGGGCTCGATAGGGTCCGAGCTGTGCCGGCAGATCGTGCGGTTCGGGCCGGGACAGATCGTCCTTATGGACTCGTCCGAAGAAAACCTGTTCAAGATACAGATGCAGCTAAAGCACGAGATGCACTTCCCTGCCATCCTCCCCGTCCTCGGCCGGGTGCAAAACCGCCCGCTCACCGAGAGCGTCTTCCAAAGATATTCTCCCGAAGTCGTCTTCCATGCGGCAGCGTGCAAGCACGTGCCTATGGCTGAGATCAATCCCTGGGAAGCGGTGTTCAATAACGTTATGGCGAGCCGGGTGCTTACCGACCTGGCAGTCGAGCACGGGGTGCATCGGTGCGTCTTCGTCTCTACCGACAAGGCGGTGCAGCCGTCGAACGTGATGGGCGCCACCAAGCGCATTACGGAGCTGCTGATCCATAGTGCCGAAGGCCCCGGATCGCGCTTCATGGCCGTCAGGTTCGGCAACGTCGTGGGGTCCTCGGGATCGGTCGTCCCCCTGTTCAGACGGCAGATTGAGTATGGCGGGCCGGTGACCGTGACTGCGCCGGAGGCGACCCGCTACTTCATGACCATCCCGGAGGCCGTCCAGTTGATCCTCCAGGCAGCCGCCCTCGGGAGGGGCGGCGAAGTCTTCGTCCTCGACATGGGCACCCCCGTCAAGATAGTCGACCTCGCCCTGGACCTCATCCGGCTTTCCGGAAAGGAGCCGGAGAGGGACATCGAGATAGTATTCACGGGCCTGAGGGAAGGAGAGAAGCTCCACGAAAAGCTGGCGACGCCGGACGAGTTTTTGCTGCCGACAAGCCACGAAAAGATACTCGTCCTCAAGAACGGCGTACCCCGTAACGGGTTCGCCTCGAAGGCCGACTTTAAGGGTTGGCTCTACGGCAAGCTGGATGAGCTCAACCGGGCGGCCCTCGCCTTTGACTCCGAGGGGATCAAACAGAAGATGCAGGAGATCGTGCCCGAATATACGCCCAACGACACCAAGAGCGTATTGAGGAACTGATGGCGGAGGAGGCCGGTCTGTTGAACCTTGTCCCTATTGCCGCGGCCTTTCTGTCGGCCCTCGTGCTGACCCCGGTCGGCATTCTCCTGTCCAGGAGGACGCCCCTCGTCGATACGCCCGACGGCACTACCCTGAAGATACACGGCCGCCCCGTGCCGAACCCCGGAGGGCTGATACTGGCCGCCTCCCTGCTCCCCGTCGTGGTCCTCTTTGCGTGGCACGGCAGGGAGATGCGTGTAATTATAATAGGTGCGATGGCCTCTCTCGGTCTGGGACTGATCGATGACCTGAAAGGCCTGAAGCCGCTGACCCGGCTCCTCGCCGAGACGGCCCTTGCCTGCGGCGTGGCGTGGGGAGGACTGAGGGCTGCGACTTTTCCACTCGCCCGTCCTTGATTCTGCGCTTGCAGCGTTGATCGTAGTCAGCGCCATAAACGCCGTTAACCTTCTGGACGGCATGGACGGCCTTGCCTCCGGCGTAGTCGCCATCTGCTGCGCCGCCTTTGCAGTCTTCTCGTACGTCAGGGGCGACCAGCCGGTCTTTCTCCTTACATCTGCCGCCCTTGCCGCCTTCGTCGGCTTCCTGCCGTACAATTTTCATCCGGCGTCGATCTTCCTCGGCAACTCGGGCAGCTCGCTTTCCGGCTTTCTCCTTGCCGGATTGATGATCCTCTCATTGCGCGCCGCGCCGACGCCCGCAGGGTTCGCAGGGTCCCTGCTCATCGTCGGCCTTCCCGCCGCAGACACGGCCTTTGCGATTGTGAGGCGGATAAGGTCCGGAAGGCGCATAACGGTGGGCGACCGCGACCATTTCTACGACAAGCTGCTCAGGAAAGGTTTTTCGCAGAAGCAATCGGCAGTTATCGGCTACACCGCCGCCGCGTCCTTTGCGGCCCTGGGTCTCGCCCTCCTTCTTAAAGGAGCCTGATATGTCCGCAAAAACTACCGAGATACCGCTTTCCGCACCTGACATCACGCAAGCGGAGATCGCCCTCGTTTGCTCGGTCCTGAAGACGTCCGCACCTGAGCCTCGGGCCAAAGCTGCCGGAGTTCGAAGAGGCCTTCGCCCGCTACATCGGGACCAGGTTTGCGGTGGCGGTGAACAGCGGGACTTCCGGCCTGCACCTGTGCGTCAGGAGCCTCGGCATAGGCCCCGGCGACGCCGTGATCACGACGCCTTTCAGCTTCATCGCATCGGCCAATTGCCTCATCTTCGAGCGGGCCGTCCCCGTCTTTATAGACATAGACGAAAGGACGCTCAATATCGACCCTGCGAGGATCGCCGCATACCTGAGGAAAGAATGCCGTAAAGGCCGGACGGGCCTTCCGGTAGATAAGAAATCGGGAAAGACGGTCCGCGCCATACTGCCCGTGCACGTCTACGGGAACCCCTGCGATATGGACGCCATAAATGAGATCGCAACGGAGCACCGCCTATCAGTCATAGAAGATGCCTGTGAGGCCATAGGGGCCGAATTGAACGGCGTCAGGGCGGGCGCCCTCGGAAGCGCCGGGGTCTTCGGCTTCTATCCGAACAAGCAGATGACGACGGGGGAAGGCGGCATGGTAGTCACCGACGATGAGAAAACCGCCCGGCTTTGCAGGCAGCTTCGGAACCAGGGACGCGCAACCGGCAACGGATGGCTGGAACACGACATGGTCGGTTATAACTACCGGCTGAGCGAGCTGTCGTGCGCCCTGGGGCTTGCCCAGCTCGAAAGGATCGACGAGATACTCGCGAAACGGGCGCGCGTCGCGGCCCTCTATACGGGGCTGCTGGATGCATCGGTCACGCTCCCGTCATTACAGCCCGGCGCAAAGAGGAGCTGGTTCGTCTACGTGGTCATCCTTTCCGAAGACTATTCCGGCAGCCATAGGGACGCGCTGCTGGCGCAATTGGCCGAGAGGCGGATCGGGTGCAGCAATTATTTCCCGCCCATCCACCTGCAACCTTTCTACAAAAAGAGTTTCGGCTACAAGGAGGGCGATTTCCCCATCACGGAAAGCGTCTCTCGCAGGACCGTCGCCCTGCCCTTTCACAACAACCTGAGCAAGGAAGAGGTCTCCCGCGTCGTTGCAACGTTCGAGGGGCTCCTCTCTTGTATGGCCCCCGGTAATGCAGCATCGGCGGCAGGCATCGCTTAACCCATGCGCACGTTCCATCCCGGAAAATCGATCGTCGCCCTGACGCTCTTCCTTATTGCGGCTGCGCCGGTCTTTGCGTCCCAGGCGCTCACCGCTTCTTCAGAGGTGAGAGAACAGGTAATCTTCGATAACCGCGATGCGAAAACCGAACATTCGATTTCGTATATCGCCTTCCTCGGGGATTACGGACTGACCAAAAGGCAGTACGAGGCCATGGACGGACAAAGCAGGCACGATCTCAATGCCATGCTCGCTTACCTCGGCCGCAAAGGGGATGTCATAGTGAACTTCGAGTTCCTGCTGCCGACGTCCGACATTTTTTCCATCGATTTTCTCCGCGACAACCACGTGACAGGGGCAATCGTATCGAATAATCACGCCTGTGACGGCGGCACACCGGCATTGCAAGACAGCGCAAGGCAATTATCGCGAAAAAGGGTCGAGCCTTTCGGCACGTTCGATAAGCCCTCCTTAAGCCTTACGCGGAACGGGTCGAAGTACGCCGTCTATGCGCTCACCGAGGCGCTCGATACCTTCTGCAACGGCGTCAATACGGCAAAGGCCCGGGACCACAGGTCGGAGATACGCAGCCTCGCCCGCTCCCGCACGGTGATCGTCTATGCCCATGACCCCGGCCCGTCTTTTTACGTGACCGACTATGAGGAGAAGACGGCGCGGCGCTACCTGGACATGGGGGCAAGCGTCGTCGTAATCGACGGCAGCCACAACATGAAGGGCGCCAGGCGATACGGCAGCGCCATCGGTCTGTTCGGCCTGGGCAATTTCCTTCTAACGTACAGGGACCCGGACGATTACCTGAGCGTGGCCGCCATCGTCGGCTTCGACGGGGGAAAACCCGTCTACCTGGGCATAATCCCGTTCTACGACAAGCGGGGGACCGTCTTCCGCCTGCTCCACGGCAAGCAGCTCGAGGCGGCCGCAAGCCTCTACCGGGAGCGCGGGTTGCCGGCTGGCGGGCGGGCCTACAGCGACACCTCCACGATCAAGCTCGTGCGCAGCTCGGTCGTCAACCTGCTGCACGGCAAGAACATCGAGCGGATCAAGTGGAAGCACATCTCGATCTTCTTAAGCTTCCTCTACCACAACTACTTCTGGTCCTGTTGCTTGCTTACGGCCTTTCTCACCCTCTCTCTGGTCCAGGGCGGAAGGGTCGTCAGAAAAACGGTTCGAAAGCGCTCCGCCGCAGCATCGACGAAAATACGCCTGTAGCCTCTTCCGGGCAACCCGATGAACTATACCTCGATTAGCTTCTGGGTCCTTTTTCTGGCCGTGATCTGCGTCTACTGGCGACTCTCGCACAGGCAGCAGAACAGGCTGCTTCTGGTCGTGAGCTACGTTTTTTACGGCCTCTGGGACTACCGCTTCCTTTTCCTCATATTTACATCTACGCTGATCGACTACATCGGCGGCCTGGGATTGTATGGCACGAGGCTGCCCCGGAGAAAACTGCTGGGTCTTGGAGCGCTTTTCATCGGCTCCGCCTTCGTGCTCTGCGGTCATATAGATTACGGCCTGCTCCGCTCGCTCGTTCTGAAAGGCGATCTATTGACCGGACTGGCGATGTCCCTGCCCCATACTCTCGGCGACTTCAAGGTCCCTATCGCCGCCGGCTTATCGTGCCTCGGCTACGCCATTGCGCTGCCCAGGCTTTACGGCCTTTCGCTGCGGGCACGCCGCATTGCGTTCCTGACGATAAGCATGGTGGGCAACCTGGGTATCCTCTGCTTCTTTAAGTACCACGATTTCTTCATGGGCAGCCTGAAAGACCTCTTCATCTCGTTGGGTCTCGGCGACCCCGGCTTCGTCGTGCTCCGCCTCATCCTCCCGGCAGGGATCAGCTTCTACACGTTCCAGGCGATGAGTTATACCATCGATATCTACAGGGGTCGCGTCGAGCCGACTATCAGCTTTTCCGACTTCGCACTTTTCGTCTGCTTCTTCCCCCACCTTATCGCGGGCCCCATCATGCGCGCCCATACGCTTCTGCCGCAGGTCACGGGGAAGCGCTCCCCCGCCCCCGGCGCCTTCATGGAAGGCCTTCAGCTCGTCCTCCTGGGGCTCTTCAAAAAACTCGTCATAGCGGACAACATGGCGCCACTCGTGAACGCGGTTTTCCTCCCCTTCCAGGACGGGACGGCGACGACCGCGAACGGTATGGAGATCATGATGGGCGTCTACGCCTTCGCGTTCCAGATATACGGGGATTTTGCAGGGTACTCCGCCGTCGCCAGGGGCATATCGAAATGGCTTGGCTTCGAGCTGGTCGTCAATTTCGACCATCCTTACCTTTCGACGAGCCCTCGCGAGCTTTGGCGGCGCTGGCATATCAGCCTTTCGAGCTGGCTCCGGGACTACCTCTATATCCCTCTCGGCGGCAACAGGGGAAGCAGCGCAAGGACGCTCGGGAACCAGATGCTGACGATGGGTCTCGGCGGTTTGTGGCACGGGGCCAATTGGACCTTTATCCTCTGGGGCCTTTACCACGGAGCTATCCTGGCGCTCGCGCGCTTCTTCAAGGTGCGGGACCTCAACTTCTCCGGGCCGGTAAAGGAAAGGCTCGCTTTTATTTTCCGCGTCTTCATCATGTTCAATCTGACCTGCCTGGGATGGCTCTTCTTCAGGGCGGACAGCCTCGCTACGATAGGCAGGATGCTGCGCGCCGCGACGAGCCTCCATACGAGCGTCCTGGCCGTCGCAGCGGGCGCAACCATCCTTTTTTATTGCGGCCCCTTGTTCCTTATAGAGGTCTGGACCGGAGGCGAGAAGCGGCTCGGGCGAATATCCGAGTCCCACTGGGCGGTCCAGAGCGCCCTTTATTGCTATCTTTTATTCATGCTCGTCATCTTCCGGGCGGACCAGATCCACGAGTTCATTTACTTCCAATTCTAATGCGACCTATCAAGCGCAGCCTTTTGGTGATTGCCTGCATATGCGCCTTTTTCGCTATGCTGGAGGTTGTCGTCGATTTCGTGCTCATCAGGGTCTCCAGGGACCTCGGACGTTTCGACGATTATCCGAAGGAGGTCAGCGCATTTTATGCGCGGGGCGGCACAGGCATCCTGTGCATAGGCAACTCTACTACATGGTGCGCCGTAGACCCGAAGCAGATGGAGGAGTCGCTGCGCGCGGACGGGGTACGGGACGCCAGCGTGGCCGTCTTCACCATCGACGCATCGGGCATCACGACCTGGTACTACTTCCTCAAGAACTTCCTGGTCGGTAACGGCCGGTCGCCCCGCCTGATCGTCCTTAACTACAATTACACGAACCTCGAAAGCGACATAAACCTCCAGGTCGGCCGGCTCGCCCAATACTTCGCCGCCCGCTCCGACTGGCGAGGCCTCTTCGCTGACGAGCTGTCGTCGGGCGGAGACAGGTTCGAGTTCGCGCTTTCGCTCTTCTGGAAGACCTTCGCATTCAGATCGAGGCTCCGGGGCAGGCTGCTCGACCATACGATCTATCATTACCGCGACCTGGAAGAGCACCTTTACAGAACGGCCGTCGCCCACGACAGCCTGAAAGGCACGCCCGCTCAGGCCAACTACTGGCGCCTTGAGCGCTTCCTGAAGCTGGTCAAGCGGTCAGGCGCCTCCCTGATGGTCGTCGCGTTTCCCATAAGGCCCATAGACGGTAAGCCCGGCTTCGATATAGACCCGGACGCGGCCAGGTTGATCGAGTCTTACGGCTTCACCTTCAAGGACATGCGGCTTGTGGACGGTCTGCAGCCGGCCATGTACCGCGACGAGCTGCACATGACCGACGACGGCAAGAAAATCTATACGAAGGTCCTTTCGGACGTGGTGCTAAAGGAGATGAAGCATCCGGGCCGGCTCATGTACGCATCGTCGCATCCGAAAAAAATGGAGCAGTGATATGTCGATTACGCGCGTCGAGGGATGGATACGGCAAAGACTTCCTAGCTTGCAGCCGCTCTATGACATCGCCCCGTATCCGGTCAAGAACGTGCTCACCTCGGCAAGGGGATGCGTGCTGGCCCGCATGCGTTACAGCAGGCCGTTCTGGCAATGTCTGGAGGAACTGCTCGAAAGGGAGAAATGGCCGGCCGCAGACATGGAGGAGTACAGGGACGCCGCCCTGTGCCGCCTCGTATCTTACGCTTACGACCACGTGCCTTATTACAGGCGCTCCTTCGCCGCAGGCGGCCTGCATCCGTCGGACATAAAGAAAGCGGCGGACCTGCCCCTGCTGCCTGTCCTCGACCGGGAGACTGTCCGTGACTCATGGCGCGACTTCGTCTCCGACACGGCCGGACGGGGCCTTATCAGGGTGTTCACGAGCGGGACAACGGGCGCGGGCCTCCCCGTCGTCTACGACCGCGATGCGTACATCAAGAACTGGGCGTTCCGGGCAAGGCAAAAGGCATGGGCCGGCATAGGCATGCGCGAATGGCGGATAAGCCTCTTCGGCAGCAGGGTCGCGCCCCTCGGCCGGACCTGCCCTCCCTTCTGGGCTTACAACTACATCGAAAAGCAAATACTCCTGAGCATCTACCACATATCGGCGGGCAGTAGGGAACACTACGTCGATTTCTTCGCGTCACACCGGGGCCTTGTTCTCGAAGGCTTTCCGAGCGTCCTTTCAATCCTCGCCGGCTTCATAGAGGAGGACAAGGGTCAGGTAGGCATGAGGGCGGTCTTCACCGACGGAGAGCCCCTCGAGCAAGCCGCACGCCGCAGGCTGGGTTCCGCCTTCTCCTGCCCGGTTTACGATTCTTACGGCATGACGGAGTGGGTGGGGTTGATCCAGGAATGCGAAAAAGGCGGATACCACATGATCTCCGACTACGGCGTCCTTGAAGTCCTCGACGAAGCCGGGAACCCGTTGCCGCCGGGCGTGGAGGGCTACCTCGTCTGGACGGGCTTCACGAACAGGGCAATGCCGCTGATACGCTACCGCATAGGAGACAAAGGCATGTGGGACAAAGAAGAGCGCTGCGCGTGCGGAAGGCCCTTCCCCCTAGTGCATCCGACGATCACGCGCGAGAGCGATTACCTCACGGCGCCTGACGGCAGGATCCTCTCGCCCCGCATCATAAGCCCCCTCGCGAGAGACAAGACGTCGTTCGGGTCGTGCCAGTTTGTGCAGCAGGCGAAAGACACCGTCGAGATACTCGTGGTGCCGAAAGACGGCCACGCGGCCGGACAGGCGGAAGACGTGAAGTCGAAGCTCCAGAAGATCATGGGCAGGGAGGCATCGGTCAGCGTCCGGTTCGCGGACAGGCCTGCCCAGCGCGCAAACGGCAAGATACCGCTGATTTTCTCCTGCGGCAGCCGCCCGCCCGCAGGGACCAAAAGTGCCGGAGGGCTTTCATGAACCTTGAAGAATATTGCCTCTTCCTGACCAACCTCGAAAAAAGGCTCAAGTGGGTGGGAGATGTCCCCTTCGGCGCTTTCCGCCCCTTCTTTTACGCCTCGCTCCCACGCTTCGCCACTTATGAAGACATAGACCTGAAAAGGACGGCGCGCATGCTGTGGGAGGGCGCGCTGGGGGTTGCTTACCCGTGCAGGGAAGGCAACCGGGTAGTGACGTTCCTCAAGGCTTACAGGGGCGAATACGACCTGAAAAACCTTCATTCCAGCAAACGGAACCAGACCCGGCGCGGCATCGAGAATTGCGAGGTAAAAAGGATCGATTGGGAGCAGATGAGGACGTCCGGCCTCGATATCAACAGGTCCGCCCTCAAGCGGCAGGGCAGGAAAAGCAGCGGTCTGAGCAGCGCAAAATGGTGGGACAGGCAGTGCCGCGTCTCGTCGAAGTTCCCGGACGTGCTCGCCTGGGGCTGCTTCGTCGAGAATGATCTGACAGGTTATGTCCACGTGATGCTCCACGACGGCATCCACGAGGACGGCCGGACCCTAAGGGTCGCCAGCGTCGCACACTTCATGACCGATTCCCGCCACCTGCGAAGCTATCCGAACGAGGCGTTGATCTTTACCGTGACCAAGTCGCTCCTTGAAGAGCACGGCTGCTCCTGGGTGCTTCTCGGGACGTCGTCGGACGACCCCCGGCTTTCCATGTGGAAGCGCCACATGGGGTTTAAGGAGGACAAGGTGCCTTTCATAATTATGATAAACCCGCTCCTTCGCATGGCGAGGCCGTTCTCGTCGAAGCTCCGCGCCTATGTCTGAAAAACCAAAAGAGACCGCCTGTTCGGAGCCGCCCAGGCTGATTATCAACGCCGACGGGTTCGGCTTTGCGCCCGGGATCAACCGGGCAATCCGCCTCGTAGCCGGGGCAGGCTCGATTTCGAGCATAAGCGTAACGCCGAACTTTCCCGCATTCATGGAGCTAATCGATTTTTGCCGCCAGTTTCCCAAGATATCGGTCGGCGTCCATCTCAACCCGGTCGTCGGACGCCCGATGTCCGCCTGCGCTTCCGTGCCGACTCTGGTCAACCGGGACGGCTTCTTCTGGTATAAGGATTTTCCCCGGAGGCTGGTCTGCGGACTTATCGACGGAAAGGAGCTTTTCAACGAGCTGCTCGCGCAGATCGAGGCGGTGCTGGCGATGGGTATCAAAGTTACGCACCTCGACAGCCATCAGAACCTGCACCTGTTGCCCCGTTTCTTTTCCGTCTTTCTCCGCCTCGCGAAGGAAGTGGGCATCAGGCGCATGAGGTGCCACCGCCACTATATCTGCGTGCAGCACCCGCGGACCGGGGCGGCCGCGCTCGGCTTTTACACTGCCAGGCCGCGGACCGGCGTCGTCCACCTCTACTCCCGGTTCCTCATGAGCATGGCGGAAAAGAAAGGCATGAAGATGGCGGACAGGCTTCTCTCGCCAATGCCCGAGAACGGCAAAGACCGTCTCGAGTTCTGGCACGCGGCGTTTTCCAACCTGCCCGGCGGGACAAGCGAGGTCTACTGCCACCCCGCCTTCCCGGACGACACGCTGAAGCAATGGGCAAAGTACGTCGATCCGCGCCAGACGGAGACGTATCTGCTTTTGTCGAGCGAGTTCGCCGAGCTCCGGAAACAAAGCAACGCCCGTCTCATAGGCTTCAATGACCTCTAACCTCTTATCAGGCATCAAGGTGCTTATCGTGACGAGCAGCCACGAGGCCACCGACCACAGGATACGCGACAAAGAGGCCGCGAGCCTTGCTGCCGCGGGCGCCTCCGTCACGATCATCGGCGCCCATTCGTACGGCGGGGAGGCCGGCGACGGGATAAAAATCGTCAGAGCGCCGAAGGCGACCGCGCGCCTGGAGCGTTTTCTCAGGCAGCCCTGGAGATGCGGCGCACTGGCGTCAACGCTTCCGGCGGACATAATCCACCTGCACGACCCGGAGCTGCTGCAGATCGTCCCCTGGCTGCGGCTCAGGCACCGGGGCGCGCGGATCATTTATGACGTGCACGAGGATTTTCCTGAATTGGTCCGCATACGCGATTACCTGCCCGGCTTTTGCCACGTCTTGATGCCGCGCGCAGTCGACCTGATCGAAAAGAACCTCGCCAGGTCCGTCGATGCAGTAATCGCCGTCACGCCCCATCTCGCGGTGCGCTTCAAGAACCGCTGTCGGGAAGCCCTTTACAATTTCCCGTCCCGCCGCTTTTACGAACGCGCCTTCACGTTCGCCGGCCCGCCCTCCGGAAGGCAGTACGATCTGGTCCACCTCGGCACGCTGTCTGCCGCCCGCGCCCGCTTTCTTGCGGAGACGCTCGCCATAGTCCATGCCGAAAGGCCCTCCTTCAAGGCGCTAATCACGGGCGCTCACGCGCATACCGCAGAGCTATTGAAAGCACTCGACATCCCGGGCTGCACCATCGAAGGCGTCATACCTTACGACCTTGTGCCCCTGCGGCTCGGCAGCGCGCGGATCGGCCTCGACGTCCATCCGTTCCCGACCGCCAACCTCCAGGCCGCGCTGCCCGTGAAGGTCTTCGAATACATGGCGTCGGGCTGCGCGGTCGTCACATCGGCGATGCCCGTCCTGTCAGACCTCGTGGCCGGGGACGGCGCCCTTAGCAGGGACGTGGGGGTAATACGCGGCGGCGAGCCGCGTGACTACGCCGCTTCGATACTCGGCCTGATGGAAAGGATCGACCGTGGTGAAAAGATAGGCGAGCGGACAAGGGCCGCCGCGAGCTGCGCTTACGTCTGGGAGAATGAGGCGGAAAAAATGATCGGTCTTTACCTGAGGTTGCTTTCATGCAGAAACCCCAACTGATTATCAACGGCGACGGTTACGGCCTCACGGCCGGGACCAACAGGGGGATAGAGGAGTGCGTCCGCTTCGGCACCATCAAAAGCGTGAGCGTCAACGTGAACTTCCCCCGCGCGGAAGAGCTGGCGGGGCTTACGGAGAGATACCCGTGGCTCGGCATCGGGTGCCACCTCAACCCCGTAGTGGGACGCCCCGTTCTCGCCCCTGAGAAGGTGCGCACGCTGATAAACAAGGACGGTGAATTCTGGTACGGGGAGTTCGACTGGAGACTCTCATCCGGCAGCATCGACCCCGGGGAGTTGAGGGCGGAGCTTTTCGCCCAGATCGACCGCTGCAGGGAGCTTGCGGGTACAGCCTTCACGCACGTGGATTGCCATATGGCAAAGCACAGGCTGCCTCGTTTCTATCCCGTCTTCCTGGAGGCGTGCATGTACAGCGGAGTCGGGCGGGCACGGGTCCACAGGTACCATTTGATCGACACGCGCCACGGCCGCTTCGTCACCGGCCTGCGCTATTACATGCGCCATCCCCATCGCCTGGGCGTCCGCGCCTGGAACTTCCGGCTTCGAAAACAGGCACGGAAGGCGGGCCTGGCGCTCGCGGACTGGAGCGTGGCCCTGGCAGGCGCAAACGGCGACAGCATCTCCCCGGCCGTCTGGACGAGCCTGGTTGCCCGGCTGCGGCCGGGCTTCACCGAGTTCGTCGTGCACCCCGGCTATGGGGACGAAGAGCTGTCCCGCATTTCGAGGTACGTGAGCGAGCGCGACGCCGAGCGGAAGATCCTGATGTCGGAAAGCTTCAAGCGGACGCTTCTTTCACACGTCCGCCTTGCTTCTTATAACGACATGCCGCGACAGGCAGCAAAAGGGGGAGGAACGTGAGAACAACAAAGTACGCCTCATTCGGAGAAACCGCAAAGAATGTAATTGCTGCGCCGCTTCATCACCCTGTCTGGCTTCCGGCTATAGCTTTTTCCGTTATCCTCCTGCTGATGCAGAGCCTCCTCGGCTCGGGCTTCGACCTCTACGTGCTGATCCTTTTTCCGATAGGCCTGGCGTGCGCGTACCTTCTCCTTAAATATCCGGAGGTCACCCTCGCCCTCTTCCCCATCGTAGGCGGCATAAAGGCGCACCCGTTCCTCGTTTCCCTCGGGATCCCCGACCTGACGCTCGTATTCGCCGGCCTCGTCGCGCTCTCCTGCCTGCTCGACATGATCCTAAGGAAGGAGCGCTTCTCGTTGCCTGGGGCCTTCGCGCTTTATCTCCCCTTCGTCATAATGATCCCGATCAGCCTTACCTATACAATCGATTTTGCAGGGGGGCTGGACAAGGCGGGCCGCTTCTTCATCTTAGGCGGCCTGGCCATAGTCGCGCCCTTCGTAGCCCTCAATACGCCGGTAAGGTTCCGCAGGTTCTTTTACGTTTTATTGATAACGGGGTTGGCTGAAGTCGTCAGTGCCATCTTCGACCCCCAGACGGCTGAAAGACTCAGCTCGCCGGGCGGCCTTGCCGTCCACCTCGGCTACTACGCCGCAATCGGCATCGCTGTCGTGATCTTCCTCGGCCTGGCGCGGTCCTCGCTCAAGCACCGGCTGCCCTTCTATCTGCTCTTCCCTATCCTGTTTTACGGGCTTATAGGCTCGGGCGTCCGCAGGTCGCTCGTCGGCGTGCTTATCATCGGCGTGCTCGCCGTCTTCTTTTACCGGCAGCTCGCGTTCGATTTCCTGCTGCTCGGCCTCGGCTCCTTTATCATCCTGAGCCTGCTGCCTATTCCCGATTTTTCGCTCGATTACCTGGGGACGCTCATTAACATGTCCCCCAGCATGCTGTACGAGGGCAGGCAGCACCTGCTCAACCTGGGGTTGAACGCAGCCGCGCTCAGCCCGTTTACAGGCGTGGGCATCGGCGCATTCCGCTTCTTCACGCCAAACCCGGTCATCTACGACTACCCGCACGTCCTGCTCGTGGAGATATTCTGCGAGCTTGGCATTTTCGCGGCCGTCTCCGTTATGCTCTTGCAACTTTACACCTTATACAAGATCCTCCACAACGCAGTCTACACGCAGACATTAGTAAGGAAAGAAATGCTGATGGCGATGGCTTTTCTCGTGCTCGGTCTGGTCGACTCCTCCGTCTCCGGCGACATCAACAACGTGCGGCTCATGTGGCTGGCCATGAGCCTGCCCTTTGTCGTTAGCAGGATGAAAGGGAGCGAGGCGTAAAAATGTGCGGCATCTGCGGGTTTGCAGGCAACCCGGAAAATGTGGACAGCCTCTCGATGCTCGCCGCCGTGTCCCACCGGGGACCGGACGATACGGGAGAGCACTGCGAAGAGATACAGTGGGGGAAGCTATGGCTCGGTCACAAACGCCTCTCTATCCTCGACCTCTCACCCGCCGGGCACCAGCCGATGGCCTACGCAGATGGAAGGCTATGGATAACGTTCAACGGCGAGATTTACAATTTCCATGACATAAGACGCGAGCTGGAAGGGCACGGCTACGTCTTCTCGACCCGCACGGATACGGAGGTCGTGCTCGCCGCCTGGCACAAATGGGGGCCTGAGTCAGTCGGCCGGTTTGTAGGGATGTTCGCCTTTGCCATCTGGGACAGAAACGATGCGTGCCTCTGGCTGGCCAGGGACAGGCTGGGGGAAAAACCGCTCTATTATACCGCACAGCCTGGCAGGTTCCTCTTCGCCTCCGAGGTCCGTTCGCTCCTTGCCTCAGGTGTAGTAGAACGCAGGATTGACGGCGACGGCCTCGATTCATACCTCTGCTTCGGGAGCCTTTGCCAGCCTTACACGATGGTCCGCAACGTACGCTCTTTGGAAGCGGGCCGCGTCATGAAGGTACAAAAAGACCATAGCGAGATGCGGACATACTGGTCCCTCGGCGCAGTCACGGAAGAACAGGGTAAACCGGAGGAGTGCATCGAAAAGATGCTGGGGCTTCTGAACGATTCGGTGCGACTCTGTATGGTATCCGATGCGCCCGTGGGCCTGCTCCTTTCGGGCGGCGTCGATTCGACGACTACCCTGGCCCTCCTGCGCAGCCAGGGCTTCGACGACCTTTCCACCTTCACCGTTGTCTTCGACGAGAACCCGGCTTTCAGTGAAGACCGGTGGGCGAAGAAAGCGGCGGAGCATTTCGGCACGAAGCACACGAGGATACCCGTGAGCATGAAGGACGCCATGGAGCTTCTGCCGGACGCGGTCGAATCGATGGACCAGCCCTCGATCGACGGCACGCAGACGTACATCGTATCGAGGGTGATAGCGCGAAGCGGCCTAAAAGTCGCCCTTTCCGGTCTCGGTTCCGACGAGCTTTTCTTCGGCTATCGTTTTTATCACCACTTCGAACATCTCCTGACACTGTCGAAGATAAGGCCGCTCCATTTGGGCCTCTCCCTCTTTGCGGGCATGATGCGCCTGCCGCCTTTGAAGGACCGCCTTACGTCCACTGCCGCGAGGGCGCGGAAGCTTCTCGACCTTTATGCTGCGGGCAGCAGGGAGGCGGCCGCCTACCTGACCTGGCAGTCGGTCTTCAATTACGACGAGATAAACCGGCTGCGCGGCTACAAGACGCTCTCCCCTTCGAGGTTCGTAAAGTGCGCGCCCGCGCAGAGCGCCCTGGCCACCCTGTCCAGGCTCGACCTCGATAACTACATGAGAAATACGCTCTTGTGCGATGCCGACCAGATGAGCATGGCCAACTCCCTGGAGCTACGGGTGCCTTTCCTCGACTACCGTCTGGTCGAGCTTGTCAGCGGGCTTCCGACGTCCGTCAGGCTCGGCGACGGCAGGTACAAACAGCTCCTGGTCGACGCGGTCAACCACCCGTTGGTCTACGAGACGGCGGCCAGGCCTAAATCCGGGTTCGAGCTGCCTCTTGGCGCCTGGCTGCGCAACGGTTTTCGGATGGGTGAGGTCAGGCCCGACGTGCTCGGGCTCGACGGCAAGGAGGTCGCGGGTGTCGTGGGACGTTTCCGGTCCGGAGAAAAGCATACGCGGTACTGGTCACTGCTGGTCCTCTCGAACTGGCTGGACAGGATGGGCATGTCCCCCTGCACCGGCTGATTCAGCAGCTTCACCATCACAAAACAACCATGGGGCAGATCGAGACGACACGGAAATCGGCGGCGCGGAAGACCATCGCGGACTTGCGGTTCTATTTCCCCGTTATCGCAGTCCAGGGGGTTATGGGCCTGGTCTGCGCTGCGCTGGCCACAAAGCTCTTTCCTCCCGAGGACTACGGGAGGTATGTACTGGCCTTCGCCGTCTATTCGCAGCTTACCCTGATCACGTCGCTATGGCTACAGTTCTCGATTATCCGTTTCGCTCCTTATTACCGGGCGAAAGGCCTGTTCGACGAGTTCGCCTCGACCGTCTTCTTCACCGAGGTCCTTTTCATATGCTTCCTTGGGCTTGTCCTCCCCTTCCTGGCGCCGGTTGTCTCCGGGAGCTCGGACGGCCGCCTGACTTTCCTTTTGACCGTCGCGGCCATAGCGGCGCTTATCATCCCCTTCGTCGCGGCAGTGGAACAGTTTTACAGGATCGACGACCGCCCGAAGGCATACTCGTTCATGGTCCTTTTCAGGATCCTCTGCGGGCCGGCGCTCGGTATTTTTCTTGCCAGGCCCATGCGCCTCGGCATGGCAGGCTTCTTTTCAGGCATCGTCGCGCCCCAACTTGTGCTCTGCCTGGTCCTGCTTATCGCGAAAAGACGGAGGGTAAAATCACTTTTCGCGCGCCGCTCCATCTCGCCGGCCATCCTGAAGGAGCTGCTCCTCTACAGCGCGCCGGGCGTTGCACTCGCCACTCTTGCCTCCTCCCTTGTGCTCTCTGACCGCTACCTGCTCGCCTGGTACACGGGCGCGTACGCCCTCGCAGTCTACAGCATCGCTTACACGATAGGCAATCAAGGGGTGGAGCTGATCACCACGGTGCTGATAGGGGCGGCCGATCCCATCGCAATGAGGCTGTGGGAGGAACAGGGAGCAGCAAAGGCGCACCCGTACATAGGCCAGATACTTCGGTATTACTCGATCCTTGCGATACCGGCAGTGGTGGCCCTTGCAGTGCTCGGCCGGCAGTTGATCCCGATACTTGCGACAGGGGCGTACGAAGAGGGCTGGCCGGTCATAGGATACGTCGCCCTCGGCGTGCTGTTTTGCGGCTACGCCCAGATACTGAGCAGGCTCTTCTTTTTCGAAAAGCGGACTACGACGCCGCTATTGCTTTTCGGCATAGCGGCGGCCGCCAATATCCTGATAAACGTCCTTCTTCTGCCGCACTTCGGCTACATCGCGGCCGCCTGGTCGAAGGTGGCCGCATACCTGCTGCTCCTCGTCATGGTATCGCTCGCGGCCGGGGCATCGGCTTCCATCGGCTTCGGCTTCCGCCCCTGCCTGCGCATGGCTGGCAGCGCGCTGTTCATGGGCATACTCATTTACACGATAAGGGACGCCTTCGCCTCCGTCTGGCTCAACCTGGCGCTCTGCCTGCCGGTCGGCGCCGCATCTTATTTTTTGGGTCTGGTTCTGACAGGCGAGATAAAAATCAAACACGCGGGCGGGACGCTCCAAAACCTGACATCACTGCTCAAGACTTAACGGCCTAAAAGCCACAAGGGGGTGTCCATCATGAAGATAGAGATAGCCTCGATCGGCGAGGCGGATTACGCATCCTGGGATAATTTCGTCGCGACGTCGGCAAACGGAACGCTCTTCCACAAGTCTTACTGGCTGAAGGCTTCCGGCAGGCCGTTCGATCTCTGGGGCGCATACAAATCAGGGAACCTCGTGGCCGGTTACGTCGCTTCCCGCAAGAGCCTGTTCGGCCGGCCCATGGTCGCGGCCCCGTACCTTTCGGCCTATGCCGGGCTTATCATGAAGAACCCTGAAGGCAGTCCCGTGCATCGGATCTCTTTCCAGCAGGAGGCCGCCTCGGCATTCGCACGGTTTCTGCCGGAGAAATACGCCTGGGGCATATCCCTCTTTTCACCGGGCATAGATTATATGCTGCCCTTCATCTGGGACAACTTTACCGTCCGGCCCTGGTACACGTACGTCCTCGACATCTCCGAGCCCGACAGGGTCTGGGCGGGGATCGACGGCGAATGGCGGCGCGAGATAAAGAAGGCTAAGGCCGCAGGCGTCCACGTGATTGCCGATGTCCCCTTCGAGAAGATAGTAGAGGTGGTCAACAAGAGCTACGAAAGGCAGGGCCTGCGCTTCAGGAGCGAAGCCGCCGAGCCTTACTTCAGGGAGCTTATGAAGAGGAACCAGTGCAAGTCTTTTTTATGCGTCGACGGAAACGGTCGCGATCTGTCGGGCGCATACGCGGTATGGGACGACAAAAGGGTCTATTCCATCCTCCAGGGCTTCACCGACGAGCGCACCTACACGGGCGCTTCGCCCCTTTGCAAATGGGAGATGATGCAGTTCGCATCGGCGGCAGGCATAAAAGAGATGGACCTGGAAGGGACGATGCTGCCGAGGCTGGAGGCGTTTCACAGGCGCTTCGGCGGCAAGCTGACCAACCATTACGAGATCAGATGGGGTAAGGCCATAGAAACGCTGGTCTCTGTCAACCGCTTTCTCGCCCGCGTGCGCAAATCATGACCATGCGACTCCTTATACATATCGACTCCGACATGTCCGGCCGGGAAATCGCGAGGAGCGCCTATAGCTGGTCCCTCATTGCGAGGTCGCTGGGGATAGCCGCGCTGATTACGGACCGGACCGGCGGGCGCAGGGACCGCAGCGGCGAGTGGTTCAGAATATGGTACGCGAGGCAGGCCCCGGCAGGGCGGCAGTACGACCTGTTCATTCCCCGCGTGCCCGTGCGGGGGGCTGCGGCATTCAAGCGCCTGGGCGGCATGCACGTTTTGTGCGGCATTGACGAGCCTGAGTTCGCAGCAAACGGCAACGAGCTCGGATTCGATATCGTCTCGGCCATATTTCACCTCGTTTCCGGCAGCGAGGAGCACCGGGGGTCCGTCCGCGACGCGCTGGGCAGGCTCGATGAAAGGCATTCTTTTCTTTGCTCTCACGGCGTCGCCGGACTTCCATTAGTCGATCTCTATATCCGGCTGCTCAAAGAACGGATAGCCGCGAAAGAGGGCGCGCCTCCGTTAGAGGCAAGCTGGCCGGGCGGGAAGAAGTTCGCCCTGGCCCTCTCCCACGATATCGACAGCGTGACCGGTAACAGCCTGACGGCGGTCAGGAACAGCTTTGCGAGGGCCGCAGCAGAGAAATCCGCGGCAGGGAAGATACGCATGTCTGCGGCAGCGCTCCGAAGGGCGGCTGCGCTGCCCCTTCGGTATGCCCTCGGCCTTCCGCCGTGGCTGACCAGGATGGAACGCGGGTCTCGAGGCTGCCTGCCGCATCGAGGAGCGCTATTCCGTGCGCTCGACGTTTTTTGTCTTCTCCCCGCGCCTGCGGCCGGCCCACCCCCTCGACGACCCATACTCCCCAAAGGACAAGATCCGCTACGCAGGGATATGGATGAATTTCCTCGATGTGCTGAGCACAATCGGCCGCTTCGGGTGGGAGATCGGCCTCCACGGCAGCTTCAGGAGCCATTCCGACCCCGTTATGCTCGGCCGCCAGAAGCAGGCGCTCGAATCGGCCGTCGGCCTTCCTGTACGCTCCGTCCGGCAGCACTACCTTTGCTTCGAGAACGACTCGACGTGGATCGCCCAGGAGGCAGCCGGCTTCTACTGCGACTCTACGCACGGGTACAACAGGCTCTCCGGCTTCAGGGGTTCGTGCTGCCTGCCTTTCCGGCCGTACAGCCTTTCGCAGGGCCGGGAGCTGGGCATGTGGGAGGCGCCGCTCAACGTTCAGGATTGTGCTGTCGATATGCATAAAATCGGTGAGGAGAACGCGTACGCGCGCGCGCTCGACCTGCTGTCCGTCGTGGCGGGCGTAGGCGGGGCGGCTACGATCTCGTGGCACCTCGACCGGTTCTCGGACCCTCGCTATCGCGGCCTCGGAAGAATGTACGAGCGCATCATCTCATGGGCGGAGGAGAGGGACGCATTCATAGGCTCGGTAAGACAGGTAATGGATGCATGGGAAAAGAGATCCGCGGGCGCAAGCGTCGAGCTCGACCTCGAAGGAGGCCGGATGGAGGCAGCCAAGCATGGACATTGATATCTGCAAAAGCGCGCAGGACCTCGAACGGATGCGGACGGAGTGGGACAGCCTGCTCGATCGGAGCGAAAACCGTGACGTGCTCCATTCGCATCTCTGGTACGCCTCCTGGGGTGAAGCTTTCACCCGGCCCGGCGATATGCTGGTACTCTCCGCCAGGGAAGGGGGAAGGCTAAAGGCAGTGCTGCCGTTGATGAAACGGCGCTACCGGAGGGGAAGGCTCGCCATAAACGGCCTTGCGTCGATGACGAACCGCTGCTCGGCTCTTTTCGACCTCCTCTCGGACGACCCCTCGCCCGGACTGCTGGGCGCCCTTTTCCGCAAGGCCTTCAAATCGACGCACCGAGGCATAATAACCCTCGAAAAGATCAGCGGAGATTCGCTCATCATGAGACATATAGAGGCAGCGGCCGAGGCCGGCCGTTTCCTGTACCTCGCGCGGCCGGTCACGGAAAGCTGGACGGTGCACATCGACTCTGCCTTCGAGCCGTTCTTCAACGGCCGGGAGTCGAAGTTCAAAAAGAACATGCGTGCGGCAGAGAGAAAATCGGCAATCAACGGCCCGCTCAAGCTGTTACAGCCCGCCGGGCCTGAGGAGCTGGACGCCTATCTCGACCGGGGCTTTGTGCTCCAGTCGAACGGCTGGAAGGGCCGCGAGGGCACGGCGATCATGCAGAACGAGCAGGCGCAGAAGTTCTATAAGAGCCTTGCGGTGAAAGGCTTCGAGGCAGGATGGCTCCGCTACATGCTGCTGGCGAGCAACGGCGACGATATGTCTTTCATGTACTGCCTGGGGGCATTCGGCACCATCCACGCGCTTGAGATAGGCATGGACGAGCGCTTCAGGAACCTGGGAGCGGGAATGGTCGTCACAAAGAAGATGCTGGAGCAGGTCTTCGCCGAAAAACGGTTCGACGCATGGGATTTCGGCGAGGGGCGCGACAGGTGGAAAAGGGACTGGTCCGACGGCAGGAACTTGAAGTACAACCTCCTTGTCTTCCCGAAGAACCCCCTGGGTATCTTCCTCCACGCCTGCGCCCGGTATTACGATAACCGCCACCCATACCACCCCTTCGGCGAGGAAGAAACCGGCGAGGGTGCTAAAAACCCCAAGGAGGAGACGCAATGACGCGCCCGGCAGCGGAGGCCTATTGCGAGTGGCGGCCCTCCCGTATGCAGGAGCTGTATGGGAGCGTCCGCAGGGCCGGCTGGGCCGGCTCGTGGTTCCCGGAAAGCGAGGTCCATTTCACGTACAGAGGCAGGACGGCGCTCCGCCGCCTTTGCGACATCATGGGGCTTGCAGGATCGGAGGTCCTCGTGCCCGCTTACAATTGCGGCGCAGAGACGGAGCCTTACATCGACGGGGGCGCAAAGATCGTCCCCTACCGCGTGGACTACGGGGCGCAGGCAGACATTGAGGACATCCGCAGGTGCATATCCGAAAGGACGAAGGCGCTCCACGTGACCTATTATTTCGGCTTCCCCCAGCCGATAGACGAGATCAGGGGGTTGTGCCTCAAGAACGACATCTTTCTTATCGAAGATTGCGCGCTTGCCCTTTTCAGCGGCTTCAAGGGGAAAAAACTGGGGAGCCGGGGGGACGCCGCAATCTTCAGCCTGCCGAAAAGCCTTCCGCTGACGGACGGCGGCGCGCTTGTCATAAACAACCCGCGCCTGCGCACTTCATGGCAGAAGAGGCACGTCCCGCTGATGCGGACTGCGAGGGGCGCGATCTCACTGTCCACCGCAGCACTATTAAGGAGGCTTTCGGTGAGCGACGGCCTGCACGCCGTTTTTCTATCGCTCCATAGCCGGCGTGTAGCCAAAGAGCTGGCATCGATGCCGGCGGTACCGGAGACGGACGTCCTACCCGATGTCGCACGATGGATGCACTATTCCGAGGATTTTAGGGACAGGGCGCTGTCGGGCCTGTCCGAGCACCTGCTGAAAGCAGTCGATGAGGAGGAGGTCGTCCGTCTTCGCCGCCGCAATTATATGCTCCTGGCGTCTCTTCTTCCCGACCGGCCGGACCTCAAGCCTCTCTATGCAGACCTTCCTCCGGACGTATGCCCCCTCGGCCTGCCCGTCCTGTGCAACGACCGGGAACGGCTCTACAAATCCCTGCTCGCATCGGGCATATGGAGCGCCATATGGTGGCCCGGCTTCCCGAGGAACATGGACTGGGGCCCCTTTTCAGCGGCACGCTTCCTGAAGAACCATGTGCTGTTGCTGCCCGTCCACCAGGGCTTGCGCGAGAAAGACATGGAACAGATAGCCCGCGCCCTGGCGGCAGGAATAGAAGACCCTACGTAGGAAGGTACAGGCACTGCTCCGGTAGCCCGAAGCAGTGCCTGTACGCAACTATCTATACCTCTCATTGAAGCGAGAAGTAGAACTCCATATCGTAGCTGTTTCCCACGGCATACTCCGGACTGCCCGCCGAGGCAAGATAACCGTCTGTAAATGACGGGATCATGTACTGCGAAGCAACCGAGCCCTTTTGCAAGGCGCGGTTGAGGGTGCCGTTGACAGTCAGTGTGTAGCTTGCGCCGTTCGTCAATGTGATCGGGGAAGGGAAGACATAAGTCCCCCAATTTGCAAGCGGACCTGCACCCATCGAGCCTGATGCGACTACCGTACCGCCTTGCGCCAAAGTGAAACTAAGTCCCGTACCGCCCACGTTCAAAGCAGTCACGGTCTTATTGCCGCCCGACACCGTGAAGGTTTCTACGGCGGGGCCGGAGATGCCGTTCGTGTCACAATACCCGGTGCCCTGCACGTAACCATCGGCGTACCACACATTATAATCGGGGACGCCCTGGGCTCCCGGAAGCGACCACGAGCCGTTCCCGCCGTACATTGCAGCAAGGATGTACGAAGGGTCGAAGGGCTGCGCAAAAGCCGTCGGGCCGTGGGCCTCGCAATCAAGGCTCACATAGTTAGAGCTGGGGCTTGGGTCGATGTTCGTAAGGAGAATGTGGTAGATCGTCCCGGCGGTAAACGGGACCGAAGGAAGAGTGAAGGTCGCTATAATGCTTCCCTTCGCCGAATACGCCGGCGTCGTGTCCGTGCCTGTCCAAAGGACGCTGTTCACGTTCGGATAGTGGCTTGGGCTGCCGTCATCGTTGCAGAGCTGCCACTGAATCATGCCGCCCGTCCCTCCCATATATCCGGCAACCGTATTCTCGTACTGAAGAGAAAGGCGCACCACGGTCCCGGTGTGTTCGCACAGGAAACGAGCGTCAACCTGTCCGTTCGGACCTATCAGGAGATTCTCAAGATAGCCCATAGATATCCCGCTGCCGTAATAGGGGTTCCCGGACTGTGTTATGGCGGTGCCGCTGCCTGAGCCTCCACCCGTGCTCCCGGTATCGCCTCTTGCGCCTGAGGCGCCGGTAACCGAAGGCCCCGTAGCTGTCCCTGAGCTGCTGCCCCCGCCGGAACACGCGAAAGAGACTACGAGACAGCAAAGTAGAACTACAAATAGCTTCATTACTTCTTCCTCCTATCTACTCGCTTATCCGTTCAGTGGGTAGTAGAGCCGTCTACTTTAGCGGGCTCTCCCTCTTTGAAGTCTTTCGAAACCTCCTTTGCTTTTTAGCGCCGTTTCGGACCTTACCGCCATGCGCGAAAGGAGTATAGCCGATTTATAAATCGAAAGTCTACATTAATTTGTACTAAACCCAATATCCACGTAGGTATGCTTTAGAATGACAACCTATCAGACGGAGGATGCAATTGATATTACCTGTCGCATTCTGGCTCCTGACCGGCATTGTTCTGTACGTTTACGCAGGTTATCCCCTCATCGTTGAGTGCCTGGGACGGCGCAATGCAGGCAGGCGCTTACCGGGCGGGGCCGATTTCTTCCCATCCGTTTCTCTCATCATCACCGCGTACAACGAAGAGGACAGCATCCGGGAAAAAATCATCAACTCCCTCAGTCTGGCCTACCCGCATGACCGGCTGGAGATCATCGTGGCCTCCGACGGGTCGACCGACCGTACTGACGAGATAGTACAGGAGTTTGCGCACAGAGGCATCCGGCTGGTCAGACTGCCGTCGAACAAGGGAAAGAGCGCGGCCCAGAATGCGGGCGTCGCACATGCGAGCGGCGAGGTCGTGGTCTTCTGCGACGCGGATGTAGAGCTGGACGAAGACACGCTGGCAGCTATAATAAGGCCCTTTGCCGACAGGCGGGTGGGCTGCGTCACTGGTAAGATACGCTACGTAAAAAGCGCGGAAACGGGAGTGACGCGGGGCGAGAACCTGTACTGGAGGTATGAGTTCAACCTCAGGAAACAGGAGAGCGACTTCGGCAACCTGGCGATGGGCAGCGGCCTGCTCGCTATCCGAAAAAAACTATTCAAGTCGCTCGATTCCGACGTCGGCGACGATTTCGTCCTTCCCATGAAGACGGCCGTCCAGGGGTACCGGGTCGTCTTCGAGCCGGACGCGCGGGGACGCACAGTGCTCTACCAGAGCCACGCGGAAGACATGTTCGCGACGAAGCTCCGGATAATAACAAAGGACCTTCGCGGCCTGTTCTTTTGCAAGGAGATACTCAATCCGTTCGCTCACCCCTTTTATGCGTGGGGTCTGCTCTCCCACAAGCTCCTGAGATGGCTCGTGCCATACTTTTTGATCGGCCTTTTCGCCGTAAGCCTGGCGCTGCGCCATCTCCCCTTCTACGGCGCAGCGGTCATAGCCCAGGCTGTTTTCTATACCCTCGCGCTCATCAATCTCGCTATGGGGGCACGCGGCAGGGAGCTACGCCTTCTTTACATCCCGTCCTGCTTCTTCCTTATAAACTCGGCTGCATTTCTGGGGGTGATAAGGTTCATGACGGGCGGCAAGTCGGGCCGCTGGCAGCCGGTGAGGTGAGAATGAAGAATATTCTAACCATTGACGTCGAAGACTGGTACCAATCTTCGATAGACGTGCTGCGGGCGAAGGGTTACGCCGCACAGGGCCGCCCTGCGCCGACAGCGAGCGTCGTCGCCAACACCCTGCACCTGCTCGATATACTATCGGAGTTCGGCGCAAAGGCAACCTGCTTCGTTCTGGGCTCGGTGGCAGAGACGTATCCCTTCCTCGTCCGCCGCATAGCGGACGCAGGACACGAGGTGGCCACCCACGGTTACGGCCACGAGCTCGTCTATGCACTCGACAGGGAAAGGTTCCGCTCGGACGTCGCCCTCTCCAAAAAATTGCTCGAAGATATTACCGGGCAAGCGGTAGAGGGTTATCGGGCGCCCTACTTCTCCATCACCCCGCGCTCGGCCTGGGCGCTAGACGTGCTCGCCGAATCGGGGATCAAGTACGATTCGAGCATTTTCCCCATCCGCAGGGGACTTTACGGTTTCCCCGGCGGCAAGCGCTTCCCCCATACGATGGGCCTGGGGCAAGGGCAGGCGCTCATAGAGCTGCCCGTCTCTACATTGCGGGTGCTCGGCCAGAACCTTCCCTTCGGCGGCGGCGGCTATTTCCGCCTCGCGCCGTACGCATTTGTTAAAAACAGCCTCCTGTCCGTAAACAGGGCGCAGCAGGTCGGGGTCTTCTATATGCACCCCTACGAGCTCGATACCGAAGAGCTGAAAACACCCCTGCCTGCCGAGAACCGGCGCACGCGCATCTTCCGATGGAGCCAGCGCCTCAACCGCGAGAAGACGGAGCCCAAGATAGGCAGGCTGCTCACCGACTTCGCATGGACGTCGATCCGCGAGTGGGCCAATGGTAGAAACGGCTGTTAAGACCGGCGCATCAGAGTGCGGCGGCGAAAGGGACATCCCTTGCGCCGAGCTGCGATGGGACAGCCAGGCGGATGCACTGAAGAGGCTTTTTGGGGCCGTCTGGGGCGGCCACCGCATAACCGGCAGGGAATACTTTGCGTGGCAGTTCCTCGAAGGCCCCAGGGGGAGGCCTATCGCCCACTATGCCCGGCCCGATGATGCTGCGGCCGGCGCGCTCGCCGGGGTCTACCTGGTAACTCCCGCAACCTTGCTCGCAGGCCCGCACACGCTGGAGTTCAGCACGTCCGTTTACACGGCCACCCATCCGGATTACCAGAGGCGGGGCATTTTCGGCCGCCTGGCGGAGCTGACGTACGATAAATGCAGAAAGGAAGGCATTGCCGGGACAGTCGGGGTCCCGAACAACAACTCCCTGCCCGGCTTCAGGCGCCTCGGCTTTACGGTGCTCGGCAGTATGGAAGTGCTCGCGCGGGCTGTCTCACTGTTCGGCGCAGGCGAATCCGACGCGAGGGTACGGGAGTTTGAGTCCCTGCGCGACTTCGACCGTATCGTCTGCCGGCTCGACAGGGCCAGGGCGCTTTCCGGCACGGTCCTCTTCGAGCGGCAGCCGGAGTTCCTCGCCTGGCGATATTTTCGCTGCCCCGGCGTTCGCTACCGTATTTTCGGCTTCATGGGCGAGCCCGGCAGACTGACGGGCCTTATAGTGATGAGGCGTGCAAGACGCAAAGGCGTGCCTATTACCGTTATTGCCGATTTTCTCGTGGACTGGACGGTCCCTGACGCCGACGCCGCTGCCTGCGCCTTGCTGTCCAGGGCGCACCTTTTCGCTTTGCAGAACCTCACCCTGGGCGTCATCACCCTGGTCAACCCTTTTTCACATGAAGCACGGGCGCTGGAAAAAAACGGCTTCTGGAAGGTGAGCAAGCGGCTTCTGCCTCACGACTGCAACCTGATCCTGAAGCTGCACATCGATCAGCCCGTGCCCTTAGCTTCACACCTTGCCGACTTCAGGAACTGGCACTTCTCTTTCGGAGACTACGATATCTTTTGAAAACCCCGCCCTTATCGCCCCGGTAAACCCCTCTTTTCCAAAGGCCTGACCTGCGCGCTCTTCCCGCGTCGCTTACACCAGGCTTTCGTCCATCCAACCGACTTTGACGATCTGGATCCGGCTCAAGTCGCTCACGCCGAGGTGGTATTTCCGGTCGGCCTCTGCGATGTGGATGGGCTCAACGTCCAGTGGCCTGTCTTCGCCGAAGTGGGCAATTCTCTTCAGGCGCAGCAGCTCCGCGCCTACGGCGTCTATTGCGACAGGGTCGGTCCCGACGATGATGCCTTTGTAGGGCCAGACGAAGCGTTTATCGAAGAAGCTGGCGCCTCGGCCGTAGAACTGGGGCGTAAGGGCCACAAGCACGTTTAGTCTCGTCTTGCCTTTGACGACGGGCAGCGTCCAGATGCGGCCGAGGTCTGCGCAGCCATTGGGATGATAGTCCGACGGGCTCGGCACGAACTGGATATAGTTCTTGAGAAGGGTGCCGACGCCGGACCAATGGTGGCTCCTAACGGGGCGGGTATTTACCAGGGCGGTAGCCTTTAAGAACGAAGGATTCTGAAGGACGCCTCTGTCGCCGACGGCGATGTCATCGCTGCGGATGCCGACGTCGAGAAGCCTCTTCCGGATGGCCTCTTCCATTTCGGGGGGCGTAGGCAGGTGGCGCCAGTCGTTGCTCTTGATGCCGACAACGTCCGATTTTTTGAAAAGGGTTTGCCACGCGGCAATGGGCTCTTTCTTTTCCAGGAGCGTGCAAACGCCCTCGTCGAGCATCTTCTGGAGCACTGCCGCGCGTATCTCTCCGTTCGGGCCGAGAACGTCCCGGTCCCGTACGAGGACCACTTTTGCGGCCGCAGCGGCCCCGGCTTTTCCGGGCAGGCCCAGGCTCGCGGCTGCGGCGAGGCCTGCCGTCGTTTTAAGGAAATCCCGGCGCGTTATCTTCATGGCACCTCCTTCAGTCTTGTCCTTGCCGCGTCCATCAGGCGCACGGCCTCGCCTTTATCCGGGACATGGAGCTCGACTATGATGCGCCGGCCTTCAAGCCGGGCGCCGTTCCACGCGTCCTCGATCTGGGCCATGCCCGCCTTATTGAGCTTGTATTCCCTGCCGAACGTGGCATACGCAAATTCCGCATCGCTTTGCGTAGGATAAGCAGCCAGCAGCAGGAACGTCCTTTCTTTGCCGAAATCGTACCGGGCAAAGACGACCTCCGTTTCAGGCGTCAAGCGGAGTATATTCTCGCTCGATATGAAGCAGCGTTGATTGAGCAGCACATGGCTGCGCACGAATTTTGCGGTATCCGGCACGCGGCGGGCTTCCGGCAGCGCCTGCATTATGAGGGGAGGCCCTCCCGCCTCGGCTACCGATGAAGCGAGTTGTCTCCCTATCTGGAGGACGGCATCCTCCTGCTCCTTCCCCTCGCCTTCCCCGAAAATACTGAAAAAATAGCTGCCCTTCCAGAACCTGAGCATCCCGCCGCCAAATTCCGACCCCTGGCCTATGTCTGCGTCCGGGTCATGCTTGTCCCATGTGAATACACCGAAGGCATCCTGCGGCGACCCCATCTCGTAGGCTTCCGCTACAATTGCCGGGAGACCTTTCCTCTCGAAGCGCCGGACGGTCAGCTCCTTGTAGTTGTAAGCAATGAAGACTTCACCGGCCCCGTCGATGTAACCGAAAATAGCCTTGCCGCGGTATCGGACCGGCTCACCCATCATTTTCCAACCCCCTGCATCCGCGGGCCACGCGATTGTCCCCTGCATAGCTCCCTTCCATTCGGCAAGCGCGGCCGGCGACGAAAGAAGAAGGGCCACGATGGCGGAGAGGAATACGTTCCTTCCTGTCCGACCGATTGTCTGCCGCTTAACTTCGAGACTCATCAATTACCTTCCCTGGCGTTCCTGCCCGCATTTTCCGCTACGGTCACGCATACGACTCTATTCATCGATTATAATACGATGGCCGGGTGGCGTAAAGGAACAAGTTCTCACCAAGTAACAATTCAGACTTCGATGCCCATGTGGCGGGCCATCATGGCGAACTGGCCGAGGGTCATCTCGTATCCCGTCTGGGTGCGGCAACCCCGCTCCCGCGCCCCCTGGAGCCAGAGAGTTATATCCGGCTCCGTTACGACATCGGCCACGAAGGTGGAAGGGCCCAGCGTGTCGAGAGGGAACGGCGTGCGTGTATCGCCGTTCATGCCCAACGGCGTCGCGTTTACAGCCAGGTCAATGCCGGCCAGCGATGAAAGCCCATCCGAGAGCGCGACGTGCGGATAGCGCGACGCAATGAGCGCAATCAGGCGGTCCTGCCTCACCCTGTCGATATCGACCACTGCGAGACTTGCCGCCCCGGCCCCCGCTATCGCGTAGGCGATAGCGCCCCCTGCCCCGCCTGCTCCGAAGACCGTGGCGCTCTTACCCCTCGGGTCGAAACCGTGGGTCCTTAGCGCCTCTAAGAAACCAAGGCCATCGACCATATCGCCTGCCAGACGCCCATGCCCCGTCCTCCTTATGACGTTGACCGCGCCGAGGTCCCGCGCAGTAGGCGAAAGATCGTCCGCCTGCCGGGCCGCTTCCTGTTTATGCGGTATCGTCACGATGCACCCCGGACAGTTCTGCCAGCCCCGCAGGAGCGCAAAGAAATGGCCCACGTCGGCCGGGTGCACGTCTATCGTCACCATTACTGCATCGATCCGCTTTTCCCTGAAATACCTGTTGAAGGTAGCGGGCGATTTCACCTGGGCGACGGGATGGCCGATCATCGGATAGACGAGCGTCCGTCCCGAAGTGATGAGGAGATCGTCTATCATGGTCCTTCCCCGCGAGCGCGTCATCTCGCCTCCCCCTTCCTCAGGGCGCCCGCGCGCACTTTTGCGAAAATAAGGCCGCAGCCCATCAGCAGAAAGACCAGGGCAGTTACCGGCCAGATTGGATGAATGATCTTATCGAGACCTGTCGCGCAGCCGGCAAACAGAAGGACAACAGCGCCGAGGAGGGAGATGAAGGCCCATACGGATGAGACCCTGGCCGTCCAGCCGATAAAGACTATATAGACCACCGCGCTCATCAGGACCGCGAGCCACGCCGTCTCCCTCAGTATCTCTTTTACGAAAAACCCGAGAAGCAATGCAATGAGGCCGATGGCAAGGGTCGTCAGCCTTGATGCGAGGAGGAGCCGGCTGTCCTTTGCGATATGGAGGCCAGGGGCGATGAAGCCTTTGACGGCGAGGGTGGTCGCCCCCATCAGGAACGGAGACCCGGCGCTCATCAGAGGCGCCCACATTGCAAGGAGAAGGAAGACCCCGATGTACGGCGGCACGATGTCGAGCAGCAGAGGAAGGGCCGAGAGCGAGGACGCGTCAGGGAATGCGTATCGCGCGACGATGCCGCACAGGGCGGCCATCGCCACGATAGGTATGGTTATGATGTTGCCGAGGATGATCCCAGCCCTTCCCCCCTTCATGCTGCGGGCGGATGAAGCTATGTTGATGACAGGCTGCGCAAGGATTCCGAGGGTCACGTTAATATACGCGAGGCTCACTGCCTGGATAGCCCCCATATCCCCGAAGAGCGTGAAATAATGAGAACCCGCTCCATGACCTATGCCTCTGGAGACTGCAATGGCGTAAGACCCGCCGAGGAAAATGCCGATCGCGGTGACGATGAGGTGGATCACGTTCGTATAGGCCGTCGCCATAAGCCCGCCCACCATGTTGTAAACCATGAAGACAAGGGCCGTGAGGCACATGCCGGTCGAAAAGCTTACGCTGCCGTTTAATATGAAAGAAAGGATGGCTCCCCCGCCGACCACCTGCATCGTTACTATCCATATGGAAAAGACGAGCTGGAGAAGACCGGCCAGTCTTGCGGTCCTCTTCCCGTAAAGGCCGGAGACTATATCGAGTATCGAATAAGTCTTGCCGCTTGTGATTATCCTGGGTAGAAGAAAGGCGGTGCCGAACATGGCTATCCAGATGCCGACCTGAAACCAGAGGGCGGACATCCCATGCAGGTAAGCACCCTGGGCCATGCCCACAACGGATACGCCGCCGGTCCACGTGCCTGCGATGAGTGCCGATACGAGGGGTATCGATAACCCCCTCGAAGCCAGAAGATAGGCGTCCGACGAACCGGCCTTCTTTCCGGCCGCAAAAAAGGAGACAGCCAGCAGCAGGGCTATATAGCAGCCGATTACCAGAAGGTATGCCGATTTTACGGAGACTGCCAAACCCTCGCCCCCCCTAAGCTCTCCCTTATGATGGTACAGACCGACGGGCTAATGCAAGAAAAAACACCGAAGGCGCATGAAGCAGACAAAAGCGGAAGGGACAGGTCATGGAGATGAAGCGCAAAAAAAGGGCAGGAACAACTTTGCCTGCCCTTACCGATAATTTAATGTTTGGAAACGATACCTCACCCCACCTTCCTGATATTGCACAGCAGCCCCTTCCACTGGGGATACCCCATGATAGGCTCCCTGCACGTACAATCGGTCAGGAGGTTGCAGTTGGCATCTTTCGGCCAGCCGTGGGGGACAAGGACGACCCCTTCCATGATCCTCTCGTCCACGTGCGCTTTCATCTTTACCTGTCCGCGGTCGGTCTCGACTATAACGTCGTCGCCGTGGGCGATTCCGTACTGCGCCGCAGTATTCGGTCCGATCTCCGCTTTGGGGAAGGGAGACCATTTCTGGAGGGATTTAATGTTGTGGAGCATCGTGCCGTTGAAGAAGAAATCGCGCGTGCCCGTCGAAAGGACGAGGGGGTATTTCTCCCCAAGCTCGGCCCAGCGCACTCCTTGCGGGCTTTTATCAGGCTCCCGGTAAGTGGGCATGGGGTCCCAGCCTGCCTGCTCGAATGCCTCGCTGTAAATCTCTATCTTCCTGGTGGGCGTGGCGAAGGAGCGCGGGTCGAGTGCATAATCCTTCGGCTGGTAATGGATGCCTTCGGGCGTATCGAGAAGCGTCTGGAAGTCGATGCCGGAGGACTCGACCTCCAGGGCAACCACCTCTTCGTCCGATTTCCAGGGGAACTTGTCGCCGAAGCCGCAGCGGTTTGCAAGCTCGGTATATACTTCGCGGATCGACTTGCATTCGTGGTACTGCGGAAGGAGGGGTTTCCTGAGCATGAGGTACGGCAGGCAGTGGCAGACGTTGTAATTGTAGGCAAGCCCCCAGAACTCGAACTGGTTTGATGCAGGCAGGACGTAGTGGGCAAACTCGGCAGTCTCCGTCATGAACTGTTCGTAAACGACAACGAGGTCGAGCTTCTTAAACGCATCGCGGAGGGCATTCGAATCGGGCATCGTGACAAGGGGGTTGCCCCCGGCTACGATAAAGGCGCGTATCTTGTCGGGCACGCTCTCCGGCACCATGTTCATGACTGCGTATGGGCTCGTCCGTCCCCAAAGGGTATAAAATAGGGGATATTCGTCGGCTCCGAGGGGCTTGCCGGGGAAAGGCAGGCTCACGTCGGTGAGGCGCAGTCTCGGGCTTATGACCCACCCGCCGGGCACGTTGATGTTGCCTGTGAGTACCTGGAGGATGGCCATCGCCCGGTCCGTCTGGCTCCCGTTTGCGCACTGGTCCTGCGTGCAGGTGCCGTGGAAGATGGATGCCCCTTTGGTAGTGGCGAAGCGGCGGGCAAGGATGCGGATGTCGGATGCCTTGACCGACGTGATCTTTTCCGCCCATTCCGGCGTGTACTGCTGCACGTGGGGGACCAGCTTATCGAAGCCGTACGTCCATTTCTCGACGAACTCCTTGTCGTAGAGGTTTTCATTGATGATGACGTTCATCAGGGCAAGGGCCAGCGCCCCGTCCGTCCCCGGCCTTATGGCGAGGTACATCTCCGCGCGGTCGGCTATGGCGAGCCTCCTCGGGTCGATGACGATCACCCTCGCCCCCTTCTTTATATTCTCTTCCATCGCGAGGGCAAGGGGGAAGTCGGACGCGGAAGGGTTATGGCCCCAGAGGAGATAAAGGTTGGAATCCATCTCTTCGACCGGGTATTTCCCGAAGGTGATCTGACGCGCCCTGATGCGCATACGGTAGCAGATGCTCTCGACCGAGAAGAAGTTGGGCGACCCGAGGGCTGCCTTGAACCTGTGCGTCAGGGAGATCATCTCCAGGTTCTCAACGCCGATGGAGCCGCAGAAGAACGCGACTACGGAGGGGCCGTACTTTTCCTTCAGCACGTTCAGCTTTTCGGCGATCTCCGAGAACGCCTGCTCCCAGGAGATGCGTACCCATTCGCTGCCCTCTTTCTTGAGCGGGTATTTGAGCCTGTCGGGATGGTAGAGGTGCTCGATTGCGGCCTGCCCCTTCGCACAGAGCCTCCCCTTGTTGAGGGGGTGCGATTCCTGGCCGCGCACGGCGATGGCCTTACCGTCCCTGACAGTCACTTCCATGCCGCAGCTATGGTAGCAGAGCGCGCATCCGGTGAAGCCCGTTGTCGTCCCGCTTTCGGTCATTATGAAGCCTCCTCAGCCCGAGTTTGCGCGCTGCTATTTATAGTCGTAGAACCCTTTGCCGACCTTGCGCCCGAGCCAGCCGGCCGTTACCATCTTTCTCAGGAGGACGGGCGGGGCGTACTTGGCTTCTTTCGTCTCCTCGAAGAGGCTTTCCGCTATGGAAAGCTCCGTGTCGAGGCCTATAAAGTCTATGACTTCGAGGGGCCCCATCGGATGGTTTACGGCAAGCTTCATCGATATGTCGATTTCGTCTCTTGTCGCGATACCTGCCTCCAGCATCCTTATGGCGCCCAGCAGAAAGGGCGTAAAGAGCCGGGTAACGATAAAGCCGCCCACATCAGGGGCCACGACCATGGTCTTTCCTATGGTGGCCGCCCATTTCCTGACCGCTTCTATGGTCTGTTCGCCCGTCATGATCGTTTTCACTACTTCGAGAAGCTGCATTACCGGGGCGGGGTTGTGGAAATGCATGCCGATTACCTTATCCGCCCTTTTCGTTGCGACGGCCATGTCTGTTATGGAGAGGCCGGAGGTGTTGGAGCCGAATATCGTCTCCGGCTTGCAAATGGCGTCCAGCGCAACAAAGGTCTTCTTTTTCAGGTCCAGGTCTTCCGGAATCGCTTCCTCGATGAGGTCGCAGTCTTTCAGGTCCTCTATCCGGGTGCTCGTCTTGATCTTTGCCATCATCCCGTTTTTGTCTGCCTCGGACAGCTTGCCCTTCTCAACGCGTCCCATAAGACGCTTATCGATGCCCTTCAGGCCTTTCGCGAGCATCGCCTCGCTGGAATCGACGGCCAAGACATCATAACCCGCCTGGGCGAAGACCTGGCCGATTCCCGCGCCCATCTGACCGAACCCGATGATCCCCAGCTTTTTGATTTCCATGTCTTTCTCCTTGTGATAGGGTCCACGCAACGATTGCGGACCGGGGGATGCGCCTTTTTGCGCCCGCACGCCTTCTTAAGAAAGTCCCAGTTTCTGCTTGATGTCTTTTCTCAAAGCTTTTTTATCGTGTTTTCCGGCTTCAGTCAAGGGCAGGCTGCCGACTACTTCGAACCTCTCCGGTATCAGCAGCTTCGATGCCCCGTGGGATTCCATGTAAGTCTTTATAGCCTCGACGTCCAGGATAGCGCCGGGAGCTGGCCGCACGTAGGCACAAACTATTTCGCCGAGGTTCTTGTCCGGCATGCCGATCACCGCGGCGTCCGCAATACCGGGGACGGCCAAAAGCATGTCCTCCACCTGCCCCGGCGAGATGTTCTCGCCGCCCCTGATGATTATGTCCTTGATCCTCCCGGTGATCGTCACGTAACCCGCGGCGCTTATCCGCGCCTGGTCGCCCGTCCTGAAGAAGCCGTCTTTCGTGAAGCTGCTTGCCGTCGCTTCCGGGTTCTTGAGGTAGCCGCCGAATATGCCGGGCCCCTTCGTCACCAGCTCTCCGTCCGTGCCGGGGGGCAGCTCCTTTCCGTTCTCGTCTACGATCTTGACGGTCTCATAGGGGCAGCACGGCTTGCCGACGGTCGAGCAGATGGTATCGACGTCATCGGTGAGCCGCGAGCGGCAGAGCAGCCCTTCCGTCATGCCGAACTCGTTCACGTACGTGCACTTCAGCTTGCGGTAGACCTCCCGGATCAAATCCGGCGTGCTCGGCTCGCCCCCGCCAAGGATCTTCTTGAGCGAGCTTAAGTCGTACTTATCGAAATCGTCCATCTGCATGATCCTCCGCGTGAGGCTGGGGACCATCGGGACGTAAGTCACTTTTTCTTTCTGTATCGTGGCGCAGATATCCGAGGGCTTGGTCGAGTCGAGAAGGACCAGCTTGTACGCGTGGAACATTGCGCCCACTACGTTGAGGAGCGCCAGGTTGTGGCCGACGGGGACGACGACAAGGCCCGCGTCGCCGGGGCCGACCTCCCACCCCTTATGGTTATATTCGACGTTGCAGATGTAATCGTTGTGCGTGCGGGGGATACCCTTCGGCATGCCGGTGGTGCCGCCGGACGGTATCACGTGGGCAACGTCTTTCGGGTCGGGCCGGCAGGCCGCGAGTTTTTCGAGGTCGGCGGGAGTTACACTCCGCTGAAGCAGCGCCTCAAGGGTCGCGGTGAACGGGCTGCCTCCTGCGCTCCGTACGGAGATCACGTGTTTCAGGCACGGGTTCTGCTTGAGCACTTCGCCGATGAAGCTCGTCGTATAATCGGTCTTACGGTAAGCGGCAGGCACGATCCACGCCTTTGCCTGCGTAAGGTTGCACATGTGGCTCGTTTCGAGCAGGCCGAAGCCCGAGATACAAAGGACGGGGACGGCCCCAATCTTTTGCAGACCGAAAAAAGCGTAAACGTATTCCGCCCAGTTGGGCAACTGGAGGAGCACGCAATCGCCCTTGCCGATGCCCAGGTCGAGAAAGCTCAAGGCAAGCCGGTTGGCCCCTTCCCTGATCTCCCCGTACGTGAGGCGCGACCTGTCATCGACAACGCCCTCCCTGCCGGGAAAGACGTCGGCCACGCGGTCGAGCACGTCCCCCAGGGTGAGCCCCAGCCACCAGCGTAACTTTTCATATTTCGCTACGTCGTCCGCTTTCCAAACCGGTATGCTATCCACGATGTACCCCTCCTTAGTAATAAGCGGCCTGTCTTCCTAAAGAAGCTCCTCGCTGAACTGGGCCGCCCGCGCCCCCTTAGGGAGGAAAGGTTCGGGCGCCACGACGGTTCCTTCCGGCCATCTGGTGCAGTTCACTTTTTCATAGCGCGAGTCGGCTTCGAGGCACCAGTTGCACGCAGCGCACCTCACGATCTCGTTGTCTTTGCCTTCCTTCGCCTTCGCAGGCCAATCGGGGTCGCACAAAAGGGCGCGGCAGAGGCCGATGATGTCGGCCTGCCCTTTTTCGAGTATCTGCTCCGCGTGGTCGGGGTTCCTGATCTTGCCGGCGATGATGACGGGCGTGTTAAGCCCGGCGTCCTTTATCGCCTGCCTGATGCCGTCCGCGAGGAAGACGTGCGTTCCGTCGGGCCACCAGAACCACGGGCTCATGCGGTGGCCGCTGTAGCCGGACATCGGGTCGGGCGGGTTGCCTTCGGCAGGCACGAGGGCGTCCTCGAACCTGCTCCCTGCCGAGACGCTTATATAGTCCGCGCCCAGCTCCGCGAATTTTCGCCCGATCCTCGCGCTCTGGGCGAGGGTATTCCCGGTCACGTGGTAGTCTTCGCCGTTTATCCTGACGCCGAGGGGGTAATTTTCCCCGACGACTCCACGGACTGCCTGAAATACCTCGATGGGCAGCTTCATGCGCTTCTCAAGGCTTCCCCCGTAACCGTCGGTCCTGTGGTTGACGCGGGAGAGGAAGGAAGAGAGCACGTAGGCATGGGCCATGTGCACCTCGATGAACTCGAACCCTGCAGCGAGCGCCCTTTTGGCAGCGGCGACGTGGTCTTCGACGATCTTCGACAGATCCTCGGTCTTGAAGTCCTCGACCTTCTGCCTCCAGCCTGTCTTGGAGAGCTTCAGGTGCTGCATGATCTGGATGCCTATCTTGGTTTCCTTGTTCGCATCGCGTATCGTCTTCACCACTTCCTTGAGGCCCGGAAGGTACTCGTCGCTGCTGATCCTCAGGTTGAACGGGCTTTTCGAGGGTATGATCACCGCCGCCTCGACGACGATCGAACCTACGCCGCCCCTGGCTTCCCTGGCGTATCTCAGTTTCAGCTCTTCGGTGACAGCGCCGTCCTCCGTGGAAAGGCCGGAGACCATTGAGGTCCTATGCAGTCTGTTGGGAAAAACTACGCCGCGCATGGTTATTGGCTCGAACAGCTTGGGAAACTTCATCTCCTCCTCCTTATTTTACCTGCAATCTCTTTTCCCGTCTGAATAACCAGGATCAGGAAAACCGGTACGTGATCGATATAATCATCTGCCTTTGAAGACAGGTTTCCGCTTCTCTAAGAAGGCCGAGAGTCCCTCCTCCGCATCCTCCGAGTTTGCGACCCGGTCGTATAGCTCCAGCTCGAACCTGAGGGCCTCTTGCAGGGGAAGCTCGACCCCTTTATCGACGGCCGTCTTGCATGCCTTTATCGAGAGGGGTCCGCAGGACTCAATCTTCTTCGCCAGGCCCTCCACCTCGGCCGTGAGCGTATCGCCGCTGCAAACCTTTTCGACGAGCCCGAACCGAAAGGCCTCCTCCGCGCTTAGGACAACCCCGGAGAAGAGCATATACTTGGCCCGGCCGGGCCCGACGAGCCTGGGCAGTAACTGGGTGCCCCCGTAACCCGCCAGCACGCCGAGGGTCGCCTCCGGCAGCCCGAACCGCGCGTTCTCCGACGCGATCCTCAGATCGCAGGCAAGGGCAAGCTCGCAGCCCCCGCCGAGGGCGTAGCCGTTGACAGCCGCGACGACGGGCTTGTCGCACGTCCTGATCCTTGATAAGACATGCTGCCCGGCGGTGATGAAGGCGGTCCTTCCCTTCCCCGCGTCCTTGATCTCCTTCACATCTGCCCCGGCAACGAAGGCCTTCCTCCCCGCCCCTGTGATAACGACCACGGAGACGCCGTCGTCCTTTTCGATGTCGGTGAAAATATCGTCGAGGCTTTTCATGATGCGGCCCGTCAGTGCGTTGAGCGCCTCCTGCCTGTCAATCGTCAGGTAGACTACCCCGCCCTCGCGTTTTACAATGACCCGTCCCTCGTCCATTCATCGCCTCCGCGGTCTTTTCTAAGCTCGCTTATTATGCCGCACGATGAAGATCTTTTCCAGGAATGCGCGATGCCTCTTGTGACGCCCCTTACCGGTTCTCTCTATGAACCGGCGATCCACTTCATGAACTGATTATTACAACGGGCCTATCCGCTTGTCAACAAAAAAGTAAACCGGCATGCCGGAACACATGTATCCCCCTTTTCTTATTGACAACCACACCCCGTTCGCACTATACCTCATGCATGGCTGAAAAATTCATCAGGTCCGCCGAAAGAACCCTACAGATATTGAGCGCCTTCACTCCCGACAGGCTCCAGATGGGCCTCACCCAATTATCGGAAGTCCTCAGCCTGTCGAAGGCGACCGTCCTCAGGCTCGCCTCCACGCTCTGCAAGCACGGGTTCCTGAGCCAGGACCCCGTCACGAAGCATTACTGCCTGGGGCTGAAGCTCTTCGAGCTGGGGGGCCTCGTCTATGCTTCATTCTCATTGCGGACCACCGCTTCTTCGCACCTGCGCCGCCTCCAGGCGAGGGTCGATAAGACGACATTCCTGGGTATCATGGACGGCGACGATCTGCTTTACATCGACAAGAAAGAGAACCCGATGAACGTTATCCGGTTCGCCTCGAACATAGGCTTCCGCCGGCCCCCGCACTTCGGCATGCTCGGCCAAGTGCTCATGGCGCACATGTCCGAGGAGAGGGTACAGGCGCTCCTGCAAAAGTCCCCGCTCACGACTTTCACGAAGAAGTCGATCACATCCAACCAGGTCTTCAAGGAGAGGCTGCGGAAGGTAAGGAAGCAGGGATACTCCGTCGATGAAGGGATCGCTATCGAGGGCATCGGCGGCGTTGGGGCGCCGCTGCACGATTTCACGGGCGCCGTCGTCGCTGCCATCGGCGTAGGATTCATGGTCTCTTCCGTCGACAGGAAAGAGATGAAGCGGTTGATTAAGGAGGTCGTCGAGGCGGCCGCGTCGATCTCCCGGGAGCTGGGATACGCCGGCCACGGCGGCAGCGAGACGGGCGGCACGAACTAAGGGCACAGGGCGCGGCGCATGATTTCGTAAAAGACCGTAACAGCATCCAACTGATCCAATCGCGGGAGGAGAAGATCGTCTAAAATTTATATTGACAAGAATTCCGGTTTCATTATATGAACTAACGGTGCATGTAATGCACCGGCCTTTCGTGCATTGCGCAGTTGATAAGAAACAAGCCGCTTGATAATGGGCGACCTTGCCTCCGGGTGGCGGATACCCGGACCCGCAGGGGCGAACGCCTGCTGAGGGGGAACTTTATGAAGCGATTTTTCGGGGCTGTTGTGAAGGTCAACTCGTGGATGCAGGCCGTGGCCGCAATCGCGCTCACCCTGATAATCTTCCTGACCACCGTAGATGTCCTGGCCAGGATCGTCGGAAAGCCGATACCGGGCGCCGTCGAGATCATCGCGATCCTCGGCGGAGTGGTGGCCGGGTTTACCGCGCCCGTCACCTCCTGGATGAAAGGCCACATCCAGGTCGATTTCCTTCTCAATGCCCTTCCGAAATGGGCAAGCAACCTCGTCGAGACGGCAACGCGCATCACGGCGATAGTGCTCTGCCTGCTGATCGCCTGGAACTCTCTTAAGATAGGCACGGATTTTTTTGACAAGGGAGAGGTATCGGGCACCCTCCTTATACCGCTCTTCCCCGTCTGCTACGGCCTTGCGACGTGCTTTCTCATGCTGTCGATAGTCCTGGCATGCGATATCATGAAAATTTTCGGAGGAAGCGATGAGTGAGGTTACGGTAGGCTGCATAGGTCTAGGGCTTTTGCTTCTCCTCTTCTTTACGGGCCTCGAGCTTCCCTTTTGCATGATGTTGGTCGGCTTCGCCGGTTTCTCGTACCTGGTCAACTTCAGGGCGGCCACCCACATGATGGCGAAGGACGTTTACGATATTTTCGTCTCGTACGGATACACGGTGTTCCCGCTCTTTATCTTCATGGGGCAGATCGCCTTCGCTTCGGGAATGGCGAAAAAACTTTATGACAGCGCATACCGCTTCCTCGGGCACATCCCCGGCGGCCTCGCACTAGCTACCGTCGGGGGCGCCACGGCGTTCAAAGCCCTGTGCGGCTCGGCGGTCGCCACGGCGGCCACTTTCAGCAACCTGGCCATCCCGGAGATGGAGCGGTACGGTTACAGCCGCACCCTCTCTACGGGCCTTGTCGCCATAGTGGGCACTTTGGGCTGCCTCATGCCTCCCACAATCTTCCTCATCATTTACGGTCTCATTACCGAGCAGTCGATAGGCATGCTGTTTTTGGCAGGCATCATTCCCGGCCTGGGGATCGCCAGCCTCTTCGTCCTGACAATTTATGTGTGGGCCCGGATCAACCCGGCGCTGGCGCCGGCCGGCCAGAGATCGACCTGGAAGCAAAGGCTCGCCTCGCTTCCCGAAGTCGCCGTCGTTCTGGTAGTCTTCGCTCTCATGATAGTAGGCCTCCTGAAAGGCTTCTTCACCCCCACCGAGGCGGGCAGCGTCGGTACGATGGTCGTGCTGATAATGGTCGTCATAAGGGGGCAGCTCAATTACAGGGGCTACGTGAAGGCCGCAGGAGAGGCGATGCGGACAGCCTTCATGATCCTGATGCTGATGGCCGGCTCCGCGATCCTCGGCCACTTCATCACCATCACGAATATCCCGCAGATCATGGCCGACTGGTCCTCGAACCTGCCCCTCAACAGGAACCTGATACTGATCCTCATCTGTTTTATCTACCTGATCGGCGGCTCGTTCATCGACGATCTGGCTTTCATGGTCCTCGCGACGCCCATTTTCTTCCCCGTGGTGATGAAGCTCGGCTTCGACCCGGTATGGTTCGGTATTATGGTCGCCGTCACCGTCATGATAGGCATCGTCATCCCGCCCGTGGCGGAAAACGTCTTTATTGTCCACAAGCTTACGAACACCCCTATGCTCACCGTGTACAAAGGGGTGACGCCGTTCCTTGCGGGCATAGTCGTTTTTGCGGCGCTTCTTTTCATATTTCCCCAGCTTGCCCTTTTCCTCCCCAATTACCTGATGAAATAGAGGGCAAGATACAGATGAGTGAGGCCTGATGGCCAACTATAACTGCAAGGAGGAGTAAATGGGAAGAAAATTGATGTTATTCGTGATGCTCGCTGTACTGTTCGGTGTTGTAGCCGGCACGCCCGGCCATGCGCAAGCTCAGGCCACGATCAAGATGAAGTTCAGCAACCCGCATCCCATGACCTTCTCCTCCGCGCCCGTCATGCTCGCCTTCTGCGAGGAGATAAAGAAGCGGACGAACGGGAAGGTCGAGATCACGCATTACGCGGGCGGCGTCCTTACCACGTTCCCCAAGGCATATGACGGGATCGTCAACCAGGTCTCCGACATCGGCCAGAGCCACGTCGGCTACACGCGCGGCCGCTTCCCTGTGACGGAGATCCTCGACCTGCCCGTCGGCTATTCGAGCGGGTTCGTCGCGACCCACGTCAAGTGGGACTTCTACAAAAAGTACAAGCCGAAGGAATGGAACGACGTCCATGTCCTCTACATGTGGTCGGTCGGCCCGCAGATCTTCGCAACGACCAAGAAACCCCTCCATAAATTTGAGGACCTGAAAGGCCTGAAGATCAGGGGCACGGGGCGGCCCGCTGATACGATCAAGGCCCTTGGGGCAGTGCCGGTAGCCCTGGAGATGGGCGACGTCTACGACTCCGCCCAGAGGGGGCTACTCGACGGCATGTACGACGCGATGGAGACCTGGAAGGGCTTCCGCCTCGGCGACGTCATGAAGTACGGCTACCTCACGCAGCAGGGCACGGGCTCGATATATACCTTCTACGTAGCAATGAACAAGGAGCGCTGGAACGCCCTGCCCCCGGACATAAAAAAGGTTTTCGACGAAACCTCGGAGGAGTGGGTTGACAGGCATGCGACTACGACTCTTGAGGCGGACTTCGCCGGCCTGAGTTACCTCAAGCAGCGTGGCGGCCAGATGCTGCCGATAGCCGATTCGGAGATCGCCAAAATGAAGAAGGCCGTCGAGCCGGTCATCGATGGCTACGTGAAGGACATGGAACGGAAAGGCTACAAGAAAGCGGAGACGGAAGACCAGTTGAAGTTCATCCGCGAGCGCATAGCCTATTGGTCAAAGCAGGAGAAAGACAGGAAGTTAAAGACCCCGTACGTGCAGTAAGTTAATGATCGGGCCCCGGAAGGGGCCCGATCTTGCTATGGTTGATTTAGCCCCCTGCTCACCCGGTCGGACCCCGCCACTTCCATCGACATCATTACGAGGGCGACGTCTACGCCCCTCGACCCGCGGATCTGTCCCGAGGACAGGGCGGCCGGCCGCTTCCTGAACTCTCGTGCCATAATCGACTGCACGAAGCTCCGGGAGTGGAAGGACAAGCTCCCACTCCCGGACAAACCGGACTCGGCGTACAAGGAAGGAAGCAGGAAGAAGCTCGGCCATCCGTTCGAGTTTTGAGGCAGGCAACGAGAAAAACATTTAGTCACGGAGGACGCCATGAAGATAGACATTTTCAACCACATCTTCCCCAAGCCTTTTTTCGAGAAGATGGTCAAGACAGCGCCCAAGGGAAAGGATATGCACAAGCGGGTGAGGGAAGTCCCCTCGATAGTCGATCTGGACGACCGCTTCCGCCGCATGGACGAGTTCGGCCCGGATTACAGGCAGGTCATCTGCATCGCCTCGCCCCCTATCGAGGTTTTCGGCCCTCCCCCGGTCTCTACGGATATGGCAAAGCTGGCCAATGACGGCATGGCAGAGCTGGTCGCCAAATACCCCGACCGTTTCCTCGGCTTTGTCGCATCACTGCCCATGAACGACCCGGAAGGCCTTCTGAAGGAGGCAAGGCGGGCCGTGACCGAGCTTGGCGCCGTGGGCGTACAGATATTCACGAACGTCCTCGGGCGGCCGCTGGACAAGCCTGAGACGATGCCCCTGTTCGACCTTATGGTGGAGCTCGACAGGCCCATATGGATGCACCCTGCCAGGGGCGCAGACGTCCCCGACTACAAAAGCGAGCCGAAGAGCCACTACGAGATCTGGTGGACCTTAGGCTGGCCTTATGAGACGAGCGTAGCCATGGCCCACCTTGTCTTTTCGGGCCTTTTCGACCGCCTGCCTACGGTCAAGATCATAACCCACCACCTCGGAGGCATGATCCCGTACTTCGAGGGGAGGGTCGGCCCCGGATGGGACCAGCTAGGCACGAGGACATCCGACGAGGACTATTTCGCACTGTTAAAGCAGCTTAAGAAGCGGCCCGTGGATTACTTCCACATGTTCTATGCCGACAGCGCGGTCTTCGGCTCCAAGGCCGCAACCATCTGCGGCCTTGAGTTCTTCGGGGTAGACCACGTGCTTTTCGCCTCCGACTCCCCCTTCGACCCGGAGAAGGGCTCGGCCTACATAAGGTGGACAATCGATATCATAGATAAGCTGCCCATCACCGAGAAGGAGCGCTACGCCATCTATGAAGGGAACGCCCGGAAGCTGCTGAAGCTGTAAGATCGTGCAAGATAAAGACGTGAAGGTATGTAGCATGAAAAGAATAGTCGTTGGTTCACAGGTGCCACAGGGGTGGCACACGGGGTAAGGCTGCTCGAGGCGCTACGCGACCTCGATATGGAAACGCACCTGATAGTCTCCGATGCAGGCAAAAGACGGAGACGCAATACTCCGTAGCCTACGTGGAGAACCTCGCCTATAAGAACCACGACGCCTTGGACCTGGGGGCATGCGTATCGAGCGGCTCTTTCAAGACCCTGGGCATGGTCGTCGCCCCCTGCACCATAAAGACCCTCTCCGGCATCGCCAATTCCTTCGACGACAACCTTATAATAAGGGCGGCCGACGTAACCTTGAAGGAGAGGCGTCCCCTGGTCCTGATGGTCAGGGAGACGCCCCTCCATAAAGGCCACCTGAGGCTCCTTACCCTCGCCGCCGACGCAGGAGCGATAATCCTGCCTCCCGCTCCGGCCTTTTACCATGCGCCAAAGACTATAGAAGATTTGATCGACCAGACAGTAGGGAAGATACTCGATCTCCTGGATATCGAACACAACCTTTTCCGGAGGTGGGGAGAAGCCGAAGAGGAGAACGAAGAAAGACGAGTTGAGAGTCTAAAAAGCCGGTTGGGATTCTAAAGCGCGATTCAATCTTCTGACATCTATCACGGGAAAACATCATTATCATTATTAGCCTCTGTTCCCAACTCAAGAACAGGATATCGCGACCAGGCAAGCATGTAACGACTGTGTCGTTGGCATTCGTATGACAAGAAATTATCATCTCGCTGACGCTCGTTTGCAGCGCTTCACCGGAGCTTGTCTCGACGCGTTATGGTTAGAGCGCGGGTGGGCGCGAGGTGATTGGAGGGCAGTGCACGAGTCCGGAAAGGCCATAGACAAATGCACTGTTGTTTGAACAAAGTAAATGCTGGCCGAGCTTACATCCAGGGCGCCGGGCGCCATCATCTTCAAGACGATCGAGGGCTACGACTCGTGGCGGGTCGTCGATGACCCGGTGCCGACGCGGAAAAGCCAGGCACCGGCAATGGGCAGTTTCAAAGCAGATGGGAGGACTTTAAATATCAGCTCTCAGGTCTTGTTAGAAGACCCCCCGTTCTCCTTCAGCC
>CAWFRA010000006.1:0-115898 GCA_963818095.1 uncultured delta proteobacterium
GTAGCTCGTACATTTCATCGCCGATAAAAGTGGTTTGCTTTGTCAGAAATATATGCTATCTTTTCTGACAAATGCCACAGGGAAAACGCTCAAAAAGCATTGATAGCAGAATGCTAAACAGAATTTACGGGTCGGGTAGGGGTTCAGTCTTCACTACAGGTAACTTTCTCGATCTCGCGAGCCGGGCTGCGGTCGACAAAGTACTCTCGCGGCTGGTTCAAAAGAAGCACCTTACGCCGCTTGGCCCGCGGTCTGTACGACTACCCAAAATCTCATCCCATTATCGGGGTTGTATCACCCAATCCTGACAAGGTCGCCAGGGCACTTTCGGGCAAGCATGGCATCCACCTTCAGCCGACAGGGGCCTATGCGGCAAACGTTCTGGGCTTGTCCGAACAGGTCCCTGCGAAGGTCGTCTTCCTCACAGACGGTCCATCGCGGGTCGTGCGCATCGGTAAGCAGGAGATACGGCTCCAGCACACCGTGCCGCGAAACATGGCGACAGCGGGCCGTGTAAGCGGCTGGTTATCCAGGCCCTCCGCCATCTTGGCCCTGAATTACGTGGATGACCGGGTTATTGCCATTCTGCGGAAGAAATTGAGCGACCGGGACAAATTGCGGTTGATTAAAGACATCGCCTACGCCCCTGCCTGGGTGGGTGTGTATCTGCGAAGGATCGCAACGGGAGGATGGCAATCATGAATCTCTTTGCCCGCCTTTCGGAAAATGAACGTCTCGACTACTTTGTGGAAACAGGGCAGAGAACGGGCCTCGGCCCAATGGTGGAAAAGGACTTCTGGGTATGCTGGGTGCTCGAGAAGCTGTTCTCTCTTGACGATGTCGGGCCGACTTTGATCTTCAGGGCGGGACTTCCTTATCAAAAGCGTATAGTCTTATCGAAAGGTTTTCCGAGGATGTGGACCTGTCGATCGATCGGGCAAGCCTTGGCTTTGCGGGCACCGATTGCGATCCTGAGGCGGACATCGGGAGCAATAAGCGAAACGACGGATCGAGCGGCTTCGGGAAGCCTGCCAAACGCGGATGTCGATCATTCGATGCCTGCCCTCACTTCGGTTATCACGATCCCCTCGGTACCACTGAAGGGTGGAAGCTAACGATCGACGAATCAGACCCCGACGCGCAAACACTGCTCTACGCATATCCAACAACGACAAAAGCAGACAGGGACCGGTACATAAGACCAGAGGTGAAGATCGAAATGGATGGCGGTCCGGATACTGGCCGAGCGAACAAACGACGACACGTCTTATACTGCTCTTGATTTCTCAGCAGCCTTTGAATCGCCGTTTTTTCAGGTCAAAGTGCTTACCCCGGAAAGAACGTTCTGGAAAAGGCGACCCCTCTCCACGTACAAAACCGTCGCCCTCGAACAAGACGACGCCCAACCGGCTGTGGCGTCACTACTATGATGTGGCCAGTCTTATAGAAGCGGGGCTGGAGAGAAGGCGACGGCCAACTTGGAATTGCTCGGTCGGGTGGTTCGGCACAAGATGATATTCTTCCAGAGTCGTCGGGCGCGCTACGAAGAGGCGAGAAAAGGGCACTGTCCGGCTTGCGCCGTCCTTGGCAAGGATGGACGGACTTCTGGAAGATTACGAGAACATGAAGAGGATGTTCTTCAGCAGGCGACCCAACTTCATTGACATTGTGAAAGTCCTCACTGAACGGGAGACCGCCTTTAATCAGGGCGCGTTGCCTCCCCCTCCGACGCGAATACGCTCGACTTTTTCCTTGCATTCGGTAATACCTCATATTACATTACGATTAAGCTCACCATGGAAGGAATATGGGAGCCAGCGTGCCCACTGAATACCGATTTTGTAATACATCACAACCCCGCCCGATCGGGCCTTAAGATTTCCCCCTATCGCGCGACTATTGATAGAAGGGGCCGGGCTATAGGACCGAAGACCCCCCGGCCGTAAAAACGCTGCCTTAGTGAGGAGGAATGATGGTCGGTAAGAAAGCTTATGTGGGAATGGCCGTCGCCAACGCCCTCCTCCTCGGCCTCGTAGCCTGCACTTTCCTCTTTTTCAACGCGCGCTTAAATACCAAACTGGAAGAGGTGACAAAGCGCGACCAGGCGGTCCTCCGGAGCCTGAATGAGATCGACTCGGCGGCCCTGGTGACGAGCCATGCCACGCGCAGCATCTTCATCGATCCCCAGGACGCAACGGCCAGGGAAGCCTACCAGACGGCCTGCGACCGGTTCGCAAAGGCATACGGCGCGGCGCTGGCCCTTTCCGCAGGCGACGTGAAGGGAAAGCTTGCAAACATAAAGGCGGGGTGGGATGAAGACGACGGCCTCAAGAGGCAGGCCCAGGCCCTCGCCGCTGACGGCAAAAAAAGAGGAGGCGGCGGCACTGCTGGCAACCAGGCAGGCAACCGCCAACAGGGAATTGCGCGCTGCCGTCGGCACGGCGGTGGAGGCCCAGGAAACGCGGTTACGCATCGGCGCCACCTCCTGCGCAACAGCCATAAAGACGGGCGCAATCGCGACCCTCGCGGCTGTGTTCGCGGCCTTCACCCTCTTCTCCCTCTTTTTGTTTCTGTCCTATAAGACGCTCCGAAGGGACCTCCGCGATACGCTCTCCTGTCTGGAAACACTGAAGAATAACGACCTGCGGGAAGAGAACCGCATCGCCGACCCCGGCCACATATTGAAAGAGACCTACAACGCCATCCTCGACAACTTCAGGCAGACCGTTACGAAGGTACACGAGCTCGCCTCCGGCATGAACGCGAGCGTTCACACAGCCCGCGAGAAGGGGGCCGAGATCGAAACGGCCGCGGGCGAATCGCAGGAGCAGGCCGAGCACGTCGCCTCGGCGGCAGCCGAGATGTCCCTGACGATAATCGACGTGGCGAAGAACGCCGCATCCGCGTCGGAGGCGGCGAGGAACACCAGCCTGATCGCCGACGAGGGGACCACGGCGGTCAACCAGGTAGTGACCTCCATACTGACGGTCTCCGATTCGCTGCGGACGTCTTCCGACGTTATCCGCGAGCTGGGTGAAAGCTCTCAGGAGATAGGCCAGATCGTAACGGTGATCAACGACATCGCGGACCAGACCAACCTGCTCGCCCTCAACGCGGCCATCGAGGCTGCAAGGGCCGGTCAGCAGGGCCGCGGGTTTGCGGTCGTTGCGGACGAGGTGAAGAAGCTGGCCGAAAAGACGTCCAGGGCAACGGCCGAGATAGCAGGCAAGATCAGGGGCATTCAGGAGAAATCACGGGCCTCGGTGGCGATGATCGTAAAAACCAGCGAGGACGCCCGGGGAGGGGTGTCGCTTGCAGAGAATGCAGCCTCCGCACTTGCGACCATCGTCCAGGGGGCCCGGCACGCCCTGGAGATGATAGACAGGATCGCAGTAGCCACGGACCAGCAAACGTCCGTCTCCGACGACATCGCCCGCAACATGGAGACGCTCGGCCACCAGGCCAAAAAAACGGCGCTGATCGTCCAGGATACGCACGGGGCCATGATGGACCTCAAGAAGACAGCGAAGGAGCTGAAGGGAGCAGTAAAAGACTTCAGGCTATAGAAGCAGTTACCGGGATTCCCGGCCGGGGCTTCGCAGCGTAAACATCTATTTTTCCCACATCTTTTATCCTTGACATCAGGTTATACACTGTTTTAATATGGTTCATTCCAGAAAGAGTGTACGACTCCGGAAGGCCGTTGCGAGGCGTCGCCATATGTCGTTCGTCCGCGCGGTCGTCCGGGTAGCCTTATTCCCACACATGCCTGTTCTTGTTGCGTAGTCCTTTGGAGGGTTCATGGCAAGCAGGTCGAAAAGAGGGCCGGCGTTCCTGAGGGGGCTCGCCCTCTTGATAGCCTCCCTATTAGTGTTATGCTCACTGCCTGTCGCGGGCCTGGCGCAAACGCCTGCGACAGCAACATGGACCGGAGGTACGGGCGACTGGAGCGTCAGCAGCAACTGGAACCCCGCTACCGTACCGAACGGCGCTTACGACGTATTTATAAACAGCGGGGCCGTCACCCTGGACCAATCCGCCTCTATCGCGGACCTGACTCTTGCCTCCGGCCAAAGCCTCTCTGCGTCGTCCGGCAATGTTCTAACGCTTTCCGGCCTGGGTGGGGCGAGCACCATAACCAACAACGGAGCCATAACCGTCAACAACGCAGCCATCAGCCCCGGCTCCGGCAGCCTGACGCTTTCCGGCTCGGGCACACTCACTCTATCGAATAGCGGTAATCTCGGCAGCCCCAGCGGCGCGCTCGTGAACGATACGAACCACACCATCCGGGGCACAGGCACAATGAACGGCCAGATCACGAACAACGGCACGATCACCGCCGACCAGAGCACCGCCCTCACCATGTTCCTGTATGGCGCCAGCAGCAACTCGAATATCATGCAGGCGACCGGGGCGGGCGGGTTGAACATCAATGCCGGGGCGAGCTCCTTCACGAACACGGGCAATATCCTCGCAGCGAGCGGGCCGGTACAGATGACAGGGCCCCTTACCAACCAGGGCACCATGCAGGCCACGAACGCGACGATGACTTTTAACTCGCCGTCGCTCACCAACTCGGGCGCTATTCAGGCAGGCGCCGGGGGCACGGTCTCGTTCGGGAGCAGCAGCGTTAACAATACGAACGGCACGATCAGTGCGTCAGGGGGCGGCACCCTCGATTTGGGCAGCAGCACATTCATAGGCGGCAGCTTCACGGCGACCGGCGCAGGCTCGCTTATCCTTGGCTCCGGGAACGCCTACCTTACGAACGTCAGCATGACCATCGGCCAGAATGCCGGCTTACAGGTAAGCCCGAGCCAGGGCCTGACGGTTACCGGCGCCATAACCAACAACGGAGCCATAACCGTCAACAACGCAGCCATCAGCCCCGGCTCCGGCAGCCTGACGCTTTCCGGCTCGGGCACACTCACTCTATCGAATAGCGGTAATCTCGGCAGCCCCAGCGGCGCGCTCGTGAACGATACGAACCACACCATCCGGGGCACAGGCACAATGAACGGCCAGATCACGAACAACGGCACGATCACCGCCGACCAGAGCACCGCCCTCACCGTGTACCTGAATGGCGCCAGCAGCAACTCGAATATCATGCAGGCGACCGGGGCGGGCGGGTTGAACATCAATGCCGGGGCGAGCTCCTTCACGAACACGGGCAATATCCTCGCAGCGGGCGGGCCGGTACAGATGACGGGGCCCCTTACCAACCAGGGCACCATACAGGCCACGAACGCGACGATGACTTTTACCTCGCCGGCGCTCACCAACTCGGGCGCTATTCAGGCAGGCGCCGGGGGCACGGTCTCTGTTCGGGAGCAGCAACGTTAACAATACGAACGGCACGATCAGCGCGTCAGGGGGCGGCACCGTCGATTTGGGCAGCAGCACATTCATAGGCGGCAGCTTCACGGCGACCGGCGCAGGCTCGCTTATCCTTGGCTCCGGGAACGCCTACCTTACGAACGTCAGCATGACCATCGGCCAGAATGCCGGCCTACAGGTAAGCCCGGGCCAGAATCTGACGGTTACCGGCACCATAACCAACAACGGAGCCATAACCCTCAACAGCGCAGCCATCAACCAGGGGAGCGGCAGCCTGACGCTTTCCGGCTCGGGCACACTCACTCTATCGAATAGCGGTAATCTCGGCAGCCCCAGCGGCGCGCTCGTAAACGATACGAACCACACCATCCGGGGCACAGGCACAATGAACGGCCAGATCACGAACAACGGCACGATCACCGCCGACCAGAGCACCGCCCTCACCGTGTACCTGAACGGCACCAGCAGCAACTCGAATATCATGCAGGCGACCGGGGCGGGCGGGTTGAACATCAATGCCGGGACGGGCTCCTTCACGAACACGGGCACATTGCGCGCCGCTTCCGGCAGTACTGTGAGCGTCTCCGGAAGCCTCGCCAACTATTCCGCAGGCACGCTTACAGGCGGCACATACGATGTGGCGGGCACGCTGGTCCTGCCGGTCCCGACTTCCGAAAGCATCCAGACCAACGCAGCGACGATCATCTTAAACGGCGCGTCCGCGTCGATCGTCCGCCAGGACAGCTCGAACGCCCTCTCCGGCTTCAGCGCGAACGCGACCGGAGGCAGCTTCACCATCACGAACGGCGCCAATTTTACCACCGCCGGGGCCTTCAGCAACGCGGGCTCGATGACCTTCAAGACCGGCAGCACCTTTGCGGTCGGGGGCGGCGACGCCTATACGCAAACAGCAGGCACGACTGTGGTAAACGGCGGTCTGTCCGCAAGTCTTATCTCCATCCAGGGCGGGATCCTGCAAGGCGTGGGCAGCATCAACGGGGGCCTGACGGTAGGGACGAACGGAAGCCTGCATCCGGGCAACTCGCCCGGGATCGTCACGGTGAACGGCACTTATTCGAACACTGGCACCCTTGCCGTCGACGTACTGAACGCGGCAGGCGGTCCGGGGACGGGCTACAGCCAGCTCGTCGTGAACACCACCGGCGTAACCGTGCTTGGAGGCACCCTGCAGATCAACGTCCTCACGGGAGCGGTCATAGTGCAGGGCGACAGGTTCGATATCGTCCACGCGGCAGGCGGGTTGACCGGGACATTCGCGAGCTTGACCGGGTCCCCCAATTTCTATGTGGATTACGAGCTGAACGACGCATACCTCGTCGCCACCCCTGTACCGCCGGGCATACTGCTTCTGGCGCCGGCACTCGCGGGCCTTTACGGCCTGCGCATGCGGACCCGGCGAAAGAATCCCGGCAGGTCGAAGCGGGTTAGCAACTAAGGAGGAAAGGAATCGAAAGGAGATATATGATGTCAGGAAAGAGGGGACTTTTCGGCATGGTCCTGCTGGCGGTGGTATGCCTTTTTCTGGGCGCGTGCGAGCAGGGCGGCCCGGCATTGACGACGGAGTACCAGGCGGTCTTCATGGACAACGGGCAGGTGTTCTTCGGCAGGATGGAAAAGGGGGCTTCCGCATTTCCGCTTTTGCGCGACGTCTATTATATAGGCAGACAGACCTCGCCGGACGGCAAGCAGGTGGCAAATATACTGGTGAAGAGGGGGAGCGAATGGCACGGCCCCGACCATATGAGCATCAATAAGCAGCATATCGTCATAATCGAGCCGGTGTCGGCGACGTCGAGGGTGGCGCAGCTCATTAAAGACGCGAAGGCGCAGCAGCCGCAGGCAAGCGCGCCGGCAGCGCCGGAAGGCGCGCCGAAGTAGCCCGCGCACCTTTAGCGGGTGTAGCAACAACTGTTCTCACGTTTTACGATCCCAGGAAAAAAGGCGTCAAAGCAAGCGAATGCGCAGCGCCGGTAAATCCAAGCCCATTTTCCGGTTGACAAGCCGGTTGCTTCCAACTACCATGTAAATAGCTGTCCTACCGGACGGCGGACGGCCTTTCGGGCCGACCTTCGAAGCAAAGAACAGACCAAGACAGAAAAAGAGAAGCCGAAAGAAGCAAGAAAGCCGGGCGGAATGCCAAAGGCTGTGCTGCCTTTTTCGCGCCGCCCCCAGACAGCGCGACCTTAACATGGGAGGTATGCCGATGTCCTCGATATATTTGTCGGGATTGAAAAACAGTTTCAGGTTACTGCCGGCGGTCCTCGCCTTTGTCGCAGCCGCCGCCCTGCTTGCGGCCTGCCCGCCGAACGCCGGTTCCGCCGAATCGGACCGGTTCATCGCAGTGACCTACCACGACATAACGGACAAGCCCGTGGCGCCTGACGACTTCACTCCCCAGAAGTTCATTGAGCAGCTCGGCTTCTTCAAGGCGTCCGGTTTCCACCCCGTCTCCATGAGCGATATACTGGAGGCAGCCGCGGGCAAAAAGGTGCTGCCCGAAAAAGCGCTCCTTCTCACGTTCGACGACGGCTATGAAAGCTTCTACAAAATCGTCTACCCTGCGCTGAAGCTCTTCAACTACCCGGCGGTCCTCTCCATAGTCACCTCCTGGACGGACCGGAGGGACTCACCCGGCGCCTTCTACAAGGATAAACAGTTCATGAGCTGGGACCAGGTGCGGGAAGTGGCGGCCTCCGGCCTCGTCACGATGGCCGCCCACTCGGACGGCCTCCATAATCTGGTCGATTCGAACCCTCAGGGCAATATCGAGCCTGCGGCCGTAACATTCGTCTACGACCGGAAGAGCAGCTCCTACGAGACGGAGGACGGCTTCAGAAGGCGCATACGGGCCGACATGGAGAAGACCCTTGCCGTCTTCGAGGAGAAGCTCGGGAAAAAACCGATCGTCTACACTTGGCCATACGGGGCCTACAACATGATCGCCCTGGATGAAGGGAAAAAGACAGGCTTCGCCGCTTTCCTCACACTCGACGACGGTTTCGGGGACATACACCGCCTGGACAGGGTAAACCGCTATTACGCGCACAACATGCTCTACTGGGTGCCCACCTTCAAGGAAGAGATGAAGCAGGGGCTCCTCGATACGATCCTCATCAGGGCCGTCCGGATCGACCTGGACGAGATCGTGGAGCGCGATTCTTACGAAAAGAGCGACACGAACCTGGGCAAGTGCCTCGACAGGCTCTCGGCCCTCGGAGTCAATACGGTTATCGTCCCGGCGTTTTCCGACCCGGACGGGACAGGCAGCGCGCGCGCCCTCTATTTCGGCAACGCGGTCCTGCCTGTTGAGATGGACTTCCTGGGCCATGCCGTCAACAGGATAAGGGCGCGCGGGATGCAGGTCTTCGTGTCTATGCCGGCGCTCGCATTCGAGCTGCCCGATGCATCGAAGGCCGAAGCCCTTTGGGTCCGCGAGAGAGGGGCGGGAGGAACGGTCCGCGTTTCCGACGCATCGTACAAGCGCCTTTCCCCCTTTGACGCCAGGAACCTGCCGGTCTCGCGGTCCATGTTCAGGGACCTGGCCGCTCAGATGGAATTCGACGGGATCCTCATCGAGGACGACGCCTACCTCTCCAACGAGGAGGACTACCATCCGGCCGCATCAAGCGCTTATGAGAAGGAATTCGGCCGGGCCCTCTCACCGGATGCCCCTGCCGACCCGGAGTCCGAGAAAAAATGGACCGCCATGAAAACGGCTGCCCTCGATGCATACGTTGCGGCCCTCATCGACACAGTCCGTGTCTTCCGGCCCACCGTCAAGACGGCGCGGAGCATTTACAGCGAGGCCGTCACCGACCCGGCCTCTCAAGGAAAGTTTGCCCAGGAGCTGGCCTCCTTCATCAAGGACTACGATTTCACGGTCATCAGAGTGCACTCCCGCATGGAGAAGATCGGCGGAAAAAGCAGCGTAAAGAAATGGATGAGGGCCATGTTCGACCGCGTGAAGAAAGAGAACGGGGCGGCGAAGGCCATCTTCGAGGTCCAGGCGTACGACTGGGACAAGCAGGCATGGATCGACGAGGCGACGCTGAAGGAGGAGGTTTCTTACCTGCTTTCGCTAGGCGTGAAGCACGTGGCGTACTACCCTGACGGCGTTACGGTGGATAAGCCGAGGAGAGACGCGATAGCGTCCGTAGTGTCCGGGCAGGAGTTTATGCGAGATGTATTCAAGCACTAGCGAGGGGTGGTCTGCGCTGGGGACCAAAACGCGGAAAGCCAAAGGCAAAAGAGGTAAAAAAGCAAAACCAATGCTTTGGGCGGCGGTAAGAGCAGGTTGCACCAAGGACATAGTTGGGATACTGAGACGTGAATACGATGAGGCGTCTCTTTTCCTCCGTCATACCGGCGAAAGCCGGTATCCAGGTATTTCCCAGGCCTGGAGCGACTGGACCCCGGCTTTCGCCAGGGTGACGGAGGAAGGGGAAAGGCGTCTCTTTCTGGCTCCCTCTCGCCCTAAGGCGAGAGGGAGCGATGGACAGGCGTGAAACTTTCGTTATTTGAAACTCACCGATATTTCTACCGGGCCTTTCGGATCGAGGTTCGTATAGATTGAACGGACGGTCATGCCTGGTTTAACTTGTATCGGCCTTGTCAGGGAACCGAGAGAGAGAAGGTCGCCCTTCTTTAGCTTCTTGCCCTCTGCGGCGAGGGAGTCCTTGATCCACAGGACTACGTTGAGCGGGCCGCCCAGGAGCGCGGTGCCCTTGCCTTCGCCGAGGACTGTCCCTTTTTCGTCAACCACTTTCACCGAGAAATCCTTCAGGCGCGCAATCCACTCGGGTGTCGCGGAAAGAGGGATAGGGGCGCCGGTTATGCCGTAGCGGGCGCCGACGTTAATCGCGACAACGGCAGGCGCGGTCAGCTTTACGCCCTTATCGTAAACCATATCCGGAAGCTCGGTGAAAGGGATGACCGCATCGAGCCATTTCAAGGTCTCTTCGGGTGTTTTGGCCTGATTGACGGCCTCATCGCCCACCCTGACAATCAGGTCCCCCTCACAGAAAGGAAGGGCGCCGAATGCCGCAGGCACGACACTCCCGTCCGGCAGGAACATCTTCTTGAGCATGGTGCCCCTGACCGGCTGGGAGACGCCGAACATCTTCTGCGCGACCGGGTTCGTCAGCCCGGCCTTGTAACCCACCGGCTCTCCGAACTCCCTGCTGATCGCACCGACAAACTCCTCCCGGGCTTTGACCGCCTGCTCCATGGTCATTGCCGGATCGCTCGTTGTAACGGGCGTCTTATTGAGGAACTGCCCGGCGAGCTGCGCGCCTGTGCCTGCAGCATTCGCCTCGCAAAAGGCGGCCGCAACAACAAGGATCGACAGCATGACCGACAATACAAGAACGCTTCCCGGCCTACGTACTCTCATGTTTCCCCCATTTATTTTCAGTTATGATTCATCTGACTTCCGTTGTCCATTCTTACACACCCTCCCCTTCGTTGCAAGACAAATCCACCCCACTGTCCGTTTCTTTTATACTGCCAACTTATCCTACACCACCTCCTAAACCCTTGTCCCGCCTGGCTCCGCGTCACCGCCTGCTCCGTCCGTCCGGGGCCCGCCTGTTCTGTTCTTTTACATCGGCCGACCATGTCATTTTTCACTTTCACTTGTCGTTACTTGTATTAGCGCTATATACCGCAATGGCACGCTCCTTGCTTTTCCTTCACGAACAAGGACAGGAAGCGACGGACCGGAGGCCAGCGCTTTTCGTTTCCTGTCCGGATTGCTGGTTTTCATCATACTGCTAAACATCCGGAGGACTTCTATGGTTTCGAGCTTGACGGGCTATTTTCTTCTCTTTTACCCGATCTGCATGGTGGTCGTCTGGATGGTAGGGGGACTTATATTCAGGCTCCGCTGGGAGAACAAGAACGTTGCCGGCGACGGAATATATCCCTTCGTCACAATCGTTGTGCCTGCCCACGACGAGGAAGACTGCATCCAGGAGACCCTCGACAACATGAGGCACCTCGAGTACCCCTATTACGAGGTCATCGTGGTGGATGACGGCAGCACGGACAGGACGGGCCGGATCATAGACCGCATGGCGGCGCAGAACTCCCAATGGCTCAGGGCCATGCATCAATCTCCGAACAAGGGCAAGGCGATGGCCCTCAACAAGGCAGTGGCGAAGGCGAACGGCGAGATAATCGTCGTCGTCGACGCGGACAGCCTGCTTGAGAAAGACGCCCTTATCTACCTCGTCAGTCACTTCGTCGCATCGGAGAACGTCGGCGCTGTGACGGGCAGCCCGCGCGTCCGGAACCGCACCACGCTCCTCGGAAAGATACAGGTGGGCGAATATTCTTATATCATCGGCCTTATTAAAAGGGCGCAGCGGGTCTACGGCAGGATACTCACGGTTTCCGGCGCGGTAGTGGCGTACAGGAGAACCGCCGTCTTCGACGTGGGCCTCTTCGACCCTGCCGCAGTCACCGAAGACATCGAGATAACGTGGAAGATGCACACCAGGTCCTGGGATGTGCGCTACGAGCCGCGCGCCCTTTGCTGGGTCCTCGTCCCGGAGACGATAAGGGGGCTATGGCGCCAGAGGGTGCGCTGGGCCCAGGGAGGCATAGAGGTATTGAAAAAGCATTACCGGGTGATGTTCCAGGCGAGGCACAGGCGGCTGTGGCCCATTTACATGGAGTACGTGCTTTCGACCGTGTGGGCCCACGTCCTGATATTTTCCTGCCTGTACATGGTGTGCTCGACCGGGGCCGACATCGTCCGCTCGGTGGCCCAGGCGCCCTCCGCCGCGGAAGGCCTTAAAGTCGCGTTCGCCGCTCTCGTGCCCTCGTCGCCCGACACGGCCGCCACCCGCACGGTCCTCGCCATGCTTTGCATGTGGCAGTTCCTGGTGAGCCTCATCATCGATTTCCGCTACGAGAAGCACACAAGCCGGCTGAAGATCTACTTTTGGATCGTATGGTATCCGGCAGCATACTGGCTGATCCAAAGCCTTGCCTGCATAACCGCAGTTTATAAACTAATTACAAGGAGGTCAAGAATATGCGCAGCGTGGCAGAGTCCGGACAGAGGGATACACACGTTAACGGGAAACAAGCGCGCGGAAGCAGCATGGCGACGGTTCCGGCACGCGCAGTGAGCTGGTCGGGGGTGCAGAACATCCTGGACAACCTGGCGTCCCGCCGCCAGTCGGTCGATACCGTCCTCATAGTGCAGAGCAGGAACATGCAAGGCGGGGGCAATGAGGTGCGGAACATACGTGCGTTGGCGGCCTCCCGGCCCGGACAGCAGCACCGGGGCTCCAAGCAGTTTTGGGGCGACGTGCTGGAGATACACCCCGCCCTGCCCGGAAGAACGGACGCGACAAATAAGCAAGGCGGGCTCAATGTCATCGACAAGCCGTACCTGAAATCGAAAACGCGCATCATCACGGAAACGGTACTGACAGCGGGCTTGTGGGGCGCTTTCCTTTATTGCATGCTGCCCGCCATCAGGGCGCTGGTGGCGCTCGCCTGGCCCGGCCTCGCCACAGTCCCGGTCGTCCTCGGCTCCCTCAGCGGCACCATATGGGACCTGCTCGGCGGCGGCGCCTTCCCGGCAACCGCTCCGAGCTTCATGGGGCTCGTCCTCCTGACCGGGCAGATCGCCTTCGCGGTGCTCGCCCTGTACACACTTTGGATCTGTTATAACCACCTCATCCTCCGCTTCAAGCAGCCCGGCGAGGCGTTCAGGTTGCTGACGGGCAGGTTCCCCGACGCATCGCTGGAGGACCGGCCGGAGGTGAAGACCATCCGCAGGCGCCGCAGCTCGCGCCGTGCAAAGCCGGCGGCCAATGCGTGCGACCAGGTTGAAAACAGTGCGCCGGCCGGGATAGCGTATGGGCCGGCTGCGCAGCACGCGACCGAACAGCCGATGGGCGCACCTGCCCAGGCAGCGCCTTCAGCACAGCAATCGGGCCGGACGGTAAAGGCGCCCCGTCCCCAGCGGAAGGGGCGGGCCAAACCCCCGTCAATCGACGAGCGCCTGGGCCAGGCCCCCGTTTTTACCCCTGCCCCTCAGCCGGTAAACGGGTCAGCACCGTGCGTCGCGTGATGGGCCGATGAGAGGTACGTCCGTGAGACACATGCGCTGCGGCCCGCCACCGCAGCGCCGCATCGCAAGAAACAGCGGACAGCACGCCGGCATTATCGACATGGCGGAGCTGAAATCGGATAGGCGGCTGGTCTGTGAATGGGCCATAACTTTCAGCCTGTGGGCCGCCTTCCTTTATTGCCTGCTGCCGCTGGCCCAGGTCATAGCGCCCGGTTTGTCGGAGAGGCTTGCGAAAGGCACATTCAATCTCGGCCCCTTCCACGCGAGCCTCTCCGGTTTGCCGGGCTTCGGGTTCTTCGTCTCCCGTCCCCCGACGCTGGCCCCACTTCTTCCGGACCTGGGCAAGATCGTCGTTACCGTCGCTTCTCTCTATCTATTATGGGTCACGTACAACTGCATTCCGTGGGGCCGCCTTAGGCCGTGGCAACGGGCTGTCCCGCGCCTCTATCCCGAGGCATCGTTCTTCCTGGCAGGCGCAGCGTGCGCGGTATTCTGGGTCCTCATCGCCGGTGAGATCGCCCACAGCCGGGCGGACGCCAACGAGGACCGGCCGGCTTATCTCCCTGCGAGCATCCTGGAAGAAGAAGCGAGAATAGCGTCCGTGCGGCCCGCAGCCCTCTCAACACCTTGATTACTTCTATTACCTCTCGCGGTGGAATATTTGCTCCCAGACCTGGCCGGCAGTATCCCTGACATGCTTGGTTATCGCATTGCCGTCCTCACTGATAGTGAATCTCGTTACGAAGCCTGAACCATCAGTGAACCCCGTGAACTCGCGACCTACTATCGCACTCTTGGTGTGATGTCCCAGCATATTGTTGTTGAAAATCTTCCAATCCCCTTCTCCATCCTTGATCTCTATCCTTTGAAGGAACCCGCCGGACTCGGTGAGCGTATACACCGCACCATCCAGCGATTTCACAAGTTTCTGTTCTTGTTGTCTTTTCCTTTCTGCTACTGCTTCCGGACTTGATTCTCTCGCCTTGGCCTCCGCGTTTTTCGCTATCTTCTCTGCCTGCGCCATCTCCTTCTTTGCCTCAAGTGCGTATATTTTGTCCCGTGCGGCGCGGACATCCTGCGAGCCGGGGTTTGTAAGCAGATATAGCTTCAATGCACCAGCCGCGTCGTCGAAGCGGCCCGACTGCTCCAGCGCAAGGCTGAGGTTGTAATACGCTTCCGGCCACCACGGCGCAATGAGCAACGCCTGATTATATGCGTTTATTACAAGCCCGTACCCCCCGATATCCTTCGTCTCTTTCTGCAACGTAGTCGCTTTGACGAAATACCTTCGTGCCTCCTCCGGGATCGCCGGCGCCGGGCTCATGGTCTGGGTATGCCTGATGATCTTTTCGCGCAAGGTAGTGTCGTTCGGGTTCTTCCGGAGGTCGAACATGTAATTTTTGAGTAGTTCCTGAGCAGACTGTGCGTGCACGGGGATGGCGATTGCGAACAGCAGCAGAAAAACCAGGGGTCCGCAAAGGACCGTTCGTCTTTTCACGTTCTTATCTCCTTGGGATTATGAAGCCTCCTCGCCCGCATCCGGTTAGGGACACGACAGGTCGCGGTAGTTGCCGCAGCTCACCTTGACGCCGGCGTCGCAGCCTTTCTTGTAATACCGGCAGGCTTCATTCATATCACCACGACGTTGCAGGACAACGCCATATTCATTGTATTGGTTGACATTAGGCCGTTCCGGCTTCAGCTCAAAGGCCTTCTGCATGTCCTTGTAGGCTTCGTCCAGGTTGCCTTTGTTCATATAGGCCTCACCAAGGTTGTAATATACGACGTGTATCTCCGGTTGGTCCTGGCCGAGCTCCAGCGCCTTCTTCCAGTGCCGGATCGCATCGTCATATCCTGAAGGTCCGCGATTGTAGTCTATCACTCCCTGGTTCGCTTCCTGCCTGAAGTTCTCGTAGCGCTGGCGGGCCAAGTCGCTTTTCGCTCCTATCTCGTAGATTTTTGTTTGGGCCTGATCTCTATCGATTTCGCCGGGCCTTGTCAAAAGATAGAGTTTGAGCGATTCCACCGCGTCAAAGTATTGACCGGCGGACTCAAAGGCCATCCCGAGGTTATAGTATGCGTCGCCCCACCACGGCGCTTCAAAGAGCGCCTCCTTATAAGCGTCAATCGCGTACTTATAATCGGAGGCCGTCTTTGCGGCCTTCATGAAGGCGCCGCCCCTCACGAAATTGCGTTTTGCCCCTTCCGGTATCACCGGCGCGGGCTTCATGGTGGACACAAACTCGATAATCTCCTTCTCTTTCACAAGCGGCAAATCTTCAAACCAGCCGCTCAGGGTCTTCACTTCCAGGTCCCCGCGATTATTCATAACACTCTTGCCGGCCGGGGCGCGGAAAAGGAGGTCCTTGAGCGACTTGAAGTTATTCATATATAAGTCCAGCTTTTCGAGCGGCTTCATCTCCGCGACGGTCGGGGCCCCGGGGAGGGTAGCGCCTGCCGGGCCGTCCTTGATGCGCACGAACGAGGCAACCATCCGGTCATATTCCTTCCTGTACTTTTCGTACCCTCCCTGCGGCGCAAAATACGCCAGCACGTAAAATCCGCTTTGAGACGTGACGGTCGTATAGGCGTGCTCGCCCGGTGTTTTCCATGCTTCGTACCCAACAGGGACTTTACTCCAGGTCGCTATGACCGGGTCCAATACCCTCGAACGGACGATAAACCGCTTGCCCTTCAGCCCCCCCGACCTCCACGTCGTGAACCGGCTCAATGATCTCGCTATTCTTATAAATATCGTTCCCCAGGGTCTGCTTCGCATAATCGTCCGGGCCTGGTCCATACATCTCCAGCACGCCGTTCGGCAACCTGTGGGTGACATACCTCGTATACCAGCGTATGGCCATGCTGTAAGCGGCGTCCGGGCTCTTGAAATTAGTGTCCGTGAAATGTGCGACCGCACCCTCGACGTCAAAGCTTTTTTTCCACCCGTCGGGCACGTCGGCCTTGAAATCCCCCCACTGTGAGGTGTAAGACACGGTTCCGGCCGCGTCGGCCGCGTGTGCGTCCAGGTACCAAACCGCCGGCAGAAGCAACGCTAGTACAATAACTGAATGCGAAATTCTCCTCATTTTGCTGCTCATGGCGCCCCTCCCTTTCCGGCGATGCCGTACCGTTTGAAGGCCTTCTTAACTTCCTTGTCCATCTCCTGCAATGAGCGCCGGCGGGCCTCCAGGCCGGCCTCGTCCACCTTCTTCCAGTAGTCTTCCAGGATGGCCTGTGCCCGTCGTTGAAACTCGGGGTTGTTCTTTCCCGTCTCGAACACGTCATCAACCCCGTACTTGGCGCTGAGCTTCTTAAAGGCGGCATTCGCCTCTTCGCCGTAGTGCGCGGTCGCCAGGTTGATCGTCTTCTCCTCTGTCCGGACTATCCGGTCTCGCGCATTGTTCAGCTCGCGGTCCCGGTCCATCTTCTTGATGACTTTTTCGGCCCTGTCTTTCTTGATCCGGGCTTCGAGGGAAGCCTGAACGCTCTTCTCCCACGCCTTGAACCTTTCGGGCTCGCGCAGGGGGTTGATCAGAGGCTCTTCGGGGTTCTTCGGAAAGAGGCCCTTGTTTCCGCTCGTCTGCGCCCGTGGCGCGGAAGCAGAAAGAAAGAGACGAACCAACTCCTTGTCGGCCTCGGGCGAGCGAAAATAGCGCTGCGTATCGAGGGGCGCCTTCACGGCCCGTGTCGTGCCCTCTTCGTTACCCACGTCAAGTTTTGACGGCCCTTTTACGCGGAAGTCTACAGGGGCGGAGCCATGCGTGCCTTTGTCGAAGAGCGTTTTGAGTCCGAGGTCGTCTGATGAAGTTTTCTCGACGCCCTTCAGACCGTGGTCGCTTTCCGGAACCGTGCCTTTCAAACCAGGCCCGCTCTCCGTGATGCCTTTCATGTTTTTGAGGGCTTCCTGCTTGTTCTTTTCAAACTCCAGATGCCTCTGTTTTGCCGCTTCTTCCTCTCTTTTGAGCAACTCTTTGAGCTCTATCTGCCGCTGTTTTTCAGCCTCTTGCCGGTGCCTGCGTTCGGCCTCCTGCCTTTGACGTTCGGCGCTATCATCGTAGGAAGGCGGGACTGAACCGCCGGGGTCCTGCCAGCCGCATGCCCGCTTGCAGGCGTCGTCGCTGCACGGCGCGGGGAGGTATATCCCGCAGTAGCAGCCGCAGGGGCCTCCGGCACAAGCGGGATCGTGACTCAATAACAAGAGAATCGTAAGAAGGACCGTCGCCGCCAGAGTTTTTTGCAGGGCTCCCTCCTCAGCGTCCAGAACTATCGAACACGCTCTCGCTGAAAATCCCGGCTGTCAATAAGCGCCATTCGCGCTCCATGAGCACATAGCGCTTCCTGCTTGTACTATTGCATAAACAACAGGCAAGGTAAAGTGAAGAGTTGAGGAAGAAAGAAATGAGACGCCTGGCTTGGCGGAAAAGGGGGGTAAAAATCTCTATCCATGCGCGAAAGGCTGCAAACGCCCACGTCCACGCAATCAATACGGTACAACCCCGTCTTCATCGCTCCATAATACAGACCCTGTAGTATCCCACATTACTCCATAGCACAACCCGCTCTTACCGCCGCCTGATGTCTCGCACGTACTCCTGGCCGGAGATGACCGGTGCTATGCCGTTTCCCTCCGGCTGGTCCTCCGTTACGCCGTCAGGGTAATACGCCACATGCTTTGCGCCGAGGGATAGCAGGTACTCGATCTCTTCCTTTATCGCGGACTCGTCGATCCATGCGTCCTTGTCCCAGTCGTAAGCCTGCACCTTGAATATGACCTTGTCCGTCCCGTGGGCGGTCTTTACCCGGTCGAACATCTCTCTGAACCACCTTCTCGCCTTTGCCTTACCCCCGATCTTCTCCATCCGCGAATAGGCCATGACTACCGTGTAATCGTAGTTGCGCAGGAACGACGGCAGGTCCTGGGCAAACCAGGTGGTCGCTTCCGGGTTGGTGACGACCTCGCTGTAAATGTTCCTTGCGATCTTCGCGCACGGGCGGTACGCGCGCACGACGCCGGTGAGGTCGGCCAGGTACGTGTCGATCGCCTGCGCCTTCATAGACGCCCACCTCGTCATGACCCCTTTCTTTTTGAGCGCCCTGGGCGAGAGCTTCATGCGGAACTTTTTTTTGAATGCCGCTGCCGCTGCCGGGTGGTAGTCCTCTTCGTCGGTCAGGTACGCATCGTCCTGGAAGAGAAGTCCGTCGAAATCTACGTATGCGGCGAGGTCGCGGAAGATCTGCCTCGATACGGCAAGGCTTCTCGCGTCAAAAGGAGAAAGCCTCTTATACGACGCGTTGGATAAGCGCACCTTCCTGCCGCGAAGCTCGCGCACCCGGAGTGCCTCGTTTGCCGCCGTGTCGGGCGTCTCGAAGGCAAGCGACGGCATCCAGACGAATGCCTGCATGCCCCTGGCCATAATCCGGTTGACTGCGTGGCTCAGAAAATCCATCACTACGGGAAGCGCCGAGGTCGCGAAATAGACGGACTTCACATTGCCCGTGCCTTCCGTGTCGCAGAAGGCCTGGACGATGACGGTGTTAACGCCGAGGGAAGCGAGCCTGTCCAGGCACGCGCCCAGGCGCGCATCGCTTTCTTCCGCCGAGGCCGGGTCCACTATCTTGTCCAGGTCGATCTGGACTGCGCGGATGGGCATTAGATCCGCCGGCCCGCCTTTCAAATCTTCCTTGAAGGAAGGCCCCCGGTAGATCATGTTCTGCGCGTAGATGCGGTTAACGCGGTCGAGGCGGCCCGTATCGGCCAGGCCCTCGTCGACGGTTAAAAAGACGCGGAAGCCCGCTCTCTTCGCCTCGTCGAGGGCTATGCTGTTGTATGCGCTGTACGGCCACGTGTAGACGGTAGGCTTCGATCCGAGCCGCTCTGAAAAAACAGAGACGGTCTTCTCCATGTCCGCCCTGATCCGCGCCCTGTAGTCCTTCTCTGTCTCGTAGCCGCCGGTCTTCTCGTCGAATATGAACGTAGTCATCGACGGCTCGATGTTGCCCTGCGGGTTCGAGCGGACGAACTCATGCATGGAGTCCGAATGGGGCACGACTGTGACGAGGCCGGAGGCAGCCACTTCCCTTATCTGGTCCCACGTCAGGAACTGCTTCTCCCTGTACGGCGGGCCGGGGGCGTCGCGGCCGTCCGCCCATGACGTGACTACCGAAAGGACCGCAGGCCAGTCGAAGGCCCGCAGTATGGGGTAGACGGTTTTGTAGAAGCTCAGGTAACCGTCGTCGAAAGTAAGGAGGAGCGCCTTTTCGGGGAGCGCTTTTTTACCCGCTGCCGCCGCCTCTATGTCGCCGATGCGGACAGGTTGGTAGCCGTTGTCGCGAAACAAAGCAAGCTGCTTAGTCAGCTCTTCCGGCGTAAAATCCTCCCGCGCAACAGGCCTCTCCGTGACGTCATGATAGCAGACGGCAAGGAACCGATCGCCGGCAAGACAGGCCGTTTTCGGCATGAATGCAAGAAGCAGGACGGAAACAATAAGGACGCAACGTTTCACCGATCACCCCCAGTTGCCGCAATTGGCCATGAAGGCACTTCGTTCCTTTCTCCGTCACCCAGGCGAAAGCCGGGGTCCAGGTCTCTCGGATTCATGGATTCCGGCGTGCGCCGGAATGACGGAAGTGAATGAACAGCAGCCTTACCGATTACCGACCACCCGCAGTTGCAGCAATTGGCCCCCGGCCCAATTGCTGCCGTGGCCGGAGGAGCCGCATGGAGGATGCTTCATATGTGGATGCAATGGGAGCCGCGTAGGCCGGAGGCGTACGTACGTACGTCGGAGGTCACGCGGCGAGCAGGGCGCCGCATAGGGAGTATCCTTCATGCGGCGAGTCCAAACCTTGCCACCACATCCGCCTTTGCCTTTCCACCCCCCACCACCCCTGGAGTCCGATAACCACTCACACTAGAAATACTTATTCACCCGCAGCCCGATCTCAAAGACATTCGTATACTGCCCGTCGTACACCCGCTCCGCGTATCCCGCCGTCCACCGGAGCGAGAAGGTCTTCGACAGCTTCAGCTCCTGAATATAGCCGAACCCGCCGATCACGTAGTACGTGGGGAAGAGATGCTCCTTATAGAAACCCGCGTCTGCGTAAATGCTCGATTTGAGCGACGAGTCGTAAAACTCGTAGTGGGTGATCTGCAGGACGGGCTTGATGACAACGCTCGCCTCGTTGGTCGGGCTGAAATAGGGGACGGCCTCCTGGCTCTTCGAGTAGCGCCCGTAGTAGGCCTCCGGCCCCACGCGCAGCCGCCAGTTGTCGCCCTGGAGCACCGTCTGATCGAAGCGCCCTATGGCCGACTGGTTGACGTTGCCGTCCGAGAACCAGTTCGACTGGAGGATAAGTCCGTAATCGCGCACGTCGCTCTCGTGGTAGTGCATGTCGATGATGCCCGTCTGGCCGGTAATGCCGGCGACCATCGCGCGCAGCGGCAGGTCGAGGCTGAACGACTCAAAGGCGGCCAGGAGCCGGAAGCGGTCGTCCGCCTGCCATGTGAGCTTGGTGGTAGAGCCGAACTGGGCGCTCTTGACGTAATCCCAGGTAAGCTCCTCCGATATATTGAGCCCCGGCACGAGGAGGTAGCTTGCGCCCGCGCCGAACCTGTCCCATGTCGTCGAGAACCGGTTGTCCGTCAGCGTCTGGTACGCGTGCATGTGGAGGACGTCGGCAAAGAGCTTGAAGGAGGGCGTGATGGGCATAGTTGCGGCCAGCATGGCCCTCCATTCGGTGGCCCCCGGCGCCTCGTTGATGAAGCGGGCGTCGCCCGTCACCTGGGCCGCCCCGTTAAGGCGGACGTTCTCGTAAACGTCGCGCACGTGCATGTCGTAAGGATATACGGAGTAGAGCTGCGAGGCGAGGGACGCAGCCTCTGCATTGTGATCGAGCTTGAGGAGCGTCTGCGCGAGGCCCGTCTTGATGGTCATCTCTTCCGGGTTGACGTTCGCCCCGATCCTGAACTGCTCGAGGGCCAGCGTGGGCCATCCCCTGTAATAATAAACGTGGGCGAGGCCGGACCTGAAGCCTGCGTCGAGCCCCGCTTCCATCAGCAGGGTCTCGAAATGCTTCTGGGCCTCTACCAGCCTGTCCTGGCCGATGAGAAGCCAGCCCCGCGCAGTCAGCGCCTCGTGCTTCTCCATCCAGTTGAGGCTGCCGTTCTGCGTCAGCTCTTCGATTTTCTTCCATGTCTCTGCGGCCGTTTTCCAGTCCCGCAGCGCGGTGGACGTCGTGTAGATCCCCATGTACGCCTTGAACGGAGCGGACGGGCTCTGGGCAAGCATGCGCTCGTAGCGCCGGCGCGCCTCCAGCGGCCTCTTCAGGGAGATTAGGGCCTCCGCCACGGCCTCCGTGGCAGCGATGGGCACGACCTCGGGGCGCGTCTGCGCCTCGTCGGGACCTTCCGTAACGTCCGAGTAGACGGCGTCCACGACTGCGTACTGGTCGATCACATCCTCTGCCCTGTGCTTCTTACCCAGGGCGATCAGGTACTGGCAGCGGGCAGAGACATTCGAGGGGTTTTCGGCCACCTCTTTTTCGAGGATATCGAGCGCCTTGTCGTACTCCTCCCATTTGATAAGGTCGGAAGCAGTCCTGACCGCCTCGGTATCATGCGCAGCTTCTTCAACGGGCGCCTCTTCGAGCGCCCCTTCTTTTACGACGGCTGCACCCTTCGCCGCCTCGGCCGCCTGCGCAGTCACTTGCGGTTGTCCGTCGTTTCCCTGCGGGCATGACGCGTCCTGCCCGCAGACCGGCCACGCATAGGCCGCAAACAGAAAAAGACAGACAAAGAAGGCCGGCAGACCCCGGCCCGGGACCCACATGTTCACACGCATTCTCCAGCCTCCTCGTTTAAGGTTGGGTGCCTGGTTCTTTTCTTTGTTTTTCTTCAGTGTTTCGAAGGGGGCGGCCGGCCCCCGGCGCTTACGTTCCGCCTGGCCTATAGCTTATCGCATTGTCTTTACAGGTACGACGGTCAAATACAATGGTAAAGGAAGGGCGAGGCCTTGTCAACCGGAAAATGAGCGGGGCCCCCGCGCAGCCCGTTTATGCAGCCTACCCCGGCAGCCTTAATCTATGCTATTCTTCATGGCGTGGCCATGCGTTACAAACACTATTGCCTGCTATTGCTTTCCTTCATGGCGGTTGCCCTGCTCTCCCCTTCCCCGGCTCAATCCGCCATGAAGCCCGGCCAGCTCCTCCTCGTTGTAAACAGGGCCGTGCCGGAAGGGGCGCGCCTCGCCCGATACTACGCGCAAAAGCGCGGCGTGCCGCTGCAAAATATAATGTCCGTCGACACAGTCACAGGGGAAGACGTCAGCCGCCAGGATTACGAAAAACAGATAGCCGGGCCGGTCCGCGACTTTCTGTCCAGGCACGGCCGCGAAGGGACGCACTTCGCGTGCATCGTCCTTTTCTACGGCATGCCCCTGCGCGTAGGGCCGCCCCATCCGGGGCCGGTCGACAGCCTGCACATCCGCGAGCTGCGGGCGCAGCTTGGGCCCTTGAGGCAGAAGGCAACGGCCGCGAGCAACCCGCAGGAATCAAAGGCGCTGAATGATGAGATCGCCCGGACGGAAGGCGAGATATCGCGCCTTTCCCTGTCGAGCCAGGGCGCGTCGGTGGATTCGGAGATCGCCCTCGTGCTGGAAGAAAAACATGCTTTGGAAGGATGGCTCCGCAACAGGTACTTCCCCGCTTTCAGGGGAAAAGATACACCCGACATGCCGCTGCACGTGATGGCCGTCTGCCGCCTGGACGGGCCGACGGAAGCGACCGTCCGCCGCATCATCGACGACAGCCTTTACGCCGAGGAGCACGGCCTGAAGGGCAAGGCGTACTTCGACGCGCGCTGGCCGTATCCATCCGCCAACGAGACGTCCCATTACAAGCTTTACGATAAGGCGATCCATAATACGGCCCGCATCGTCAAAAAGAGCGGCAGGATGCCTGTCACGCTGGACGAGCGCGAGGCCCTCTTCGGCCCCAATGAGGCGCCGGACGCCGCGCTTTACTGCGGCTGGTACAGCCTGGGGAAATATATCGACGCCTTCACCTGGGCAAGGGGGGCGGTCGCCTACCACGTGGCGAGCGCGGAATGCACTACCCTGAAGGGTGCAGGCAGCACGGTCTGGTGCAAGAGGATGCTGGAAGAAGGGGTGGCCGCAACGGTCGGCCCCGTGGCCGAGCCGTTCCTCGAATCGTTTCCCGCGCCGGAGGTCTTCTTCGGCTGCCTCCTCGAAGGGGGCGCCCTCGTCGAATGCTACACGATATCGAACCCCTACTGGTCGTGGCGGATGGTCCTTATCGGCGACCCCCTGTACCGCCCGTTCAGGCCGCTGCTCGAACGCAGGGAATAGCGTCGCGTCGGGTGGATGAGAGCGATGTTTCGTACTCTGTTCATGGCGGTCCGTGATTTCCCGCAGTAAGAGAATATTGTATAATTCAGACGTATCCCAAAGGACTGAGGTGAACCCGGATGAAAGTTCAGCAGAAATCAGTAAAAGAGACGCCTGAGGGACAGTTTCGTTCACTTTTCGACCACAGTCTCGACGGCGCCCTGCTCGTATCGCTCGATGGCGCTATCATCTATGCGAACCGCGAGGTCTGTCGGATGCTCGGGATGACTGAGGACGAGATAAGACTGGCGGGCAGGCAGGGCATAGTCGTCCAGGACGGCAAGCTCGAGGCGGCCGCTGACGAGCGAAGACGGACCGGCCGGTTCAAGGGGGGAAATTCAGTTCCGCCGTAAGGACGGAACTGAATTTCCGGTCGAGACATCGTGCTCCGTATTTGAAGAGCGGGATGGACAGAAGTTGGTCGCGGTAATGGCGAGAGACATCACAGAGCGCAAGCACATTGAACAAAAGCTCGCTTCGAGCGAAATCAAGTACCGGCGGATTTTCGAGTCGCTTGACGACGTATACTATCAGACGGATAACGAAGGTAGAATCAGAATCCTCTCCCCCTCGTTGAAGCGTATTGCGGGCTGGGAGCCTGCGGAACTTATCGGAAGGCCTGTTGCCGATGTCTACGTCGAACCGGGTGACAGGAAATCACTTCTGTCTATTCTCGCACGAGAAAAGCATGTCAGAGACTATGATGTGGCGCTGAAGAAGAAGGATGGAACACCTATTTATGCATCATTGAGCTGCCAATTGCTCTTCGATCATGATGGGCAACCCGATGGAATCTGCGGAATACTTAAAGATATCACGGTGCGCAAGTTGATGGAGGAAGAACTGAAGGAACACCGCAAAAACCTTGAGGCATTGGTATGGGAGCAGACTCAAGAGCTGCGAATGAAATCGGAAGCCGTCGAGGAGCTCAACGTGGCGTTGAGGGTCCTTCTGCGTCAGGTTCAGGAAGACAAAGAGACTCTCGAACAGAGGTTCGTGGCCAATGTTAACAAGCTCGTTCTGCCTTATCTAAAAAAGATAAACAAAAGCCGGCTCGATAAGCAACAGAGCTCCTATCTCGATATAATGGAAGCCAATCTCAATGAAATCATGTCCCCGCTCCTTCACAACTTACAGCAGATCAACCTCACCCCCAGAGAAACACAGGTCGCAAACCTGGTGAAAGAAGGAAAGACCACAAAGGAGATAGCGCAGATCGTAGGGGTCGCTACCGATGCGGTCAATTCATATAGAAACAGCATCAGACAGAAACTGGGCCTGAATAATAAGAAGGTCAATCTTCAGTCATATTTGGAGTCGCTCAAGTAATATAGTAAATATCACCATATTATCGCCTCATTAAACTACTATTATAGGTTCGTCTTTTTAGTATACAATTAACGCGCGAATAAGAGCGGCGCTTTCTCGCTCGCATTTTTCTTAGTCCACCCTGAGAGGTCAGATGCCCTACCGAATAGAGGAAGTTGATTCGATATTTGAGGTTCAACTCTATGATCCGACCTCGTTGCCGGAGGTACTCGACGCAATAAGGGAACTTGCACGCATGGACCCCCGCAAGGAACGATGCGATCTCTGGTCCTTTAATTCCAACCTTTTCCTCAGCCTGACCGAGTATCCGGACATGGTAAGGGAGGTAGCCGGCCTTTGTTCCGGAAAAGATTTCGTCGGGAACAGGTCGGCCATTATCGTTTCCAGCGGATTGCAGGAGGCGGTTGCCGAGATGTATCAGAACAAGGCGGCCGGGAAACTCCCTTTCGAAATCGGCGTATTCACTTCACGAGAGGACGCCCTCCGATGGCTTAAAGAGGGTCCGGCACGCGGTTAAGCGAAACACTCACTCTCCCTAACAAAACAAAAAAAGCCGCCCCGCTTCATTTCCACATTTATGTATGATCCATGCGCCCGCTTCTTACCTTTATGTATCTTTCCCATCCCGCCTCTCCTGCCGCAGCAGAGGCCCACAATAACCGAAGACATCGCCAATTTCCTGTAACGGCGCGTATTTCAGGCCGTCACCCCTTTTCGCGAGACCCGTGGCACGGTAATTGATATTACGGTTATCAGCGGGAGCGACTCACACTCTTGCATGAGGCGCTCTCTCCTCCCAGGGGCCGGACGACGCGGTTCGGCCCCCCCTTAAAATATGCGCTGGCGCATCCGCTTTCCGGTACTTCAGGGCCTAAAAGCGGCAATAACCGAGCATCGCAAAAACAACGGCACGGTCCGCATCTGTCAGGCGAGGTGCGCACCGACCGACTAAAAAAGGGCATCTTTACCCCTCAGGGGGAGACTATAAACGGGCCTTGAAAGCTGCGTATGGATGGCTCGCGGCCAGGGTCGGGAAAGGAGGAGGAACGTGGTAAAGATCGAGGCAATCATAAAGTGGGACAGACACGAAGAGGTACAAAACGCTTTGCTCGACATCGGCATCCAGGGCATGACCGTTATCGAGGTGAAAGGGTTCGGCCGGCAGAAAGGGCAGACCGAGACCTACAGGGGCACCGAGATAAAGGTCAGCTTCGGCCCAAGCTGATGTTCATGCTGGTAGTCAAGGACGACAAGCTCGACGCAGCCGTCAGGCCATCCAGAAGGCGGCCCGGACAGGCAACATCGGCGACGGGAAAATTTTCGTTACCAAGGTGGAGCAGGCTATCGGATACGCACGGGAGAGACCGGCCCGGAAACCCTTTGAGGGCTTGCCTCAACAGTCCGTGCAGGATCGTCGGGCCGCCTTGCCGACCTTACGTGCAAGGCGATTCTTCGTTGCGCAGCGAAAGACGGCGCGGCCCACACCGGCCTGAAGCAGGATCAAGATAACGAGAGGAGATATCGAAATGAGACTACGAAAGAGAGTATACCTGATTCTGACGGTTTCAATGGTCATTGCTTTCATGTTGCTGCGCTGCCCGGCTGTTGCGGAGGAGCGCCCGGCTCAGGGCGGACCGCGCGCAGGTCGCAGCGGCGCCGGCCCCCGCCCCGGCCCCGGCGCCCAAGCCCGACCCGGCAGGCATCGCAACGGGAGACAAGTCGAATGTCATCGATGCGGCCGGCAACGCCTTTGTCGTCGCCGAGCCGACCGACAAGAAGGCCCCGGACTACGCGGACAAGAAGAAAGAATACGATACATATCAAGGAGCAGGCCGCGAAAGAGCCGCTGGCCGTGAAGCTGGCGGACTCCGTGGGCCACGTGCGCATCGGCGCCAACTTTAGCTGGACCCTCCTTACGGGCTACCTCGTGCTCTTCATGCAGGCGGGCTTTGCGCTACTCACCTGCGGCCTCGTGCGCAAGAAGAACGCCGCCCACCTCATGATGCTCAACTTTGCGGCCTATGTTTTCGCATTCCTGGCTTACTATGTGTGCGGTTATGCCTTCCAGTTCGGCGCGGCCGCCGTGAATGCCGCGCCGTCGAACCTCGGCGGCACCCCGACGCTCGAACAAGTTCCTGCTCGGCAGCGGGCATGTTGGGGTTCCTGGGCGGCAAGGGCTTCTTCCTGAGCGGCCCGGGTTACGACGCCGGGCAGCATGTGCCTTACCCTTTTCCAGGTCGTGTTCATGGAGACGGCCGGCTACATCATCGTCGGCGCCATCTGCGAGCGCATCACCTTCTGGGCCTTCGTCCTGTGCGAGCTCTTCGTGGGCGCGATCCTGTACCCGATGTCCGGCTGCTGGGTCTGGGGCGGCGGCTGGCTCTCGCAGCTCGGCGGCACCCTGGGCCTGGGCCACGGCTACGTCGATTTCGCGGGCTCGACCGTAGTGCACGCGGTCGGCGGCTTCTGCGCCATGGCGCTGGCGGTGATCCTCGGCCCGCGCCTCGGCAAGTACGGCCCGGACGGCAAGCCGCGCGCCTTCCCGGCGCACAACATCGCCTTCGTCGTGACCGGCACGTTCATCCTCCTCTTCGGCTGGATGGGTTTCAACCCCGGCTCGACCCTGGGCGCGACCGACCTGCGCATCTCGGTGGTCGCCGTCAACACGAACCTGGCGGCCATCGCCGGCGTCGGCCACGGCGCTGCTCTTCTGGTACTTCAAGTTCGGCAAGCCCGACATCAGCATGGCGTGTAACGGCATGCTCGCGGGCCTGGTCGCCATCACGGCGCCCTGCGCCTTCGTCAGCCCTAACTCCGCCATCGTGATCGGCATCCTTGCAGGCATACTGGTTTGCGTGGGCGTCCTCTTCAACGAGCGGGTGATCAAGGTCGAGATCCGTGCGGCGCCATCTCCGTGCACGGCTACTGCGGCTGGCTGGGCGCAGTCTGCCGTCGGCATCTTCGCCGACGGCACCTACGGCGCGGGCTGGAACGGCGTCGGCGCGACGAGCTACCTCGGAAAGGCAGGCCAGGGCGTTACCGGGCCTGCTTCACGGCGACGCGACCCAGTTCTTCCTGCAGCTCGGCGGCGCCACGATGATCTGTCTGTACTCGTTCCTCTTTACGTTCATCGTCTTCAAGCTCGTGAACAAGGTCAAGCCTATGCGCGTATCGAAGAAGTTGAGCAGGAGGGCCTCGATGTTCCGGAGTTCGGCATGACGGCGTATCCGGACGGCGATTCGATGGCTGCGTGATGGCCATCGGCGTTACGGAATGGAGCGACACATGATTATTGCGATCGGAATCTAAAAGATACGTACCCCAAACAGGCTGCACGCTCTCCCCAAGCTGCATGCCTCTCAAAAGGGCGCCCGCGCCGGACACCCGCGGGCGCCCCTCCTTTTCGCCGACAAGGCCACCCCTCACCCTACCCTCTCCCAAAGGGGCGAGGGGAAAGATGCCCATTGCTTATCACCGTCACCCCGGCAAAAGCCGGGGTCCGGGTCCCTCGAATCAATGCATTCGGCGTGCGCCCGGAATGACGGAAGTCGAACGGGCCGAGCATATGCCCGGCCCCTACATGGGACAGCTGCGGCCGTGGTCGAGGAGCCGACTCAATCAAATATGACTTATATATGGCCTTTTCTGCGTCTTCGAGCTTCCTCTTTACGCCGCCAATAACCGTGTTTCTCGATCAGGCGGCGGGCCTCGACCAAATCGGCCTGGGGCAATTACCAAGGGTACGGGGTCTCTCGGAAAAAAAGGCGCGCTCGGTACAGGTGAGTATCGGCCATGTGCAGCGGCATCGGGCCACGCTCGGCAATCTCCCAAGCCTCGTCCAGATCGCTCTGGGCGCTGTCTGGGCTGTCCAGACCGGTAAGGCTGCGGAGCCAGGCGCGAGTGAGGAGGCCTGAGAAGCGGTAATGTTGGCCTGCCGGAGCGGCGGCATGGGCCATCTAGTAGCGTGATCTTGACGTGCGAGAAGTTGGAAATTAGGGTGTCGGAATTGGCGTGCTTTCCAAGATAGCGCGCAGTAGAGCGCTGCACGGCCAATCGTGAGATGGTCTGAGGGCGATGCTCAGGAGCGAATGAGTCCGAGGCGAACCTTTCGAGTGCCTTTCTCACGCGCCGCTCCAGACGCAACGCGGCATATAGGGGCCAAGTTATTGCCGTTTCGTAAGTCGGTTCTATTTTGCTTGCTTCCCGTTCGGCATCCATCAAGAGCAGGTCGCAATACTGAAAACCTGCGGAGTGAGTAGAGCAGTGGTCAAGTCCGGCTGCGCCTCGGCCTGTATCTGCTCGGCGGCGCGAAGAGGACAGTTCCGCCTCGGCCCCTACTCGGCCGCCTGATAGCAGGGAGCGTATGCACGGACCGCGCGGACACACATACGCTCAGAGCGCATTCCGCTTCGGTCGCGCGTGCGTGGCCGCCTGTTCAACGTCCCTATTTGCCGCATCCACTTCCCCAAGCGATAGCTCCAACTCGGTGAGTGTGATTACGCCTCTGGTAACATTCCTCCAGTCTTTCTGCTTAACGGCCATCGCTAACCCCGCCCACATGGTCTCACGGGCCTCAGTCAACCGGCCAAGAGCACCCAGGCATAAGGCTGCCTTGGGCCAAGCAGCCAAGCCTGCGTCACTTCCGCAAGCGCGGGCGATACTCGCTCCACGGGGTCTCGAAGAAGCAAGCAATGGCAACCAAGTCGGAACCGAACGCACCGAGTTTCTGGACCCTGTAAGCTTCCGCTTTGCATTGAATCCGCTTGAAGTAGACTTTCTCGTACACCTCCTGTTGCAAACCTGCCTGGCAGCCGTGGGCCACGGCCTGGTAGAGCGGCTGGAGTGCCTCAAGGGAAGGCTCTTCGCCTTCCTTTGTCGTGGTACAAAGGTGTTCATAAAGCCGTCGGTGGGCAGCCTGCCAGCCAAGCAAGTTCTTTTTCTTAAGACGCGTCGCAAAATATTCACGTAGCAAGGGATGGGCTTCGACCGAAATCAGCCCGCCTGCCTTGTCTCGGTGCACAGTGATCAGCTTCGCCGTCTCAAGCGCGTTTAGGCTCGAGTTCCAGTCTTCTTCAGGGAGTCCGACAAGGGGTTTTGTAAGTCCGGCAATTGCCTGGGGCTTGAGCAGCGTGATCAGGCAATCCGCAGTAACGGGCCTGTCGAAAGAGGCCCATAATGCGGAGAATCGCCAATTGACGACGCGCCTCATCGTTCTCGCGCAGCATCCATTTCTCATACGCAGCCATAGCCCTGAACGCATGGCCACCCTGAACCTTTTCATCAGCCTTTTCAAATTTGACGCGGTCACGGCAGCGGATGTACCCCGTTGAATCCCTTCTTGAGGAATGCGCCCATGATCTGGAGGGTGAGCGCGTGTCCGCTCACGTCTTCCACTAACCGCTCGAATTCTTTCTTCGATCCGCTAACGCCGAGCTTTTTGAGAAGCTCTACGCCGGCCTCCGTTGAAAGGCGCAGAAGCTCCCTTTCCGGAGCTGTCGTCTCCCTGTAGTTACGCAGGTCGGTTATCGAATAACGGGTCGTAACGACGCACATGCCGCTGCTTGAGCCAGCCAGTCCTTTGAGCAGGGCTGATACACCCGCATCCTTTAGCTCACCGGGCGTTGGCGATGTAGGCGCGTATTGCAGAGGTTCAAGGCCGTTATTAGAATAAGCAGCGCTTTCTGCTCCCCAACGAGCCGAGACAGCCTTCTACCTTTCTCGAAAGCGCCTTGGGCGCTTTCCGCCATGGCTGCATCGCCGAAGAAAATGAGGGCTTCCTTGAGAAAGGTGTCCGAAGACGCGGTTGCCTGGTCGCGCGTGCCTTGGCTGTAAAACGACCACGCAAAGGCTGCATCGCAACCCGGCCAATCCCGGCTCGCCAGCTCTGCCGCCCACTTGGCGATGAGCGACGTTTTTCCCTCTCCTCCGAGGGCGACAAACGTAAGGACGTGTGGCCGCGCCAATGCGCCCGTTCGGACCATCTCCCACGTGTCGTCCAAAACCTTAATCTCCGTCTCCCGCCCGATAAGCTCTGCCGGGGCGTACTTATCAATTCGGGCGACATCTGCCTGGATAAAGCGTGTCTGAATTGTGCGGGTAGACAAGGGTGTAAGAACGCTAACCGGGCTTTGCGCTTGCGGGCCTATGGTCACAACCTGCCCCAACGGAGGCTTGCTGACGGCCGGCTGGCCCGTCAACTCGCGGTAAAGGCTCTCATAACCCTGGTCGCTCAGTTCAAACATCTGCAAATGGTAACGCGTGGTATCTTTTAGTGGACGGGGGATGTCATCCTCCGTCGCGCCGGGTAGCAGGACGGGGATAAACCGCTTGTTGGCCTTTTCGTTGTAAATGTAGTCATAAATCACGCTGCCTTCCCAGAAAACGCCGTGGCCTTCGTCGGCAAAGACCTTGCCTTCGACCCGCTGCCGGTAGGTCGCTGTGCAAATTACGGAGCACGAAAGCCGGAAATTTCCGGGCGGAGCTGTTCCTCGCACCAGCGCGGCCAGCGTGTTCCGGGCAGACATGGTATCGATCAGCTCGTATCTACGCCTTGGGCACGCAATGTGTCCGCAAGCTGTAGCACCAGCCGGTTATGGTCTGCTGAACCATGGCTGTAACTGATGAAGACTTTAGGCGCGCTCATGGATGCGTCAACTCTCCCCGATCACAAGGACGACTTTCTCCGCGCTTCCCGTTGTGTCTTGCAATTGATACCATCCCGGACCCCTTTCTTTCAATAAAAATCGCCATGAATATCTTTGATATCAGTCATTTCGAACTCCGAATAGTAGCCCTGACAATACCCGACCACCCGCAGTTGCCGCAATTGTTCATGGAGACAATTTGCCCTTTCTCCGTCACCCCGGCAAAAGCCGGGGCCCAGGTCGCTGTAGTCAATGGATTCCGGCGTGCGCCGGAATGACGGAAGTGAAGTTTTCCCTTTTCCGCTCTCTCACCCCACAACCGCCCTTGCCCGCTTTCTTTACACTCTCATTCTGACCCCCGCCTCAAAAACCGGCCTCTCCGGGCGCTATCCGTCTGCCTGACCGCTTCCTTTACATGTCCATCCCCCGCTCATGCACGCCGCATTGCGCCCGCATTCCCGCTGCCGGCGCGGGTTCCCGCATTCCAATATCCCATCCCCTGTCCGCTTCCTTTACACCACGCCTGGGCCTGCCTCCATCCGCCCCCCAGTAATATCAACGAGTTACGCAATGGCACGCCCATTGCTCTCCTGATCCTTCAAGCGGCCGGCGGCGAACACCGTGACAGCCCGGCCCCTTCAATAAAAACACAGGAGATGAGACATGATGAGCAGACTTGCAATGCTGGCAGCCCTGTTACTGATCTTTGCGGCAGCGCCCTGCGCGGCCCCGGCGGCGGATAACGATTTCGTCGTCTCTTTCGGGACGGGCGGGATAGCGACCTACAAGGTCGTTGACAACACGTGCTTCGTCTATACCCTCGGCTACCCGAAAGAGGAGAAGGACGTCTCCCAGCTCATGAACAACGTGCTCACGGACAGCATCGTAAAGGCCCGCAAACAGTTCGCGAAGCAGAATGACGGGCTCGTGAACGTAAAGGTGGCCTGGCAGGTCCTCGGCAAAGAAAAGATCCTCTACCAGGTCTGCGGCGACGTAATAAAGAAATCGGGCAAGTAATCCACAGCCTTAGCCAGCCATCTCCTCCTGACTGCGGGGTGTAAAAACCGAAGCGCTTTGTACAACGGCACACCAGGTTTTTACACCCCCATCTTTGCTGAACACCGATTACTGCCGGAGCGAGTACCGAGCCCCGGCAGTAATAAAGCAAGCGAAGCGAAGCGCCGAGCAGGGAGGCTCCATCCGGCTGATGCCCCTGGACGTGGTATTGAACCCGATTACTGCCGGAGCGAGCGCCGAGCGCGGCAGTAATAAAGCAAGCGAAGCGCAGCGCCAAGCAGGGAGGCTCGACGGGCTTCGCCCGTCGAGGGGGCGCTGAGCCCCAATGATTGATTCGCCCCTTTTACATCTGTCCTGTTTATTTTACATCTCAGAGCCTTACACCGTAACACAACATCCTGTTATTTCAGGTAGTTACATTTGGCACAGCCCTTGCTCACAGCCTTAGTAAATGACCCTGCTGCAGCCGGCAGGGTATCCAGGACAACGAGCGAAGCGAGTCATTGAGGGGGGAACGACCCGCTAAAGCGGGTACCCCGACGGACTTTGTTCGTGGAGGGGGCGACGCTAGCCCCGGCAGTTAATGTCCCTTCCTTTTTATGAGGGGGAGGCTCGACGAGCTTCGCTCGTGGAGGGGGCGACGCTAGCCCCGGCAGTTAATGTCCCTTCCTTTTTCTGAGGGGGACGACCCGCTAAAGCGGGTACCCCGACGGACTTTGTTCGTGGAGGGGGCGACGATAGCCCCGGCAGTTAATGTCTCTTCCTTTTTATGAGGGGGAGGCTCGACGAGCTTCGCTCGTGGAGGGGGCGACGCTAGCCCCGGTAATTGTGGAGACCTCTAACAAGAAAGGGGTGCCTTATGGGGGGGACGCGCGTCGCAACAGGCTGTTCTATCTGCTCTTTGTCTGCCTTTTTCTCCTGGCCCCTGCCCTGCTCTTTGCGCAGGCGCAAGCGTCGCCAGGCGAGGAAAAACCCGCGCCGAAACACGGCTCTTTCCGGCTCCTCAGCCAGAAAGAGATGGACGCAGTATTCGCGAAAGGGATTGCGGCAAGCCCGGCGGACCTCGTCTTTACCCGCAGTGCAAGCCCGGGCAGGATAATCCTCTGGGACGAAGGGCCGGTGGGCGCAGCCAGGCATATGTCGAATTCGATCAGCATCAAAAACGAAGAGAGACAAGGGAGGTGATATCGACAAAACACAACCGTAAGGGAGGAGTCACAGCTTAAATGCTGAGGATCAAACAAAAAATCAGAGAAAGGAGGAATTCATGAAACGGTCCGTATTTCGGTTCGTGTTATCGTCTCTTCTCGTAATCGCGCCGTTTTTGACCGCGTCAGCGGGCGTCAGCGTGATGACCGACGAAGACCTCGGGGCCGTCAGCGCAAAGGGCTTCGAAACGGTTATGCCGGGGATTTCAGGGGAGTACAACAATTTCAATTCCGTACAGCTCGGAGGGACAGCCCAATCCGGCTCCTCCGCCATGACCGTCTACAACGTGATCATGGATAGCGTCAACATCCACCAGAACGTCGTCGATCTCGAGGGCGTAACGCACTTCAACTCCTATTCAAACACAATCGAGAGCGCGACCAATAATGCACTGCCGCTTTACGTTTCGCAGACGAACTACGCCTCAGTGGGCAACCAGTCCAATAACGTGGGCTCGGTGATACTGGACGGGAGAGCGCAGTCGGGGGCCTCAGCATTCCAGATACTCAACTCCGGCTACGCGGCAGGCGATATCTCCCAGCAGATCGCGAGGGTTGGGAAGATGTCCTCCGACGTCGACCTCCGCCAGCACAACTCCCAGGACGGCACGTTCGCGGGCTCGGCCACGCAGAAAGTTACAAACAAGATGTGGGTCATGAGCCAGGGCAACAACAACGCGTCGGTCGACCTGGGCGGCTCGGCCCAGTCGAAGATCTCGGTAATGGCGCTCGGGAACACAGCAGCCTCGACGCTCAATATCGGGCAGACGCTGGCCTCCCTGAGCCAGGTTGACGGAGTCTACGTCCACCAGGTCAATTGCCAGGAAGCGAGCAGCGACGCGTCGGCCGTACAGTACATCAAGAACTACGGGGCAGTCATCGGCCAGGGCAGCAACAACGGCTCGGTGGTTGCCGTCGGGACCGCGCAGAAAGGAGCCAGCGGCCTGGCCATCGCCGATGCGGCCCTTTCCGCAGTTAACATCGGCCAGAACTTCATCGCCTCTACGGCGCACGACCTCAAGGCGAGCCAGAAGAATATCCAGGATGCAGCCAATTTCGCCGCGACGGAGCAGACGGTGAAGAACAAGAAAGACGTAGCGGGTCAGAGCAACTTCAGTACCGCCGTCGCCATCGGCGATATGGCGCAGTCTTACTCGAAGACGGACGCCCTGACGAACACCGCCAACTCGGCCGTCAACGTGGGGCAGAACATCCTCTCCGCAGACATGTCCGGCAGGTACATGTTGACAGGCAAGTTCAATTACAGCCAGAAGAATTATCAGACTGCAAACAACGGCGTTTTAGACGACCCGATCATCACGGGCAACACGCAGAAAGTCACCAATTCCGGCATGGTCATAAGCCAGGCCAACTCCAACGCCTCGGTCATGGCTGCGGATGACGCGCAGAAGGGCGCCTCGTCTGCGGCACTGGTCAACGCCGCGCTGTCCGCAGTCAACGTCGGGCAGAACATCGCCTCGATCACCGGCAACGGGAGCAAGGCGTACATTGACATCACGCAGAAGAACGTGCAGACTGCCGACAACTCCGGCGACGTGTACCAGAAGGTCGAGAACAAGAAGGGCGTCACCGGCCAGATCAACAACGCCGGGTCCGTCCAGGTGTATGACGGCGCGCAGGACTACGCGCACGCCATCGCCCTGACAAACGCCGCGCAATCTGCCGTCAACGTCGGGCAGAACATCGCGTCCGTCAAGAAGGGGCCTTTCGACGTTACGCAGTCGAACAGGCAGACCGCCTTTTCCGAAGCGGATGCCTCCCAGTACGTGAAAAACTACGGGAAGACGAGCAACCAGTTCAACAACGACGGCTCCGTCCAGATATGGGACGCCCAGAACGTCGTCTCCGCCTACTCCCTCGTCAACGCCGCAGCGTCCGCGGTCAACGTGGGTCAGAACATGGCCGACGTAACGACCATGGGCGATACGGACGTCAAGCAGACGAACAAGCAGTCCGCGCAGATCAACGCAACGCAGATTACTTACGGGCAGTCGGTCGAGAACAAGGGCAAGACCGACCACCAGAACAACAACGCCGAGTCGGTGCAGCTCGCAGGCGCCCAGAACGCCGCAACCGGCCTGTCGATCCTGAATGCGGCTGAGACGCAGGCCAACATCGGGCAGAACGTCGCGAGCATCGGCGCTACAAAGGAAGCCTCTGTCACGCAGAAGAACATGCAGACCGACCAGATAGTCGCGGTTGCGGGCGTGGTGCCGGGCGAAAGAAGACCGGGCGACTCGTCCTACTCCAACTCCAACTACGACTCCGTATGGCTCTCCGGCTCACAGGGCAACGCGAGCGGGATGAGCATTGCTAACCTGGCGGCCGCCGCGGCCAACGTCGGGCAGAACGTCATCGACGTCACCGCGTTGAGCACGAGTTTCCTCCAGACTAACCTCCAGAAAACCGGAGTGGACAACATCGCAGTGCAGTACGTAGACAATATGAAGGCGACCGGCCAGACGAACAACAACGGCTCGGTCTACATGGACAGCAGCATGAACAAGGCGAGCGGCGTATCGATACTCGACGCGGCCCTCTCTTCCGTCAACGTCGGCCAGAACATCGCGAGCGTCATAGCCGGCGTTGCCGAGTTCTCTCAGGTCAACCTCCAGTCTGCCTCTGCAGAGGCGATGGGCGTACAGTACGTGAGCGGGTACGGCGTGACGGAACAGGCCAATAACAACGGGTCCGTCCAGCTCCTGGGCGGCGGCTCGCAGAACTACGCGGAGGCCGATTCCCTGGCCAACATCGCGGGCTCGGCGGCCAATATCGGCCAGAACGTAGCGAGCGTCGGGGCCTTAGGGGCTGCCTTTGCCCAGTTGAACGGCCAGATAGCGCTCGGCATGGAAGGCTTCTCCCAGACAGTCGTGAGCGGCAAAGTCACGCAACAGGTAAACGACAACGCCTCCGTCCGGCTCGACGACTCCCAGAACCACGTCAAAGCCCTTTCGCTGGCCAACATAGCCTCTTCGGCGGCGAACGTCGGGCAGAACATTGCGAGCGTTGAAGTGGCCGCAACGGCAGCTTTCCTCCAGCTCAACCTCCAGCTCGCGGCCGCCTACGACGGGTCGGCCCAGACAGTGGAGAGCGACGCAGTCACGAAGCAGGCTAACAACAACGGATCGGTGCAGCTCCTGGGCGGCGGCTCGCAGAATTACGCGCACGCGATGTCCCTGGCTAATATCGCGGGTTCCGCGGCCAACATCGGCCAGAACGTAGCGAGCGTCGAGGGCGTAGGCAGAATAAGCCCCACTCTTGTAGCGTTCGCGCAGGGCAACGTGCAGGTCGCGCTCGAAGCAGCGCCGGTCAACCAGACGGTAATGAGCGACGGCGTAATGCAGCAGGCCAATAACAACGGCTCCGTGCAGGCCGTCGATTCACAGAACGACGGGAAGGCGATCTCTATGGCGAACATGGCCGCCACCGCCGGCAACATAGGGCAGAACATCGCGTCCGTAGGCGCGGCAAACGTTTACTTTGCCCAGGCGAACCTCCAGGTCGCCGGTCTCGACACCGCTGTAACGCAGGAAGTCGGCAGCAAAGGCGTGATGAAGCAGGCGAGCAACAACGCCTCGATCCAGCTTATCGACTCCCAGAGCGTCACGAGCGCACTCTCCATGCTTAACGCGGCAGGCTCCGCGGCCAACGTCGGCCAGAACATAGCAGACGTAACCGGCCATGAACGCGGGCTTCGTCCAGGCGAACGCGCAGGCGGCAGGCGTCCTGGGCACTTACATCCAGTCGGTCATGAACGGCGACACGAAGAAGGCAGCGGCGAACAACGCCTCCATACAGATGGTCGGCTCGCAGGATTACGCGGCTGCGGCGGCTATCACGAACCTGGCGGCGTCGGCGGGCAACATCGGCCAGAACATAGCCATGGTCCAGGCGGGGAACAATATAAACGCGCTGCAGGCGAACCTGCAAGTAGCAGCAGTCGACGTCTATGCGGACCAGCAGGTGAAGTCCGGAAAGACGATGTCCCAGACTGCCAACAACGGCTCCATAGACCTTATCAACTCGCAGAACGGGTTATCGGCACTGTCCGTAGTGAACGCAGCCATGTCGGCCGTCAACGTGGGCCAGAACATCATCGAGGCCTGCGGCAAAGACGTCGACATCCATCAGGTCAACGTCCAGTACGCTTATGCAAAGAGCAAAGCGGACCAGTCGAACAGCTATATGGGATCGTCGGGCGCGCAGAACAACAGCTCTTCGATCGTCCTGGACGGCTCGCAGTCGAATACGTCCGGCATGATCATCCTGAACGCTGTAGGGTCGGCGGTCAACGTCGGGCAGAACATCGCAGCCATATACAACGCGAAGGGCGGAGCGATCTACCAGACGAACTTCCAGAAGGCGTGGTAGGGGTATAGGGGGATGGATTGAGGGGCGCGCACCTGCCCCTCAATCCTCATGCCTCGGACATGCGCAGATGGCCGGCACCGGGGCGAACAAAAGTCTTAACAAGGAGGAGACAATGGGTAAGGTAAAATATCTCGCATTCATTATGGCATTCATCTTCCTCGTCGCCGCGGCCCCCTCATTCGCGAAGGGCCTGCAAGCGGTGAGCGACACAGACCTGGACGGCGTCCACGCGAGGGGCCTCGATTTCCTGTTCGACGCCAACTCGCTTATGACGGGAAGCTTCTGGGGCGGCCGTCCGTCTTCAGGCGGATCGAACACGTACAACATGTCGTTCAATGCCAACGACATGACGTTCAAGAACTCCATCATGCTCTCCGGCAGCAGCCAGAGCGGGCTGGGCGTTGTGAACGCCGTCAATTCCACCGTTCAGATGCCGATCAACATCACGATACTTATCAACTCGTCGGTCACCGGAGGGATCAACCTGCAAAACTTCATGTCTACCCTGACAAGGCATTAGGAGCAGCCGGGGAAGAAAGGAAGGGGGAATGGAAGAAAGGCACACCCGTTGGGGCCGCGATGTACGCGGCCCCAACGGGCTTTTATGGGCGGGTCGCAAAATAAACGACCCCGCAGCAAGCAGCGGGGTATTGCTCCCCTTCGTCATGCCGGACTTGATCCGGCATCCAGTTCGGCACTTCTTCTGGATACCTGCTTTCGCCGGTATGACGGAATAAGACGCAGACCCAGTCGCAAACGGAAATGAATTCCGCAAAACGCCATAGAACATGAGGTTATCAAGGATGTTCCGCGCTATACCTTGCGCATCACGCCGACGAGCTTCCCCTGCACCTCGACGTTATCCGCCGGCTCAAAAATCGGCATCATGTAAGGGTTGCAGGGCTGGAGGCGGACGCGCTCGCCTTCGAAGTAAACCTTCTTGAGCGTCACTTCCTGCTGGTTTTTGAGCCAGCACGCGGCCACGTCGCCGCTGCGCACTTCCTCGCCCGCCTGCATGATCACTATGTCGCCGTCGCCGATGAGGGCGTCAACCATCGAGTTGCCGCGCACGCGGAGCGCGTAGACGTCTTTCTTGCCCTGCGTAATCGCCAGCGGCACGTCCAGCCACTCCCCGGCCGTCCGCCGCGTATCGGCGTCAGGCACAGCCACGGGACTGCCAGCCGCGATTGCGCCCAGCACGGGTATTGAATCGTGCTCCCCTTCCTGCGAAGAAAGGGCGATGCACCGCGACTTTTCCCTGTCCCTCTTTATGATCCCGTCCCGCTCCAGCCTGTCGAGGTGAAATTGCACGGCAGAAAGGCTCTTCACCCCGCACGCCCGCGCAATCTCGCGCATGGTGGGCGCATAGCCGTGTTGAAGCCTGTGTTCCTGCAAAAACGCGAGCATTTTGTCCCTGGTAGAGGTTGTCCTGGGCGTCATAGTGATACAAATGTATCATGATACACATTATGAATCAATAAAAATGTTGATGGGAGGGTCCGGCCGCATCCAAATAAACTTGATTAATATAGTACACATGTACTATATTACCCCTTGTGCGAATTATCTGCGTTCATTTTCCTCATTTCTATGTGCAGGTTGAGGGCTTGTCCCGCCCTCTCCCCCCTGACCGCCCTGTCGTCATATACGATGATGGTGCGGATGGCGGCGGGCGCGCCCTCGACTGCTCGGAAGAGGCGGCGCAGGCCGGCGTGCTTGCCGGCATGTCGATGCGGGACGCCTCCCTGCGCTGCCCCGACGCCCTCTTCCTCCCCGACAGCGGCAAGTGCCAATCCGTATGGGCGGACGTTTTATTCGCCCTCGGCGCCTTCTCTTTGAGGATCGAGCCGGAAGGATGCGGGACGGCCTACCTGGACATCACCAGGGCGTCGCACGTCCACGGCGGGGAGAAGGCCGCTGCTGCCGCCGTCTGCCGCGACATGCTCACCCTCACGCGCTTGCGTGCGAGGACGGGCGTCGGCAACTCGCGCTTTATCGCGCGCCAGGCCGCATCCTGCGCCTGGGACAGCATAGTCATCGAGCCGGGCGGGGAGATGGAGTTTCTCTCGCTCCTGCCCGCCTGCGCCCTCCCCCTCGACGAGGCGGAAAAAGAGCATTTGCAGATGCTGGGCCTGTCAACGCTGAAAAAAGTCGCCGCCCTGTCGCGCAAGGCGCTCACTGCGCAATTCGGCCAGAAGGGGTCCGCCATTTTCGAGACCGTGCACGGCATGGACGAAAAAAAGCCCATCGTGCGGCGCCGCAATCCTATCTGTCTTGAGAGGGAGTTTACGTGCGACGCGCCCTTAGAGACGTCGGGGCAGGTGCGCGCAGTCATGGAGGGCCTGCTGTCGGAGCTTGCCGAGGAGCTTGGCCGGATGCGCATGGCGTGCAGGAAGATCGAGGCGTCTTTCCGCCTCCAGGGCGGGGGCGGGCTCAAGAAGGCCATCGTGATGAAGAAGCCGGCGGGGCGGGCCGACGAGGTACTTGCGCGGCTGTCGGACTTCCTGGAGAGCCTCACCCTGGACGGGCCGGTCGTAGCGCTGCGGTTAGCGATACCGGAGCCGGTTTTTGCGGACGGGGAGCAGGAGGGCCTGTTCCGCAAGCGGTCGGCGTTCCTTGAGCGCCTGGACGGCGTGCGGTCTTATTTCAACGCACGGTACGGGCATATGCCGATTTTGAAGGTAGAGGAGGGGGACACCTATTCCCGCCTGCCGGAGAGGCAGCTAAGATTTGTGGATGCGTAGCGGGCGAGTGTGGTTATTTTCACGCGTGAGAAAAAGCAAGGGCAAATGCGGAGAACTGCGGGCGGCTGGACTCGCGCCTGCTGCGTACCACCCGCACGCACAGTGGCATCTTTTCAACACGCGTTTTACTGAGCGGGCACCCGGCAAACCGACTTTGAACTGATAGGACGGATGCGGCGCCCTGCTCAGCGCGGGCCCTCCGATGTACCTATGTACGATCTCCGGCCGACGCACTTCACATGGCATCCACATATCGCGATTCCTTGAGGCGTTCCTCCAACCGCAACCGCCGCTAACGGAAGCAGCTACGCTGCGCATCCTTTGGCGGCGGTAAGAGCGGGTTGTACTATGGATATAGTTGGGATACTGAAAAAGCGATGAAGGCAGCAGCGGAGAGAGGGCTGCCTCTTTTCCTCCGTCATACCGGCGAAAGCCGGTATCCAGGTATTCCCCAGGCCTGGAGCGACCTGACTGACCCTGGCTTCCGCCAGGGTGACGGAGGAAGGGAGAAGGCGTCTCTTCTTTCCCCTCGCCCCTTGGGGAGAGGGCAGGGTGAGGGGTGTCGTGGGATACTGAAACGTCCATAAGTAACGCAGTAAGAGCAAGTTAGTAGATGTCCAAGGCGGGCCCGTATGAGCCGGAGGCGATTGATGTGATCGACGGGGAAGGCAGGCCACTGGCGGTAGTCTATAAAAAAAGGCGGCTGCGGGTGGCAAGCATCGTTGACGCGTGGCGCATCGACGAGGAATGGTGGCGCGAGGAAGTCTCGCGGCTCTACTTTCTAGTCGAGCTCGAAAACCACAAGCGCGTCATCCTCTTCCGCGACCTCCTCCGCAACACCTGGTTCCGGCAGGATTCCATGTAAACATCATGGTCATATATGCTCCGGCTAAATAGATTGTCGCCTTCACCTGCTACTATTCACATCCGCGCGGACTCGCGGACTGCAAAATTACCGCTAAAAAGGGAGAAGGTCTATTGCTGGCCGAGAAAGCAATCAATCTCTCTCGTAGTTTCGGGTCCCTTAAAGGAAGATTCAAGGGAATCAAGGACGTTCGACTGTTAGAACTTGATCTTGGCGTTTCCCTTGTCGAAAACAGTTATGCCGCCATCTTCAGAAACAGTTATTCCGGTGCATTTGTTCGTACGCGTAAAATTCGCTGTCGAGTGATGTCGTGCTCCACCGCCTACAACTACTTTCCCCTGAGAAAACGGAAGAATTGAAGCAATGAACAACAGTTGTCCTTCTCTGTTAAAAATCAAAGCACCATCAGGCTTGCATACATGGTCTAATCTCTCGGATATGGCTATCTCGTATGATATCCGGTACGGAGAGTATAGGCTCATCGCTAGATACGTCCGTACAAGAGACCAATCTTTTTCTCAGTGAATCCTTGTCAAAATTACCGATAATTATCGAAGTACCATTCTTTTTAATTGCGATAGTCAAAAGCCATTTAATGAAAAAGGAAAGAGAATTATCACCCCACGCTACCTTGTCTCTCAAAAACTTATTTAGATAAGTCTCTATAAAACGATAGTCCTTGATAACCGGTTTATTATTAATCAAATGAAAAAGCGTTCTGTTTTGCTCCGCGTCGCCCTGTAAGAACAGGACCCCCCGGTGCCCTGAATCGATAAAATCAATGGCTTACCGAGGAAAGTTTTTCCGCCAGTAAATGGTTCCATAGCAACTTCAGGAACATTATCGCGTGTAATAAATATATGTGTAATCATATTATTCGTTACGTTGAAGAAAATGTTCTTGCCGTTTGAAGCCAGCATGATACTCTTCAGTTTCTTAAAGGAACCGAACTCTATAGGCTTGGAAAGCCTGATTGCCTCTCTGCAGTTGCCTTGCAATTCCCTCTCAGAAGCATGAAAAATGAATCCAGTGTATATCTCCTCATTCTCTATTTTTCGTGAGGAAAGCTCTACGCCGAAGTCACACGCCGTCTCAGAACTGCATATTATACCTATTGATATTGCTATATCTGTAGACACCAGGCGATAACTCGCGTCTTTCCAAATTCAATACGCTATAAAGATATTCAAGCATAACTGTTCTTGAAAAGTTTAGAAAAAATGAATCTGCAGTACGCATCAACCGCTGAGATGCCAGCAAATGTCCATTCGGATCCCGGGCGAGAATGGAGGCCAGTGAAACATACGCAGATGAAAAGTAGTTGAGCAGACAGTCAAAGAAAACGACAATCTTTTCTGTGTCGCAGGATACAGGAATCTTTTTTACAGTGAAAGTGTGCATAGATCTTATTTAACTGTATATCGAAAAGCTGTAGGAGCAATAATGCCCTTCTTGGTTGAAGTGCCCTTTCGGAGACCGGCTCTGGCCTAATTCGAGTCTTTCTGCAGCATCTTTGGTCGTCAGCGATAAAATGATCTCGTCGTGCGAGAATACTTGTTTTACGAAATCCTGGGCGACCAGAATCAGCTTATCCTGAATCGTTGCCCATTGGCCCTCTCCAGCTTGGTACGTCTCATACCCGAGTATTGCGGTAATCCCACCTCCAGATGGGGTCTGGTAGCAAGAGATCAAGAAAACCGTCCATTCTCATATGATTCCTCCCCATGAACGTGCTCATGTAGCAGTTCACCAGTCTCCGAGTAGACCTCAATTCTCACTTTCTCGCGCGTCCATGGCTGCGTCAGGAGGCCATTGAACGAAAAGCCTTCAGCCAGCACCGACCTGTGCCAATATTTCGTTGCCGCGTCCCATTGGTACTTAAGGTTTCTGAGTTGATCTCTCACTTTAAGGATGGCGGGGGTGATTTCATCCCCGCTGCGTCTATCCTGCTCCGATGCAGAGGGCTTAAAACTATCGACCTCGCACAACCGCACCCATCCGCTGTCTGTTCTATACGCCCATCGCCGTTGTCGTTTTTTAGCACGGCAATCGTTCTTGCAAAGCTCATGGCGCGCGATCGCGGAAGCCACCTACGAAGCGAACGCACACACCGGCGCGACGGAGGTGAGGAATGCCAGCCGAAAGAAAGGCCCATTGGCAACGCAACAAATGAAACAACCCACCTCCTTCTCTTACCTCCGATTCCTATGTCAAACGCACCGGAGTACTTTGTTGTAGGTTGTCGGCTCCGACTGGAAGCCACATGACGCTCGTTGAATCACAGAAAAGGTTAACTGTGAGGAAGTCAACTGTCAGTTCTGGGTCTTTGGGCTTTTTATCGATAATTTGATGATGCATTTGATCATAAAGGTTCATGAAAAAGCGTGCCAACGGGTTTTCGTTCGATAGGTCTTTGCAGACTGAGACCACGACCCCGTGAAGCTTCTTGAGTTCCTCACGCGGATCGGCATTTTGATTACCAGCTTCCAGAAGCCGAGAAATCTGGTGATAGAAATCCTCATCCTCAATGGCTTCTGCCTCTGACTCAGCGATGCCCTTGGTTCCAGGCGCATCGTAGTTCCACGAATCATGGCCTGACATTCTCTGCACCTTGATAAATGACGAATTGTCGACCACCTGCCCTGCCGTCGTTAGATGATAGAGATCGTCATAGGTATCGAAGGCAGGCGAAGCGTACAACACCAGCGCCCGGTTCCCAAGAACCATAGAAATGTGTTCAAGAATCTGCTGTTGATGGCCTGTGATGAAGAAGCGCCAGTATCGACCTGGAATACCAAGAGGGGAAAAGTAAGATCGTCTTCCGTCGAGCGCATCAGGCCGCTTTGCCTGTATGAGTGCATTGACCGAGAAGTTCGGTAATGGGTGCCGTTGCCCCAGACGACGCCAAACGAACCCCCATTTATAGTCGTTAAGCACTACCCCCTTGGGTGGCGCGACATAACCAAAAAAGGTCCAAAATACCGGATTAAGAATCTCTAGGAACGCATCAACACCGAAATGCCCCTCGAAAACCTGCCCAGGGGTCGCAAACTTTCGAGAGCCTAAAAGGAGTTGACTATATAAAGGGGCCTCGAACTCCTTTTCTTCAAATTCCGCATGTCTCATATTGGCTCCCAGTTCGCGGAAAGATGCTTTGTTTCTGATAGACAGGTCACTGGATATCTTCGCGAGTATTGGTGATTGACGGCGATGACTTTCTCAATGATTTCCCTGTTCTTTCCGATGGCGACGAACATGAGGGAATACCAATAAACTCCTGCTACGTGAGCACTATTTAAGCTATTTCTTATGCGCGCAAAATCCCTGTCGAATTTTAGGAACCGGAAGTGCTGAAAGACGGAAAGCACGGACTCCTCCGATATCTGTTCCAGAATGGCATTGATATCCGAATACAAGACATGCTTTTTGTCGCTCCTTGTTTCCGGCTCAAAGCCAATGTCTGGATCGAGGAAAAATACGTGTCTTCCTTCCGCAGGAAGGCCCGAGAAATATTGTTGCCTGTTCTGGCGCGTGAAATAGGGTCTGGCTCTATGTAGGTTCACAAAATACGAGCCGTCCGTTACGATTGGCAATCCATGAAGCACGTTGAGGACATCAGAAGCGTGTTCGGCGTTTCGTTGCCTTCTCAAGTAGCGGCAAAAAGAAATGACCGTGTCTCTTGCAGGAAAGCATTCCGGTCTTGTTTCGCCTTGCCGAGTTTCGTCGTCCGGGGTCAACATCGGTATTATGTACAGGCTCGGATACTGTAGGGTGGATGTAAGATAGTCATGGTAGTCCCACTTAAAACTGTCCTTTCAGTCTCCAAGATATTGCTTTTTCATTCTCCCCAGACCTTCCCCCAAGGCAGCCATCTATCAATTACCATGAAAAAAGCGCTTCACGCAAGTGAACATTGGGGTATGACAAGTTCAGGAAGCTATACTCGACCGCCGCCCCGGCGGAAGGACGCAACCATCCTTTAGCCCATAGCCGCGCATATGGCGTCGGTGAAGTCCGCTTTACCGCGCAGCGTCGCGAGTCCAGCCGCACAAAGCATTGGTTTAGCAGTTTTTGTCTTAGTTAGCCATCTAAAGTACCGCAACAGGTCCCACAATCACCATGTACGCCGAGCTTCATGCGCATTCCAATTTTTCGCTCCTCGACGGCGCTTCATTCCCCGAGGCCCTCGTTGACGCCGCATCGCAGACGCACCTTTCCGCCCTCGCCCTCACCGACCACGACGGCCTCTACGCCGCCCCCCGCCTCGCCGCGCCGCCCGCGCTGCCGGCGTCAAGCCCATTGTCGGCGCGGAGCTTACGCTTTCTACCGGCGCCCACCTTACCCTCCTTGTCCGCAACGCCGCCGGCTATGCGAATTTAAGCGACTTGATCACAAAATCCCAGCTCTCCGGCGCGAAAGGCTCGCCCCGGCTCGACCCCGCCCTCATCATGGGCCGCACGGACGGCCTCATCTGCCTTTCCGGCTGCGCGAAAGGCGAAGTCCCCTCCCTCGTCCGCGCGCACAAGTTCGACGAGGCCGCAGCAGCCGCCCGCCGCCTGCTCTCCCTGTTCGGCCCGGACAATTTTTTCATCGAGCTTCAGCACCACCTCAACCCGGACGACGCGCGCCTCTGCCGCAAGCTCTGTGACCTCGCTGCCGCACTCGGCGTCGCCACTGTCGCAACGAACAACGTCCACTACGCCGCCCGGCCAGGCCACAGGCTCGCAGACGTGCTCGCCTGCATCAAAAACAGGGTGAGCCTCGACGACTCCGCCCCTTTCCGCCGCCCCAACTCGGAATACTACCTGAAAGGATATGACGAGATGCGCCGCCTGTCCGGGTATGCCGGAGGACGCGATAAGGCGGACCCTCGCGGTCGCGGACGCCTGCGCCTTCGACCTCGATTTCTCGTCGTACTCGCTGCCCGTGTTCGCGTGTCCGCCGGGCGAGACCGAATCCGCCCTCCTGCGGCGGCTCTGCATGGAGCGCATCCCCGGCCGCTACGGTGAAGCCCCTCCCCCCGATGCGCTGCCGAGGCTCAACCGGGAGCTTGCCCTCATCGAGCGCAAGGGCATGTGCGGCTATTTCCTCATCGTATGGGACATCATGGAGTTCGCCCGCTCGCACGCCATCCTTGCGCAGGGGCGCGGCTCGGCCGCAAGCTCGCTCGTCGCCTATCTTCTGGGCATCACCCCCGTCGATCCCATCAGGCACGGCCTTTTCGTCGGCCGCTTCCTGAACGAGTCGTCCGCGGTCCCGGACATCGACATCGATATCGACACGCAGCGGCGCGAGGAAGTGATCCAGTACGTCTACCGGAAATACGGCGAGGAGCACGCAGCGATGGTCTGCACCTACGTGACGTTCCGGGCGCGCAACGCAATACGCGAGGTGGGCAAGGCCTTCGGCCTGCCGCCCCACGTGCTCGACAGGATGGCGAAATCGGTCTCCGCTTACAGCCCCGCCTCCGCAATCGAAGACCTGCGGAACGTACCGGAGTTCGCCCGCTACCTCGGCTCGGAGGCATGGGCCAGTTTCACCGCCGTCGCCGGGCAGATAGCCGATTTCCCGAGGCACCTGTCCATCCACGTCGGCGGGATGATCGTCTCGTGTGAGCCGATCTCCCGGATGGTCCCCCTTGAGCGGGCGCGGGCGGAAGGGCGCGTCGTCTGCCAGTGGGACAAGGACGGCGTCGATGACTCGGGGCTGATCAAGATGGACCTCCTCGGCCTGCGCATGCTCTCCCTCATCGACGAGGCGCTCCGCCTGATAAGGCATGCGCGCGGGGCGGCCGCTGCGCCCGATTTCGACCGTCTGCCCGAGGACGACCCGCGCGTCTACGACATGATAAATCGTGCCGACACGGTGGGCGTCTTCCAGGTCGAGAGCCGCGCCCAGATGCAGAGCCTGCCGAGGGTGAAGCCGCGCAGCCTCGAAGACTTAGGGATAGAGGTCGCCATCATACGCCCCGGCCCGTTGCAGGGGCACATGGTCAACCCCTACATGCGCAGGCGCGCAGGCCGCGAGCGGCCATCCTACATCCATCCGCTTTTAGAGCCCGTGCTGCGGGAGACCCTGGGCGTCATACTCTTCCAGGAGCAGATATTGCAGGTGGCGATGGCAGCCGCAGGCTTCACCGCAGCCGAGGCGAACGGGCTGCGCAAGGCGATGGGGCGGAAGTACGCGCGCGCCGAGTTTGCAAGGTGGCAGGAGCGCTTCGTCGCAGGCGCGAAGGAGAAAGGGATAGACGGGCAGACCGCGCTGCGCATATTCGAGCTGATCGGCGGCTTTGCCGAGTTCGGCTTCTGTAAGAGCCACGCCATGAGCTTCGCGCTGCTCTGCTACCGCTCCGCCTACCTGAAGCTCTACTACCCGGCGGAGTTCTACTGCGCCCTTCTGAACAACCAGCCGATGGGGTTCTACCTGCCGGAGGTGATCGTGGGCGACGCGAGGCGGCACGGCGTAGCGATGCTCCCCGTCGACGTGAACGCGAGCGGGCGGCTCTGCGCAGTAGAGGATGGAAAGGTGCGGCTCGGTTTCCGCTACGTGAAGGACCTGGGCGAGGAGGCGGCACGCGCCATCGAGGCTGCGCGGGACAAAGGCGGCCCTTTCATCTCTTTCAAAGATTTCACCGTCCGCACGCGCCTCGATAAAGCCGCCCTGCGGAGCCTGATCGTCGTCGGCGCCTTCGACGCCCTGGAACGCTCGCGCAGGCAGTTGCTCTGGGCGCTCGGCGCGATGGGCCAGGGCGCGCACGCGGCGGACGCGATCGACTTCGGGGCCGCAGACATTGCACCCCTCGACGAGATGAGCCGGCCGGACGAGCTGCTTGCCGCCTACGGCGTGCAGGGCTTTTCCGCGACAGGCCACCTCCTCGACATATACGAAGAGGGGCTGGTGCGTGCGGGCGTTGCAAAAAGCAGCGAGCTTGCGCGATGCGCGCAGGCAGGCCCGTCAGGGTGAGCGGCTACAACGTCTGCCTTCAGATGCCGCCTACCGCCAAGGGCTTCGCCTTCATAACGCTCGAAGACCCGGACGGCCTCATCAACGTAGTGCTCAGGCCCGACGTCTACAACAAATACAGGCAGGTCGTCCGCCTGGAACCGCTTCTCGTCATTGACGGCTCGCTTGAGCGCAAAGACGGCGTGATAAATGTCATGGCGGAGAAGATCGCGCCCCTGCAAACCGGGCTTCCGGGACATATATTGCTATAAACCGTACCGCGACTTAGCCCTGGCCTGAGGAGAATATGAACATCGTTTGCTGCATCAAGCAGGTGCCCGACACCGCTGACGTAAAGATAGACCCGGAGACGAACACGCTCATCCGGGCGGGGATCGAGTCGATCACGAACCCGTACGACCTCGTAGCCGTGCAGGCTGCGGTCAACCTGAGGGATAGCTACGGCGGGAAGGTCACAGTCATAACCATGGGGCCGGGCCAGGCGGAACAGGCCCTGCGGGAAACGCTCTCTATCGGCGCGGACAGGGCGGTCCTGCTCTCCGACCGGGCGTTCGCGGGCGCCGACACACTCGCGACGAGCTACACCCTCGCGCGCGCAATCGACAGACTGGGCCGGGAAGCCCCCGTAGACCTCGTGATATGCGGGAAACAGGCCATCGACGGCGATACGGCCCAGGTGGGACCGGGCGTCGCTACCCGCCTCGGCTTCACGCAGCTCACCTACGTAACGGAGATCGTCCACGTCGATACAGCCGCAGGCCGCGTGACGGTGAGACGAAAAGCGGAGGGCGGCACGGAAGTGATAGCCGGCAGCCTGCCCGCGGTACTAACGGTCGAGCTGGAGATGGTCGCAATAAAAAGGGCTTCCCTTCCCCGCCTGATCGCATCGCTGCGCGCGCAGGTAGACGTGTGGGACGCCGCGTCCTTGCAGGCCGATGCCGGGCGGCTGGGCCTGAAAGGCTCGCCTACGTGGGTGAGAAAGATATTCTCGCCCCCCGCGAAGAAAGGCGGACCCAGCTTCGACGGACGTGTTGACCCGCAGCACGCGGTAGAGGCCTGCGTGGACGCCCTCATGGGAAACGAGGCATACGCAGAGGGGCTTTTGAAGCGCTGGGAGAGCTAAAAAAGAGAGAGATGGCGAAAAATAAAAAGGGCTTCGAGCTTGCCGAGATAATAACCGACAAATGCATCGGCTGCCAGGTTTGCACGGGCGTCTGCCCGGTCGGCGCTATCGAAATGGCGGAGGGTACGGCCCGCATCGACCCCGAAATCTGCATCGGCTGCGGCAAGTGCGTAGATGTCTGCCCGGTCGACTCGATCAAATTCGAAGGCAAAAGGCGCAAGGGCGCAGGGCCGAAGAAGGCGCAGGCCGGCGTCCCCGGTTACGCCGGGGTAGGCATCTTCGTCGAGATAGCGGACGGGCGGGGCGCGACCGTATCATGGGAGCTTGCAGGCAAGGCCAGGGAGCTCGCGGCAAAGCTCGGTACAACCGTGATCGGCTTCGTCCTGGGCAGCGGAGTGGAGGACGTGGCAAAGCAGGCCATAGCCTACGGCTGCGACGACGTGCACATTATCGACGACCCGATGCTTGCCGCCTACCTGTCCCGCCCTTACGGCAAGGCGCTAAGCGACCTTTGCGCTGCGGTCAAGCCCGAGATACTGCTGATCGGCGCGACCCTGGCCGGCCGCGACTTGTCCGGCGTCGTGGCCACCATCCTGGAGACGGGGCTGACGGCGGACTGCACCGGCCTCGACATCGACGAGGAAAAGCACATCCTGCTGATGACGCGGCCTACCTTCGGCGGCAACATCATGGCGACTATATTCTGCGAGCGGCACAGGCCGCAGATGAGCACCGTCAGGCCCAAGGTCTTCGGCCTGCCGAAAGAAGACCCGGAAAGAAAAGGGAACATCCACCATCACCCGTTCGATCCCCCGCCGGGCGATCTGCCTTCCGTGGTCGAGTTCATCAAAGACGCAGGGGCGGACGGCAGGATCGACATTACCCGGTTCCCCGCCCTTATAGTGGCAGGGAAAGGGGCATGCGACGCGGAAGCGATGCCTATGCTGGAGCGGCTCGCGGACGTGCTGGGCGGCGCAGTCGCCTGTTCCAGGCCGGTAGTCGAGTCGGGCCTTCTGCCCTACGAGCGGCAGGTCGGCCAGACAGGAAAGACGGTCGCCCCCAGGCTGTACGTAGCCGTGGGCGTCTCCGGGGCCGTCCAGCACCTCGTCGGCATGCAGGGCTCGGAGCGGATAATCGCCATCAACTCGGACCCCCACGCGCCCATATTCGGCGTGGCGGACGTAAGCATCGTCGGCGATTACAGGAAAGTGCTGCCCCTTTTCACAGAAGAGCTGGAGCGCAGGATAAAAGGGAAGACGAGAGAGGCATAGCGCGGACATGGGAGAAGAATTCGACGTCGCCATAGTCGGAGCGGGTCCGGCCGGCAGCTCGGCCGCGTGCGTCCTTGCGGAAAAAGGCGTTAAGACCATAGTCTTCGAGCGGGGGGAATACCCCGGCGCCAAGAATATGTCGGGCGGCGTCATGTACGGGCATGACCTGGCCGCCGTCGTCCCCGATTTCGCGGCCAAGCATTGCCCCGTAGAGCGGAACATCGTCGAGACCCAGATGTGGTACCTCTCCGACAGCGGCGGCTACGCCGTCTCCTTCCTCGACCGGGCCTTCGAGGAGGAACGCAGGCTGAACAGCTTCACGGTCGGCAGGGCCAGGTTCGACCGGTGGCTCGCGGAGCAGGCTGCATCCAGGGGCGCGGTCGTCGTGCCGGCCACCGTGGTCACAGACCTTATCAGGGAGGGCGGCCGTGTGGCGGGCGTGCGGACCGACCGTCCGGACGGCGACGTCCGCGCGAAGGTGGTGCTCCTGGCGGACGGCGTCAACTCGCCGCTTGCCGCAAAAACGGGTTTCAGGCCGGAGGTGAAACCCGACCAGGTGGCGCTGGCCGTTAAGGAAGTGATAGAGCTGTCCGAAGAGACGATCAACGAGCGGTTCCACGTCGGCGCGGGGTCGGGAGTAACCGCGGAGGTGCTGGGCACGATCACGAAGGGCATGGACGGGATAGCCATAATCTACACGAACCGGACCTCCCTGTCCGTCGCAGTCGGCGCCAACCTTTCCGATCTCCAGGCGCGCCGGGTAAGGCCGTACGAGATGCTCGACGAATTCAAGGCGCACCCGCGCGTTGCGCCCCTTGTCGCGGGCGGCAAGCCGAGGGAGTACATGGCCCACTGGATAGCGGAGGGCGGCTATGACTCCATCCCGGATTTGGCAGGGGACGGTTATCTCATCGCGGGCGATTCGGGGATGCTCTTCAACGCGCTTCACAGGGAAGGGTCGAACATGGCCCTGGCCTCCGGCAGGCTGGCCGCGGAATCTATCGCCGAGGCTTTCACGAAAGGTGATTTCAGCAGACGCGGCCTCCAAGGGTACATGTCCCGCCTGCGGGACTCTTACGTGATGGCGGATATGAAGAAATACCGTGGGTTCAACGCGTTCCGCCTCCGCCGTCACGAGCTGTTCTCAAGCCTGCCGCAGGCCGCCGCGTTTGCGGCCAGGGAGATGCTGACCGTCGATGGGACGCCCAAGAAAGTGAAGCAGAAGGCCATCAGGCGGGGGATATTCAAACAGGTCCCGGCCGTCAGGCTGCTCCGCATCCTGTGGGACGGCTGGAGGAGCGTAAAGTGAGCGTAAAGATCGAAGACGAGCTATTCCTCGACCGCTTCCGCATAGCAGACGAGGCCCATATCAGGATCATCGACGGCGCAGTCTGTGAAACGCGCTGCACAGGACAGCCGTGCCTCTATTTCTGCCCCGCAAACGTCTACCGCCTCGAAAACGGCCGCATCGGCGTCGCCTGGGAAGGCTGCGTAGAATGCGGCTCATGCAGGGTGGCATGCCCACACCTAAACATAGAATGGCGCTTCCCCACAGGCGGCTACGGCGTAAGCTTAAGGTTCGGATAGCGCACGCAACGCCTGCGATGCGGCCGGCGGTGACGCCGGTGCAGCCCCCAAGCACGGCAGGACCATCGATACTTAAGGAGGGCGGCCGGTAAGGACGCCCCTAAATTTCCTGTTGGTTGTTTCCCCCTGTCATGGTATCGTTTCTGAAAGTAAGACAAAGACACCGCTGGAGGCACTATGGGATTGGAGCCGCTGCGACAGTTCGTATGCGATAAGTGCGGAGAGGTCATTGAAACGGTTGAAGATGGCTGGCTTGAATGGTTCGATAACTACGAGACACCGGCACAAGGGTTCAGAATCGTTCACTCTGGAGGCCCCTGTTACTATCCTGACAGCGCAGACGTGAGTGACAATCACCTTGTGTACTTCACGGGGCCGGATGGCCAGCGTACCTCCTTAGCCTGTTTGATAGAAAACATGGTGTCAATCAAAGTGAACTCGCCGAGATTATCCGCCGTCTTCACATACGCTACTACGAGGAGGCTCGACAACACTTGGATAGGGCTATCGATCATGGCGAACTCAGCAGCAAGGAGAGCGTCCGGCAGGCTGACCTAATTAAAATCATCGAGGAATACCGCGAGGGCTGAAGACAGACGAGCACCACCGATACCAAAGGAGGCACAGTGAGCAACCAGTTCGACCTTTCAGAGGTAGCAGAGATTATAGAGTGTATGGAATCGACGAACTACGTAAATAAATACTTAAAACTGGGCTGGACACTTATCGCTATTCGGATCGAGGAGCGAGGCGTGCCTGGGCAACCAGACCAGAAGACCGTGTACTGTCTCGGCTGGCCCAAGTCGCTCGGTGAACCGAAGTATCAGTGAGACGCACGTGCTAAAAGCTCGTGGAAAAGGTTCTGCTGGAGGACGAGATGGAATCATTGAACGGTGAAACCGCATTGTTGGAGCGCACTGCGGCCATTGCTGCAAGTGGTAAGGGAGTCAGTTCCGAGGAGTTCTTAGCCTTGATGCGTCAAGCTCCGGAATCGATTACTCCGTCAGACATGAACAAGGTCGTGAAAATGGCTTCGGAGCAGGTCGGGTACTGGGAGGCCGAATATATGTTCTCCCGTGCCGATACCCCTAACGCGGCGGCTGCTGCGGAATCGGCTGGTTGGAAAAACACCTGGAGTGCGTGCGCGGAAACCCTGATAAACTTGGCGCCTGAGTTGCGCGATAAGCTCGATGAACAGCAACGAATGGTGGCTCTTCACTACCATCTGAGTAGGAGAGTAGAATACAATAGCACTCGTCCGTTTGCGCGTGTCGCAAGCTATGTCTTCAGCTACGCTTCATTTGCCTTAAAGAGAATAGGTTTGAGGTCTCTCGCCCAAGCAATCTACGCACGTGGTCTGTACCCTGCCGGAACGGTGGGCCGAAGAGGCTAACAAAACAGATTAGTCGGCCTGGACAAAAAATGAATCACGCGTTCTTGGCCCCGTTGATGACCCCCTTGACCATAGACGCCGTCCATTCACCCTTACCTGTGGGGCGTCACCTTCTTCTCCTCGGTCAACCTGTAAGAAACTATAGGGGTCAGCCCTTGACACGAGACATTTGGGAACATGTAGGGACGTAGGTAACTTTGAATAAGTTGACAATCCTTTCAACAACACGAGTCCCCCTTTCCTTGACCGCCTTCGACGGCTCTGTTAGATTTCTATTTATCGCGATGGAGTAAAAAAACCACAAGGGCCACTTATGCGTATTATAGTAAAGCATAAAGTGCAAACGGGAAGAAGGCCTTGTTATATAAAGGTATTTTGTCTGCCTACAACAAGGTTATTGAATGCTTGCTCATGTTTCATCTATCCGGGAGGTCAAAATGATCCATCTTGTTGTTTCGATCAAGGTGAAGGAAGGGAAGCTGAACGATTTTGTACGGCTGTTCAATGAGACGGCCTTGAGCGTGAGGAAGGAGAAGGGCTGCGTCGAGTATTTCGCCGCCGTCGATGCAGAAACGGGTATGCCGAACCAGGCGCGCGACGTAAACAGGGTCGTCATCCTGGAGAAGTGGGAAAATCTCGATGCGCTAAAGGCCCACGGATCGACGCCGCATATGAAGGTCTATCTTAAGGCGCAAGGAAGACCTCGAGAGTCACGTCCATAATCGCGCTCAAAGAGGCGTAGGCATAAGCGCGCAGGCGTAGCTTTTCAACCGCCGCCGATTGTGCAATAATACAGGAATACCAAACACAGGAGCCGACCATGCCCGAAGCCGATGAATCGCAAAAGGAAAAGGAATTTTATACGGACGTCCCGGCCGCTTGCGAGGCGTTCTTTCTGAAAGGCTGCAACTCCACCGACTGGGGGATGAAGAACCGCCTGTCGCGGATATTCGACCCCGTTTCCGGCAGGACCGTCATGCTCGCCATCGACCATGGATATTTCCAGGGGCCGACAACGGGCCTCGAGCGCGTCGACGTCACCATCCTGCCGCTGCTGCCCTACGCGGACACCCTGATGCTCACACGCGGCATCCTGCGCACGATCATACCGCCCACGTTCGGCAAGGGGATCGTGCTGCGGGCAAGCGGCGGCCCGAGCATCTTAAGCGACCTGTCGAACGAGCAGATCGCCATCGACATCGACGAGGCGATCCGCCTTAACGTCGCGGCGATGGCCGTACAGGTCTTCATCGGCGGGAAGATGGAGACACAGTCGGTGCACAACATGACGCGCCTCGTGGACATGGGCAACCGCTACGGCATCCCCACGCTGGGCGTCACTGCCGTCGGCACGAACATGGCGCGGGACGCGAAATATATGCGCCTTGCCTGCCGCATCATCGCAGAGCTGGGCGTCACCTACGTCAAGACGTACTATACGGAAGAAGACTTCGACACGGTCGCGGCCTCGTGCCCCGTGCCGATAGTCATCGCGGGCGGCAAGAAGCTGCCTGAGCTGGATGCACTGACGATGGCCTACAACGCCCTCCAGCAGGGCGCATCGGGCGTTGACATGGGACGCAATATCTTCCAGTCGGACGCGCCCGTCGCGATGATAAAGGCGGTGAGGAAGGTCGTCCACGAGAACGAGAAGCCGAAGGCGGCCTATGACTTTTACCTGTCGGAGAAGGCCGCGCAATCCAAGGGCCATGAAGAAACGGTAACACCGAAAGATAGAGGGCGTCGCATGCGCGTCGGGATGTACTACAACAACAGCAAAGTCGAGCTCGAAGAGCTGCCGGTGCCGAAAGTCGGCGCGAGGGACATCCTTATAAAAGTCATGGCCAGCGGCATCTGCGGCAGCGACGTGCTCGAATGGTACCGCATCAAAAAGGCGCCCCTCGTGCTCGGCCATGAGCTTGCCGGCGAAATGGTCGAGGTCGGCGACGCGATCACGGAATTCAAAAAAGGCGACAGGGTCTTCGCGACGCACCACGTCCCGTGCGACGCCTGCCACTGGTGCGTGCGCGGCCACCAGACGGCCTGCCCGGTATTCCAGACGAAGAACAACTTCGACCCCGGCGGCTTCGCGGAATATCTGCGCGTGACGGGAAAGAGCATCGAGACGGGCACGCTCGTTCTGCCGGACGGCGTCTCCTACGAGCAGGGGTCGTTCATCGAGCCCCTCGGCACGGTAGTCAGGGGCATGCGGGCGATAGAGATTTCGCCTGGCGACACGCTCGCCGTACTCGGCTGCGGGCTTGCGGGCCTGCTCATGATAAAGGTCGCGCGCGCCCTGGGCGCAGGCAGCATCATAGCGACCGACGTGGACTCATACAGGCTGGAAGCGGCAAAGCGCTTCGGCGCGCAGGTTGCGATACGGGCGGATGCCGACCTGCCTGCCGCGATACGCGAGGTCACGGGTGGGCGGCTCGCGGACAAGGTGGTCGTCTGCGCGGGCGTGCTGTCGGCTGCGCAGCAGGCGCTTCTGGCGGTTGACCGGGGCGGGACGGTGCTCTTCTTTGCGGTGCCGAACCCCGGCGAGATGCTGAGCGTGGACCTGACGCCGTTCTGGCGCAACGACGTGCGGATGAAGACATGCTACGGGGCCGCGCCGCTCGATAACAGGCAGGCGCTCGACCTGATCCGTGCGGGGAGCGTAGAGGTGCGGGACATGATAACGCACAGGTTCGGCCTCGCCGACATCGCGAAGGGATTCAAAACAGCGGGCGTTGGGAAGAACTGCCTTAAGGTCATCATCACCCCGCACGAAGGCTGAATCAGGCAGGTTACGTTATCTGTCCCCCTTTGACATTATTCTCCTTGACTTCCCAAACTCCTCCATTTTAACATTCCATGTTTACGTTGTTTCCTTCATATGTCTTTAGAACCCGGTCGGTCGGGCTTCGTCGGGGCAGACATCTTTAGCTTTGTTTTTGGGGGATATTGTGATGAAATTACGTTCCTCTTGGCATGAACATTCTTATTGCATCCGGGTAATCGTCATTGCGGCCATACTGGTAGCCTTTTTGTCCGGCGGAGCCGGCGCCCAGCAGACCCCACCGGCCGGGAACCCTGAAGCAACACCTGCCGGCCCTCAGGAAAACAAGCAGGACCTGCCGGCCGGCAGCCCTGAGAAGACCCCCTCCGGGCCTAAGGGCAGCCCTTGCTCGGGTTTCTCGCTATGTCAGCTTCACCCTGCGGACGTCAAGGCAGGGATCTTCTGGGGCAGCGGCAATTTGACCGTTGACCGTCTTGTCGCTCCGGGCCCGTTTAACCCGTATCAAGGTTCTCTGATGTTTGCCGGTTTCAAGCACCGTACCGATACCGGCCTTGACGATACCTTTCTGGGCTTTGAGGGCGGCTTTCGCTGGGGCGAAAAGCTGTCGATAATTACGGCCCTGGATACCAACATGGGACGGAACAACCAGTTCAGGCAAGCGACCGATGCGACCGCCGCACAGAGTTATCCTGGAGGAAATGCGGCTCTGGGGACGTTGTATTTGCCGGTGAACACAAGGGGTATCATAGCTTTGCCCGACAACAACAGCATATGGAACTGGGACCAGGGCTTTGCGATCCGAGTGAAACCGAAAGTGCAGTTCCTTTTGGGATGGAAGTACAGCAGCATCAACAACAGTCCCGGTCCATACTCCGGAAGAGTGCCTGCAAATACATTCCAGACGCTTCCGGGATTAGGCGGCTGGCAGAATTTTTGGGCCGACTCGACGCAGCCGAGTACCACGAATTTTACATTCGCCCAACGGGTCTGGTGGACCGGCCCGTACCTGGGGGCGCAGCTTAAGTCCGAAATTCCCCGGGGGCTGCCCGGCCAATGGTATATCGAAGGCAAGTTCGCGCCATACATTTGGGGAAATTACAAGTATGCATGGAGGAGTTGGTACGGTGATCCCTTCGGCGGTTTTTTGAGTTCGCAGGAGACCATGCAGACAGGGTTGAGCGGGTACATGATGGAGCTCAAGGGCGGCGCGCAATTCAGGCTGGCAGGCAACCTTTACCTGGAAATCTGGGCAAAATATATGCATCTGAACATGACCGGATCAGGGCGGGAGATGCAGGCATGGCAGAACAGTTATGCCAGCCTCAATTCGTATTGGACGCCCTTCGTACAGCAAGCTATGACGCGCATCACTGTAAACGAGAATCTCTGGGCTTTCGGCCCGAACCTTTTGTATCGCTTCTGAGCCGCCCGGCCCGGCTTCCGGCACGGTTCATTAATCAAGGATTGTCTGCTATTTGTGTGCAAGCAGGCGGTCTAACTTCGATTTGAGCTGCATGCCGATCAGCCTAGTGATGCTCAATTTGCCCCTCGCCCTGCCCAGCCTTATGTAAGTCCCGATGATATTCCCCGGCAGGTACGGCTGCTCCGTCTTGCGCGCGAGCGAGAGGGAGCTGGTGGGACACGTAGTAACGCAGAGCCCGCAGCCTATGCAGCGGTCCGCGTCGAGCGCGGCCTTATCGTCTTTGACGGAAAGGGCCTCCATCTGGCAGCGCTTGATGCATGCGCCGCAGCCCTTGCACGTCTCTGCATCGAGCCTGGCAAAGAACGGGCTTGAAACGAGGCTTGCTGGTTTCGGGTGGCGCTTGATGCCCTTGAGCACGCCGCAGCAGCAGCCGCAGCACGTGCAGATGAAAAGCACGTCTTTGGCGTTCGACGGCTGAAGGACCAGGCCCGCCTTCTCCGCCCGGTGAAGTATCTCTATGGCCTCCTCGCGGCTGATGGCCCTTCCCCGGCCCGTCCGCACCACGCTTTCCGCTGCCGTGCCCATCTGGAGACAGCTTTCCAGGGGCTTGCCGCACCCTTTGCCCATAACCTGCTGCTCCTGCCGGCAGATGCAATTGGTGACCGAGAAACTCTCCTTGGCGGCTATCAGCTCTTCGGCCTGCTCGTACGGCATGACCTCGCTCCTGACGCCGATACTTTTGTTTACCGGGATTGTGCGAAGCTGCGGGGCTTTCTTCCATGTATCGACGTCGAACAGGGCAGGCTCGTATTCCTCGAAGTCCTCGATAAGCTCCCTGCTCAGCTTGTTTATCTGGGCCTCCCAGATGCCCACGACGAATTGCTGGGCCATGTAAAGCGCTGGCGCGCCCTCGCGCCGGATGGCGAGGGCAAGTCCCCTCTTGTCCATGTCCGCAAGCCGCCCGGCAGCCTCCTCAACCGCGATCCCTGCCCGCCGCGCAATCACGCGGGGCTCCTCGGCGATAAGGCTCAGGGACAACGCGAGCGCCGCGTCTTCCGGGGTGAAGAGCCGCCGGAGTATCCGCAGCTCAACGCCGCTTTCGGTCTTCGGATAACCCCCCGGCAGGCCGTCCAGGTGCCGCGCGAGCTTTTCATAAATATCTTTCTGCAGAACAGCCTCCTCACCGGGCTTAGGTATGGGCAGTCCGGGCAGTTATGAAAGGTATCATAATATGAAAACATAAGCAGCGCTATTTTTCACGACAGAAGGACTTGCGGCGCAGATAAGAAAACCCGGCCGCGCATCTCGCGGCCGGGTTGGTGGGTGCAGGGTGTGAAAGCTCAGGCGGCCGCACATCTGGCGGCCGCCCGGGGTTATAAGATCGTTATTTAGAGAATGCGCCGCCGAGGCTGAAAGGGAATGCCTGGTAGCCTAAAGCGGGAGTCATCCTTATCTGGACGGAAGGCTCCTTGGCCATCCATTTGAACTCGTCGATCTCGGGGCTCGGCACGCCCATGGGCGCTCCCGTGGCGATGTCAAACTGCATGCCCGCGGTCGCGGAGTAGACGAATATCGAGTTCTTATCCGGCTGGTATTCGGTGAGCGACGTGACCGAGCTGTACCAGTCGAAGCCGCGCTCTTTGCCGTATTCCCAGACCTGCTCCACGGTCTTCTTCTTCTGGTCGATCTTGTAGATCACCGAGCGTGAATATTTCATGGTAGGCAGGGCCGGCTGCTCCATGCCCCTGGCGTCGCCGTTGTCGAAAATGGAGAGCCAGAAGATGTCGCCCTTGCTCATGCTCTCGATCTTGAAAGCGGTGTGCTGGGTCCAGGGAAAGTCGAAGGCCGTCCCGTCGCACTTGCTGTTCTTGCAGTCGAGCTTCTTGCCGCTTGCGTCAACGGGGGTCAGGAACTTGGCCTGGAACTCCGGCTTCCAGCCTTCCGGGCTGCCGAGAATCCATTTGACCTGCTTGTCCCTGCCGATCTTTATGACTGAGCTCTGGTGGCGCGAAGAGATAATGATGGAGTCATCGGCTGCGTCATGGTAGACGCTGTTGACGTGCGCCCAGTTCCTGCCGGGGCTGACGCCGACGATATCGCCGAACCTGTCTGATTTATCCAGCGCGGCGAGCTCTTCCGCGGTTGCCGTATGGCCCGCCTTGCTCGCGTCGATATTGAGGCATACGGCGCCCTGATCGAGGACTTTTATAACGATGTCCCTGTACGGGTCGAGGATGTCGAAAAGCTTCCAGTCGTCGACGGCGTTGCCTGCCTCGTCAACCTCCACGATGACGTCGCGGACGGTCCTTACGTTCTTGCCGTCAAGACGCCTGTAGTCGGAGCTTGCAACCCTCAGGAAATAATGGCCGTTCGGGTCGTTGTACATGGAATGGGAAAAGTCGTTGTATGAGGCGGGCAGCTCCCTGTTGAAGACCTCCCTGCCCATTATGTCGTATTTGACGTATCTCTGCCCGTAACCCCAGGACACGGCGCCGTCCGTGTTCTGCCTGAAGCCCATCATGACGCCCGCGTGGAAAGCCGATTTCATGTTGTAGATAGGCTCGGGCAGCATATACCACCTGATCGCGCCCGTCGTATCGACGATGAAGCACTGCGGATTGTAGTTCCATTCCAGCGCGCCGCCCATCGGGTTGTTCCAGACGACCTTGGTGCCCTTGCCGCTCTTGAGGGCAATATTGTTGACGAAATAAAGCCTGTCTTTGAACTCGGGATCGAGCTTCGTCACCTTGATGGAATTGAAGAAAGCGCCTTTCTGGATGGGCGCGCCCGCCGGATCCTCGTAAACGGCCGGGGCGTATATCTTGTAAGTCTCTTTGAAGTGCTCCGTCTTCTTGATGTACGTCCTGTCGTACTCGACCTGTACTGTATTCTGGTAATCGGGATAGAGGCCGAATACGGGGATGCCGCCGTGCGTCCTGCAATGCTTATCGCTCACCATGTAGCTGATGGTCTGGCCGCCCTCTTTGGGGACGATGGTGACTTTGGCGTTAGCCACATAGTAGCCGCCGTTCTTGATGACCGCAGTCAGCGGGGCGATGCCGTACGGGTTCATGACTACCTCGCCGAGCTTTCCCGTTACGGAGTAATCGAGCTTCGGACCCGAAGGGCCGCCGATAGCCAGCACCAGCGACGGCGCCAGCGCGAGCACAAACAATACCGCCAACAAAGACAAAACTGTCTTACGCCCTTGCATAAGATTACCTCCTTCCTGGTAATTCGAACCCACGACGTCTGTTTATTGCTTCCCTGACAACCCATGCGACCAGACAAAGAACCATTGCGGCCAGGAACACGCCGAAGCAAAGCAGCATGGCCTGCTCCATGGTCATAAAGCGCCGGGACGGTATCAGATACCAGCCGTCCCTGTACAAATCAATAAAGTATTTTTGCACCCCGCCCAGCGCGGCGCCCGACGGCACTATGGGATAGTCGACGCCGCAGTCGCCCGTAGGAAGGAACGTGCCGGGGAACCAACGGTGCAAAGGCAGATGGAACGGGAACGTAGGCGTGTAGCTGCACCCCTGCACGCCGAAGGGGTTGTCGCTCATGATGGCCGTGTGGACCTTATATAACGTGAGGGAGTAGCCGATGCCCTTCACCGCCCCGAAGACGGCTATGGCGCAACCTGCAATTTTAAGGACTGCGCTCCTGGGGTTTATTGCTCCGACGAGCCCCGCGACGATCAGGCAGAACATGGCGAACCTGATGTATACGCACTGCTCGCACGGCCTCATGAAGAGCCACTTCTGGAATACCTGGTAAGCCGTCTGCTCGAGGCCGACAGCTATAACGACCATTAAAACCCACGGCAGCCGGCGATCCGTAAGGCCGGCTATCTTCCTGATGAAATCCACTTTCACTCCCTGCGGCGCGCAATTACTGGGGCTTGCGTCGCCCCCTCCACGAGCAAAGCGCGACCCTCGCTCCTTACATCGCGGGGGCCGGCCCCCCCCTCCATGAAAAAGGAAGAAGTGCCCGCCTACTTAGCCATCAGCTCTTTAATCGTTTCGGCCATCCCGTCGACCGATTTTATGCTTTTCGTATAAAGCAGGTACTTGCCCTTGACGACGAAGGCGGGGATGCCCTGTATCTTCGCTATGTTGACCGCGCCTTCCCAATCCCTGAGCCTCGCCTGGGTAGCGGGGTCCTTCAGGAGCGCCTGAAACTCAGGCCTGGAGACGCCCGCTGCCTCAAGGCCCGTCTCGATGAAGGCGTCCGCGCCTTTGTCCCATCTTTCCCTCTTATCGTGATAGGCCGTGTAATAGGCAAACTTTGCTTTCTTGAAAGAGGCCTTGTCATCGAAAAGACCGAGGCCCGTTTTCTGGTCTTTGGTGATCAGCGCGGCAAAAACCTCGCTCGCCTGGACGCCGTACTGGCCTTTGTTCTTGAGGTGCCACACGGTGAACTTTACGCCGTCCTTCGCCAGGATGGCCGCGACGTTGGCGGTGACGGCCTTGTCGTACCTGTAGCAGAACGGGCAGTCATAGCTGAAGACCTTCAATACGGTGTTGGCCATGTTGGGGATCGGCTTCTCAAGGACCACGTAATCGACGCCCTCCTGGGCGGCGGCAAAGGCCGTCGCAGCGAGAATGACGAGCACGAGGACCGACAGCAGTCCCACAGAGCCGTGTCTTGCGAACGATTTGCTCATAGGATTTTTCCTTCTCGATCTGGTTTAGTGAGGCTTGGATAAAAATTACGCATGCTTATACCGGCCGTTCATATTCCGTTGCTATCCTCATTGCCTCCGGCCGGGCAATGTCCCACGGTTCGAACCGATAGTGACTGTTCTACATCATGCGCTATACACTGTCAAGCGGTTTATGCCATCGATTGTATACAGTCAAAGGAAACAATAATTCCGACATTACGGCAATAACCACAAGCGTTTTATGCGCATACCGCCCTCCCCATCGCCTGGTGGGCAAGCTCTTGGCTTGTCTCAATTGTATGCAAAGCATATGCCTTGTATACATTGCACCGCCCGGCCCGCTGATTCCCGCTCTCGGGGCTGTAATCAGGACGGAAGGGCCTTCGCCCCCCGTCCCTGATGTTAACGCTTTTTAACCTGGATTAATTAACAAATGTTAATGTAAGGTAAACAAAGACACGGGCGTTTCAGCAAAACACCCACAGCGCGAACCCGCACGCCAGTGGGATCGTGAAATTATCGTCCACCGCGCGCCCCGAGAACAACTCCGCCGCAGTCCCCGCGCACGCGCCCGCTATCGCTGCCGCAGTCCCGAACTGAAAGCACGCGATCACGACCACGGCAGACACGAAGAAGGCCGCCGTACCCTCAAGCGTCTTGCCGAGCAGTTTCCGCCTGCCCCACCTCGACCCGATCAGCGACGACAGCGGATCGGAGACGATGAGGACGAAGATCGAGGCTACGGCTATCCACTTCTCGAAGATCAGTACGGCGAGCAGGCACGAGCCCGCGTAAAACAGCGCGCCCGTCGGCCTCTGCGCCTCTTTCTCTTTCAATTGGCCTTTCAGGACAGGCGGCGCTAAAATCCCCGTGAGCCGCAACGCCTCGCCTGCCGCCATCAGCACGAAAACCGACGCAGCCAGACCGAGGGCCGCGCCTCTGCCCCACACAACATACGTAAGCGGGATGACCGCGCCCGAAACGTGAAGCAGCGTTCGCAGCAAAGGATGTTTCGCGTCCAATGCGCCTCCTGGGTAATCCATTATAGCAGATGCCGCAGTTTTCGCGAAAGATGCAATTATTGGGGCTCAGCGCCCCCTCCACGGGCGAAGCCCGCGGAGCCTTCCCGCTCGGCGCTTCGCATTCGCTCGCTTTATTGCCGCTGTCGCGGCAATTATTGGGGCTCAGCGCCCCCTCCACGGGCGAAGCCCGTGGAGCCTCCCCGCTCGGCGCGGCGCATACGCTTGCTTTATTGCCGCTGGGGCGGCAATTATTGGGGCTCAGCGCCCCCTCCACGGGCAAAGCTCGACCCTTCCCTCCTTACGTCGGGCGGGTGCCCCGGCCTCCCCCCTCGGCGCGGCGCATTCGCTTGCTTTATGGTCGCGAGGCCTTATTTCGTCATCGTGAAGACACCGATGGCGCTCAGGTTGCTACTGGGACCGGACAAGGGACAGACCCGTCCTCTTCTTGTTCCCTTCGCTTCGTGGCGGGTCCGTCCCTATCTCGCAGTCGTTACTTCTATCCGGCCTGGCCGACCTGTATCTTCTGCAGGCGGTCGCCTATCTGCTCGGCCACCTTCTCCAGCGCCTTTTTAGACGCGCCCCACTCGGTAGGCACGGCCGTGACATCCATCGCGTTCGGCGCCTCTCTCGCAAGGAACGACGCAACCAGGGCGCCGGTGGTCGAGTCGGTGAACTCGCCGCCCACTGTGGCGTTCCCCATGAAAGAGCCGTTCTTCCCCATCGCCCCCTTCCCCAGGTTCAGGGCAAGGCCGACGGGCAGGGCATGGGTGATCGTTGAGGCGACAGGCCGCGTCTTATCGAGGCCCGCAAGGATCAGCTTGAGGTTGGCGACGCCCGGCCCCGGCTCGCGCGCGAGCAGGCCCTTCTCCCGCAGGTTCTTCTCTACCTGCGCACGGAGATACTGCGCCATCTCCTGCTGCTCTTCAGCGCTCGCTCCGTGGAATTCCGCGTCAGGACCGGTATATATCTCCACGGGGAGAAGCACGACGCGCCTGTACGTGGCCATATTCATGTCCGGGTTCTTGTAGACCATCACGTCCGGGTTCCACTCGGTCTTCTGCATCTGAGTGGACATCGGCACCTCCGATGCCGCCGGCGGCTTGCTGGAACAGCCGGCCAAAACAGCCGCAGACAGTAAGCAAACGACAACCAAAACCAACCTTGACTTCATGACTGCCTCCTTACGGTGATAAATTCCTGATGTTGTTATATAGTACCGCCGCTTCGTAAAGGGAAGGGGCACCCCCCCTAATCGGGCATCGTAAAAAACAGGGGGTAATGGCCAAATGCGTTTGCCCTGGGCGAGGATGCGGCTTGCAGTTCTTTCTAAAGCATGAGACGATGAATCGGCGGCGGGACCCGGCGGGACCGCCCGCAATGGGCCGTCCCGCCGGAACCTATCTCATGAATGTGATGCGGGCCGGCTTTTCCTACCCCGTTGAGGTCGTGCCGGTCATGTCCAGGTCCGCCCTCCTGTTGGCTGAATAGCACTTCTCCGCCGGCTCCGCGCAAACCGGTTTGTCCTTTCCGTAGCTGGTGGTTGTCATACGGTCGGAGCTGACCCCCAGTTGCGTGAGGCGCCCTTTAACTGCGTCGGCCCTTTCCTGACCCAGCTTCTGGTTGTATGCTTCAGTGCCGCGCTCGTCCGCGTACCCTGAAATCGATACCTTCGCGTCCGGGTTCTGCTTGAGCCATTCCGCCTGGTTCTTCAGCGTCACCGCTGCCTGAGGCGTAATGTCCGCTTTGTCGAAGGAGAAGAAAACGGATTCGGGCACCGGTATTACAGGCGCCTGCGCTACCGGCGCGGGTGGCGGCGGCTGAACTGGTGCAGGCTCAGGGGCAGGCTCGACTCGTGTAACCGGCGGCGGGGGGTTCTGCGCTACGGCAGGCTTCTGTTGAAAGCAGCCGCAGCCCGCAAGGCAGATGGCCATCAACGCGACTAATACCACTAAACAGTTCTTCCCACTCATAAGGCCTCCACTTAAGAAATTAGTAGCTGAAGACAAAGGCGATCGGAAATTCAGGGTCGATCTGTCACAAGCCCAACTGGACCACGGCGACCGGACATCAAGGCTCGCCTTCAGCCCCGGTTTTAATTTGGGTTCACTGCCGCCGGGTGTCAATACGCGCCTTTTTCCGCATGCATTCATGTGCGAGCGGTATTAACTTACGTTAAGGAACATCGTTTACAAAGTTAACATCCGGTACGGACGGCCGGGCGCGGACAGCCCTTATTCTTAGCCGCTACCAATGCGAATCGTTGCATTTGGGGGACGCCCTTAAAGCAGGCACGGGCGTTGCATAGGACATGATATGATGGATACGCACTATTCACTGTAGCAGGGAGGAGAACACTATGTTAAAGAGGTTAATAGTTATGGCTGTAATGCTGGCATTCGGACTTTCGGCTGCATCAGCCGCTATAGCGCAGAACGCCGCGCCTGCCGTCAATCCTAAGGTGCAGGAGATGGTCGCAAAGGCGAAGGCGGCCGTAGTAAAGGTCAACGCGCAGGCAGTCAGGGCCGCCATCGATTCTAAGGAAAAGGCCGTTTTCCTCGACGTCCGCGACCCCCAGGAATACGCGGACGGCCATCTGCCCGGCGCAGTGGGCATCTCGCGGGGGACACTCGAATTCGCCATTTCCGGCAAAGTCCCGGACCCGGACACGAAGATCTACGTGTACTGCAAAACCGGAGGCAGGGCATCGCTGGCGACGAAGACGCTCAATGACCTCGGCTACAAGAACGCGGTGCTGGCTGACATGGTCTTCGCCGACTGGATAAAGGCCGGCAACCCGGTGGAGAAATAGGCTGATGGCGGCGGGGAAAAGGTGCGGGAGGTTTCCCATGACGCGTGTTGAGAACGGGCCGAAGGGTTGGAGCCCGTATGTCGCAGGGGCGCTGGCCGGCCTGCTGATGATCGCCTCCATCTGGGCAACGGGCAAGTATTTCGGCGCGTCCACGACGTTCGTCAGGGCGGCGGGCCTCGTGGAGAAGTCATTCAGCGCAGAGCGCGTGTCGGGGATGGCTTACTTCCTTAAAGAGGCGCCGAAAATCGACTGGCAGTTCCTCTTTGTAGTGGGCATCTTCTTCGGCGCTTTTATCGCAGCCCGCGCCTCCCGTGACTTCACTATCCGGGGCGTCCCGCCCATGTGGGAGAACCACTTCGGCCCGTCGCGGCTGAAGAGGGGCGTAGTTGCCTTCTTCGGGGGCGGCATCGCGATGTTCGGCGCGCGACTCGCGGACGGCTGACCGAGCGGCCACGGGCTGAGCGGTTCGCTCCAGCTTGCAGTCAGCGGCCTCATCGCCCTCGTTTGCTTTTTCGTCGGCGGAGTCGCAGTCGCCAACATCGTCTACAGAAAGAAAGGGGGTGTCCTGTGAACGAGCTGCTCTACGGACTCGTTACGGGCGTGCTCTTCGGCGTCTTTCTCCAGAAAGGACAGGTCCTGCGCTACGACAAGCAAATAGGGGCCCTGCGCCTGCTCGACATGACGATAGTCAAGTTCATGCTCTCCGCCGTGCTTGTCGCAATGGTCGGTGTTTATCTACTGAATGACCTGGGACAGGTGAAGCTCGCCATCAAGCCGACGATGCTCGGCGGCAATATTATCGGCGGCCTCCTTTTCGGGGCGGGCTGGGGGCTGTTCGGCTACTGTCCGGGCACCGCCGTAGGCGCCCTCGGCGAAGGCCGATGGGACGCGGCGTGGGGGCTCCTGGGCATGCTCGCAGGCGCCGCCGCCTTTGCGGAAAGCTATCCCGCACTGAGTGCTTCCGTCCTGAAATGGGGAAACTACGGCAAGATAACGCTCCCCGGCATCATAGGCGTCAATCACTGGATCGTTATAGCAGCCTTCGTACTGGGAGGCGTATTGCTATTTTCCTGGTTCGAGAAGAAAGGGCTGTAAGGGGGCATCCGTCTTTAAGCTCCCCCCCATCCCCGGGCGGGTACACCCTTCAGCCCGACTTTCTTATCCCGCGCTTGAACAGTCTCTTCGGTCGCCTACTTCTTCGGCGGCGGCATAGGCGGAATCTGAGGTACCTGCGACTTCTTATCGCTAAGGTCCACGACGTTGGCGCTTCCGGTGCCCTTGGGCTGCTGCTGCGTTTGCGGCTTGGCAGGCTGCGGCTGCGGCTTTGTCACCTCTGTTTTGAGCGGCGCCCACGCGGGTGTCGCCACCACGGCCAGGAAAGCCATTCCCATGAGCAACATTAACAGTTTTTTCATTATCTCGCCCTCCCTTCACTTACTAATACCACGGGCCTGAGACGGCCGCAAGAAAAACCGAAGGGGCCGGCGGGCGGGTCTTGAAACTATGGAGGGGGTGCAAATGGAAAAGGCCCGTGGAAAAAACGGGCCGTTTCCGGATTATGCTGCGTTATATGTGCGTGCGACGCGGGGTCAGGCGTCAAAAAGAGCTGCCTGCCCGCCGCGGACAGACCGGGCGTTGTCTATGCGGCAAGCCTGTGCGGCTGGGAGACGGCGTGCGCGGCTGCCCCTCTAAAATCGACTGCCTCTGCGTCCGCCCCTGCTTCCCGGTTCTCTTCCTTCGGCATCATCCACGTGAAGGGCAAAAGAAGCAACATGAAGCTTACAATCGGGATGACCTTTATGATCGTTACTGCTGCGTGTAACCTTTCCATGACTACCTCCTGCCTCTCGTTTTCCTGGGACAGGTCCCGGTTTATGTCCGAGCCTGAGAGCTTTTTATGTGTGTCATAAGTTGTCATACGTTAATAGTATACCTTGTCTGACAGTCTGTCAAGAAAAAGTTTTACAAATTGTGCCATTACGCCATTTCCTTTTTAACTACGCACCGTTTTAGGACCCTGGGCCTCCCTGCCCCGGGCCATTCCTATTGCGGCACAATATATATTTTCGGCAGATTTAGGGAAACATTAAGTCAAAGCGGGCGGAAAATGTATTACACTCGCACAGCCGTCAAGACGTCCTTATGATATTAAAGGCGGTTTATCGAACAGGGAGGTGACCCGTCATGGGAGACAGCGAGATTCAAACGGCATTGAAACGCCACTGGGCTGCATCGGCCGGGGGCGACCTGAACGCGGAACATGAGATTTATCACGATGACTGCATATGCGACTATCCCCAATCAGGGGAGCGCATCTACGGCCGGGCGAACCTTCAGGCGCTTCGGGAGCACCATCCATCGAAGCCGTCGGGTTTCACCGTTCGACGGATAATTGGAGCGGGCGATCTCTGGGTCTCCGAGTTCGTGATCAAATACGAGGGCCACCGGCAGGCCAATACGGTAAGCATCATGGAGTTCAGGTCGGGCAAGGTATTCCATGAGACACAGTATTTCGCGGACCCGTTCCCTGCCCCTGCATGGCGTTCTCAGTGGGTCGGGCGGATGGCCTGAGAACGTCACATTGCGGAACCTGCGCATACGCCGTCTTCGCCGCCCGAATCACTTTGCCCCCGGCGCAAAGGCCAATTCCCGCAAGGTTTTACACCCTTATTCCCGCCCACCCTGCATCTCTTTCTTGCTCCTGGAGACGCCTCTTTGTAGAATATAGCCATGCAGAAGATCATCGTGTGCGTCGACATGGACGCCTTCTTCGCTTCCGTCGAGCAGCGGGACAACCCGGACCTTAGAGGGAAGGCCATAGCGGTCACGGGCGCAGGAGAGAGGACGATCATCACCACCTCTTCATACGAGGCCCGCGCCTTCGGCGTGAGGACGGCCATGACCGTCGGCGAGGCGAAGAGGCTCTGCCCCCACATAATCCTGGTAGTCGGGAACAATGCGAAATATGCGGAGGCGTGCCGGCAGCTCGAAGGCGTCTGCCTCCGGTTCACACCCGACATAGAGATTTATTCCATAGATGAAGTCTTCCTCGATATCACCCGCTCGCACCACCTGTTCAGCGGCCCCGAGGAGTTGGCCCGCTCCCTCAAGGCCGCAGTAAAGACCGGCCTTGACCTGACCTGCACGGTCGGCATCGGCCCCAATGTCCTTGTCGCAAAGCTCGCGAGCGACCTGGCAAAGCCCGACGGCCTCCGGTGGATCAAAGAAGGGGAAATCCCGTCCGTATTCGAGTCCCTTCCTGTAAAGAAGCTCTGGGGCATAGGCCCGCATACTGAAGAGAAGCTTAAAAAGATGGGCATCTCGACCTGCGGACAGCTCGGCAGGGCGTCCCTTCCCCTCCTCGTCAGGCGGTTCGGCGTATTCGGGAACCAGCTTATGGACATGGGCAAAGGCGTGCTGGAGCGGCCGCTTGAGGTCGTTTCGTCCGACCCGAAGTCGATAGGCCACAGCACTACGCTGCCAAAGGACATCTGGAAGCGGGAAGAGCTTACAAGCTGCCTCCTGCGCCTGAGCGAGAGGGTCGGGCGCAGGGCGAGGCGCTACGGCTACAAAGGGAAGAGGATCACCCTTACCGTGAGATATCCCGACTTCAAGACCTTCACGAAGCAGACCACTTTGACCGCACCGACTAACGACACGGGCGAAGTTTACCGTGCCGCCGTGTCGATCCTCGATACGATAGACCTTAAGAAAAGCGTCAGGCTCTTAGGCGTCTCCCCTCGCTTCCTTATCAAAAGGTGAAGAGCAGCTTCCGCTCTTCGGCCAGGCGGGCGAAGACAAAAAAGCCGCCCTGGCGAAGGCCGTCGATGCAGTCAACGACAAATTCGGCGAGGACGCCTTAACCCATGCCTCTACCCTTCAGCAGGAAAAAGGACAGAAGGTTATTTCTCCGGCCTGGCGTCCGTCAGGCGTGCGAAAAAGCGACGTATAGACAGGTAGTTCGGCGGCTCGCCGCTTGACGACGGCGTGACATCTTCTACCGGCTCCTGCCGCTTCCCTCTGGACAATGACGTCCCTTCCGTATATAAATACCCTGCTGCAAGCAGCAGGGTATTAAAGCAAGCGTAGCGCCGCGCCGAGCGGGGACGACCCGCAAAGCGGGTGCCCGACGGGCTTTGCCCGTGGAGGGGGTGCTGAACCCCAATAATTGCCACGGAGCGAAGCGGAAAAAGGTCTCCCTGCAGCAAGCTGCAGGGAATCCACAAGTTGAATATCTGTTTTATCAGAAAGGGGCAATGACGTGCGTTTCTCGGAAAGAACTTCATCATGGAGCTAATAGTGCAAAAGAACCACACCACGCAAGACCTCAAGGCTCAGCTCAACCAGGCCCAGTACGAGGCTGTAACGACAACGGAAGGGCCCGTCCTCGTGATAGCGGGGGCAGGCAGCGGCAAGACAAGGGTGATCGAGTACCGCTCCCTCTATCTCGTCCGGCAAAACGTCGACCCCGAATCGATCCTCCTCCTCACCTTCACCCGCAGGAGCGCCGCGGAGATGATCCAGCGGGCATCCCGGAACGACCCGAGGTGCGCGAAGATCGACGGAGGCACTTTTCACTCCTTCGCGAGCAAGGTCCTTAAGGCGCGTAAGCTCGAGCCTCGGCTTTTCCGGCTCCTTCACCATATACGACGAGGGCGATTCGGAAGAGGCCATCAGGCGCTGCTGCAACAAGATGGGATACGACCAGGACAAGGAGTTCCCGAAAAAGAACGAGCTGAAGACCGTTTTCAGCAGTTGCCAACAAGGGCATGACCATCGACGACGCAGTTCAGAAGATGTACGGCGACTACGATGAGTTCACCGCCGACATAAAGACCATCCAGAAGGAGTACAGGGACTACAAGCGAAAGAACAACTGCCTCGACTACGACGACCTGCTCATCTACCTGAAGCTCGCCCTCGACAGCGATGAGGTAAGGGACCGGATATCCTCCAGGTACCGCTACATCATGGTCGATGAGTTCCAGGACACGAACGGAGTCCAGGCCGACATTGCGCGAGCTCCTTGCCCGGAAAAACGGCAACATCATGGCAGTGGGGGACGACGCGCAGAGCATCTACGGGTTCAGGGGCGCGAACCACCTGAACATCCTGCAATTTCCGAAAACGTTCCCCGGCTGCAAGGTGATAATGCTCGAGCAGAACTATCGCTCCACCCAGCCGATACTCGACGTGGGCAACGCGGTCCTTTCGAACATGAAGCACAAGTTCGAGAAAAAGCTTGTCTCGGGGCCGGGCCTCACGGGAGAGAAGCCGGGCTTGCGCCGCTTCGCGGACATGTACGAGGAGGCGGCCTGGGTAGCGGACAGGGTGCAGGCCTGAGGGCCCAGGGCATCCCCACGAGGGAGATGGCCGTGCTCTTCCGCACCGCCTTCGCCTCGATGCCGCTCCAGTCCGAGCTTATCAAGAAAGGTATACGGTTCAAGCTCTTCGGCGGCCGCAAGTTCTACGAGACCGCCCACGTCCGCGACGTCATCTCTTACTTAAGGATCGTCGCGAACCCGGCGGACGAGCTTTCATGGCACAGGGTGCTCCTTTTGCTCCCCGGCATAGGGACGAGGACCGTCGAAAGGCTCCTCGAGCTGATCTCCGCGCAGGACAGCCTCGCCCGTATCATCGACACGGCCATCACCCCTTTCTGCACCGGCCAGAAGCACTCGGACGTCCTGGCGTCGTTCAGGACGCTCGTGCAGTCCATAGATAACTCCTCCCTGACGCCCGGCCGAACAGCTTGACAGGGTGATCGCCCATTACGACCCGATCATGAAAGGGAAGTACAAGAAAGACGCCTCCAGGGCGAAAGAGCTGATCATGCTGCGGAACATGGCCCAGCGATACGACAGCCTGAAGGAGTTCCTGGCGCGACGTATCGGTCGACCCCGACAAGGAAGGGCCGGACGACTCCGAGTACCTGACCCTCTCGACGGTCCATTCGGCAAAGGGGCTGGAGTGGGGCAGGGTTTTTCTGATCGGTCTGGTTGACGGGGTCTTCCCGTCCGGCCGGTCGCTCATCGACAACGACGCCTTCGAGATCGAGGAAGAGCAGCGGCTTTTTTACGTGGCGGTGACGCGGGCGAAAGAGGAGCTATCGTTGAGCTTCTACGACAGGGCCGCAGGAGAGAAAAGGTCCGGCGGCCTTTGCAGATTCATCGTGCCGAAGAACGTGAAAGCGACCATAGAGGTGCAAGGCAACATCGCAGCAGCAGCCCGGCCGTCGCCGAGCCGCTTTTCGAAACGCAGGCGGTAACCGAAGGGCGGGGACAGGTTTAGTTCTTTCACCTGCGATGCTTCATATCTGGCCGGACTTTAGGCTTTCAGCCTTACCACGGGAATACGTCAGGAAGTATCTTTGACAAGGAACAGGTGCAAAAAGTGAACAATGTCCCTCTATTCACTCTGTTCGATGTTATCACGGCCAGACAACGGTCAAGAGTTATTTACTTATTTACGGTCGTCCCCTTTAGTCCCCTTATTTACGGTCGTCCCCTTTAGTCCCCTTATTTACGGTCGTCCCCTTTAGTCCCCTTATTTACGGTCGTCCCCTTTAGTCCCCAGCATAACTGTGCCTATTTATTAACGGCTGACGAGTTCCGCAAGCGCCTCGTAAGACTGAAAGCCGACAAGCTTGCGATTGCCAAAAATGAAGGTGGGAACTGCTTCTATGCCGAGGGCGCGGGACCGTGCCCAATCGGCATCCACGGCCTTTTTGAATCGCCTGGATGAAATAACCCGTCCGGCTTCCTCCTCCGGGAGACCGATGGATTCAGCCAGGCGTAGAAGCTCTCCTGCCATGGCGATGTTCTTTCCCTCAACGAAATAGGCCTTGAAAACGGCCCGGTGGAACTCCTCGCCCTTTCCTTCGGATTCCGCCCACTTTGCAAGCTCCTGGGCCAGGCGGCTGTTGTAGGTCATTGTACGGTCGGATAATGGTAGACAGAGGGATTCCGCCACTTCCCTGAGGCGTTTATGCATAGCGGGGATGTTCACATCCCGGCCGGCGAAGAGCTCTTTCAGGGTCACGCCCTCATCCGGTGTCTCGGGATGCAGGGGAAAGGCAAGCCATTTTACTTCTATGTCATATTTTTTGGCCAGGCGATCGGTACGGACCGTACCGAAATAGCACCACGGTCAGACGTAATCCGAGAATACTTCAAGGATCGGGCGTTTTTCCATATGTCCTTGCCTATCCTATCGTGACCTCGCCTTTGTCCGCGTCGACCGTCACATGGTCCCCATCCGAGAGAAGGGCCAGCGAGTCGCCGTCGAGGCTGTCGATCACCGGTATCGTGGTCCGGTAGAACTTCTCGGCCAGGATCGCCCCGGTGGCCAGTATCGGCTCCGTGAGCCGGTTGACGATTGCGGCAGGGGCGGTACCGCACCGGGCAAGCTCCAGCATGTAGATAGCGCCGCCGGTGGAGCCTCTCCCCTCGGGAAAGACAAGGACGGCGCCCGCTATCTTTCTGCCGTACAACTCGTGCCTCTTGTCGCTCACTATGCCCGTCTTTGGGTCAACTGCCCCGTAAAAGCCGAACGCCGATTTCGACACAACCGCCAGGCCGCTCGCCTTCCCGCGGGTAATGCCCCTTCCTTTCAAGACCCTTTGCCGTGGCACGAGGCCGCCTCCGTTATCCAGCTTTACTTTGACGCCCGGGCCGCTGCGCCCACACATTCCTGTACCGACCCGAAAATGACGTCCGATTGCACCTGAGACGGGGCATAGTAGGCGAACTTGCCGGAGTCCGTCATGATCGTCCTGAACTGCCATAGCTCGGTCGGTGATATCATCATGCACGTGTCGGAGGTGATCGTGGCCCCGGCAGCTTCTATGATCGATTTGTACCCCATCCGCTCGGCCAGCAGCTCCACGCTCTTATACGTGTATATCCAGAAATGGACGCCGTCTTTGACCCGCTTTCCGTCAAGCAGCTCCGCGACCCTTTTTATGTCCGTGATGCTGTAGTGGGGGCAGCCTACCATGACCGCCTCGACGTCGCCGCCGGCCGCCGTGCACATCTCCCCCTTCGTCAGGTCCCTCTCCTCCTCAGAGAAGTTGAACGTTTCCTCCGGCGTCTTACCTCCGAACGCCTGCTCCGCCGTCTGCGCTTCCGGCGTGACGCCTGCAATGTGATAAAGGGCGACGCCTCCGCTGGCCGCGGCAGCCGCGCCCATGGCAATATAATCTTCTACAAGGGCCGTCTTCCCGAGCCCCGTTATCACAGGGATTCTCGTACCCGCCCGCTTGCCCAGGAAATAGCCGAAGATGCGATAATCTTCGGGGGTCATCTTCTCCATCCGGACGTCAACGAGGATATTTCCCCTCCTGTTCTCGGGGACGTGGAGGCCGTGATAGGGCGTCCGTCCGCAGATTGCGGCGGCGAGATCGATGAAGGCCGTCTCCCTGTTGGACCTTGCGCCGAGGATCGAGTTGGCAAAGACAACTGCCGACGATTCGGTCCATGCCAGGTGGTCGCCTTTTTGGGGCAGCAGGCCGCACAGGTAAGGCGTGCACGTCCAGCACGGTATCAGGCCGAGATCGTTGACCGCCTTCACGATCCGGAACTGTTTCCCGGCGTATGCTTCCGGGACCTTGAACTCCCGCCACCTTTCGAGGTCCATGCCCGCAGGGTCGGTCGTAGTGGGGACGGACACCTTTGCACCGAGGCCCGCAAACCGCTCCAGCACCTCGACGCCTGCATCGAGGATCCCCTTGTATGTCGAAAGAATGGTGTGGCCGCTTTTGACAGGCACCATACGCTCGGCCCGGAAGGCCTCCCCCACTGCTACGAGGATCTCCATCGCGAGCTTGCACCCCTGTCCCTGTTTCCCGTCCAGCATCCGCTGTTCTTCTTCACTCAGGTACATGGCGGCCCCGTTTGTCCCTTAAAAGGCTATGCTATACGTCATGGAGACGGTTGTCAAGCAGGGACAGTCCGGCCACGGTTTTGAATGAGGGGATAAAACGAAATGAAAAGGGGCCGCGATTTGCTCGCGGCCCCTGCTGTCTTATCTGGCTGGGGGAGAGGGGGTCGAACCCCCATTCATGGAGTCAGAGTCCATTGTCCTGCCATTGAACGATCCCCCAGAAATGTGTCCGGGCGTCTATATGTAAACGTTACCAAAATAGCCTTTCCGTGTCAATCTTTTTGCTCTCACATAATTACTTGACTTTTACGCCTGTTACATCTATTTTTCTTTCGGTAGAGATGTAGCAGGGGTATAGGTTTTACAATGGCAACAAACAAGTCAAAACATTCCGGCAGCGCGCGTAAAACGACCCATGCCACCCTCACCGGCCTCGTCGCCCTTTTTGAGTCCAGGGGCTGGCTCAACCGCTCGCTCAAGGTCAGCCGCGCAGGCGTCAGCTACAGGGTCTCGTGCAGCGTCACGGAGTTCGAGGTATACCGCATCAACGAGAACGGCCATATTGCGCCCGGCGTGCCCGGCTGGCCCGTCTGCACCCTGGGGGTCCGGCGCGTCTTCCATGATTCCGCCCTCTCCCCCTTCCCTTCGACGGAGGCCGGGCCGGAGGAGTGGCTCCGCTGCCTGGCCGAGCGCGATTTCGATGCACTGATGGAGCTATCGTGAAAAAAAATATCGTCGTGTCCGGCTCCCTGGCCTACGACAGGATCATGGACTTCCCCGGATACTTTTCCCAGCACATCCTTCCCGAGAAGATCCACGTCCTGAACGTCTGCTTCCAGGTAGACGGCGTCAAGGAGAAATTCGGCGGCACTGGGGGCAACATCGCTTACTCCCTGAAGCTCATGGGCGAGACGCCGCTCGTTTCCGCGGCCGTCGGCGGCTTCGACCACCACCGCTACTTCCGGTGGCTCGAAAAAAACGGCATATCGACGGCGCACATAAAGGTGATCGAAGAGGAGTTCACTGCCGCGGCCTACATCACGACGGACAAGGCCGACAACCAGATAACCGGCTTTCACCCCGGCGCGATGAAGTACACGTCCGACCTCGATTTCGACAGCCTGGACCCCAAGAGTACCATAGTCATCATCTCCCCCGGCAACCTCGTGGACATGATCCGCTACCCGGGCCTTTGCAGGGAGAGGGGCATAGACTATATTTTCGACCCCGGCCAGTCGCTGCCGATGCTCGCCGGGCCGGACCTGGTGGACGCAATCACCGGCTGCCGCGTCCTTATATCGAACGACTACGAGCTGGACCTGATAGTGAAGCAGACAGGCCTGTCCAAGGCCGAACTCATCGGGCGCGTCGGCGCGCTGGTCGTCACAATGGGCGACCTCGGCTCGAGGGTGCTCGCGCCCGGCGGCGAGCTGTCCATACCGGTCGTCCGGGCAAGGCAGGTACTCGACCCGACCGGCGCGGGAGATTCCTACAGGGGCGGGCTGATCTCGGGCCTCATCGCGGGTATGGATATCGAGGCGTGCGCCCGGATGGGCAGCGTCTGCGCCTCCTTCGCGGTCGAGTGCTACGGCACGCAGGAGTACAGCTTCACCGAGGACGAGTTTAAGGACCGCCTGGCGACCTGCGGTTGCTGACAGCCGTACTGCCCCGCCCTCAAACCTTCTCTATCTCTGAAAGCCAATCGACCGCGTCTTCAAAACGCGTGAATACCTCGTAGCGCGACGGTCCGATCTCGATATTTACCAGCGTCTTGAATGTCTGCGCCAGTGCGACCCTGGCTTCATCGGGCGGTATGATAACGGCGACCCTGCCGCGAAAGCTCGATTCGTACCTGGCGACCTCCGCGGCAACGTCGAGCAGGTCGGCCATGTCCGTGCCCGCAACCACCGTCTGCCTCAGGTCGATCAGGATGTTTTCAACAGGGCTGAACGAGGCGGTGGCGGAGAGCCGGCGGATCAATTCTTTCGAGCGCTCCGCGTCGAGGGTGCCTTGTTTATCCACCCGGATGAATTCTTTTATTTTGTAGACCCTGATCGACGTGGACACCATAGGCCTCGCGCGCGGCCTGACGGAGCAGGCCAAGGCTATAGCGAAAACCTAAGCCTGTCGCTTTTGCAGTGCAAGGGGCAGGCAATATACAAATTGCCCGGCGGGGCCTCATTTTCCGTTGCAATAGCGGGATGGCTGTGATAAAGACTATCGAGCGGGAAGGGTAAGGCACAACGAAGGGGTGTCAATCGGTGATTGGAGGACGGATCTTTGAGATATTGCGCCGGGCGGCGCCGCACCTCAAAAAAGCGGGGCGCGCGATCCACTATCTCAATTATCGGGAATGGGAAAAAGAGAAGAAGCACTCCTTCATCATAAATGTATCGATAGGCATAATCGTCGGCCTGGCCTTCTTTCCGCTGCTTCGCCTCCAGCTCATGGAGAAGACGTTAAACCGGACCATGGACTGGATGGTCAAGAAAGAGGCGAGCGCTGTCCTCAAGTGCAGCGGACCGTCCGCCGGCTCCGCCGAGTGCGAAAGGCTTAAGGGGAGCCTGTGGGACCAGATCGTTTTCATCGACATAGACAGCGATACGTATGTCCGGAAATGGGGCGAGCCGCTCCTGATACCGAGGACGGAGATCGCGCGCTTTATAGGGCTGGCGGACAAAAACGGCGCGCGGGTGGTGGCCCTCGACACGCTCTTCGACTACCCCTCTCCCGACCCGCGCGATGACGCGGCCTTGAGGCGCGTGCTCGAAGACCTGACGGAAAGAAAATCGAGCCTCAAGATAGTATTCCCTGCGATCCAGCGCAGCACCGACAAGACGATCAAGGGCAATATCTTCGACGACATCATAAGGAGGAACCCGAACTTCCATATCGGCTTGCCCTACGGCTCGGTCTCTACGGGAGACAGGGTGACCCGCTATATTCACTACTACGAGGTCGTGAAGGGGCCGGACGGCGGCAATACGGTCATCTGGACGGTCCCGGTCCTGACCACGGCGCTCTTCACCGACGATTTCCAAAAACTGAAGGCTGCGGAACCGCAACTGCTTAATGACCATGCGGCCCACAGAAACATAACACGCACCATCGGCCTTTCGAACAAAACGGTTATACAGGTGGGCAACAACGAGATTTTTTCGAACAGGATACGTTTTGCATACTTCCCGCCGGGCTCCCTGAACGAGGAGGGCAACGTGGGCCTCGGGAGGATCCTGCCGGAAGAGGCGGACGCGCAGCAGGAGGATTTAAAGGATAAGGTCGTCATTATCGGCACGTCCTGCCCGGATAAAGAGGCCTGGCAATGGACGCCGGCCGGCGACATACCCGGCATGTACGTAATCGGGAGCGCAACGAACGTGCTGATGGGGAACCGTCAGGTCCGCGGCACGCCGTTCTGGGTCGTCTTAGTCGTGGACGTGACGGTCATCCTTTTCGCGTGTTATATGTTCGTCCACTGCCACCCGGCCGTGGCGAGGACGATAGCCATGGTCTTCGGCTCACTGCTGCTTTTGCCGGCGACGTACTATTTCTACCTTCGCTTCGGGATCGTCATCGACGCGCTCTTTCTCTTCGTGAACCTCCTCGTCCCCATCATGGCCATGGGCTGGTACGGCATCCACAACAATGCCAAAAGGGTCGTCTTCAGCTTCATAAGAAGGCTCTTCGGCCGCTATTGACGGCATGCAGGCCCTTCCCCTTTGTTAATGCGGCCTCCCTATGGAGGTGACTACACCTACGGGCGCAGGAAGGTCGGCGGCCGTCTGCTTCGACGTCAGGAGCGACACCAGCGAAAGCACGTATGTAGAGGCGCTCTCCGGGCACGCCCTGTCGGAATCGATCCTCGGTATTACGTATGTGGTCCCTTCGTATTCGACGGCCGAGAAGGGGTTTTCGTCCTCGGCCACTGCCTCGCGGGCCACGAAAAGCCGCGTCTCGCATTTCCTGTCTTTGCCTCCCCTCACTATCGGGGGCCTGGCTATCTTCAGGTCGGCCGCCTTCTCCGCCCGGACTATCTCACCCAGGTAATAGATCATTGTCTCAGGTGACCTCAGGAATATCGTGTTGGCTTCCTTGTGCCCGGAAGCGGCGCGCGCCTGGGCGTCCGACCGGATCGTGTATCGCACGGGATGGGGCGAGGCGGCGGTTGCCTTGCACTCGATGGCGTATTCGCCCTGCCTGACCGACCTTATCTGGTACGTATCGACCTTTCCGTCCGTATGTTTAACAGGGGAGAGCATCAGCCCTGCCTTGTGAAGCTCGATCAGCTTTTGCAGGTCTGCGGCAGCGACCTCCGCCTTTATCTCCGGCCCCACCAGGTCGGCGGGAAGCTCGGATACAGTCAGGTCGCAATCCTCGTGCGCTATGTGCTCCACCTCTTTCTCGAAATCGCCGAAATCCTCACTAAAGGGATTGTTCCTGTAAACGCGCTCTCCGATTTCCAGGCGGCGGACGAACAGGTAAAGGAGCATTTCCCTCGACCACCCCTGCTGCCAGAAGTGGTCGAACGTCTGGGGCTGCACGGGTTCGAGCATGCCCCGGACGAAGTCCTTGCTGTTCAGGAGGGCCACGTCGAAAAGCGGGTTCGTCGTATATGAAGCGCTGGGAGACAGCGTATAGAGGCCGCTGCCTGACGTGTTCGACCCGAACTTCCCGATGGGCAGGTACATGCCCCCCTGCACGGTGAAGGCCATGCTCGCCTTGACGTCATTGAGGACCGTGAAATACATCGGATGCCGCTTGCTCGCCCGTATGATATTGAGCAGGAGCATCTCGTTCTGCGCTTTTTCAACAGCAAGGTTATAGGCAGTCGCCCCGCCGGCGATCCTCTCCTTCGGGATCGCCGCGCACCCCGCAAGCACGCCCGCCGCTCCGAGTATCAAACATGCACAAAAGAACATCCTCGCCCGTCTCATCGTGCAGCCTCCTCATTCGTTTACACTTACTAAAAGGGATGCGGAAAGGAACGTATGGCCTTCTTGGAATTTAGCGAAGGATACCGCGCGGCCCGAACGACTGTCAAGCATAATCTTGCCTAACGGCGGGCCTAAAACGCTTGACATGCGGGTCAGTAAGGCTGTAGGATTGGCACAGCAACGCGGGTATCGCGGGCATCGGCCCGTGAGGCCGCTTTTCTTGTGAAAATGAGGAGTGTCAGGATGAAAACGGTTATTGCAACGATTTCCGTGCTGCTTTCGATCCTCGCAGGGGGGCCGGTCCTTGCCGAAAACTACGTGGGCGTCATACTCGGCGGATATGAAAAAGACTGCGAGGTCTCCCACCAGGGCAAGACTTTTCCCTGCGGGGCCAGGAAGCACCTGTGCCTTGGCGATATCGTCACCAAGAGACCCTCGGTGACGCTCCTGAACATCAAATGGGTCCCATACGTCAAGGGGGCGGTCAGGAGCGAGACGTCTTTGGAAGCGGCGGCGGGCAAGTCTGAGAAGCTGGCGGGCAGGACGTACGCGGAGGCCGCGAAAGGATACGTCGCCGATTTCCTCAAGCCCACGGAGCACGCGACTGTCGCTTTAGTCACCAGAGGCGCAAAGCCCGCAGCCCTTTGGCCCGTGCATGCAACGCTGATGCAGGATTTCTCCATCCAGGTAGCAGGCGCCGGCGAGGGCGTCACCTCCGTCACGGTCATCGATGCGAAGGGGCATAAGGTCTATGAAAGGCAGGTCAACGGCGCAGGCGCAGTTACCCTCGCCCCGGCCGAAATGGGCATCAAGCCGCTCGAAGCGTATACGGTTTACGTTCACAGGGACCATCTGAAAAGGAAGCTCGACGTCGCTTTGATGGATGCCGCCACCGCAGATGAAGTCCTCGCGGGTCTTGCAGACATCGACGCAAAAAAACTCTCCGCCCCGGACGGCGCGATAGAAAAGGCCGCCTACCTGCAGCTTATCAGCGACGCTTATCCCGACAAGATAGACCTCTACTGGCTTGCCGGCCAGATGCTGGAACAGGACAGGGAGCAGATGACGGAGGCCCAGGCGGAGCTATCGCGGGAGCTTGGCGCGAGGTATCGCGAGCACAACCGGAGTAAATAAGGAAGGGTAAGACGAACAAAAGCTAAAGATGTGTTTTTGCGCCTCGGTCGAGAAAGGAAAAGAGAGCGGTAATTACGCTTCCTTTTTAAAAACGGCAGCAAAAGTCTTAAGAGAGGTAGCTGCTCCTCTCGGTGATGCTTGATGTATCTCCTACCCCTTTTTCTTGAAAATGCAGGTTATGCTAGGCCGGTTTTTCGTCTCCCCGTGAGCCCTCTGGTGCACGTTGGTGTACTCGATGTTTCTTGAGAGATAAAGATTTTCCTCCGGGGTCAGGTACTCGCTCGACATCTTTTTGTTGTTTATATAATAATAAATCATGAATAAACTGCTGTTTCTGTTAAACGCGTCCACGCCATATCCGGGGAAAAATTCAGGAAGCGACGTGTGAAGGTCTTCAAGGACGTACAGACCTCCGGGCTTAAGATATTTGAACAAAAACCCGAGGCTGATTTGCTGCTGTTCCATGGTGTGGCCGCCATCATCAATAATGATATCGAAGTCCCCACCAGACTTCTCAATGAAAGAGCTAAGGGCCTGCCGGGACGCCTGATCGCCGACGAAGGTCTTCAACCTCTTTGAGTTCATGTATTCTTTATTTACAATGTCAATCCCGAAGATAGCGGCGTTGGGGAAATATTTTTCCCACAACCTCAGCGAGCCCCCTTCTTCAATACCGATCTCAAGGATTCTAATGGGTGCATATTTCAAGGGAAGGAAGAAGTACTCATAAACCTCGGTGTAATTGTGGCCGCTGGGACCTTTGTCGGTTTCTGTAGCCAGAGAAGACAGCTCGCCAAACTTTGCCAGGGGCGCTCCAGCCGTAGAGCTCTCGTCATGATGCTCACGGCCCGAAAAGCCGGCGCAGGCGCACAGACAGGCGCACAGTAATACAAAAAACAACACCTTGGCTGATCTCAGAGTTTGCATTATTATTCCCCTTGTCAAAATTATCGATTGAATTATTGCATGGTTCTCAGAATCCGTCAATCAATCCTTACATGAAAAACCCATGGGCATCAAGCAGCACGGAAGGGTAAAGATTACCCTCTCGCCGCGGCCTGCCGCCTGCGTGCCGCTCTTCTAACGCCGGTCTTCGTGCGGGGGTTTGCCGCCGTCGCCGAAGAGGACGAAGGGCGCCCAGAAGAAGGGGTGCGCGTAGCTCGCTACTACCTTTTGCGATGCGGGGTCTATGAAGCCGGGGTCGTCGATCAGGGCAAGCATCGACTGGCGCAGCGCCTGGGCGCGCGTGGGCGGCTCATTCCCGGTTTGCTCGCGGAATAGCCGGGTGATCAGTTTTTTCGCGGACGTCGTCTCGATGGGATACATCGTCGCGAGGACAGCGCGCGTGCCCGCGTAGAAGAAAGCCCGCCCGAGTCCCGACAGCGCCTCGTCCGACCCTTCCGCGCCGCCCGTCTCGCAGGCGGACAGGACCACCCAGTCCGCGTTCAGCTTCAGCTTCATGATCTCGCTCGTCGTAAGAAGCCCGTCGTCCTTGTTGCCGGTGACTGTAGGCGACGAGAGGGCGAGGGCCGGCTGGTCGAGGCCGTCTAAGTCCCCCGGCATCAGCGCATGGGTGGCAAACGCGACGACCTGCCGGTCTGAGAGGTTCGTCGATTTCACCCGCGTCTCGGAGGCGTCCTTTCCGAGGAAGATGTCGTGCCCCATGTCCGCTTTCAGCGTCGAGGCGATGCTCTTGATCTCGTCGGCCGTGTCGGGAAGGCGCTCCAGGTTCTCAAGGTGGTTTGCGGCTGCTTTCGCCGCGTCGATCCCTCCCCTGCTCGTTATGCGCACGCCCCGCACCTGGACTGCGCTCTCTTTCGCCGCAAGCTTCACCTGCTCGGGGCTGAAGATCGGGTCGCCGAAGCCCGCGAATGTCTTACGGTGCGAAGGACCGGCGGGCAGGGAGCGCAAAGAGATGAGGGACGACGCAGAAGGCACCATCGTGACCGAGACCTGCCCTATGAGCCAGGGGGCCTTCCTGTAGGCGTCGAAGAGGAGCTTCTCGTCGGCCGGCCGCTTGAATGGGGCGGTAGTCAGTACGTCCAGAGGCAGCCGGCTCAGCGGCTCGCTCGCGATGACCAGCAGGTCGGATGCGTCCTTCCATCCATCCCTGACAGGCAAAAGGAGCTTTTCATACAACGCGTACGACCGGTCGGTGTCGTATGGCGGGATATCGCTCATCGTGGAGGGCTTCGGGTCGAGGGAGGCCCGCAGGGCGGAGACGATTGCGCCAAGCTCTTTTTTCGTGACTGCGACGGACGCGAAGCTCACTTTGCCCGTGTGGGGCACGGCCCAGACGTAGGTGCGGTCGTCCAGGCTGAAGATGGAGACGAGCGATTCGCGCGCATTCAGCCGCGCCTGTACCTGCGATGGCAGCGGCGGCTGCGGGCTTACGAAGCGCGCGTACTTGGGGGAGCGCTTCTTTATCTCGTCCAGCATCGCGGCCCTCGCCTTGCGCAGGTGGTCGAGCCTCGTGTCGAGGTGCTTGAGCAAGCTGCGGGTTCTGCTGGTCGGGGGGCGCGGATACGATCTCAAGGATCGACGCCTCCATCACTTCGATCTCTTTAAGGGTGTCCTGCTCTTTGCGGATAAGACCCACGGTCTCCGGGTCGTGCTCTGCCGCCCTTGCGCTGTTCGCAAGCAGCGCGCTCTGCACAGTCTGGCCGCGGGTAAGCTCCGCGAGCATGAAAGACGTAGCGACGGCGTTGGCGGCCAGCGCCGTCTCCGAAGGCGTGCCCCGGATGCGGTCCAGGAACCTCATATAGTCCTGGATGATGATCTTTATGCGCTGCCGCCTGATGTAGCCGCCCCTGTCCGACACGTGGCGCGTCAGCACCTTCATGGAGCCGGAGAAGTCCTCGCCGGCCTGTTTGACGTTATCCAGGCGGGCATGCGCCATGCCCCGGAGCGCCAGCATCTCGGCGGTCCTCATGTGGTCCTCGCCGAAAAGCTTCCTGTAACTTGTCGTAGTTTTTGTTTATGAGGCCGAGTGCCTCCCCCGCGCGGCCCGTCAATATGAGGGAGAGCATGAGCGACTCGTTTTTCGCATATATTTTTTCGTAGAGGTATTTATTCCCCTCCATGCCCGCTTTCACGATGTCGAACTGCTCCATCGCGCGGCTGAAGTTCTCCTGGGCGGCAAGGAGGCCGCCGTAATCGACCCTGACCTGCGCACCCATCGCGGACTCGTTCGTGACGCCGGAGGTATCCAGGAGCCGGATGGCTTCGGAGAGCAGCTTTTCCGCGTCCTCCGTCCTGCCCTGCGCAGCGAGGTTGTAAGAGATCGCAAGGATCGCGGAAATAGTCTGTGCGGACTCCTGTCCCCCGTGCGCAAGGGATTCTTTCAATATGTTGCGGGATGCGACTTCAGATTCGAAATAACGGCCCTGACGATATAAATTGCGGGCGAGCCATAACTTTCGGCGAAGCACCACGCCGGGGGCAAAGTAACCGGTCCCGCGACGCGTGGCATAATCGAGCATCAAGCGTATGGGCTGTTCGGCTGCCGCGTATTTGCCCTGCGCTTCGAGAATAGAGGCTTCTGCCTGGGCCTCCATGATCCGGCAGTTGGAAGCCATGCCTTGGCCGCCGCCCTGTCTTCCTCTTCTCGCGTCCGATCCGATGCTGCAATAACGTCTTCCTTCCTGCTCGGTCTTCTTTGCGTTATCTATGTCCCCTATCCGCGCATACACGCCTATCAGGTTCTGGTAGCTGTAAATGTCGTTCGACTTCTTTATATTTTCCTTGAAAATTTCTATACCGCGCTGAAAATTGCCGGTGTCCAGCTCGGCGAGTGCAAGCCTCATCATAAACTCGGGATCGGCAAATCCGGATTCTCCCACATAATCCCGCGCCGTTTCGAAATCCTTCAGCATCTGACTGTACCGGCCGAGCTGCCATGCGGCACGGGACCGCTCCTTGTAGAACGCCGCAAGGCTTTCCCTGCTTCCACCTGCGGGCGGGGCCGCGTCGGCCTTCTTCCTGTACGACTCCGTCTCGCCTTCGAATTTGCCGGCCTCTTTCAATATCTTGATGATATCATCGATGTGCCTCGGCGGCGGTATGAACGCCTCTTCATCCGCGCTCGATGCCTGCACCCCTTTCGGCCCATCAGGGACCTGGCCGGCCCTGGCCGCCCACGCGGGGACCGCCGCAAGGATCGAGATCAGTATAAGAATCGCTGCGGGTGTCTTCATTTTGTAACTATACCATAAGACGCAATCGGGGTTGGAGACAATTAACTGAACATTACCGGTGGGAAGGGCACCTGCAAAAAGTCGTCTGCTAGAATAGGCGCAATGATTTCATTAGGGCTAAAATGCACATTATGCCGTTGCCGGACGTAGAGGAGAAATAGATCCTCTCCCGCCGGCCGTCATACTTGTTCTTGTGGGATTCATTGCCCTTAAAGGGATAGATGAAATTGCCGTGATCGTGAAGCAACCTCGCAACCCCTGCAATCATTCTGCTATGGCGTAGATCGTCACGGATCCCGCTTGCCGGGGACATACCCAGAGACAGGGTCCGTATGCCTTCATCCCTGAACTTCATAGCGGCTTGAACGACGGCGTACACCCCCGTTCCATGAGGCGCATTTTGGGCGATCCGGTCAAAGTTATGGTAGTATCCGATGACCCTGCCGTTTTCATACATCGGATCGAAAATGGATATGCCTTTCAGGCGGCCGTCCTGCGAGGCCCAGAAGTACCTCACATCTTCCTCGTGTTCGTACGCCAGAGGCCTTGTCAGGATGGTCAGCTCGTGTCCGCCTTTGCGCTTCAGCCAGCCCTCGGATACCTCCCTTACATCTTCGATTCTCGTGAGAGAAATATCCTTTTCGTCGACCCGAATGCCCTCTCTCTCACATTTGTGGCACCATTGTCTCAGCTTTTGCCGAGGGGTGCCCGCCAATGAAAAATTCGTCAATGCAACGGATGTCTCCATGCCCATGTGATTGACCTGCAACCCGTGCCCATCAAGGACTTCCGCAAAGGATCGCGTCACCTGCACAAAGATCGAATGCCTGTTCTCGTCGAGAAAATCCTCCAGGATGCCTTGATAGCCCTGCTTGTCCGCTATCGGGTCGGCGAGCACGACCTTGACCGGCTGCCTGGCGAGAATGGGGTGCCGGAACGTGGCGTATGCGATGTATCCCGTGTTCTCTTTAACGAAATGCTCCAGACCTGGCTGCAGGGTCGAATAGGACATGCAGCCATCGCCATACGCCTTCAGATAGGGGCTCAGGATGTGCCACTTTTCTTTCGGGCTTACTTGGGCGCCCAGCACCATTTTGTTATTATTTACGCTGATTTTACGAGCCTTTTTTTGGCAAACTCGAACATATAGAAGTGGGGTCTTTTCGAAACGTCATCCGGCTCGTAACCATCCGTCCCGGAGACGGTGTTTTCCGTCGACCAGTGAGGGTCCTCCGAAAGGGCATAAGGCCAGAAGGGCTTTGTCAGCTTATACGCCCTTTTTTCTACAATATTTTCCAGGCTGTCCCTATGCATTTCGCCGGCGAGGACCAAACCCCGGATCCTCAAGGCATGAGATATGGAATCGAGCGCGTCCTGCGCGCTGACGTAGGCAGGGTTGACCAGGTTGTAGGTCTTATGGTGCGTGCGGTCCGTCTTAACTATCCTCGATATCATCTCGACGCAGTCGTCCACGGCAAGCAGGTTTTTCCTGGCAGCCAGGGAGCCCACCAGCCGGCATGGGATCTCCAGGTGCGCGGCGCTCTCCCTGCCTTCCATACGCTTCCAGTAGCTGGAGAAATTGGCCTCTCCCCTTATCTTCGGGGAGTGTATCGCGCTATAATAGAGGCTGAGCAGGTAACCGTAGGCCATCCGCGTCTCGCCGTCGCAGTCGCCGGTCCTGGAGTTGCCTATCAGCACGCTCGGCCGGAAGATAGTGTACGGGAGCCCGGATTCCCTGACCATTTTTTCGGCGTCGTACTTAGTCTCCTCGTAAACGTTCTTGAAGCCGTTGCGCTTCGGCATCACGTCTTCCTGTATGACACCTGAGGTCGTTCCGCAGATATAGGCGGTGCTTACGTAGTGGAAACGATGAAGGTCCGTCCCCCTCACGGCATCGATCACGTTCCCGGTCCCATCCACGTTGCATAGCCGCACTTCACTCGCCTTCCGCGAATCGAAGCTGGTCGACGCGGCCAGATGGTAAAAATCATGGCTGTTCCGCAGGACCTCGGCAAGTCTTCTCGGACTCATGCCCAGATTCGGCAGGCAGGTATCTCCGCGCACATATACCAGCTTATCGGGGTCGACCCAACTGAACCTGTCCCGGAGGAACCTCTCCGCTGCAGCGGACCTCACAAGAAGCGAGAACCTGTCCCTTGGATAGTCCTCAATCAGCCTGTTGAGCAGGTTCCGGCCAAGGAAGCCGCTCGCGCCGGTCATAAACACGTGTTTTGCCATGGGTTATGCATATTATCACAAGTAGACATCCATTGTCAGTACCGGATAAAGTCTGTAAACCGCTTGAGACACAAAACAACAACTTCAGGAAGGAAATCAGGGGCCCGCGGCGGTATAAAGAAAAGGCCCGGACCTTTTGGGCCCGGGCCTTTTCCTGAAAGACGTTAGTTGTTTTATGCTGCCGTATTCGCCGACCGTTTTGTGTCGGCTTCTTCCACGGCGTTCGCAGTCTTGACGAACCCGTGCAGGACCAGCATCAGCATTGCAACCAGCAGCGGCACCAGGGCCTGGACACCGCATATTTTCGCGATGCTCCAGTTCATCCCCAGCAGGAGACCGCCGACCAACGGGGCGAGCATGGCGCCCACCTTGCCGACGGCGTAGGCCCAGCCGATGCCGGTGCCCCTGATCGAGACAGGGTAGAATATGCCCGGCACAGCAACGAACCCGTTGTTGCTGCCGTTGTTCAGGACACCGGACAGGAAGGCCATCATGAAGACGATGCCGAACGAGGCGCCCGCCACCTGGCCGAAGGCCGCGAGGCTAAAGCAGGACAGCGTGAAGCCGACCGCCAGCGCATAGAAAGGATTGAGCTTGTCCATCACGCGGCCTATGAAGATCGTGGCGAGGAAAGCGCCGAAGTGCAGGCCCGCGATGGCCAGACTGTACTGCTGTACGGACGCGCCGGACTTTTTCATAAGTGCAGGCGCCCAGGTGGTAAGTACCCACATTGAATAGAGGCTGCCGATCATGGCGATCCACAGAAAAATGGTAACCATTGCCCGCCCGTTCTTGAAGAGGTACTTGACGGGCACGCCGGGGGTCTTCTTCTCCGTAGAGATGAACTCGACCTCCTTGTCTGCTGCCAGGGCCGGGGTTATCTTGCGGACGATGTCAAGGATCCGCGTCTTGTCTTTCGGCCTTCCCTGCTTCACCATGAATTCAACCGACTCGGGCAGGGCAACTGCCGTCAGGATAGCGATCAGGACGGGCACGGCGCCGCCTATCATGTAGAGTGACTGCCACCCGTAGTTGGGGATCAGCCATATCGCTGCAATGGCGGCCGCTACGGAGCCTCCGGGCATACCCGCGTACATCGTGGTTATGATGCTCGCGCGCTTGTTGCTCGGCGCAAACTCGGAACCGAAAGCCAGGGCGTTGGGGACCGCGCCGCCGAGGCCGATACCTGCCAGGAACCGGTACAGGGCAAGCTCCCCAGGGGTATGGATAAAAGCAATCATGAATGTGAAAACGCCGAAAAACATCGAGGAGATAACCAGCATCCACTTGCGCCCGAAACGGTCGGCAAGCATGCCGAGCACGATTGCGCCCAGTATCGGGCCGAACTGGCCTGCTGAAAGCGCAAGGCCCAAAGCGCCGGGCTTCACGCCGAGAGACTCGGCCATCTTCGGCAGCGTTACGCCGATCATCGTCAGGTCGAAGCCGTCCAGGAACGTGACCAGGAAGCACAGGAAGCAAACCATGGTCTGGTAGCTCGTGAATTGGCCGGTGTCGAAAATACTTCTAACGTTTACTTGTTTACTCGCCATCTTTCGTCCTCCTCAGAACCCTTACGTTTTTGGAATCTATAGTGTCAGTCTTACTTCCGTCCAGGATCTCCTTCAGCTCTCCCCATACGGGCTTGAAGATACCTTCTCTCATCTTCTTGAGGTTGGGCGAGATGACGGGTTTGAATTCCATTTGCGCCAGTACGTCCTTCTCTATGTCGATGCCGGGCGCTACCTCGGTCAGCATGAGGCCGTCCTTCGTCAGCTCCAGCACTGCGCGCTCAGTCACGTAGACGGCCTTCTGGCCCACCTTCCACGCGTAGTCGCCGCTGAAAGCGATCTGCTCGACCTGTTTCAGGAACTTCTTGGTCTTCCCTTCCTTCACGATCACGAGCTTTCCGTCCTGCGCCTTGACTTCGAGCCCGCCGGCCGTGAAGCTGCCGCAGAAAACGACCTTCTTCGCGTGCTGGGTGGTATTTATGAATCCGCCGGGACCCATCGGCTTGTCGCCGAATTTGCCTGCGTTGATGTTGCCCCGGTCGTCCGTCTGGGCAAGCCCGGTAAAGGCCATCGTGAGACCGCCCCCGTCAAACCAGGTAAAATGCTGGTCCTGCTGTATCATGGCTTCGCCGTTGTAGTGCGCGCCGAACTCTATCGTCGCGCCCGGTATGCCGCCTATGTTGCCCGACTCGGATATGAGCGTCAGATTGCCGCCGCATTTCTCCTCGGCGACGATGTTGGCGATGCCCTGAGGTATGCCTATGCCCAGGTTGACCGGGCCTTCCATAAGCTCCTCTGCCGCCCTGCGGGCGATGAACTTGCGCTCGTCGAACGGCAAGGGCGCTATCGTGGTCTCGGGCACCTTTATGTCTCCGGCCAGCGCCGGCTTGAACTGGGTGCCCATGGTCTGCATCTGCGGCTTCTTCGCCACGACGACGTAGTCGACCATTACGCCGGGCACCTTCACGTGCTGCGGATGGAGCGTGCCTGCCTTCGCCAGGTTCTCCACCTGTACGATGACGATGCCGCCGGACGCCCTGACCGCCTGCGCGATAGGCAGGGCCTCCAGGGCGATAGCCTCTTTCTCGAAAGTCACGTTGCCCTTCTCGTCGGCAGTCGTGCCCCTGAGGAGCGCGACGGTCATGGGGAACGACTTATAAAGGAGCCATTCCTCGCCTTCGAACTCGACCAGCTTTATCAGGTCTTCCTTGCTTATCTTGTTGACCTTGCCGCCTTCCAGACGGGGGTCGATGAATGTGCCGAGGCCCGTCTTGCTCAACTGGCCCGGCGAGTGCCTCGCCACCTCCGTATACCACTGGGTCATGACGCCCAGGGGCCAGAAGTAGCACTCCATCTTGTTTTCCTGGATCGCCTTCGACATTTGCGGCTCCGAGCCTACGTGCGAGGAGACCACCTTTTTCACAAGACCTTCGGTGCCCTCTTCGGCCCATATCCCGCCGCCCCGGCTCTTCCAGTCGCCCACGCCCGCTGCGTGGACGAAGGTGATACCTTTGGGATGACCTTCCTTCAGGTACCGGTCGCGGACGGCATAGGCGACTTCTTCCGCCCAGCCGGCCAGACCGAATGTAGCGGCCGCAAGGACGTCCCCATCCTTAATAAGCTCTGCCGCTTCTTCTGCCGTGATGATCTTAGCCATTGCCTTCTCCTTCTGTTCTTATCGCCTTGCCCCTGCCGGCGTTAGAAAATCCTCTCCTGCTCTCCTCTATCGATCCACTCCGGATACCAGCGGTAATGCTCCTTCGGAAATGCCTCGCGCAAGCCCTTGTACGACGCCTTCGCCAGCTCGATCCCTTTCTTCGTCCTGTTGAGCCAGACCAGGCCCTTCGTCTCCAGAGAGACGAGCAGCGCGTCGAGCTTAGCGTCGTCCATCTCGAAGCCGATCTTCATATCGTCCCTCGTCATATAGAGGCCGGGGTTGACCCTGTAGTCCTCAGCGAGGAACTTGAGGAGCTTATCCTCGTCCACGTTCTTCTCTTTCGGCGTCTCCCCGTACACGGGCACAGGCACGCCCAGCTTGGGATGAGGCACCCGGCGCCGCCAGGCTATCTGGTCGCCGAGCTGCTTCATGGCAGTGCGGAAGATGACCATCCTGCACGCCTCCATGCTCCCGCCGGAGATCGAATCGACCTTCGCGACCTTCATGACCTCCTCGAACGGGTAGAACATGGTGGTGGCGTCCCCGCCGCAGAGCTGGATGGCGTCGATGCTCCCCTGCATTGCGCATTCGAGGTTGAATATCTTAATGAGGTTGGAATCTATCGTGATGTCTCTGCCGAGGTCCCACATGGTAGGCGGTGTGATAAGTCAGGAGCCGCGCCGCCTTTTTCTTCACGACCAGGTCGGCGATCTTGAACTGGTTCGTGGGGATGTCGATCGTGGGATGGCCGAACTGGACCCTCCTCTGCGTATAGGGAACGGCGTTCTTCAAAAGATCGCCGAGCCAGCCCATCGCCTGGGCGGAGATGATCGTCCGCTCGAAATTGAGGCCGCCTGTCATGATGGCCCATCCCTCGCCTTCCTTGCCTATCCTGTTCCCGACGGGTATTTCCACGTCCTCGAAATCGAGGACGCCGTTCTGGATGTTGCTGAAGCCGATCAGCTCGTTGATCTTCTCAACCGTAAAGCCCTTGGCGCCTTTTTCGAGAATAAAGGCCGTAAGGTGGCGGTGCTTCTTTATCACTTCCGGGTCGTTGCTCGTCCGCGCATAGACCATGTAGCGCGTTGCGAGGCCGGCGGCCACGATGAACCTCTTCTTGCCGTTGAGGATATACGCGCCGTCCTTCAGCTTCGCCTCGACCGATATATTGGCCGCGTCCGTGCCGACGACGGGCTCCGTGATGACGATGGCCCCGATCTCGCCGTTGACGATGCGCGGCAGTATCTTCTTTTTCTGCTCTTCCGTGCCGTGGCTCAGCACCTGATGCAGGCCGCCCAGCATGTTGCCGCCAATCACCCTCATGAGACCCGGCATCCCGCCGAAGGCCTCCGTCAGGATACAGGCACCCGTACACCCGAGGCCAAGGCCGCCGTACTCCTTCGGGATTGCCGCGCCGGTGTAGTGCTTCTCGCCTATCTTTCTGAAGACGTCCCACGGGAACTCCCTCGTCCATCGCGTCTCCGCGTCTCTGGGCAGGATGCTTGCCGCGAACTCCTCCACTTCATCAGCGAACTTCTTCTGTTCTTCGGTCCACCATTCGAACTTATCCATCGCGCTTCTCCTTACATATTATATTGAAAATCATTGCCCCCTCGTCCCTGGCTCGTTTCACGCGTCCCGCGTGGTATTTATTGTATACAGATGCAAGTCTTATACCACGTCGTTCGTCCATGATGGGAAACGCGGCGACCATACGGACGCAGCGCAATTAGCGGCCGTCCACTATGCGAAACGGAGACCTTCCCCATGCAGGGATGGTCCATCGTGTACCACCCGTGCGCACAGCCGCGCCTTCACAGATACCTATTTATTAGCAGTTACGTAGACTTACACTGTATACAATTACGCCCAAACCTTGCATGCAAGTGGTCCGTTGTGGACCACTGTGCGCACCCCCGCCCATGCTGCGCCGCACGGCGGTGCGCTGGACAGGCGCAGCTTTTGTGTCCATCGGGACCGTCAACCCGCAACCCGCAACAGGTTGCGGAATCAGCCTCAATTTTTCACTGTTCCCGTACCCGGAAATGCCCGTGCCTGCCTTGAATTCCGGGCCGGAATCGCATATAATTTAGGGGCAATATAACGGGTCCGCCTTTCCCGGCATGCGCACGTCCTCACACGCTCGCGTCCCGCTCCCGCTGACATATCCCTCCCGCTACGGGGATCAAGAAAAAGGACCCAAAAGAGAGGACCATGGATCTTAGCCTTTATACAGGCCTGGGCATACTCCAATCGATCGTCGATTCGGTGGACCTCGGCATCTACATACTCGACCGGAACCTCAACATCCAGTGGCTCAACACGAAGGCTTCCCGGTGGCGCCGCAAGGAGGGCTTCTCCCCGGCGGAAAGCGAGAAGAGGTGCTACAAGGAGGTCCTGGGCAAGGACTGCTCCTGCGAGAACTGCCCCGTCCTGAAGACCTTCGAGACAGGCAGGAGCCAGCGGCTCCAGATGGCCGTGGAGGGCCAGGACGGCCGCCCGACCCGTTACTATTACCTCACCGCTACGCCGCTCAAGCAGGGGCCGGGCCCCGAATTCGAGTACGTCGTCGAGACGGTGCAGAACATCACCGACCAGAAGATGGCGACCATGGAGCTGGCCCGCGTCAACGACCTTAATGCAGCCATCATAGAGAACGCGCCTATCGCCATCTTCACCATCGACAAGGAAGGGACGTTTATGAGCGTCAACCCCGCCCTCGCCGGGTTATCGGGGCTCGGGGGCGAGGCCGAAGAGAAGCTCATCGGCTTCAACTGGCTGAAGAACCGCTATACCAGAGAGTCCGGCCTTGCCGCCCACATCGAAAAGGGCCTGCGGGGCGAGGCGTTCCAGTTGCAGGATTTCCTGTTCAATACATACAGGGGCGACAGGCCACACTATATCGACTTCAACGGCGTCCCCCTCAAAGGGAAGGACGGCCGGACGGAAGGCCTCCTCTGCATCGTGAAGGAAGTGACGGACAGGGTCAACGAGAAGCGGCTCCTCAAAGAGCGGACGATGCTCCTCGAAGAGCACCTTCACCGCGTGGACGCCCCGTACTCCTTCATCGGCGAGAGCAGGGCCATCCGTGAGGTAAAGAAGCTGATCTCTACGGTCGCCGCCTCCAACACGCCCGTTTTGATCCTCGGCGAGACCGGCACGGGCAAGGAGGTGGTGGCGCGGGCCATCCACAAGCTGAGCGCGCGCGCGGAAAACCCGTTCGTCGTGATCAATTCGAGCGCACTTCAGGAAAGCATGGTGGAGAGCGAGCTTTTCGGCCACAAGAAGGGCGCTTTCACGAGCGCCACCGCCGACAAGATAGGGCTTTTGAAGATAGCCGACAAAGGGACGTTCTTCATGGACGAGGTGGGCGATTTGCCCCCAGCCATCCAGGCCAAGCTCCTGCGCGTCCTGGAGACGGGCAACTTCAGGCGGCTCGGGGACACCCAGGAGACGAGCGTTGACGTGCGCTTCATATTCGCCACGAACAAGAACCTCCAGAAGGAGGTGGACGAGAACGCGTTCCGCAAGGACCTCTTCTACCGCCTGAACGGCTTCACGATTACCGTACCGCCCCTCACGGAGCGGCGCGAGGACATCCCGCTTTTGACGGACTACTTCCTCACCAAGCTGGCGCGGGGCGGCAGAAAGAAACGCGTGCCGCCGGAGGTGATGGAGCTGCTCACGGCCTACCCGTGGCCGGGCAACGTCAGGGAGCTTGCGAACATCCTCGAAAGGGCCGTTTTGATCTCGGGAGACAGGGACCAGATAAGGGTGGGCGACTTTCCGCAAGGCACCATGAAGGTCCGCGCCATTGCGGCGCCGGGGGAGCCTTCCGGGAGCGGCAAAGTACCTCTTTTATCCAAGATTCAGGAGGACTACGTGTGGCAGGTCCTCGAATCCGTCGGAGGGAACAAGAGCAAGGCAGCCGTACTCCTGGGCATCAGCCGCAGGAAGCTCTACCGCTCCATAGGGCAGGCCCGCAGCCGGGCCGGCAGCACGCAGAAAGCCACCGTCCGCACCCTCACGATAAAAAAATAAAGAAAGAAGAATCGGCCGGGAGCGAAGGATCGGCCCTGCCATCCGTGCCGCGCCCACTCTGCGCGCTTATATTTCCTACATACAACCTAACAGGAGGGCTATCGTGGAAAGAAACGGGATAATAACATTCAGGGGCAATCCGCTCACACTGGTCGGAAACGCCGTAAAAGCGGGCGACAAGGCGCCGGCCTTCACCGCACTCGATAAGGACATGACGCCCGTCTCTTTGTCCGACTTCGCGGGCAAGGTGAAGATCGTAAGCGTGACGCCGTCGCTCGACACGCCGACGTGCAACCTCCAGGCAATGACGTTCAACGACAAGGCAGCGTCCCTCTCGGACGACATCGTCATCGTCAACATCAGCATGGACCTTCCCTTTGCCATCGCGCGGTTCTGCTCTGCCGAGGGCATCGACAAGCTGCGGACCCTGTCGGACCACAGGGACGCCTCTTTCGGCAACGCATACGGCGTCCTGATGAAAGAGCTGCGCCTCCTCGCCCGGTCCATCTTCGTAATAGACAAAAGCGACACGATACGATACGTGCAGATAGTACCGGAGATGACCGACGAGCCGGATTACGACAAGGCGCTGGAAGCGGCTGGAAAGCTGGCGTGAAAGTTTCTATTCGCCTTCGTGGCGGATGTGGCGCTTGTCTACCTTGAAGCAGCTTCCCTTCGTCCGCTTCGCGAAGACCTTCATCTCGGAGACGGCCTCCGTCGATTTCTCCGTAATGCGAGAACCGGCGGTGGGCGTTGGTCGTGATGCCGATGGACATGGTCATCACCGGGAAAGACCTGCTGTTGCCCTGCCTGTCCAGGGCCACGATGCCCTCCGTTTTCTCCGATTCGTCGTAGAACGTGGAGATGATGCGGTCGAAGGTGGAGATGATCTCGGCGGCTGCGTCCTCGATGGTTTCCGCGTCCATGATGAAGATGAAATCGTCTCCCCCGATATGCCCCACGAAGCTCCCCTGGGGCTGCCTGTTCTTGACGATGTTCAGGATGAGCCTTCCCGTCATCTTGATCACCTCGTCACCCCTGGTGAAGCCGTAATGGTCGTTGAAGGGCTTGAAGTTGTCGAGGTCCGCGTATCCGACCCCGAAGGGGCCTTCCTGTCGATAAGCTTCTGGATCGCCCTGTTTATCGAGATATTGCCGGGAAGGCGCGTAAGGGGGTTGACCTCGACGACGCGCTCGGCCCTGCGCACGCAAAGCTCGCCCGCGCCCGTAAGTCCCTCTCGATCTGCGACTTCCAGACGTAGTCCTCCATAAGGACTCCGTCCCAGCGGGGCAGCGGGACGGGCGTCGTCGATCAGGGCGAGCGTGGGCAGGTGGGTGAATATGGGGTCCTCCTTGAGCGTGTTGAGGGCATCGACCGTAGCCGGGTCGTTGGCAGTCAGGTCGATGATGAGGAGGTCGGGTATAAGGGAGTAGATATAGTCGAGGCCGGATCGTATGTTGCCCAGGGGGATCGTCCGGCAGAAACCCTCCAGTAGCCTTTCGACTATGGCGATCAGCGCGGTGTCGCGGGAGATATGGACTGCGCTTTTCATTGCTACTTGTCCGCTATCTTTCCTTAATATGAGATCCGCGCAAACGCAACTGCCGGCCGAAAGGGTTAGAACGAAAGGTCCGCGGCTCCTTCCAGGAGGTCTTCGGCCTCCTTCAGCATCTCTTTAATATCGGTTCCGAAGGCCGAGGGCATCTCCCACGCTGAAGGGTGAATGGGCGGCACGCAGGTATCCCCTGCAAAGCCGAACCCCCGTGCCCGCAAGATGACATCGGCGAAATGGACAACGGCCGTCTCCATGGGGGCCACCTTTGCAAGCTGCGGCTTGTGATGGAACCCTATGACGTCGATGACGGGCTTTCGGGAAGCTCCATTGCTCCGTTACCCAGGCGCCTACCGTCGCATGGGTCGTGCCGAAAGGTCCGATTCCACGTCGTAGACGGTAACGCCTTTCTCTTCTCGGCCTCTTCCATCACCTTTGCGTACTCCTTGGGGAAGTTGAGCACAAGGACCATCTTGCCGATGTCGTGCAGCAGGCCGAAGATAAAGATCTCTTCCGGGTCTTTCAGCCCCTTCTTTTTGGCGATGATGCGCGAGAAAATCGCGCAGCCCAGGGAATGGTCCCGCAGGCCGAGCATCGCCTGCTGCATCAGATCGAAAACTGTAACACCCACCAGAAGGCCGCGCAGCACGTTGAGGCCGAGAAGAAGGACCGCCTGGTTGACCGACGAGATCCGCCCGGAAAACCGTAAACCGGCGAGTTGACCATCTTGAGGACCTTCGTGGCGAGCACGGGGTCACGGGAGACGAAATCGCTGATCTCGCCGAGCGAGACGGCCGGCTTGCCGACGATCTCCAGGAGGCGCTTGGCCACAGACGGCGATCGTCGCCAGGTTCTGTATCGTCTCGATCCTGGTCTTTAGTGTCTCAGATCCATGGCTCCCGCAAACAGCCTCCAGGTGCTCCCTGAGTAATCTCTTCAGGACGTCCATGTGAGGGGCCGTCTCCACGTTCCTGAAACGGGCGTCCAAGCTGAGCGAGGGCCTCCTCCCTGCCGGGCAATGATGCCGCCTTGCCCTGCACGTCCGCAGCCTCGATACCCATCGTCACTATTTTCTCGATCAGCCCTTCGGTAAGCTCACGCCTTCCGGCAGAACCGTCACGCCCCTCTTGTTCAGGAGGGGACGGCGAAGCTTCATCCCCGGTGTGAGACTGCTCGTCAGAACTCTCGCCATATGCACCTTTGCATTTTACGGCCGTGGCTGGGGCGCTTCGGCACAGGCACTGCGCAATTTGCGCTGCCCTTCTCCTGCCCCGTCGCCTTGCTTTCGGGGGCCTGTTTCGCTTCGCCTGCCTGCGACTGCCGGGCCGTCTCCGACAAGGCGGCACGCACGTCCGAAAGAACCAAACGCGTCCCGCACGGTAAGGGACGTCTGCGCAAAAGCAGCCGGGACTCGAAAGAATGCATACGAAGGAGAAAACGGCCATTAATCGTTGAAAAAACACGGAAAGCCTCCGAGGGTCACGGAACATAAATCGACCGCCCATTATAAGATTACCAGATGGAATAATCAATGATATTCTTTTCAGGAGTGGGGGCCGGGATTTATTGGCGGCCTTCGCGTCGTTTTCCCGGGCGCGAATCCAGCCGTCCAACGCATTGGTTCAGCCTTTTAACGTTTTTTTCTACGCGGTGCTTTGGGTGGCTTCCGACGTAAAGATTTCGTAGATATACCTGCGTCGCTGAATAGAGGCTGAAACAGAGCGAGACGTAAATGATCACAGACCCGCCGTATGGAACGACCTGCTCGCCCCGAAGGGGAGAAAAGTTATAGATAGGTCCGGACCCGACGTCAAGCGGTATCATCTGGAGCGGGCCGCCGAAGAGGACGCACGCGATGCCCACGATCTGGAGCGTAGTCTTCAGCTTGCCCGTAAAAGACGGGTAGATCGTGACGCCTCCCATCGCGTAGAAGGACCGCAGGCCGTTTATCAGGAAATCACGGCCCACCATCACGATAGTCAGCCACAGAGGCACGAGCCGGTAATAGGAAAGCGTAATCAGGACGGTCGATACGAGGAGCTTGTCGGCTATGGGGTCCAGGTAGACGCCGAGGCGCGTTTTCATGCCCATGCGCCGCGCGATCAGCCCGTCCAGGCCGTCCGTGATGCCCGCGATAACGAAGAGGACGCACGACACGAAACGGAGCCGCTCGTTCTGCATCGATATGAGGTAGAGTATGACCGGTATGAGGAGTATTCTTACCAGGCTCAGCCTGTTCGGAAGCGTCCAGACGGATGGCGTCTCATCCCTGCTTTTCATTGTGTTTCTTTTAGTTTCCCGTAGTAGAGCTTGACCCTCTTGACGTAGCTGATCGTCTCGTCGATGGGAGGGACGGCCATGCGCTCCATGACCTTCTGCGGCCCGGCATTATATGCGGCCAGCACCAGCTCGAGGTCGCCCCTGAAAAGCTCGTACAGGGACTTCAAGTACCTCGCGCCTGCCTGGATGTTCTCTTCAGGGTCGAAAGGGTTGCGCAGGGCCAGGTCGCGCCCGGTATCCGGCATGATCTGCATCAGCCCGCGCGCGCCCTTATGGGAGACGGCGGTCGGGTTCCCCCTCGACTCGGCCAGCATCACCGCCTTGACCAGGCGGTAATCGAGGCCGTTAGCCTCGGAGTGGTGCCTGATGAGGCGGTCGTAAGTGGTGTTGCGCAAGAGCCGTATCGGGTCACGTCACAGGCTCGTCGCTCTCGCCGCCGCTTATGATAATGTGATAGCCCTTGCCCGCAGGCGGCCGGGTATTGGCGAAGTGATAAACGCCCTGCTCGTCGACATAGCCGTAAATCGCCCCCATCGCCGACAGAGGCAAAGCTATCATGACGGCGAGAAACACCAGACGCTTTGAGCATGTTGTTATTCTCTTAAAATAATGCCGAAATGTCAAGATAACAATCAATGGGGCTAGAGCTCGCCCCCTCCAGCGGCAGAGCCGTTGGAGCCTCCCCCTCATGAAAAGGAAGAGACACGGCGGCACGGTGTTTAGCTTGCTTTGGGCAGTTACTGGGGCTAGCCGTCGCCCCCTCCAGCGGCAGAGCCGTTGGAGCCTCCCCCTCATGAAAAGGAAGAGACACGGCGGCACGGTGTTTAGCTTGCTTTGGGCAGTTACTGGGGCTGCTGTCGCCCCCTCCAGCGGCAGAGCCGTTGGAGCCTCCCCCTCATGAAAAGGAAGAGACACGGCGGCACGGTGTTTAGCTTGCTTGGGCAGTTACCGGGCGTACCACGCCTCCAACGGCAGAGCCGTTGGAGCCTCCCCTCATGAAAAGGAAGAGACACTGCGGCACGGTTTGTCGCGGGTACGTCGGTGGGTCAGCCCATTCCGGTTATGGGCGCCTCATTCTGCACCATTTAACAGGCGCAAACGCAACAAATACGGCCGGCTGCACCCGCCCCTCTTGCCCTTCCCCGCCCACCCAGAGTAGATTATTGAGAGCATTATTGGATAGATGATGACCGGACCGGAATTCATACGTCGTCGCCACGCCTATCGGCAACCTGGGGGACATCACGCTGCGGGCCATGGAGGTCCTTCGCGAGGCCGACCTCGTCGTCGCCGAGGACCGGCATCGGGCCCTCGCGCCTCCTCTCCCACCTGGAGCTTCGCAAGCCCATCGTCACGATCAACAGCTACAACGAAGCAGGCAGGGCGCGCACCATCGCCGCACAGCTCGCCGCAGGCAGGAAGGCGGCCCTCATCACCGCCGCAGGCACGCCCTGCATCTCCGACCCCGGCGACAGGGTCGTCAAGCCTGCCTCGAGGCAGGGATCGAGGTCCGGGCCGTCCCCGGCCCATCGCCGCGCTCGCGGCCCTCTCCGTCTCCGGCCTCTCGCCCGACAGGTTTCTCTTTTACGGCTTCCTCCCGCAGAAGAAAGGCAAAAAGAGGAAGATCCTCCAGGACGTCCTTGCGGGCCCGTTCCCTGTCGTGCTCTTCGAGTCGCCCCGCAGGGTCGAAGGAGACCCTCGAAGTCGTCGCCGAGGTCGCCCCGGAGCGGAAGGTCGTAGTGTGCAGGGAGCTGACAAAGGTGCACGAGGAGGTGCTGCGGGGGACGGCCGTCAGAAGTGGCCTCCGAGGTCGCGGCGTCCGAGACGCGCGGCGAATACACCGCTTATCGTCGACGGGAAAGGAAGGCAGGCACCGCCTTGATCGCCGTAAAGCACGAGGAAAAAAGCGAAGTTGAGCAGGACGATCGTCGCGCCCGTCGGCACGTTCATGACGAACGAGAGGAAAATACCGACCCAGACGGACAGCACGGCCGTAGAGGCCGCGAAGATAAGCGTGCCCCTGAAGCTCCGCGCGGCCTGGAAGGCGCAGAGCGCGGGGATGATGAGAAGGGCCGAGGTGAGCATGATGCCGACGAGCTTCATGGCGAGGACGACTGTGACCGCCGTGAGCACGGCGATGAGGCGCGTTGATGCGGCCCGCTTGACGCCCGAGGTCCGGGCGAACTCCTCGTCGAAGGCGAGCGAGAGAAGCTCGCCTGTAGCGCAGGGCGATGACGGAAAGGACGACGAGGGAGAGCAGGACCGAGATCGTCACCTCCGCCGTCGTGATCGCAAGGATATTGCCGAAGAGGTAGCTGAGCAAGTCCACGTTGAAGCCGCCCGCGAGGCTCGCCGAGCACTACGCCCCCCGATATGCCGAAGGCCGATACGATGCCGATGGCCGCGTCGCTGTAAACGCGCGCCTTTTCCGCAAGCTTCAGGATGGCCAGCGCGCTTAAGGCGACGACGGGCATGGAGACGTAGATGGGCTCCACCCTAAGGGCAAGGCCGAGGGCAACGCTTCCGAAGGTGACGTGGGCAAGGCCGTCCCCAATCAGCGACAGGCGCTTGAGCACGAGGATGACGCCCAGGCCCGCGCAGACCAGAGCGACAAACGAGCCCGCTACCAGCGCGCGCAGGATGAATGAATACCGCAGGAAATCTATAAAATCCATAGTGAGTCCTGAATGGCATCAGCTATCATTCTATTGTGACCTATCACCCTCACCCTGCACCCTCTCCCCTCAAGGGAGAGGGAAAACGAAACGATGCCCCATTCCGTCATTCCGGCGAACGCCGGAATCCAGGTCCATATGGATGCCGGATCGAGTCCGGCATGACGCTCACTCTGCTCTCACACGGCTCATGATGCCTTCGCTCCAAAAGACTCTCTCCCCAAGCCCCCTTACCTCCCTCTCCCCTTGTCTTTTTATTCCACAATCAATCTTGCCGATTACCGACCACCCGCAGTTGCAGCAATTGGCCCCCGGCCCAATTGCTGCCGTGGTCGGAGGAGCGCCTCAAGGGACCGCGATATGTGGATGAAATGGGAAGCCTCGCCGGCCGGAGGCGTACGTATGTACGTCGGAGGGCGCAAGCGCCGAGTATTTCGCCGCATAGCGCGATTCCGCGCAGGCGCGAGTCCAAACCTTGCCACAACATCCGCCTTTGTTTCTTCTATGCCACCACCGGAGACCTGGTAGTTGCCGACGCGCCGGAAACACGTGACAACATTATTCATGCCTGTGGCATATCAGGTGCTGGGCAAAAGCACCGAACAGCTTCGTCATCTCCTCGGAGAGGCAGAATTCGTCGAACCCCCCGTAGAAGACGACCTCGTTTTCCAGGTAGAGCAGCTTTTTTGCGTACTTCCCGATGCTGCCCGTGTCGTGCGTGACGAGGAGCACCGTCACGCCCGTCTCGCTGTTGAGGCTGGACAGGACTTTCAAGAAGCGCTCCCTGATCTCCGGGTCTATCGCGATTGTCGGCTCGTCGAGGATGAGCAGTTCCGGCTCTCTGACGAGGGCCCGCGCGAGCAGCACCCGCTGCTGCTGGCCGCCCGATAGCGACCCTATGAGCCTGCCCCCGATGTCTGCGATATCGACAAGCTCCATCGCCCTGCTCACTGCCTTACGCGCGTGCGAGCCGCTGTGGCTGCCTTTGTGGTGCGACCCTTTCTGCACGAGGCCCAGGGCAACGATCTCCTGCACGGTCGCAGGAAAGAACCGGCGCGAGCGCCGCGTTTTTCTGCGGCAGGTAGCCGACCCTGTGCCACTCCTGGAAGGACTGCGGCGGGCGCGCCGAAAAGCGAGATGCTCCCTGCGCCCGGCGCCTCTAGGCCGAGGAGCAGGCGGACCAGCGTGCTCTTGCCCGAGCCGTTCGGCCCCACAAGCCCCACGTAGTCGCCTGCCGCGACGGAGAAGGAGACGTCCCGCAGGACGGGCTTCGTCTCGTAGCTGAATGAAAGGCCGGTCGCGGATACCACGTCTATTTGCATTGCAGCCCCACGCTCAGGTTGGCGAGGTCGCCTTCCAGTATCGAGATGAACGTGACGCCCTTCGCCAGGTCGTCGCGCGTCACGTTATGACCGCCGTTCAGAGGGAGCAGGCGCGCCCCGGTCTCCGACGCAAGCGTCTCGGCCATCCTCGGCTGAAGAAGCTCCTCGTAAAAGATGTATTTGATATGGTTGCGCCTGACCTGATCGACGATGGAGGCGAGGCGCCTGGGGCTCGGCTCCGCGTCGGGCGTCAGGCCGTAAACGGAGACGTACCTCAGCCCGTACCTCCTGGCGAGGTAGTTGAAAGCGTAATGGCCGCCGTGGACGAAGAGGCGCGTTTTGCACGATGCCAGGGTCGTCCTGAAATTCTCGTCGAGGGCCGCGAGGCGCGTCTTGTACTCCCGCGCGTTCGTCTCGTAAAACTGCCTGTTCGCCGGGTCCCTCGCAACAAACGCCGCAAGGATGTTATCGACCATGACCTGCGCGTTGGCGAGGTCGAGCCAGATGTGCGGGTCGCGCAAACCTGCGCCGTTGTCTGCCGCTCCGTCGTCGGCGTGCCCGTGCCTTTCGTCAGGCGCGCCTCCTGTCTGCTTCGGCGAGAGCGTCACGCCCTTGCTCGAATCGACGACGAGGGGCCCGTCCTTCCCTACGCCTTTAACCAGCGTGGCGGCCCACGGCTCCATGAAGTCCCCGGTGTAGACGAATATGTCCGCCTTGTGTATCCGCAGGAGGTCGGCCGGCCTGGGCTCGAAGCTGTGCGGCTCGACGCCCGGAGGCAGAAGCAGCGAGACATCGGCCTTGTCGCCGCCGACGGTCCGGCTGAAATCGTAAAGGGGGAAGAGCGTAGTTACGACGGTGAGCCGCTTACCGTCGCGCCCGCCCCGGCTCGCCTCCTGCCTGCCGCATGCGGCAAACGAAAGCACGGCGGCAAGCGCGGCTATGGCGGCAATGCATGCGATGGGGCGCTTGAGGGCTGCGGCCGGTCTGCTCAAGCCTTCTCCCTCCTTTCGCAGCAATCGCGGCAGAGGCCCTGCAACTGTAGGACGTGCGAGACGAGGGCGCCCTGAATGCGCTGCTCCACCTCGCGCTCCAGCGCGTCGAGGGCGCACAGGTCGACGTCCTCGACCTTGTGGCAGGAGAGGCAGACGAAATGGTGGTGATGGCGCGGGTTCGTGCAAAGGTAATAGTAAAGCTGGCGGTTGTCGTGGAGCACGCGCGTGACGACCCCGCCGGACGCAAGCTCTTCGAGGATGCGGTAGACGGTGGGCAGGCCGATGCTGCCGACGCGCTTGCGTACCTTTTTCCAGATTTCTTCGGGAGAGAGAAAAACGGATGCGCCGGACATGACCGAGAGGACGGCGAGACGCCGGGGCGTGACTTTAAGGCCGAGGCCTTTCAACACCGCATCGAAGTCGTCCTTCGCCGCCATAAACCCCTGCCCTTCGTTAGATGAAAATGGTTTCTATTTAGTTTAAGGATGCCCGCGATGTATGTCAATGATTTGTGTGTGGATGAACGCCGGGTTTCGCAAGAAAAAGAGGAGGAAAGGCTTAGAATAAAGTCGTTTTGTGTGGGTGGCTGAGACTCGCGCCTGTTCGGAATCGCGTTGCGATTGAGCCTGTGGACGGCTCACTACCTCGCACCATTGGCGCCCTGCTCACGGCATGGCCTCGGACATACGTGCAGTACGCCGGTCGGGACTTTTAGCCACTCATTGCCATTAGAAAGAAAAGACGTTAGAATGGCGAAGCACATGCGGACGGCCGCAAAAGGGAACCAAACGCGGAATTATTCCCTGTCCCGGCGCAGAATATTTCAAGGAGCAAGGTACATGAAGAAAGTCATGGGTCTTCTTCTTTCAGCCTCTTCCTTTTCACCGCATTCGCTTCCCATGCATACGACATTCCAGGGTTCACGAAGAGTGCGTTCGGTGACGCATACGATAGGTTCTCCGACGAGCACCGAAATCAGTTGATCCTTGCGGGTCTCGCTGAAAAACCCGCAAACGGGAATTCCTATCCCATGGAAGTAATCTATACCCATCACTACCTCGATATGAAACGTGATGGCAGCTACGTGGAATTCGTGGATCGCGCTGTAAAGATCAATGCTCCATTCATGAAAACCAAGGTCGGGGAGCCCAGCTTCAGTTATGACAGTTCAAAAGAGCGGCTGGAGATCCTCAAGGCTTCCACCTTCACTCCCGATGGTAAGGAGATTGTTACGGACCCGGCAGAGGCCATGGAGAAAGATCCTTACATAGGATTGGTCTACTCCGATCTCGAAGATGAAAATTCTCACGCTCAGAGGCGTCAAAGAAGACGGCTCTGCGGTGAAGAGTAGCCGTGAAAAGGACGCATAAGCCGGTTGAAGAAAAGGGTTTCATATTCGAGAGAATTTCCTTAAGCCGTGTCATGCCTTCAAAGGAGGACGTTTACATATACCGGTTTGAGGCCGGCACATCCGTCAAAACGGTTGAACGGTTCAGAGATAGTATCGCCAATTTCCACGCCAAGGAATTCAGCCTCGAAAGCGGAGAAAGAGTCTATGTCTACACAGTGACAAACGGCAAGATCGAGGAGAGCGAGCCACAGAGCATTCCGGCACAGGAATATTTCGATAACTTATATTTCTACAACCCGACCACCTGGGACGAAGTCGGGAAGTGGTACGCATCCCTCTCCCAGGACAAGATGGTGGCGGACAAGGAGATCTCGGCAAAAGTGGCCGAGTTGACCAAGGGAATGAAAGACCCGCAGGAATCGATGCGCGCCCTCTACAATTTCGTGAGGAAGATCCGCTATGTGTCCATTACGCTGGACAAGCACAGTATGATTCCGCACCGGGCCTCGGAAACCCTGAGGAACCTTTACGGCGATTGCAAGGATAAGGCAACTCTTCTCGTCACCATGCTCCGCTCTTCCGGAACGAATGCGTATATTGCACTTGTCAATACCAATCACCTTATCGAGAAGAACATCCCTACACCACTTGTGTTCAATCATGCGGTTGTGGCCGTTCCGAAGCCTGACGGAAGTTAAATGTTTCTAGACCCGACGTCGGAGAGCACACCCTACGATTCGATTCCCGAGTACATCCAATATCGCAACGCTCTCGTAATTAGAGAGAAGACAGGCGAGCTTGTCCTCATCCCGCCCGATGATCCGGCCACGACCAAATCCGAGGATACAATTGAAATTGAGTTCAAGGATTTGAGCACTGTCAGAGTGACTAACGACTCACTAATACGGGGTAAGATGGAATTGGTCCGCCTGTTCAACAGCATCCCCGAATACCGGCTCAAACAGGTGATTGCCGAAGCGCTTTCAAAGGACTACAAGCAGATCACGCGTCGATTCGTTTGCCGTCGAAAACGGCGGCAAAGAGGGTGAGATGAAGGTGAAAATGGCCGTCACCATCGGTGACTTCACCAAAAGGATGGGAAGTATGTACGCCTTTCACCCTTTCGGGTGGTTGACCAAAGCGGTCGAATACGCGAATCTCGTCTACCCGGGAACAAGGAAGACTGACATCGAACTACGCGAGCGAATGATGACACTCGATGTTACCACTTTTCAGGTCCCCGATTCTACGGCAATAGAATTCGTTCCCGAAGACTTTCGCATAAAGAATGCGAAGTTCGGGGAGTACAAGATGGAAGTCACGAAGGCAAAGAATTCGGTTACCATCCGCCGTACCTTCGATCTGCCGGGAAAGCGTATTGCATCAAAGGACTATACCGAGTTCAAGGAGTTTCTGAAGGAATGCATGGATCACGAAAGCCAGGACGTGCTGCTCAAGAGAAAGTAAGCAGGTCACAAACCTAACGACCGGATAGAGTCCGCAGAAAGGCGAGTGTAGGGCCGGGACCTGCGCTGACAATTCCCGCAGGAGACCATAGCCACCCACCGGCCGCCCTTTCTCCGATTTCCCATCAGGCGTTCCTCCAGTCGCAACAGCAATTGTCGAACGGGCCGGCATGCCCGGCCCCTGCACGGGACAATTGCTGTGAGAGAGGGTGGTCTATAATAGGAAGGGGATCAGATTTCAACCACAAAAAGCAGGCAATGCACGAGGCGGAGCGTCAGCGGCCGGGCTTCGCTTTAAGGCTCTCCATCTGTCTATGGTACGCGCCGGTGATTTCTTTGCGGCCGACGAGGGCGATAACTTTTCCGGGGTCGTCTTCGTCCACAACCGGAAGCTCCCTGACGTCGAGGACGGCGAGTGCGCGCAGGGCCTCATTGAGGGTATCGTCCATCCTCACGGCCATGACCCCGGTCGTCATGGAGATGTCGCGGGCGGAAAGGCGGCTGTGGGCAACTCTATCAGCCATCGCCTCCCGCAGGTCGGTCATCGAGATGATGCCCGTAAGCTTGTCGTTTTTGTCCACTACAGGGAAATCCTGCTGGCTGGAACCGAGCATGAGCGTCATGATCTGCTCGAAAGGCATGTCCTCTGCTATCGTGTCGAACTTACGGCCGCCCGCGACTGCGTCCCTCACCCGCAGGTGGTCCATGATATCGACGGCGAAGTCGCCCGCGTGGGCGGGGGAATCGACCCTCGAGGCCACCTGTTTTTCGTACAGGGAAACGTTCCCCAGCAGGAGATACGCAAGCGACGAGACGATCATCATCGGGACAATGAGGCTGTAGCCGCCGGTCATCTCCGCAATCATGATGAGGGCCGCTATCGGCACCTTGGCCACCCCCGCGAAAAAACCGCCCATGCCTACAATGACGAACGCCGAAGGCTCGGTCACGATAGCGGAAAAAACGTATGGCAGGTCATGCCGAACGCGCCGCCCAGCATGGAGCCTATGAACAGGGACGGGGCGAAGACGCCGCCGCTGCCTCCGGAGCTTATGGTGAACGACGTGGCGACGATCTTGGCGAAGACGAGGGCGGCCATGACATTGACGGCCATCCGGCCGTCGATGGCCGCCTGCATCCATGAATAGCCGCCGCCCAGCACCTGGGGGAGATAGACAGCGATAAGCCCGACCACGAGGCCGCCGACAGCGGGCTTGAGCGAGCGGGGCAGGTCGAGCCGCCTGAAGAACCTGTCGCGCAGTCCATAAAAGAACCTGACGTAAGGAACGGCTATAAGCGCACAGAGCACGCCCAGGACCGCGTAAAAAGGAAGCTGGGCAGGCGTGGCGACGAAGAAAGCGGGGATATGAAAGACCGTCTCGCTGCCGTTAAAAAAAGTGTAGACCGTGAAGGCGACGATGGAAGAGAGGATGCACGGGATGATCGCCTCGAACTCGAAGGCCTCCCTGCGGTAGAGCACTTCCGTCGCAAAGAGTGCGGCCCCGAGCGGGGCCTTGAAGATGGCGCCGATCCCTCCCGCAGCCCCGGCAAGCAGCATCGTGCGGCGCTCCCTGTCGTCCACTTTCAGGACAGAGGCCAGGAACGACCCGAAGCCCGCGCCGATCTGCGCAATGGGGCCCTCTTTCCCGCCGACCCGCCCGAGCCTATGGTGATCGCCGACGCTATGGTCTTGACTACCGGGACCCTCCTGCGGATGACGCCTTTCTTACGGTGGAAGCTGTCGATCATGGCGTCGGTGCCGTGCCCCTCGGCCTCCGGCGCGAAGTTGAAGACGATCAGCCCGGCGATGAGGCCCCCGATTGCAGGGAACGCAATAGTCACCCACCGGCTAAGCGGCACTCCGAGGAAGAAGACGTCGGCCCGGCTCGCGGGAAGTATGAACCGGATCAGGTCTTCCATAAAAAAGCGCGTCGACGTCTGGAGGAGGAAATTGAAAACGATGGCCCCGAAGCCGGAAACGACCCCTATCAGGATGCCTATAAGCGTCCCGCGCCAGATGCGCTTGACCCGTCGAGGATGAAATGCGCCGCCGCTGCCGGTCATCGCAATAGAATAAACCTTTTCAGCACCGAACGTCCATCCGCTCAACCGGCCGGACAGGCGTGCGGCCGTTATCCGTATAAGACCGGCGCCCGGGGAAGGCAGCCCCCTTGCAGCCTTCCCCGGACTTGCCCCCTGCACCGGTCAGGCAGAACCTGTATGCATCATTCCTTGTCGAAAAAGAACGTAACCTTTACGTTGTCGGCCTCCACGATCTCGGCCAGTTTCTTTACGGACGCATAAATTGTGCGCAGCTCTTCGCCGTCCAGTTTCCTGAGCCCGTGTATCATCTTTCCCTGGACTGGGTTGGGCGCCCTCCTGACCAGCTCCTTCCCCTCGGGCGTAAGGCAAACCGTGACGACCCTCCTGTCTCTCGCGCTCCTGTCCCTGGATACATAGCCTTTGGCTTCCAGCCGGTCCACTACCCCGGTGACCGTGCTGGGGTGGAGGTACATCGTTTTGCTCAGCTCGCCCAGCGGCAGCGCCTCGTGCCCGGCAATGGTCGTGAGCGCCCAGAGCTGCGGCCCCGTTACGCCGAAGCTGCGCGACACCTCCTGCGAGTAATCCTGTATCGCCTTGAAGATACGGCGCAGGGATTGAACGGTCTCGGAAATCTCAAAATCCCGCCCGGTTTTACGCATCGGCAATATCCATTGTACGCATAATATTTGGATGCCAACTATATCAGCATCAAATATAGTAGCCGCTAGTGCAGCTTGTCAAGAAAAAAACAGTTAGCTTTGGTATAGACTGCGGGGCAAATATCCCGGCCGCATTATTATTACTTGTATAGCTCGCGCAGCTTGGTCTTTTCCAGTTTTCCCGTCGGGTTCCTCGGCACGGTTGCGAAGATGATCTTCTTCGGCTGCTTGTAGCGCGGCAGGTTCTCCTTGCAGTAGGCAGCCATTTCCGCTTCCGTACACGTCTCGCCCGCTGCCGTTTCGATTACGGCAGTCACCACCTCGCCCAGCCTGTCGTCGGCCGTCCCGATGACAGCAACGTCGCGCACCTTTTTGTGCCTCTGGATCACCTCTTCCACTTCCACCGGGTAGACGTTCTCTCCGCCGCTGATGACCAGGTCCTTGAGCCTGTCCACGAGGTATATGAACCCGTCCTCGTCCATCTTCCCGAGGTCGCCGGTATGGAGCCATCCGTTTCTTACCGTCCGGCCGGTCAGCTCCGGGTTCTTGTAGTATTCCTTCATGACGCCCATGCCCTTGAGAACGATCTCGCCGACCCCGCCGCGGGCCACGTCTTCGCCCGCGCCGTTGACGATGCGGGCGTCCCACAGGAGGCCGGGTTTTCCGATGGCGCCTATCTTGCTCTCGTCGTCCAGCTTGTTGTGGATGGCGCCCGGTCCCATGCTCTCGCTCAGCCCGTACGTGTTATGGCATTCCATCGCGGGGAAATGGACCTTCCACCGCCTGACAAGGCTCGTCGGTATCGGCTGCGCGCCCATCTGGAGGATGTGCCATTGCCCGAGGCTGTAGTCTTCCTTTTTGATCCGCCCGCTGTCGATGGCCTCCAGGATGTCGAGCACCCAGGGCACGAGCATGAAGGCGTAGCGCAGCTTTTCCGCGTCCATCGTTCCGAAGATCGTCTGCGGCGTCACCACTTCAGTCAGGAGGACCGTCTTGGCCCCTGTGAGCATAGAGCCGAGCAGGTGCCCCATCGCCACGTGGTAGAGGGGCGGTATCATGAGAAGGGAGTCGTCTTTGGTCAAAAACAGGTTGGTCGCCTCGTTGACCGCAGTGCAGAAGAGGTTTTTGTGGAGAAGGAGTATCGGCTTTGGCGCGCCCGTCGTGCCCGATGTGAAGTAGAGGCCGCATTCGTCCTCGTCGGATAATTCAACGGCCGGCGCGGCCGGGCTCCCGGCTTCTATCATCCCTTCCTTGCCGGGCACGTCCGGCAAGCCTGTGCCTCCCATTTTGACGAAGGCGGCTACGGAGGGCAATTCGTCTCGCATGGCGAGCACCAGCGGCGCATACTCCTCGTCGAAGAAGAAGCAGACGGGCTGCGCGGCAGCAGCGCAGTAGGCGATGTTCTCACGCGTAAAACGGAAGTTGAGGGGGTTCACCCACGCGCCTGTCTTTATGATCGAGAAATACGCCTCCAACCAGTTTATCGAGTTCCTCCCCATCAGGAAGACCCTGTCCCCTTTTTTGACGCCGGCCTTGAGGAGCGCGTTTGCCAGTCTGCTCGTCCGCTCGTCGAACTGCCTCCAGGTGATGCCGAGCCTCTCCGACGACTGCGGCCTCACCTCGACGAAAGCAGTATCGTCCGGCCACATGCGCGCGTTCCTCGTTAAAAGATCGATTGTGTTCATTGGCTCCCCCTGTTGTCGGCGATAAAACCGCTTTTTCGACCCCCGCTTATCATACCACAACCGGCCCGGCAGAAGCGCAACAGCCGGGGTCCGGACGGCCTTATTCGAAATAGTTATTTACTTTTGCATCCCCGGCGATTACGATATACCTACATGAGAAATAAATACGCTCTGTTTCTTTTGGCCTGCCTGTGCGTCTCCATCGCGGGTCTCGCTTTACATCATCACGCGGACTGCGCTTCTCACGACAACGACTGTCCGCTTTGCCTGTGCGCGTCTCTCCATTCCAGCCTGGTCCTCCCGGATTCGCCGCAGATCGCCCCGCCTGTTCCGACCGCCTCGAAGGTCGCCGCGTGGCGGGGCATCAGCTTTTCCGAAGTCTCCCGCCCTATTCACCGTAACCGGGCGCCTCCCGCCTAGCCAACCCTCCCAACCGATTTAAGCCGCTCGAAAATAGCATCTCCAGGGACCGGACGGAGGTTCGCCATGAAAATCCTGATCGTCCTTGCCTCAATATTCGCGTTCTCTACGGGCGCCTTCGCGCAAACGGTGGAGGACAGGATAAAGGCGCTCGAAGAGGCGCTTGCGAAACAGGGGCAGGTCATAGAAGCGCAAAAGAAAGCAATAGAGGCATTGAAGGCAGAGACCACAGCAAAGGCGCAAGGCCCGGCACAGACCGCAACCGCACCCGCCGCATCAGCGCAGGCCGCGCAGCCCTCCGGCGTGCCCGCCGCCCAAACCGCAGCCGGGGCACCTCCCAATGCGGAAGAGCTGCAAAAGCAGGTAAAGGAGCTGAACGAGAAGGTGGACAGCGTCGTGCAGGCGCAGACGAAAATCGTGCCGAGCATCTTTAACCCCTCTATCGGTTTCGTGGGTGAAACGTTATTCTCTTACAATAACAGGAACCAGAACCAGACGGGCACGGGCCGTCCCGGAGGATACGACGCCTATGTGCGCTCGGTGGAGCTGAACGCGGCCGCCTCGGTCGATCCCTTCGCGCGCGGCTACATCGTCGCGAACGCCTCGGTAGACCCCGTCACCGGCGAAGCAAACCTGGGGGTGGAGGAAGCGGCGATCTACACCACGTCGCTGCCTTACAACCTGACCCTCAAGGCGGGCCGCTTCTTCGGCGAGTTCGGCAGGCTCTCCTACATCCACGACCACGAGCTGCCTTTCGTCAACAGGCCCCTCGTCGCTCGACAATTACGTGGGCGGCGAGTCGAAGACGAACGGCGCTCAGGTCAACTGGCTGCTGCCTGTACCCCATTACGTAAGCATGACCTTCGGCACAGGTACGCAGTTCGGGGACACGCCCAATAACGTCGGCCTCTCGCGCCACGGGAATAATCTCAATTTCTGGGGCAGGGCGAGCACCTATTTCGACCTGACGCCGAGCATCTCCGTAGAGCCGGGCGTGTCCGCCATGTGGAACCCCGACACCTACGACTTGGGCGGGACGTTCTTCGCCCCCAGCGGCGCGCAGTATACCGAGAGGGAGCGCAGGCTGGGCGGCATCGACCTGATGTTCGCGTACAGGCCCCTTGCGAACAACCAGTTCAAGAGCGTCATATGGGGCACGGAGGTGCTCAAAAGCAGCAACCTCTACGATATCGTCTATCCCGGCGGAGGCACTCTCCTCAACCGCCCCGTCAACTCCATGGGCCTTTACTCGTATCTCGCGTATAGGTTCCACAGGCAATGGACGACTGGGTTTCTCTTCGAATGGGTGGAGAACGCGCAGAACAACGACGCAAGGTCTACGGCCTATTCGCCTTACATAACGTGGTACCCAAGCCACTGGAGCCAGCTCCGCCTCCAGTATACCCACACGATCAACAACCACGAGCAGTACGTACCGAGCAACAGCGGCATCCCGGCGACGCTGCGCACAAACGACGCCGTCTACCTCCAATGGGCGTGGATCATCGGCTCCCACGCCCACGGGTGGCAGGAGCGATGAGCATTAAAAGGAGAAACACATGACACGTAAAATCACACTCTGGATTGCGGCCGCAGCGGTACTCGTTATGGCAGGCGCGGCGCCCGCCCATGCAGCGAAGGTCCGCGTCGTCGCCACGCTCACGGACCTTGCCGATTTCGCCCGCAACATAGGCGGCGACCTCGTCGACGTGAAAGCCTGGCAACGGGCGTGGAAGACACGCACGGCGTCCCGATGAAGCCGAGCTTCGTGCCTGCGATGAACAGGGCGGACCTGCTGCTCCTCGTAGGTCTCGACTGCGAGCACGCCTTTCTGCCGGCATTGATAGAGGCGAGCAAGAACCCCCGGATACAGTTATACGCACCCGGGTACATAGACTGCTCGAAGGGCATTGTCCCCCGTGACGTGCCGAAATCTACGGAGCATTACGCGGGTGACGTGCACCCTTACGGCAACCCCCACTACATGCTCGACCCCGTCCTCGCGAAGACGGCTATGGCAAACATCTACAACGCCCTGGTCTCCTTCGACCCGCAACACCAGGCGGAGTATACCCGCAACCGGGATGCCTACCTGGCAAAGCTGGACGGCAAGATCGCTGAATGGCTGAAACAGGCAGGCGCCGTCAAGGGCTTGAAGTTCGTCTCCTATCACGAGCATTGGCCCTACTTCGCGGACCGCTTCGGCATGGTCTATTTCGGCACCATCGAGCTACGGCCCGGCATCGACCCGACGCCGCGCCACATCGAGGAGCTGATCGCCGCCATGAAGGCCGAGCACGTGCCCGTCGTCGTGCGGGAGCCGCAGTTCCCCGAAAAAGTCCCGAAGCGGATAGCCGAGCAGACGGGCGCAAAACTGGTCACCCTGCCGATCATGCCTGGCGGCGTGCCGCGCACGGAGACATACATCAAGATGATGGACTATATAATCCAGACGATGGTCGCGGCCGCCCAGGAAAAAAAATAAGGAAAGACACATGAATGAAGCGCTTGTAACCCTGGACGATCTGAGCATCGGTTACGACGGGCGCCCCCTGCTGTCGGGTATCTCGTTCTCCATTGAGCGGGCGGGCTTCACCGCCGTCCTCGGGGCCAACGGCTCGGGCAAATCGACCCTGCTCAAGACAGTGCTGGGGCTCCTGCCGCCGGTCGCGGGCCGCATCGCGTTCGGGGGCCGCCCGGCGCCGGTCTTCGGCTACGTCCCCCAGTCCGTCCAGTTCGACCCCATCTACCTGCTGACCGGGTTCGACGTAGCCCTTATGGGCGCCTACGGCCGCGTGCGGCCCGGCCGTCCTGTCCCTGCGCAAGAGCGCGCCTTTACGAGGAGTGCCTTGCCGCTGCCGGCGCCCTCGATTTTTCCGCAAAGCGGTTCGCCGAGCTGTCGGGCGGGCAGAAACAGCGGGTGCTTATCGCCAGGGCGCTGGCCACCCGGCCGGACGTCCTCGTTCTGGACGAGCCTACCGCAGGCGTCGACCAGGAGGCGACCCACGCGGTGCTCGCCTTCATCTCGGAGATCAGCCGGGAAAGAAAGATGGCGGTCCTTCTCGCGACGCACGACTTCGCGGTTGTGCGACGCTACGCCCGGGACGTCGTCTGGCTCTGTGACGGCAAGGTGCTCCAGGGCGCGGCGCGGGGAGTTGTTGCCCCCGGCCGGGTGGCGCAGGTACTTGAAATGGAGAGCCTGAATGGAAGCGCTCCGCCATATCCTCTCACCCGATTTCTTGCTGCGCAATTCGGTCTATACAAGCGTCCTCGTCGGCGTCAGTTGCCCCCTTGTCGGGGTCTTCCTCGTCATGCGCCGGCTCGTTTTCATGGGCGTTGCCCTGCCGCAGATCTCCTCCACGGGGGTCGCCGTCGCCCTATCGCTTCCACTGTGGCTGGGCGTACACCTGGGGGACCACGGCTCACGGGCGTTCACGGGTTGGCTTTTGCAGGCTCCATAACTTTCTCCCTTGCTGCGGTCCTTCTGCTGGCCTATCTGGAGCGCCGGGGGCGGGGCGGCCGGAGGGACGGCTCGGCGCGGCCTACGTCATCGCCGCCGCATTGAGCATCCTTATTCTGGCGAAGAACCCTTACGGCGAGATCGGCTGGCTCGACATGCTCAAGGGCGAGGTCATCACGATATCCGATTTCGATCTCATCCTGACCGCGGCCGTCCTGGCCCTGGTCCTTGCGACGCTGGGGCTTTTTTACAAGGAGCTGCTCCTGGTCTCTTTCGACCGCGAGCTGGCGTTGACC
>CAWFRA010000007.1:0-13010 GCA_963818095.1 uncultured delta proteobacterium
GCGGCCGCTATCTCGATGGCCCGCTTCGCCTGGGCCTGCCCCTTGATGTCGGAGAAATCGAGGCCGTCGTCCCTTCCTGGCGGGCCTTCTTCCGCTTCGCTTGGCTGGAAGCGCTGGAGCGTGCCGTCTCCCAAAAGGTAATGCACGATATCGAGCAGGTGCGTTGCGCCGTAAACGTCCAGGCCCTTCACGACTGCGGCCTCCCGCCCGTTTTCAACAGGGACGATCATGCGCCTGAAGCCTTCTCTGGCGGCGAGCACCGCCATCGGCAGGACGCCCCTCGTCCCCTTGATCCTTCCGTCCAAAGAAGCTCGCCGGTGATGAGGTGGCCTTCCATCGACTCCTGCCGGACTACGCCCATCGCGACGAGAAGCCCGATAGCAACGGGAAGGTCCAGGGAAGCACCATCTTTACGCACGTCCGCCGGCGCGAGATTTATAGTGATCCTGTCGTTGGGGAACTCGAAGCCCGCGTTCTTGATCGCGGCCCTGACGCGCTCGCGGCTCTCCTTCACGGAAAGCTCCGGCAGGCCGACGATGCTGAAGGAAGGCAGGCCGTGGGATATATCGACCTCCACCTCCACCCTGATGCCGTCTATGCCGAAGAGACTCGACGTGAAAACTTTTGCGACCATGCCACCCCTGAAAAATAGGGGCTCAGCGCCCCCTCCACCGGCGAAGCCGGATGGAGTCACCCGCTCAGCGCTGCGCGTACGCTTGCTTTATTACTGCCGCGCTCGGCACTCGCTCTGGCAGTAATCGGGCTTAAGCACCGTCTCACCGGCAAAGCCCGTGGAGCCACCCCGCTCAGCGCTGCGCGACGCTTGCTTTTAAGCTGCCTTGCAGCAGGTATTTATCCGCTGCTAATTTCTGTTTCGCTCGCCGACCGTCCGCGCTATCCGCCTCGTCTCCTGGTCGCGGCCCATGTCGCAGACGAGGACGCCATTGGGGGAGGCCACTATAATAAGCCCCTCGACGCCGACTGCGCCGACAGGCACATCATGCCCGTAGACCACGCAGTCCTTCACATCGACGCAGGTCACGCCGCCTATTATGCAGTTCCCGTTTTCGTCCAGCGGAAGGACGCGTTTAGAGAGCCCCACGTACCGACGTCATCCCAGGCGAAATCAGCCTTGACCATGAGCACGTTGTCTGCCTTTTCCATAAGGCCGTAGTCGATGGAAATCTTTTCAAACGAGTTGAAGCGCTCCGCCACTCGCGCCCCTTCCTTGTCCCGGGCTGCGCTGTATTGCGGCGAGCCCTTCCGCGAGCTGCGGCATGTGCCGGCGGATGCCTTCCAGCACCACCTTCGCGCTCCAGACGAAGATGCCGCTGTTCCAGTAATAGCGGCCGTCGGCCAGGTATTCGGCGGCCTTCGCCTCGTCGGGTTTCTCGACGAAGCGGGTGACCGGGAGGGGGCCCCGGATAGCGCGCCGGCTGCCCCTTCCGCAAACATATAGCCATAGCCGACCTCGGGCCGCGTCGGCATGATGCCTATCGTGACCAGGTAATCTCTCTGCGTCGCGCAGTCTGCGGCCATGCCGATCGTTTTGGCGAAGACCTCGGGCTCTGGGATATAGTGGTCAGCCGGGACGACGACCATGAGCGCTTCCGGATCGAGGCGGCTTAAGGTAACGGCTGCAAAGCCGATGCAGGGCGCCGTGTCCTTGCCCTCCGGCTCAATGATGAATTGTCTTTCCGGAAGGTCGGAAAGCTGCTTGCGGGCCACGGCCAGGTGCTCTTTGCCGAGGATGACGAATATCCGGTCGTTCGGCGCGATGCGGCCCAGGCGGTCGAGGGTCATCTGTATCATCGTCCGCTTGCCGGTCAGGCTGACGAAGGGCTTCGGGACGAGGTCCGTGCTTACCGGCCAGAAGCGCTCCCCTTTGCCGCCTGCCATGATGACGCAGTAGATGTGCTTGTCCACTTAACGATCCTCCCGGCAGCAAAGAAAGAGTAATGCTTTTGTATAGAGGCCGAGTTTATCTTCGACGGGTCGCTCAGGCACTAGCGATCCCGAGCTCTTCCAGGATGGCCGGCATGATCGCCGATGCGCTCCCCTCCAGGAAATGGTCCGTGACGGCCTCGGTATAAGGCGTCGGCTCGACGTTGATCTCGACGACCGTCGCACCGTTAGACTTTGCCGCGAAGGGTATCTCGGCGGCCGGGTACACGACGCCCGAGGTCCCGATTATGATCATCACGCGGCAGGCGAGCGCCTCATGGCCGGCCCGCAGCATGGCCGAGGAGGGTATCTGCTCGCCGAAGAAGACGACGTCCGGCTTGAGCGCATCCTGGCACCGCTCGCACACCGGGTAGGGCATCAACTTCATCAGATGCTCGGTGAAATCGTCCGTGCGCCCGCACCCTAAGCATCTCACGCGCCGGTGGCTCCCGTGGTATTCGATGACGTTTGTATTGCCTGCAATCTGATGCAGGCCGTCTACGTTCTGTGTGATGACCGACCGCAGCAGACCCGCTTTCTCAAGCGCTCCCAGGGCCATATGCGCGGGCGACGGCGCGGACCGGAGGATCACGTCGCCCATCTCGCGCAGCATCGTCCAGACCTTTCCCGGGTCTCTCATGAAGGCGCCTATCTCGGCGTACTCCATGGGGTCGTACTTTTCCCAGAGCCCCTGACCCCCGCGGAAGGCCGGGATGCCGCTCTCGACGGAGATGCCCGCTCCAGTGAAGGCAACGGCCTCTCCCTTCTCTTTGATGATGCGCGCAACGTCCCGGGGTGTCGTCTCCACTGCGCTGCTCCTTGCTCCTATTTGGCGACCACCCGGTCGCCTGGCAAAGCGGCGACCTTCCCGCGGGCGCTTCGCATCCGCTCGTTATTTCTGCCGCGTCGGCGGCTGTTACTTGGCGCTTTCAGATTTATTCGCGCGGACCGCGGACGGAGCAGGACTTCGACTGTCTCGGCAAATCCTTGAAAGCGGGCACCTTTCCGAGGCCGTCCGCCTTTCTTACCGCCCGCTTGATCGCCTCGGCGACTACGAACTCGCCTACAACGCCGACCCGGTTGACGTCCCCTGCCATACGGCCCAGGGAGACCGAGAAGACGAGGTCGCCGTCGAGCGTCGTATGGACCGGGGTAACCGTCTTGATCAGGCCGCCCTGCGCCATCTGGGCGACTTTCCCGATCTCTCTCTTATTAAACTGGACATTCGTGGCTACCACGGCAAGCGTCGTATTGTACAGGCCGAACTCCTTGCGTACCTGGCCTTCCCTCATACAGGAGACGGTGTTGGCCAAGGTAAGCTCGTCCTCTGCCGTCCTCAGGCCCGCGATGATCTTGCCCGTTACGTTGTCTATCACGTCGCCGAAGGCATTGACGACCACGAGGGCAGCCACGATAGTGCCGTCGGGCAGGACTACGCTCGCCGTCCCGACGCCCCCCTTCATGGCCCTCGGAATGGCCGAAGAGCTTCCCCACGGTTGCCCCGACGCCCGCCCCGACGCTGCCTTCCTCTACCGTCTGGCCCGCTGTCATGCAGGCGTCGTAGGCCATCTGCGGTGTCGGGCGTGCCCGGCTGTCGCCTATGCCGAGGTCGAATATGACTGCGGCCGGCACAACGGGGACCCTGGCTACGCCGACGTCGTAGCCTGTCTGCCGTTCTTCGAGATAGCGCATTACGCCCGGAAGCTGCGTCCAAGCCGAAGGCGCTGCCCCCGGCCAGCATGATGGCGTGGGCTTCGTCAACGATATGGGCGACATTGAGGGCGTCGATCTGCCTCGGTGCCTGCAGCGCTGCCCCTGATATCGATTCCACAGCAGGCCGGGCCGTCGAAGAGGATGACGGTGCAGCCCGTCGTTCCCTCGTAATCTGAGGCATGGCCTACCCGTATGCCGTCTATGTCTGTGATGGCGTTGAGCATCAGTTAAGCTAACAAAAGCTCAACGTATTGTCAATTGCCTGAGTTTCCGCGATTTTCGCTCGATATCGCGCCGCATTCCGTCCTTCATCGCCTCAAGCTTTTTGCGCATGCCGTCGTCCTTTATCGAGAGTATCTCGCAGGCGAGGATGCAGGCGTTGCGGGCAGCGTCGATGCCGACTGTGGCTACGGGCACGCCTTTCGGCATCTGGACGATGGAGAGGAGGGCGTCCATGCCCAGGAGGCTGCCGCCGTTGAAGGGGATGCCGATGACGGGGAGGGTGGTGTGGGCGGCAATGACGCCCGGCAGCGCTGCTGCGAGCCCCGCGCCCGCTATGATGACCTCGAAACCCTTGCTGCGCGCGCCGACTTGGCGTGGGCGGCCGCCTTATCCGGGTGGCGATGGGCCGATACAATGTCCAGGACGTGGCCGACGTCCATCTCTTTCAGGAAGTCGATGCCGTCTTTGATGGTCGGGATATCGCTCTCGCTTCCCACCAGAATAAGGACCTTTGCCTTTTGCCCTTGTTCTTTCTTTACGCCGGACGACATGATCCTTTTCTCCTTTTCCCTTTGTCGGACGCGCATCGTCGGTCATTGCGCCATCTTTCTTGTATAGCACGCCTGCCGAGCCGGGCGCAAGTGAATGTTTCAAAAAGCGCACCGCCTAAAGCGAGCGAATGCGAAGCGCCGAGCAGGGAGGCCGGGGCACCCGCCCGACGTGAGGAGGGAAGGGTCGCAGCTTTGCCCGGCGAGGGGGTGCTGAACCCCAATAATTGCCGCTGGACAGCGGCAATAAAGCAAGCGTAGCGCCGCGCCGAGCGGGGAGGCTCGCCGGGCTTTGCCCGGCGAGGGGGTGCTGAACCCCAGTAATTGCGCCCGCCTTGGCATTCGTGCCCGGCAGCGTGTTATCTTACGCTATAAGGCCGGAAAACGTAATGGAGGCGGCGCGGGATGGAGTTGTTGCACCAATCTGGCACCTTGACGTTCTTCCTCAAGTCCTTCGTATCGCTCTTCGTGATCGTCAACGCCCTGGGTAATGCACCCATCTGGGCGACGATCCTTCAGCGGTTCGACGAAGACGAGCGGAGGCTTATCGTCCGGAAAGCGGTGCTCGTCGGCTTCGCCGCCCTCCTCGTAGTGACGCTTACGGGGACGTTCTTCTTCAAGCTCCTCGGCATCCAGCTCTATTCCTTCCGCATCGCAGGCGGCGTGCTCCTGTCCATTGTCTCCATAGAGATGCTTTACGGCAGGAGGTCGAAGACGGAGACCTCGGAGGGAGAGGAAGAGCACTACGCCGAGCGTGAGCAGATAAGCATCATCCCGCTGGCGATCCCCCTGCTGACCGGCCCCGGCGCACTGACTACCGGCATCGTGCTCTTCGACGCGGCGCAGACGCCCTTGAACAGGGCGGGCCTCATCCTCATCATTATCATCATCTATTTCCTTTCTTACCTGATATTGAGCAGGGCCGGCAAAGTGTTCCGGTACCTCGGGAAGACGGGGACGTCAGTCGCCCGAAGAATAATGGGCCTGATGCTCCTCTCCGTCGCCGTCCAGTTCATAATCGAAGGCATCGGAAAGGCCTTTCTCATATTCAAGTAAAAAAATCTTGCAAGGGCGGTTTCGCGTGATTAAAGTAGGACTATAAAAGTCCTATTTTCATGAAGACTCGAAGCGCAGGGTGTCTTTATGTTGATGACGAAAAAGGCGGATTACGCCGTGAGGTGCGTGCTCTTCTTGTCGAAAGAGCCGGACCGCACGGTCGGCGCGGCCGAGATCGCGGACGCCGTCCTCGCGCCCGGCACCTTCCTGGCGAAGATACTCCAGGCGCTCGCAAAAAAGGGCATCGTCAGGTCGGTCAAGGGGGCTGCCGGGGGTTTCAGGCTCGCGCGCCCGCCTGCGCAGATCAACCTTCTTGAGGTTATCGAGGCCATCCAGGGTGCGTCGGCCCTCAACTTGTGCGCTGTCGACAAGGCGGCGTGCAGCCTAAGCGACAGTTGCGCGGTCCACCCGGTATGGGTGGAGCTGAGAAAGGATATCGAGAAGCGCCTGGCCGGGGAAGACTTCGCACGGCTGGCCCGGCGGGATAAGAAGGCCAAACGGGGAGGTTAATATGGACGTTACCATGCTCTCGCGCATGCAGTTCGCGGCCGCCACCTATTTCCATTTCCTTTTTGTTCCCCTCACTCTGGGGCTTTCCATACTGCTTGCGATAATGGAGACGCGGTACGTGAGGACGGGCCGGGAGGAATATAAGGCGATGACGAAGTTCTGGGGACGGATCTTTCTCATCAACTTCGTCGTCGGCGTAGTTACCGGAATCACGCTCGAATTCCAGTTCGGCACGAACTGGTCGCGCTACTCGCGCTATGTCGGCGACATATTCGGCCCCCTGCTTGCCATCGAAGCGACGGTGGCCTTCTTTCTGGAATCGACGTTCATTGCCGTCTGGGCACTTGGGTGGGAGCGTCTCTCGCCGCGCCTGCACGCGGTCACCATATGGCTCGTCGCCGGGGCGTCGAATATCTCGGCCGTCTGGATATTGATGGCGAACGCATGGATGCAGCACCCCGTGGGCTATACGATGAAGGCGGGCAGGCCGGTGCTTTCGGACTTTGCGGCAGTCGTGACAAACAGCTACGCCTATTTCACCATTTTCCACACGCTCTGCGCGGCTTATGTCGTCACGGGTTTCTTCGTCATGGGGGTGAGCGCGTACCACCTGCTGCGCAAGCAGTTCCAGGAGACCTTCACGCAGTCCTTCCGCACGGGTCTTTCGATGGCGCTTCTCTTCAGCCTTCTGCGTCGTCGATACAGGGCCATTTCTACGGGGCGTACCTGCCGCACGTGCAGCCCGCCAAGCTGGCCGCGCTGGAATCCCATTGGGTCACGCGCAGCAACGCGCCGGTCTACCTTTTTGCGGTGCCTGATGCCGAAAAGGAAGACAATAGCGTCGCCATCGGCGCATTGCCGGGGGCATTGAGCCTGCTTGCTTACCATTCGACTGCGCGCGACGGTCACCGGCCTTCGCGACATACCCAGACAGGACAGGCCGCCCGTCCTGGCCGTCTTCGTGGCCTTCCGCATAATGACGGGCCTCGGCGTCCTTATGCTCCTTCTCTTGATCGTGGCCTGGCTGCGGCGTAACAGTATCGCGTCGAGCAGGGTCCTCCTGCGGGCTTTCCTTTACCTGATTCCCCTTCCGTACATCCTGTGCGGCCTGGGCTGGACGGTGGCGGAAATGGGGAGGCAGCCGTGGATCGTTTACGGCCTCATGCGGACGCAGGCCGCCGTCTCGCCCGTGGCCGGTCTCGCAGGTGGCCGTCTCGCTCGCGGCCTTCATGGTTGTTTACACAATCATCGGCATAATCGCCTTCCGGCTGATCGCGCACACCGCGGCCAGAGGGCCAGTCGCTGCCGATGCGCCGTATAAATCGTAAATGAGGTGAATAGCCATGTTAGAGACGATATGGTTTCTCCTGTGGGGTGTCCTCTGGGCCGTTTATTTTATGCTCGGCGGCTTCGACCTGGGCGTCGGCATGATCTCCCCGCTCATCGCGAAGACGGACGCGGAAAAGCAAAAGATACTGGGTGGCGTCATCGGCCCGTTCTGGGACGGCAACGAGGTCTGGCTCATCACTGCCGGGGGCGTGACGTTCGCCGCCTTTCCGGCCGCATACGCGGCACTCTTCAGCGCCCTTTACACCCCTCTCATGTTCGTGCTTTTTGCCCTGATCGTCCGGGCGGTCTGCATAGAGTTCAGGGACAAGCGTGAAGGGGCCAGGTGGCGCGCCCTTTGCGACACGGGGATCTTCATAGGCAGCTTTCTGCCGAGCCTGCTCTTCGGCGTTGCATTTGCCAATATATTCAGGGGCCTGCCTATCGACGCCCAGGGTGTATACAAGGGAAACCTGCTAATGCTGCTCAACCCTTACGGCCTTGCCGGGGGCCTTTTCTTCCTCTGTCCTTTTCGCCCTCCACGGCGCGGGCTGGACGGCCGTGAAGGGGACCGGGGCAGTCGCCGAGAGGGGGCAGGCGGTCGCACGGCTCCTCTGGCCCTCGCCACGCTCCTTGCCCTGGTCTTCCTGTGTTTGAGCGCCTTTGCCACGCGGCTGTGGAACAATTATTTCGCGTCGCCCGGCCTGCTTATCGTACCGTTGCTCGCAGTCGTCGCCATCCTGTCGATGCGGCTTTTCATGGCAAGGGGGCGATGGGGCCTCTCCTTCCTCGCGTCGCTGGCAACGATACTCTTTTGCGGTGTTTTTCGGCGTGATCGGCCTCTTTCCCGACCTGCTGCCCTCGACGCTGGGCGCCACTTACGGCGTGTCGATCTATAACGGGGCGTCGGGCCCCCTGACCCTTGCGATCATGCTCGTCGTTGCGATTATATTCGTGCCGATAGTGATCCTCTACCAGGGGTGGGTATACAAGCTATTCATGACCTCTTCATGAGTAGGCGCCTGGGAGCCTTTCGCGCCTTTTCCCTGTCTCGCCTGGGCCGCGCCTCCTCGACGTACTTCCACTGTACAGTCTCGTCGGGCGGCCCGTCGATCACGGGAAAATTCATCGAAAACCTCCCGGCGCCTCCACGAGTGGATCGAGGGCAGCCCCGCCATGGATATCTATCGGATCATCACAAGCAGCATCTTATAGCGCGTGATTGCCTTGAGCGCATGCGGCCTGTTGGCAGGCATGACGATCATCTCGCCTTCCTTGATCGAATATGGCTTGCCGTCGATGCGGATCTCGGCCTCGCCTTCCAGCAGATAGACCGCGGCGTCGAAAGGCGCGGTGTGCTCGCTAAGCCCTCGCCCTTGTCGAACGCAAAAACCGTCATCGTCCCCGAAGGTTTTTGTATGATCTCCCGGCTGACGATGGAGTGCTCCTGGTAGCCCAGCATCTCCTTGAGCTTCAATACCGCGGGTGAGCCTTCTGTCTCTGCCATGGTCTTTTCTCCTTTATTTCGTCAATGTCATATTTATAAGACGAAGTACTAGCGATATAATTGATTTAAGTCAAGCCCCGTCACGAAAATGGCCATGTCCGTTCCAGCGCTGATTTTCCTTGCAGTCAGAGCACGCCGCTGGTTATGATTTGACGGTTGGCCTAAGAAGTGGAACGCATCACCGAGGAGGGCGATTATGTTGAGACGGTTCGGTAAAGTGGCTTAGGGGCGTATGTGTTCTCTGTTTCATAGCCCTTATGTTCTCCTGCACCCAGGCGTGGGGGCAGGCGGCGGCGCGGGTGTGCCGGCGGAGATTGCCGCCCGGTTGCGGGCGTCGGGGCCGGTGCTGAATGTGGCGCAGGCCCTCAAGCTATATATACCCCTCCAGGCGGCAGCGCCGAAAGAGGGCGTGAAGCGGACTAACGACATCGCCTACGGCCCGGCGGAACGGCACCGCCTGGACGTTTACGAGCCTGCGCCGCGCCCGGCCGGGCCAGCGCCGGTGCTCATCTTCATCCACGGGGGCGCTTTCGCCGCGGGTAACAAGTCTACGCCTGGTTCGCCCTTCTATGACAATATCGGGTACTACTTCGCCCGCCACGGCGTTCTGACGATAAATGCCACCTACCGCCTGGCGCCTAAAGACCCGTGGCCGGCAGGGGCAGCCGACATCGGCGCCGTCGTGCGATGGGCGAGGGAAAACGCCGACACGTTCGGCGGCGACAGTGGGCGCATTTTTCTTATGGGCCATTCCGCCGGGGCCACCCACGCGGCCGCCTACGCCTTTATGAAAGGCTTGCACCCGAAAGAAGGGACGGGGCTGTTAGGGGTCATTCTCGTCTCAGGCATCTACGACCCGGCCCTTGAGGAATCGATACCTGCGGCGTTCCTGGGCGGCGTGCCCGGCAACCCGAACCGGGCGTATTACGGCCCCGATACAAAGCTCTACCCGGAACGATCTATACTTCCGAACCTGCGGTCCGACCGTCAGGACGATGGTAGTCTACGCCGAGCTCGACATGCTGACGATGCAGGTCGAGGCGGGCGCGCTCTATACTGCCCTTTGCAGGCGCGACGGCCGGTGCCCGGAGCTTTTGTGGCTGCGCGACCACGACCACATGTCGGAGGTATTCTCCGTTAACACGGCCGACGAATCCCTGGGAAAGCCCGTGCTCGACTTCATCAGGGGCCGGTGACGCAAGGCCGCGCAGCCGTGCGGGTCCGTATTTTGGACTTTGCGCAGTGTCATTGCGCGCTTATATTATATTGGAAGGAATGGTTCGATCTCGAGGAGGTAGCGATGAAGAAGCGCATCGGTAAGAAAACATTGGTGAAAGAAGCCGTTTTCTGGGGCAGGATGAAAAACGCCCTGTCGAGGTCCGATCTGCGGACCTGCCTCAAATGAAAGAGCTGAAAGGGATAACTGTTGCCGGTCCGGCAGCAGTCACGAAAAGAAAAAGACTTCTTCTTCCAGTGGCACCTCACGGGCCGCTGCAATCTGGCGTGCAGCCACTGCTACCAGGAAGGGCGCCTGCGCCCGAGCCGGACGCGCCTGCAATCATAAAAATCGCAAACGCCGCAGCCGACACTGTAGCCGCATGGGGGCAGACATACGGGATCGCATTCGCTCCCGCCTTCAATGTGACCGGAGGGGAGCCGCTCGTCCTGCCCGGCATAAATGGACGTCCTTGCGCTGCTGAAGGGGAAGGGCTTTGCGGTCTTCCTCCTCACGAACGGGACGCTCGTTGATGGGAAAAGGCAAAAAGGCTCGCGGGGCTGTTGGACGACGCGCAGATAAGCGTCGAGGGGACGGAGCGCGTCCATGACTCGATACGCGGCAAAGGGAACCTGGCAAAGGCGATAGGCGGGGTGGAGATGCTTGCCGCGGCCGGCATCCCCGTAAACCTGAACATGACGCTCTCGAAGCTCAATATCGACTGCGTTGACGAGGTGATCTCGATCGCCCGCGATGCGGGCGCGGGCAGGGTAGGTTTCTCACGCCTCGTGCCTTCAGGCAGGGGGAAGGGGCTGGTGAAAGAGATGCTCGGGCCGTCCGAGGTGCGCGACGCGTACACGCGCCTGTTGGGAGGCGGGCCGGCCTGCACAGCAGCAACGGCCTCCGCCCTGTGTCCTGTCCGCGTATCGACCGGCGACCCCATAGCCGGGGCGCTCGCAGGCGCCTGGAGGTGAAGATTGTGGCGATTTCCCATACGCAGGATGCGCCGCAGGCGTATCCGGCCTGACGATACTTGCGGACGGCACGCTCCTTCCGTGCCGCAGGCTGCCCGTCCCCATAGGCAACGCGCTTACCGGCTCGATCAGGCGCGTATGGGTAGCATCGCGCGTGCTCGCGCGCCTGCGGGACAGGAATTCATATAAAGGCAGATGCGGCGCGTGCGCGAGGTGGGCGGAGTGCAGAGGATGCCGCGCAATTGCTTACGCGGCCTCCGGCCTTTCGGGCAGGGCGGATTATCTTGCCGACGACCCACAGTGCTTTCTTTAGTCACCAACGTGTGGGGCTGTAGCTCGGATGGGAGAGCGCACCGCTTTGAGACAGCGTTCAGATTAACGCGCAGCACTGACGATTATAGCCACCGTTGACAAGAACACAGAAATGTCCAATGTTTCATTGGGTATGCCTTCATTTCTGTTAACCAGGACCCTGAAGAAAGTAAAACATGAGGCGCACAAACGTATCGTACCGCTGCTGAAGTCCGTACGAGTTGGCCACACCCACCGGCGCTGCAATCGGCGGCGCTACCGGACTCGTCGGCAGAACGGCCACGGGTTTCGAGATTACCTCGATTGGCCGTAGATAGTGACTGGATATGCCAGTAACAAGCTGGAAGTGGTCGAGTTCGACCGATGGGCCGGCGAGTTGCAGAAGACCCGCCCGTATTCTGGCTGAAATTATGACTGCCTCTCTGCCCGAGAACGGTGTATTCATACTTACAGGAAGGCGTGCAGTTCCGGCCGATTACAGGGTCAACGTTGCGCACAGGCTCATGGATATGACCGGCCTTGTGGCATCGTCGCAGATGAGGCGGGAGTGATTGTGTTGTGAAGGGAAGAATCTTTTTCGGTCCGTTGATGCCGGCGATTGGACCTATCGCCATTCTTGCCATATGTGCTGGGCTGGCTGTCATTATAGCGACCGGTCTTTCTTTTGCTGTATTTATCCCGATTATAGTCGCGGCGAAGCTGACAATGCAGTTTAAATGCTTTGCTCAGGCCGGTATTTGGAATTGTTTAAGGCGCTTTGTTAAACAGGCCGATTGATGTGGCCGAGATAGGATGGGGCTCAAAGGGCTTCATGGGAACGTTGTCGCAGTGGAAGCCGCGGATCATAGCAATCTGGAGGATTTGAGGGTTGGTGATCAACTGAATATTACCTATACGGAGGCTGCGGCAATCTCGGTAGAAGAAACGGGCGGTTGATGTTCTCACCGATCGGTAGTCCGAAAAGCCCGGTTAGAGATCAACTCCCATGTTAATAATAGTTTCCTTGCGGTAAGGCGGAATGGAACAATACTTTCTTCAATACTGACAGAGGAGGTCATGATGAGAACGAGATTTGTTAAGACGCTTATACTTGTCGCTGGATCATTGCTTGTAATGTCTGCCTGTGCCAGACTTCAGCCGAACACGACGGTCCTGGAAGGGGAGAAGCATTACACAGTGGATGTTAAGCTGACTACTTTCGCCTTCGAGCCGGACAACCTGCAGCGTACCAGGGCAGCGCGATTACATTCAGATTAAGAAACATATCGGGCGGAACCAGGAATTTCACCGTCAAGGATCCCGAAGGCACGCTCGTCCGTTCCGTAGACGTAGGTCCGGACAAAACAGTCGATGTAACCATCGAATTTACAAGGTCGGGTACCTATGAGTTCTTTTCATCGAGCTATCCGGATAAGGCTCGCGGCATGCAGGGTCGGGTAGTGGCAATAGATGCCGCCAGACAACCTCTCAGTGGGTAATCCTGACCTACCGAAAATACCGGACTCGATTGTTCCTTCTCTTGCAGGCTCGCTTTTCAGTGTGATACTTGCAGGCTCGTGGTATCTCTCCTGTGACTATTCCGGCTGGATAGGGTCGGTCGATGCCGGAAGACAGGTAGAAAGAGAAGAATGCGCGCGGATACTTACAGTCTCTCACGATGTAGTTAGAATCACACTGGCCTG
>CAWFRA010000008.1:0-108360 GCA_963818095.1 uncultured delta proteobacterium
TCAAGAATTCCCGCCATTTGGCGACCTGCATGAGGCGCCTGGGTACAGGATAGTATCCGGGGGGACGGACAACCACCTCTTCCTCGTCGATTTGAGCGACAAGGGTATCGACGGCATGGAGGCGCAGGAGAGCCTTGAGAGAAGCGGCATCATGCTCAACAGGAACGCGATACCCTTCGACAAGAGGGGGCCGATCGCGCCCAGCGGCATAAGGATCGGCACGCCCGCCGTCACCACGAGGGGCATGAAGGAGCCCGAGATGGAGCTGATGGCCGATATGATCGACGCCGTCCTCCGCAAGCCCAGGGACACGCGGCTTTCGAGCGGCTGAGGGGAGAAGTGAAAGCGCTCTGCCGCAAGTTCCCTTTCTATTCCCGCATCTTCCCTATATGAGACCGTTATGAACGAAAGCGGCCGCCCCCACTGGGATGCCTATTTCATGGAGATAGCGGGCATCGTGGCGAAGCGCTCGACGTGCGTGCGGAGGAACGTCGGCGCAGTCATCGTAAAAGACAAGCGCATCCTTTCAACCGGCTACAACGGCGCGCCGACCGGCCTTGCCCATTGCGCTGACATCGGGTGCGTCCGCGAGAGCATGAACGTGGCCCCCGGAGAGCGCCACGAGCTTTGCAGGGGGCTGCACGCGGAGCAAAACGCCATCATACAGGCGGCCTCTCACGGCGTCTCCATCAACGGAGCGGTTATTTACTCGACGCACCTTCCCTGCGCCATCTGCGTCAAGATGATTATCAACGCCGGTATACGGGAGATCTTCCACCTGGAAGGCTACCCCGACGACCTGGCGGCCACTTTGATCTCGGAATCGGGTATAATAATCAAGCGGGTGTCCAAACCGTAAAACGGCAGTACCCGTGGAAGGATACCGGCAGGCGCTATTGATTGCTTTTTCCTTTTTATGGGGGGACGACCCGCTAAAGCGGGTACCCCGGCGAGCTTCGCTCGTGGAGGGGGCGACGCTAGCCCCAGTAATTGAAGCGGGTGCCTTTCGCCTTTTTTTCGACAGGAGCACGGTGATGAAGTGTCCCTACTGCGGTTACAGCCGAAAGCAAGGTAATCGATTCCAGGACGAGCAAGGAGATGGACGCCATACGCAGGCGGAGGGAATGCCTCCTTTGCGGCAAGAGGTTCAACACCGCGGAGGTGCTCGAGGAAGGGCTCCCCATGGTCGTTAAAAAGGACGGCCGGAGGGAGGCGTTCGACAGGGCGAAGATCCTGGGGGGCTTAAGGAAGGCGTGCGAGAAGAGGCCGGTGAGCATAAGCGACCTGGAGAAGGCCGCGCAAAGGATAGAGTCGGACCTGACCGAGCGGGGAGAGAAAGAGGTCACGAGCACCGAGATAGGAATGATCGTGATGGACGAGCTTAAAAAGCTCGACGAGGTGGCCTACGTGCGGTTTGCCTCGGTCTACCGCCAGTTCAAGGATATCACCGAGTTCATGGAAGAGCTGAAGAGCCTGGTCCTGAAAAAAGGGGAAACATGAAAGAAGAAGATTTCATGCGTCTCGCCCTGTCCCTTGCCAAAAGGGGACTGGGCACTACCTCGCCGAACCCGATGGTCGGCGCCATAGTGACAAAAGGGCGGGAGATCGTGGGGGAGGGATACCACCACAAGCCCGGCGAGGCGCACGCAGAGGCAATAGCCCTTGAGAAGGCCGGGGACAAGGCACGGGGCGCTACCCTTTTCGTGACCCTGGAGCCGTGCTGCCACACGGATAAGCGGACGCCGCCCTGCGCCGACGCAATCATAAAGGCAGGGGTGAAAAAGGTTGTGGTCGCCATGTTCGACCCGAACCCGGAGGTGAACGGAAAAGGGATAGAGGCGCTGCGGAAGGCGGAGATCGACGTCAAGGTCGGCACCCTCTCCGATGAGGCGCGCAAGCTCAACGAGGCCTTCGTCACGTTCCAGGAGAAGAAGCGCCCCTTCTTCGTTATGAAGGCGGCCGTGAGCCTGGACGGCAAGATAGCGACAAAAGTCGGGGACTCGAAATGGATTTCCAACGAGGAATCGAGGTCCTATGCCAACCGGCTCAGGTCCGTAATGGACGCGATCATGGTCGGCATCAACACGGTGATCCTCGACAACCCCCTTCTTCTGCCCAGAATAGCCAGGCCGAAGCGATACCCGGTGAGGACCGTGCTCGACTCGAAGCTCCGCATACCGCTCTCATGCGATCTGGTCAAGACGGCCGACAAGTATAAAACGCTTGTTTTTACGCTCCAGGACCAGTCTTCCGACAAGGAGAGCCGCCTGCGCTCCCTCGGCGTAGAAGTCATCAGGGTGGAAGCAGGTGAGAACCGGAAGGTATCGCTGCCGGCCGTTGCGAAAGAGCTTGCCAGGAGGAATATAACGAATGTCCTGGTCGAAGGCGGGGGCGAGGTGAACAGCGGCCTGCTCAGGGAAGGTCTGATCGACAAGGTGGTGCTTTTTTACGGCCCCCTCCTTATCGGGGGCAAAAATGCGGCGACCCTCGTAGGGGGCAAAGGCATCGACTATTTGAAGGACGCGTACAAGGTGGACATTGTCTCGGTGAAGAAGCTGAAGGACGATATTTGCGTGGAGGGTTATGTTCACGGGCATAATTGAGGACCTGGGGACCATAGCGGCCATCGCCAAGACTCGGGGGGCGCTGGGAGCTGGGCATCCGGTCGGGCTTTCCGGCCGGGGGCGTGTCCGAGGGCGACAGCATAGCCGTAAGCGGCGTCTGCCTCACCGTTATCCGGTTGGACGGCAGCCTCTTCTATGCGGACGCGTCGCTTGAGACGTTGAATATGACGACCCTCAAGAACGCAAAGCCGGGCGACCGCGTCAACTTAGAGCGGGCCATGCGCGCAGATTCGAGGTTCGGCGGCCACATCGTCATGGGCCACATAGACGGCATAGGGCGGATTACGGCAGCCGGACAGGAGGGCGATTCGATAAGGCTGGAGATCGAGACGGACGGCGAAATATCGAAGTATATAGTCAGGAAAGGGTCCGTTGCGATAGACGGCATAAGCTTGACAGTGAACGAGCAACGTGATAATAGATTTACGCTTAACGTTATCCCATATTCTGCTGCCAAAACAACGATAGGATCCAAGAAACTCGGAGATCAGGTCAATGTTGAGACGGACATATTGGGGCGCTACGTTGAGAGATTCGTAACAGGCAGCGAGAAGCAGGGATTCGACCTGGATTTTCTTTACAGGTACGGTTATATCAAGGGAAGGTAGTCATGGCAATAGCAGACATAGAAAAAGTGATTGAGGACGTTAGGAACGGAAAGATGGTCATCATCGTGGACGATGAGGACCGCGAGAACGAAGGGGACGTAATGGTCGCCGCGGAAAAGGTGACCCCCGAAGCCATAAACTTCATGGCGCGGTATGCCCGCGGCCTGGTATGTCTTTCCCTCTCGGAGGAGAGGGTCAAGGAACTGGACCTGCCGCTTATGGTCCGCGAGAACACGGCGCAGTACAAGACGGCATTTACCGTCTCGATAGAGGCCAAAGAAGGCGTGACGACCGGCATCTCGGCCTACGACAGGGCAAAGACCGTGCTTACCGCCATCGACGATAAGACGAAGCCGGAAGACCTTGCGCGGCCCGGGCACTTATTCCCTCTAATGGCGCGCAACGGCGGCGTACTCGTCAGGGTGGGCCACACCGAGGCGTCGATGGACCTTGCCCGCCTGGCGGGTCTTAAGCCTGCGGGCGTGATCTGCGAAGTGATGAAGGAAGACGGCTCCATGGCGAGGCTCCCCGACCTTGAGGCCTTCGCCGAGGAGCACGGCCTGAACATAGCGTCGATCGCCGACCTCATCAAATACAAGATGCGGTACGAGACTCTCGTGAGGCGGGTCGTTGAGACGAAGCTGCCTACCAGCTACGGCGGAGACTTCAAGCTGATCGCCTATGACAACGAGCTGGACGACAAGGAACACCTTGCCTTCGTAAAAGGCGAGTTCGGGCCTGAAGAGCTCCGTACTGGTGCGCGTCCACTCCGAGTGTCTCACCGGCGACGTCTTCGGCTCCATGAGATGCGACTGCGGGGAGCAGCTCCACACAGCGATGGGCATGATCGAGGAAGAGGGCAGGGGCGTGCTCCTTTACATGCGCCAGGAGGGCAGGGGCATCGGCCTGGTCAATAAGATCAAGGCGTACCGCCTGCAGGACGAGGGGGCAGACACGGTCGAGGCGAACGAGGCGTTAGGCTTCTCGCCGGACCTGCGCGATTACGGCATAGGCGCTCAGATTCTAGCCGATCTGGGCGTGCGCAAGATGAGGCTGATAACGAACAACCCCAGGAAGATAAAAGGCCTGGAGGGTTATGGGCTTTCGGTGGTCGAACGCGTCTCACTCGAATGCGTGCCGACCAAGGACAACATCCATTACCTCAAGACCAAGCGGGAGAAGCTCGGTCATATCCTTGAGAACTTGTGAGGTAGACGCCATGGTGCATGAAGGAAAGCTTGATGCCTCGGGATTCAGGTTCGCAATAGTTGTCAGCAGGTTCAACAGCTTCGTAACGGATCGGCTGCTCGAAGGCGCGCTCGACGCGCTGAAGCGCCACGGGGCAGACGACAAACTCGTACAGGTAGTCAGGGTGCCGGGGGCCTTCGAGATACCCCTCGCCGCAAAGATGCTCGCCAAGCGCAAGGACGTCGACGCAGTGATCTGCCTCGGTGCGGTGATAAAGGGCTCGACGCCCCACTTCCACTACGTTGCGTCGGAAGTGACGAAGGGCATAGCCTGCGCGTCCATGGAGATCGAGAAGCCCATCTCCTTCGGGATACTCACGACGGAGACGGTGGAGCACGCAGTCGAGCGGGCGGGGACGAAAGGGGGCAACAAGGGTTACGATGCGGCCATGTCGGCCATCGAGATGGTAAACCTGCTAAAGGATAAGTATTTGTGCGGAGAAGGAAAGCAAGGGAATTAGCACTGAAGATGCTTTACCAGGTCGAAGTTAACCTCGATGCCGTAGGCCCGGCGCTCGACCGGTATCTCAAGATATTTCCATACCAGGATGAGATCGTCGATTACACGAGGTTACTTCTGTCCGGGGTGAAGAAAGAGCAGGCCACGCTCGACTCTTATATATCGGACGGCCTCCGAGAACTGGAAGATCGGCAGGATCACCTACGTAGACAAGAACATACTGAGGGTCGCCATCTTCGAGATGCTCTACTCGCCGGAGGTGCCGCCGAAAGTCGCCATCGACGAGGCCCTCGAGCTTGCCAAGAAGTTCGGCGGAGAAGATTCGAAGGACTTCGTCAACGGCGTCCTCGACAAGGTCTTCAAGGAGCATTACGGAAGGATGGAAAGCGCCGATGGCGGATAAAGACGATGCTGCCTGACAGATTGTCGTCCGGGATGCCGGACGAACGCCCATGGCAGCCCACCTCCTGATCGACGGCTACAATTTCATAAGAAGAAGCGGCGCGCAGGTCCGGTTCGATCCGGGCAACCTCGAAGGCGGCCGCCTTTATCTTCTCGACGAGTTGTCCCGCTACAAACAGGAAAAGCAGGTCCGTATAACCGTCGTCTTCGACGGGGGCGGCGGCACGTCGCCCGCGAGGGAAAGGGACCGGCACAGGGGCATCGAAGTCATTTACTCGAAGAGGGGCGAGACTGCCGACCAGGTCATAATGGAGATTATACGGACGCGACCGGCGGGGCTGGTCGTTGCGACGTCCGACCGGGCTATCATCGACGAGGCGAAGAGGCACGGCGTCCCCTTCGTCACGTCCGACCGGTTGGAGGCGGCCATTATGGGGAAAGGCGACGCGGGAGAGCCCGAAGGCAGGGCCGACAAAAAAGGTAACCCCCGTAAGGCCTCTAAAGGTTTGCGGCGCGCCAGAAGGGTCATACGGAAGATATAGGGCCGTCCGGCTTAAAGAATTTGTCTACCTGAAATGGTCCCAGCCTTCCCGGCCGACAGGGCGCTTTTCGCCGTCCGGCAGCACGAGGCTCACCCCACTACCTTCCACGATCTTCCCGATTTCAGTTAACGGCACGCCCCGGCCCGCGGCAAGGGCTTTCATCTCCGCTGCCCGGCCGGGTGCGCACGTAATGATAAGCTCGTAATCGTCGCTTGCGCCGAGCGCCAGGGTGTAAGGGTCGAGGCGAAAAGAGCGCGCGGCCTCTACGAGGCCGTCGTCAAGCGGTACCGCTTTTTCGAACAACTCGGCCCCTGTCCCGCTCTCCTCGCAGATGTGGCTGAGGTCGCCCGCAAGCCCGTCGCTCGTGTCGATCATTGCCGTCGCATACCCCGCCGCAGCGACCGCGCGCCCGAAAAGCGCCCGGTGGGAAGGGACGATATATGCCCGAACGAGAGGGTTTGCGGACAATTCCGTGTCGCCGGGCGCGTCGAGGAGGAGGCGCAGTCCGGCTGCGGCCCGCCCGGTGCAGCCGGTAAGCAGGATGGCGTCTCCCGGTCTTGCGCCGCTCCTGCGGACCGACCTGCCCTGCTCAATCTCGCCGATCAGCGTGATATCGATAAACGGCACAGCCGCTTCCGCTACATTGCCGCCTATAATGCAGGCCCCAAACGGGTTCAGGCTCGGACAAGAAACCCCGGTAAAGGGCCTCTATCTCCGCGACCGGCGTCCCTGCCTTGAGCCCGAGGGAGACCAGGGCGTAAAGGGGCGCACCGCCCATAGCGCCTATATCGCTGATGTTTGCGGTCATTGCCCGCAGCCCGAGGTCGTATCCTGCGATTACGCGCGGGCAGGTAATGGCGCCCTTCGACTATGGAATCACATGTAACGAGAAGCTCGTATCCGGGGCGCGGGAGGAAGGAGGCGGCATCGTCGCCGATGCCTTCCGTCAGCCTTTCGGCTTTCACGCCCTCGCTCTCGATAATCGAGCGTATCTTCCGGATGAGGCCGAATTCGCCTATGGAGCTTATGGTTTCAGACATGGCTCGCGTCCCCCCATTTTACACCGTATGGGCGTTCGGTGCTATAATTATTGGCAGGAAAGGAGAGCTAACAATGGCGGAGCGGTTGGCGAAACAGGCCAGGGGCGGCGGCTGAGCGTCGAAGATAGGTCCGGGGGACCTCTCCGACATTCTTTGCGGGATCGAGATACCGGCAGACGAGAACGTGATCGTCGGCATAGAGGGGTTCGAGGACGCGGGCGTCTACAGGATCAGCGACGAGCTGGCCCTTGTCCAGACGCTCGATTTCTTCCCTCCCGTCGTCGACGACCCGTACGATTTCGGCCGTATAGCCGCAGCAAACTCCCTGTCCGACATCTACGCGATGGGGGCCGTGCCGAAGACCGCCATGAACATCGTCTGCTTCTCGCCCGAAAGATTCAAGCTCGATGTGCTGAAAGAGATCCTGAGGGGAGGCGCGGACAAGCTGCGGGAGGCGCAGGTGCAGCCTGATGGGCGGCCACAGCGTCGATGACCCGGAGATAAAGTACGGCCTGTCGGTCACGGGCGTCGTCCACCCGGAGAAGATCATGAGAAACGAGGGGGCGAGGCCCGGAGACCTACTCATCCTGACAAAGCCCCTCGGCACGGGCATCATGAACACGGGCATCAAGGGCGATATGGTCGCAGAGGAGGCGGCGCGCGAGCTTATCGGGGTCATGGCCGCGCTCAACGACCGCGGCGCGGAAGCGATGAGGGCCGCGGGCGCGCACGCTGCGACGGATGTGACGGGATTCGGCCTGGCGGGCCACCTGACCGAGATGATAAAAGGGTCGATAGGCGTCAGGCTGTTCCCTGAAAAATTGCCCTATTTCAAAGACGCGGTCGCCCTGGCCGCTTCGGGCTTCGTGCCGGCCGGCCTCTACCGCAACAGGTCTTTCTACGAAAAATACGTAAGCGGTGCAGCGAGCGGCTTCTTTGCGGACATCATTTATCGACCCCCAGACATCGGGGGGCCTGCTCATCGCGATAGGAAAAGATTCCCTTGATGTCTTCGGACAGAGCGCATCCCTGAACGGGACGCAGTTCTGGGTGATAGGCGAGTTCGTCGATGAGCCGAAGGGCATGATCGTTCTGTCATCGTAGGCCCCCTGCATCACCTCCATATCCTGATGCCCAGAAGGGGCAGGATGACGCCGATGACTATCAGGATGATCAGAACGCCGAGAAGGACCCCCTCGGCCGTCCCGCCGGTTTTAACGTCTTCGAGCCTTGATGCCAGCTCGTCGGACCTGCCTCCCGGTAAGGCCTGCCAGCCTTTCATCTATCTCCGCCCTGGTAAAGCCGAGTGCCTGAAGCCGGCCCTGACCGCCTGCCCTCCAGGAATTCCGCGATCTTCGCCCTGTCCGTCCGTCCGTCGCCGGAGACCTGCGCAGCGCTCAAAGGGGAGGTCGGCGCAAAGAAGGCATCGACACGAGGGGCCAAAGCAAAAGGGCCATGACGAACGCAAGATACCAGGTGAGCAGCTTCTTTGCCATCGCCTCTCTTTCGTTCGTTTATGTTTTGCCGGGGGTATTTCAGTGCTACTTTACATATATAACCACGAAGCGGATTGCTGTAAAGGGCAATCATTGGGGCTGAGCACCCCCTCCACGAGCAAAGCTCGCGGAGCCTCCCCGCTCGGCGCTTCGCATACGCTCGCTTTATGACCCTGCTGCAAGCAGCGGGGTCATTTATCAGCGCCCTTTTTTTTCTGATCTTGTCGAGGGTGTCCTTAAAGCCGGCGGATTCGGGTGAGAGCGCGACTGCCCTTGCCGCCAGCCGCTCGGCTTCGTCGAGCTTTACATCGTTCGTGTAGTAGAGCCAGGCGAGGTTGTTGTGCGCCTCCGGCGAATCCGTCTTCTTTATCGCCTTCCGGTAAGCCTTCTCGGCGCTGTCGAAGTCGCCTCGCTGGAAATAGACGTTGCCCTCGTAAAGATAGGCGACGGGCGCCTTTCTCTCGGCAGTTTTGTATTCCTTCAGCGCGGCGTCCAGCTCCCCTTTTTGCTCGTAAGAGACCCCCAGGTCGATATGCTCCTGTGGGCGTCAGTGGGTCCCGGAATGCGGCGATCCTCGGCATGGTGCAGCCGGTAATCGCCAGGCCGAGCAGTATCAGGCCGACGGTTTTAACAAAAGCGTCCAATGGCGGTTCTTCCTCCATATCTTTTCCAGTTGCCTGGCCGGCACTGCCTCGTTCCGGTGGCTGCCGGAATTGACTATAATGGCGTCTTTCGTATATCCCGTCACAACCATGAAGTGGTTTAACTCGTATGAGAGAAAGCCGTAATCGACGAAGATTATCGGAGGGGCGCCCAGGTCGACCTGTTTCTTCAGGTCGTCCAGGCTCCCCGGAATACTGCTCTGTCGCAAAGCCGTGCTTCTGCGCGTACATCTCCAGGTCGATGCCGAGGACGCCCCTTGCCGTGGGGCTGTAGATCGCAGACCCGATCTCCTCGGGGGTGACCCATTTGCCTGCCCCCGTTTTGGTATCCAGTAGTCCATAACCGTGGCCAGTGCCGTGGGGCCGCACTGATAGGCCTCCTGGCTGAAAAAGGGCACGTCCGGGATGATAACAGGGGCAGCGCCCGGCTGCACCGGCGAGGTGCTGCACGCGGGCGCCCATAGCAGTAGAAAGGCGAGGACCAGGGCGACCTTGAACGCAGGGCGGACCGGGCGGGCGCCTCGCGGCGACGAACCGGACATCGTTCGGGCATACCCTCTCTCCTTTTAGGCTCGCGGCCCTGTCGCCTTTAAAAATTATAGCTCGGCAACGGCGCATTGCAAGGAGTTGCCGTTTTTGCAAACCATCGGTTTACGCCGTATGGCACCTTTCGGCAGTCCAAAGGCGCCTGCCCGCGCAGCCTTAGGACGGAAGGTTTCCCTGCAACCGTGGTTTGAGAGGACGGTTCTTTCCGTTGTAACCTTATCGACCTGACCCTTCGTTTTGCCCTGAAAGAGGCCACTTTCCGCCTTGCCTGTCTGCGCGCATGCCCCACTCACCCGATTGACCGCCGGATATGCCCGACTCATATTGTGCATATGGGTAAAGTCTGCATCTTACTCGTGTCGCTGATCGTGCTCCTCCCGTTTCGCCTTGCCGCTCCGGAGGACGCGAGAGAGCAGGCCCGATACCAAAAAGTCATTAATGAGATCGCCGCCTATATGAAGAAGGAGAACGTGGCCTTAAGCGAGCAGCAGACGGCGGCTATCGCAGACCACGTCTACCGGGAATCAAGCCTTTACCGGATCGATTACAGGCTGATACTGGCCGTCATGAAGGTCGAGAGCAATTTCAACGAGGACGCCGTCTCGCGCAAGGGCGCCATGGGGCTGCTCCAGATAAAGCCGTTCGTGGGCAAAAGCGTCGCAAAAATCATAGGGATGAGCTGGACGGGCGAGGCGCAGCTCCGGGAGCCGGGAAAGAACATAAAGATCGGGGTGCACCACCTTTCGAGCCTGATCAAGGACTTACGCAAATCCCGGTGGCGCTCGACGCTTACAACAGGGGCGCAAAGAGGAAAAGGCCCGACCCCGGGCAAGCCCGGCCACCGCAAGCCGGGTCACCAGGCGCGTTACGCAGGCGCGGTCATGGGGGAGTACGTAAAGACCCTCTGCCTGCTGCCCGACCCGTAACCCCCGCGGCGATAGGCGCCTGCCCCTCCCGATGCCTACCTAAAGCAAGCGAAGCGCCGCACCGAAGGGGGGGCTCCGCGGTCTATGCCGGTGGAGGCGGTGTTGAACCCGATTACTGCCGGAGCGAGCGCCGAGCGCGGCGTAATAAAGCAAGCGAAGCGCCGCGCCGAGGGGGAGACTCCAGCCGGCTTTCCGCCGGAGGGGGCGCGGAGCCCCAATATGATACTCGCTGAAAAAACTGGTATAATTACTTCTTATGCGGCAGGCGGCGCTTCAGGCAGCCGCCTGTTTTGCGCGAAGGATTGGCGTGTATTCTATTCCCGCAACAAGGCTATGTATACATTACAGGGAAGATCGAGTCCTTCCTCTCGTTCTTCCTTTCCCGGATACCCGGCCGGAGGACCGTCGTTTTCTACGAGGGGGAGGACGAGGCCCTGCTGTTGCGGGAAGAGATCGAGTTCTTCTCGAAGAAGCCGGTCAGCTATTTCCCCGTGTACAGCCACAGGATATTCGAGAAAGAGGACGAGTCGAAGAGGATAAGCTTTCTCTACCGCCTCTTCACGGACGCGGATTTCATAGGCCTTTTCCCCGTCGAGGCCCTCGACGGCCCCCCTCTTCCCGGCCGGCCGGCTGGTGGAGAAATCGATGGAGGTGGAGTTCGGCCAGACCGTGTTTCAGGAAGAGCTGGTCGCCTATCTCGCGGATGCGGGATACGAGCCGACCCCGCTCGTCCGCGAGCAGGGGGAGTTCGCGAAGAGGGGCGCCATCATCGACCTCTTTCCCCCTTCGTCCGCAAAGCCCGTGAGGATCGAGTTTCTGGGCGACCAGGTCTATTCACTAAGGTTTTTCGACCCGGCGAGCCAGAGGTCGCAGGGCGAGATAGAGCGGGTTATCATCACACCCGCCGGGGTTGCCGCCGATGACGGAGTAACCATCATCGACTACCTTACCGACGATGCGGTCGTAGTGCACAGGGGCATAGACGAGCTGTGCGCGAGGATAGAAGGGACCGGCGCAGGCGGACGCGGTGCGGGCAAAGGCTCGGCTCGCTCCTCAACGTGGACGTATCCGGCATAAGGGGCGAAGAGGACGGCGAGGTGCTGGAGACCGCGTCCAACAGGGACCTGCGGGAGGTCTTCGAGTCGCGCAGGAACGAGGTGTTCAAGACCCTAAGCGAAAAGATGAGGGGCGAGTGGGCGTCAGTCCCCTTTGTCTATCTCTCCGCCGCCGAACCGCCACCAGGCGGAGAGGCTTCAGGAGATCTTCAAGAATTACGGCGTCGCCCTGCCGATCGTCTCCGAGCTGTCGGTCGACGGCAAGGAAAAGGAATGGGCCATCGTGGTCGGTCCCCTGAGGAGGGGCTTCAGGACGCCCTCGATGATACTCCTTACCGAAGAAGACATCGTGGGCCCGAAGAAGAGGACGGTGAAGCACAAGTGGGAGGGCGTCGATGAGTTCCTCAACTCCTTCAAGGACCTGGCGGTCGGGGAGTACATCGTCCACGTCGAGAACGGGATAGGCGTTTACAGGGGCATAAAGAAGCTGAGCGTCGAGGGCTCCGAGAAGGACTTCCTCCTCATCGAGTACCAGGACGAAGACAGGCTCTACGTGCCCGTCGATTCACTGGAGCTTGTGCAGAAATACGTGGGCGGCGAGAAGATCGAAGCCGAAGATAGACAAGCTCGGGGGCGGGCTACTGGAAGAATACGAAGAACAGGGTCAAGAAGTACGTCGAGGACATCGCCAAGGAGCTGATACAGTTCTACGCGGAGCGGGAGCTGGCGAAGGGGCACGCCTTCCCTCCGGACGACGAGCTTTTCAGGGAGATGGAGGAGCGCTTCGAGTACGAGGAGACGGAAGGGCAGCAGAGGGTCATCAGGGAGGTCCTCGACGACCTGATGAAGCAGCGGCCCATGGACCGGATCGTATGCGGCGACGTGGGCTTCGGCAAGACGGAGGTGGCCATCCGCTCCGCCTTCAAGGTGATGATCGACAACAAGCAGGTGGCCCTCCTCGTGCCGACCACGGTCCTCGCGCAGCAGCACTACAAGACCTTCTCCGAGCGCTTCCGGGACTACCCGGTCAACGTGGAGATGCTCTCCAGGTTCAGGTCGAAGGAGGACCAGGCCCAGGTAGCCGAGCGCCTGAAGAAGGGGGGCGTGGACATGGTCATCGGCACCCACCGCATCCTGCAGAAGGACATAGAGTTCAAGGACCTGGGCCTTCTCGTCATAGACGAGGAGCACCGCTTCGGCGTGAAGCACAAAGAGAAGCTGAAGCTGATGAAGAAGAACGTGGACGTCCTCACCTTGAGCGCCACCCCCATCCCCCGGACGCTCCATATGGCGATAACGGGCATCAGGGACCTGAGCATCATCAATACGCCGCCCCTCGACCGGCTGGCCGTGAAGACGCAGGTGGTGAAGTTCAACGACGGGGTGATCAGGAAGGCGGTCGAGGGCGAGCTGCAGAGGGGCGGGCAGGTCTTCTTCGTCCACAACGTGATCTACAACATCGGGGTCGTCCACGAGCACCTGAAGAAGATCCTGCCGGACGTAAAGATCGCGGTCGCCCACGGCAAGATGAACGGCAAGGGCCTGGAGCGCATCATGCTCGACTTCATAGGCGGCAAATACGATGTCCTCCTCTCGACCAACATCATCGAATCCGGGCTGGACATATCGAACGTGAACACGATCTTCATCAACAACGCCCAAAGGTTCGGGCTGGCCGACCTCTACCAGCTCCGGGGCAGGGTGGGCAGGAGCACCAAGCAGGGCTACGCCTACCTGCTCGTGCCGAAGGAAGAGGCGCTTGCCAGGGACGCCCTCGTCAGGCTGAAGATCCTGGAGGAGATGACCGAGCTTGGCGCGGGCCTTAAGGTCGCCAATTACGACCTGGAGATAAGGGGCGCGGGCAACCTGCTCGGAAAGGAGCAGTCGGGCCACATAAACCTGATAGGCTTCGAGCTTTACTGCAAGATGCTGGAAGAGGCGGTCAGGGCCCTGAAGGACGACGGCACCCGAAGAGGAGGAGCCTGCCACGGAGATCAAGCTACCCTTAAGCGCCTATATCCCGGATTCCTACATAGGCGACGAGACGAGCAAGCTCCTCACGTACAAGCGGCTGTCGAAGATCAAGACGGACGAGGAGCTGGCCGACATGGAGGAGGAGCTGAAGGACCGCTACGGCCCTATCCCCGGCCCGCTTGGCCAACCTGCTCGACGTCATAGGCCTCAAGGTCATGCTCACGGGGATGAAAATGAAGCGGCTCGAATACTCCGGAAAGCAGATCATCGTCCAGGTCACGGACCGGACGCCCCTCGACATGAAAAAGATATCTGAAGATGGTCAAGGAGGGCAGGGAGAAGGTAAAGCTCCTGCCCGACGGGAGGATCGTGATCCAGAACGACCGAAGGACCGGAAGATATCGTGAGCACCGCAAGAAATATCTTGCTGGAGCTTGTTGCGGTATGATATAAGACAACAAAATGAGGTGACCATGAAAAAATACCTGATTCTATTAATGCTACTCCTGCCGCTCGTGGCGTGCTCAAAGAAGCAGGACGGTCAAGGTCGTCGCTACAATAGACGGTGACAAGATCACTGTGACGGAGTTCAACAACGAGCTGGACAAGATACCCGATGAACATGAAGATGCTCGTGGCGAGCCAGAGCGGGAAGAGGAACTTCCTTGACAGGATGATCGTGCAGAGGCTCCTCCTGAAGGAAGCAAAGAAAGAAGACATAGAGAAGAGCAAGGATTTCCAGGATAAGCTTGCCGAGTTCAAGGACCAGCTTACGATACAGACCCTTCTCGCGAAGAAGGTCATGACGGACTCGAAGTTCTCCGATGAAGAGCTCCAGAAGTTCTACGACGCCCACAAAGAGGAGTTCAAGAAGGAAAGGGAGATCCAGACGAGACAGATCGTGGTGAAGACCGAGCAGGAAGCCAGGGAGCTTCAGGCGAAGGTCGCAAAGGGCGAGGACTTTGCGGAACTGGCGAAGAGATATTCCCTCGACCCGAGCGCCAAGGCGAACGGGGGAGACATAGGCTACCATCCGAAAGGCACGCTGATACCGGAGTACGAGCAGGCCGCGTTCAAGCTGACGAAGGTCGGGCAGGTGAGCGCACCCGGTGAAGACGCAGCTCGGCTACCATATCATAAAGCTCGAAGGGGTTAAGGCGCCGACGTATGTGCCCGTTCGCCGAGGTGAAGGACTTTATCAGACAGAAGATCCTCCAGGAAAAGCAGACCGAGATGGTCCAGAAATATATCGAAGACCTGAAGAAGGGCGCGAAGATCGTCATCAACGAGGGCTTCTTCAAAGAGGAAGCCAAGCAGGGCGAGGCGCCCGCCAAGGCGGGAGGCGCCGGACGTAAAGGCCCCTGCCAAGGACGCCGCCCCGGCGAAGCCGGATGCGAGCGCGCCTGCGGCGAAGACGGAGGCCGGCAAGGCGAAATGAAGCGGTTTATCCTGATCGGCTGCGCACTCCTTCCGCTTCTTCTGCCCGGCATTTGCCGGGCGGAGGTGGCGGACAGGATAGTGGCCATCGTCAACGACGAGGTCGTCACGCTCCGTGAAGTGGAGAGGTTCGTAGCGGTCGAAAAAAAGAGCCGTTTTTCCTCGATGAACGAGTACATGAGGAACATGCAGATCAGGGAGAAGCTCGACGCCTTCATCGAGGGCGCTCCTGATCAACCAGCAGGCAAAGAAGCTCAAGATAGAGGTCGCCGACAAGGAGATCCAGGAGACTATCGACGGCATCAAGAAACAGAACATGATTACGGACGACGAGCTGAAGCAGCAGCTGAAGAACGACAACATCGACTATAAGGAATTCATCAAGGGCATCAGGATGGGCCTGACCAGGCAGAAGGTGCTGGCGAGGACCATCATGCAGGAAGTGAACCTGGACGAGAAAAGCGTCAAGGCATATTATGATGCCCACCTGACTGATTACACCCCGGAGGAGTACAAGCTTCAGCATGTATTCGTATCGTCGCGGAGGAAAAATGCGGCCGAGCGCGCGCAAGAGGCCCGGACCGCGCTGGAGGGGGGCAAGCCGTTCGAGGAAGTATCCGCGGAGTATTCGGACGAGGTTTCGGGCCCGCAGGGCGAGGCCGGCTTTACCAAGAAGGACGAGCTTATCCCCGAGCTTCGGGCGGCTGTCGGCCTGCTTTTACCCGGCAGCTTCAGCAACGTCATCCGCACGCCCTTCGGCTACCATATACTCAAGCTCATCGACACGCAGAAGGGCGCGGCCCTGCCTTTTGAAACGGTGAAAGAGTCCGTCAGGTCGAACCTGTTTCAAATAGAGGCGGAAAAAAGGTACAAGAGCCTGATAACCAAGCTCCGGTCGACTTCTTACATAGAGGTCAAGATCTGAGCAGGATAGCCGTAACCATGGGAGACCCCGCCGGCATAGGCGGGGAGCTGGTTGCAAAGGCTGTCGATATCCTTGCCCGTAAAAGCACGCCGGTAATCATCGGCGACGCCTCCGTCCTGAATGCGGCGTTCAAGGCAATCGGCCGGCGCCGCGTTGCTGTCAAGCCGTTAGGCCGGGCGCCCGCAGGCTTAGCTGAGTTCGTGGACCTCGGCCTCATTACGAAGGCCAGGTTCGGACAAACCGACGCCTCCTGCGGCGATGCGTCTTACCGCTACCTGATGGAAGCCCTCAGGCTGATCTCGGCAGGCATGGTCGAAGCGGTCGTGACATGCCCCATCACAAAAAAATCCATACAGGCTGCCGGCATAGCGTTCCCCGGCCATACGGAAATCCTGGCGCATTACGCAGGCGTCACCGATTACGTCATGATGATGAAGAACCGGAAGATGCGGGTCTGCCTTGCCACGATCCACGTACCCCTCAAAGACGTGCCGGGCCTCATAAATACAGCGAGGGTCCTCTCCTGCATCGCGGTCACGGACAGGGCCCTGAGGACCGATTTCGGCATAGCGTCACCCGTACATAAAGGTGTGCGGGCTGAACCCGCACGCAGGCGAGCAGGGCGTGCTCGGCAGCGAGGAAGTGGTGATTGTCCGGGCCATCGAAAAAGCGAGGGCTTCCGGAATTGACGCGACCGGCCCGTTTCCTGCAGATTCCCTTTTTCACGGGCAGCGGTGCGACGCCTACATCGCCATGTATCACGACCAGGGGCTCATCCCCGTCAAGACCGTCGATTTCCGCAGGACGGTCAATATCACGCTCGGCCTGCCTTTCGTCAGGACATCGGTCGGTCACGGCACGGGGTTGGACATAGCCGGGACAGGCACAGCCGACCCGACGAGCCTGATCGAGGCATACAGGGACGCGGAATCGATTGTCGCGGCCAGGTCGCGCTCCGCCCGGAACGCGAAAACAAGGCGAGATATCCCGAAATGAGCGAAGCCGAGGTGCTGCTGACTGCCGTTTTCGCTGACGCCCTGGCTGCGGCCGATCCCTATGACGCGGTGGCGCGGCATGGCGACGAGCTGCTCTCCAGGTATGAGAAAGGCGGCTTCACGAGGCTCTACGTGCTTGCCTTCGGAAAGGCGGTCGCCCCCATGCTGCGGGCGGTCACCGACAGGATGGGCGAAAAGCTGACGGGCGGGATTGCAATCACCAAGCACGGCTACCGGGTGGACTGCAAATCGGACAGGATCGCCGTCCATGAGGCGGGCCACCCGCTTCCCGATGAAGCGGGGCTTAAGGCTACGATGGAGGCGATGAAACTCGCCCGCACATTCGACGAGAAAACACTCCTCGTCTGCCTTATCTCCGGCGGCGGATCGGCGCTCCTCGTCGCCCCGTACACGGGGATAACGCTTGCCGAGAAACAGAAGACGACCGACCTGCTGCTGAAGGCGGGGGCGGACATCAACGACCTGAACGCGGTCCGTAAGCATGCCTCCATGGTCAAGGGGGGCAGGCTCGCAGAGATCGCATACCCGGCTAGCGGTCGAATCGATGATACTCTCGGACGTAATGGGCGACCCCCTGGACGTGATCGCCTCCGGGCCCACGGCCCCGGACAGCACGACGTACGCTGACGCCCTGAAGGTCATAGAGAAATTCGGTCTCGCGGACAAGGCGCCTCCAGCCATTCTGAATCTATTCCGGGAAGGCGCTGCGGGGCGCGTCGCCGAGACGCCCAAGCAGGGCAACCCAGTCTTCGACAAAGTGCGGAACACGATCGTCGCGAATAACCGGGCAGCCATAGAGGCGGCGCAGTGGAAGGCCGGCAGGCTGGGTTTTACTGCCGGGGTGCTTTCGACGAATGTTTCCGGAGAGGCAGCGGATATGGGCAGGCGGCTCGCCGCGCAAGCGCGCGCGGCCCGCGCAGGCGCGCAAGCCGCAGGCGGTAAGCCCCTTTGCCTGATCTCGGGAGGGGAGACGACCGTAACGGTCAGGGGCCGCGGGCTCGGCGGCCGTAACACGGAACTGGCCCTTGCTTTCGCCCTCGAGGTGGAAGGCGAGGAGGGGATAGCCCTTTTATCGGCCGGCACGGACGGGAGCGACGGCCCTACAGATGCGGCGGGCGCCTACGCGGACGGCGCGACCGCGATACGCGCGCGCTCTGCCGGGATCGACCCGGAGAAATACCTGGCCGACAACGATTCTTACCATTTCTTCGAAAAGGCGGGCGGCCTGTTCCGTACCGGGCCTACGGGCACCAACGTGATGGACGTTCAGATCATGCTAGTCGATCTATAAGAAAAACGCCGGGCGGCTTAAGCCCGGCGTTTTGTTTCAATCCTTCATGACCTTACGGGAAAAGGTACATTACACCGACTGCAATGGTGTCCTGCGTCTTATCGTGTCCGATCGGCAGAGCGGCAGGCGAGGAGCCGACGGCGCCGAACGATTGTTTATCGGACCAGTCGTGGCGGTACTCAGGCCGTACGATAAGGTTCTTCGCAACCTTGAACTCGGTCGTGAGCGTAATTTCTTTGAGCGTCTGGCCAATGCCCGTCGGCACGACCGTAGCGGCCGGCAGCGTTGTGTATGTAGTCCGCACCCCGTCCGGGTCCTTGAACCATTCGCCGCGCAGCGCGACCGCAAAGTAGTTGGTGAACTGATATTTTGCATAGCCGGCGATGCCGTACCACTTCGCGTTAACAGCGCCCAGGGCTGAGGTAACCCGCTGTTCCGTTGCATAGTCCGTGTTGAGGACGAAGGTCAGCTTGTCCGTAGCGTTGAACGTGCCCACCCAGTCGAAGAGGAAGCGCTGGTTGCTGCTGTTGTTGTCCTGCTCGGGCCCATACATGAAGTTGAAGGCGAGGGAGACGGGCTTCACGGGTGTAACACCGAAAGAGAGTCCGACCGTCTTGCCGTTGTTATTGTCGTTCGTATTGTCCCATCCGTTTACCACGTACATTGTGACATTGAATGCATCGGAGAAGGGATAGTAAGCCTTTACGCCCGTGTGGGTGAAGGGTATGGCGTAATTAAAGAGAAAGGACCTCGAATAGTTCATGTTATCCAACGCCTCTATGACCTCCGCACCCATAGGGGTTGCGAATTTACCGAAGGAGAATTTCAGCCCCTTCCCCACCGGGGCCATATAATCGACGTATGCCTGCGTCAGGTCGAAGGGCGTCGTGTCCCGGATATCGGCGCTTCCGGGGTTGAGGTTATTGAACTGAGGGCCGAGTCCCCTTGAATGGATAAATTTGGCCGTCTCACCGAACGAAAGCCTGAAATTGTAGCCCAGGCTGTTGGGGTCCGCGGCGTCCTTCTGGAACCTTAACTGCGCGAGGTCGAGGCCGAAGCTGTTGGCCTTATGGTCGAAGACCCGCAACTGGTTTTCCTGCGAGACGGGGTTTCTCGTGTTAAAGAGATATCCTCCCTGGAAATAAGCGCTGAAGCCGATGGCCTTTCTGATCTCGTCCAAGGTCATGTTGCCGACCTTGGGAGAAGTATCTTTCGGGGCCTCGGCGGCTGCCGGCGCAGCTCCCTGTGCAGCCGGCGCTGCAGCCGGTGGGGCGGCCGGCTGTGCGGCTGCCGGCGCTGCTAGTGCTTTCTTCAGATCGTCCAGCGTCATGTCGCCTACCTTCGGCGAACTATCCTTCCGGGCCTCCGGCACCGCTGCTCCTTTTTCCTGGGCATAAACCGACCCGCACCAGGAAACAAGAAGCAGGAAACCGACCAAGATTGATGCCACACCTTTCATACCCATACCTCCTTGCTTTATTGGCGACACAAAGAACCTGCTGGCTCCCGTTATATCAATAACCGTGCCATGCATTGTAAGTCTCCTCATCAGCTTATACGTTTGTATGTCGGTTATGCGTAAAAATGTTGGCGTAGGGCGTCAAAAAGAGATAAAAACCGTCGCCGTGCCAACCCGCACGGGAGACGGCCTGAACGCCGGAAAGGCCGTCCAGTCGCCTATAAGGCGCTTCTAAAGCTACCTAAAGGTAGGACCGCGCATAGTTGTCTACGTGAATGTAGGACTTTCAGTAATAGTCGAAGTTCTCCGTCTCCGTCGTGGAAACCCTTCGCTGCTCGAGGTTTACCATCCATGAGGCGATGTCTGTCTGCCTGACCGGAAAGGAGAGGCGGGCGAGCATCGAGGGCAGGCTGTAAAACTTCCGGTACATGGTCCTGACGTACTTTTCCATCTCCTCGGCTGAGCAGTAGCTCGGTTTTATGTGGCAGTGGATGCCGGGCCACCTTCCTATGCCGTCGATATCGACGATCCTGTTTTCTGCCGCCATGCGGTCGTAAAGCGGTGTTCCTTTGTGCGGGGTAAGTATGTTGAAGTAGGCGGCCGGGACTTTCTCATCCCGCAGGAAAGCGAGGGTCGATTGGAAGATGTCCGCCTTTTCGGTGTCCGTTCCGAAAATGAAATTGAGGGAGTAGCTTATATTCCTTTTCCGCAGGTTACCCAGGATCTCCCTGTACTGCTTGACCTTGTTGCTCGATTTGTTCAGCCCCAGGAGCGTCTCCTGGTCTATGCTCTCGATGCCGATGTTCAGGTGGAGGAGGCCGCTTTTCGCCGCGAGGTCCATCATTTCCCGGTCGTTGCATAGGTAGGCGGGCCATAGGGCGGACCAGCGTACCTTCAAGGGGATGAGCTCCTTCATCAGCTCTTTGGTGTGGGACGGCTTTCCGGCGAAATTACTGTCAGCGAACAGGATGTAGTGCGCCCCGGTGCGCCTGATCTCGGCGACTACGTCCTCTACCGGCCGGTACCGGTAGCGGTGGCCGAGGTAGAAGCGCTCCGAGCAGAACTCGCACTCGAACGGGCAGCCGCGCGAGGACTGTACGGAGTACGTCTTTATTCGCGTGTATTTCGAAAAATCGACCAGGTCGTATCGCGGCATGGGCAGGTCCGCAAGGTCCGGCGAATGGGGGGCGTTGTAAAGCTTCCGGAGGCGCCCGTTTGCGAAATCGTCGAGCATCGAGGGCCAGATATTCTCCCCCTCGCCGATGCCGACCGCATCGCAGTGCGCGGCACATTCCTCCGCGTAAAAGTAAGTATGCGGGCCGCCCATGATAACGGGCACTCCACGCCGCCTGAAATTATCCGCAACCTCATACGCCCTTAAGGAATTGATCGTCCACGTCGTGATGGCCGCCAGATCGACCGGGGCATCGAAATCTATATCCGTCAACTGCTCGTCGATCAGGCTGATGTCCCAGCCGGCGGGCGTAAGGGCCGCGAGATAGGGAAGCGTAAGGCCCGTCAAACGCCGCTTCTTTATCTTCAAAACCGACCGGTCGCTCTTTGAGCGGTAATGCGACGGCTGGATAATTGAGAGTCTCATCAATCACATCCCGCGAAGCGCGCTAATTTTCCTTTGGATCTGCTTTGCAGCTTAAAGAAAGGCAAGCGACCGGGATGCCGCTTTTTTTTAGGGTCCGGGCGACCGCTGACACACCGGGTAACCTGCCCCCATGCGAGAGTACCCTGCCTTATCGCTCGCCGTTCGTATCAAATGGTAAGCGTTTGCGCGATTTTTGTCAACTGAAGGGCGGGTGAAAGGCAATTCACGGGCGGCCCCGGTTGGAGCCGAAAGGGAAGAGAGGCGGCCGGTAAAAAGGCTATTCGTTCCCCGTCGCCCCGGCTTGCTTTTGCTCGTATATTGCCTGAGAAAGCACGTGCGGCGACCTTACCATCCTGAAGACTGACCTTTTGCGGTTATTCCGCCTGATCGTTATCTTGCCGAAATCGAGGAACTTTCCGAGCGACGGCTGGTAAACGATTACGTCCTGAATGTCGGCAAGGGGAAAATCGTACGAACGGCGCCACGGGAAGCCCACCTTCAGAAGGAGCCTTTCTTTTGTCAGCACGATCTCGGACCGCTCGAAGCTTATCGAGGAAAAGATGCCCCAGACGGTTGCAAGGGCCAGGACCACCTCGGCGGATATCCCTTTATGGTCCAGGGAGAGGCCGGCGATGACCATGAGCGCGGCAGGGCCGGCTATCATGACCCAGTGCAGCCTGGTCCGCATAACCACAGGCTCGCCGCTGTAATCCGGTTGTCTCTCTTTTCTGCCCATCCTTCTTCCTTCCGTTCAGGTCTTTTCGTTTCCATGCTATCAGACGAAGCACTTCCTGTCAACCTGCTATCATTGGGGCTCAGCGCCCCCTCCACGGGCGAAGCCCGTGGAGCTTCCCCGCTCAGCGCTTCGCATACGCTCGCTTTATTACCCTGCTGCTTGCAGCAGGGTAATTTTGGTTCGCATACTCCGCAGACGCCCACCCGAAGAGGCGCGGAAAGGCGCACCGGAAGGGCGTAGAAAAATTTTTCAGAATTTGCTTGACCAAAATCGGGGGGAAGGATAGAATGGATCGTTCATTTTTCATTTCATCGGGAATCCGGAAAACTATGCAGAATAGTGTAACGACCGTAACGGTCGTTAAGCCATGGCTTAAGTCTTGCTCCAGGTGCGGCAAGCAGGTCTTTGCGGACCTGCTCGACGCTGAGGGTATGTGCGATTACTGCAGGGAAGTCAAATCGATGAGGGCGTCGATAACACGGGCCAAAAAAGGCCGTAAATAGAAGAGATGATTGCCGCTGGCCTACAGCGGCAATAAAACGAGCGTAGCGAAGTGCCGAGCGGGGAGGCTCCGGCGGCTTTGCCGACGGAGGGGGTGTTGAACCCCAATAGTGACATTTCCTCTCAGCCGTTCTTTGTTACCTCGTAGCCACGTGCCTTCATATCGTCGATAATCTCCTCCAGGTGGCCCGCCTTACGCGTCTCGACGACGAAGGTGACCCTCGCCCTGCCTATGGGCAGGTCGGCGTGCAGCCTGTCGTGCCGGACGTTGAGGATGTTGCCCCTGCGGGCTGCGACGATGCCCGCCAGGCCAGAAAGAATGCCGGGCTCGTCGTCGGCCGTGACCTCGAAGGTTACGATCCTGCCGGAGGTCAGAAGGCCTTTGTAGATCATCCTGTCCAGGAGGGTCGGATCGATGTTGCCGCCGCTTGCAATCAGCGCGACCCGCCTGCCCATGAACCGTTCCTTGTTCTCCAGGAGAGCGGCCAGCGGCGCCGCGCCCGCGCCCTCGACCACGGCCTTGCTCCGCTCCATCAAAAGGAGGATGGCCATCGCGATGGCGTCCTCCCCGACACTCAGCATCCCGTCCACATATTCTCTTATCAGGGGCAGGGTTTTTTCGCCGACCCTTCCGACGGCAATGCCGTCGGCCAGCGTCCTTTCGGGAGGGACGCTTATGGGCCTCCCCTCCTCGAAGGAAAGGACGGCAGAGGGGGCCGCCTTCGTCTGGACGCCTATGACCTCGGTAGCCGGGGAAAGCGCTTTCACTGCTACGCCGCAACCTGCGACCAGGCCGCCGCCGCCCACCGGGACAAGGACCGCGTCGATCCCGTCGAGCTCCTCCGCTATCTCCAGGCATACCGTCCCCTGACCCGCGATGACCTGCTCGTCGTCGTACGCGTGGACGAACGTATAGTCTTTCAGGGAGAGGGCATGGTCCAGGGCCTCCTGAAACGTGTCGCCCCAGAGCAGCACTTCCGCCCCGTATGCGCGCGTAGCCTCTTCCTTCACTATTGACACGGTTTTCGGCATGACGATGAGCGCCTGCATCCCCATCCTGCGCGCAGCGTAAGCGACTGCCTGAGCGTGGTTTCCCATCGATGCCGCAGCCACGCGTCCCTTCCCTGCATGCGCCATCTTGTTGAACGCTCCTCTGACTTTGAAGGAGCCTGTTTTTTGAAGGTATTCGGCCTTGACGTAAACGTCCGCCCCCGTAAGGAGAGAAAGGGAGCTTGAATGGAGGAGAGGGGTCTTGTGGATCGCGCTCTCTATCAGCTTTCCGGCCGTCTTTATGTCGTCGAGGGAAACCATTGCAGTGCGCGATCCGGCGCTTTTAGTAGAGGAACATGGGCTTGCCCAGCATGTTCTGCACCTTGGGCCTGTAATTCTCGGAATCGTAAAGCGCAGTCACGTCCACGCGTTTTTTTGCGGCCGTAACCAGCTCCAACGGGACTGTCGTGTAGATGCCCTGCTGCAGCGCGACCATCCGGCCGGTGACGCCGTGGGCTATCTGGTCGAGTGCCAGATATCCCGTACGATACGGACACAATGCGGTCGAGCGAATCGGGAGCGCCCGAGCGCATCAGGTAGGCCAGTTGCTGGTATATGATGTTTATCCCGGTCCGGTTCTTGATCTCGCCGGCCACGACGGAGCCGATCCCGCCCAGCTTCTTATGGCCGTACGCGTCAGCCTCGCCGCTTTCTAGGATGGTGCCCCCCTTGAAGTAGGCGCCCTCCGATATGGTCATCATCGCGTAGTGGGAAGGATTGCCGGTCCAGTCCTCACGCAGGAACTGCGCCAGCCTTTCGATATCGAAAGGGACTTCCGAAATGACTGCCCGGTCGACGTCTGCGAGATACGCGGCAAACAGGGAGGTTTCCCCCGAATTCCTGCCGAAAAGCTCTATTACGCCGATGCGCTCGTGGGAGCCGACGGTCGTGCGAAGGGCATGGATGGCGTCTACCGAGCGCGTGACTGCGGTTGAAAAACCGATGCAGAAATCGGTCCCGAAGACATCGTTGTCCATCGTCTTCGGTATAGCCACCACATGGAAGCCCTCTTTGTGCAGGCGGCTGGCAAAGCTGAGCGTATCGTCGCCGCCGATGGGTATCATCGCCTCTATGCCCAGCTTATCAAGCACCCTCAGGATGTGGCGCGTGCAATCGACGGTGCCTTTCGCCGTCTGCGCCCTGTCCTCCTGCCGGATGAAACCGGGGACCTCTTCAGGCAATACGTTGCTGGGGTTGGTGCGGGAGGTATGAAGGAACGTGCCGCCCGTCCGGTCGATGGTCCGCACGGTCTCCGTGTTGAGGTCGAGGATAAACCTGGAGACGGTTTCCGGGTCGTCCGGATTGACGCACAGGAGCCCTTTCCATCCGGTCCTGATGCCCATTACCTGGATGGCATGGCTCTCCGCCTGAGATACGACTGCCTTTATGGCGACATTGAGGCCGGGAACATCGCCGCCGCCGGTCAGAATGCCTACCCTTCGCTTCTGCACCGGTTACCCTCCCGCTGCACGGCATTGCATACACCAATCAGAGTCGAAAGCTTATCTATAAGGTATGCTGGAGGCTTGTTCTTGTCAAGCGTTCGAGACATCCACAACATCCACCCGCGGCGGAAGGGGACCGAGGGAACAAGCCCTCGAAGCCCCCTTTTCGGCGCGGAGTTGTTAACGCCCTCGTGACGCCGTCCGTCGCTCTGAGGTTTCCCAGTCCCAGCCGGCCGCTTCCCTCCCGGGTGTTTTTTCGGCGGGTTCTTTTTCTACAGCCGGCGGCAAGGCGAAGTAGCGTGGGAAAAGCCAGGGCGAGTCAAAGTACTGGTGAAGAGGAAGAACGGCGCGAAGGGTGATCAAGACGGTAGCCGTTCCGTGCTCCGCCGCAGGCTGGACAGCCACGAGAATGGAGTAAAAGCCGTCCTTTTCAGGGCTGAAATAAAAGCATGACTGCGTGTCGTACGTGTAATCCGGATGCACAAGGCCGCCCGCACCTGCGAGCGCCAGGACCGGCTTTCCTTCGCCTTTCTGAATGGCGGCTTCCACGACGTATTCCGTTCCCTTGTTCAAGCGAATGTCGAGCGTTGCCGTTTCTCCCTCCGCCACTTTCTTCTCGAACCTGTCGATAAGTTTCTCCCGAAAAATGAAACGCTTTACTGCCTCAGTCATTCTGCCCATAGTAATTCCTCCTTTTATTCAATATCCCGCCCGGCCGTCTCTTCGGGAGACCGCCTGCCATATACTATTTCGTCAGGCCCTGGGGCGGGTCATTCGGGCCTATCTCTCCGGCGTCAGGAACGGGGTGAACCCGGTCCGCAGGCTGAAGGGAAGAGGACCGATCGCCGGTTCTCTCATCGCCTTCCTTTTCCGGTTCCGTCAGGACCTCTTGATAAAGCTCGCAGCCCAACATCATACCCATCTGCATGGTTTCCTCCTTTCTCCGCGCTTTCCCGATGATACTCGAAAGAGCGCTGTATAAGATTGCATACAACGATAGACAAAAACGACCCGTAACTTCATTCGCTTTGCCCTGTGCAGCGATTGCTGATGCTCCGTCTTCATGATCCGGCCTTTGGCGTAGGGGTGTTTTTCCGGCCGCTTCTCCGGGACGGATCGAGCACGCCCCGCGCCAGGATCTTTTTGGCAAGGTCCTGTGTCACGGCCATGTGGTTCTTGTGCGAGAGCACGTTCTTGCTTCGCTCGACGTAGACGATGCCCAGAAAGGTGGACCATATGACCTCGGAGAGCGTCCTGTAGTCGTTTTGAATGAATATCCCTTCCGCTACGGCGTACTCGACTATCTTGTGCTGAAGGTGAACCACCCTCGCGCCGGCCTCGTGCAGGATGTCGCGCAACTCCTGAGGGAGGGCGCCGATCGTCTGGTATTGATGAAAAAACTGCCATGCCGTAAAGGCCAGGGGGTCTTTTTCGTAGAACCTCTTAAAGCATTCCCATAGCTTGTCCAGCAGTTTCTCCCCGATGCTCTCCCGGCTATCGTAGGTTTCCTTGAGGATGCGGGCAAAATAGTCCGCGTGGGAGACGATCGCGCTTATAAGTATCTCTTCCTTATTCTTGAAATAGAGATAAAGCACCGCCCGGCTCAATTCGGACCTTTCTGCTATCTTCTCCATAGTGATGCCGTAATAGCCTTCTTCCTCGAATATGCTCATGGCAGCGTCTATGGCCGATTCGCGCCGGACTTCCCTCTCGCGCTTCCTTCGCTCAAGAACACCCATGTGGACTAAGCCTCCAGTTATAAGACATCATGTCTATATTATAGAGCCGGTGTAATTCGCTGTCAAGGAAAATCTTCCGTTTCCCCTTACGCGGAGCGTGGGTATGGCATTTTCCGTCGTACCATTTCAGGGCAGGCCGATATGGCTTGAGTGTGAGCAGGCGTACCGATGAGACTTTAAGCAGGTTGTCATGCCGATCGGGGCTGCGCGGGAGCCAAAAGGACGAGGTCAGGATGTGCAACGCCATCTACGCCCCCACGGCAGAGGGCAAGAGCGTAGACGACGCCTGTGGTGCATACACGTCCGGCGGATGATCCTTACCCGGCGCGTCCGCCCCTTGCAGGTGCTATTTCAACGGCCTGAACGAGCCTGTTATTGTCGCGAAAAGCTCCCGGTTCTTTTCGGCGTTGGAAGCGGGCGTGCTGAAGCTGAGTACATAAAAGCCCGCGTCCGCCGGGATCACGACAAACCTCTCCGCTATGGGGACCTTGCTCTTAAAAACGATCATTTTAGTCTTGACGAAAAATGCGTTGCGCTCGACCACCCTGGCCTGTCTCCCCGCTATGGTCGCCTCCATGAGTTTCATGACGGGCGGCACGCTTTGCTCCGGCTGCCATTTCTGAACGGCTTCCCGGACCCTCTTTTCCACCTCATCGTACGCCTTGAGGACCCAGGTGATCAAGGCGGGGTCGTCGCTTCTTTTCTCCGGCTGCACCTCCTTCATGAGCGCGTCGATATAGCCTTGCGCTCCGGTTTTTCCGGCAGCCGAGTCAGGGCTGTAAAAAGCTATCGATACCCTCGCGGCAGGCATGTCCTGCGGCGATTTTTCGTACGCGCTGACTCCGACGACGTTATTCTCACCGTCCGGGTTCTCGGCCTTGACCCATTCTCCCGGAATGCCGCAAGCGAAAAGGTTTTTAGCAACGTACTTCTCGAGGCCGAGGGCGTTTTCCGCCTCCGACAGCCCGGCCGTCGCTGAATAGTAGACGGCCACCCGCGCCCTCTCGACCTCCTTCGGGTCGTCCGTGGCATACTGCTTCACCTTGGTCGAGATTGCGGTTTCGCCGGGACCTACCGCCTTGAACCAGGCAAGGACAACCTTGCCCGGCGGGACGACCGTCTGCCCTCCCATCCTCTCCGGTCCCGGCCTGAGGCCCGTCTCGCCCGTCTTGACTACGCTCGCGCCTTCGACCGTTACGTCGTGGTAAGGCCCGGTCTTCGGGTCCTCCATGCCGAGGCTGACGGCGAACTCATCGCCTATGGGGACCCTGTTCTCCGGATAATATTGCATGACCAGCTCTTTCTTGAATTTTGCGCCTTTGACGTCGAGGGCCTCTATTTTTATTTTGTTGGCGCCCTGTGTGAGCCGCTCGGTCGCGGGTATGCGGCCGGCCAGCAGCTCGGGCGCGTCAGGCGGGTTCTCCATTGTTGCCGACGGCAGCGCTTCTCCGTTTATGCTGACCTTGACGCTCTCCTTCGCCAGGTAGCAGCCGAACCAGTTTATAATTACCGGCTTCTTTCCGAAGACGGCCTGGCGGTCGTAGAGGTTCGTGAACTCGAGCTGGCCGGAAGGACTGTAGTTGACGGGTATGCTCTTCGTAAGGCCGTCGTGAAGTACCGTGATCACCCTGGGGCCCGGCTGGGGGCCCAACCGGATCGCTACGGTTTTATACGCGTATGTTTTTTTGCCCTCGTACCCCGTCGATGAGCCGACGACGTAGCAGTCCACTTCCTTGTTGTCCACCTTGATCTTCAGCGGGCTCCGCCGCGCCTTCGCCCTCTTGCCGCTGTTCGGCGCCCCCTTCCTCTCGATGCCTATCTCCAGGCGGACCATGCCCCACTCGTGGCTCGTGATGTCCTGGCCTGCAACGATATTCCGCACCACGAGCTGCTCGCCCGGCCGCCTGTCATGGGCCTGCGTCGCCCCGCGCGCAACGACGGAGACCAGGACGAGCGTAACGAGAGTAACAGACGCCAGGGCTGCCAGACCCATTAACCTGGTTTTCACGGGAATTCCCCCTTTTCAAAGGAAGATTGGTGCAGGCGCAATCAGGCCGCCTGCCTTTTTAGACTTGTTGTAGCTTGCTGCCTTCCCCTACCTGCCGGCTGCATGCAATTACTGGGGTTCAGCACCCCCTCACCGGGCAAAGCCCGGTGAGCCTCCCCGCTCGGCGCTCCGCATACGCTCGCTTTACGACCTGTAGCGCCTCGCGGCCTGCATCCCTACCCGCCGGCTGCATCCTTCGCGCATTCCCTGTCCTTATCGACTTCCTCCCTGTAGGCTTCGATCACCCGGGCCTCGATTATCTGCCGTGTCTCGTGGTTGAGGGGATGGGCGGTGTCCCTGTATCCGCCGTCCCTCATCTTTTTGCTCGGCATCGCCACGATTATTTTGCCGTTTTCCTCTATCAGTTTGAGGTCCCTTATGATGAAGGAGTCGTCGAGGACTATGGATACGTAAGCCAGTACATGTTCTTCAGCCGTCAGGTGGACGCGTACCTCGGTGACTTTCATGACTCTACCCCGCTTTACCCCTTCCGCCTCGCCCCGGACCTTCCGGATGTAAAGCCGAAAAACGTCCGAAAGCGTTACAGCCTGTTCGCTTAACCGACACCACGCCCGGTGTCCGCACCATGTCACAGCAGGCCGGTTTATCCTTGGCGCGCCATGCTGTTTCGGGCCGCCGCCCTTTGCCCCTGACCCCCGGTACGGCGACCCGATTTCGTCACTGATGCATCTTTCGTACCGGCCCCATATTCGCGATAGTTATTGTGCTTGGGCAAAAGGGTGCAGATGGGCTTGCTGTGCAGACAGGCAGTTTTTTCCGGGCTGCTTATTTCTTTTCGAGAAGGTCGTATTTTGCGAGGAGCTTCCTGATACGGTCGCGGTCGAAGACCTTTTCCGGCCTGTCGATTTTGCGCGGGGTCGGCTTCGGGCCGTGACCGAAGCCCGTATACGGCACGTCGGGCCTCGGCACTGCTAGGAGCTGCTCTTTTCCGGGCTGGGGAAGGATAAGGTAGAAGCCGAGGGCCGCGAAGTTTTTCCGATCTTCAGGGCCGGGCAGGGAGAATGTCTCTATGCCGTATCTGCGCAGGTGGGCCAGGTAGTTTTTCAGGGCGCGGCCGTAGTCGTCACCGGTGAGGCGGGAGGCGGCATGCGCCTGCACGGCCTCCTCCATCTGCGCGAACCGCTTTCTGAATCGCGCGTCTCTCCTGACAAGCTCCCAGAACCAGCCTTCAACAGGCAGATTATCGAATTGTGAAGGCTTCTCACTGTCCATTAATACTATCCCTCTGAACGACTTTCGGCCTCGGGTCGCCTTGCTCCCTCATTTTAACAACAAACAGGCGGCCAAAGTAAAGCAATTCGTGAGCACGGAATACGCGCGCCTCCGCGTGCGTTACTGCCTGCCCCCTTGTTTGACAGCCTTTTTCCGGCATGGTACTCTAGCATCTCAACATGAGCGCTCCATACGCCCGGCCGGGTGAGAATCAATTTATCATGATAGGCGTCATCCATGGGGACACGTTGGGCAGGACCCTCCTTCCCGGCTGGCTCGAATCCGCGCGGCCCGACGCTGTCACTGTTGAGGTTTCGCGCTATGGGCTCGAATACAGGCGGTCGAAGGGAGAGGCCCTCAAAGGGAAGGTGATCTCCACGGTGGAGGAGCTGAGACAGGAGGGACGGGCCGTCGACGAGGCCGGCCTGGAGGCGGTTTTGTCGTATATCGACCCTCCTTTCGAGTTCGCGTCTGCCTCGGATTATTGCGCGAGGCACGGCGTTCACGTCTTCCCTATAGACGTTGACCGTTTCTCCTGCGCGCGCCTCGCCCGGATGGAAGAGCTCGTCTCCAGGAAGAACCTGGCCAGGCTCCTGGCGCACCCTATGCCCGGCGGCGTCTCCTTCCAGGCGGCCATCGCCAGGCTTTTCTTTGAAAAAGGCGTAAGGGCGTTTTCCTACACCAGGGAGATGCGCTTGCGGGACAGGCACATGAGCAGGGCGATTGCAGGCATAATGCGGGGCCACGCGCCCGCACCTGCCCGCCTCGTCCATATCTGCGGGTGGCAGCACCTGTGCGACCCCTTCGATCTATACGGCCCGCTGCGCCCGGATAAGGTTTTCATCCATGATAAAGCTCTTTGTATTTGACCTCGGGAACGTGATCCTGCCATTCGACCACCGGCAGATAGCACATAAGCTCTACGCCTGCTCGGAGGCAAAGGGCGCGTGCACCCCTTCCGACATTTTCTCGTACCTTTTTGACCTTAAAGACGGGTCGATCAACGGCTACGAAGAGGGCAACTCATCGTCCCTGGAGTTTTTTCTCAATTTGAAGGAGCGCTACCGCCTTTCCCTTGGATTCGACGACTTCAAGGAGATATGGAACAACATCTTCCGGGAGGACATGGAAGTCAACGAGATCATCGTCTACCTGAAGGCGAAGGGCTTTCCCCTCTTTCTCCTGAGCAACACGAATGAGCTTCATTTCGCCCATATCATCGAGCGCTACCCCATCGTGCACGTCATGGACGAATGGATACTCTCCTTCGAAGTAGGTGCAAAAAAACCTAAACGGCGGATATATGACGCCATATTCGAGAAGTGCGACGTAAGAAGGGACGAGGTCTTCTATATCGACGACACGGAAGAGTATGTAGCGTCCGCAGCGGGCATGGGCATCAACGGCCTGGTCTTCAGACAGGCCGCCGACCTGTGGAAGATGCTGGAGGTCAATAAGCTTTGATCCCTTATCCCCATATACCGCCGGAGATATTCAGGATAGGCCCCTTTGCCGTCCGCTGGTACGGCATGATGTACGTCCTGGGCTTCGCGTCGTCCTATTTCCTCGTGGTCTATCAGGCGCGGCGCTCGCCGAAAGGGGTCACGAAGGCACAGATAGACGATATTTACTTCTACCTGGTGCTGGGGCTGCTCATCGGCGCGCGCCTGGGCTACGTCCTTTTTTACAACCTGCCGTTCTATATCGAGCATCCCCTGGAGATTTTCGTCCTCTGGCACGGCGGCATGTCTTTTCACGGCGGGGCCGCCGGTACGTTCATCATGGGCTACTGGGCGATGCGCCGGAGGGGGCTCTCTTTCCTGACCATGGCGGACCTTATCATCCCCACCGCGCCCATAGGCATATTCTTCGGAAGGATAGGGAACTTCATCAACGGCGAGCTGTACGGCAGGCCGGCGGACGTACCGTGGGCCATGGCCTTCCCCGAGGGCGGCAACGTGGGCAGGCATCCCTCGCAGCTTTACGAAGCCCTCCTGGAAGGCGTCGTCCTTTTCGTCATCCTGTGGTTGTACCGGACAAGGAAGAAAAACGAAGGGGACGTTTTCGCGGTCTTTTTGATATTCTACCCGCTGTTCCGCATTTTCTGCGAGATGTTCAGGGAGCCGGACGTGCAGGTGGGATATATCCTCGGTCTTTTTACCATGGGCCAGCTTCTCAGCGTGGCCATGCTGGTCATCGGACTCGTGCTGAAATTCGTTTTTCTGCCGCGCTACGCAACGCGGGCCGCAGCAGGGGGGCGCGGGAAGAAATAAGAGACCTTTCCACTTCGCGCCTGCCCTTCTTTACGCATATAATAATATAGACTTCAGGAGCCATGGACGATCTCGAAAAGAGCGGCAAGGAGACTCGACTGGAGACGCCCGGAAGGCAGAGCGGGCATAAGCGAGCTTATCGCGCGGAGCTGGCACGTCGCCTGGCCGATGACGCTCATTATGTCGTTCGAGTTCCTTATCGGCCTGACTGACGTTTACGTTGCGGGCAGGGTCGGCAAGGACGTACAGGCGGCCTACGGGTTCGTTATCCAGGTCTATTTCATGTTCATCGTTGTCGCCAACGCCCTGACGGTCGGCGCGGTTTCCGTCGTGAGCCGCCTCTACACCGAGGGTGATAAGGACCGGCTGACTGCGGCGATCGTATCTTCAATGGCGCTCACCTGCGCATCGGGCGCGTTCGTCGCCGTCGTCGGCATCCTTTTTACCCCGGAGCTGATAAGGCTCCTCAATATCCCCAGGCAGCTCAAACCTTATTGCATACCTCTCGTCCGCATATATTCGGCGGGCCTCCTCTTCGAGTATCTGCTTATCAACGCAAACGGGATACTGCGGTCGTGCGACAGGATCATGGTCTCCTTAAGGACGATGGCCGCAGTCTGCGCCGTCAATATCGTCCTGAACATAACCTTTGTCTTTTTTACACCCCTCGGCTACAGGGGGATTGCGCTGGCCACTGCCTTCGCTGCGCTCTTAGGCTGCATTGTCAACCTGGCATATGTCCGCAGGCTGGCCACCGGCGTCAAGGCCTGGTCGCAAAGCACGGTCAGGCGCATCATCGACGTAGGGTGGCCTATGGGCGCGCTCCAGGTGCTCTGGCAGCTCGGCAGCATCACGCTCTTTTTGATCATCAGCGCCCTGCCGGAGAACCGGGTGGAGATACTGGCCGCCCTGACCGCCGGCCTGCGCATCGAATCTGCGATCTACCTGCCCGCTTTCGCCTTCAATATGGCAAACGCCGTGATCGTGGGGAACTTTCTGGGCGAGAAAAAACAGGACGAGGCGTACAGGAGCGGCCTCGTGACCGCCTTCGTCGGTGTCTGCGTGGTGACTATCCTCGTAGCGATCGTCATCCTCAACGCGCAATGGATCGCTTCCCTTCTCTCCCGGAACCCCATTGTCGTCAAGGAAAGCGTGCGCTACCTGAAGATCGCGATGATCAGCGAGCCGTTCATGGCGTGCGGGGCGATCCTGGGCGGGGGATTGAGCGGCGCCGGCGACACGAGGAACGTCTTGATACGGGTCGCTTTCGGCATCTGGATTGTCAGGATACCGCTCGCGTATCTTATTCATCGTCGTCCTGGGGTTCGGGGCGGTTTCGGTCTGGTGGTCGATGAACATATCCCAGTTTATCCAGGCGTATCTGCATCTACCGGTGGTATGCGAAGAGGAAGTGGTTAAAGCGGGCTAGGGCGTTAGAGAGAAAACCGGTTGGCAGAGATTAGATATATTCTTCAAGCAGCAGGGACAGGTGCGCTTCGACAGAGCCGGGGGCCTTGGGCCTCCATCTGTTTTATTGCTTTTTTCACCTTGGCGTAAGTCGCCTCGTCGGCCAGGTCGCCCGTGCCTCTGTAAAGGCCCGCCCTCTGCCCATACGATAGACAAGGCGCTGCTCCTCGTTAAGCTCGAAATAGCGGTCGATGACGGAGAGGATGCGCTCCTTGTCCTCGGGGAGCTTACCGTCCACCTCCTCTAGTAGGTTCAGGATGTGGTCGCTCTTGATGACGGCCCTCGTATCGTGGAGGTTTTCGATGAAAAGCCTCAGTCCTTCCAGGATTTCCTCATCGCGCTCTATAATGAAGTCGCCGCTCTCCACTTTTTTGAAAAGGGGCATGCTCCTCATCATCTTGAGCGTGCGTATGCGGATGAAATCGGGGTCGATTATCGAGAGGGCGTCCGCAGTATCCAGGGCGTGCTGCCGCTGCCACCTCTTTCCGCCGAGGCCGGCTATGACGTACTCGGAAAGCTCTATGCCGACTCTTTGACGCGCCGCCCCGCCGTTACGTGCTGCTCCTTGGTGACGCCCTTGTGCATATAGCGCAGCAGGAAATCGTCGCCCGTCTCCATGCCTATATGAAGCCTGCTCAGGCCCGCGTCTTTAAGGCGCGCGAGATCGTCCACGCTGTAAAGCTGGGCGATTGTCTGGGAGCGGCAGTAGGACGTGACGCGGTCCACGGTAGGGAAGGCCTGTTTAAGATAGTCGAGGGCATCGACCAGGTCGTCCTTCTTCATGACGAGGGAGTTGGCGTCCTGGATGAAGACATGGTTCGCCGCCGGAGTGCGTCCAGATAGGCGACCGTCCGGAAATAGTCGTCGTATCGTGGATTGGAGAATATCTCCCTGACGAAGCTGCCTGCGAGATGCGCCCGCCTTCTCCCCTCTGCTGCGAAAGGGCGTAAACCTTGTCCCTTAACGCCCTTATCGTGTCGATGTCACGCTTTATCTCGGCGAGGGGCCTTCGCTCGAACTTTTGGCCTTTATAGAGGTGGCAAAACTCGCACTTGTTCCAGGGGCAGTTCCGGGTGAAGCGGACGAGCAGGCTGTATGCCTCGCTGGGCGGTCTGATCGGTCCTATCTCGTAGCTTAAGCTCATGGGCCGCCTCATCCGCGCATATGCGGTTTTTTATGCCTCGATGCGGACTTGCCGCCGCTGCGCGCCGCGCGCGCGCCGGTCAGGCGTTCTCTTCAGTATGGATAGGGAAAGTAGGTGTGGACTGCTTCGATTGGGCCTTCTTCCTCTTCTTGCCGAGATTGCCCTTCTTTCTCTTCCTCTTCATCTCGGTGATCTTCGTGTTCGACGGCATGGTCCCTCCTTCAATTAGCCTATAAACATAGCACAAAGGAGGTCCGCATTCAAGGACACCTCTGCGGGGGCTGGGGGGGTATTGAAAATTTGCCCAAAATATATTAAAAATATAACTCCACCGGATAATCCACCGAGCATTGGAGACGCAATGAAGTATCCCATGACGCGCGAAGGTTACGACAACCTGAAGAAGGACCTTGAGTTCCTGAGGAACACCAAGCGGCCCAAAATATTGACGGCCATAGAAGAGGCCAGGGCGCACGGCGACATATCGGAGAACGCCGAGTACGAGGCCGCGAAAGAAGAATACCAGTTCATGCAGAAGAAGATCGGGGAATTGGAAGAGACCCTCAAGCAGTGCGAGGTGGCGGAGATAAAGCAGAACCCCAACGGCAAGGTCGATTTCGGCGGCCGCGTCTTCCTGAAGAACCTCGACACGGATGAAGAGGTCGTCTACATGGTGGTAGGACCTTTCGAGTCGGACCTGGAAAAGGGAAGGATATCGATGAGCTCCCCCCTCGGCCGCGCCCTCATGGGAAAAGAGGTCGGGGACGAGGTGAGCTTTTCGGCCCCGGGCGGCGAGCGGACTTACGAGATCATCCAGATCGCATGGCCCCAGGTCGCTGCCTCATAAAAACCCCGTCCATCAAACCCCTGTAAGTCTTGCCTGCCTGTCAGCCTTTTTGCCGCCCGCGCCTCCCGTATAGGACTGCTTCAGCTCGCGCTTCAATATCTTCCCTGCGGGGCTTTTCGGCATCTCTTTGACCGTTATATACTCCTTGGGCACCTTGAAGGGCGACAACCTGGACTTGAGGTACGCCTTGATCTTGTCGGTTTCCAGGGTGGCCCCCGCCTTCGGGACGATGAAGGCCGCAAGGCGCTCGCCCCATTCCTTGTCGGGCAGGCCGAGGACCGTGCATTCCTCAACGTCGGGCCAGCCGTAAAGCGCCTCCTCCACCTCCCTGGGGTAGACGTTCTCTCCGCCCGTTATGACGAGGTCTTTGAGGCGGTCCACTATGGAGAGATAGCCTTGGGGGTTGAAGACGCCGATGTCGCCCGTCCTGAGCCAGCCGCCCGGCCAGATGCGGCAGGCCGTCTCGGCGGGGTTGTTCAGGTACTCCTTCATCACTGCGGGCGACTTCACGCAGATTTCGCCCTGTTCGCCCTGCTCCGAGTGTCTTTCCCTGGACGTCCCTTATCTCGACCTCCACCCCGTAGCAGCTCTGCCCGACCGTCCCCGCGACGTGCTTGTCCGGGTAGAAATGGTTGAAGGTAATGGGCATGCATTCGGTCATGCCGTAGGACTCGGCTATGGTGATGCCTGTCCGCTCTTTCCACCGCTTGACGATCTCCAGGGCCATCGATGCGCCGGCGGAGAAGCAGTAGCGCAGCGGCCCGAGCCGATCCTTAAGGTCTGGCAGGCTGAGGAGCCGGATATAAATGGTGGGAACGGAAAAGAACTTTGTCACCCGGCCTTCCTTCAGGATGTCGAGCACCTGGTCCATGTCGAAGGCGGGCAGGAGCTCCAGGCAGCCGGAGCTGAAGATCGTCGAGTTCATGATGTGCATCTGGCCGAAAACGTGGTTGAAGGGTAGAAAGCACAAGGCCAGGTCGTTCTGCGTAGACCGCTCGTAGTAGGCGATGCTGTAGGCGGAAAACAGGACGCCTTCATGCTTTAGCAAGGCTCCTTTGGGCACCCCCGTCGTGCCGCCCGTATAGAGTATGGCGGCCGTGTCGGTACGCTCCCTTTTGACCGCGCTGAACGAGGTTGTACCGAGTTCCATCAGACGGCCCACGCTTATGTCGCCGCCCTCGCAGATCACCTTCTCGACCCCGCCCGCCGCACGGGCCTTTTCCATTTCGGGGAGCTTGCTTTCGGCTATATAAATGAATTTCGGCTTTGCATGGGTCACCAGGTTGCGAAGCTCGTCGCCCATAAGCTGCGCGGAGAGGGTGACGGCTACGCCGCCTGCCTTAAGGACGCCGAAATAGAAGACGATCCATTCGGCCGAGTTAGGCGCGCAGAGGGCGACGAATTGACCCGGCTCAAGCCCCATCTTTATAAGGCCCGTTGCAACGCGGTTGGCCCGCTCGTTAAGCTCGGCGTAGGTCATCTCCCGACCGCCTTCCCGGACCGCCGCCCGGCCGGGGAAAAAGAGCGCAGATTGTTCCAGGTTCGTTGCGATATTCATATGTCCTCCTTAATGATGGTGCGACCGGGACGGTCCTTTCAGCCGAAATGCTTACGGCATATCTGCTGGAGGCTCTCTTCGACTTCCTTGCGGAACGTCTCGTAGCGCCGCATGAAGAGGCGCGCCTCCTCGGTCAGTCTTGATCCTCCTCCCGAGACGCCGCCCACCTTGCGCTCGAGAAGGGTGAATCCAAGGCGCTGCTCCATAGTGCGGAGCATGAGCCAGGCCTTCCTGTAGGACATCTTCATGTCGGCTGCGGCCTTATGAAGCGACCCCGTCGCCTCCACCCCCTGCAGCAGCCTGTCCGGTCCCTCCCCGAAGGCCTTTCCACCGCAATCGAGCCACACCTTGTACGCGATCTTGAATGCGCTCATCGGCACTGTCAATTCTATCGAATCGCCCCTGCTGCTGTCAAGGGCGAACTGGCGGGCCGCCTTGGTTGCTTTGACGGCGAAGGCAGCGATAATGTTCCTTCATAGATGCACCTTTGTCCCGTCGCGTGTTGCGTACCGGCATCAAACGTATTAACATGTATTAAACGACTGTCGGCAGCGGCTGCCGTATCGATGCCCTGTCTAAGGAGGTGCCGGATGAAGTTAAGCGCGAGGAACGTGCTGCAAGGGACCGTCGCAGGGATCAAGAAAGGGGCGGTAAACTCGGAAGTGACCCTCAAGCTGAAGGGAGGGGCGATCGTCGTCTCCATCATCACAAACGGGGCCGTGGAGAACCTGGGGCTGAAGAAAGGGATGGCGGCATACGCCGTAATCAAGGCCAGCAATGTAATGATAGGCGTAGAATAGCGGATTTCTTGATTCCTGACAGGAAGGTGTTGTAAAGTATAACGACACATAGTGCTGGGGGAGCTTAAAGCGGCTGAGAAACCCCGCGCCAGGCGCGGGATGACCCCTTGAACCTGTCGGATAATGCCGGCGCAGGGAAGCAGAGAATGCAAGTCGCATAAAAGGCCGCAGGCATTGGTATGTGCCGGCGGCTTTTTTCCTGAAAAGCCCCCTTTCACAAAGGAGAACGGGATGAGCGCAACAGACGGAACGGCCTGCCCGGCGACGGGGACCCCATACCGGTGGCGCGTACTCTGGGCGGGCTTTTTTTCATACCTCATAGACAGCTACGACCTGATCGTCATGGCCATCGCCATGCCCGTCCTGCTCAAGGTGCTTGCCATCTCGCTGCCTGAAGGCGGGCTGCTGGGGTCGGCCACCATGCTCGGCGCGATAGCCGGCTCGGTGGTCTTCGGGCTGCTCGCGGAGAACAGGGGCAGCCGATTCGCCCTTATCCTGTCTCTCGTCTGGCTCGGCGCAGGCATGGCGGCGGTTGTGCTCGTCTCGACCTGGGGGCAGTGGATGGTCCTCAGGTTTTTCACGGGCCTCGCCATCGGCGGCCTCTGGGGGCCGTGCTCCGCCCTCGTAGCGGAGCATTGGGCGCCTGCCTTCCGCGCAAGGGCCGCATCCTTCGTTTACAGCAGCTTCGCCGTCGGCGCGGTGGCGCGTCCCTCGTGGGGAGGCTGGCCCTCGGTCTGAACTGGCGTCTCCTTTTCCTCGCGGGGGCCTGCTCGATGCCCCTTGCCCTGGTCGTCGCCCGGCTCATCCCTGCCGGAAAAGGGCAATCGCCGAGCGGCGCGCCAAAGCCGGACAGAAAAAGGCGTCGGCATCGGCGCCATCTTCGAGAAGAAATTAATAAAGACCACGATACTCGCCACCCTGGTGAGCTTCTTCAACCTCGCCGGGTACTGGGGGGTGGCCTACTGGGTGCCTACGTTCCTGGTGATGGAGAGGGGCTTTCCCTCTCCGCTATGGCCGATTTCTCCCTGTTCATGTACGCAGGCATGTTCGCGGGCTTCCAGCTTTTCGGCGTAATGGCGGACAAGGTCGGGCGGCGTCCCGCGATGATGGCCGCCTTCCTCCTCGTCTCCCTCTCGGTCGCGGTCTTCATCGTCTCCCGCAACACGGCTTTTTCTGTTTCTTTGGGGCGGGGTGGTGGGCGTCGGCGTGAGCGGCGTTGCGGCGGCCGTGGGCGCATACTACGCGGAGCTTTTTCCCGAAGGCCTGCGCGCCTACGCGGGCGGTTTCTGCTGGAACGCGGGGCGCATAGGCGCCGTACTCGCCCCTTATACGATAGGCTATATAGGCAAGGCCCACGGCCTCACGACGGGCCTCGCCATCACGTGCGTAATCAATCTCATGGGCGTCGTCGTTCTCTGTTTTCTGCCGGAGACGCTGGAACGGGGCCGCAAGAGGAGGCAACCCCGTTCTGTGGAGTGAATACGATTACAGGCCCGGGACCGATCAAGATCATGCCGCCCCAATCCCGCAAACCCTCTTTTTACGGCCCGTTTTGCCCGTTTTTCGTTGACACTCTTCATAAACTGAAATAAAATATGCGGATATACTTCGTCCCGTGCCTCGTGCTACCGGGAAGAAGAGATGGCCAAATGTGTTGTCCCGCATCGGTTTTTGGCCATACTGGTTGACGAAATATTGCAAGATGATGAAAATTAAGAGAGTAAGCCGGCCGGGCAACAGCGTGAGTTGGAGACGCTTAGAGTCTATTTATAAAAATGCGAACCCTTTTACTCAATCCACCCTCTTTCAAGGGCTTCGACGGTAGTGCAGGCTCGCGATATCAGGCGTGCCGCGAAGTCCGCTCGTTCTGGTACCCCACCTGGCTTGCCTACCCTGCGGGAATGATCGAAGAATCGAGGCTGCTCGATGCGTCGGCCGACGGCATGACGCGCGAGGAGACGGTCCGCAGCTGCGCAAGGCTACGAGCTGATCATCATACACACGGGCACGGCTACGTTCGAGCACGACGCGGCGCTGGCCCGGACGTTCAAAGAATCATACCCGCGCGTCACGGTGGGTATGGTCGGGCCCCACGTAACGGTTTTCCCTGAAGAAAGCCTGAAGAATGCGCCTGCGGTAGATTTCGTGGCCGTCGGGGAGTTCGATGACGCAGTCGTCGAGATCGCGAAGGAGAAGCCGCTTGCGCGACGTGTCGGGCATCGTCTTCCGGTCAAACGGGTCTTTCGAAAACACCGGTCGCAGGCCGCTTATCGAGGACCTGGACCGCCTTCCTTTTGTCACGTCAGGTTTACGCCAGGGACCTTAAGGTAGAGAATTACTTCATAGGGTATCTCAAGCACCCTTATGTCTCGGTCTATGCCGGGCGCGGCTGCCGGGGCCGCTGCACGTACTGCCTCTGGCCGCAGACAATAGGGGGAGGCGTCTACAGGGTGCGGAGCGCAGACAACATCTTCGAAGAGATGTCCCTCGCCAAGAGCCTCTTCCCGCAGGCTGAAAGAGTTCTTTTTCGACGACGACACCCTGACCGACCATCCCCGGTCTCGAAGATATCGCCCGCAAGTTAGGCGACCTGGGCATCACCTGGTCCTGCAACGCAAGGGCGAACGTGTCGGAAAAGACGCTTCACGTGCTGAAGGAGAACGGGCTGCGCCTGCTGACCGTCGGCTTCGAATCGGGCAACCAGAAGATCCTGAACAACATCAGGAAGGGGGTCAGCCTCGGAGGGCGCGCGCAAGTTCGCAAAGGCGGCCGCAAAGGCGGGCGTTCATATCCACGGCACGTTCATCCTCGGGCTCCCCGGCGAGACGCGGGAGACCATGGCGGAGACGATGGAATTCGCGCGGGAGATCGACCCTTACAGCTTACAGGTTTCGCTTGCCGCCCCCTATCCCGGAACGGTGCTTTACGACCAGGCGAGGAGTGAAGGGTGGCTCACCGGAGAAGGCGCGGGGCTGGTGACGAACGGGATCCAGAATTCCGTCATGTCGTACCCCTGGCTTTCGAGCGAAGAGATATTCGATGCAGTCGAGCTTTTCTACCGGCGCTTCTACCTGAGACCCGGCCCCATCATACGCATTCTCAAAGATATGCTGAAGGACAGGCACGAGTTTGTCCGGCGGATCAGGGAGGGGAGAGAATTTTTTTCTTTCATGGCAAAACGAAAGGCTGCTGCGTGAATGGAAGACGGCATGGCGGAAAGGGTTAGAGGCGGTCGCTACGACGTCAGCCGATAAAAGATATCTCGTAGTGACGGCCGACGATTTCGGCCGCTCCGGCTCCCTCAACCGGGCTGTCCTGGCTGCCTGCGGCCTGGGCGTGCTTACGTCGGCAAGCATAATGGCAGGCGGAGACGCCTTCGGCGAGGCGGTCTCCATTGCCCGCCGGACGCCGGAACTTTCGGTAGGGCTCCACGTCACGCTGTCCGACTGCCGCTCCGTGCTGCCCCGTTCGGCTGTCCCGGACCTTGTCGATGAAAAAGGTTTTTTCCGGCGCACCCCATTCAGGGCCGGGGTCGCGTACTGGAGGTTGAGAAGGTCGATAGCCGGCCAGGTAGAGGCGGAGGTGAAGGCGCAGTTCGACAAGATAGAGGCGGCAGGCATCCGCCCTGCGCATGTGGACTGCCACCATCACCTTCACATGCATCCTGTCCTGTTCGATATCATCGCCAGACAGGCGGCCGAAAGGGACATCGCCTGGTTAAGGATACCGAGAGAGCCTTTGAGCTTTGTCGTTCGGCTGCACGGGCCGCGGCTCGATGCACGGGCGTTCGTTGCCTGGCTCGTGTTCAGGCTCCTTGCGGTGCGCTGCCTGCGGATTGCGCAAGGGCTGGGACTCAGCGCGGCAGACAACGTTTTCGGGCTTTCAGGGTCGGGAAGTATAGGCGAGGGCTACCTGCTCGCCGTCCTGCCGCATCTGCGGGGCGCGACGAGCGAGATATATTTACATCCCGATACGGCAACCCCCGGCGGTTCGTTGGAGGCCGAGGCGGTAAGATCGGGCAGGGTAAGGGACAGATTGAAAGCCCTCGGCCTCACGCCGGTCGGCTTTAAAGCGCTTTCGGATCCGAGGGGATACCTGGGGTCGGCTGCGGAAGGAGCAGCGCCTGCATGAAAACATTAGTGGTGGTTTTGATCGCAACTATTTGCACGGCGATTGGAGAGTCGTTTCTCAGTTTCGGCATGAAGCAGATCGGTCTGGAAAACGCGTCGTTCTTCAGGTGGTTTGCACTCGTGGCTACGAACCCGATCGTGCTCATCGGGGTATTTTTCGCAGCCTGCTTCTTTTTTCTCTATCTCCTGGCGCTCTCCTGGGCGGACCTGAGCTACGTCATGCCCCTTACCGCGCTCTCCTATCTCTTTGCTGCGGTTCTGGCCAAGGTGTTCCTGAAGGAGCAGATATCATTGCTGCGGTGGACGGGTATCATCGTGATCGTTATAGGAACAGCGCTTGTCGCGATGGAAGAGGGCCGTCAACGGACTGCGCAGGCCCATACAAAGACGCCGAGGAGCGTGTCATTGGAAGACCGGGGGCCGGAAAGCCCAATGCGTTAATAGTGAAATAGCGTACTTTAGCGAGGACCTCTTTGCATATGCTCATCGATAATGTCAGTCGCCTGTCGAACGGATCTGATATCAGACCCGAAGGCGTAGACACCGGCGATTTTGTAAACCGGGTGTCGCAAGCAGTCGACAGGACGGCCGAGTATTTCATCCGCAACCAGAACGAAGAAGGTTATTGGTGGTTCGAGCTGGAATCGAACGTGACCATAACGGCGGAATACCTGATGCTTCTCCATTTCGCCGGGCTCGTCGACCACGAGCGGGACGTAAAGATAGCGAACTATATCCTCAGGCAGCAAAGACCCGATGGGACGTGGGCGATATACAAAGGCGGCAAGGGCGACATCAGCACCAGCGTAGAGGCGTACTTCGCCCTTAAACTGGCCGGCGTGCCTGCACACGATTTGCGCATGACCCGTGCCCGCGAGTTTATAATGGCGTGCGGCGGTCCGTCGGAGACGAGGTTTTTCACGAAGATATTCCTTGGCCTCTTCGGACAGTACGATTGGAAGGCCATCCCCTCGGTCCCCGTCGAGATCGTGCTGCTGCCCCCGTGGTTCCCTATCAACATATATAATTTCTCCAGTTGGGCGCGGGCCACGTTTGTCCCGCTGTCTATCGTCCTGGACGCCAAACCCGTAAGGGCGGTGCAGGGCAGCCGGGGCGTGCAGGAGCTGTTCGCGCAGGACCCGAAGGGCAAGGCGCACAAGAAGCGTGAGCCCCTGCTTTCCTGGAAGCGCTTCTTCAGCCAGCTCGACCGGCTGATTAAGGCGGTGGAGGAAAGCAAACTGAGGTCGTTCAGAGAAAAGGGCCTGAAGCAGGCGTTGAATTGGGTGCGCGAGCACCAGGAAGAAACCGGCGACTGGGGCGGCATCCAGCCGGCCATGGTCAACTCCATCCTAGCCCTCCTCGTTCAGGGGCACGACCTTTCCTATGAGCCCGTCAAGAAAGGGTTTGACGCGCTGGAAAGGTTCACCATCGAGCGGGAGGACGAGATGCTCCTTCAGTCGTGCATCTCCCCCGTGTGGGACACGGCCCTTACCGCGCTTGCCCTCACCTCTTCGGGCCTGAAGCGAGACAATCCCGCTATGGAAAGCGCATGCCGGTGGCTGGCCGACAAGCAGATATTCAAGAAGGGCGACTGGAGCGTAAAGAGACCCGACCTGGAGCCGGGCGGGTGGGCCTTCGAGTTCGTCAACAACTGGTACCCGGACGTGGACGACACGGCCGTAGTGCTCATGCTGCTCAACAAATGCGACCGGGAGAAGTTCCTCACGTCAGAGAATTACAAAAGGGCCATAGACTGGGTGCTCGGCATGCAGGGGAAAGACGGAGGATGGGGCGCTTTCGACGTAGACAACAACGTGGATGTGCTCAACCAGATACCGTTCGGTGACCTCGAGGCCATGATCGATCCGAGCACGCCCGATATCACCGGGCGCGTCCTTGAGCTGCTCGGCTGCGCCGGCTATTCCCTCTCCGATGACGTAGTCAGGGCCGCCATAAAGTTCCTCATGAAAACGCAGGAGAAGGACAGCCTCTGGTGGGGCAGGTGGGGCGTCAATTACCTGTACGGGACGTGGTCGGTCCTTGCCGGCTTGAGCTCCATAGGCGAAGACATGACGAAGCCCTACGTGAGAAGGGCGGTAGATGAGCTGAAAAGGTGGCAGAACCCGGACGGCGGATGGGGCGAGGCCTGCGAATCCTATACGAACCCGAGAGCGAGGATGAGCTGGAAGAGCACTGCGTCACAGACCGCCTGGGTGTTGATGGGCCTTATAGCGGCCGGAGAAGCCGCGTGTCCGGAAGCGGCCGAGGGTGTGCGGTTCCTGCTCGACACGCAGGCGCCGGACGGGACCTGGGAGGAGGAAGACTTTACCGCCACAGGTTTTCCGAAGCACTTTATGATAAAGTATCATAATTACCGGAACTGCTTCCCCTGCATGGCCCTGGGCCGGTTCCTCTCGGTTGTCCAAACGGGCGCATTCCCCTCGAACGAGCCTGAGAAGGAATAATGAAGCGTGCCTTAGTCACGGGGGCAACCGGTTTCATCGGATACCACGTGGCGAATGCGCTCAGGAAGAAAGGGCTGGCCGTGCGCGCCCTGGCAAGAGAGGGCGCAGACGTGTCGGAGCTTCTGGCCCTGGAAGTAGAGCCCGTCATAGGGGACCTTCGCGACTACGACGCAGTATGCAGGGCTGAGAAGGGCTGCGACGAGGTCTATCACGTCGCGGCGGATTACCGGCTCTGGGTGCCCGATCCGGGCAGCATGTACGATATCAATGTGGGGGGCACCGTCAACGTGATGCGGGCGGCCCTTGCCGCCGGGGTTTCGAAGGTGGTCTATACGAGCACGGTGGGCGTGCTGGCGGCCGCGAAAAACGGCACGCCGGCGAACGAGGAGACGCAGGCCCGCCTGGAGGATATGACGGGTCACTACAAAAGGTCGAAATTCCTTGCCGAAAAAGAGGTAAGGGACTTCGCTGCGGTTGGGCTCCCGGTAGTGATCGTCAACCCGACCGCGCCTATAGGGACCATGGACAGGAAGCCGACGCCGACGGGCAAGATCATAGTCGATTTCCTTAACGGCAGGATGCCTGCCTACCTGGATACGGGCCTCAATTTCGTAGACGTCGAGGACGTTGCGGAGGCGCACGTGCGGGCCTCGGAGGCGGGGACGCCGGGAGAAAGGTACATATTGGGGAACGCGAACCTGACGCTCAAGCAATTTTTGGGGATACTCGCCGGCCTGACGGGGAGAGAGCCGCCCCGTTGGAGGCTCCCTTACACGCCGGTGCTTATGCTCGCCCACGCGAGCGAGGCAGTGTCGAAACTGACCCGGACGAGGCCCGCCATACCCCTGGACGGCGTCAGAATGGCGCGCCATTACATGTTTTTTGACTGTTCGAAGGCAGTGCGCAAGCTGGGCATGGCGCAGAATTCAGTTGAAAGTGCGGCCCGGAAGGCAATAGAATGGTATATAGGGAAAGGGTTTGTGAAGGGCCGCTCAGCGGGGGGTAGAGCGTGAACGAAAACGACCGCGACAAGAAAAAGGGCCCGCCGGACAGAAGGCTGGGAGACGAGTGGCTCGACTGGAACGGCGATCCGCGTGACGCGGAGATCGACGAGAAGCTGAGCACGTTCCTTACGCTCGCTGCCGGGGCCGTCCTCATTTTCTTCGCCTGCCTCCAGGTAGCCTGGTATCTCGCCAAGCCCAGGTTCGAGCAGTTTAGCCCGCTTCTTTCCAGCCTTATCGGGTGGTCGACAATACTTCTGACCGTCATCGTATTTCTCCTTGTGGCGGTCGAGACGACCCTTCTGCTGAAGTTCCGGAAATCGATTTTCCCCTATATATGGGGCGCGAAATTCCTCCTGTCCCTCCTCTCGAAGACCATGTGGCTGGGAGGAAAACTGGGTATAAGCAAGGACAGGGTAAGCAACTCGTTCATCAAGGTCCATAACCTGATGGTGAAGAGCCACGCCGGGGAAGTGCGAACGGATACGCTCCTTGTCCTTCTGCCCCGCTGCCTGGAGAAGGACGCCAGGCGCCAGGTGGTCGAGCGGGCGAACGGCAGGGCTGTGGAAATCGTAACTGCGGCAGGCGGCGAGGAAGCGAGAAAGGCGATCAAGCAGTACAAACCTTCACTCATCATTGCCATAGCGTGCGAAAGGGACCTTATCAGCGGGATCAAGGACGTGGCGGAGAAGATACCCGTCCTCGCGATACCGAATAAAAGACCGGAAGGCCCTTGCAAGAATACTAACTTGCAGCTTGACGCCCTCGACGACGCCCTATCGTTCATCACGGCCACGACGAGCAAAGCCGGTAATACCTGATTCACCATGCAAAATACAGCAAGCTGAGGACAGCAGATGCGCTTTTCGCCCGGTCTATGCGCAGCCCTTACGGGCCGTTTTGTTAGCAAGGCAATTGCCGGCCGGGGAAAATTTCCCCTGGTCCTTATGCTGGAGCCCACGCACAGGTGCAACCTTTGCTGCGCAGGCTGCGACAGGATAAGGCTCTATGAGCAGGGGCGCTCGCCGGACCTCACCCTCGACAGAGTGCCTGGCTGCCGTCTCCGAGTCGGGCGCGCCCGTGGTAACCGTTACGGGCGGCGAGCCGCTGCTGTACGGGGACCTGAAGCCTCTTCTGGCGGGACTTTACCGCATGAGGCGGCACGTCTACCTGTGTACGAACGGGCTGCTGGCCGCCTCATTCATCGGTGCCACAAAACCTGACCCGCGCCTGACCTTGAGCTTCCATATCGACGGTATGGAAGCCACCCACGACCGCATAACGGGCAGGCAAGGGTCGTTCGCTGCGAGCCTGGAGGCCGTAAAGGCAGGGGTACGGAAGGGTTTCCGGGTATGGACGAATACGTCCGTTTATAGAGAGAGCGAGGCGGAGGAGATTGTCGCCCTCTTCTCACTCCTGAAGAATATCGGCGTTGACGGAATCCTCGTGACGCCCGCGTTCGGGTACGAGAGTGTTTCAGAAAACATTTTCCCGTCGAGGGAAGAGGCGGCAGAAAAATTCAGGCGGATGCGCAGGGCCTTTCGCGGCCTGCCCATGACCGGGACCCCCCTGTACCTCGATTTCCTGGAGGGGAAAAGGCAGATGGCATGCACGCCGTGGGGCAGCCCGACCCGGAACCCTTTGGGCTGGAAGTCGCCCTGCTACCTTATCACCGACAGGTACTTCGCTACGTTTTCCGAGCTTATGAAGAACACGGACTGGGATTCATACGGGCCGGGTAGAGACGTGCGCTGCGCGAATTGCATGGTGCACAGCGGCTTCGAGCCGACGGCGATGCGCGAGGTCTTCACCCGTCCCCGGTCGATGCTACGCCTTATGCTCTGGAACATGCTCCCCTCCTGATGGAAGCGTTTTTCGGCCAGCTTCTGGGGACCATCGCGCTCAGGCCTTACTTCGCGGCGTTTTTTCTGGCTTATCTGCTCGCCTGCTCGCTCCATTTGGGGGTGAAGCGGGCGCTTCTTTTTGCGGTCGCGGGATACGTTGTCGCATGGGTCTCCGAGTTCTCGTCCATCCACAACGGCATCCCGTACGGCAGCTACTATTACATTCCCGCGACGAAGGGCCGGGAGCTGTGGGTCCTGGGCGTGCCTTTCATGGACTCCATGAGCTTCGTCTTCCTCGCCTACGCGTCGTACACGATGGCCCTTCTCGCTATTGCGCCGTCGATCCCGGCCCGCGGCATCTACCTGCTGGAAAATAGAAAGATAAGGCATTCGTTCGGCGCGCGCCTCCTCGGCGCGCTTTTCTTCATGTACCTCGATATCATCATAGACCCCGTCTCGCTGAGGGGCGACAGGTGGTTCCTCGGCTTGATGTACGGTTATGCGAAAGAAGGCGTCTACTTCGGCGTCCCCATCTCGAATTTCATCGGCTGGTTTTGCGTCGGGTTCGTTTTGATCTACGTCCTGCAGCTTATCGACCGCCTCTCCGGCAAAGACCTTTACGCCCCGGTCTTCCCCTGGAGATACCTGCTCGGCCCGGCGATTTATTGCTCGGTCATGGCGTTCAATATGTCGATGACGCTCTACATCGGTGAATATAATCTGCTCTGGGCGGACATCTTCATCGTCCTGCTTCCCCTGGCCATACTGGTTTCGGTAATCAGGACGAGGCTGCGGGAGACGGCGACCGCGCAGGCGCTGGAGGCGCACATGAGGGATTTCCCCGAGGCGGTCGTACCCGGGCAGGGATGACGTTTCCCGAAAAGGGGGCGGCCTTACAGTGAGCGGAGCAGGGCGTCGAGGGCCAGGGCGAGGCTGCGGGATGCGACCTTCGATGTCCGGCCCAGGCGTATCGCGCTGGGCCAGAAGGCCCGGCCTCGTGAGGAAGAGCCGGACCGCGAGGTACGGCTTGTAAATGCCGAAGCGGTCGCAGACTGCCTGAGGGTCAAAGGCTATGTCTTCGTCATGGCGGTCGCTTACGCTCCGGATAGCGAAAAACGGAAGCTTGGCGGCGGTTGCGTGCCGGGCCAGGGCGAAGGTCTCCATGTCGCAGACGGGCAGCGGCGCGCCGTCGGGCACGAAAGGGACGATCTCCTTTTTCTTCATCGGCCCTGCAAGCGTAAAGAACGTCCCCGGCCGTATGGAAAGGCGGCCCTGGATGCGCCCCAGGAGGCCTCCGGGGTCGGGCAGCGAGAGGGTATCCACGTGCCCGCTTTTAATCAGGCAGACGCGGGAAGCCCAGACAAGATCGCCGATATCCGCGTCGGGGGTGAGGGCGCCGCAGTAGCCGAGGGAGACTGCCGCGTCGGGCTTTTCGGCCTCCATGAGACGCAGGAAGAGACGGCCGGCGTTCTCGACGCCGACGCCTGTCTCGGCAGCCAGGACCGTGTGGACGGGGTGGCGGAAGCGAAAAATGGGATGAAGGGCGTGCCGGAAAGTCTCTCTTTTTGTCCGAGCAGCCTGGCAGGCGGGAGCGATCTCCCTTGGAACGGCGTAAAGAATGAGCAGCCTCATGGTCCTCTATTGTACTATCTGCGGACCCGTCTTGGGAAGGCTTTGACGAGATGATAACGACCCTTTCCATCCTCCTTTTTGCACTCGTCGTACTGGGGGGTTGCTACCACCTTCTTTCCCTCTTCTGCGTGCTCGATTTCTTCAGGAAGTCACGGGCGGAAAAGACGACCCGCACCCCGGCCCAAAGACGCCCTCGGCGTCTCGATCCTGAAGCCGATAAAGGGCGCGGACCCCTCGTGCGCGGAAAACCTGGCAAGCTTTCTCGATCAGGACTATCCCACCTTCGAAGTGCTCTTCGGTTTTCGGGACGCGGACGACCCGGCGCTCCCCATCGTCTCGCAGCTCGCGGCGTCCGCGTCCTGCGACGCCCGCGTCGTAGTGAGCAACGCCGGGACCGGCGCCAACCTGAAGGTGCTCAACCTCCAAAACCTCGCCGGTGCGGCCCGCTACCCCATGCTCGTGCTCTCCGACAGCGATATGCTCGTCGGCAGGGATTACTTAAGCAGCATAATGGGCGAATACATGCAGGGCGGAAAGACCGGGATCGTGACCTCCCTCTATAAGACGTCCAGGCCGGCCTCCGTCGGCAGCGCCCTGGAGTCGCTGACGATTGCCGTCGATTTCATCCCCTCGGTGCTCGTTGCAAGGCGCATGGAGGGCATAGGTTTCGGGTTGGGCGCTTCCATCCTCATATCGAAGGATACGCTCCGCGATATCGGCGGCTTCGCGGCCGTCGCCGACTATCTGGCCGATGACTACCAGTTGGGGTACAGGTGCAGGCAGAAGGGCTATGAGAACGTCCTGAGCGGGTACGTTGTCGAGAACCGCGTCGGGCGAATGGGAATCGGCGAGTACCTGGTCCACCAGTTGCGCTGGGCAAGGACCTACCGGGCGTCGAGGCCGAAGGGCTTCGCAGGCTACGGCATTACCCATGTCTTTCCCTTTGCCCTCTTGCTCCTTCTCGCAAGCCCGGGCGAATGACCGCCTGGGTCGCGGGCCTTGGCGCTCGCTCTGCGGTACGCGATTGCAAGTCTGATACATAAGAAGGTTATCCGCGACGCTGCCTGGACCAGGTGGCTGTTTCTCCTGCCCGTAAAGGACGTAGTCAGTTTTTTTGTATGGCTGTGGAGCTTCGCGGGATCAGAAGTCTATTGGAGGGGCATACGCTACCGGGTTGTCGGAGGGGGCAAAATGATTAAAAAAGGCCGTGGCGGCTGAATATCGTTGCAGTTGGGCCATTCTGCGTGGTATCCTGATCAACCCCCATGCGGATTACTACCAGGCTTTTGCTCGCTCTTCTATTCCCATTGATAGCCTGTATTTCTCATTTGCGGGCGAGAACCCGCAGCCTGCAATTCCAGCCGCCTCCGATTCCGGACAGCCCGGCAGTCAGGCCAGGGACAAACCGCCGGCCCACCATGAAGAATTTACCTACGTGCCGGTTCCGTTTGTCGCCACAACGCCTAATGAGGGCACATCATATGGCTTCTTAACAGCCATTATGAAATATAACAAGGAGAATCAGGTCTCAACGCTCCTTGCGCCTCAATACAACTACAACAAGAACTTCGGGTCTACGCTGACGCTGTACGGGGCGTACTATCCCAAGCTGAACCAGCAGGTCGAGGTGAACCTGTCGCAGTCGACCATCATAAATCGGGACTTCGACGTAAGGTTCCGCGACAAGACGTTCATGGACGCCAAGCTTGAGACGAACGGCTACGCAGGCTACTTTACCGACGGCTCGGCCAGGTTCTTCGGCTTCCAGTCGACAAGCCACCGCCGGGACCAGTCAAACTATGCGGACCAGGAAACAGGTTTTAATTTTTCAATCGGCTACGAGGTCTTCAAAAACTTCCAGTTGGCAGTCGGCGAGAAGTTCCGGAACGTCAATATCGAGCATGGGGCGCTCAAAGGCCTTCCCTTTATCGGCCAGGTGTTTACGCCGCAGCAGGTCCCGGGCATTAACGGCTTTCTGATCAATTCCCAGAGGGTTTCCTTCATTTACAACAGCATGGATTCCCTCATCACACCCACCAAAGGGCTGTACGGGAGGACAACATTCGAGGCGGCCACCGCAGTTCTCGGCTCCAGTGACAGTTTTCAGCACTATGACGCGGAAATGAAGGGATATTTTCCCGCCTTCGATAAGAGAATCGTGAGCGTTGTCCGATTAGCTTACTTCCAGACGTTGGGAAACAACGTGCCGTTTTTGGAGCAGGCCTCGCTTGGAGGGGAAAACACGCTGCGCGGATACGGCCGGAACCGTTTTATAGATAACAGCTACATACTGGGCAACCTTGAGGAGCGTATCCGGCTTACCCGTATGAACCTCTTTGACGTCGATGCAGAGATAGAGGTGGCGCCTTTCTTCGACGCGGGGACGGTAATGCCCAACCTAACGGACATCCGTCACAAGAACTTCAAGTTCAATCCGGGCATAGGCTTCAGGGGCATCGTAAGGCCGAACATCGTAGGGCGCGTCGATATGGGCATGGGCTCGGAAGGGATCGCGATTTTTGCCGGGCTGGGCTATCCTTTTTAGGGCCTTTTCTATTTCTCCCAGCTAAATTTTTCGAGGGTCGATACAAACTCCACGAGCCTGTTCTTCTTTTCCTCGTCTATGTCGTCGAAGTGGAGGCCCAGGCCGATTTTCTGGGAGTCCCGGTGGATGTTCTTGATGATGGCCGAAAGCACGACCTTGTCCTGCGTCCCCGGGAGCTGCACGCTAATCGAGAGCTGGTCGTTCATCCGCACTTCGGGCAATACCTGCTCGGTCGCCCCGCGCGCCATCGTAAAGTGGCAGCCCGCACCGTTTATATCGAGAATGATGCCGTCTTTCACGGTTTCGCCTTCTTTAATTTTCTCACCCTGGATATCGGCCGGAAGGTAGCACTCGATCCTTCTGTTCGCCCGCAGGCTGCGGCGGGCAATCGTTGTCGGAAACGAGATGAACAGGAGCCTCATGGGTTCTACCGTCGAGCCCACCAGCTCGGATTGAAAACCGAAAACGTCCCCTTCGTTGACGTATCGCACGGTGATCTTGTTGCCCTTGAACAGCTTGCTCGCGATAGAGCCGAAAGTGCCGGTGGAGGGATATTTTATTATCAGCCAGTTGCCTGCCATATAACCGACCGAAACGCTGCTCATCCTGAGGGAGACCCCGCTGATCTCAACCTGTAACGGGAGACCGACAGGGAAAAAGAACGATTTGCCCGGTTTGCTCATGTCGTTGAAGGAGACTTCATCCTTTTCGTTGCTGACGTCTTCGACTGTCATCTTGCCTACTCCCCGGTGAAAATAGAAGCACCGCGGGCGTCTTCGAAAAGATGTGTAATACCCGCGAGGTTCGGCCCGTAAACGACGCTTGCTTGCAGGGCAGGGCGCCGCCCGGCCGCAGCCGCATATCCTATTTATCGGATACCGGGCGGAAGAGTTAAGCCGGTCGCTCGCGCTTTAGCACGTGCCTGCTTTTGGGGTAATGTGCGGTATCTCAGAAGTAAAGGCCGACGCTGAGGACATTTGCGTTGACCGACCTGTTTGGCGTGGCCATTGCTCCGTTTGAATAGTGCCGCATCCGGTCCTCGATGAAGAACCGGCCGTAGCGGTAGCCCACCCCCGCTTCGAGCGTGAAGTCCAGATGGGTGCCCTGCTCCTTGAAGCCTATGGTGGAGTAAACCATTCCGGTCCCTCCCGTAAAATAGAACCCCTTCTTGTCGGCCCCTTGAAGGCAATATTTCAGTCCGGTGAAAAAGCCGAAATCAACACCGGAGTTCGGCCTGTTCACGTAAGAGGCAAAGGGCTCGATAAAGACCGCGAGCGGCAGGTGGTCGGTGCAGGGCCTTTCCACGAGGTAGGTGACCTGAAAGAAATCGTAGTTCCTTCCGCCTTCGATCCTGCCGAGGTGCAGGCCGGGGTTGAGCGCGGCTATGCCGTAGCCTACGCTTATGCCCTGTTCGACGGCGTATGCAGGCGCGGCCGCGCAAACAACGAGGATCAGCCCCATAAGGAGTCGTTTCATCCCGTTCCTTTGCCTTGCTTCGTTGCTGTGGGTACCCGCCGCTTGCAGCAGGGCCATTTATTGCCGGCTGGAAGATTGAGTCACTAGAAAATATGGCAACGCCAGGCCCCCCTGTCAACGCTGGTCCGAGCCGCTTTCGGTGGGTTGAAACGGGGCGGTGGATGAGGTAAACTATCGTATGACGGACAAAAAGTCCCAGGCGCCCAAACAACCCGATGATATGGTTATATACAGGGAGGGCGCTTTCCAGCGGCTTCATCTTTGCGAATACCTGCGGGAGCTTACGGAGGGCCAGGCAGAAGAAGCGGCGAAGACCGACGCCACCATTCGCCTGCGGGATCGACCCTGCCCCCTGACGTTTCAGCCTCGAACCCGGCACGGCGATATGGAACCGGGCGACCAAATCCACGTAGCGAAGGTAACCCCCATGGAAAAAAAAGGCTGGAAACAGAAATCGAAAGAGGAAATAAACCGTATCTTCGCTTTTTCCGAAGGTTACAAGAAATTTCTTGACGCCGGGAAGACCGAGCGGGAGGCGGCCGTGCAGATCGAGCAGGCCCTGCGCGCCGCAGGCTTCACGGACGACCCCGGAGCGGCCAGGTTTTACAGGGTGAACAGAGGCAAGGAAGTTATCGCCTACAGAAAAGGCAAAGCTGTCCGTTGCGGATGGCATGAGGATCGTGATCGCCCACATCGATGCCCCGCGCCTCGACCTGAAGCAGAACCCGCTCTACGAAGAGGTGGACGTGGCGCTCCTTCGCACCCATTATTACGGCGGCATAAAGAAGTACCAGTGGGTGGCCATGCCGCTCGCACTGCACGGCGTGGTCGTCAAAGCGGACGGCAGCGTCGTCACTCTCACCATCGGAGAGGACGAAGGCGACCCGGTCTTTTCTATCGACGATTTACTCCCCCATCTCTCGCGCAAGCATCAGGACGAGAAGAAGCTCTCGGAGGCGATCGAGGGCGAGAAGCTGACGATTCTCTTCGGGAACATGCCGCTCATGGGCGAGGAGAAAGAGCCCGTAAAAAAGGGCGTCCTCCGGCTGCTGGAGGAGCGGTACGGCATAGGGGAAGAAGATTTCCTGAGCGCGGAGATCGAGGCAGTGCCCGCGTTCAAGGCGCGGGACGTAGGCATCGACAGGAGCATGGTGGGCGCCTACGGGCAGGACGACCGGGCTTCCGCCTATCCCTCTGCTCGCGCGCATTAATCGACCTGGAAGAAGAGCCGGACCGGCCGCTGCTCGCCATCTTTGCCGACAAGGAAGAGATAGGCTCCGAGGGGAACACGGGCGCGCAGTCCCATTTTATACATGTGTTCCTTGAGGACGTGGTTGAGGGCCTGGGGCTGCACGAGGTCGAGACGGTCGATAAGGCGCGCGCTGTTCAGGTCGAAGGCGATCAGCGCCGACGTCAACGGCGCGGTCAACCCCAACTGGCAGGAAGTGCACGAGAAGCAGAACGCGTGCTACCTGGGCGCCGGCGTCTGCGTCACGAAATTCACGGGCCATGGCGGCAAGGTAGGGGCAAACGACGCGCACGCGGAATACATGGGTGAGATAAGGGAGACTCTTCTCGAAGGCGGGCGTCGTCTGGCAGGTGGGAGAGCTGGGAAAGATCGACGAAGGGGGAGGCGGGACGGTCGCCAAGTTCCTCGCCGCATACGGCATGGACATCATCGACATGGGCGCCCCGATCCTCACGATGCACTCCCCGTTCGAGATATCGAGCAAGCTGGATATATATGAGGCATACCGTGCCTTTAAGGCGTTTTTTGCGGAGGCAAGAAGCTAAATGATGGAAAATGAAACATTGAAAGTGCCGGAAGTGCTGCCCCTGCTCCCCGTGCGGGACATGGTCATGCATCCTTCCGTCACCCTCCCGCTTTTTCTCGGGAGGGAAACATCCATAAACGCAGTCGAGAAATCGCTGTCGCAGGACAGGCTCATCGTCGTCGCCGCGCAGAAGGACCTTACGGATGAGGACCCGCTGCCCGGCAGGATCTATTCGATGGGCGTCATCTCCCAGGTGATGCGCATGCTGCGCCTGCCCGACGGCAGGATAAAGATACTCATACAGGGGCTTAAAAGGGCGCAGATCGAGGAATACGTACAGGAAACCCCGACGTTCCTGGTGCGGATAAAGCCCATCGAAGAGCCGCTCATCACGGAGATATCGCTGGAGACGGAAGCCCTGATGCGCTACATCAGGGAGGAGATGGAAAAGGTCGTCTCGATGGGCAGGATGGTGCCCTCCGACGTGCTCCTGGTCCTGGACACGATAGACGAGCCGGGCCGGTTCGCCGACGTCGCCTGCGCCAACCTGGGCCTCCAGGTCGAGAAGGCACAGGAGATACTGGAGATCGTAGACCCCATCGACCGGCTGCGCAAGCTCTCGGAGATCGTCGGCAAAGAGATCGAGCTACTGAACATGCAGGCGAAGATACTCTCGCAGGCCAAGGAAGAGATGACCAAAAGCCAGAGGGACTACTTCCTCAGGGAGCAGATGAAGGCCATACGCTCCGAGCTTGGCGAGACCGACGAGCGCGACGAAGAGGTCAAGGACCTGCGCAAGAGGATCAAGAAGGCGAAGATGCCGCGCGAGGTGGAGAAAGAGGCAAAGAAGCAGGTCGAGCGGCTGGAGATGATGCACCCCGACGCGATAGAGTCGAATATGCTCAGGACCTATATCGAGTGGCTCGTCGAGCTGCCCTGGAGCGTATCGACGAAGGACAACATAGACATAAAAAAGGTGAAGGCCATCCTCGACGAGGACCACTACGACCTGGAGAAGGTGAAGGAGAGGATCCTCGAATTCTTGAGCGTCATCAAGCTGAAAGGCGAGATGAAGGGGCCCATCCTCTGCTTCGTCGGCCCTCCCGGGGTCGGGTAAGACTTCGCTGGGCAAGAGCATAGCAAGGGCCCTGGGCAGGAGCTTCCAGCGCATGTCGCTGGGCGGCATGAAAGACGAGGCGGAGATACGGGGCCACAGGAGGACATACGTCGGCGCCATGCCGGGGCGGATCATGCAGGGCCTGCAGGCAGGGCGGCACGAACAACCCCGTCTTCATGCTGGACGAGGTGGACAAGATCGGCATGGACTTCAGGGGCGACCCGGCGAGCGCCCTCCTTGAGGTGCTCGACCCGGAGCAGAACGTCGCCTTCAGCGACCACTACCTGAACGTCCCCTTCGACCTCTCGAAGGTCATGTTCATCACTACGGCGAACCAGGTGGACACGATCCCTGCGGCGCTCCACGACAGGATGGAGATCATCCCCATCCCCGGCTACACCGAGCTTGAGAAGCTCCTCATCGCAAAGCGCCACCTCATCCCGAAGCAGGTCAGGGAGAACGGCCTTGAGAAGGGCTACCTCCGCTTCAACGACAAGGGGATCACGAAGATCATCACGGAGTACACAAGGGAGGCGGGCCTTCGCAACCTGGAACGGGAGATAGCGGCGGTGGCCCGGAAGGTTGCGCGGAAGATCGCGGGCGGCAGCGAGCGGGCGGTAACGGTGACGGCCAACAACCTGCACAACCTGCTCGGCCGGCCGAAGTTCCTGCCGGAGAACGTGCTCGCGGAAGACATGGTAGGCGTAGTCTGCGGCCTTGCCTGGACGGAGGCGGGCGGCGACCTGCTCTTTATCGAGGCGTCCGGCCGGAAAGGAAAGAAAGAGCTTATCCTCACGGGCAACATGGGGAACGTGATGAAAGAATCGGCCCAGGCGGCTTTAAGCTATATCAAGGCACGAGGAGCAAGGCGCTTGGGCATAAACGACGCCGTATTCGACGATCTGGAACTGCACATCCACGTGCCCCAGGGCGCGATACCGAAGGACGGCCCGTCGGCAGGCATCACGATGGCCGTGGCGATGATAAGCGCCCTTACGGGCAAGCCCGTGGACAAGAAGATCGCCATGACGGGGGAGATCACACTTACCGGCAGGGTCCTTCCCATCGGCGGCCTGAAGGAGAAGACGCTGGCCGCCCTGCGCGCGGGCATAGAAAGGATCATCATCCCCGAAGGAGAACGCGAGGGAGCTCGAAGAGATGCCGCCATACGTGAGAAGGCGGGTCGAGTTCCTGCCGGTGAAGGACATGGAAGGCGTGACAGACATCCTCTTCGGCGGCCGCGGGAAAGAGCGTAAAAGAAACCGCAGAAAGGGACTGGCCGCCGCACACCGGCTTGAGCCGGGCGTACGCAAGGCCGACGTCCGGACGGAGCCCGGCACTAGTGCGGGGCGGGGGTAGCCGTGAGAGAAGCCTCGTTCTATGAGAAACGCGAGGGTAGAAAGGTCGCCTGCTTCCTTTGCAGGCACCACTGCCTGATCCCCGACGGCAAAAGGGGTATCTGCTGCGTCAGAGAGAACCGTGGAGGCACGCTTTACACCCTCGTCTACGGCAACCCGTGCTCGTGGCACGTTGACCCCATCGAGAAAAAGCCGCTATACCATTTCTTCCCCGGCTCGAAGGCGTTCTCCATAGCCACCGTCGGCTGCAACTTCCGCTGCCTCCACTGCCAGAACCACGAGATATCGCAGCAGCCCCGAAGCGGCGACAAGATCGCGGGCTACCCCATCGGCCCCGCCGCCGTCGTCGAGGAGGCGAAAGCGGCCGGGTGCAAGAGCATCTCGTATACTTACACCGAGCCGACCATGTTCTACGAGTATGCCTCGGACATCGCCAGAGCTGGCGCAAGCGGCGGGCATTTGCAACAATTTCGTGACCAACGGCTACATCGAGGCAAAGCCGCTTGAGGCGATAAGGCCCTACCTCGACGCGGCGAATATCGACTTGAAAAGCATGTCGGACGGCTTTTACAGGAAGGTCTGCGGGGCGAAGGTGAAAGGGGTGTTGGACTTCGATCAAGACTTACAAGTCCCTCGGCATCTGGGTCGAGCTGACGACTTTGGTAATCCCGAAGTACAACGACAGCGAGGACGAGTTTGCGCGGATAGCCGCGTTCATAAGGGACGAGGTGGGCGTCGATACGCCCTGGCACGTGAGCGCCTTCTACCCGACCTATAGGCTTAAGGAGAGTGTTCCGACTCCGGCCGAGACGCTTATTGAGGCGAGGGAGATAGGGCTTGCGGCGGGGCTTGCGGTACGTCTACACGGGGAACATCCCCGGCATAGACGGGGAGCATACCTACTGCTATGCCTGCAAAAAGCCGGTAATCACGAGGTCGGGGTTTACGGTTACCGGGTACGATCTTGAAGATGGCCGTTGCCGCTTCTGCAAGGCAAAGATCGACGGCATCGGGCTTTAAAGATACTTCACACCGGGCGCCGGCTTAAGCGAATGGATGCCCTTTGCGTGGGCAATGGCGCCCTTCGCCCGTCACTTCTTCAAAAAACTTATCTGCTCATGCTGGCGCAGGCTCTTTATCTTCTCTGCGACCTTGTAGATGGCGCCCTTTGTTTTGCCTTCTTTGATGACTGCGCCTCTCCAGATAAGCTTTCTTACGAGCTTGTTGAGGTTTTGACGGGAAAACCCGAAGAACCCGCATATCTCCCTACCCGATGCGATTTTCCTCTTTTTGAGATATTTCAGGATCTTATTCTCTGATCCCATATTCTTATTAAGAGTTTAGCGCAGCAAATTGTCAACTACAGCAGTCAGATTTTTTTAATGGGGGGCGGCGGTGGCGGGAGGTAGCTCAGGAATTTCTCGCGCTTCGAGTATCCGATGAGAGATCGACATCGACGAGGCCCTTTTTGATGAGGTGGGCGTTCAGGAAAGTCCGGTTTTTGAGATAAACGTAGCACTGCCTGGCGCCCGGCGCACCGGCGCCGTTTTCGCCCTCGCCCTCGGACACCAGGAAAACCCTCTGGTTCCTTGTCGCCTCCTCCAGCCAGGCGACCGCCTCCCTGTCCGTCAGCCCGTTGCCTCTTATGCCTATCAGCCTGATGGTATCTCCGTTTGAGAGCACCACTTCTTCGGGGCTCCGCACCTCTTTCACGGTAAACAACTCGCGCTTCCGGGGCTTCGCCCCGGCCGCGACCCTCGACCCGAAGTCCTTCTCCCTGGGGTCCATCCGGCGGACGATCGCCGGCCGGGTCCTTGAACAGGTAAGGGAGCGCCGCGAAAAGCTCCTCTTGCGGCGGGCGTCGCGCCGTCCTGCTTGACGACCTCGAACAACCCGGGGTGGATGAGAGCGGTCAGCCCGAGCTTTTCTTCGATGACCGGGCAGGGTGGCCCGGTTGATCTCGTAGCCTATCGAGTTCCTGCCGTTCCTCTCGGCCGCGCAAATCGTAGTGCCGCTGCCCAGGAATGGATCGAGCACTGTCTCGCCCGCGAAGCTGAACATCTTGATAAGCCTCCGGGGTATCTCCTCGGGGAAAACCGCCAGGTGGTTCGTCTGCCTCTCCCCCGGCAGCCGCCAGTGGCCGGCGAAATAGACGTTCCACTCCTCCGGAGTGATCCTGGAGGCCTGCTTCGCCTCGGCCGGCACCGCGGGCGGCTCCCCTGCCTTCCTGAATATGAGGATCGATTCGTAGTCGAGCTTCACGACCCCGTTCCTCGGGTAGCCGTAAGAGCCCATGACGCTCGCGCCGCCCGTCGTATTGCAGGTTGTCAGCTTCTGCCATATGACAGCGCCCATGAAGTCGAAGCCGATAGTCTCGCAGAACCTTATGACCTCGGTCTTGATCGGGATGATCTTGTACCGGCCGTAAATGACGGAGCGGGCGAACTGGTCGCCCAGGACAACGCACATCCTGCACCCGCCGTGGAGCACGCGGCTGCACTCCATCCAGACGCAGTTCAGGTTGTTGATGTAGTCTTCGTAGGAGTCGTCGAAGCCGATCTGCGCGGGCGAGCCGTAGTCCTTGAGCTGCCAGTAAGGTGGCGAGGTAACGACGAGGTGGACGGACTCTGAAGGCACCTCCCACATCTGCCTCGAATCGCCCAGTATGATAGTATGCCTTGCCCATGCCTTACCTTTTTTTGCGCCCGTAACTGTTGGTATTATATGAAAAACGGAAGGGAAAGTAAAAACTAAAGATTCTGGCGGCCTTCCGACAATTTATCTTGCATTGGGCGGGCGCGGGTGGTAGAGAAATAGCTTACCGGCCGAAAAGTTACGCATTGGGAGGCCCCATGAAAAAACTGGTCCTCGTTTCCTTGCTGTCTGCCGTCGTCCTGTGCGGCTCGAACGATACGGCATTCGCCAAGAAGCCGGTAACGCTCAGGTTCGCCGAGATACACGATGCAGCCTACCCCACTACCGTCGGGGATTTCGAGATCGCTAAAATCGTCAAGCAGAGGACGAAGGGCAAGGTCATCATCGAGGTTTACCACAGCATGAAGCTGGGCGACGAGGCGGCAGTCATCAAAAAGGTGCAGGACGGCGAGATCGACCTGACAAGGATCAATATCGGCCCGGTCACGAAATACGTCCCCACCCTGAATGCGTTCCTCATGCCCTACCTCTTCAGGGACACGGAACACATGCTCGACGTCATTAACGGGGAGGTCGGCGATGAGGTCTTGAAGTCGGTCGAGAGGGCCAACTTTATCGGCTTCGGATGGTTCGACGGCGGCACGAGGAACTTCTACACCAAGAAGCCCGTCAGGTCCCCGGCGGACCTCAAGGGCATGAAGATACGCACCCTGCAGAGCCAGTTGATGGTGGCCATGATCGAGGCGTTCGGCGCAATCGCGGTTCCTATGCCGCACGGAGACACCTACGCCGCCCTCGCAAGCGGCGCGCTCGACGGGGCGGAGAACAATTACCCCACCTACGAGGAGACGAACCACTATCAGCTTGCCAAATACTTCATCCAGGACGAGCACGTGAGGCTCCCGGACATCATTATAGGCAGCCTTACATCCCTGGCTGCGAAGCTCACGCCGGAAGAGATCGAGATAATCAAGCAGGCCGTAATGGAAGCGCAGCATTTACAGTTCAAGCTGTGGGCCCAGACGGTGATGAAGTCGAGGGACAAGGCGATAGCCGCCGGCTGTGTGATCACAGCGCCGAGCAGCTTTCAGCGCCAGGCGTTTTCGGACGCGGTGAAGCCATTGTATGAGGCACAGCCAAAAGACATCCAGGCGCTCGTCAAGAGAATCAAGGAAGTGAGATAGCAAAGGGTCGAGACCCTTTGCTATCTCACCTTTATCATAGCGGCCGGGGCCTTTTCGCGCCTTTCGCGTCGTTTTCTCGGGCGCGAGTCCTCACATACAAAAGGAGTATGCTGCGGCTCGCTTCGTCGAAAAGCAACGCGAAATGCATCAAAAATTCCTCCGGCCGGGAAAAGAAGCAGCGTTTACGAGTGTTTGCGCGTTATTTGTTGTCCGCAACTATCAGCAGCCCCCTGGCTCAATTACTTCTTGAAGGTCTATAATTTGCTCGACCGAATAGTGTAGAATGTTGGAATCGGCGATTATGTTATGAGGATGAATAGAATCAAATCAAGTCCCCGTCGCCCGGTTTTCGGGCCTGTGGGCGGGGGTCCGGGAAAACCCCTGATCGGGCAATGCATTTTTGCGGCTCTGGCTATAGCAGCTCCCGCCCTGTGCATTCCCTTCCTCCGTCAGACGCATTATTTCTGGGCGGATATGAACCTCACGCTTCAGGGGCTGGCGCTGCTTTTCACGGCAGCGGTATTTTGTCACGCCTGCCTTAGTGTTTCGTTTCCCAATGCCGTTCGGCTGTTCGGTTTTTCCGTTTTCGTTTCCTACGCCGCCGAAAGCATGGGAATTCACTGGGGACTGTTCGGAAGCACGTATAGCTACGATCCGGCCCTGCTTCCAAGGCTGCCGGGAGGCGTGCCCTGTTTCATTCTCCTGCTTTGGTTCGATCTGGCCTACATGGCGCTCGGGTTCATGCGTTCCATTTCGACCGGGCCCAGGGCCGCCCTGTCGTTGCGGCGTCTGCTCGTACAAAGCGCGCTATGCGGTTCTTACATTATGGGAAGCGACCTCGTCCTCGATCCGTTGGGGACGTTTTCCGGCATGTGGGTCTGGAGCGAACCGGGCCGATACTTCGGGACGCCATTGAGCAATTTTGCGGTCTGGTTCCTCGTGGGAGCGGTCATGTGCGGCAGTTACCTTCTCACCGAGAAACCCGCGCCGGGGAACCGGCGCGACAACCGCTACGAATGCCCCTTCATCATAACCGCCGCCCGCCTTTTCGTGCCCTGCCTTCCGATCTGACTCGTTCAAGTCCTGTTCGTTGTCTGTCGAAAACCGCTATAAGTCCTTGACAAGGTCGGCTTCGTACCGTTCAATTATCGGGTACAGCAGGTGAACGACACAAAAGGCGGCAACAGATGGTAGATCAGAAACACGCGCAGAAGCTCGCCCGGGACCTTAATATCTCCGAGCGCCAGGTCGGTTCGACGGCCGCACTCCTCGACGAGGGCGCGACGATACCCTTTATCGCCAGGTATAGGAAGGAGGCAACGGGCGGCCTCGACGAGGTGGCGGTCGCCGCAGTGCGCGACGGCCTGGAGGACCTCCGCCAGCTCGACAAGCGAAAGGACGGCATACTCAAGTCCCTGGAGGAGAGCGGAAAGCTGACGCCCGAGCTCGAAGGGAAGGTCCGGGAGGCGGAGACGATGTCGGTCCTTGAAGACATCTACCTCCCTTACAGGCCGAAGCGGCGCACGAGGGCGTCCGTTGCAAGGGAAAAGGGCCTGGGGCCTCTGGCGGAGCGGCTCTTTTCCCAGGTCTCCTTCGATATTTCTACCGAGGCTGCCCTGTTCGTCTCGCCGGAAAAGGGCGTCCTTTCCGTCGAAGACGCCCTCGCCGGGGGCCGTGACATCATCGCCGAGCAGGTAGCCGAGGATGAAAAGGCAAGGGCGCGGATGCGGACCCTGTTTGCCTCGAAGGGGCTGCTGAAATCGAAAGGGGTGGCGGGAAAGGCCGAGGACGGCGCCAAATTCAGGGACTACTTTGAGTGGGAGGAGCCGGCAGGGAAGGCGCCGTCCCACCGTGTCCTGGCGATCATGCGCGGTGAGAAGGAAGGCATACTGGCGGTCCACCTTGCGCCTCCGGACGATGAAGCGCTATCCATCCTGGAATCCCTTTTCGTGAAAGGGAGCGGCGCGGCGGCCGAGCAGGTGAAGGCGGCCGTCCATGACTCCTACAAAAGGCTCCTCGGTCCTTCCATGGAGACGGAGGCCAGACAGGAAGCGAAGAAGAAGGCCGACGAGGAGGCGATCAGGCTCTTCAACGAGAACCTTCGCCATCTCCTTCTTGCGCCTCCCATGGGGCAAAAGCGGGTCCTGGCAATCGACCCCGGCTTCAGAACGGGCTGTAAGGTCGTCTGCCTGGACGGGCAGGGGAAGCTCCTCCATACGGAGACGATCTTTCCCCACACCGGTCCCGGTGAGGCGGCCAGGGCACGAGCAGCCGTCGAAAGGCTGTGCAGGGAATATGCCATTGAGGCCGTGGCCATCGGCAACGGGACTGCCGGGAGGGAAACGGAGGCCTTCATCAAGAGCCTCGCACTTCCGGAAGGGATCGTCGTCGTAATGGTCAACGAGAGCGGCGCCTCCATCTATTCCGCATCGGAGGCGGCAAGGGAGGAATTTCCCGACCTCGACCTGACCGTGCGGGGCGCAGTGTCGATAGGGAGGCGTCTGATAGACCCCCTTGCCGAGCTTGTAAAGATAGACCCCAAGTCGATAGGGGTGGGGCAGTACCAGCACGACGTGGACCAGAAAATGCTGAAAAAGAGTCTCGACGACGCTGTGGAGAGCTGCGTCAACTCGGTAGGGGTCGATATGAATACGGCGAGCAGGCAGCTTCTCACCTACGTCTCCGGCCTCGGGCCCCAACTAGCGGCCAACATCCTGGCATACAGGAACGAGCACGGGCCGTTCAGGACGAGGGAGGGCCTGAAGAAGGTGCCGAAGCTCGGCCCGAAGGCGTTCGAGCAGGCAGCGGGTTTTTTGAGGATCGCCGACGGGGAGGAGCCCCTCGACCGCACGGCCGTGCACCCGGAGAGCTACCAAGTAGTCCGGAAGATGGCCCGCGACCTGGGCGTGCCGGTTATCAGTCTCATCGAAGACAAGGGTCTCCAGGCGCGTATCGACCCGATGCAGTACGTGACGGAAAAGGCAGGCCTGCCGACGCTGCGGGATATCCTGGACGAGCTTGCGAGGCCCGGCAGGGACCCGAGAGATGCCTTCGAAACGGGTGTCTTCACCGCGGGGGTCGAAAAGATCGAGGACGTGAAGCCGGATATGGAGCTTGCGGGGATCGTGACAAATGTGACGGGGTTCGGGGCGTTCGTCGATATAGGCGTGCACCAGGACGGTCTGGTCCACATAAGCCAGTTGTCCGACCGGTACGTGAAGAATCCGTCGGACGTCGTGAAAGTGCACCAGAGGGTAACGGTAAAGGTCCTGGACGTGGACGTAAAGAGAGGAAGGATATCCCTTACAATGAAGGGGCTGGGAAAGCGGTAGTGGAAAGGAGACAATTCTTGCGCTTCTGGCGTTGGACTTCCCGGCGGTCTAAATGCCGTATAATATGAAAGGTTTTGAAAAAGGTCGTATAATATGCTATCAATTGGAAGGTAAAGAGAATGAGTCTTGAAGACAAGATAATAAAGGAAATACAGGATTTGCCTGAATCCGGGAAGGCGGAAGTTCTCGATTTCGTGGAGTACCTGAAGACGAAAACCGGGGACAAGGATTGGTCCATATTTTCTTTATCGTCTGCCATGCGGGGTATGGAGAATGAGGATTCGCCATACTCGCTTGGTGATATTCAAGAATCCTTCTGATGATAGCCGAAGGACAAACCGTCCTTTTCAAATTTCCCCAAACAGACCAGCAGGAAGGCAAGCTGAGACCGCGCTCGTCATTCGGAGAGTGCCGGGTCAATATGACGACTGGCTTCTGTGCATGATATCCTCGCGCCTTGAGCACGAGATAACCGGCTTTGACGAGGTTGTGAAGCCGGGCGGTGCCCAGTCAATAATTCCTCGGGCCGGGACGGAGGGAAGGATCGTTCGTGTTGCTTTGCGACAGCGCGCCGGGGGCGTAATTCTGTTGCACGTTGAGAAGGCCGCGCCGAGAAAACGACGCCAAAGGCGCGGAAAGGCCGTGGCCGGCGGCTATGCGGTCAGGCTGCTTTTTCGAGCAACTTGGCTCTGGTCAGTACCGAAAGTCTGACAGGAGCAAAGAAAGTTGAGGGATAAAGATAGTCTTCTCCTGACTCGTCGATGATTCTGACCTGTCCGTGGCTCTCGGCTTCGTTGTCGGGAAGCTTTTCGTAGAGTTTCCTGATCTCCAGGGACGCCTCGTAGCCTTCGTTATGGACACACAGCAGGTATTTACGTTTCGTCATAGTTCATCCTAAGTACTTCTTAATTTTCATTTCTTTTCTTCCCTTGCCGTGTCCTTCATACCAATGAAGTTCGGCAAGCTTTTGTGTCCCATCCATTAATCTAATTTTAGCAATTCCCTTCCGTTTTCTCCAGCTTGTTTTTCCATAGATACGATTGAGCCTTCGCAATTCCCGGATGGCGCGGCCCGAGCAAATTGTTTCAACCCACTGCACATCGCCGAGAATTTCGAAGTTCATGATCGTCCGATCATCTCCGTCTTCTGGTCTGTAATCTAGACGGAAATTATAGAACATGCGAGTGCGGCAATCAAGAATCGCTTGCCGCTCGCATTGACTGGCGGATTTCCCTGGACCGAAGCATTATCTTCCGGCGCCCGCTGCCTTTGACAAGCCACGCGCCGTATGATAGAAATGTGCATGACCGTTGAATGGGAAGGCCAGTTGCATGAAGTTGACCGGCGGATTACCGTCGCCCGTTTGCTTGAGATGTTTCAGCTCAGCCGCGAAGCCCACCTCGTCACGTCCAACGGCACGCTCGTCACAGAGGACCAGATGCTCGACCGCAACGACCGGGTCAGGATTGTACGGGTAATATCGGGCGGATGAAGTGCAGGGTGTGCGGCGCCCAGGCGAACATTCGCCTACCTCAGTACAACACGGCGCTGTGCGCGGGCGATTTTATCTCTTTCATCGAAAAGCGCGTCTCCGGCACAAACGATAAATACAAACTTTTTGCGGCATCCGACAGGCTGCTCGTGGCAGTCTCCGGCGGGAAGGACAGCCTTGCCCTGTGGCACCTCCTGAACAAGCTGGGCCGCCCGGCGGACGGCATTTACATCGACCTCGCCATCGGCGACTACTCGCGCGTATCCCACGATAAGGCGAAGGCGATGGCGGATGCGCTGGGCCGGAAGCTCTATGCGTTCTCCTTTGCGGAAGTCTTCGACAAGGGCGTAGAGCAGCTTGCGCGGACGATGAGAAGGCCGGCCTGCTCGCTTTGCGGCTCCATCAAGCGGTACGTCATGAACCGCGCGTGCACCGACTACGGCTATACCGTGCTCGCCACGGGCCACAACCTGGACGACGAGGCCTCGGCCCTTCTCGGCAACATCCTCCACTGGAAGGAAGAATACCTCTGGAAAAAAGACGTCGTGCTGGAAGCCGAGGGCGATAGCCTCGTCAAGAAGGTGAAGCCTTTCTTCCTCTGCTCCGAGAAGGAGACGGCCGCCTACGCCTTAATGAACGGCATCGATTACGTCTACGAAGAATGCCCCCACTCGAAGGGGGCGAAGACGCTCCTTTACAAGGCGCTGCTCAACCGGGTGGAGGAGAACTCGCCCGCGACGAAGCTTGCCTTCATGAAAGGCTACCTGAAAAGGGGCAGGGAAGAGAGAAAGGCGCCTATCGGACAAAAGACGTTCTGCACGTCCTGCGGCTACCCGTCATACAGCGCGCAATGCGGCTTCTGCCGGCTGATGGAGAGGTTCGGCATCTCAGCCCACGTCCGCTTCCAGGTCCACGAGCCAAAGGCGGCATCATGAGCCTTAACAGTTTCGTCGAGCTGATTTTCAACGTCTACGAGGCCCATACGGTCGCTCTCTATATGAAGGAAGACGACCGGCTCTCCTGCCTTTCCGCGGTCAGCTTCGCCCAGAGCTTCGACAAGGGGCACAGCCTGCCGCTGGAGGGGACGCTTGCCGGGTGGGTGATGAAGCACAGGGAGCCGCTCATCATAGGCAACTTCGACAAGGACGAGGAAACCCTCGGCTACTACGGCAAAAAGGAAGACATCAAGTCGTTCATGGCATATCCCCTGGAGATACCGGGCGTGATCGTCGTTGACAGCAAGGGCAAATGGGTCTTCACGGAGAAGGACAAGAAGATCCTCGCCCATTTCGGGAAGATGCTCTCGAAAGAGGTCGAAGGGGAGAAGCGGCTCTCCGAGATGGAGGAGGAGCGCGAAGAGGCGGAGCTTTTGAGGCGGCAGATTCGTTTTTTAAGGCAGCCCCGGCCGGACGACGCGCTGATGGAAGAGGTCATCCGGGAGGCGCTCTCCGTCTCCGGCGGCGACCTGGCCCTCGCAGGCGTCGAACGGAAAGGCAGCCTTTCTATAGTCTGTGCCGTGGGGACGGGCGCAGGGCCGCTCGCAGGCGCCGAATGCCCCATGCGGGCGACGATCGCCTCAACCGTGCTTGAGGGCGGGCGGGAGTTCCTTTTGCCTTACGACAGCGGGTTTCTGAGGGAGAAGCCTTTCCTTTTCCCGAACGACGGAGTGAGGGTGCGGCAGTACTTCGGCTTCCCCCTCATGATGCGCGAGAAGCCATTCGGTTTCCTGGGCTTCGCGTCCGTGTCTGCGCGCAGGCTGCGGGAGCACGCGATAACAGCGCTGAGCGACGCGGCCGTGCTCATGTCGCTCTTTTTGGGGCGGTTGCGGCTTGCCGAAGAGATGGAGGCGCAAACCGGGCTCGACCCTGCGGCCGGCGTCTCGCGGTTCAGCCTGTTTTTCGACGGCCTTGAAAAGATGGCGCACCAGAAAAGGCGCTTCTCGGTCGTCTCGGTAAGGCTGCCCGGCCTGCCCGGCCTTAACAGGTCCTTCGGCGCTGCTTACGGGGACGAGATACTCACGAGGATGTGCCAGGGCATAGAATGCTGCGTCGGAAAGAGCGCCATCGTGACAAGGAGCGGCGGCGCGCACTTCTACGCTGCGCTGGCCGGCTCCGACGGCCTCGAAGAAGGGCAGAACATATTGAACGTCCTGAAATTCACGATCCTCAATATGCTCGCGGACATGGCGACAGGCGACAAGCGCGAGATAGAGGTCGGCACCGCCTATTTCCCCAGGGACAGTATGGATTTGTGGGAGCTATTGGAAAATCGCTACGGGCAGAGGGAAAGCAGAAAAGGCGTTGAGGGTAAGGTCCGGGCTGAGGCGACTGAGGGGGCGCCGAGACAGATTTGTCTGTTTCTTCCCGGAGAAAAAAGGCATAATAATACGTCCTGGTTAATCGGGGGCATCGTCTGCCCCGAAGATGGATAAAGGGGGATTCTGAGGTATGGAATGGTTCAGGAAACTCGGCGCTTATTTCTCCGGCTGTTCGTCGCACTTCGCCATGGACCTTGGGACTGCGAACACGCTCATCTACATGAAGGGCGCGGGCATCGTGCTCAACGAGCCTTCGGCCGTAGCCATCGAGCGGAACACGGGCAAGGTCATCGCAGTGGGCAGAGAGGCCAAGGAGTTCATAGGAAAGACGCCGCAGCAGATGACTGCCATACGTCCTATGAAGGACGGCGTCATCGCCGATTTCGACGTGACCAAGGCGATGATTAAATACTTTCTGACTACGGTCAGGGAGAAGAACCGCGTGTCCAGGCCGAAGATGGTCGTCTGCGTGCCGACCGGTATCACCCAGGTAGAGAAGAAAGCAGTCTATGACGCCTGCCTCCAGGTAGGCATCCATAACGTCCACCTCATAGAGGAGCCGATGGCCGCGGCGATAGGCGCAGGGTTGCCCATAGAGCTGCCAAAGGGGAACATGGTCGTCGATATCGGGGGCGGCACGACGGAGGTGGCGATCATAAGCTTATCCGCGAACGCCTACAGCGAATCCCTCAGGGTGGCCGGCGACGAGCTGGACGACGCGATAGTGCGCTACCTGCAGAAGAAATACCAGGTGGCCATCGGCCTCAATGCTGCGGAGAGGGTGAAGATGCAGATAGGCTCGGCCCACGAGGCGGTAGACGCCGGGTCGATGTCGATCGTAGGCAAGGACATGATGAACGGCATCCCGAAGACGCTGACCGATCACCAGCGCCGACGTGAGGGAAGCGATAGAAGAGCCGGTTGCGGCTATAGTCGATTCAATAAGCAGGGCCCTGGAGAAGCTGCCGCCTGAGCTTGTCTCGGACTTGCAGGAGTCGGGTGTAACCCTGGCCGGCGGAGGGGCGCTCCTGAAAGGGCTCGATATGAGGATTGCCGAGAAGACGAGCCTGCACGTCAACATCGCGGAGAACCCGCTGACGACGGTCGTTATGGGCAGCGGCAAGGCCCTTGAGGAGATGGACCGTTACAGCAAGGTTTTTATAAGCTAGGCCGCAAAAGCGCGGCCATCAAAGCTTCTTGATGCCCTCTTTAAGCTCAGCGAGCCTTCCTCGTGAGGGCCGCGGGCAGCCTGTCGCCGAACTGGGCGTAGAAGGCTTCCGTCTCCGCGGCCTCCTTTTCCCACTCGGCCTTGTCTATCTTGAAAAGCTCCTTCATCGTCGCATCGGGGATATCGAGCCCGCTGACGTCGAAGTCCGAAAGCTTCGGCATGATGCCCACCGGTGTCTGTATCCCGCCGACCTTGCCTTTGATCCTGTCGATCATCCATTTGATGACGCGGGAATTGTCCCTGAAGCCCGGCCAGATGAACTTGCCATTGTTGTCTTTCTTGAACCAGTTGACGGAGAAAATCTTCGGAGGGTGCGCAAGGCCCGCGCCTACCTTCAGGTAATGGGCGAAATAGTCGCCCATGTTGTATCCGCAGAAGGGAAGCATGGCCATTGGGTCCCTTCTCACGACGCCCGCCTGGCCCGTTGCTGCCGCCGTCGTCTCCGACCCGTTCGCGGACGCCCTGAAAACGCCGTGCTCCCAGTCGAAGGACTCCGTGACGAGGGGTATCGGTGTCCGACCTCCTGCCGCCGAAGATGATGCCCGATATGGGCACGCCCTTCGGGTTATCGACCTCCGGGGAAAGGCTGGGGCAGTTGTAGATGGAGACGGTGAAGCGTGAGTTGGGGTGGGCCGCCGGTGCCGGCCGAGGGGTCCCAGGGCCTTCCCTGCCAGTCGAGCATGTGCGCAGGCGGGTCGTCCGTAAGGCCCTCCCACCAGGGCGCGTTGCGTGTCCGTGTCGAGGCCCGTGTTCGTGAAAAGGGTCGGGTAGAACTTGTTGCCCCTCAGGGTCTTCATCATGTTCGGGTTCGTCTTGTCGGAGGTGCCCGGCGCGACGCCGAAGAAACCCGCCTCCGGGTTTATGGCGTAGAGCCTGCCGTCGGGCCCCGGGTTTATCCAGGCGATGTCGTCGCCCAGGGTCCACACCTTATAGCCCTCGAAGACGGGGTCGAGCATGGCGAGGTTCGTCTTGCCGCAGGCCGACGGGAAGGAGCCGAGGATATAGGTGATGTCGCCCTCGCGGGTCCTGGACGCCCATGATGATCATGTGCTCCGCGAGCCAGCCCTGCTGATAGCCCAGGTAGGAGGCGATCCTGAGGGAGATGCATTTCTTTCCCAGGAGCGCGTTCCCGCCGTAGCCGGAGCCGATGCTCATGACGAGGTCGTCCTGGGGGAAATGCATGATGAAGCGCCGCTGCGGGTCGAGGTCGCCTATCGAATGGAGGCCCTTCACGAAGCGGCCCTTGGCGTTGATGATGTCGAGCACCGCCGGCGCCGACCCTCGTCATGATGTACATGCTGACGGCCACGTAGACCGAGTCGGTGATCTGGACGCACGCCCTGGCGTAGGGGGAATCGGGGTGGCCCATCATGTAGGGGATGACGTAGAGGGTCCTGCCCTTCATGCAGCCGTCGAAGAGAGGGCGGAGCATCGTCTTTGGCCTCGCCCGGCTCCATCCAGTTGTTGTTAGGGCCTGCGTCCTCTTTTTTCGGCAGGCAGACGAACGTCAGGTGCTCGGTCCTCGCCACGTCCGTCGGGTGGCTGCTGTGTATGATAGGACCCCGGGAAGACGGACGCATTGAGGGGCTGGAAGGTCGGCGGCCCGGCTATCTTCTCTTCCTTGATGCCGATCTCGACGAGCTTCCTCGCCTCTTCCTCAGTTCCCTCCATCCAGTAGATCTTGGCGGGTTTTGTGAGCGCCGCCTGCTCCTCGACCCATTTTTCGACTATGCCTGCCATGCGTTTCTCCTTTCGGCGCCGGACCCCCTGGCATACGCCGTCCCCGATGTTGCGAACTCGGCGGGCTCGCCGGCGATTGTTCAGGCTTATATTCTCGGTTCCTGCCCCTGTCTTATCTTCTTCTTGATAAGGTTCTTGCCGCGCGTCATGTGTTTCCGCACGAGCTTCTCGACCTGCCTGGCATTTTTCGCCTTCACCGATGCGAGCATGTCCTTGTGGTCCTGGACCGCCGCCGTCGCCTTTCTCCCGTAGCGAGCAGTATGACCCTGTAGCGGTACATATAGTCGCGCAGGTCGTTAAGCAGAATATAAAGCCGGTTGTTCTTGGCCGCCTGGTAGAGCTTGTCGTGGAACTCGGTGTCGAGCCTTATGAACTCATCGACGTCCATTTCCTGAAGGCAGGCTTCCTGAAGGCTGATGATGTCGCTCAAGCATCTTTAGCTCGGCCTCTTCGATCCTCGCAGTCGCAAGGAAAGCCGGCGTAGCCTTCGAGGACCTCCCTCAGCCCGAAGACCTCCTCAACCTCTTCCTCGCTGACGCCTTTGACGGAAAACCCGCCTCTGGAAAGTCTCTGTATGAGCCCTTCTTTTTCGAGCTTCTGTATTGCTTCCCGCACAGGAGTGCGGCTGGTTTTCATGTCCTCGGCAAGCCTTTCCTCTATAAGCCTCTTGCCGGGCTCGAACTCGCCGCTGATGATGGCGTTCTTGATACCCCCGTAAACATGCTCCCTCAGGAGCCTCTTCTTCTTCCTCTTGCGTTCTTCGCCGCTGCCTCTGGTCTTCATTGCCTTCCTCCTTCGTGCGAATGGCTCTTTATACTTTCAGGCATCATATTTTAGCATGAAACATCACCATACTGTATACAATTTTTTATTTAAGTTCGTACAATAGGGTTTGCAGTGCACGACAGTGTCAGGTTATATGCCTTCGATCAGCGAATCACGCTCTTCGCCAGGCGCGCGGCCTTTCCGGCGAGGCTCCTCATCTCAGGCACGCGCAGCAGAGCGGTCATGGAGAAGTAGACGGCGCCGTACAATCCGAGGCAGGCCACGGCGAGCGTGATCGGGTGATTGCCGTGCATCGACAGCTTGACGGCCCAGCCCGCCGCAGCGGCGACCGCCGCCGCCGCCCATAGCTTGCCGGAGAAGGCTGCGGAAAGGCCCGTCTTTCCGATGCGGCCGTTCAGGGCGTTCCTCAGTAGAATAAATTCCAGCCAGCCGGCTATGCCGGCCGAGGCGGCGAGTCCCACCGCGCCCCATCGCGCGTCGAGGCCGGCAAGACGCACCAGGTGCAGGGCGGATATATATCCCAGCAGCGCAGCCAGAAGGACGCGCAGCACGGCGAAGCCCAGGGGCGTGCGCGTATCGCGCAGCGCGTAAAACGCCGACGCGTAAAGCCTGCCGCACGTATTGGCGAGGAGCCCTATAGCGTATCCGGCGAGTATCGCCCAAACGTAAACCGCGTCATGGCGCCCGAACCTGCCCGTCTGGTAGATGGCCGCTGCCACGACGTCTCCCAGGACAAGGAACGCCATAGCGGACGGGACGACGAAAAATGCGATCCGTCGCAGGGCCGCGTTAAGGCGTGCCCGCAGGTAGGCGTTTATGTCGTCTTTGTCGCCCAGGGCGCTCGAAAAGGCGGGCAGCTCGGCAGCGGACACGGACATGCCGAAGAGGCTCACCGGCATAATGTACAGGGTCTGAGCGTAAACGATGGCCGCAAGGGCGCCGGTAGGCAGGAAGCTCGCGATGAGCGTGTCGACGTATGCGCTGATCTGCACTACGCCCCGGCTGACGAGCATGGGCGGGAAGTTGCGGATTACGGTCCTCACGCTTTCCATGCCAAGACCGATCGCTGCCCTGAAACTGCCCATAAGCCGCATGACCCAGGGAAGCTGCACGCCGAGCTGGAGCATGCTGCCGGCGACCGATCCCCAGGCAAGGACCTTGCTGAGAGCTATCTGGTCGAGGCTGCCGCCGAAGCAGACCATCGACAGGATCATCATAATGTTCCATGCAACCGGGGCAGAATAAGAGATGAAGAACCGCCTGTGGCTGTTGAGGACTCCAAGGCACCATGCGGAGACCGCAAGCAATCCTGCGCCGGGGAAAAGGATGCGCACCAGGGTGACGGTCCTGTCGAGCTTCTCTCCGGAAAAGCCGGGCGCGATCACCGCGGTGAGATACGGCGCCGCCAGTATGCCGACAAGGACCAAAAACGACATTGCCAGCGACAGCATGCAGAAGACTGCGGAAGCGACTTCATCCGCCTCCTTCTCTTCCTTGCGCGCCAGAAGGTTTGCGTAGACAGGGATGAAGGACGCTGAAAGCGCGCCCTCGCCGAAAAGGTTTTGTAAAAGGTTTGGGATGCGGAAAGCGGCCCTGAAGATGTCGGCCGCATCGGAGCTTCCGAAATAGTAGGCAAAAACGCGGTCCCTTAAGAGACCGGCGATGCGGCTCAGCAGGATGCCCGATGCAACGAGCATCGCATGGCGGCTGGACGCCGCTTGTTTTCCTTCCGTCCGGACAGCCTTTTCCGCGGCGGTTCCGGAATCCGCCGGTTCCTTTTTCCGGACCGTGCTGTCCGTTAGCCGGGCGCTGCCGCTCTGTCATGGTCGGAGTCTACACTTTTACTTTGCGGCTGTCAATTTGGTGATTCCCTGTAGCTCGCTACCCTGCCGCTTGCAGCAGGACTATTATTTGGGTGCAGAGCGACGGTCCGCTGAACCGAGTGCGGATGTGCGGGATGACGTTTCAAAACTTTTTTTTCAAATTATGCATTTTTTTCTTGCATATTTTTTACAAAAAAGAAGATCATATATAAATCCATTTCTTAAGGGGGAAACATGGCAAAGAAAATGGAAGCAAAAGCGGCAAAGGCACCGGCGAAGAAGCCGGCAAAGAAAGCAGCAAAACCGGCTCCGAAGAAGAAGTAGACATTATTTGTTGCCCCTGCCCGGCGTGATTCGCCCGGGCAGGGGTATCCCATCTCATTCACCTCCGGACACCCGTAACGCGGGCGCATCTTTGATGCGCCGGTTGTTTTTGTTCCGTATATAACCGCACACAAGCCTGCACCTCTTTGGCCGTCGTCGCGCTCTCTGCCGCCTTCACCGGAGCGCGGGTATACGGCGATGAGGCGAGCTGCGCATCACGGACCGCCCAGCCGTTGGCTCGTGTATGTTATAATACGGTGTCCGTCGCCGAAAAAGTTCATGACGGCCGAAGATGGAGGGTAAATGTCGTCGCGCGATTAGATTAATACAACAAGGAGGTCTTGGGAAATGACGGCTCAGATGAACGAGCTCTTCGAGCAGAGGCTTGGCCGCTATCAGGCCGCCATCGCCCTGGAGCCCACCGACCGCATACCGATTGCCCCGGGCAGCAACTACTTCGCCGAGGTTTACTCAGGCAACACCAACCAGGAAACGATCTACGACCCTGAAAAGTGGCTCCAGGCCGAGCTTGCCTTCTGCCGTGATTTCCCGGAAGTCGACGTATTGAGGAATAACCGTATTTACGGGCCGCTATTCGACGCAGTAGGGCTGAAGACGTATAAGCTGCCCGGCCGCGACCTGCCGCCCGGCGACCAGTTCCAGTTTGTCGAAGAAGAATATATGAAGGCGGACGAATATGACATCCTGATCGAAAGGCCCGTTGAGTTCCTCTTCGACAGGTGGCTGCCGAGGATCTTCGGCGAATTCGGCGAGCGCGGGTCTATCCGGTCGTACATGGCATTTCTCAAAGGCGGGATGGCGCAAGCTATGGCAGGCCAGGTGATGCGGAACCGTACAGCCGTCCTGCAGAACGAGGCAGGCATGCCGCAGCCGATGGCCGGCTTTTTCCTGGCGCCCTTCGACGTGCTCGCCGACGCGATGCGCGGACTGACCGGCATCTTCCTCGATTGCTACCGCCAGCCGGAAAAGGTAGTCGCGGCGTGCGATTCCCTGGTCGGCGAGATGGCCAACGTAGCCCTGGCCCTGGCGGACCCGCTCAAGCGCTGGCCCATCTTCGTGCCGACCCACAAGGCCTGCTTTTTGTCTCCCGACCAGTTCGAGCAGTTCTACTGGCCCTCTTTCAAAAAAGTGATGGAGATACTCATAGGCGCCGGGCACACGGTCAGGGCGTACCTCGAAGGCGATTGGGGGATGCACTGGCGCCACATGCTCGAGCTGCCGAAAGGCAAGGTGCTCTGCGACATCGACAACGAGGGCGATATTTTTAAGGCGAAGGAGGAGATAGGCCACCACCAGTGCCTGGCGGGCGGCATCAAGGATTCGCAGTTTATCCTCGGCACGCCGGAAGAGATGCGCAAACAGGTCAAGCTGCTCTGCGAGACCGTAGGTAAAGGCGGCGGCTACATCGTAAGCGGCGGCTGCAACTTCCCTTATACTGCGAAGCCGGAGAACTTCCGGGCGATGATAGACGCAGTCCAAGAGTACGGCATCTACGACACCGGGATAAAAGCGCGGCCGAAGACGCCGCCGAAAGGCGAGACCGAGGGGTTTTCGTTCCCGAGGATGGTAACGCCGTGGCATGTGAGGCAGGCGGAGTCAGGCGGGGTCATGGGCGACGAGGGCCTCATCCGCAAACCCTGGGAAAATCTGGAGGCCATGGCATACATCTGGCTGTGGCAGTGGGTTCTGTAGAGCGTTACGGAGAGGAGGGAGCCATCATGGAAGACCTTGTCAAGGCACTGCGGGACCTCGACGAAAAGCGCGTTTACAGCCTGGTGGAGGAAAAGATCGCACAAGGGGTGCCGGCCATCGAGATCGTGAAGGCGTGCAACCGCGGCATGGTGGAGGTGGGCGAGCTTTTCTCGAGCTGCCGGTATTTCATCAGCCAGCTTATCTTCTCCGCCGAGATATTGAAGAACGTAATGAAGCGCCTCGAGCCCCTTCTCCAGAATGCTGCCGGGGAGCCGTCGGCCGGTAAGGTCGTCATAGGGACGGTAAAAGGCGACATCCATGATATCGGGAAGAACATCGCCGTCACTCTGCTTCGCGGTTCGGGCTTCGAGGTGATTGACCTGGGGGTGAACGTTTCAGCCGATAAGTTCGTCTCCGCCCTCAAGGAGAGCGGGGCGGCAGTCCTCGGCCTGAGCGCGCTCCTCAACCTGACGTATCCCGAGATGAAGAACGTGGTCGATGAGGTGGGTAGGGCGGGCCTGCGAGACCGGGTGAAGATCGTCATCGGCGGGGCGCCGTGCAACGAGCAGGTGCAGGCCTTTACGGGCGCCGACTATTATGCCCCCGACGCCGTGGCCGGCGTCAACATCTGCAAGAGCATCTACGCAAAGAAAGTTTAGGGGGCCGTGAGCGAAAAAGGCCGGGGACCTGCCCTCGCGCCGTATTATAATAGCAACGGGCCGTACGACGGACAGCAAGGAGGGACATAGTGAACTACTATATGGCCGACACGCCGGGACGGCTCCGGATCGAGAGCCCTGCCCTGAAGGCGGGCAGTCCGAATATAGATCACTTCCATGACTTCATCGCCCGCATCGAGGGCGTCTCTTCGGTCAAGCTCAAGCCGGAGATCGGCAGCGCTCTGATCCTTTACGACCCTGCGAAGCTCGATCACGACAAGCTCCTGCAAGCCCTCGACGAAAGCGGCTATTTCGACCACTCAAAAGCAAAAAAGCCCGACGACTATCTTGAGGAATCCATCGAAAAGGCTTGTGAGACGGCGGCGGACGTCTTGGAAAATGTCGTGTAAGAATCTACAGCCTTATCACAAGGGCGATTCGGGTATAGCGCCCGGACCCGCAGGGCTAAAGGGGCATGCTCAATGCCTCCGCTTGCACGTTCCCCGTCCTTCCGCTCCATTTCGCCCTTTGACTCGGGGATAAGGCCGCTCAAACATCCTCCAGGACGTGCGAGTTTACTAAAAATTAACATACGGGAAATAAAGGATTAACAAACCGCATATAGACTGATATGTATGCAACAGGAACTACATGACGGCCAAAACGGAGAGGAAGGGCAGAACACGATAAGCTGTCCTTCGTGCGGGTCGCGGGCAATATATAAATATGGATGGACCAGGAACCGGCAGCGCTACATCTGCATGATGTGCAACCGGCAGTTCATACCGGGCAGCGAGAGGCACAGCCCGAGCATAAGGCCCGAATGCCCTGCCTGCGGGGGAATCACCCACCTGTTCAAGAGAAGAAAAGACGGCAACGCGGTATTCAGGTGCAGCCGGTATCCCGATTGCCGCACGTACGTGAAAGCAAAAATAGAAGAGAGGACAACGCCTGAAGAAGGAGAGTAGAGCATGAGCCATTACGTGCATGATCTGCCCGGAAGACTGAGAATAATGACGCCTTTCATGAAGAACAATAGCGAGGCGGCCTGCGCGGTCGAGGGTCTTCTCCAGACGATAAGCGGCGTGGCAAGCGTCGCAGTCAATACCAGGACAGGGAGCTGCCTGGTCAACTACGACCCGAAAAAGGCGAAGAGGGACGAGATCCTCTCGGTCCTTGTGCGCATGGGATACTTCGATCCGTCCAAGGCGATTACCAACGACCAGTATATCCACGAGGCGGCCGGGAAAGTCCTGTCGCTGATCGCCGCCTTCATCTAAGAACCTGCAATGTTTCCCGCGCTATTGAATACCCCGCAATAAAAAAGTGAAGAGGTAAATAAGGAGCCCGGCGAGCCCGCCTACGATGGTGCCGTTTATCCTTATCCACTGTAGGTCTTTGCCGACGTGCAGCTCGATCCGCCTGCTGGTAGCTCGGGGTCCCATTTCCTGACCGTATCCGAGATGAAGACAGTAAAAAGCTCTTTATTCTCTTCGACTGCCTCCGATATCCATGCGCGCAGGCCTTTGTTGAGCCTTTCCCTGAGATCGTTGTCGCTTATCGCCTCCTGCCCTGCGTTCTTGATAAAGTCTGCTGCCTGGCGCACAAGCTCGGAGTCTGGGTTGCTCAGCTCTTTCACGAGCTTCTCGCCGATCTTGCGGCGCAGCCCGCCGTCATAGAACCTGGACACGGCTCGGCCGACCGGGGCGAGCAAACGGTCGTAGAGAGAAAGCCCCACGCGGTCGAGACCGGAGAGGAAGCGAAAGGCGGCGTTGCGTACGGACGTGTCTTGCTCTCCGCCTCGGTCTCGCTGCCCAGGAAGTGGGCAAGTCCTTTTTCGGGCCGGTCCGGCTAGCGGGCTCGGCGTCAGGCTGTTCTTCCCATTTGTGCTGAAGGAGGGAAGGGGCGTACTCGGCCGCAGTCCTCGCAATGAAGCTGGGCGTTCCGCTCGTCCGCGAGCCAGGCGGCCAGAAGGCCCGCCAGGTCCACGGAAGCCATTTTCTTTTCCAGGAGGTCTTTTGTCAGGAAGTTCTCGTTGAAGAAACGGGCGAGGCTCTCCCCTATCCTGTCCCTGTTGCGCGGGATAACTGCGGTCCTGGGGATCGGCAGGTTCAGCGGGTGGCGGAAAAGCGCTACGACGGCGAACCAATCGGCCAGGGCGCCTATGGTCCCTGCCTCGCTGAAAGCAGCGACGAAGCCGAGAAAGGGATATCGCGGCAAGAAGGATGCGGCAGACGCAATAAATAACGGCCATAAGGACGAGAAGACCCGTAGCGAAGAGCTTCATCCTCTTCAGGGAGCGCTCCTGCTCGCTAGCCGAACCCGGCCGATCTTGTGATTTTAGGGATACTGCGTCCTCTTGGCTCAAATCTTCAAACCTCGCGTGCCGTGGAAACGTGATCAGCCTGACCGGAGGAGGCGCGCCCTGTCCGTTACCTCCCAGGGAAGGCCTATATCCATGCGCCCTACGTGGCCGTAAGCGGCCAGGCGGCGGTAGAAGCCGCCCTTGACGGTTGAGGGGAGGTAGCGGAGGTTGAACTGCCGCAGGATCGCGGCGGGACGGAAATCGATATGGCGGCCGACAAGGGCCACGATCTCGTCGTCCGGCAGCTTGCCCGTGCCGAAGGTCTCCACCTGTATGCTCACGGGCTGCGCGAGCCCTATGGTGTAGCTCAAGGTTACCTCACATTCCTCGTGCCAGCCCGGCGGCCACTACGTTCTTTGCGGCGTACCGCGCGGCGTATGCCCCGGAGCGGTCGATCCGCAGCGGGTCCTTGCCGCTCAAGGCCGCGCCGCTGTGGCGCGAATACTCGCCATAAGTGTCGATGGCGTTCTTCCTGCCCGTGAGACCGCTGTGGACGGAAGGGCCGCCGCCGTAAAAGAGGCCGTCGGGGTTTATGAAAATGCGCGTCTTCTCGTCCGGCCTGAAGGTCTCGTCGGAGAAAACGGGCTTGATCACCTCCTCCATGATCATCTCGTGCAGGGCCTTCAGGGTCACCTCCTGCCGCGTGGTGCTCGCGATGACGGTGATGCTGTGGATGCGGCTCGGCTTGCGGTCCTCGTATTCTACGCCCACCTGCGTCCAGCCGTCCGGCCCGAGGTCCGGGAGCTTATTCTGCAAGCGGACCGACGTGAGCCTGCGCGACAGCTTGTGGGCGAGCCAGATGGGCAAAGGCATGAATGCGGGCGTCTGGGTGCAGGCAAAACCGAAGACGGTCACCTGGTTGCGGGCCACAATGCGGTCGATCTCCGCGTCCGTGAGGTTCCTCTCGTCGAAGCGGCTGTACGCGTCGGCAGGCATCTCGCGGAGGCTCGTCACCACGCTGCACGTCTTCGAGTTGAACTGCGCCTGCGTATATCCCATCTGGTCGATCACTTCCCTTGCAATGTAGGGGAAATCGACGGAGGCGGCGCTGTCGAAGCGGGCCGCTATAAAAACGATGGCGTTCGATATCGCGCATTCCGCGACGACGCGCGCGTAAGGGTCGCGCCGGAGTATGTGGTCCACGAAGGCGTCGCTGATCTGGTCGCACAACTTGTCAGGATGTCCTTCGGTCACCGATTCGGAACTGAATACGAAGTGCTTGTTCAAGCTGCGCCTCCCCTGGGCTTTTTAAGCGCTTCATTGACGAAGAAGGGCAGAACGGCGCCCCCGCCGGCGACCAGGCCGTCCACGAGCCCCAACCGGCTGATGCCTAAGAGACGGCGCAGGCCCGGCACGGCTATCGCGGCCCCCTGAAGCAGGAACGTGCCGACGACTGCCGCCGTAAGGTAGCGGTTCGGCGCCTGTTTTTCGCCTGAGAAAATCGTCCTGTTTTCCGAGCGGCACGTGAGCGCGTGCAGGAGCTGGCTTACAGTGAGGCTGAGGAACGCCATGCGTGCCCGCAGCCGGCCCCTGCCCGTAGCGGGACAGGCCGTACCCGTATGCCCCGAGCGAGCCTGCGGAAAGGACGGCTGCCTCCCTCAACATCTTTTTAAGCCGGTCAGGTTGCAGTATCTCCTCTGCGGGGTCCCTGGGCGGGCGGAGGAGGACGTCGGGCTCGGGCGGCTCGAGGGCGAGCGCCAGGCCGGGGAAGATATCGGAGACGAGGTTGATCCAGAGGAACTGCATGGGCGTTAGCGGCTCTCCGAGCCCTGCAGTCATCGAGACGGACGTGACTATGATCTCGCTCATGTTCGTCGAGAGCAGGTAATGGAGGGATTTCCTGATATTGTTGTATATGGTGCGCCCCTCGCTGACTGCGACCAGCATGGTCTCCAGGTTATCGTCTTCGAGGACGACGTCGGCGACCTCGCGCGCGACGTCCGTCCCCGTATGCCCCATAGCAATGCCTATCGCCGCCGCCTTCAGGGCAGGGCCGTCATTGATGCCGTCTCCCGTCATGCCCACGACCTTGCCCCCATCCTGGAGCGTCTGCACGATCTGGAGCTTATGGGCGGGGCTGACCCGCGCGAATACGTGGAGTCCCCGGCAAGGCCTTTCAGCACCTCCGGCTGGATCTCCGCCAGGTGGCGCGAATCGAGGATACGGATATCTTCGCCGGCTGCGAGATCGAGCTCCTTTCCCACCGCGTAGGCAGTGGCGCTCTGGTCGCCGGTGATCATGACCGTGTCGATGCCTGCCCTGTGGAAGCCCGCGATGAGGTCTTTTACACCGTGCCTGATGGGGTCGGTCATGCCCGTTATGCCGAGCCACGTCAGGTCCTTCACCGTGATGTCGCCGTTCTCCATCAGGACCAGCTTGCTGTCGGAGACCGCGTGCGCCATGCCGAGGGCGCGGAGGCCCTGGCCGGCCATCTCCTCGTTGGCCGTCTGTATCTCGTCCCTCGCCTCATCCGACATGGGGAGGCGCTTTCCGTCCTTCATGTACCAGGTGCAGCCGGCCAGCACCTCCGGCGGGCTGCCTTTCATCGCGAGGAGCCATTTGCCGTCGTCGGTCGTCGAGTGGACGGTCGCCATCAGGTTCCTTGTTTCCGACCTGTGGATGATATTGATGAGGGGAAAGCTTGCCCTTAAGCCCCGTATATCGATCCCCGCTGCCAGCGCGATGTTGATCAGGGCGTTTTCCGTCGGCGAGCCTGTTACGGTAAAGGTCCCGTTCGACCCGAATATCTCGCTTTCGTTGCAGAGGGCGCCGACGTGGAGGAGCATCAGCAGCTCGGGGCACGCATACGGGTCGGCCGCCCCTGCGTCGGAGACGAACCTGCCTTCCGCCACATCCATCAGGCGTTGGCCCGCATAGACGGCCGTCACCGTCATCCTGTTGAGTGTCAGCGTGCCTGTCTTATCGAGGCATATGGTCTGCACGGAGCCGAGGGCCTCGATGGCCCCGAGGCGCCTGATGAGAACATGATGCTTGCGCATCCTCTTCATACCGATGGCCAGCGTTGTGGTGGCGACGGCCGGGAGGCCCTCAGGCACCGCCGCAACTGCGAGGGAGATGGACGACTTGAGCATGCGGACGAAGCCATAGCCGCGCAAAAGGCCTACAACGAAAACACCCGCGCAGACGGCCGCGCTCAATATTGCGAGCTTCGATCCCATACGGTCGAGCTGTTGCTCCAGAGGCGTGGCGGGGGTGCTTGCCTCGCCTACCATTATCTGGATGCGGCCTATCTCGGTGTAAGGGCCGGTTGCAACAACGACCGCGAGGCCCTGGCCGCCCGTTACCAGGGTCCCCATGTAAACCATGTTCGTCCTGTCGGCCAGCGAAAGGCCCGCCTCGTCGAGGAGGTCCGTCGTTTTGTGGACCGGCATGCTCTCGCCGGTAAGGGCTGACTCGTCAACGCTCAGGTGCTGCGCGAGGACAAGCCTCGCGTCCGCCGCGACATAGGTGCCGGGTCTTAGCACCAGGAGGTCGCCGGGCACCACGTCTTCGACGTTCGCCTGGACGATCTCGCCGGCGCGCCTCACGAGGGCGATCGGGCGCACAAGGCTCTTCAGGGAGCGGATGGTCTTTTCCGATTTGCTTTCGGTCACGTACCCGATGGCTGCGTTGATCCCCACCACGCTCATGATGACTACAGCGTCCGCGAGGCCCCCGGTGAAGACCGAGACTGCGGCTGCGACCCCGAGAAGCAGCACGGGAAGGCTCTTGAACTGTTCGAGGAAGATGGACCAGCCGGAGCGCGGGACCGCTTCAGGCAGCAGGTTGGGCCCGAAGCGCTTCAGGCTTGCTCCGTACGTCTCCAGGCCGAGCCCTGTCTCGCAGTCGGTACCGAAGGCAGCGGCGGCCTCCGCAGGCTGCCGCATGTGCCAGAGCACCTGGGGGACCGTTTCTTTTGCCCTGACCAGGCGCTTCCTCAGCTTGCCGGGACGGACCCGTTCCTCGCGTACGGCCGCCTTTTCGGCCGGGCGCCATCGGCCTTTTCCGCCCCGCCGTTCAGGGGCAGGAGCGCGTGAAGCTCGTTCTTGATATCGGACGGCGTCCGGGGATAGGAATAAAGAACGAGGACGTTTCCGGTAAGGGGGCTTGCACAGACGTGGGTTACGTCGTCGCGCTTCGAAAGCCCTTCTTCCAGATATTTCTTAAGCTCGTTAGACCCGTGAAGGCCGTCTACCTTGAGGCGCACCCTTCCGCTGACGGCGGCGTGGACTATCCGGACCAAGGACTACTCTTTCGACCTCCGTCGCTGCTCGGGCGGGGAAGGTCTTTCCGGCTCGGGTGTCCCGCTCTCTTCTTTGGCCGCACCGGTCGGCAGCCGGTTCTAGCGGCGAGCAGCGTCCCTACGAACGTCCCGCACGCCTTCGGCAACGCCCATCAGCATCTCTCTGACCGCCTTCACTGCCGTCACGCCGATGGTCCCGGCCGCCTCGACTGCGCCTGCTACCGCGACCCTGGCCATCTCCTCCGCGTTGACACCGACCTCTTTTCCTGCCTCTATCGCCCCGTCTACGGCGCGCCTTGCGACCATGGAGACGTCGGCGCCGACCTCTGCGGCCCCTTTGACCGCGCCTTTAACGGTCTGGCTGGCAACGCCCACCACGTCCCCGCCGACATCGCCAAAGCCCATTATGATGCCTTTGGTGACGCTCTTCGTGCTGAGGATGAGGCCCGTGCCTACCTCTTCGGTCGCCTTTATCGCGCCTTTGACTACCTCCGTCGTAAGGCTGAGGCTCATGCCGGCCGCATCGGACGTAAGCTTCAGGCTGTCTGCTACGGTATTCCTTACCAGGCTGACGATATCCGCCTCTATCTCGTTAAGGCCCTTAAGGCTGCGGACCACGCCTTCCTTCACTGCCGTGCCGGCCCGGCCCAAATCGTTCTCGATCTTGTCTTTTGGTTCGTCTATCTCTGTCTTCGGTTCCATTTTAGGTTCCTCCTTCACTTTTTTTCTTCTATTTGCAGCTTGGCGGCCTGTTCTTGCTTTTCTACGTCAGGCCTTTTTCGCCTTTCTCCGTTCTTGTTGCCCGACTTGCCGAATACCCCGAAGGCGTACCAGAAGGCGGTGTACCACGCCGGCGCCGTAAAATTGCCTCGCGCTATCTGATAAATCCCCGCCGCCACGAGGCCCAGAAAGGCAAGACCGGCCAGGTCTACGCCTTTTCCCGTAGCGGACTTTATGCGGTCGTCAATGGAGCCGAAGAGGGTCGAGACGGAAGTCTGGAGGCCGGTCGCTCCCTCCGCCGCTTGAGGCGCCTCGACGACGTTGAAAAGGTCAGCCGGTCGAGCCGCGTCGATGGCCTCGAACGGCGCGCTCATGCGCACAAGGACGCTGCCCGTCATGGGCGAGACTTCGACGCTGTCCACGCCTTTTACGCTTGAGAGCGCGTCGCGCACGGAGGCGAAATATACGAGGTTGCCTTTCCTGGACGGGACCCGCAGCCGCAGCCTGTCTGCCACTCGGTGCGTGATAAAAGCATCGGGTATCATGGTCTGCCTACGCGTCCTTGCTCTGGTCTTCTATAGCCGCGGCCTGCTCGGCAACTATCTCCGCCTTGGCCTCGGCCATGAGGTCGTCCATGACCTCGTGCATCTCGGCGAATTTTTCTTTGCCCGCCTCGAGGAGGGAGATGCCTCCTTTTATGGCTGCTTTCGCGAGAGGCTTTGCGGCCTTCGACAGGACAGGCGTTACCAACGGCGCGAGTACTGCTGAGCCTATTCCGATTGCTAATGCCGTCATGATGTTACCTTTGAGCCAAGCCACGTTTACACCCCCAGGTTAGTTGGAAAACTCCCAATTAGTTAAATATAGTTTTGTTGCAGTTAAGGTTCAAGGCACAAATGTCCTGAATGTCACAACTTTTCATTATTCGCCTCCCTCCGGGCAGTTTGTCCGCGCCCGGGGACGCGGGCGACTGTTTTCTTTTGCATACCGGCGGCGGTCGCCCCGGCCTAATTCTTGTTGAGAAAAGCCCTTTTTTGTCGTATACTGAACCTTGTATTTATTCTGCACGTCTTTCAATCGGCTCAAGGGTGCACAATCTTTTCGTGTCTTGGGCCGAAGCGCGAAAGGCGGAAGATAAAACCAGGAGGTTCGATGTCGAATTTAACCATTAAACAATTGCTCGAAGCCGGTGTCCATTTCGGACACCAGACGAAACGTTGGAACCCCAAGATGAAGCCTTACATCTTCGGGGCAAGGAACGGCATCTACATCATCGACCTGCAAAAGACGCTCAAGATGTTCAAGGAGGCTTACAACTTCGTCAAAGAGGTCGCTTCCCGGAACGAATACGTTCTTTTTGTCGGGACGAAGAAGCAGGCGCAGGAGGCCATCGTCGAGGAGGCCAGGCGTTGTTCGGCCTTCCACGTGAACGTCAGGTGGCTCGGCGGCACGCTGACTAACTACCAGACCATCGACAAGAGCATCGACAGGCTGCGGAAGTACGAGGAGTTGAAGAACAGCGACATCTTCAAGGTCCTTCCGAAGAAGGAGGCCCTGAGCATAGACCGCGAGATAGTGAAGCTCGAAAGACACCTCGGCGGCATAAAAAACATGGACAGGCTGCCCGGCGCTATCTACATAGTGGACCCGAAGAAGGAATATATCGCGGTCAACGAGGCAAAGAAGCTCGGCATACCGACGGTCGGCATCGTAGACACGAACTGCGACCCGGACGACATCGATTACATCATCCCGGGGAACGACGACGCGATACGGGCGATCAAGCTGATCACGTCGAAGATCGCCGACGCGGTGCTCGAAGGCAGGGCGCTTTATGTAGAGGAGTTCCAGGGTAAGGAAGATGAAAAAGAAGGGCCGAAGCCTTTCATCGACGAGAGCGTGCTTGAAGAAAAATACGACGCCGGCGTTGTGGAAGGCGAGTAAGGGAGGCTACTGATGGACATAACTGCAGAACAGGTAAAGACACTGAGAGAAAAGACCGGCGTCGGTCTGATGGATTGCAAGGAGGCGCTCAAAGTCTCCGGCGGGGACATGAACAAGGCGGTCGATTATCTCCGTGAGAAAGGCCTCGCGAAGGCCCAGAAAAGGGTAAGCAGGGCCGCCACCGAAGGGACCGTAGCAGTCTACATCCACATGGGCGGCAAGATCGCCACGATGGTGGAGGTAAACTGCGAGACCGATTTCGTCGCCAAGACGGACCAGTTCCAGGCGTTCGCGAAGGACGTGGCCATGCAGGTGACGGCCGCCAACCCTATCTACGTCAGAAGGGAAGACGTCCCCGAAGATGTCCGCGAGAAGGAAATGGAGATTTACAGGAAGCAGGCGAAAGAGGCCGGCAAGCCCGACAAGATCCTCGACAAGATCGCGGAAGGCAAGCTGGAGAAGTACTATCAGGAATTCTGCCTCATGGACCAGCAGTTCATCAAGGACCCGGACGTCACGATCAAGAAGCTGCTCGACGACCTCATCGCGAAGATGGGCGAACATATACTCGTGAGGCGGTTCATAAGATACCAGTTGGGTGAGACGGTCGAATAGCGGAAATGGCCCCTTATAAGCGCATCCTCCTGAAGCTGAGCGGCGAGGCGTTGATGGGGACGGCCGGCTACGGCATAGACCCGCAAACCATCGGCGACATCGCTTCCGAGATAAAGGACGTCAGGGAGGCGGGCGTCGAGCTGGCGGTCGTCATCGGCGGCGGGAACATTTTCAGGGGCATGCGCGCGGAAAAACAGGGGATCGACAGGGTGACGGGCGACTACATGGGCATGCTCGCCACAGTGCTGAATTGCCTGGCCCTAAAGGCCCGGCTGGGGCACCTCGGCCTGCCGGTGAGCTTGCAGACGGCCCTGCCGGTCGGAAACGTTGCCGAGCCTTCGACAGAAACAAGGCTATACAATACCTCGAAGAAGGCAGGGTGGTGATATTCGCAGGCGGGACGGGAAACCCCTTTTTCACGACCGACACGGCCGCGGCCCTGAGGGCCGTAGAGGTCGACGCAGAGATCATGCTGAAGGCGACGAAGGTGGACGGAGTCTACGACAAAGACCCGGAGAAGAACAGCGACGCCGTTTTTTTGCCGGAGGTCACATATACAGAGGCGCTCAGGCGGAAACTCGCGGTTATGGACGCGACGGCTATATCGCTTTGTATGGAGAACAACTTGCCCATCATCGTTTTCAATCTCAGGCAGAAGGGGAACCTGAAGCGCGTTGTCCGGGGAGAACGGACGGGCACTATCGTCAGGGGGTGAATATGGCAAGCGAGCTGCCGGCGAATTTGAAGATAAGCTCAAGAAATCGATAAGCACTCTTAAAAAGGACCTGTCGAAGCTGAGAACGGGCGTCGCTTCGATCTCGCTCCTTGAAGACATAAGGGTGGCCTATTACGGCCAGCCCACGCCGCTCAACCAGATGGCGGCCATCGCCGCGCCCGATTCGAGGACCATCACCATCCAGCCGTGGGACACTTCCGCGATAGCGGAGATAGAGAAGGCCATCCAGAAGTCGGACCTCGGCGTAAACCCGATGTCGGACGGCAAGGTCATTCGCCTCGTCTTCCCCAGGCTTACCGAGGAGCGCAGGAAAGACCTGGTGAAGCTGGGCGGCAAAATGCTGGAGACTGCGAAGGTGGCCATGCGGAACGTCCGGAGGGAGACGAACGAGAAGCTGAAAAAAATGGAGAAAGACAAGGCGCTTTCGAAGGACGAAGCGTTCAAGCTCCAGGAAGACGTCCAGAAGACGACCGACAAGTACATAGGCTCGGCCGACGCCATTTATTCCGATAAGGAAAAAGAGATCCTGGAGATCTGACGGTTATGGAGGTCAAACAAGAGGAAGCTCCCCCGACACGTCGCCATTATCATGGACGGCAACGGAAGATGGGCCAGGGGCCGGGCGCTTCCCAGGGTCGAAGGGCATATCGCAGGCATAGAATCGGTAAGGGAGGTAGTGACGACTACGCGGGAGCTCGATATCCCTTACCTGACGCTCTACGCCTTTTCCAAGGAAAACTGGTCGCGTCCCAGGAACGAGGTGACGGCGCTCCTTCAGTTGCTCGCCCTCTACCTCGAAAGAGAGTTGTCCCTCATGCTCGAGAAAGACGTGAGGTTCAACGCGATAGGGGCGATAAGCGACCTTCCCGCCGAGCTGCAGGAACAACTGGGCAGTGTCATGGAGAAGACGAAGAATAACCGCTCCCTTCTGCTCAGCATCGCATTATCGTACAGCGGCAGGGAGGAGATACTCCGGGCCGCCCGGCTGATCACGGAGGCCGCGGCGAAGGGCGAAAAGACGCGCATCGACGAGGAGCTTTTCAGCAGGTACCTCTATACGGCCGGTATGCCGGACCCCGATCTTTTGATAAGGACAAGCGGGGAGATGAGGCTTTCCAACTTTCTGCTGTGGCAGATGGCCTACACCGAGATATATGTGACGGAGACGCTTTGGCCCGACTTCAGGAAGGAGGCCTATCTTGAGGCGCTGAAGAACTTCATGGGAAGAAAGAGAAGATTCGGCAGCCTGAAGGCGGTTTAAGTGGGTGATTTCGGCAAGAGACTTCTTTCCGCGCTGGTCATAGGCCCCCTCGTCGTCCTCCTGTCTGCATTTTTTTGCCGGCAAAACTGTTGTTCATATTCATGGGGTGCGTGCTTGCGGCGGCCGCATACGAGTTCACGTCGATGGCGCAGGCGGCCAGACCGGAAAACGCTCACGGTCCTGGCTGTCTTGACTCCTGCCCCTCGTATCTGGGCCTGGCGTTCTACCCTTTGTGGCTTCTTCTGTCGCCTGCTGCCTATCTCGCGTTCAGGATGGCGTGCCCCGGACGTGGGGGACGCTTCGATGAACAGGGAGATCGGGAGGGCGGTCGCGGTCCTTACGGCTGCCGAGGTCTTCCTTGCGCTGCCCCTTTTCTTCCTGTGCAGGCTGAAAGAGATCGACCCGCTTGCCCCGCTTGCCCTGGTGCTGACGATATGGGCGAGCGATACCGCGGCCTATCTTGTCGGGAAGAGCGTTGGCAGGCATAAGCTCGCCCCGCTTATCAGCCCCAAGAAGACATACGAGGGACTTGCTGGGCGCGCTTGCGGGAGCGGCTGTCGTTACGCTCCTGTTCAGGAAGACTGGATGGCATGGCGCCGCTTGCTTCGGTCGGCGTGGGGTGCGTCATCGGCCTTCTCGGGCAACTGGGGGACATACTCGAATCGGTTGCGAAAAGGGTGTGCGAGGTGAAGGATTCGTCGGGTCTTATTCCCGGGTCACGGGGGCCTCCTCGACAGGATCGACAGCTTCATCCTGACGGCGCCTTTCCTTTATTACTATCTCGCGGGGTTTGGGGGATGAAAAAAGGGTAGTCATACTTGGCTCCACAGGCTCCATCGGCCGGTCGACGCTCGAGGTCGATAGCGAACCAGCCGGACGAGTTCGAGGTGGTCGGCGCTTGCCTGCCGTGAAAACGCACGGTTGTTCAGCGAGCAGATAAGGCGCTTCAAGCCGCGCGTCGCATGCATCTGGCGTGGAGACCTGGCGGACACCGTCGATTTCGGAGCGGCCCGCAGGCTGACCGGCCGGGAGGGCATGAAGGCCGTTATTGCCGAAGACGCGTGGATGGTCGTCAACGCATTGCCCGGCAGCATAGGGCTCGAGCCGACGATCGAGGCGCTCAAAAGCGGACACGCCCTGGGCCTTGCCAACAAGGAGAGCCTGGTCATGGCGGGCAGGCTGATCGAGCGCCTGAGACAGCGCGACGGCGCGGTCCTCCTTCCCATTGACAGCGAGCATTCGGCGCTTATATCAATTGTTGCAGGGCGTCGATCGGAACGAGATAGAGTGGGCTGATCATCACCGCCTCCGGCGGTCCCTTCAGGGACCATTCGGCGGAGGAGTTGAAAGGCGTTACGGCTGAGCACGCCCTCCGCCATCCCACCTGGCAGATGGGCAGAAAGGTGACGATCGATTCCGCGACGCTGATGAACAAAGGGCTGGAAGTCATAGAGGCCCGGTGGCTTTTCGGCATGGAGGCGGAGAAGATCGGCGTGCTCGTCCATCCTGAGAGCGTCATACACGGCATGGTCCATTTCGTCGATGGGGCGCTTTCGGCCTATCTCGCTTACCCCGACATGAAGATACCCATTGCCTATGCGCTGAACGGCGGACAGCGCAAAGAGATACCATTCGGCAGGATAGACCTGGCGAGCCGCGGCAAGCTCACGTTTTACGAGCCGGACACTGCGCGGTTCCCTGCCCTCAGGCTCGCCTACGAGGCGCTGGCCGCCGGCGACGGCGCACTCATCACACTCAACGTAGCCAACGAGATGGCAGCTTCCGCCTTTCTCGACGGAAAGATAGGCTTTACCGATATTCCGCGCCTTGTTGAGGAGGCGCTCGCCCGACACCCCTCTGTGCGGGAGATAGACGACCTGGATACCATCTGGGAGATACAGGGGTGGACGCAAGGATATATGGAAACGCTCCTCAAGGAGGATTGATGCTTCTTAACCTGATCTACTTCATCATCGTCTTGAGCATTCTCATATTCGTGCACGAGTTTGGCCATTTTCTAGTCGCCCGCATGGCGGGCGTGAAGGTGCTCACCTTCTCCCTCGGCTTCGGTAAGAAGCTCCTTACCTTCAAGAGAGGCGAGACTGAGTATGCGATCTCCGTCCTGCCGCTGGGCGGGTACGTCAAGATGCTGGGCGAATCTACGGAAGATGTGGTGCCGGAAGGAGAGGCGTCCCGGTCTTTCGCCAACAAGCCGCCGCACATCAGGACCCTGATCGCTTTTGCGGGCCCCTTTTTCAACGTGCTCTTCGCTGTTTTGATCTTCTTCGTCATTTTCACGACGGGCTACCCTGTACCGTTCGACGAGCACGCAGGTAGGTCAGGTTATGCCGGGCGAGCCCGCCTATACGGCCGGCCTGCAGCAGGGCGATATCATAAAGCGGATCGACGGGAAAGAGGTCCGTGACTGGATGGACCTCCAGAAGACGATCACGAGCGGCACGGAGGCGCGCCCTCTGGACTTTCAGATAGACAGGGGCGGCCGGACCATGAACGTATGGATCACTCCCAGGGTGCGCGATGAAAAGAACGTCTTCCAGGAGGTTGTTGGAAAGACCAAGCTGATAGGGGTCGCACCCACGCTGGAGACCAGGAAGGAGTCGCCGGTCGCGGCAGTGTCGAAGGCCTTCGTCGATACGGCGGGCCTGACGGAGCTTACGGTGATAGGCATCGTAAAGCTCATAAAGGGCAGCATCTCCACGAAGAACGTCGGCGGCCCCATATTGATCTTCCAGCAGGTCGGGCAGCAGGCCAAGGCCGGAAAGAGCAGCTTTTTATCTTTCCTCGCCCTGATAAGCATCAACCTCGGCGTGCTCAATTTGCTGCCCGTGCCGATCCTCGACGGCGGCCACATAGCCTTTTCCATAATAGAGATGGTAGTGAGGCGGAAGGTCCCGACCAAGGCCGTAGAGATCGCTCAGAAGGTGGGGCTCGGCATCATCCTGTGCATCATGGCGCTTGCCTTCTTCAACGATTTCATGAGGCTTTTTCATGTCCGATAGGCTTATCCTGGGCCTGGACAACTCGATGGATTTCCTCAATGTCGCTCTCGGCATAGAAGACAGGCTCGTTGAGGAGCGCCATTCGAGGATGGAGCGCCATTCTTCGGAAACGCTGCCCGGCAGGATCTTTTCACTCCTGGCGGACCACGGGTTTGCCGCAGCCGACCTCTCCGATGCTGCTCGTTACGCTGGGGCCCGGCTCGTTCACGGGCGTGAGGGGGGCCCTAGCCTTCGCCAAGGGGCTGGCGGAAGGGCTTAGAGTTCCCCTTTTCGGCGTGCCGACCCCCGACGTCCTGGCCCATCCCTTCGCGTTTATGGAAGGCTATTACCTCTGTCCTCTCATCGACGCCAAAAAAGGCGAGGTCTTCTTCGCCCTTTACCGCGTCGAGAAGGGCGCGGTGGTCCGCATCGACGGTTTTCACGCTCGAAAGCCTGAAACGATCAAAGAGTCGATCCCCACCCCGTGCCTCTGCTTCGGTACTGGCGTCAGGCCGTGCAGGGAAGCCTTTACCGGGATTGAGGGCGCTCAAGGTGATTGACGACGGTCCTTCCGGCAGGGTCTCGGGAGAGGCGCTCATTGCAGTGGGCTTGGCCCGATTCGATGCGGGCGACCGGCCGGAGACGAAGCCGATCTACGGGCGAAGGTCGGACGCCGAGATAAAGTTCAATATACAGGTCCCATAAAGAGACGGCGAACAATGCGGAGGGCGCGCTGACATGCGGGTTTTCGACGAGGTCAATTTCTTTCCCTGGCAGTCTTACCAGGAGAACAACGCCAATTCGGTATATATAGGCGGTAAGCTGCCCACCCTCATCGATCCGGGCCACGCCCACCTGTTCGGCAACCTTGCCTCCGCCATGGCCCGCGACGGCGTAGACTCAGGCCGCATCAAGCTTGTCCTTTTCACCCACGCCCACCCCGACCACCTGGAGGCGACCGAGCTTTTCGAGGACAGCGTGCTACGGGCGATAGGCGACAGGGAATATGCCTACATGAAGAAAGAGGGGCAGGAGCTGTTCCTCGCTATGGGCGCCCGCCCGCCCGCGAAGCCGTTCAGGCTGCTCCTGAAAGAAGGGCCGCTCTTTCTGGGAGAGAAGGAGTTCCTCGTGATCGATACTCCCGGCCACTCGCCGGGCTCCATCTGCCTCTATATGAAAAAGGAGAAGGCCCTTATCGCGGGCGACACGATCTTCTCCCTCGGCGTCGGCAGAACGGACCTGCCGGGCGGAGACGCGGAGCTCCTTATCGCCAGCCTCAGGAAGCTTGCCAAACTGGACATCGAGTACCTGATCCCCGGTCACGGCGACATGCTGAAAGGGCGTGAGGCCGTGCGGAAGAACTTCGACATGATCCTCTCGGAATTCTTCTGATCCGGACGAGGTTTTTCAGCCCTTGACAATGGTGGCCCGGCGGCATACTATGTAGGGGTTCAATAGGCCCGAAAGTGAAAAAGTAGTTCTACGCGTTTAACATAGCGGCACGTCTGGACAGACTATGGTCCTTGCCCGTATCCGGGCGACTATCGTTCATGAAGAGCGCCTGCGGCGCTCAACTGGTGTTCGCAAGCGGCGTAAGCTGTCCCGTATCGCAACATAAGGAGGACAGTACCTGATGATACCTGAGGAATACGCTTGTGATCTGTGTGGGTATTTATTTCTTCCCCTCAGCAAAAATAACATTTTCTGCCCGAGCTGCGGAAGCAGCCAGGTAAGAAAGGAAATGGGCAGCAATGAGCTGTCGGATGAGGACGTCTACGTAGGCATTCTCAAGGGCAAGGAAAAGGCCAGCTTTCTTCTATAGATAGGATGCACGGGCGCCTTTGGGCGTCTCCCCCGTTCTTTAGATAACTCCTGTGGTCGTCTCCGTTCCAACGGCGCAAGCACCCAGCCTCGCACCGGGTTGTAATTGGCGTTCCGGCACATTATACTATTTAGACAAAACACGATTCACGTGCACGCAAAGGAGGATAACCAGTCAATGGAAGGCAAGAAGTACGATTGTAAAAAATGCGGCAAATCTTTTGAGATGAATGCGGACGATAAGGCGCCCGAATGCGTCCACTGCGGGAGCAAGGACGTCAAGCCTGCGGCGAAGAAAGCGGATGCGGCGCCGTGTTGCGGCCCCGCGGCCGCTTCACCTGAAAATGAAAGAAGGAATGGCGGCGCCATTCCCTTATTTAAAAGGTCGATAAGGAGGACGTATGAGCAAGGCAGCGCCCTTGAACGACGGCGATTTCAAGAATGAAGTTGAAGATTCGGACGTTCCGGTCCTGGTCGATTTCTGGGCGACCTGGTGCGGACCGTGCCAGATGATGGGGCCGATTCTCGATACCGTGGCGGACGAATACGACGGCCGCGTGAAGGTCATGAAGCTCAACGTTGACTCGAACCCCGTAACGACGTCAAAATTCGGCGTCCGCGGGATACCTACGCTGATATTGTTCAATAAAGGCGAGGCCGTCGACCGGGTTACCGGGGCCGTCCCGAAGGGCACAGTCGATAATCTCATTAAGAAGGTGCTCGGATAGGCAGCCGGTTAAACACCGGACAGTACAGGCAGACAGAAAACTAAGATAAGCGATCGAGGCAGGGCGCGACAAGCGCCCTGTTTCTTATTTGGGGCTGATTAGCGCCTTGGCCCGTTTATCTTTTTGGCCCATGACGTGAACGCGGTCCTCGTTGATATAATACGTTACGACGTCGCCGGAGACCTTGTCTTTGCCTGAGAAGACTATTACGTCCCCTTTCAGGATGATCTCTCCCTTGTCGTTATAAAAGAATGCCTCTTTGCAGGTCGCGGTCCTGTCGAGCTTGACTATCTTCACGTTGCCTTCGGCCTTGGCCCTGTCGATCTCGTTTGTCTCTTCATTAACATAGGCGGTAAGCATGTCCGAGAATAGATAAAGGTCAACCTGCTTGGCGATTACATTGCCCTTGAAGAGTATGATCTTGCCCTTTTCGAGCCCCTCCATCGAATCCGCCACGACGTCGACGGGCTTCTTCTCGGAGAAGAAACCCAGAGAGGTTTTCCCGTCGTCCGTTTTCTTCGCCTCCGGTTTCTTCCCGTCGTCCGTTTTCCGGACGGTTGCTGCGGCGTCTTTAGCGGCCTTGCCGGGAGCGCCCTGCGCGCCTTCTTTCGGCGCGGGCTGCGCTTCACTGCTCTTTGGCGGATCTACAGGCTCCAAATCGATCTGCCTCGGCTTCTTCTCCTCGTAAGACGGCACAATGGGCGCCGCAGGCTGGGCAATGGCAGTCTGCGCTCCCGGAGCTGCGCCTGCCGGCTGCGCGCCCACAGCAGGTGCTGCAACAGCAGCGGCGGGCTTCACGCTCGCTACCTGGAGGCTTCTTCGCTCCCGCTTTATAGGCCCGCCGAGATAGCGGCTCTGCGGATATTCCTTTTTCAGCCTGTCGAGGTAAGCCTGGGACTTGTCGGAATCCTGAAGCTCCTGATAATCGAGGGCGATGTAATAGAGCGCCTTGTCCCTGTCTTTGGCGTCCGGATACTTTTGCAGAAAATATTGGAAGCGGATGATGGAGGCGTTATATCTCTTCCACCTGTAGTAGAACTCGCCCACGAAGACTTCCCTTGCGGCCAGCTTCTCCGTAAGCTTCTTGATGTGCGCGTCCGCGTCCTTGGTGTAAGGGCTGGCGGGATAACGGTTCTTCAGGAAGGTGAAGCGCTCGATTGCCTTGAACGTATTGGACTGGTCCCGCTCTAGAACCGGAGACGTCTTTTCGTAGCACTCCGCCAGGCGTCTGAGCGCGTACGCTGCATTCTCGTCCTCCGGGTAGCTGTTGACGAAATCTTCATACGTTACGGCGGCCGAGGCGTAAGCCTTTTTTTCGAAACTGGAGTCCGCCTGCTTTATCTGCGCTACGAGTGCTATCGGATCGAAGGGATAATTTTCCCGGACCTTGCTGAAGGACTGAATGGCCTTGTCCCAATCTTTTTTCTTCATGTGGGCAATGCCCTGGACGTAGAGGGCCCCCGGGCTGTCCACCTTCTTGATTTCCTGCTTCCTGCTGCCGCACGCGACGAGGGTGAAGCAAAGGATTACCAAAATCGCAAGCCTGATACGCATCGGGTTTAATATAACAGAAACAATAGATTTATGCTAACTTTAATATCGTGAGGGGGTAAGGTCCACCCCCGTCCTTAAAGTTAATCATTACGGAAGGAATCTTGACCGGAGAGGCCGTCCAAAGACTGCGTGATTTGATCGCAAAAGGCCTTGCCGCCTTCGGCATCGAAGGCAGCGAAGAGACCGTGTCGCTCCTCGCGTCTTATATCGGCGAGATGGAGCGGTGGGGCCGGACGATGAACCTGGTCGGCCTCAAAGAGAGCGGCCGGATCGTAGAGGGCCTCCTTTACGACGCCTTTTTCATACGGTCCCGCTTACCGGGGGCCGGCTCCCTCCTCGACCTCGGCTCGGGCTCCGGCGTGGTCGCCATCTCCCTGGCCGTACTCGACCCTGAGAGAGACATTTATTCAGTCGATAAAACATTCAAGAAGGTCCTCTTCCAGCGCCATATAAAACGCCTTCTCGGCCTGAAGGCGCTTCAGGTCGTCCACGGCAGGGCGGAAGATATAAGCCCGCTCTCCGCCGATCTCCTCGTCGCCAAGGCGTTCGGCCCTGTAGCCGATGTGCTCGATAAAGGGGGGAGGCACCTTGTCGGGGGCGGCCTGGCCTTCCTCGTCCGGGGCAAGGACGAAAAACCAAGCGATCACGCGGGTTTTACATTGGAGAAAGACGAGAGCTATACCTTACCGGGCCCGAGCCCGGCGTACCGGCTTTTCGTTTACAAAAAAGTTCCATAGCAAGATCGTTTGTGCTAATCTATCTCGTCTATGGGTAAAATTGTAGCGATCGCCAACCAAAAAGGCGGCGTTGGGAAGACGACCACCGCGATAAATCTCGCGGCCTCGGTGGCCGTCGCCGAGCACCGGACGCTGCTGGTGGACATGGACCCGCAGTGCAACGCGACCAGCGGGGTAGGGATCTCCTACGGGAAGATGAAGGAGAACCTTTATCGCGCCATGGTGGGCGAATGCCCCATGGACCGGGTCATAGTGAAAACGGCCCTGCCCATGCTCGACCTTGCGCCCGGCCACCCCGACATGATCGGGGCGGAGATAGAGCTGCTCGACATGGACGAGCGGGAGATGGTGCTCAAGAAGGCCGCGGCCGGCATCCGGGAAAATTACGAGTACACGTTCATAGACTGTCCCCCGTCCCTGGGCCTCCTTACAGTGAACGCGCTTGCCGCCTCCGATTTCGTCCTGGTCCCCCTCCAATGCGAATATTACGCGCTGGAAGGGCTAGTCCTTCTATTGAAAACGATCTCGGTCATCAAAAAGCGGGTCAACCCGGACTTGGAGATCCTCGGGGTGCTCCTTACCATGTTCGACAAGCGGAACAACCTATCTTTCCGGGTCATGGAAGAGGCGCGCAGGCACCTGGGGAGCAAGGTCTTTCAGACGGTGATACCGAGGAACGTGCGGCTGAGCGAGGCGCCGAGCTACGGCAAGCCGGTGGTCCTGTACGACGCGGCGTCGAAAGGCGCCGAAAGCTATCTGGAGCTGGCTGCCGAAATATCGGGCGACGGAGGATAAATGCATAAGAAAGACCCGCTGGGAAGGGGGCTCTCTGCGATACTGAAGGACGTGGACGAAGGCAACGCTCACTCTATCTCCGTACAGCAGATATTGGTAAACCCGAACCAGCCAAGGGTTGAGATGAAGCAGGAGTCGCTCCGGGATCTGGCGGCCTCGATACAGGAAAAAGGCCTCTTGCAGCCTATCCTCGTCAGGAGGAAAGAGGGCGCATATGAGATCATCGCAGGCGAGCGCCGCTTCCGCGCGGCGAAAATGGCGGGGCTGAAAGAGGTCCCTGCGATCGTCAGGGAAGTGGACGACCGGGAGGCGCTGGAGCTTGCAATGATCGAGAACGTGCAGAGGGAGGACCTGAACGCTGTGGAGATAGCGAACGTTTACCACAGGTTCGTCGAGGAGTTCGGCTACACCCATGAAGAGCTTGCAAAAAAGGTGGGGATCGAGAGAAGCTCGGTTACAAACTACATCAGGCTCCTCAAGCTGCCGCAATGGATACAGGACCTGCTTGCGGCCGGCAAGCTGACCCAGGGGCACGGCAGGACGCTTATAACCCTCTCCAGCGAGCAGGAACAGAAGAGATACGTGGCGAAGGCGCTCGACGAACGTCTCTCGGTGCGGGAGCTGGAACAGGTGAGAAAAGCGGCCCCGACCGCCAGGCCGTCGCCCTTCCTCGATGCGGAGGAGATGCTGCGGGAGGCGCTCAAGACAAAGGTGCAGGTTACGTTCAAGAAAAATAAGGGCCGGATTATAATAGAGTTTTTTTCGAGGGAAGACCTCGATCGGCTGCTGGATTGCATGGCCGTCGAAACTCAATAATAAATAATTCGAAAATAAGTTGAAAATGCTCCGCGATCCGTGTTAAGAATTTCACAACCAGACCATCGGGGGACGGGGTACAGGGGGAAAAGCTAAGATGATAAATCCTGACTACACGCTTTTTGTTCAATTTTTCCAAATACTTGTACTTTTGATTCTCCTCAAGGTATTCCTTTTCAAACCCATCCTCAACCATCTTGCCAAGAGACGCTCCGCGATAACGGACCTTGCCGATCAGGCCGAAGGGAAGAAGGGTGAGGCAGAAAGCCTCTCCGGCGCATATGCAGGGAAGCTCGAAGAGAAAAGGCTCCCCATATTGGCGGAGAAAGAGGCACAGCTAAAGGGGGCACACGCAGCTTCGATGAAAATTATAGAAGAGGCCAGGAAAGAGCTTGCCGTGGAGCTGGCCAAGGTCAGGGAATCGGTGAAGACGGAAGGCAGGAAGACGCTTGACGCCCTCATCGGCGAATCCGACCGCCTTGCGCTGGAGATCGCAACAAAGATCACCGGAAGGAGCGCCTGATGGGACTCGGCAAAGACCTTCCTCTGTGGCTGACGCTTGTTATTCAGTTTATAAACTTCGGGGCCCTTGTCTTCGCGCTGGTCTACTTCCTCAGGAAACCGCTGGCCGACTTCCTGCAGAAGCGGAGCCTGGCGGTCAGGGAGAAGATCGATGAGGCGGAAAAGCTCATAAGCGAGGCAGAGGAAGCCAAAAAGCTCTACGAAGGGCGCCTGCGCGGGCCTCGGCGCTGAGATCGATTCCTTTCACAAGTCCGTTATGGAAGAGATGGAAAGAGAGAAGAAGAAGGTCCTCGATGAGGCCTCCGCTCTGGCCGCCCGCATAAGCGACCAGGCGCGCCTTGCCTACGAGCAGGAGATAAGAGAGACAATGGCGCGCGTCCGGGCGGAAGTCGCTCAAAGGACCGTGAAAGCGGCCGAAGATAAGGTGCGCTCGTCGTTCGGAAAAGCCGACCACGACCGGATGGTCGAAGAATTCATAGATAAGGTCAGGAGCTCCAATTGATACGCCAGTCGATAGCGAGACGCTACGCTAAGGCCCTTTTTGCCGTTGGCGAAAAGGACGGGAAATACAGGGAATACATGGAGCAGATGGGGCAGCTTTTGAAGGTCGTCTCTTCCGACCCCAAGATCGAGAAGGCGCTGATGCTCCCATTGATAGAGATGGCCAAGCGAAAGGAGCTTCTCACCTCGCTTGTCGCCGCAGTCGGGGTCGCGTCCCCGGTTGCAGCGCTCCTGGCCCTCCTTCTCGAAAGGCACCGGATGAATTACCTGCCTCTCATATGCAATGCCTTCGATGACATGGTCGACGAGAAGGAAGGAAAGGCTAAGGGAACATGCTATTCGGCCTATCCGGTCCCTGACAGTGTGAAGCAAAAGATCGAATCGGCCCTTGCGGACCGGCTGGGTAAAACAGTGGAGCTGAAGATCGAGGAGGACCCGGGCCTCATCGGAGGCGTCAAAGTGGTCGTGGGCGGGCTGAGGATCGACGGCAGCGTCAAAAGACAGCTCGAGCTTCTGAGCGAACGGATGATGGAGGAGTAAACGATGGCAGTCAAGGCAGATGAGATAAGCAGGATCATAGAGCAGAAGATATCGGGCTTCGAGCGCGAGATCGATCTCCAGGAGACGGGCGCCGTTATCTCAGTCGGCGACGGCATCGCAAGGATATATGGCCTGGAAAACGCCGTTTCCGGCGAGCTGGTCGAATTCCCTCACAACGTCACCGGCATGGTCCTCAACCTGGAGGAAGACAACATAGGCGCCGTCATCTTCGGCGACTACACGGAGATCAAGGAAGGCGACCTCGTCAAGCGGACGAACAGGATCGCCCAGGTCCCGGTCGGCGAAGGTCTCGTCGGGCGCGTAGTCGATGCCCTTGGGGTCCCCCTCGACGGCAAAGGCCCTATCGAGGCCACGGAGTACAGGAACGTCGAGCAGAGGGCGCCGGGCGTCGTCGTGAGGCAGCCTGTGAAGGAGCCGCTCCAGACGGGCATTAAAGCCATCGATGCAATGATCCCTATCGGCAGGGGACAGCGCGAGCTGATAATCGGAGACAGGGGCACGGGCAAAACGGCCATCGTCATCGATACGATCCTCAACCAGAAAGGGAAGGACGTCTTTTGCATCTACGTGGCTATCGGCCAGAAGAGGTCGTCTGTTGCAAGGATCGTGGACGTGCTCGCGGCTAACGGCGCAATGGAATATACGACCGTCGTGGCGGCGACCGCAAGCGACACCGCGCCCCTCCAGTACCTCGCCCCCTTCTCGGGGACGTCGATGGGCGAGTACTTCAGGGACACCGGGCGCCACGCCATGATCGCTTACGACGACCTGTCAAAGCATGCGGTCGCTTACAGGCAGCTCTCATTGCTTCTTAGGAGGCCCCCGGCCAGGGAGGCGTATCCCGGCGACATTTTTTACCTGCATTCAAGGCTCCTGGAGCGGGCGGCTAAATGGGACGACGCGCACGGCGGCGGCTCTCTGACCGCCCTGCCGATTATCGAGACCCAGGCGGGCGACGTCTCCGCCTATATTCCCACCAACGTTATCTCCATTACTGACGGCCAGATTTACCTCGAGCCCGAGCTTTTCTACTCAGGCAACAGGCCGGCCATCAACGTGGGCCTTTCCGTTTCCCGCGTCGGCGGCAACGCGCAGACAAAAGCGATGAAGCAGGTGGCGGGCCGTCTGAGGATCGACCTGGCCCAGTACAGGGAGATGGCGGCCTTCGCGAAGTTCGGCAGCGACCTGGACAAATCGACGCAGGCCCTTCTCTCAAGGGGCGCGCGCCTGCAGGAGCTGCTGAAACAGGGCCTCTATTCGCCGTACCCCGTGGAGAAGCAGGTAGTGCTCCTGTATGCGGGCACGAACGGCTACACGGACATCTACCCGGAGACGGCCATACGGCCGCTACGAGCGAGAGATGCTTGCCTATATGGAGAAGGAGCACGTCGAGATATTTACCGCCGTGCGTGAGAAGAAGGCGATCGACGAAAGCCTGGAGGCCGCCCTGAACAAGGCCCTCGAGGTATTCAAGGAGCGTTTTAAGGCGTAACATGGCGACCCTTCGCGACGTAAAGAGGAAGATCAACAGTATAAGGAGCACCCAGACGATCACGCGGACGATGCGGATGATCTCCGCCTCGAAGCTCCGGCGTGCCCAGGAGGAGCTTGAGAAAGTGACCGCATATGCCGTCGCGAGCCGAAGGGCTTCTTTCGAGGCTCGCGGGCCGCATCCCGGAGGGGGCGCATCCCCTGATCGGCGAGCGTGACGAGGTCAAGAGAGTCCTTCTCTTCCCCATAGCCTCCGACCGCGGCCTGTCCGGCGCCTTCAACCTTAATGTGGCGTCGGCCGTCGAGCGCTTTGTCGCTTCGGAAAAGTCGCACTACGAGAAGATAGGCGTCTATCTCGTGGGGAGGAAAATCAGGGACTATCTCAGGCGGCGGAAGATCGAGACGGAGAAAGAATGGCTTGAAATGAAGACCGCCGGGTCCGAGGTAGCCGGTATGATGGCTGACGACCTCACGGACCTTTATTTGAGAGGGGAGTACGACAGGGTCTACCTCATCTACACGCACTTCCAATCTGCCATAAAGCAGGAAGTGAGGTTCGAGGAGTTCCTGCCCCTGAAACCGGCGGAAACAACCGGCGACGAGATGGAATACCTCTACGAGCCGGACATGGAGTCGATACTCGTCCGCTTCATCCCGCATTACGTACTTACTAAAATCTTTTACGCCCTCATCGAGTCGCAGACGTCCGAGCACGCGTCCCGAATGGCGGCGATGGAGAACGCGACGAACAACAGTCGTGACATGATCGACCATCTGACGCTCGTCTACAACAAGACGCGGCAGCAGAGCATCACCAGTGAGATGATGGATATCGTAGGCGGCGCCGAGGCGCTGCAGAGCAGCTAAAGGAGGCAACATGAATGAGGTTGCAGGGAAGGTAGTGCAGGTCATCGGAACGGTTGTTGACGTCCGTTTCCCATCTGAATCCCTTCCCCCGATATACGGCGCTGTTTACCTGACTAACCCTACGGTCAGCGATAAAAAAGAGAACCTTGTCCTGGAGGTTGCGCAGCACATCGGGGACAGCACGGTCCGCTGCATTGCCATGGAGACGACAGACGGGCTCCGGCGCGGCCAGGAGGCCACGTACAAAGGCACGCCGATCGTCGTGCCTGTCGGCAGGGAAGTGCTCGGCCGCGTGATGAACGTCATAGGCGAGCCGGTCGACGGCAAAGGCCCCGTCGAGACCAAGGAGAAGTACTCGATCCATCGCGCCGCCCCGACGCTCGTAATGCAGAACACGAAAATCGAGCTGCTGGAGACGGGCGTGAAGGTCATCGACCTTCTGGAACCGTACCCGAAAGGCGGCAAGGTCGGCCTGTTCGGGGGCGCAGGCGTTGGGAAGACCGTCGTCATCATGGAGATGATAAACAACATAGCCATGCAGCACGGCGGCATCTCGGTTTTCGGCGGCGTCGGAGAGAGGACCCGCGAGGGGAACGACCTGTGGCTCGAAATGAAGGGCTCGGGCGTTATCGACAAGACGGCGCTCATCTACGGCCAGATGACGGAGGTCCCCGGCGCGCGCGCCAGGATCGGCCTCACCGCGCTTACTGCGGCAGAGTATTTCCGCGACGAAGAAGGACAGGACGTTCTGCTCTTCATCGACAACATATTCCGGTTTACCCAGGCAAACTCGGAGGTGTCGGCCTTACTCGGCCGTATGCCTTCGGCCGTCGGCTACCAGCCTACACTGGCCACCGACTTAGGCGAGCTGGAAGAGAGGATCACCTCCACGCTTCGCGGTTCGATCACTTCCGTTCAGGCCATCTACGTGCCGGCCGACGACTTGACTGACCCGGCCCCGGCGACAACGTTCGCACATCTCGACGCAACGACCGTGCTCTCGCGCCAGATAGTCGAGCTCGGCATTTATCCGGCAGTCGATCCACTCGATTCCACGAGCAGGATACTCGATCCGAAAGTAGTCGGCGACGAGCACTACGGCGTGGCCATGGGCGTGCAGCATACCCTTCAGAAATATAAGGACCTCCAGGATATCATCGCCATCCTCGGCATGGACGAGCTTTCCGAGGAAGATAAGCTGGTCGTCTCCCGTGCCCGTAAGATACAGAGGTTCCTGTCGCAGCCCTTCTTCGTTGCCGAGGCGTTTACCGGCTCCGCCGGCAAGTACGTTCCGATACCGGAGACGGTGAGGGGCTTCAAGGAAATCCTCGAAGGCAAGCACGACGAGCTGCCCGAGCAGGCCTTCTTCATGGTAGGCAACATAGACGAGGCCGTCGAGAAAGCAAAGAAGATGATGGGGTGATCAATGGAGAAGCTCCATCTGGAGATTATCACACCTGAGAAACTGCTGGTGCGTGAGGATGCGGACATCGTAGAGGCGCCGGGTGCGGCGGGCGAGTTCGGTGTGCTTCCCGGCCACGTCCCCTTTCTTTCGACGCTCGACCACGGCGAAGTGCGCTTTTCGATCGGCGGCAGGACCCGTTTTATTGCGACGAGCGGCGGCTTTGCGGAAATCAGGGACGACAAGGTGCTTCTGCTCCTGGACACCGCTGAGTTCGGAGAAGAGATAGACCTGGCGCGGGCGCACAGGGCGAGAGAAAGGGCAGAGACCGCTTTGAGGGGACTAACCTTCGAACAGGAGGAGTATGAGATCCTCCAGAAAGATCTGCGGCGCGCCCTGGCAAGGATAACCACGGCGTCGAAAACCCAGGCATGACGTTTTCGATAGACGACCGCTTTTCGGCGTTTCGGCTACCAGAAGCCGCAGGATGACCCCTGCATCAGGGCGCGGCGCGACGCATTCGCGGCGCCAGGCCCGCGTGGCTCGCATCTGACCCGGGCAGCGACGGTCGGGACGCAAATCCCGAACGCCCGAAGAGATCGAAAAGGGATTTACGCAGGCCGCTTTCCGGTTTTTATATTATGGACCGCCCTTGTTATGGGCTTTCCTGCATCTAAAATTTTTGTGAGGAGGAGTGAGATGGGGTTCGGAAAAGCATTTAGAGCACTACCCGCATTGCTTGCCTTCTGTTTTCCGGTTCTTCTCTGTGCGGCACCCGCACTTGCCGGCGAGGCAGACATCGTATTGCCTGACCTGTCCAACGTCAGCTTCAATGTGGCTGGCGCCGCGTTGAACGGCATACATATCATGTACTTCGGTCTGGTCGTCTGTGTCCTGGGCCTTATCTTCGCTCTCGTCCAGTCGAACCAGACGAAGAACCTGCCCGCCCATAGCTCGATGCTCAACGTATCGGACATCATATGGGAGACGTGCAAGTCCTACCTCGCCCAGCAGGGCAAGTTCCTCGTCATCCTGTGGGTGCTCATAGCCATCTGCATGACCTACTACTTCGGCGGGCTCCAGCACGCGTCCTTTTCCAACATAGTCATCATCCTCTTCTGTTCGGTCCTCGGCATCCTCGGCTCGTACGGCGTGGCCTGGTTCGGCATGAGGATCAACACGCGGGCAAATTCCCGCACGGCCTTCGCTTCGCTTTACGGTAAGCCCATCAACGTCGTCGCGATCCCGCTGCGCTCCGGCATGAGCGTAGGCTTGCTCCTGGTGAGCGTTGAGCTTTTCTTTATGATTTGCATCCTTATTTTTCTCCCGAAGGACCTTGTCGGCCCGTCTTTCATAGGGTTCGCGATAGGTGAGTCCCTCGGTGCAAGCGCACTGCGTATTTGCGGCGGCATCTTCACGAAAATCGCAGACATCGGCTCCGACCTCATGAAAATAGTCTTCCACCTGCCTGAGGACGACCCGAAGAACCCGGGCGTCATCGCCGACTGCACGGGCGACAACGCGGGCGACAGCGTCGGGCCGACTGCCGACGGCTTCGAGACTTACGGCGTTACGGGCGTCGCCCTTATTGCCTTCCTCGCCCTGGCCCTGGCGCTCAACCCGATTATGGCCGGGACGCTCATCATCTGGATATTCGCCATGCGTATCCTGATGATCCTCACCTCCCTCGTCTCGTACTTCATTAATGTAGTCATCACCAATGCGGTGTACGGCGACAAGAAAAAGTTCAGCTTCGAGCAGCCGCTCACCAACCTGGTCTGGATAACCTCGGCCATCTCGATAATAGTGACTTTCGTGGCGAGCTATGTTTTGCTCGGCAGCCTGCCCGATCCTAAATACGCGTCTCTCTGGTGGGCCCTTGGCATCATCATCAGTTGCGGTACCGTTGCCGGCGCCCTGATCCCGGAATTCACGAAGGCCTTCACGAGCACGAGCTCGCGCCACGTCCAGGAAGTCGTGGCCAGTGCACGCCAGGGCGGCGCATCGCTCGACATCCTGTCGGGTTTTGTCGCGGGCAACATGTCCGCCTTCTGGGAAGGCCTGACCATCATCGTGCTCATGCTCATCGCCTATCTCGTCTCGATGAACCCGTCGATACAGGCGCTTATGCCGAAAGAATTCGCCTTTGCGGCCCCTGTCTTCGCCTTCGGCCTCGTGGCCTTCGGCTTCCTCGGGATGGGTCCGGTCACGATCGCGGTAGACAGCTTCGGTCCGGTCTCCGACAACGCCCAGTCCGTCTATGAGCTCTCGCAGATCGAGAGCGTCCCCAACATCAAGGCGGAGATAAAGGCCCAGTTCGGCTTCGAGCCGGATTTCGAGAACGGTAAGGACTACCTGGAAGAGGCAGACGGTGCGGGCAACACCTTCAAGGCGACGGCGAAGCCGGTGCTGATCGGCACGGCGGTCGTCGGTGCGACGACGATGGTCTTCGGCATCATTATCCTGCTGGAGCGGATCTACGGCGGGGCCGTGGCCAAGCTCTCGCTGGTGCAGCCTGAGATCGTCCTCGGCCTGCTCATGGGCGGCGCGGTGATCTACTGGTTTACTGGCGCAGCGACGCAGGCCGTTGTGACGGGCGCTTACAGGGCCGTCGTCTACATTAAAGAGAACATAAAGCTCGACAGCAAGACGGCATCGATCAACGATAGCAAGGAAGTCGTCAAGATCTGCACGCAGTACGCCCAGAAGGGCATGATAAACATCTTCATCGTTATCTTCTTCATGGCCCTGTCCCTTGCGTTCTTCAACCCATACTTCTTCATCGGCTACCTCATCGGCATCGCCTTCTTCGGCCTGTTCCAGGCAATCTTCATGGCGAACGCCGGCGGGGCATGGGACAACGCCAAGAAGATCGTCGAGGTAGACCTGAAAGAAAAGAATACGCCCCTCCACGAGGCGACGGTCGTGGGCGACACGGTGGGTGACCCCTTCAAGGACACCTCTTCTGTCTCTATGAACCCCGTAATAAAGTTCACGACGCTCTTCGGTTTGCTGGCAACGGAGATCGCAGTCACGATGCATTCGCAGACGCTCAAGACTACGATAGCCTGTATCTTCTTCGTCGTGGCGCTCGTCTTCATTTACCGTTCCTTCTACGGAATGAGGATAGGCAGCGACGCGATAAGCGAGTCTGCAAAGACGGAAAAGAAGCTGGCGACATCCTAAAGAGGTTTTCAAGCGAATAAAAAGGCCCTTTCCCCGCACCGGGGAAAGGGCCTTTTCTATGATTGCCCCGATAAATGGGGCCGATCTCGTCCGCTGTACGCCATTCCCCGCGGTTAACCGTCTATCGCCATTTATAGGCGACGGACCCTCTCGCATCTCTGGCGCGCGATGATTATTATAAATTTGTAGGGGTCCAATTCGGACAATCTGCTTAGGGAAAGCACGCCGGGAAGGCACATAGCACACCGGCCGGGCGGACCCGTCACGTTCGCTGTCGTCTTTAAAGATTGAGACCATAAAGTGGGGGAGGTGGTTCGTGGGGCATAAGAGGGTTGTTATCCTTGCTTTGGTGCTTTTGTCCAGCCTTGCTGCATCGGCCTATGCGGCCCCGCCCGGCTATTACGGTCCGTGCATCGCCATGGACGGCCTGGCGAACCTCACTATAGGCCCGAACGGCCAGATATCCGCGCGGTTTCTGTGCGAGCATACCGGCGCCATAGACAGGATCGTCCAGATGTACCAGAACTCGAGCGCGGGTTACATCGGCGGTACGGGCGGCCTTATCAAATGGGAGCTTAGAACGGATGACGGGACGGCGAGCCATCTGCCGTCGAGCAGCGTATTGTGGACCGCGACCGACACGAACCCGACAAAAGCCGCGAGTACGACGGTTATCCAATGGTTTAACGTGAGTCCGGCCGTTCAGGTCATTGCGGGCACGCTTTACCATGTTGTTTATACCAACGTCGATCCTTTCCCGGAGACCAACTACATATCTTATGACGGGATATATACCGCAAAGAACAGCTCCCCGGTCCAGCCGTGCTACACGGATACAAACCTTATGACCCTCTGGAACGGCCCGAGCTGGCTGGCGAACCTGCATATAACGCCCAGCTTCAACGTACACTATACGGACGGATATGCTCAAGGGACGGGCTACATCGACTCGGCGGCAGTGAGCAGTCCCGCCACAGAGACATTTACCGTATCCGGCGGGGACAAGGTGGCGACGGGCGTCTCGGCAGCGGGCAGCGGCCTCGTGTTCACCCTTCAGACCTCAGGCGGGACCACCTTGGCGGTAGGCACGGGCAGCGCAAGCGCATACCCCGGATGGCAGACGTATTTATTCCCTGCGCCGATCACCCTGAAGAACGGGCAGGCGTACAACCTGATCATAAGCGGGTCGGTTTACAGGGCCGTGCAGAAGGGCAACAATTACGGGATGTATACTGCGTTTCCGGACGGCCGTTATACGGGCAACAGCGCGTACGACCTCCAGTTTTATTTCACCCTGAGCCAGGCTGCGGTCCAGGTACCCGCGCCTACGCGGCTGTCGATAGTGTCGAGCACGACCAGCCAGGTCACCCTCGGCTGGAGCCGGCCGGCCGGCTTCACGCCTGCCGGGTACAAGATATACCGGGGCGCTTCCAGCGGGAGCTACACGCAGAATACGGACGCCGGCAACGTGACGCAGTATACGCTTACGGGGCTGACCGGCCCGCTCTATTTTGCGGTCACCGCCTACGACGCGTCTAAGAACGAGAGCGGTTATTCGAATGAGGTGCTGTGGACGCCGAAAGCAGCCTGCACCTATACGATATCACCCACGAATAAATCGTTTCCTGCCGCCGGCGGAAGCGGGACGGTATCCGTGACCGCAAGCGGCAGCGGCTGTTCGTGGGCAGTATCGGGGGTGCCGTCGTGGATCAAGATCGTGTCGGGGAACACGGGCGCCGGCAGCGGGACC
>CAWFRA010000009.1:0-52106 GCA_963818095.1 uncultured delta proteobacterium
ATCGTCCGGCCTCATAGAATGTGATCCGGGCCTGTACGGCGTCCGCCAAAGCGAGAGCGTGTTTTTCCTTGGCAAGTTTCAAGGCTTTGCGGGCCGTTGCCACGGCTTCCGGAAACCACCCCGCCTCGGCGTAAGCGGCCGCCAGCGCATCCAGCACGTCCGGACGCTGCCCCGTGCACAGCCGGTCGGCGCGCTGGGCAACTCGATCGCCTCGGTCCCATTGCGGAGCACGGCCTCCGGGCAGGTCGCCCGCAGCCAAGCCAGATTTCTTTGGAAGTCCGGATTGCCGGGTTGGAACTTCAGCGCCGTTTGATAATGTGCCAGGGCCTCGTCGAACCGGCCTTGGCGCGATAAGGCCGCACCGAGGCTGCTGTGGGCCTGGGCGAAGTTGGGCCGAACTTGCAGCGCACGGCGATAATGGTTCAACGCCTCCTCGAATCGTCCCATAACGGCCAAGGTGTTGCCCAGGTTGGTGAGCGTCAGGGCGTCGTCGGGGCGGATTTCCAGCACTTCTTGGTACTGTGCCAGGGCCTCGTCGGCTCGGCCGCCGGCGGCCAAGGCAAGGCCAATATTGTTGTGGACCTCGACGCGGCCAGGGGCGATCGCCAACACCTCTCCGATACTGTGCCAGGGCCTCATCGAGTTGGCCCCGGGAGGCCAAGACGTTGCCCACGTTGATCAGAGCGTTCAGATAGCGAGGATTGATTTTCAGGGCCTTCCGATAATTGGCCATCGCCTCGTCGAGCCGACCCGCGCGGGCCAACGTGAGACCCAGCCCGTTGTGGGCCATCGGGTCGTCGGGTTGGAGTTTCAGGGCCTTTTGATAGCTGGCGATCGCGTCGTCCAGCCGCCCCTGGTCGGTCAGGATACTGCCACAGTTTACGTAAACGCCTGCTTCGTCGGGCTCGATCTCCAGTGCCCTCCGACACTGGGCCAGCGCCTCGTCAAGTCTTCCCTGAGACTGCAGAATCCGCTCAGATTGTTGTGAGCCATGCCGCAATCGGGATTCTCTTCGATCGTCCGCGCATAGAGCGTTTCTACGTCGGCATACATGTGGCTCTGCTGCCAGGTCAAGCCGGCCAGGATCGCCAACAGGAGGAGGCACGCTCCATAGCCGGCCCGCCGAGGCCAGGGCCGCCAATGTCTCGCATTGCCTCGCGGCGCCGGCTGCCGCCAGCGTGATGGCCCCCAAACTCGCCAAATACTGGTAATGATTGGCCACCAGGGAATAACGGAAGGTATACAGGTTGAAGAAGCCGAGCACGGGAAAGAGGGTCCCGGCGAAAAACAGCAGCGCGGCCAGCGGCGCACGGCTCCACCGCCTAATCGACCAGAGCCTGATTGCCAACGCCGCCACCCCCAGCGGGAATACGTATTGCCACCAGGCGCGGACATCGATCTGCCAGCGCGGGTAGATGAAGGTCAGCTTGGTCGGCCAGCACAGTTTCCACAGATGGAACCAGATGGCCCGGCCCGCAATCAACACGCGTTCCAGCAGCGTAAACTGGAACTCGGGCCCCACGCAGTTGTTGATTTTCAGTTCCGTCGGACTACATCGGGAACCCCCACTCGTCGATAGTCGATCTGCCCGAAACCTTTGTGACGGGCGGCAGGATGGTGAAGGTCCTTTCGTGGTACGACAACGAATGGGCTTCTCGACGCGCATGTTCGACCTTCTCACCTTTGTGATGAAGTAGTGGCCGAAAGCTGGTTTATACTCCAAGGGAAAGCCATGAAATCAGTGAGAGACATTGCGGTCGGCGGGAAAAAAGTATTCATTCGCGTTGATTTCAACGTGCCCATGGACGACCAGGGGCACATTACGGACGATACGGGATAACGGCGCACCTCCCGACGATAAATTTCGTTACGGGAACGGGGAAAGGCGATACTTGCCTCGCACCTGGGGCGGCCGAAAGGCAAGAGGGCGGAGAAATACTCCCTGAAGCCCGCGGCGGCCAGGCTGTCGGAGCTGCTCGGCAAGAACGTCGCTTTTGCAGATGACTGCATCGGCCCGGAGGCCGAAAAGGCAGTGGCGGCCATGAAGGAGGGCGACGTCCTGCTCCTCGAAAACCTTCGGTTTCACGCTGAAGAAGAGAAGAACGACGCGGGCTTCGCGGAACAACTGGCGCGGCTATGCGACGTGTACGTGGACGATGCGTTCGCCGTCGCCCACCGGGGGCACGCATCGAACGCGGGCATAACCGCCTACGTGGCGGAGTGCGCGGTGGGCCTGCTCCTGGAGTCGGAGCTTGACTACCTGAAACGGGCTACGGATAACCCGGTCAGGCCGCTCGTCGCCATTATCGGCGGGGCGAAGGTCTCCGACAAGATAGCCGTGCTCGAAAGGCTGACGGAAAAGGTAGACAAGCTGATTATCGGCGGCGGCATGGCCTTCACTTTCCTCAAGGCCCTCGGCCATGAGGTGGCAAATCTCTCTGCGAGGAGGAGATGCTCGATACCGCAAAGAAGATCATGGCCCTCGCAGCGGAGAAAAAGGTCAGGCTCTATCTGCCGATCGACTGCGTCATCGCGGAAAAAATAGCCGCCGACGCGGAGACGAAATATGTGCACCGTGCAGGAGATACCTGCCGACTGGATGGCCCTCGATATAGGGCCCGCCACCACCACACTGTTCGGGGAGGCCTTTTACGACGCGAAGACCATCGTCTGGAACGGCCCGATGGGGGTCTTCGAGATCGACGCCTTCAGCAGGGGCACTTACGGGCTCGTCAATTTCGTGGCGAACGCCCACGCGCTTAGCATCGTAGGGGGCGGAGACACGGACACGGCCGTACATAAGGCGGGCGAGGCGCACAGGATATCGTACATATCGACCGGCGGCGGCGCGTTCCTCGAGCTGCTCGAAGGCAAGACGATGCCCGCGGTAGAGGCCCTTGAAAAGTGCGGAGGGGCAAGCGATGAGACAATGGATGCTCGCCGGGAACTGGAAGATGCACAACACGATAGCGGAATCGGCCGCGCTGGCTAAGGCCATAGTTGCAGGCACGACGGGGGTAACGGGCGGCGATATCGTGCTCGCCCCTGTTTTCACGGCCCTTTCCGCGGTCTATGAAGTCATAAAGGGAAGCCACGTCGCCCTTGCTGCCCAGAACGTTTTTTATGAAGATAAAGGCGCCTACACGGGAGAGGTAGCGCCCGCCATGCTAAAGGACGCGGGCTGCGCGTACGTCATCATCGGCCATTCCGAGCGGAGGAAGTACTTCCACGAGACGGATGAGACCGTGAACGCCAGGGTGAAGAAGGCCCTGGCGGCCGGGCTTAAGGTGATATTGTGCGTAGGCGAGACGGAGGAAGAGCGTGAGAAGGGCATCACCGAGTTCGTGGTCGGCCGGCAGGTGAAGGCGGGCCTGTACGGGGTCGGGAGCCTGGACGACGTGACGATAGCCTACGAGCCCGTATGGGCCATAGGGACGGGCAAGAACGCGACGCCCGGCCAGGCCCAGGCGGTCCATGCCTTCATAAGGGGGCTTCTCGCGCAAGGCTACGGGGGCGCGGCCCGGCGGCGGCCAGGATCCTCTACGGGGGGAGCGTCACGCCTGACAATATCGGCGAGCTTTATCGCAATGGAAGATATAGACGGGGCGCTTATCGGGGGTGCATCCTTGAAATCGGAGAGCTTTATCGGTATAATAAAGACCGTTTCGGATAAGGAGAAGATGATTACTGCGATAGCATTATACATATACTCGCCGCCATTGCCCTTATCCTCATCGTCCTTTTGCAGACGGGACGGGGGTCCGAGATAGGGGCGGCATTCGGGAGCGGGGCGAGCCAGACGCTTTTCGGCAGCTCGGGCACATCGGGTTTCATGACGAGGGTCACAACCGTCGTAGTCATCGTATTCATGCTGACGAGCCTCGTGCTTGCCCTCATGTACACAAGCGGCCGGTCCGTGTCGTCGAGGACGACGAGCGTGCCGGCTCCCGATAGAGAGAGAAGCTGCCTGCCAAGGCGAAATAAAGCGCGTGCCGATGTGGTGGAATTGGTAGACACACCATCTTGAGGGGGTGGCGGGGAGACCCGTGCGGGTTCGAGTCCCGCCGTCGGCACCATAGTTTATAAACGGGATGCGGTTCTTCGCATCCCTTCTTTTATCCAGAGCAGTCCCCCTTTTTTTTCAGCAACATACGCGACAGTTCGGTCCTCAGACTTTTAAGGTCATGATGCGCGCATTTTCCGGCCATTTTGGTTGAACTTATGCCGCATGGCCCTAAAAACGATGAATTCACGTTGATTTCGCAGCGGTCGATGGTAGAATGGGGTAGCCTGGCAGTAAGGTGCCCGACCGGGCAGGACAAGGAGTCCTGAGTGGAGTTGACCTTCCAATCGGCAGTCGCCACATTCGGGGCTTCGGCAAAAGCAAAATTGGCGAATCCGGAGCGAGTGGCGAGCCGGAAGACCAGCTCCGGGCGCCGCTCGAGCAGTTGCTCACCCATCTGGCACGGATTTGCGGTCTTCCCGGAGGCTGCGGTTGCTGCCGTTGGAGAGTCTACTGTCAGGGACTTAAAGACGCGCCCCGACTATGCCGTTACCGTCCACAAGGCGCTCGTGGGATTCATAGAACTGAAAGCCCCCGGCAAGGGCGCCGACCCACGGAAATACAAAGACGCGCACGACAAGGCTCAGTGGGAGAAACTCCACGCGCTTCCGAATCTGATGTACACGGACGGCAATGCGTTCAGCCTTTGGCAGGACGGGGAATTGGCGGATTCGGTAGTGACCCTCACTGGCGATATCGAATCCGCGGGGAACAAACTTGGAAGCGCCGCCGAGCCTGTTGATCCTCTTCGAGAAATTCCTCCGTTGGCAGCCCATTCCCCCGAAAAACGCGAAGATCTGGCCCGCGTCAGCGCCCGCCTCTGCCGGTTGCTGAGAGACGAGGTGACGGAACAACTGGACCTGGGCAGCGATGCCCTCTCCTGGCTGGCGACGGATTGGCGCAAGCTGCTCTTTCCGGACGCAAGCAACGAGAGGTTCGCTGACGGCTACGCCCAGGCCGTCACATTCGGACTGCTCATGGCCCGCGCGAAAGATATCAGGCTCGCCTCCGGTTTTGAAAATGTTGCACACAAGCTGGCCCACACCAGCACACTGATTGGCGCAGCCCTCCGGCTCCTTACGGAGAACGCCGAAAACCAGGCTACGTTGAAGACATCGCTCAGAACGCTGACGCGGGTGCTGGACGCGGTTCATTGGCCTGTCATCAGCAAAGGCAACCCCGAGACCTGGCTTTATTTCTACGAGGACTTTCTTGAAGTCTATGACAACACCCTCAGGAAACAGACCGGCTCATACTACACGCCGCCCGAGGTGGTCGGCTCAATGGTCCGGCTGGTTGACGAAGCGCTGCGGACCCCGCGATTCGGACAATCCGCGGGCCTCGCCTCTCCGATGGTAACACTTGCGGACCCCGCCGCAGGCACAGGCACCTTCCTGTTGGGCGTGCTGCGGAAAATTGCCGAAACCGTAAAGGCCGATGAGGGCGAGGGGGCAGTGAAGGAAGCGGTCGGCGCCGCCGAAAAGCGGCTTATTGCTTTCGAAATCCAACTGGGGCCGTTCGCTGTCGCGCAATTGCGCGTCCTCGCCGAAATAATGAACCTCACGGGCGCCACGCCGAAAACGCCGCCGAGGATGTTCGTCACGAACACGCTCGGAAACCCGGAGGACGAGGAGGGGTGGATTCCGGGTATTCTCGCCCCGATTGCCGATTCGCGAAAGCCGCGAACAAGATAAAGCGCGAGGAGCCGATCACGGTTGTGATAGGAAATCCCCCATACAAGGAGAAAGCCAAGGGACGCGGCGGATGGGTCGAAGGGGAAAACGCAAAGGCGGAGAAAACAGCGCCGTTGGCCGCCTGGATGCCGCCGCGCGAATGGGGCGCGGGGGCGCACAGCAAGCACCTGCGCAACCTTTATGTTTATTTCTGGCGCTGGGCGACGTGGAAGGTTTACGACCAGGGGCCTGGGAGCAAGACGGGCATAGTCTGCTTCATCACCGTGGCGGGTTTCCTGGGCGGCCCCGGCTTCCAGAAAATGCGCGATTACCTGCGCCGGACCTGCGACGACATATGGGTCATCGACTGCTCCCCCGAAGGGCACCAGCCGGAAGTCAACACGCGCATATTCCAGGCCGTTCAGCAGCCCGTGTGCATCGTTCTCGCCTCGCGTTCCAACAAAGAGCGAAGCCGGGACCCCGGCCAGGGTCCGCTTTCAGGCCTTACCCGCCGGCCATCGAGCCGGTAAGTTTGCGGTCCTCGGCAAGCTCACACTCGGCGGCACAGCATGGGTCGATTGCCCATCGGACTGGCGCGCCCCTTTTCTGCCCGCCTCAAAGGGTGCATGGGCAACGTATCCGGCGCTCGAAGACCTGTTTATCTATAACGGATCGGGCGTTCAAACCAAGCGAGTCTGGGTAATCGGACCCGACGCCGAGTCATTGTTGAGCGATGGAAGCAGTTGATCGACGCCCCGCCAGAGAAGAAAGAAGAGCTTTTTCACCCTACACTCAGAAACGGAATACCGGCGGATCGCCACATTCGATCTGTAGTAAAGGAAGCTTTGCCTGGATTCAAAGCAACGTCGACGCCGTTAATAGGTGAAACCGGCTCCTGTTCAACACCCGTACCTTATGGATTCCGTTCGTTCAACCGGCAATGGATCATTCCGGACCCTCGCGTCATTACGCAGCCCAATGCGGAGTTATGGGCATCCCGCTCGGACCGGCAGGTCTTTATCACAGCCCCCAGCGACCGGTCGCCAACGAACGGGCCGGCGCTGACTATTACCGGACTGGTTCCCGATCTTCACCACTACAACGGTCGGGGCGGTCGCGTTTTTCCGCTCTGGCGCGACTCGGATGCGAGTGTCTCCAACGTGCGGCCTAAGCTGCTCGCCTTCCTCGCTCAGAAATACGGAGTCGAGGTCAATGCCGAAGACGTTGTCGCCTACGTCGCCGCTGTCGCCGCCCATCCGGCATTCACCGCTCGTTTCCAGTCCGACCTTTCCACGCCGGGTCTCCACATCCCGTTAACCGCAGACCGGGAAACCTTTGCAGAGGCGGCCGGGTCGGGCGCACCGTGATCTGGCTGCACACATTCGGCGAGCGCATGGCGGACGCGGCTGATGGCCGTCCGGCCCAGCCGCCGCGACTCCCGGCGACGTGGAGGCCGACGATCCCGAAGGACGGGGCGATCCCCCGGGAACCGGCCATGATGCCGGACACAATCAACTACGATGCGATTAACAAGCGGCTGATGATAGGCGCCGGCTACGTGGAAAACGTCGAACCCGAGGTCTGGAGCTATGAGGTGTCGGGCAAACAAGTGCTGCTGCACTGGTTCAGCTACCGGAAGGCGAACCGGGAACGCCCGATTATAGGCGACCGTCGTCCCCCTTCGCCTTTGGGCGACATTCAGCCTGATCACTGGCTTGCCGAATATACCACCGAGCTGATCAATCTCCTCAACGTCATCGGCCTGCTCGTGGAGATCGAGCCACAACAAGTCGGGCTGCTGGAGAAAATATGTTCAGGGCCGACCCTGTCGGTGAAGGTCCTGGATGAGGCAGGGGCGTTCGATATTCCGGCGAACAAAATGCCGGGAAGGAAACAGTCCGAAAGACATAGTTTATTCGACACGACGGGTACCAAATAAAAAGCCGCAGGACCTGGTCGCCGGGCAGAAATCGCCAGGACGCCGCAACCCTCAATAACGAGCCTTGATTTTTTCAGCTTCCGTATAAAAATTAAATAGGTCCCTACGGGATAATCGAAAACGACCGGGAAAGAGGTGGCAACTATGAAACGGCTTGCGGTGTTATTGCTCCTTCTGCTTCTTGTTTCCTGTACCTACGCGGTTCAAAAAGACCTGATAGAGGAAGGCACTAGAAATCCGGACCTCGGGTCGCTCATTCAAAACCCGGACATGTACCGGAATAAGCTTTTCATCCTGGGCGGGGTGATCGCCGAGACCAAGCTGCTGCCGGAGGGGTCCGAGATAGAGGCACTTTACGCGCCCGTCGATTCCAGGGGCTATCCGGAGCCGATGCACGTTTCGTCAAGGCGCTACCTGGCGGTCTACCCGAAGGACAAGGGCCTGCTCGACCCGCTTGTTTACAAGAGAAACAGGAACGTCACAATAGCGGGCGTCTTTACGGGTACCGCAAAGGGCAAGGTGGGTGAGATGGAATACGTCTTCCCCGTATTTACGATAGTCCGGGTAAGCCTGGAGAGAGAGGTACGCTACGCGTACTCCTACCCTTACTACCCCTATCCGTCCTATTGGGAACCGCACGGCTGGGAAGGCCCTCCGTATGCGTGGTGGTAGGCCCGGCTCTTCGGCCGGCCGGCCTCTTCTATCTGCGGGGCTTGGCGGATGATGACGCTGACCTGAATATCTTGCCGTCCGTCCAGGTCGCGCCGGTGAATATGGTATTGGTCAGCACCGCCCGCGAAAGGATGGCGCGGAAGAGAATCGCGTTCGTGAAATCGGCGCTCGTCATGTCCGCGAGGTTCATGTCCGTTTCGGTAAAGTTGGCCCCGTTCATGTCCGCCTCGGTCATGTCCGCCTGACTGAGGTTCGCCTTCAGAAAGTCTGCGCCCGTCGCCTTTGCGTTCCTCATCTTTGCGCAGTAGAGGTCTGCGCGGAAGAACCGGGAGCTGCCTATGTCTGCGGCAGTCATGTCGGAGCGCGACAGGTCGCTGCCCGCGAAGTCCGCCCACTTCATGATGACCTTGTTGAGGTTTGCCCCCGCCAGGTTTGCCCTTGTGACGTCTGCGTGCGAAAGTATGGCGCGGGAGAGGTTCGCCCCCGAAAAATTGGCCCTTGAAAGATTGGCGCCGAAAAACTTGGCTGCAACGAGGTTTGCCCCGGCCAGGTTTGCCCCCGCCAGGTTTGCGCCGGTGAGGTTCGCGTCGAAAAGATTAGCCCCCGACAGGTTTGCCCCGGTCAGGTTTGCGCCCGACAGGTTTGCGCCGGAAAGGTTGCCCGTCTTCAGCGAGACGCCTTCCATCCTGGAATGATAAAGGTTCGTAAAAGTGAGGTCCGTATCGACTAGGTTTGCGCCGTTAAGGACTGCGGCCGCAAGGTCAGCGGACGAGAGGTCGAGCTGCTCGAGGTCGCATTTCGGGCAGGAGTTGGTCGTAAGGAGCCTCTGGTAGTCTGCAGGCTTGAAGGCCCGCGACGGCGCGGCAAGGCAGAGCAAGGCCGCGACAACCGCGACGGCTATGAGGCAGTGTCTACTGGATGGGCTCAAAGTGGACCTTCCTGTTCTTAGCCCATGCGCGAAGATTATGGTCTGACGGATCGGGTTTATCACTGCCATAGGTGGATACCTCCAGAAGCCTTCTATTGACGCCCAGCTTCACGAGAAAGTCCTTAGCAGCTTCGGCCCGCTGCTGTCCGAGGCGTACGTTGTATTTGCCGGTGCCCCTCTCGTCGCAGTACCCCTCGACCTTGACTTTCACTCCGGGGTTGGCCCTGAACCATGCCGCGTTATTCCTGAGGATGCGGGCCGCGGCAGGAGTTATCGCGTGTTTGTCGTAATCGAAATAGATGTCCGCGAGTGGCGGCGCTTCGGAGACCCTGGGGCCCGACCGGTAGACTGGCGTGGCCCTGGCGGGACCTTTGAGACGCGCCGCACAATCCGGACACAGGGCGGTCTTGGCCTCGGGCTGGGCGACCCTGGCCTCCGGCGCAGGCACCGCGGCGGATTCAACCCTCAAGAACTCCGGGGGTTCCTCCAACCTGCGAACCGATTGCTCGCAGCCGAAGAGAAAAGAGGCTGCAAGGACAGCCGCGCACACGAGCGTGAAAGGCTTTATCGACATAAGTGCGTCCCCCATGCCGGGGGCCGGCCCCGGTTAGAGTGGAGTATAGGATAGAGATACCTGCCTGTCAACATAATCCGGGGACTCCCTAAACATAGGCCGACGCCCGGAGCCTTCATATGAGGCGCTCCTGCTTCGGGTTTCTTCTCGTTTCCCTAAGTGCCTTGGCCCGGTCGGGACGGGGGCGCCTGATGAGGCCGGGCTTGTATTCCGCCGCGTTTACCTCGAAGAGAAATATTCCTACGCTTGCAAGGTAGCTTACAGCCGTATTCAGGGACGAAAAAAGCCGGGGAGAGCCACGGACGCCCAATAAAATGCTCTCTGTCGCCCCGTAACGTATAATAACGCGAAAACCGCAATCTTGCCCAAAAAGAGTTATCTTGCAGCCGCCTCCGGCCGCAATCAGCTCTTTAAACGTCTTTGTGGTGATGGCAGCCTGAGTCAACGTCACCTGCCCCCTTTAACAATAACAATAAGCGCAAATAACGTAAAAAGTAAAGCAGAAAATGCAGAAAATGCTTGACAAGCACTTCTAATCATTGTACCAATTATACATTAGCGCCTTGGGCAAGCTTTGGCGAGGTGTACCTCGGCGAAGAGAGGGCGGTAGCTTTCCTGCTTGGAGGATAAAAAGGTGCAGCCCACATGCGTCGCTCTTTGTATGCGCCGGTGAATTTGAAAAGATTGTTATACATAGGTTTTTCATCATTCCTGCCTGTAGCAGCCTTGTCTCTTTTTGTCATTTTCGGCGGATGCACCCCGGTTCGCACCGGGGAGGTGAAGCGTATGCCCGACGGCGAGATTGTTCGCCTTCCCGATACCGAGAGCCTCCCCGAGGCTGAAAAAGCCAAACTGCGGCAGAACCTGATAAGGGAGGCTAAAGACGGCCTTACGCGGTACAGGTTATCCCCCGGAGACAGCCTCGAGGTGATGTACCACCTCTCGCTCGTATCGGAGACGCAGGCTTACAGGATGGGCGTTAACGACGAGCTGAACGTCGATTTCTTCTACCAGCCGCAGATCAACCGCACCGTCGTCGTCCGGCCGGACGGTAAAATTACCCTGCCCATCAAAGGCGACTTCATGGCTGCGGGCTTAAGGCCGGAAGAGCTTGCCGCGAACGTGGCGAGGACGTATTCCGACATCCTCAACAGACCGATAATTACGGTGAGCGTCAACAAGTACTCCTCAAAGATAACCGAGCTCCAGAAGGCGATCACGAACGCCCCGAGAGGTCAGGCGAAACTCTTCCCGATAGGCCCCGACGGAAACGTATACCTGCCTCTCCTCAAGCCTGTAAAGGCGGCGAACAGGACCATCGACGAGCTGAACGACGCCATCAACAACGAATACCGGTACGAGTTCAACAACCTGACGGTGTCGGTCCTGATCGACAGCCTGGGAGGGAGCAGGGCGTTCGTCTTCGGCGAAGTGCTGCGGCCCGGCCCGGTGCCGCTGCCGAAGCCTACGACCGTGCTGCAGGCTATCGCGCAGGCAGGCGGCGTGTCGCCGACAGGCACGCTCAAGAACGTGAAGATCCTGTACTGGAACGAGAAGAACGAGCCGATGGTGCGCACGATCGACTTGTTCAAGATGTTCAGCGGTCTTAGCCTCGAGCAGGATATGATCGTGCCAAACAACGCCGTTATCTACGTGCCGAAGACGACCATCGCGAAGATGGATATGTGGGTTGACCAGTACATTAAGCAGCTTTTCCTGTATCAGGGCGAGAGCGCGTCGCTTGGGTTTGCCTATGTGCTCCACCAGCCCACGATTGTCACGACGACGCCCTCGGACAGGCGCTTGAAAAGCGATATAAGGCGCATAGGGACACACCCTCTCGGCATAGGCATTTACGCCTACAAGATTTTCGGGAGTTACCGGATCGGCGTTATGGCGGACGAAGTCCTGAAAGTGAAGCCCGAGGCCGTCACTGTCAGTCCCAGCGGCTACCTGCTTGTTGATTACGGGCGGCTATAATGGGCTTTAGTGAAACGTTGTCGGGTCCTTTGGCTCTCAGGAAGGGCGGGGTAGAGACGGGAGAAGTGAAATGGAAGCAAAGAAACTACTGACCGCCAGAGACGTACTCTATATCTTTTTTAAGAATAGGGTCGTCATTACTACCGTCTTCCTGACGGCCATCGTCATGTCTCTCGTTTACTGCGTCGTTACCCCGCCGGTATACCGGGCGGAAACGAAGCTCCTCGTCAAGATGGGCAAGCCCCAGGTATCGTCGATGGAGCAATTCCGGCCGGAAATGTACAATGTCGTCTTCCAGGAAAGAACGCAGAACATCCGCAACGAGATGGAGCTTCTCAAGGGCCAGTACCTTACCGAGAAGGTAATCGCCCGGCTGAAGGACAGGATCGAGCCCCTCAAAACGGACGAGTCGATCATCGGCAGGATATTCGAAGGCATCAAGAATGTGGTCGGGAACCTCCTATCCCTGGTGGGTTTCTCTACGAGGCCGGCAGGTCCTGAAAAAGGCACCGTCATGACGTTCCTCAACGCACTCCATGTAACGTACCTCGAAGATACGGACATGATCTCGGTCGCCTTCGACTGGACCGACCCCAAGTTCGCCGCAGTCGTGGCGAATGTCTACGCCGATGAGTTCGTGACGCAGCATATGCTCGTTTACGAATCTCAGAAGTCGTACCGCTTCTACATAGACCAGATAACCCTGTTCGAGAAGAAGCTGCGGGATGCAGAGGATAAGCTCCAGAACTTCCTCTCGGGCACGAGCATCGCCAACATCGCCCTCCAGAAAGAGCTCCTGCTGCGCAACATGGCGGACCTGCAGACCCAGTTGAACGTCGTGACGGTCGATTATTCGCAGTCCCAGACAAAGATGAGCAAGATAAAAGAGATGGCGGGCAGCCGGGCATGGGTCGAGACACCGGAGCTGGGCTCGCTTACAGTCGATAAACAGACTTACCTGCGCGCGATCGATGAGTCGTACTTCCGTCTCCGGGCTGAACGCGAGAGGATGCTGAAGTTCTACACGACGAAATCGGACGAGATCAAGGCGCTCGACAGCCAGATAACCGGCCTGCGCAGGCAGAAGGCCGAGAGCCTCATCAACATATCGAACCTGGACCTCTCTCTCCTCCAGACGAGGAAAGCCAGCCTGGAGCGCGCTCTGGACAATTCGAAGAAGAAGATAGAAGACATCAACCTGCAGACGGTCTCGCTGAGACAGCTTGAGAGGGAAAGGGACCTCACGGAGCAGAACTACCAGATCTATAAGAAGAAAGCGGAAGACCTGCGCATCTCCGACGACCTCGACTCGCGGCGCATCTCCGACGTGAAGATAGCGATGCCGGCGATCCCGCCGCTTACGGCTTCTTATCCCAAGAAGAACCTTATCGTGCTTATCTCCGCCCTCGTGGGCCTCCTGCTGGGATTCGGCTTCTCGGCGGTGAACGAGTTCTTCAACCATACGTTCAGGGGCAACGAGGATATTGTAGATGTCCTTGGCGTCCCCCTCCTGCTTTCAATGCCGTTCCTGAGCGGACCTGAAATGCAGCCCGTCAGTCAGGGGGTGAAAAGAGGGTTCGAAGGCTTGCGCAGGGCATTCGGGCGTGATAATCAAATGCAGCCGGCTCCGCAGCCGCAACCGCAGCGCGGCTCTTTTATGCCCGGCGGCATGAACATGCTGATCTTCTTCGTGATGCTCGGGGTAGGGACGGGCAGCTATATGCTCTACGAGCATAAGAACCCCCTGGTGCTGAGCGAATCCCTCCTTACCGCCCAGGCGGGGAGCCGGAGCGCGCCGCCTTACAAGCAGGTTTCTCTTGCGTCCGTGTACCCCGTTGCCCTCCTCGGCGAAGATCGTCCCAAACCGGCCGGCCGGAGCGCTGCTGTCGCCGGGGATGGGATTCACGTGCTTGCAGACGACCTGGAGCAGCGGCGGGCTACGCTTGAAAAGGAGCGGGCCGAGATAGATGCGGAGCTTCAGCGGGTCAGAGGCCAGATGGAGGCGCAATTGAGGGGCGTGGAGCCTCAGGGCGCAGACATCGGCAGCGGCGCGCCGAGGCCCGGCAGTGGAAATACGGGCCCTTACAGTGAGGTCCGCAAATGAGAGGTTTTTGCTTTATGCTGTATGCTTATCGACGCCGTTTTGATTATGAAGGGACCGGGAAAGACGTGCGACTCCCGGGCGTGAGGTTTTAACAAATGCCTGTCCGCAGTCGAAACAACGGTGAATCGATGGCGTACCAGGAAAGAGAAATGCCCATGCTCGGCTGGCTCGGCGGCAGCCAGCTTCGCAACCTGACGTTTATGCACGACCATTTCTACAAGGTGCTGTGGAAGCTCCTGATGCAGGCGGACAGGGAGGGCGCCGCCAGGGAACATGAAGGAAACACCAAGGCGGCCAAGGGAAAGAAAGGATTCGCGCTGGCTGTTGCCGGCATCAGGGGAGGGGAAGGCGCGTCCACGATGGCCTTCAACTTCGCGACGGCATTCGCCACAAGCTGCCCGAAAAGCGTTATCCTCATCGACGGCAATTTAAGGGCGCCCATCCTGCACTACCAGTTTGAAATAAAGAAAAGGAAGAAAGGACTGGTCGACCTGATTCAGGGCAAGGGCGACGTAGAGGACGCGGCCAGTGAAGTCGCTTTTAAAAGGTTCTATTTCATGCAAGCCGGGCAAACGTCCGATAACCCCGTCGCCCTGTATGAATCGGCTAAGTTTTCTACAATCATGCAAAAACTGCGCGACCGGTTCGACCTGATTATCTTTGATTCCTCTTCGATCCTTGGAAGTCCGGAAAGTCTGCTTGTGGCAAGCAAGATGGACGGGTTGATCATGGTGATACAGGCAGGCAAAACGCGATGGGAGGTTGCGAGATCGGCCAAGAGGGAACTGGAAAGCGCCAATGTGCGCATTCTCGGTGCGATCCTCAACAAACAGAGATTCGTGATTCCGGAGGCCATTTACAAGAGGTTATAGCCGCACCGCGTTTTACCCTTTTTGTATCGCAGCAAGCATATGCATTATCGAGAGACTACACCCCCCATAGAAAGGGCCTATTTAAAGGCTTTCATTGCCTTTATCCTCGGGTCGATGTCCGTGGTCCTCGCCATCACGCTGGCGCAATACGGATTCAAGGCGGTTTTCGCCGTTTCCTTTATTCTGGCCGGCGTGGTCTTTTTCGCTTATTTTTCGTCGGAGCAGGGGATCGCGCGATGGGCCCTGCTCTTCCTGGGTCTCGGCATCCCGTTCAACCTCGATGTCAACCTCTTTTACCGCGCCTACGTCGGCGTTACGAGCGTCGATATCGGAGTCACCCTGCTGTGCGCGTTCATCCTGTACGTTATCTTCTGGTACCAGCACGGCCGCGCGGCTTCCGGCCCGCTTTTCCGTTACGACAAATATCTTTTATGGGCGCCTATCCTGTACATGATGGCAGGCTGCCTGAGCTTTTATAACGCAAGCTCCCTGGAGCTGGTCGTCCTCGAGCTCGTTCGCCTGACGATGCTGTTCCTGATTTTCTTCATAATCATGAACCTCAAGGGCAAGGAGCAGATATCGACGTTCATCTTTTCCCTGGCCCTCGGCCTCATACTGGAGTCGGCCATCGCCTTTTACCAGTTCAGGACCGGCCAGGCCCTCGGCCTTACAGTGCTGGGAGAGAGGCTTGCCCCCGTATACTGGTCTTTTCTCACGAGGGCGGGTGGGACGATCGGCCATCCGAACGTAATGGCCTACTATTTCGAGATGCTTATCCCATTTACGTTCGCCATGTTCCTGGTCGAGGAACGGGCGTTTCTCAAGCTGTTTTATCTGATTGCCGCGGTCGCCGGCATGGTCGGTATAATAACTACCATGTCGAGGGGGGCGTGGATTACGCTTCCTTTGTCCCTCCCCCTGGTGTTCTTTGTCGTCTACGCCAAAAAGCTGGCGCAGCCGAGGGCCTATGCTTACCTGATACCGGGGCTCTTTCTCGTTACCCTGACATTCCTTCTTGTCGTGGTCCCCGCTATCCGGAGCCGCCTTACTTTCGAGGACGTGTCGGCAAGGTCGAGGCGGCCGCTGAATACAGCCGCCTTCTCGATCGTCAGGCAATTCCCGATTACCGGGGTCGGCCTCAATAACTTTGCCAGGGTTTTCAGGACTTACGATACGACCGGCGGCTCGTCGGTTTTCAAGGACGAAGGCGACGTCCAGCACGTCGTCCACAACCTTTACCTGTGGGTGTGGTGCGAGACCGGCACAATCGGCCTTATAACCTTCTGCGGGCTCTTCCTTTCATCTTTCTTCGTCGGGCTGAAATGTCTGGTGAGGGCGGGGCCCTGGGAGAGGGCCGTAGTAATCGGGGCCATCGCAGGTATGGCGGCCCACGCGATTCACGGATTTGTCGACCCGGGCTTTCGCATGCTTATGAGTACGTCGATGCTTTTTTACAGCCTGATGGGTATCATTGGCGCCATATCCATCAGTTACGCAAGCGATGACGAAGGGCCCGGCTCGTAGCCGCCTTCTTTTCCCGCGTCGTGAGCTGCGCCTTTTGATTTAACGTGGTTAATTGCCGCCGGTGCGGGCTAAAGGGATATGAAGCTCTCCGTCATCCTTGTCAACTGGAATACAGCGGAGCTGCTCGGCCAGTGTCTCGGCTCCCTCTTCAGCCAGGACCTGTCTGCCCCGTTTGAAGTGATCGTCGTCGATAACGCATCGACCGACGGGTCGGTAGACATGGTCCGCAGGCAGTTCCCCCAGGCCGATCTCGTGGTGACCGCCGAAAACCTGGGGTTCACAAGGGCAAACAACCTGGCCCTGGAGAAGGCCTCGGGGGAATACGTCCTCCTCCTTAACCCCGATACCCTGATGCCGGACAGGCACACGCTGGCCGCCTGGCTGCGTTTCATGGACGAGCACCCGGAGGCTTCTGCGAGCGGTTGCAGGCTCGTTTTTCCGGACGGCAGCCACCAGGTAGGGGACGCCGGTTTCAGGCCCACCCTCGCGAGCGTAGCGAGCTATGCCCTCTTCCTGTCGAAAATTGTCCCGGGTGTAAAGACCCTGTACCTGAACTATTCCGGCTTCAGAGAGCCCGTTGAAGTCGATTGGGTCTGCGGCGCCGATTTCCTCGTCAGGCGCTCCATCCTCCCGGAAGTGGGAATGATGGACGAGAGCATCTTTCTGTATGCCGACGACGTGGAATGGGGGTGCCGCATGCGGGCGTCGGGGCACAGAATATTCTACCTGCCGGGTCTCGGCATCGTCCATCTTCAGGGGGCGACGAGGACGGCCCCGGTAAACGGGAGCGTCTCCTTCGCGTGGCTCGAGAATATGCGCAGCCTGTACGGGCGCTACAATAGCGGCAAAGGACTGGTCTTGTTCGATATGCTGTTTTGCGTCAATTTTGCCCTCAGGGCGGCGCTTTACAATCTGTGGTTTATGGCATCGAGGGACCGGAAGGCGAGGGAGAAGGGGCGCAGAATGGGGCAGTACCTGAAACTTGTCCTGGCACATTTCCCGAATACGGGCACGTCGCCTTGAGTTCCTCGCGCATAGGAATCGATTTTCATGCGGCAGAGCGGGAGGGAACGGGCAACTGCACCTATATACGGAATATTGTCGAGCAACTGGTGCGGATTGCCCCCGGGCACGAATACTTCCTCTATATCACAGACGCGTCCAACCCCTATTACGGCAGGTTCGCCGGGCTTCCAAACGTGCACTTGCGCGTCATCCCCTCCCCGTCTCCCTTCGTCCGCATGCCCCTGTTGGGCCTTCAGACGTTCAGGGACGCAATCGACCTCCTCCACGCCACCTATTACGGCCCGCCCATTCACAGGGGAAAGCTCGTTCTGACAGTCCACGACCTTTCCTACCTCCACGTGCCCGACAGCTTTTCCACATTCGACAGGATCAAGGACCGTCTTCTTGTGCCGTTTTTTGCCCGGAGGGCGCGCGCCGTCCTTACCGTCTCCGAATATTCGCGCAGCGAGATAGCGGATGCCTATCACCTGCCGCCCGGCCGCATATATGTGAGCTACAACGGGGTCGATCCGGTTTTCAGGCCCGTCGAAGACAGGGCGGCGGCGAGCCGGACCCTCGAGAGATACGCCATTTCAGGCGGCGAGCGGTATATCCTCTTCGTCGGCCGCATCAACAGGAGAAAGAACCTTACGGGGCTGGTCAAGTCCTTCGACGCCCTGAAGGCGAAAGGGTACGGGCACAGTCTCGTTATAACGGGCCCCAGGGACTTTTTGCCGGCCGGGGATGAGGCGGCCATCACCGGCTCCCCCTACGCGAAGGAGATTAAATTCACGGGTCTTGTCCCGCACGCCCACCTGCCCGCGCTGTACGGCCTTGCGGACGTTTTTGCTTATCCGTCGCTTTACGAAGGGTTCGGCCTGCCGTGCGTTGAGGCTATGGCGTGCGGCTGTCCGGTTGTCAGCTCCGACTGCACTTCATTACCCGAAGTCGTGGGGGACGCGGGCCTGCTCGTGAGGCCCGGCGATGTCGACGCCCTGACCGGCGCCATGGAAAGAATCTTATCCGACGATGTCTTTCGCCGGAGGTGCATAAACAAGGGTCTGGAGAGGGCCGGCCGCTTCACGTGGGAGTCGGCGGCGCACGACGTGGCGGGGGTCTTTGAAGCCGTCGCGCAGGGCGCCTGATAAACGTGTTTCCAAATGGCTGATATGACAGACGACAGCGCCACATACAAACTTACCGTTATCGTCCCGACTTACAACCGGGCGCAAACCCTCCTGAAGTGCCTGCAAGCCCTGGAAGGTCAGACTGCGCCGAAGAACGCCTTCGAGGTAATCGTCGTGGACGACGGGTCTGCTGATGAGACTGCGGAGGTCGTTCGCCGTTTTTCGGCGGAAAGCAGCCTCGAACTTCAATACATCAGGCAGGAAAATTCCGGACAGAACGCCGCGCGCAACAGGGCGATCAAATGCTGCCGCGGCAATATCCTGCTCTTCCTGAACGACGACACGATAGCAGCGCCCGACGTCGTTGCGAGACATCTGGCCGCCCATCGCACATATGCGGATGAACCGTGCGCATTCCTCGGGAACGTCACCATCTCTCCCGACGTGCCCCCCTCGCTCTTCGCCGGCCTGCACCTCGATTCCGCGTACGCCCTCTGGGAAAACACGACGATGCTCCCCTGGAACGCCTTCTATACGTGCAACATTTCCGTGAAAAAAAGCTTTCTGATGAAATACGGTCTTTTCGATGAAGACCTCCGGTACAACGACGACATCGAGCTGGCGGAAAGGCTCTCGCATCACGGTCTCAGGATCGTCTACGACAAAGAGTGCCGGGGCTGCCACTACCATTATCTATCGGAGGACGATTACGTCAGGCTGGCGCGCTTAAGCGGGAAAACCCTTGCGGTCTGGTACAAGAAATCGCCCCACCTGAAGCGGCTGCTTTCGACCGTGGGGTTTTACAAAGGCTCTTCTCCGGCCAAAAGGCTAAAATATTTTCTTGCGGATATGGCGATCAACAGCGTAACAAGACCGCTCATCATGCTGGCTGCGAGGCGCCTTTGCGGCTGCCACGAGGGGCTGGCCCGGTTGTTCTACAGGAAACTTTTTAAATCGCTGGAGCGCGAGAGCATCCGGCGCGAGCTGCGCAGCAGGACGGCCGGCCGATGAAGGCGGTTTGCATTGTCTCAGGATCGGCGGCCACGTGCTTCGGAGGTGCAGAGACGTTCGTGTTGAACGCGGCGCGGGTCCTGTCGGCGGAGTGCGAAGTCCATATCGTTTCCGGCAAGGGAGAGCCGACCGGCGATATGAAGAGGCTCCTTGCATCTTCGGGCGTCGTATTGCACGCGCTCCGCTACATATCGAGGAATTCCGCCTTCTCCCGGCGCCTCATCCGCGGCTGGCTCCGCACCAAGGTGAACGAGTTCGATGTTGAGGCCTTAAGCCTGCTCATGCTCCCCGGGGCGATTAAGAAAGTGATGGAGCGGTCAGACGTGATTGCGGTCAATTACGCGACCGAAAGCCTTATTTTCCCCCTCCTCGGCAACGGCGCAAGGAAGATCATCCATTTCCACGGCCCCTGGCTTTCTCCGATTTACGCCCATTTGAAAGGTACGATAAACAGGTCGGTAGACGTTATGGTCACCTGTTCGGCGTGGAGCAAGGGCGAGCTCGAAAAAAGGCTCGGCTCCAAACCGGGCGTGGAGGTCATTTACAACGGCGTAGACACGAAGATATTTCGTCCCGCCGATAGAAGCGAGGTGGTCTTCGAAGAGCCATACGACAGGCGCCTCCCGAGGGTCGGAACAGTGGGAAGGCTGGGATTGGCAAAAGGGACGGACCTGCTGATGGAAGCGGCAAGGGGGATGCAGGGCAAGGCGGAATTTTTCGCCGCCGGCCCGGTCGATCCGTCTTTTGCAAGGGAGATGGAAAGAAGAGGGAGGCCTTCCAATTTTCACCTGCTGGGCCCCGTTCCCAACCATAAATTGCCTGCATTTTACGGCGCCGTCGATTGCTTCGTCCTTCCTTCGCTGTTCGAGAACTTCTCGATAACCATCCTCGAGGCGATGGCGTCGGGGAAGGCAGTCATAGCTTCCAGGACCGGCGGCATACCCGAGGCGGTGGAAGACGGCAGGCAGGGCGTCCTCGTCCCTCCGGGGGACGGCGCAGCCCTGCGAGACGCGATTTATTCGATGATAGGGAACCCGAACCTGATGTCCGATATGGGAGCGTCGGGCAGAGAACGGGCAATGGCAAATTTCTCCCTGGAGCACGTCGGCCGGAGAATCAAAGAGCTGTACCTGGGTGCTGCATGAGCACGAAAAAACTCGACGCGCAGTGGTACGATACGGACAAAATAGATTTGAGCCACTATCTGCGGGCGTACGAAAAATTCTTCGCCCCCCTCGCGGAAAAAGAAGTAAAGCTTCTGGAGCTGGGCATCCTGAAAGGCGGCTCGTTGCTGATGTGGCGCGACTATTTCGAGAAGGGGACGATAGTCGGGCTGGACGTGGACCCGTGCCCGATCGATGATACGACCGGACGCATCCGGGTTTACCGGGGGATGCAGGACGACCTGCGCCTGCTCGACCGCATTCGCGAAGAGAGCGCACCCGGCGGTTTCGACATAATCATCGACGATTGCTCCCACATGGGGGAGCAGACGCGGATCTCTTTCTGGCTCCTGTTCCTGAAACACCTGAAGCCGGGCGGCATTTACGCTATCGAGGACTGGGGCACGGGCTACTGGGGCGATTGGCCTGACGGAAAGAGGTACCGGCAGTACCGCCGCCCGTCCTTATCCTACAGGGTCGTCTCGCTCTTTTTGCGCCTGGCTGCGCGGATGACGGGAAAAGAGGTCGGCACGCGATGGGTGTTGCGGCTTCGTAAATATGCGAGTCTCAGGCAGCGCTTCAAAAGCCACGACTACGGCATGGTAGGACTCGTCAAGCAGCTCATAGACGAACAGGGCATGGGAGATATAACGCGTCCGGTTTCGGGCATCGCCCCTTACCGCCCTTCGTATTTCGCCGGCACCTACATATCGCACAGCCACATCGTCATCATAAAATCAGCCGATGCGCAAAGCGGCGACGACCGGGAGGCGAAGTGATCCGGACCGCCAGGCGGCAAAGCCTCGAGAGCCAGTACTTTCTCAACCTGGCAAGCCAGGCCATCGGAAGGGCCGTCTCCTTCGGCGCCAATTTTGTCTCCTATATCATCATCGGCCGTATAGCGGGCATCGAGTTCTTCGGTAAATTCTCGTATGTGCTTGCCTTTCTGGGACTTTTCGCCGCTATAGCGGACTCCGGCATGTGCTCGGTCCTGGGCAGGGGCATAACGCATGAAGAGAAGCAGGCGGGTCTGTACTGGGGCAATTTCCTGTTCCTCAGGGTGGCCCTCAGCCTGGCAGTGATCCCCTTCGGCATTATTGCAGCCTTCTACCTGAGGAGAGACCTGTTTCCCATCCTTCTTCCCGGTATGCTGGCCATACCATTCCTTGCCGCCCGCTTTTTCGAGCCCATTTTCCAGGTATACCGAAGGCCGTGGCACTCTACTTATTCGTCGGTTTCTTACGGCGTGAGCTACTGCCTTCTCCTGGCCCTGGTCCTGATCTTCACAAAAAGCCTTTTATTCATAGTGTGCGCGTTTGTAGTGTCGAACACGATATATGCAATCGTCGCCTTCTCTCTGTCCTGGAGGTCCATAAAGCCTGTCTTTGTCCCCGATCTGCCCCTTACCAGAAGCATACTCAAGCTGGCCGTCCCCTTAGGCATTTCGTCCCTGTTCGTCATCATTACGGCGCGTATCCCGATCCTCATGCTGGCCGCCATGAAATCGGACGATGCCGTAGCCATATACAACGCGGGCTACAGGTTCGTGGAGCTTTCGGCCCTGCTTGCAGCGGCCCTTTCCGCGCCTCTGATACCTGTTTTCGCAGCAAGGGCCCTGACCGGCGCCAATGCGCTGAAGCGAATGTTCGTTCCCCTGATCGAGCTCGTTGCCATCGTCGCGGTCCCCATTGCCATCGTCGTTCCCGTGGTGTCGGGGAGCGTTGTTACCCTCCTGTTCGGTCAAGCCTTCGCCGGCGCGGCGCCCGTACTCGACATCATGGCATGGATTTGCGTCATTATCTTTTATTCTCTCTTCTCATCTGCCGCGGCCATCGGCATCGGTTCCGTCAAGTATGCTTACTGGAGCGCGGCGAGCGCGGCAGCGCTCTGCCTCGGTTTCAATTATTTCCTGATCCCCCATTACAGCTTCCGGGGCGCGGCATGGGTCGCCCTGGGCTGCGAGGCATTCCTGGCAACCGTCACGTTCTGCTACGTGACGGGCCGCCTGGGCAATGTGTTCAGATGGCGGAAGTGGGTGAAGATAGGCTGCCTGAACGTTCTCCTTTACGTCGTGCTGAACGTTCTCCTTTCGGGCGTGATGCCTTTCCTCAGGGTATTGGTTTCCCTGGCTATCTACGCGTTGCTGGTGTTCGTCCTTCGGGTGGCCCCTGCCGGTTTCCTGGCCTTATTCTCCGAGAAAGAGAGCGGAGAAACCGGTGCTCCCCGCGAAGGAAACGCCGATCCTGCAACCCTGGGGCGCACGGGTTGTTGACGTCACGAATTATGTTACAATAGGGGCGCGGGCACATAAGGGCGCCCGCAGTTTGAGGAGGCAATAATGAAGCGCGCAATACGGCGAGTGATCGGTCTGGTAATGCTCGCTGTCATTTTCTGTCCATTACAGGCCTGGTCTACCCAGTGTTACGTGAAAAGGGCCAGTTTCGCCGTTTCCGAGCCGAACCTGGTCGAGCGTGTCTGTTACCTGTTCAGGCACGAGGCGCGGATGTACAGGAAGGGCGAAACGGCCAACCAGACCCTCAACATGCTCGACCTCCATCCCGATCCGCTCCACGTCGATTTTTTGGACCTGGTGATTAAGGGAAAATACGTTGTCCTCAACCCCGGCGTGCCGGTCTTCAGTTGCCAGTACGATATAGAGGCCCTGCGGAGGGACGCGAACGCCAGTGCCGTCGTTAACGTCCGGCCCCCCGAATTCGCGTGCGACGGGTATATCTACAGGTTAATTCCCGTAAGGCTCGCGAACATGAACAACTGTATGTGGGTTGCAGTCGAAGTCGTCGCATGCGATGATGTACCCCCGTCGCCGTCCACTTTCATACGCGATCCTACCGGTCCTTAGCCAACCGTGATTCAGAACCAATATAAAGCACCCGGTCGGGTCCGGCTCGCCCTCCTGCTCGCCGCCTCATTCGTTTTCGCTTTCTGCGGCAAGCCTGCCGGCCCGTCGCCCGAGGCCCCGAAGCCAGAAAAGCCGACAGTCGAGTCCATAGGCGTCGTTGCGCCGAATATCGTCTCGATAACGATAAGGGCGGGACGCGTCGAGTACGGAAGGCAGGAGCCGTACAGCCAGCAGAAGGACGAAAGGGTTGCCACGGGAGAGGAAGGCACCTTCTGGGTATTCCGGGGGACTAAGATGGTGGGGGCCCTCATCCGCAAGGAAGGCAAGATGATATCCCTCGACCGGGTTGCCGGTGAGAGGCCTGAGCCCGCGCTTTTCGACAGGCCCGAGGGGTACGTCCTCTCTTCCGCCGACGATGCGTCCTACGCCGCTCCGAGAAGCCCTGAGACGGTCTTTCGCAAGAGCAAGCCGACCGACCTTGCCTGCATGGGGGGCACTTTCGACGCGCCGGTTGAGCACACCGTCTACCTGAAGCTGGCCGACCCCCTGAAGCCCGGGAAGAAGTACTCGGTCAGGCTTCCCGTCCCGGGCGTCCCGGAGCAGGCTTTCGTATACGACCCTGCCCGCACCATCAGCGAGGCGGTCCATGTTAGCCAAATCGGTTTCAGGCCGGACGACCCGTCAAAAACGGCTTTCCTGTCCCTTTGGATGGGCAGCGGAGGGGCGCGTGCCTTCCGCGAGGGGACCCCGTTTTCCGTCATTGACGACGTAAGCAACACCGTCCTTTTCAGGGGCGGCATAAAACTTACAAAACGGGGCGGCGACCCCACCGAGGATACTTACGGCAGGAACTTCAACGGCGTCGACGTCTATATTGCGGACTTCAGCACCCTTGCCAAGCCGGGGACATACCGGCTCTGCGTTGAAGGCGTCGGCTGCTCCCATTCTTTCGATATCCGGGACGACGTCTGGCAGAAGGCATTCTACGTCTCCGTGCGGGGCCTTTACCACCAGAGGAGCGGCATCGAGCTGGGACCGCCGTATACGAGCTTCCGGCGGCCGAGGAACTTCCACCCGGAAGACGGCGTCAGGGTCTACGCCTCAAAAGCGACACTCATGGAGACGTCGAACGGCCTGGAGGCAAAAAACGATTCCTTCACAAAACTGGTGCAGGGAAGGACAGACGATATAGTCCCGAACGCATGGGGCGGATATTGTGACGCAGGCGACTGGGACCGGCGTATTCAGCACCTCTCTGTTTCGAGGATGCTCCTCGAGACTCTACGAGCTTTTCCCCGATTATTTCGAGCGCCTGGATTTAAACCTCCCCGGCCCTGACGGCCTCCCCGGCATCATCCGGGAGGCGCTCTGGGACATCGATTTTTACAAGCGGCTCCAAACGAAAGAGGGCGGGGTGCGGGGCGGCATCGAATCGGAAGCCCACCCGCGTTATGGAGAGGGAAGCTGGCAGGAATCGCAGCTCGTCATGGCCTATGCGCCCGATGCCTGGTCGAGCTACGAATATGCCGCGGCCGCCGCGGCCGCCGCTTACACGCTGAAGACGCGCAATCCCGACCTGTCGAAAGAATACGGTGAAAGCGCACTTTCGGCCATGACCTGGGCCGAGCGGGAGATGAGCGCAAGGGTGCGCTGGCCCGACCCGGTTAAAGAATCGAGGGGCCTCGCTGCAGCGGAGCTGCTTCGCCTTACAGGCGCAAAATCGTGGCGCGATATATTCCTGGCCGCAATCGACCTCTCCGGCCCGGACCGACCCAAGACTTCCGGCCAGATGGAGGCTGCCTGGGTCTGCATACGCTCAGGCAGGCAAAGCGCGATCGACAACGGCCTGAAGGCACGCTGCAGGGAGAACATTATCAAGGAAGCCGGAAGGCGCATGAATGCCCAGCAGCAGGCGGGCTTCCGCTGGATGAAGGACCCGTACAGACCGCCTCTGGCCGGCGCGTTCACCGTATCGGACAGCATAAACGTGCTGCGCGCCCACTATATGACGGGGGACGCGAAGTACCTGAAGGCGGCCGTCCTTGCCTGCCAGGCCGGGGCCGGCGCCAACCCGCTCAACATGAGCTACACTACGGGCCTGGGGTGGAAAAGCCCCCTGCACCCGATGCATTTCGACTCCCGCGTGACGAACCAGGCGCCGCCGCCGGGGATTACGGTCCTGGGCCCCCTCGATATCAGCCTCGTCGGGGGCTACGATTCCGAGCCGTATCGGACCCTGGCCCGGTACTGCTATCCCGAATCGAGGCAGTGGCCAGCGATGGAAACCTACTGGGACGTCTACTGGTATCCCATTATGTGCGAATTTACGGTACACCAGACAATAGGCCCGAACGCCTACGCATGGGGATACCTGGCCGCACGGAAGGGGAGATGAAAGGCAGTTATCGGGGCGCCTTAAGCCCGGATGCGAATCGGTCGAATAAACAATAGAGCAATTCGGACACGGGAGAGGTGCGCTTTTCCGGCATTATTCCATCCGTGTCCCATTAATCCGTTCAATCCGCGGTTGAGCTATGTATGGTAAGAGGAGGTAGTATGGCGGACGGTCGCATTATCTACGCAACGCCCAAAATCGTCGAGGACATCGGTGATTGTATTTTCTACCACACGATGGACCTGCCTGGATACGGGACGATGAAAGGATCGTGGGACCTGAGGGGCCGAGAGGCCGACTATCTCGGAAAGGTCGATTTTTCAGGCAAGAGGGTGCTGGAGATCGGCACTGCAAGCGGATGCCTCTGTTTCTATATGGAAAAGCAGGGCGCGGAAGTGGTTGCTTACGACCTTAACGAAAATTATACATGGGACGTGGTCCCTTTCGCCGGGTACGATCACGACAAAAAAGTTGAGGAGTTCAAAGAGGGCCTGACAAAGATAAATAATGCGTTCTGGTTCTCCCATAAGGTGTATGAGTCGAAAAGCAGGGTGGTCTATGGAACGACTTATCATGTCCCGCGCGAGATAGGGGAGGTCGATATAACGACCTTTTGCGCAGTCCTCGTCCATCTCCAAAATCCTTTCGCCGCACTCGAGAGCGCCCTTTCCCTGACGCGCGAGAAGGTCATAGTGACGGACGTGATCTGGAACCGGTTCATTCCCTATTATTTGCTGAGTGGTGTTCTGCCCCGGCCGCACATGACCTTCGTGCCCAGGGTTAGTGGCTTCGAGCACCCGGATACCTGGTGGTTCTTATCCCCGGTAGTGGTCAAGGCGTTCTTGCGGACGCTGGGGTTCGGGAAGTCCACGGTCAGCTACTCTTTGCAGAAATACCGGGGCCGGAAATGGCTCACCTACACCATCGTAGGGGAGCGGACGGCGTGAGCGGGCCATGAAGATAGCCATCATCGGGACCAGGGGCATACCTGCATGTTACGGAGGGTTCGAGACCTTTGCCGAAGGACTGGGCACGCGGCTGGTGGAAAAAGGGCACGACGTAACGGTTTACGGCAGGTCGAACATCATCGATTACCGGGAGAAATATTATAAAGGCGTAGAGATCGCGATCCTGCCCACCATCAGCCATAAATACCTCGATACGGTGGTGCACACGTTTATTTCTCTGGTCCATGCCCTTTTCCGGCGCTTTGAGATCGTCCTGCTTTGCAATGCCGCGAACGGCCCGTTGTCGTTCATCCCCCGGATAGGCGGACAGAAGGTCGTCATCAATGTCGACGGGATCGAGAGGAAGCGGGCCAAATGGAACGCCCTTGGCAGGGCCTGGTACAGGATAGGGGGAGATCTGCTCTACCGTTTTCCCGGATGTGACTCTTTCCGACGCCCTGGTTATCAGGGATTACTACAGGGAGACGTACGGAAAAGAGACGGTCTTCATCCCGTACGGCGCGACCGTCGAGAAGGCCGCGAGCATCGAGGCCCTGGAGATGCTCGGCATAGAGCCCGGCCGCTATATCCTCTACGTGAGCAGGCTGGAGCCTGAAAATAACGCCCACCTCGTCATTAAGGCATTCGAGAAGGTCGCGACGGACATGAAGCTGGTGATAGTGGGCGACGCCCCTTACGCCAGGGAGTATATCGAGACCTTGAAAAGCACCAGTGACCCGAGGATCGTATTTGCAGGCTACGTGTTCGGCAAAGGTTACAGGGAGCTTCAGTCCCACGCTTACTGTTACGTGCACGCAACGTCCGTCGGCGGGACGCACCCGGCCCTTATTGAGGCGATGGGCTTCGGCAATTGCGTGATAGTGAACGGGACGCCGGAAAACATCGAGGTCGCAGGCGACGCAGCGGTAGTTTTCGAAAAAGAGAGCGAGGACGACCTGCGCGAGAAGATGGAGATGGTCGTCCGCGGGGACATACCGGTTGAAGATTATCGAAAGAGGGCGGTGCAGACGGTCCTTGAGCGCTTCACGTGGGAAAAGGTAACGGACGACTACGAAAGGCTGTTCCGGGAATGCCTGGGCGGCGGGCAAGGCGCGGCATCGTGCAGCAATTAGCGGACACGCGCATGGAAGCGCGTAAGCAGATATATATATTCTCCGGTGTCGGCGCAGCCGCATTCATCGTATACATTGCGACCCTTTCCAGGAATTACCTCGGCGACGGGGTCCAGTTCCTTATGGCGACGGAATCGTCACACGTATCCCTCATGCCGAACCACATGCTTTACGATGCGTCCATCTTTGCATGGTACGCATTGTGGAAGCTCCTCGGGTGGACGGGAAACGCCATCTTCCCCTTGCAGGTGTTCAGCGCCTTCTGGGGGGCCGTCTCCGTTGCGCTCTTTGCGTTCCTCATCTTGCGGATGACGGGCATGTGGCGCGTTACGGCCCTCGTCTCATTCGGCTTCGGCACGTCTTTCGCCGTCTGGCTTTTCAGCACGGACGTCGAGGTCGTCACTTTCCCCCTGGCATTGAACATCGCGCTGCTGGTCTTTGCGATCGCATTGCCCCCGCACCGTCTTGCCGCGCCCCGCAATGCCGTGGCCGCGGGCCTATTGACCTCCGCCGCCATCCTCTCTTACGAGACGGGCGTCTTCATGGTACCCGTTATAGGACTCGCATACATATTGGGGGACTGTGGAAAAGCTGCGTCGAAAATGAGGCTGATAGGCATATATCTTCTCACGGTCCTCGTTGTAGTCTCCGGGTGCCATCTCCTCGTCGCGCACCTGGTGTATGGGGTTTCGACGCTGAAAGGCTTCGTGCACTGGCAGCTATCTTTGCAGGAGGTGGGGCTCTGGGGCGTCTTCAGCAGGCAGAGTATCCCGACGGGCGCACTCGGGTTCATGAGGAGCCTCTCCGGGTTTCCGGGGCTCAATTACCTCGCTGGCATCAGGACGTTCTTCATGTTCGCAGCTATGTGGCAGAAAGTTTTGTTTGTATCGTACTACGTGGTGCTTTCCGCGATGTGGGTCTGCATCACCTCCATGTTGATCGTCCGCAGGCGCGCGCTGCTCGCCCGCCGGCGCCTTCCATTGGTCCTCTTCACAGTATCGGCGTTCTTGTACGCGGCCTTCGCTTTGTACTGGATACCTGCCGATATCCAGTTCTGGGTCCCCGTGATCGCGTCCTGGTGGGGGGCAATTGCGCTGGTCCTTGCCCTGCAAGCAGACAGGGAGAAGGGGAGTGCATGGGGGCTTGTCTCGTCCGTACCGGGGGCCGTCGCGGTCGCTTTCGTTTGCATCATAAGCATCGTCAATTTTTTCGGGACCGTCCTGCCGGATACGAGGACGGCCAACAACGCAGAATATAATATCGCCGCCGCCCTCAATGGCACGGCGAAGAAAGGCGACCTGATAATCACTTCGGGGACCGACAGGCTTTTTCTCTACATCCCCTACTTCATCGACAGGAAGACGCTCTCCATCTTCCGTCTGGGGATGCAGGGCAGTAAGGGAGAAAAGCTGCTGTCCGAGATCGACCGCAGGATAGGAGAGGCTGTTTCCGCAGGGAACGACGTATACCTCGCGGGCATGAGGCCCGGAAGGTTCGTGCTGTGGAAGGAGATGAACCGGATGGGAGTGGACCGGGCATTTGCCGGCAGGTACCATACGGAGGTCTGCTCGCGCGTCGGCGATGAGGAGATCCTGAGACTGGCGCCGCCCAAAGGGCCGATGAAATGAAAGGTATCGCCGGGCAGGATATGTTAAGATCAATGAGACAGGTTTAGGGAATGCTCAGGGACAGGGAGACGTATTATTCGCCGCTGCTCTTCTTTTTGAATTGCATAGCGACGTTTGTCTCGTACATCGCGTCATTGCTCGTCTACGTGGGCCTTATCAGGCCGGTCCCTCGGTCGCTGCCCCTGTTGCAATTCGTATTTTCGCCATTCCTCCACTGGGACAGGATGCTTCATCTTCTGCCCCTTGTCCTGATACCGTCCATGTTCTTCTTCCAGTTCGCGAGCCGGTCCACTTCCCAGGACCGGTACAGAATCAATCAGGGCCTGTTAGGGACGACCCTGCCGAGCTTATTCATCTTCATCGTTTTTCTGTGCATGATTATCGTCAATCCGGGGCTGATGGCCTACGCGTGGTTCGTCGTTCTCTTTGCGGCCATACTCTCGCTCCTTTTCACGGCCGACATGGCGCTGATGAGGCGGCTTGTCGATATGTCGTCGGCTGTGAAGGAATCGCTGAGGTACATGCCTAGTGCGTGGGGACCGATGTATCCGCGTTGAAGACAGCGCAATTGCTCGAGACGCGCCGCGAGTGGGGGACCAAGGTCGTCGGGCTCCTGACGGGCAACGAAGGAGAGGTTGGGACAAAGATCGGCGGCTTCGATGTCCTTGGCAAGACGGACGACCTCCTGCTGGTCCTCGAAAGCCATGTTGTCGATTGCGTTGTTTTCGGCCAGGAGGGCGGCAATCAGGCGGACATCCAGAGCCTCGCCCTGCGCTGCCCGGTTGTAGGCCTCGACTTTGTCCTGAACGTCTCGGCCTTCGTGAAAAGAGTAGACTACGTCGGGTTCGAGGGCGCGCATGATTATTCGTTTTTCGTATTCAAGCCCGTGTGGCACAGGCCCGAGCTGCTCTTCCTTAAGCGGCTCATAGACCTTGTCGTCTCAGGAATCGCCATCGCCCTCTGTACGCCTTTCTGGATAGTAATTCCGATCCTTATCAAGAAGGAATCGCCCGGCCCCGTCTTTTACATCCAGGAGCGCGTCGGCAAGAACGGAAGGCTTTTTCCCATGTATAAGTTCCGCTCCATGATCGACGGGGCGGACAAGATGCAGGACCAGGTGATGTACCTCAACGAGATGGACGGCCCGGTCTTCAAGATAAGGAACGACCCCCGCCTGACCCGCATCGGCCGGTTTTTGCGGCGCACGAGTCTTGACGAGCTGCCCCAGTTGTTCAACGTGTTTAACGGCACCATGAGCCTCGTCGGCCCCAGGCCGCCCATTGTCAAAGAGGTCACCCAGTACCGCCCCTGGCAGCGCAAGCGGTTGTCGGTGACACCCGGCGTCACGTGCCTCTGGCAGGTAACGGGTAGGAACGAAGTCAAGTTCGACGAGTGGATGAAGCTTGACATGCAGTACATCGAGAACTGGTCGCTGGCTCTCGATATCAAGATTCTTTTGCGCACGATAAAGGCAGTTATAGAACGCAGGGGAGCGCTATAATGAGGATCTTTAAAAGGATCTGGACGCTGGGAAGCAACGATCTTTACAATGAGGCCATGCGATTCTTCAACGAACATAATTACAGGGAGGCCATTGCTAAGTTTGAGGAGCTGCTTGGGCAAAAGAGATCGCTGAAAAGCCTGCACTACAACCTTTCTCTCGTATATGCGAGCCAGTCGCACAGGAACCTGGGAATCGTCCTGTTCGCTACCGGGAGCTACCGTGAAGCGCTGGAGGAGTTCAAAATGGCCCTCCACTTCAACCCCGATTATAACGAGCTGAACTACTTCATCGGGGTCTGCCAGAACAACCTGGGGGACTTCAGGGGCGCCATAGACAGCTTCAACACGGTCCTCTCGGTCGATCCCCACAACCTTCCCGTCGCGCTGAGGTTCGGAGTCGTCCTCCACAACAACAAGATGTGGGACAGGGCGGCCTCGCTCTACAAGGAGATACTCTTCAAGAACCCGCAATACGCCGATATCCATTACAATCTCGGCCTCGCGTTTCTCGGGCAGGGACAGGTGGCGCGCGCCCTTGCGTCGTTCGAGTCGGCGCTGGAGATAAACCCACAATTACCTCCAGGCGCGCATCAAGATCGTTGTGGCCCATATATACTTGGGTAAGCTCGACGAAGCGCTCGTTGCGCTGACGGCCCTCATATCGTCGTTCCCCGATTACGCGGACCTGCACTATTATCTGGGGCTTTTGCAGACCTCCCGAAAGGAATGGGAAAATGCGAGGGACAGCTTCATGCGCGCGCTGGCGATCAACCCTTCGTACAAGGAGGCCAAGATCAAGCTGGCTGCGGTTTACTGTTACCTCGACCAGTTCGAGCAGGGCCTGAAAGAGCTTGAAGAGCTGCACGCGGTGGATCCGAGCGACGGGGACGTGGCTACCATGCTGCAGGCCATACGGGGCGTCCTGGCTTCCTCGCGGGGCGAGAACTTCGCCGGCGTGTTAAGGAAGATGCTCAAAGACAGCGAGATCACGAAGAACATACCGGAGTTCAATAAGTCGATAAGGATCAACCCCGATGTATCCGAAATGGTCTCGGTCATCCTCAGCATCGCGGACGAGGATGCATCACTGGCCGGGACGCTGATCCCTCTCGTGAAGAACCACATAGCGGAGCACCCGGCCTATCCCGATGTCCACAACAGCCTGGGCACGCTTTACATGAAGGTGAACCGGCCCGCTGAGGCGGAGGCCTGCTTTGCGGAAGCCGTGAGGCTCAACGCCCGGTACTCGAAAGCGAGGCTCAACCTTTTCTATGCCCAGAAGATGCTGGGAAAGCACGAGCAGGCTGCCGAGCACGGGGTCTTCCTCGCGGCCTCCGGTGTTTCCTACCCCGATTTCCTGTGCGCTCTGGCGGAAGTCTACCTCGACGGCTCGCGATTCGAAGAGGCCAGGAACACGTCCGTCAGGGTCATCGAGCTGAACCCGTATTATGCCAGGGGGCATTACGTCCTGGGCAGGTGTCACGAGGCGGAGGGCGATAACGGCCTTGCGATGGAGCAGTACGAGACGTGTCTGGAGATGAAACCCGGCCAGGACGTACGGGTCATGGTGCTGGACCGCGTCGACAGGCTGCGTAAGCCTTAGAAATTCGTTTTTCCTTCAGGCAGCGCGTTCGCCAACCTGTCCGGCCTGTGCCACCGTACCGGTTTCAATTCCGCCATATAACAGTGCTATTATGCGGCTTCTGGGGAAGACCGAGGCGGCGATCAAAAGCGGTCCCGCCAGGCCGACCGCGAAGGTGGCGAATACGATGAGCCGCCCGGGTACGCCTGCGGCAAGCAGCGCGAACAGGGTCGGGAAGATAAAGAAATACTGGAGCAGGTAGACTTGCAGGGAATGGCGGCCCACATATTCGAGGAAGCGGGCCGGCAGGAACCTGCCGTATACGAAGCAGGCGGATAAGACGAAGAGTATGCCCGATGCCGCGGCCGGGAACCTCAAAAGCGGCGTGGGCCAGAGCGCCTGTGCGAGACAGGCGGCGGTAAAGACGCATAATGCAGCGACAGGGAGCGGCGGCCTCTTGAGCAGGAAGAGGAACCGCTCTTTTTTCAGGCCCGCGGTCTGCAAGCCCAGGTAATAGTATATGCCGTAATAAAATACGAGCGTGATCCCCAGAGGCCGTATATCGGGGGTCAGGACCTGAAAGAGGAGGCAGACCGCCAGGACGGCGTAAGTGTTTGCCTTCATGGCAAGCGGGGCCAGCGCCCTCATAATAATGAGCGCGTAGAGGAACCAGAGGAACAGGGCAGGGTTGTACGTAGGGTAGATCAGCATGTCGACGAAAAGTTGGCCCAGGTCAACGGGCCTCTTGGCCAGTTGCGGCACGCACCACTTGAGCAGCGAGTACGTAACCGTGATTGCGAAGTATGGGATGATGAGCTTGAGGAGCCTCGGCCAGACGACGCTGCGCCATTCCCTGAAGGTGCCTGCGGTGGCCGATTTCAGGGAAAAAAAGCCCGACAGGAAGAAGAAAAGGGGCATGTGAAAGGCGTAGATGGTATTGAACAGGACCGGGTAAGCGGCCCTGATGGGCTCGCTGTGGCCGGCGGTGACGAGGAGTATGCCCACCCCTCGCGCTATCTGCATCTCACGAATATAGCCCGGTCTGTCCACGGTTGATTTAAGTATAGCCGGTTCCACTTGTCAATAGCAAAACGAGGGAAGGTAATTAGGCGGCTTTTCAGCCCTTTCGTATTATCCTGAACTTCTCTTTCAGGAGCGCCCTTTTCAGCAGCTCGCCGCACTTCCTGCTGCAGATCGTGAAAAGAAGGTCGTCTCCTTCGCTTTTCGCATCCTGGCTGCGCCGGGGGACGATGGCCGAGACCGTCCTGTCCATGTGGCTGAGCGGTATCCTGATACGCGTCCCCTCGCGTCCGGGCGGGCCGATACCCTTGCGCGTCCTGGCCCCGAGCCCGTACACCTCCGCATCACTCTCTATCACCCTGTTGCACCAGGCGCAGTCGTAAACGCTTTCATCGTCCTTAAGGGCCTCGGAAAACACAATTTTAGGGCAGGCCGCGGTGGATATGCCGCAATCATGGGGCCTGCCCTTTTCTTCGAGGCAGCCTTCGCATATCTCCCAGTGCTTGCACGGCGTCCCGACCACCGCAGGCCGCCCGCATTCGGTGCACCAGAGATGGCCGCACCTGTTGCAAAGGCCTATGCTGATGTCTCCGATCCCGGCTACGCCCTCGCAGTCATGCGTTTCCCTGCTTTTGCATCGGGGACAGGGGCCGACGAAGATCTGCCAGGCAAACTCTTCCGGTGATCTGGCCGAAGATTTCTCGACCGCTTCGGCCAATTCGTCCTGCAGCTCTTTCGGAAGGTGCTTCCACAGGTCCGTGAAGGAGTCTTCGTCTTTCATCCTTTTCTATTATACACCCTGGGATGCATTTGCGTAACTGCATGGGAAACGAAGGCTATGTGAGAGTTGAGTTTTGCCGTTTAGGGCAGGCGCGACCTATAATAAATATATGAGAGTCCGGGCTATGAAAGTGGCTATTCTGGGGGCGGGCCTGACGGCTGCCTACCTGTTCAGGCTGCTTCTGCAAAGCGGCATCCGGGCCGACGTCTTCGGCAAGGACCCCGGCACGTCGTGCGGGGTCAGCCCGTGCGCGTGGGCGACGTCGCGTGAATTCGCCGAGCTTGCAAAGGACGCGGGTCTCGACGCTTCGGCCTATGCCTTGAGCAATATTGACCATGTGCTGATGGACGGCTTCAGAATAGGGGTCGATCTCATGACTTTCGACAAGCAAAAGCTCCTGGAGGACCTTTTCTCAGGGGCCGGGATACAGCGGTCGGGGTTCGACGCCGGGTCGTACGAGAGGGTGATCGATGCGTCCGGCGTCTCCAGGGCGCTTCTGCCGGCCATCGATGGCGACCTCACGCTGCCGTGCGTTCAGTTCCGGGTGCGGACCGATGAGGCGCTCGAAAACCGCATAACGCTCGGCGGCATCGGCTATGCCTGGTGCTTCCCGCTGTCGAAAGGGGAATATCACATAGGATGCGGCTCCCTGCTGGTGGACCCGGCGATGCGCCTGCGCGAGCTTGGCTGGGTGAGCGGCAACGGCTCGCCGGGCAAAGTGCTCTGCGGCTGCAAGGGAAACATCCGCCTGACGTCGCCGCATGCGTCCCTCCCTTTCGTCACCAGACATAACGGATGCGACGTCTGGGGGGTCGGCGAGGCAATCGGATGCGTAGCGCCGCTCGCGGGCGATGGGATCGTTCCCGGCATGAAGAGCGTCAACCTGCTCATGCGGTCCTGGGACGACCCGGAAGGCTATACGCGCGCCATAATGCGGGAGTTCGGCTGGATGAAGGACGAGCGGAGCGTGATCGACCGGGTTAGGCGGGGCGAGCGGCTCGATCTCCGAAGCGCCAGGACGCTGAAAAAGAATTCGGCGCGGATGGGGATCAAGGTGGGCATCAGGCAGGCTTCGGCACTGCTGCGCAATCTCTTATAAATTACTGCCGCCGCTGCAAGCGGCCCCCTGGGTCGGACACTATGGAGAACAGCGATCGTATGGACCTCGTCGGCCGTTTTTTTTCGGGTACGGGGTCGGGTTACGACAGCGTCGTCCGCGCGACGACCTTGGGCTTCGACGGCAGGTGGAAAAAGAAGATAGTGGGTATGGTCCCCGCAGGGGCGGCGAGGATAGTCGACCAGGCCTGCGGCACGGGCATCCTCACGCTGATGCTCGCCCGGCATTTCCCGCAGGCCCGCGTAACGGGCATAGACGTGACCGAAGGGTACCTGCAAATAGCGAGGGCGAAAACGGCTGCCCTGGGCCTGCGCAACGTGGAGTTGATGCAGGGACGCGCCGAGGACGTGCTGCCGGAAGGGCCCGCCGACTGCGTCACTTCGTCGTACCTTGCAAAATACGCAGACCTTCCCGCCCTCGTCCGAAACGTGAAGAAGATTCTCCGGCCGGGCGGCTTGCTCATTATGCACGACTTCACCTATCCCGGCAACAAGGCCTGCGCTGCTGCGTGGCGGCTCCATTTCGCGCTCTTACAGAGTATCGCAGTCAGGTTCTATCCTTCCTGGAGGCCCGCGTTCGACGACCTTCCGGGCTTCCTTCGGCAGACGGATTGGGTAGCCCGCCTTAAAGGACTTCTGATCGATTGCGGCTTCGAAGAAATCGGCTCAGAAAGCCTCCACTTCGGCGCAGCAGCCATCATCTGCGCCAAAAGCCCGGCCCATTCATAAGTTGTTTTATCTGTTCAAAGCGACTCGTTGAAAATCGTGATAATCTCGCCCGGGGCCTTCCTCACAACCTCGCTGTAGCCGTTACAAGGAAAGCCGCCTATCAGGGCCGCCGCCCCCCTTCGCGCGTCGATTGCCTCTTCCATCAGTCGGGCGGCTTTTGCGAGGAGCGCGCGGCCTCCGGCATCGATCTCCGGCCGCCCGCCTTTCAGCGCGTCGACCAGAAGCATGCGCGCCTCCGGCGCAAAGCGCAGGACAGCAGGGGCAATGCCCGTTGCGTGGCGGGCATCGATAAGCCCCGTAGCGAGGCAATGGCGTACTTCCTTCAGGTCGTCGGCTATCTGGTATGCCTCGCCGACCGACAGTCCGTAGCTGCGGCAGGTCTCGGATACCGGACCGCCCAGTCCCGCCGCGAGAGCGCCGAGGGTGCAGGCAGTCCCGAAAAGCTCGGCTGTCTTGAGCCGGACGATCTCATCGTACGGGGCCGCACGCGGGCCTTCCGATTCTATCTTTTCCGCGAGTGCCGGCGCGTCGAGCGGCTCTTTCAAGGCGCCGCGCGAGACCCTGGCTATGGCGTCCGCCACCTCCCGCCCGTCGCGTGCGCCCAGGTCGGCCATCATTTTGATGGCGGCAGCGAAGATAACATCCCCTATGAGGACCGTCCTTCTCGCCCCCTCGATTGTCCAGACGGCCGCCCTGCCGCCCCTCAATCTGTCCTGATCGACGAAATCATCGTGCAGCAGGGTTGCCGCCTGTATCATCTCTATGGCCACCGCTCTGGGGATTGCCTGCTCCACGGGGCCGCCCAGCCCCTCGCAGACGAGGCAGGAGAGGCAACCCCTTATCTTCTTTCCTGCCTGGAGGCTCTGCAAGAGGCCCGCCCGGTCCGCGGCCGGGACGCCGGCAAGAAAGCAATAGAGCCTCAGATTGTAAGCCTCCTCGATTCGTGGCCGTCGTCTCGCGATATATGTGTGAAAATCGCTCACGGGTGTCGCCCGGCGGAAAGCCTCAGGATCAGAAACGCCGACGCAAGGAGCATGACGCCGAGGCTTACGCATTTCAGAATGTATTCGTACGCGGCAATCCCGGAAAGGTCATCCGCCGCATACGGGCCGGCGCGCTTCTTCAGCTCCTTGTAAGGGCGGGAGGCTTTTATCTCTATCAGGCTGAAAAGCGCCATGGAAAGCCCGAATGCGAAGGCGGCCGGAGAAACCGTGTTCGTCTGCATGATGTTGCCTGCGATAACGGGCAGAAACCCCCAGGAGAAGGCAAACCACCCGTCAGTGTGGAACCTGCCCTTGAACCACTCCAGGTTGTAGGCGAAAACGAAGAAGCCCTCTGCCGCCGCGACTGTCCAGAGGCGGGGGACGGCGGTCACCATGTAGTAGGCGGCAATGGCGTAAGCGGACGTTAAGGAAGCGGCTGCGACCGCTATAAGCTGCCGCTTCGTAAGGACAGCGCCCCACGGTTGTCTTCCCTCCCCTTCCAAGCGCGTCGAGGCTGTGGGCGCCTACGCCGAGGCCCAGGGCGTAAATTATAGCGATTGCGCAAAGCCTTCCGAGTGTCTATCGACGGCGCGACTACGGAGCCGAGGACGGCGAAGGAGAGGACCATGCCCGTGTACGGCAGGAAGAGAAGACCTACAAACGACCGGAAGGCGGCCGGCCCGAACCTGGGCACGAACCATTCTGCCTGCCTCCCGGCATCCCTGCTGTCCGTCTCTCCCATCGTCCGGCCGTCCTTACCTCACCCGGCCTTGAAGAAAGCGACCGGGATGGAGACGTTCACTTCGAGGTCGGAAAAGATGATCGTCCGCTCGGCTCGCCCTCCCAACGTCGATTCCTCCACCCTGACGGGGAGCCACAGGTGCTTGTCTATCAGGAACCTGTAAGCGGTGACTACGTCCGGGCGGAAGTGGTCCAGCGCGATGGTCTGAATGACCGCCAGCCCGTTCTCATCGAACGTGAAGACCGGTCCCCGCCGCCCGCTCCCTACGCTGCGGGCTATGTTGGCGATCAGCAGCCCCAGGTCCGTCTGGTCTATGCGCTGCCCGGCGGAGACTACGAGCCTCGGGCTGTCCGGAGGCAGGTGCAGGCGGAAGAGCCGGGCAAGCCCGGAGGGCCTGATGAAGACCCTTCCCTCCTTGTCAGGATATATCATCACCATGCCCGGGTGGGGGCGTATGAAATCTATCCTGATCTGGTCGGGCTTCCTGAATGTGTAAAAGAACGTCTGCGTATCGGGCGACCCGCTGTCCCGATATGTGCGGATGAGCATCCGCGCCCGGTAATCGTGTATGTTTGCCCAGGCAGCCTGCATCTGTCTGACAATCGTTTCCGCCCCTGCGTCCTGGCCTGCCCCCATGCAGGTCAGGGGGAAGCAGAGCATGGCTATCGCCATGAGGGACGCGGCCGCTGCTTTGCGCATTATTAAATAATATAAACATTGTGGGACCGGCAGGCGCGCCTGTAAAGAGAGGCGCGCCTTGAGGGACCCAACCCGGTGGCAGTGATAAAGACAAAGGCGGATGTTGTGGCAAGGTTTGGACTCGCGCCTGCTGCGGACCACCCGCATGCACGGTGGCACCCTTTCAGCACGCGTTTTACCGTGCGGGCACCCGGCAAACCGACTTTGAACTGATAGGACGGATGCGGCGAAATGTGCGCCTTGCGCCCTCCGACGTACGATCCCACTTTAGTGCTTTTAACGAGGGGGGGAGGCTTCATGCGGCTTTGCCGCTGGAGGGGGCGCTGAGCCCCGATAATAGCGGCGCTCCTCCGACCGCGGCAGCAATTGGACCGGGGCCCAATTGCTGCAACTGCGGGTGGTCGGTAACCGGCAAATCTCTACATACCGGCTTTCGCCGGAATAAGTCATAAGCAAAACGGTTTATCTGTATTTGTGGAGCACTTCGCCGCCTGTTATTGTCATGCCCATGCTGTAATAGAACGCTTCCTGCACCTCGACGCGGCCGAGGCCGGCGACCTCTTCGAAAGGCGACGGGAAAAAGAGAGCTCGCCGCTGCCTGCCCAGACATCGGCTATCTTCACGTCACTGACCGCGCCGGTCGCAAGCTCGTGCACGGCGGGTGCGTTCGGGTCCTCCACGCTCGGGAAATGGCGCATGAGATAGAATTTCACGGGTGGGACCTCGGACGGCGTCGAGCCTTGCGCGTAAAGGTCATCGAGCCTTCCACGATCCTCTGGGCGTTTACTTCGCAGATGCCCTTTACCTTCGCCCCTATCTTCTTTCCCCCGATCTTCGGGTTCATCTCGTGGAGCCTCGTGACGTATATCCTCCCCAGCTTTTTCGGGAACCCCTGGATGAAGCCCCTGATAAGGGTGAAGTCGTTGTCCACCCAGATATACGGGACGAAGTAGCCGGGCTTGCCGTTAAAGCTGCATGCGAGCATCACGAGGCACTCGCGGTAGTTGGACCTTTCCGGGTTGACGAAAGCGAGGTCGGGCCGGCCCTCGCTTACGGATACCCAGTCGGTGAACCAGACTGCCCCGGCCCCGGGGTCCGGCCCTATCTCGAGGGGCGGAGGCAGCAGCCGGCGCGACCTTATCTTTTGCGGCCTTGAACCCTATATGGATGACCTCGCCCCCGTAATACCACGGGGGCGCGTCAATGACGGATGAGCGCCCTTCGGGTGTGAGAGGCAGCGAATAACCCTTAAGGCCGAATTTTTTCTTCGTATCCATGGGCGTCTCCCTTGTCTTTATTTGGGCGTTAGAAGCATATTCCCATGATAGATTATTACGGCGATAAGGTCAACGAGACGTTCGAAAAGATGCCCTTTTCAGCGGGCTGCCTTGCGCGCTTTGGCGGACACGTCCGCGCTCCTTGCCAGCACGGACTGCTCCCCGGCGCCCATATTGTCGGGGGTTTCCACGAAGAAGGCGTAAAGGCCGACGAAGTCGTTCAGGAGGCGGTGTCTTTCCCTGCGCGATAACGTGAGATACAGAGGCGATTCGAGGAGGATGCCGATGAGGTGCTTCATGACCTGGCTGTTCATGTTCCCTCCGACACCCCCGAAGGGATGCAACGCGCGTACCAGCGGCGCACGTCTCCGAATACCCTGAAAACATGCGCATCTTCGACGAAAGGCCGTGGCGCCTATGTAAAGAGAAGGGACACCTTTCGCCGCGCGCCCTCTGGAGGGCCTGCCGATAGCGACGCCTGAGGACTTTGTAAACGACCCCATCGGCGTGAAGGGGTGGGGTGTAAAAAAAGCCTGCACATTCCGGCGCGATTGACAGTCTTCCGAAAAAGTAATAATTTTTTGGCTCTAATGGCTGTAAGAATTGTAAGCGAACCGCTCATCTCCGTAGGCATAGTCGAGGAGCAGAACCTCGAAGGCCGTCTTAACGGCGTCTTCTCGATAGACGGCGCAGGGCCGGTATCGGGAGGGTTTTCGGCCGCATCGCACGCCGGGCGCATCGTGCTGCGCGACGGCGAGGGGCACGAGGCGGCCCGCGCCGGCTCCCTGCGGATCGAAGGCGGCGCAAACACGACGTTCGACCTCTTCCGTGTGACGATAGGGAAGAGCTTCCACTGGGAGAGAAAAGAGGACCGACGTTATCGGGGGAACCTCGTCCTTCTTGCCGGCAACGACGGCGGGGTGTCTGCCGTCAACGAGCTCGCCCGTAGAGGATTACCTGGAAAGCGTAGTCGCCTCCGAGATGAGCGCGCAGGCCCCAATCGAGTTCCTGAAGTGCCACGCGATCCTGTCGAGGAGCTGGGCCCTTGCCATACTGGCGAAAAAGGGCGGGCCGCGGAAGACGGCCGCGAGCCCCCCGCCGGCGCAAGGCGAGATGGAGATCGTGCGATGGTACGACGGGGAGGACCATGACCTTTTCGACGTCTGCGCAGACGACCATTGCCAGCGCTACCACGGCCTCACGAAAATCACATCCGATAATGTCCGCGACGCGGTAAGGGAGACGAGGGGCACAGCCCTCACCTTCGGAGGCGAGATTTGCGACGCCCGCTATTCGAAGGCGTGCGGCGGACGGACGGATGAGTTCCGCACCGCCTGGGCGGACGTCCACGTACCCTACCTCGTCAGCATCTACGACGGGCCGGGGGCTTATGCCCCGATTGCGACAGAGGAGCAGGCCGAACGCTGGATCGACGCCCGGCCGGATGTCTACTGCAACACGAAGGACGAGGCGCTGCTTGCAAGCATCCTCCCTGCTTTTGACAGGGAGACGACGTCCTTTTTCCGATGGACCGCCGAATATACCCGCGAGCGAGCTCGAGGAGATTATCCGCGAGAAATCGGGCTTGGATTTCGGCTCCCTTCGGAAAATAGAGCCTTTGGAGCGCGGCCCCTCGGGCCGGATCCGCAAGCTTATGATCTCCGGCTCGAAAAGGGCCGTTGTCGTGGGCAAGGAGCTGGAGATACGCCGGTGGCTCTCGCGCAGCCATCTGTACAGCAGCGCGTTTATGGTAAGGGCCCTCCCGGCAGGGCGCACGCCGGAGCAGTTTGTCTTCGAAGGCGCAGGGTGGGGCCACGGGGTCGGCCTTTGCCAGATCGGAGCGGCAGTGATGGCGAGCAGGGGGTTTTCGGCGGAGCAGATCATGGCCCATTATTTTCCGTGGCGCGACGTTGTCGAGGCTATATTGAGAAGACGCCGGTTAAAGACGGCCTTTATACTGGGCGCCGGGTTGGGGACCCGCCTGCGTCCCCTCACGGACCGCTGCCCGAAGCCGCTCCTGCCCGTAGGCGGCCGCCCCGTCATCACGTACGCGATGGACCATCTCATCACTGCGGGCGTCGACCGCTTCATCGTAAACACCCACCTCCATCACGAGATGTACGAAGAAAAATTCCCGGACGGCCGGTGGCGCGGCGTGCCCGTCTCTTTCCGCCGCGAGTCTGTCCTTCTCGACACGGCCGGGGGATTGAAGAATATCGAAGACCTCCTCGACGAGGACGATGCCATCCTCTGCTACAACGGGGACGTGATAGCCGGTTTTTCCCTGGGGCCCCTTTGCGCCTGGCACGAGCGGCTGCGGCCGGAGGCGACGCTGGCCTTACGGAGCAGCGGCCGCCCCCTGAACGTATCCATCGACGAGGAGGGCGCGGTATGCGATATGCGGGGCGCCCTGGGCGCACCGGCGGCAAGGAACTGCCTCTTTACCGGTATCTACGCGGTAGAGACGTCGATCCTGCGTTTCATCGAGGCGGGCCGCCCTGAGTCGATCGTCCCTATCCTGCTCGGGCGGATAGCGGCCTCACCCGGCGCAGTCAGGGGCGTCGTCATAGATGAGGGCGAATGGCACGATATGGGCGACATCGCCACATACGAGCGCTTATGTGAGACGCCGCCGGGCGCTCCGGCGGACAAGGCGGCACTGTGAGACAGGAGGCGATGATCGCCTTTGCGCGTGACGCCCTGGGCCTTTCGAAGTCCGTCTCCGTGGCGCTTGTCCCCCTCAATAAAAGGGGGTCGGACCGCTCCTATTTCCGCGTTTCGTGGCAGCCGACGGGCTCGGCGGTGCTGGTGCATTACGACCCGCAGAGGGCGGAGAATGCCTACTGGGCAGCCATTGCGCTATTCCTTGCCGGGCTGGGCGTGCCCGTGCCGCGCGTTATCAGGCACGATGCAGATGCATGTCTTGTCCTGATGGAAGACCTGGGCAATGCGGACCTTGCGTCCTTTGCAGGCGCCGGATGGGAGACGCGGGGCGCCCTCTACCGGAAGACGCTTTCGGCGGTGCGCAGGCTCCATGCATTCCCGGTCGCCGAATTTCCGCACAGGCAGGTGAAACTCATGGAGGCCTTCGGCCCGGACCTCTATCGATGGGAGAGGGGCTATTTCATGGAGCACTTCGTGGCTGACGTCTGCGGGATCGATCTGCCCCCGGCCCTTGCATCAGAAATCGAAAAGGAGCTTTCCGGGCTGGCCGGGCGCCTTGCGGCCGTGCCCGCCGTGCCTCGTCCACAGGGACTTACAATCGCAGAACGTGATGGTCAGAGACGGCGAGCCCGTCTTTATCGACTTCCAGGGCATGCGCTTAGGCTGCGCCTTTTACGACCTGGGGTCGCTTTTGTGCGACCCTTATGTCGATATGCCCGAAAACGGCAGGGAAGAGCTGCTTTCTTTTTACTACGGCCTGTCGGACGCGGGCCGCGACCGGGACGCATTCCTCGACGCCTTCTGGGAGGCGTCGGCCCAGCGCCTTATGCAGGCCCTCGGGGCATTCGGGTACCTGGGGCTCAAAAAAGGACTCGCGGCTTTTTTCGGCCATATCCCGTCGGGCCTTGCCAACCTGATTCAGGCGTCGGGAAAATGCCGGTCTTTGCCGCTTTTGCACGACCTTGCCGTGGCCTGCCGGGATGCGCTGCCGGTCACTTCCTCTGGTAGCCCTTAGCAAAAAGGCAGCGCTCTATCTCATCACATTGCCGCGTGCCGTTGCGGACCGCAGTCTGGTACGCGTTCTTCTCGCATTCCTTCTTGTCCCTGTAAAATGTGTCGTTGGTCATCCCCGGCTTGTAATAATAGTGGGCGCATCCTGTCAGGAGAGCGATCAGGGGCGCCATCAGGAGCAGACGTTTCATTTCGCCTCCTTATGGTCATCAGGCACAAGCTTTGCCTCTATTACTATTATAATATCCGGCCCGTGATTTTCGGCATGCCTCCCTTGGAAGGGGATGTTCTTGTCTTATGTTTATCTTGTTTCAGACAAAAGGAGGCAGCTATGAAAAAGTCGACAGGATTCACGGTAATCAGCCTGGCCGTCGGAGGGGCCGCGCTGGCGGCGAAATCCCTTGTGATCAGGCCGAAAGAAGCCCCCGATAATCTGCCGGACCATGCGGGCCTGACAGCAGCGCTCCGGGAAGTGGTAAAGGTGGGAGATCCGAAGGCCAACGGGGGCCTGGCCCTCAATATGTGGGCAGCCGTAGTGCGGAGGGACGGCTCCGTCCATGCGGTCACCTTCAGCGGCAAGCAATATGGCGACCAATGGCCGGGGAGCAGGCTGATCGCAGCGCAAAAGGCAAATACCGCCAACGCATTCAGCCTTTCTTCCCTCGCCCTTTCCACGGCCAACCTTTATTCGGGAACGCAGCCGGGCGGTTTTCTCTTCGGCATTCAGCTAGGCAACCCATTAAATTCGGCCGTAGCCTATGCCGGCGACGCGGGCGACTTCGGCACCGAGAGCGACCCCATGACCGGCAAGCTCATCGGCGGGGTCTGCGTGTTCGGCGGGGGCCTGGCGCTTTACAACCGGGACGGAGAAATAGTGGGCGGCCTTGGGGTCAGCGGCGACACCTCGTGCGCGGACCATAATATCGCGTGGAAGCTGCGCCATGTCCTGGGCCTCGATTGGGTGCCGGCAGGCGTCAACAAGGAGAGCGCGAACCCCAAAGGGGACGACAACATCATCTATGACATCGCCTCCGGCAGGAGCGCAAGCGGGTACGGGCACCCGGAATGCGGCATGGGGGAACGGCAGGTAGCGGAGGGTTTCAGGACGGGTTGCCCGGTAAGGACGCGAAAATAAGGCCCGGCTCCGCCGCCGGCAAATTGACTTTTGGCCGCATCTGTGCTAAAAAACTGAATAATACGGTGGGTGTAGCTCAAAGGTAGAGCACCGGGCTGTGGACCCGGGTGTTGAGGGTTCGATCCCCTTCACTCACCCCATTACAGGAGCGTTGCAAAGTGGAAAAAGAGAAACTGATAGAAAAAGTGAAGGCGGCGAGCAAGGACGGAGGGATATCGTGCGCGCAGGCGCTGGCAATAGCGCTGGAGGCCAAGGTATCATCCCATGAGGTGGGCGATATCCTGGACGAGCTTAAGATAAAGATAAATTCCTGCCAGCTCGGCTGCTTTCCCTGAAACAGCGCGAAAATTTGGGCAATAAAAAGGGGACCTGCGGCAGGTCCCCTTTTTTCGGTCCGGTTGTTTTCGCCTCAGGCCTTAATGATCTCAAATGAGAGCTGGCCGTCGTCGTACTTCAGCGTGCGGATTGCCACGTCCATCCCTACCTTGACGTCTTCCGGCTTTATGTCCTTGGCGAGGCGGGCAAAAAGCTTAAGCTTGGCGTCGAAGGCGACGACTCCCATCGTGTAGGGAGGGTCGGCCTCGAAACCGTAAGGCGCGAAATAGGCTGTCGTAAAAGTCTCAAGCTTGCCTTTGACGGGCATATCGAACCAGTCCATCTCCTTTGAGAGGCAGACTGCGCAGTCGGCCCTGGGCGGGAAGAATTTGGCGCCGCATTTTTTGCAGGTCGTCCCTTCGATCTTGCCCTCGGCCAGAAGGTCCACGAACTTCGCGGTCTTCGTTATTCCAGTAAAGCTCTTCCTTCCGAATTTTTCGAAACCCATGTCTCACCTCCCAAATATTGTTACGTTCCCGTAAAGGCCCACGCCGCCGACGTTGTGCACCAACCCGATATCCGGGTCTCCGGGCACCTGCATGGGTCCCGCCTCTCCGCGAAGCTGGAGGACGATGGTCCGTATCTGCGAACCGCCTGTTGCTCCGATGGGATGGCCCTTCGAAAGCAGGCCGCCGTCTACGTTGACGGGTATCCGGCCTTCTTTGTACGTGGCTTTCTCGCGGATAAGCTGCTTGCCGTCGCCCATAGGGGCGAACCCAAGGCCTTCATAGGCCATGATCTCGGCGATCGTGAAGCAGTCGTGCACCTCGGCCACTTTGACGTCTTTGGCCGTGATGCCCGCCATCTTGTATGCCTGCGCTGCTGCCCCGTACCCGACGCTCAGGCCCTGTGAAAAATCGGGTCTCGCCGCCATATTGACCGCCTCCGAGGCGCCCCCTATGCCGACAACCCAGATGGGCTTCTTCGAGAAGGCCTTTGCTTTCTCTTTGTTCGCCAGGATGACGCACGAGCTGCCGTCCGCATTGGCGCAGCAATCGCCCACGCGCAGAGGCCAGGCGACCGGGCCCGCCATCTTCGCTTCAGGGTTGTTTGCGTCAAAGTCCGCAGCCTTTACGCCCTTCCTGTAGACGGCCCTGTCGTTGGTCGTGCCGTAGGTGGCCGACTTCAGCCTGACGTCCCGCAGGTCGTCGTGGGTCAGGCCGTTCTTTGCCATATAAGCCTGGGCATACATGGCGTAGTACGCGGGCATCATGGTGCCGAAAGGCGCCTCCCACTGGATATCCGCGCCCCGGCCCATTCTCTCCTGAGACTCGGCCGAGGTGATCTCGGACATCTTCTGGAAACCCACCACGACCACAACGTCGTGGAGTCCGGCTTTAATCATGCTGTAACCGACTTTCAGGCCCGTGCTGCTCGACGAGCAGACGGTCTCGACGTAGAATGTCGGCTGCGGTATCAGGCCGAGGTATTCCGCCAGCACGCCGGCCGGCGACCTCTGCTTGTCATACTCCGGGGCCGAGCAAAAGACGGAGGCATCGACATCTTTTTGCGCAATCCCCGCGTCCTGCATCGCCTCCCTGAAGGCCTCGAATGCCAGCTCGCGGATCGACCCCTCATAGCCCCTCACAAAAGAGCTTTGACCGACCCCGATCACTGCGACATCTCTCTCCATGAAATCCCTCCTTCGTCCTTTATTATTGTTTTCTGTTTTTGTGCTTCTGATAATACGCTACAAAGCGATTGTGTTCGTGAATGGTTTTGGAGAATACGTGGCTCCCGTCGTTTCTCGAAACAAAATAGAGCACACGGGAGTCCTCCGGATAAAGGGCGGCCACGATCGAGCTTTTCGAAGGGCTGCATATGGGCCCCTTCGGCAGCCCTTTCAGGCGGTACGTGTTGTACGGCGTCTGCTCCGCAAGGTCGGCCTTCCTGAGGTCCCTGTTGAAGCTCGCCAAGCCGTAGATAACCGTCGGGTCCGCGTCCAGAGACATGCCGAGGGCAAGCCGGTTATGGAATACGGCCGAGATGGTCTTTTTCTCCGTCTCCAGCTTCGCTTCCTTTTCGATGATCGAGGCGAGGCAGAGGACCTGGTACATGTTCATGTGCAGCTCCTCCATCCTTTTCCTTACTTCATCCTTGTCGAAGAGGCCGTACGTCCTCTGGGCGATCTTTTCGAGAAATTCGTCCACGCCGGTCTCTTTGCTGAAGAAATAGGTGTCCGGGTAGAGATAGCCCTCCACGGAGTCGGCGTTTATGCCCAGGCGCCGCAGGAACGCCTGGTCGCGGGCGAGCTGGAGGAACGCGGAGCCGTTCATGATCCCTGCTTTTCCCATCACGTCGCCGATAGTGTAGATGTTATAGCCCTCAACGATCTTCAGGCTGTATACCTTCCTCTCGCCTTTCGCCATCTTCCTGGCTATCTCGTACGGAGACATGGCGTCGGAAAGCTCGTACTCCCCTGCCACTATGCGCCCGCGATAGACAACCAGGGAGCAACCCATGAAAACATACTCGGAGAAGACCCTGTGTTCCGCCTTGAGTGCCTGGGCTACCGCGCCGATCCTTGTTCCCTTTTTCACAATAAAGGGCCTGCCAACGGCCTCTTTGCCTACCGGAACTACAGCTGCGACAACGGGGAGCGCTGCAAGAAGAATCAGGCATGTCAGGGCTATAAAAGTTTTATGTCCGCCCTTTCGCATCCGGATAACCTTGAAGAATGGTCTGCGCAGCCGTTACGTCGATGGCGCCGCTCTCATCGGAAACGGCAGTACCTGTTTTTTGATCCCCCACGTCAACTGCGAGAATACGCACCGTAAAGAGTAGCACAGCGAGCCTGAAGGGTGCAATAACAATCCCTGAAGGCGGCCGGAGGAGATTTCGCGCCTTTTCCGCCGTTTTCTTCGGCGCGCCTCCTCGGCTTGCCACCCGCGCCTAGCAAGCTCGGAGCGCGGGTACCCGGCTATTATTTTATACAGCCTCGTCGGGCACCTCGAAAGCCGACGAAGCGACCCTCCCCTCCTCACGTCGGGCGGGTGCCCCGTCGAAATCCCTCCGGCCGCTGGCCGGCGACAGCCGGTTGATATGGCGGCTGTGATAGGTTATCCTGATGGACGGTCCTTGCCGATGCTTTTGAAGAACAAAGCTGTAAGACGCCAATACAACCTTTTGGGGACCTTCTCCAACTGGTGGCTTTACTACGCGGAAAAGGCGGGCCTGCGTACGTTGCCGCTGGTTTTTCTTACGCGGGGCGGCGTCTCGGTTGCCGTCCCCGGAGAGCTTTATCCCGAGTTCAAGAGCATATTTTTGCGCGAGCATTACCTGGAGGGCCTGAACCTGCCACTGGGGGCCCGCCCGGTCGTTGTCGATATCGGCGCAAACGTCGGCTTTTTCACCCTGTTTGCTGCGTCAAAATGGAGCGCCAGGGTTTTCTCCTATGAGCCTGTCGGGGCAAACTACGACGAGATGGTAAAAAACGTGCAGGCTAACCCCGGAATCGCCGTGAAGTGCGTCCGGGCGGCCGTCTCGGGAGAGCCGGGCAGCGTCGAGATAGCATGCGGCCCTGAAACCTTTCCGACGACCGCGAAGGTCGGCGCAGCCGGCGGCGCATCGAAGAGCGAGACGGTGAGGGCTGTCACCCTGCTTCAGATCATGGAAGAAGAGGGATTGGCCGGCGTGGACCTCCTGAAGATCGACTGCGAGGGGAGCGAGTTCTCCATACTTTACGGATCGACGGGGGAGACGCTCCGCAGGGTACGGCAGGTAGCCATCGAGGTCCACCCGGACCCCGGCGACGCGAAAAAGAACGCGCACGCCCTCTCGGCATTCCTGGCCGCGGAGGGATTCACCGTCACGACGAATGAAAAGGGGACGTACCTCTGGGCGCAAAACCGCAGCAGCACGTCCCGCATTTAATACCTTAGAAGGGCAATTCCGGCCCTTCGGTCCGTTTTACCCCTTACCCATCAGCAGGTTCGGCAGCCAGAGGGCGACTTCCGGGAAAACGAAGAGTATTACCAGGGCCACGACGAGGGCCGAGAGGAACGGCACGACGCCCTTATATATGGTCTTGAACGGCAGCCCCGTTATATTCCCCAGAATGAAGACGTAGATCGCGACCGGCGGGATAATGCCGCCTATCATCAGGGTAACGCAAATCAGGATGCCGAACCAGATCGGGTCGTAACCAAGCTGGGTGGCGGTCGGGAAAAAGATCGGCGTGGCGAGCACCATGAACGCCAGGTCATCCATGATAGACCCGCCTACCAGGTAGATGAAGATTATCAGGAGCATGACGACCCAGCCGGGTACGGGAAGCGCTGAGGCCCACTTTGCGGCGATCATAGGGATCTCGGTTATTGCGAGGAAGTGGCCGAAAATGGACGACCCGGCAATGAGCATGAGGACCATGATGGAGGTCCTCAAGGCGCCCTTGAAGGAACCGACGATCATGGCCGCGTTGACCTCTCCGCCGCACGAGGGCCAGGATGAAAATGGCCACGGTGCCGATCGTGCCCGCCTCCGTGGGGCTGAAAAAGCCCGTTATCATCCCGCCTATCACGATCCCGAAGATTACGATAATGAGTAACGCCTCGGGGATTACCGCGAACCTGTCCTTCCAGGGCGCCTTTTCGCCCTTCGGGGCTATTTCCGGTTTCCACATCACCCAGCCGGCTATGACCATCATAAAAAGCGCCGAGATCATGAGGGCGGGCAGGATGCCTGCAATGAACAGCCTGCCTATCGATTGCTCGACTTCGAGCCCGTAGATGATAAGCACAGTGCTGGGAGGCAGTATCATGCCTATGGTGCTGACCGACGCGATGGTGCCTGCGGAAAGCTCTTTTTTGTAACCGTACCGGTCCATCTCGGGCATTGCCAGGTTCGAGAAAGTCCCTGACCGTGGCGAGCGTCGAACCGCACATGGCTTTGAACGCGGTGGCGCCTGCTACCGTCGTCATTGCGAGGCCGCCCGGAATATGGCCGAACCACTTGTGCGCGCCCAGGTAGAGCCTTTTTGCGATGTTCGAATGGGACGCGAACTCACCCATGATGATGAAAAGGGGTATGACCGTATAGCTGTAAGTAGTGAAGTTATCGAAGAAGTCTTTGATGACGAGATTGCAGGCTGCAGGGAACGTCATAAGGAAGATAAAGCCGAAAAAACCGACGAGTATCATGCAATAGGCCATCTCGAGCCCCGTGAGAAAAAGGGCAAGGAGCACTACGATTCCATATATTCCTACGGAGACATCACTCATGGCTTGCTCCTTTCACCTTATTTATCAGGTCGAGGAATACAGTGAAGCCCTGCAGGAGAAAGCTGAACGAAAGGGCGAAACTGAACGGATAATACGGTATCTTGAAGCTCGCCGTGCGCTCGCCCGTATGTCTCACGTCCAACCCGTACTTGAAGAAATAGAACGCTATGAACAGGAAGAGAAGGACGCCTACGCATCTCGTGGCTATCTCTATACCCCGCTTACCTTTGGGCTTGAGCTTCTCCGTTATGATATCGACTATCACCTGTGCCCCAGGAGTGTGCCGAAAGGGATTGAGAACCCGAAAACGATGCACCCTCCGTATTGTATGATCTCCATCGATCCGGTGATGGGATGGCCGAAATTCCTCATGATGACGTCGAAGAGGGTTAATAAGATCATGAACCCAAGCACGCCGGCGGCGAGGACAAATAATGCCTTGTCGATACCGACGATTCCTGCCATAAAACGCTTCATCGTCTGCCTCCAGACTAAAAAACGTTCGATCTGTTTCTTAATGCCCTGCCATACGGCTGCGGGGGGCCGAAAGACTGTCGGCCCCCCGCCGCCGTAGATATCGATTTTACTGGTGTGTCTTCAGGTAGTCATGACAGAACTTCAACGCCTCGTCGCCCGGGAGACCCTTCGACTTCGTCATTTTGACGTAGTCGGTCAGGATCGGCTTCATCTTCTGGGCGGTCGCAGCTTCCTCTTCCTTGGAGACCTTGATGAAATGTCACGCCCTTCCCTTTGCGTAAGCCACGGCGTTGCCATCAAGCTGGACCCACATCTTGCCGAACTTCTCGGCATACTCATCGTTGATCTTGTCTATTGCCTTCTGGTCGGCTGGGGATATGGCGTTCCATTTAGCCTTGTTCATAACGGCATACTGGGACGTCATATAGGACATGCCGTAATCCTCGATCACCGTCTTGACGACCTCGCCTATCTTGAACCCCTGGAGGGCTTCCAATGGGAAAAGGCAGCCATCGACCAGGCCCCTCGAAAGGGCGTCGTAGGTTTCCGTAACAGGCATCGTTACAGGCGACCCGCCGAGGTTCTTCACGATATCGGCGTTTTCCGCGTTCGCTTTTATCCTGAGTCCCTTAACCTCGGCAATCGACTTTGCCGGTTTCTTGGTAAAAACGAAGCCGGGGGCTGCGCCGTGGAGGAAGAGGACATGGACGTCATCGAATTCCTTCGGTCTGAATTTCTTGTAATATGCGTTTGCCAGCATGGTTGCCTGATAACCGTTCCTGTATCCCAGAGGCTGCTGCAGGACCTCGGAAAGTGGAAGCCTGCCCGGCGCATAGGCCATGAGGGCCGTGCCGACATCAACGATGCCCTTTGACGTGTTGTCATATATCTGCATGGGGGGCGAAAGGGTGTTGCTCGCGAACACGGTAACGGTAATTCTTCCCGAGGTCGCCTTCTCGACGTCCTTGCCCCACGCGTCGAATAGCTTCGTCAGCGCGTGCTGCGGGGGCCACATAACCGAAAGCCTCAACTTCATCGCCTTCTCCTGCGCCTGCGCAGGGACGGCCGATACGCTTAGCGTCCATGCCGCGAAAAGCACGCAACAGAGGACAAAAGCAAATTTTTCATTTTTCCTCCCTTAATCTATCGGTTTTTTATTCTGCCGCCCCAAGCGACGGCATTATTTCACCTGTCC
>CAWFRA010000010.1:0-71410 GCA_963818095.1 uncultured delta proteobacterium
ATTTTCAACAACTTACGGGGAAACTGACGGCTGTAAGTCGTTTTTCCAGACGACTTTGCGCATAACTCCAATGAGAACACGAGTTTGCGGAAGTTCCGGCAAAGTCGTGAGACGAAAAGGGTTATACCAAAGATCTTCCATCCAAAGCAGTTACAGGCGGAATTCCGGTCATTTCTGCCTCCGTGACGGGGGTCGATTTTGCAGGGAAATTTTACTGGTTAGTACATATCCCTGCGAGTTCTTCTGACCCCTGGCCTTCGGCCACTGACCTTGAAGTTGTCAAAGATCAGTTTCCGGCCAGCACACTGGGTGCGGCCGCCGGAGACACCACTACCCCTTCCCCGACCCTCACGAATATCTCACCACGTCACAAAGCGCAAGGACGCAGGTCACGTTGGGCTGTGACGAGGCCGCCAAGTCTGTCCACTTCCCGGCTGCTGTATTCTCTCAGGATGCGCGGCATCCATGTCCGGCACGGTTCCGCCGGATGGGTGGACTCGGCTGCGTGAATTCCTGGAGGACATCCGCATGAGCACTTCCGATCCTCTCCTTGCGCCGATGAGCGGCGCTGAACATCAGCAAATCGCCGGAGTTCAGATCGACATGGTCCGAGTCGGCAATGCCCGCGTCAAGCGCGTTATCTACCCGCCAGGATTTCGCTGGTCCACGCACATCAAGCCCATCGTCGGCACCGATCTTTGCATGCACGCCCACGCCGGCTTCCTGGCGCGCGGCCGCATCCATATGGAATTTGGCGACGGCTGCATCGTGGAGTTCAACGCGCCGCAGGTGGTGGTGATTGAGCCGGGACACGATGGCTGGGTGGTGGGGACGGACCCGGCCGTGCTGATCGAGTTCGATTTCGAAAACGACACGGTACGCAGCATGGGACTGCCGGAAAGCCACACTCACAAATGAGGCAAGCCGGTGAGTACGGTATCGGCGCCCTCGGGCCGCGTCCGGGCGATTTCCCTCAGGGGCTAAAGCCCAATGGTCTCCTTGGCCGGTTGCGGCACGGCTGAAGCCGTGCCCTTTCAAAACTCGACTGTGCGAGTACGGGTAGAGCGGCGGCCTTCGCCTGCGCTCAGGGCAGGCATTCAGCGCCGCTTTGCGGGGGCTGAAGCCCCCTTCCTAATGAAAGTCCCTGGTAACGCGGGCCTAAAGGCCCGCTACCGTGTTGATCTGCCCTTTAACGCGGGCCTGAAGGCCCGCTCTACCGGTTCACAGCAACCGCTCTACCCGGTCTATCGAAGAGTCTCTGCGAGCTTGCCGCTGGCGATCAATGCCGCGACGCGCTCGATGTCCGGCGTGAAGATGCGGTCCTCGTTGATGGTAGGAGAGACAGAGCGGATGGCGGCGCGGGCGGCCTGCCCGCGTTTGCCGGTCTGCAGGGGCTCCCGGAAGTCCAGGGCCTGCGCGACCGCCAGGGCCTCGATGGCAAGAACATTGCGTGTGTTGGCGACGACCCGCAGCAGTTTATTGGCTGCCGTCATGCCCATGGAAACGTAGTCTTCCTTGTTCCCCGAAGTCGTGATGGAGTCGACGGATGCCGGGTGCGACAGCACCTTGTTCTCGCTGACCAGAGCGGCGGCCGTGACTTGCGGCATCATGAAGCCGGAATTCAGTCCCGCGCCCGGCGCCAGGAAGGGCGGCAAGCCCACATTCAGTGCAGGGTTCACCAGCCGCTCCAGGCGCCGTTCCGAGATGCCGGCCAGAGCGCTCAGCGAGATGGCAAGAAAATCCAGCGCAAAGGCCAACGGCTGCCCGTGGAAATTTCCACCTGACAGGATGACGCCGGGCACCGCGGCCCCGATCGCGCGTTTCGGCGCGCCGACTTTCTTCTCTTCCGGAAAAACCAGGGGATTGTCGACCGCCGAGTTCATCTCGATCTCGAACACGTCGCGGCAGTTCGCCAGGGTGTCACGCACGGCCCCGTGTACCTGCGGGATGCAGCGCATCGAGTAGGCGTCCTGCACTTCCTGGCACTCGCGGTGGGACTCGCGAATCAAGCTGCCTTCCAGCATGCGGCGCAGGTTTTCCGCCACCAGCAACTGTCCGGGATGCGGCCGCGCGCGATGGATGCGCTCGTCAAAGGCAACGTCGGTGCCCTTCAGCGCGTCCACGGTGAGCGCTCCGATCACGTCGGCGGTGTCCGCCAGGATCTCCGCTTCCAAAATGGCCAGCAGTCCAATCGCCAGCATGGCCTGGGTGCCGTTGATCAGCGAGATCGCTTCCTTCGCCTGCAGCACCAGGGGCTTGATGTCGGCCTGGCGGAGGGCGTCGGCAGCAGCAATTCGCTTGTTCTGGTAGAAAACTTCGCCTTCGCCGATCAGCACCAGTCCCAGGTGCGCGAGAGGGGCCAAGTCGCCGCTGGCGCCCACACTGCCTTGCGAAGGGATGACCGGATGCACGCCGCGGTTCAACATCTCGCATAAGGTGTCAATGACTGCGGGACGCACGCCGGAAAATCCCTTGGCCAGGGAGTTGGCGCGCAGCAGAAGCATGGCGCGCACAACATCTTCCCGCAGCGGCTCGCCGACGCCCGCCGCGTGGGAACGCAGCAGGTTCACCTGCAGCGTGCGAATGTCCTCGGGAGGAATGCGCATGTCGGCGAGTTTGCCGACGCCGGTGTTTACGGCATAAGCGACCCGGTCCTGCTCGACGAGTTCGTCCACCACGGCGCGGGCACGTTCCACCGCAAGCCGTGCCTCCGGTTCCAAAAGCACCGGGCATCGTTCCTGGACGACCTGGCGCACTTCGTCCAGAGTCAGATCGTTGCCGTTGATGTGCAAAGCTTTCATAAAAATCAGTCGTCAGTTGCCGGTTGACAGTTGTCAGTATGGAATCTTTTATTGGCATTCATCTGTCGCCTGCGCCCACGGTTACTCTAGTCCCTAACACCTATCCACTTGCCCCTACCTTCCCCGCCGCCCGCAGAAATGCGGGCAGGTACTTGCTGGACAGCGAAGTGCGCTTGAACGCCGGAATCCACCACCATGTGCACGGATTCGCCTTCCGCCAGCAACGTCTCCGTCTTCCTGGCGGATTACCTCATACCCGAAGTGCAGCAGCGACTCGCGGACATTGATCAGCCGGGTCCTGATGACCACAACGTCATCGTATCGTGCGGGCGACTTGTAGCGGCAGCGGACCTCCACTACCGGCAGATGGGTCCCGTCGTGCTCCATGTCCAGGTAGGTAAAGCCCAACTGGCGCATCATCTCCACCCGTCCCACTTCAAACCAGATAATCAGGTTGGAGTGGTAAACCACGCCCATCTGGTCGGTTTCCGCGTAGCGCACGCGGAAGCTGGTCTCGTAAGCTTCCGGCTGGGCGGTGGTGGAGCGACGCGGTTGGCTGGCTGCGATCTTCAAGTTGGAGACCCATGCGGTCGAAGCCGGCAGGCGCATTGCCGGGGGCAAGCGCCTGCCTTAGTCGAGGCAATCGCGGTTGATCTTATTTCTTAACGGGCTCGTTCTTGGGCGGCGTGGTGCTGTCCGTTGAACTACCGCCTGTCGTGGGCGCATTGCTCACCGTCTGTCCCTTTACAGGTTCGCCCACCGCCACGGGCTTGCCATCCGCGATATAGTCGTGAAACTGCGCCGGCAATGGGTCCGGCGTTGGAGTCCCGGCGGTATTCTGCATCTGGAAGTGCACGTGAGGGGCGGGCGACGCGCCGCTGTTTCCGCAGGCGCCGATCACGTCACCCTGTTTCACCGCATCGCCTTTCTTTACCGGAATGCTGTTCTGTTTCAGGTGGTTCAGGACGGTGAATTCCCTGTTGCCATGGGAGAGGATGACAAAATTCCCCATCGGCGAATCCTGCGTAGCTTTGCTGCCGGGCTGATTGTCTACAAAGCCGCTTTCCACCCGCACCACAGTCCCATCAGCGGGAGCCAGGACCGGCTGGCCGAAGCAGTAGAACGATTCATTAACCGTCGGGTCGCCGGCGTAGGGACGTCCATTCTTCAACATCGCAAAGTCAATCGCGAAGCGCGCCTCCTCCGCCCGCATGTAGCCATTGTCAAACAGCGAGTGTCCGCCCTGCAGGACAAACCACTCGCCATTGAAGGGCAGCCGCAACTTCGCGGTATTCTGATAGCCGGCATAGCGGCCTTCCGGAAGATTAGGTTGCGGACCGAACATGAAGGCCTGCACCTGCCCGCGCTCATCGATAACAAACGTGCTGATGACCTTGACGGTGGCCTTGGAGTATTGGGAGAGGCGACCATATTCCGTGACCGGCGCCAGCATTCCCGGGCTGATGAACTCCTTTTCCATCTTGGTTTCCTTGCCAACCTGTTCCAGGAGTTTCTTCATATAGGCGGCAAACTTGGCTTCGCCGCCGGCATTCTTCTTCATGCCCTCGGAGAAGTTTGCAAACAGCGCGGCAGCCTGGCCGTTGTTCCACATTTCGAAGAGCTGGCGTCCGCGGGCTTCGGCGGCCGGGCTCATGACCGGGTACGGACCACCGGGAGCCGCATCCTTCGGACGATTTAATGGCAGATTCCATAATTGCCGCCCGCCCCTATTGTCACCCACTTGGGTGAGGAAGAATAACCCCGCAGAAGGATACGGGGAGCCCGCCCGGGATGTAAAATGAATTATGGCTCTTCCCTTCATACTCGGAAGATTTACCACCAAATTTCTGAGTTATAAAGATCTTGAGGTTTTACCAAAAAATTCGTGTCTCCGAGCCATGGTGGTTAGTTTATAAAAAAATACTCCGATCTGCCCGACCTACCGCCAAAAGCCAGGGTCCGGCAGGCAGCCCTCTCCGGGCCAGGGCCAGGGTCACGCTGGGAACTGTCGCGGCCTCCCGACATCCCGCTTTTGGGATCGAATTGGAAAGGAGAATCCTCTGCCCGAGTTTCGATTCAACTCGCCGGATCCTCTCCCGGCGGGTTTTATTTTGCAAGCAAATAGTATTACGGCGTAAGGTTGCTAATAACGCTCAACCAGAGAAATTTTTTATCCGCGGAACTGCGTGAATTCTTATTAATTGGTTCTTTATTCGTGAAGATTAGTGAGGACGTGTGCCACGCAGTGGTATTAGCGGATTATATTTTTTCCTTGCCGGCATTGCCTTGTATTAATAGTGATAACCAAAATTTACCTGGATGTTTTGAATGCCCTCTGATCTATCTGAACTGTTGTAACAAAGCTCGGCCCGCCACGACCATTTATGCCCGCGCCAGGTCCTGGGCGTGCGCATGGGGCTGGCCGGGCTGGCCGCCATCGGCGTGGCCGCGCCCATGGCGCATAAGGAGGTCCTGGTATTCATTCGGGAACGAGCTGCTCGAAATCCTCCGCGAGAATGCCTGAAACCTCCCTGCTCTCAACTGTGTGACAGGTCGCACAGTTAGCACGCCGGTCCGTCGAACGAAGCAAACCCGCCCTTCGATTACCGATCGAATTGACAGCGAGGCAGGCCATGCATAAATAAAGTAATAGCGTACATCCGTGCGTCTAATCTTCGGCACCCTGGTCCGGTAAGTTCTTCGGACGCGATTCGAGGACAACAAAAGAAAGTGGCGTTTCAACCGCATCGAGCGTGGAGAAACGAAATGAAGCATTTCGTGAGATGTTTCTTCCTCAGAAGCGCTATTCTTTGGGTCCTGGTCTTCGCCGGTTCCTCCGTCTCCCCCGGATGGGCCGCCAAATGCAACTCCACCCCCCTCTCGCCGGGATTATATCACTACACGATCGACGGCCGGACGGTCGCTGTCCGGGTGCCTTCGGGTTACTCCGACCAGACGCCCGCGCCGGTCCTTCTCGATCTGCACGGGGCCGGCTTGAACGGGGATGCCGAAGAGCTGCTATCCGGGTTCGCGCCCCTCTGCGACGAGCACAATTTTATCGGCGTATGGCCGAGCGGCGCGAACGGACAGTGGAGGACCGATATCAACAGCCCCCCTACGGACATCCAGTACCTACGGGACGTTGTCGACTATATCCGGACGATTGCGAACGTCGACAGGAGCCGGATATACATCGTCGGCATCTCTGAGGGGGCGCAGATGACCAACACGATGGTCTGCCAGGCCGCCGATGTCTTCGCGGCGGCGGCGCCCGATTCCTTCCCCCTGACCGAGACGACCGTTCAATGCAGGCCCGTCAGACCGGTCTCGGTCATAGAATGGGCCGGGTACGAGGACCCCATAGTCCCGTACAACGGCGGAGGGACCTTGAATGTCCCCCCTGCCCCCCAATCTCTGCTTGAATGGTCCCAGATAATGGGCTGCACCGGCAATCCTGCCCTGGCCTCTCCGCCGGACGGCTCGGGACAGGTTCAAACGTACGAGACATGCAGCGCGGGAACAGAAGTCGGACTTGGAAGCATACACGGAACCCACGGCCTTTACGCCCAGTTCAGGATCCAGGAATACACCTGGGCCTTCCTCACCAGGTTCACCCTGCCCCTTACCCAGGATCAGCTTAACGCGTGCCCCGGAGACCCCCCGAGTCCTGCGTCGGGTGGGGGTGATGGGGGCGGAGGAGGAGGGGGCGGCGGCTGCCTCATTGCAACGGCTGCCTACGGGTCTTACCTCCACCCGCACGTAGCCGTGTTGAAGGACTTCAGGGACAAGCGTCTGCTGACGAATGAACCGGGCAGGGCCTTCGTCAGGCTCTACTACCGATACTCCCCTCCCGTGGCCGCCCTGATAGCCGGCCGCCCCATTCTCAGGACAGCAGCCCGAGCCGGCCTCACCCCAATCGTTTGCGCGGTCAGACACCCCTACGGTGCGCTGACCTTCGCAATCCTGGCGGCGGGCGCGGTCTGGATAATGCGGAAGAGGATGGCAAAGCGATAAGATCGGCCATACGAAAACCCGAAAAACATGCGGGTGGTCTCCTTATCGATCACCCAGGCCCTACCGTATTTCTCAAGTTATTCCATGTTGACAATTGACAGTTCGTCAATACGTACATATGTTTAAAGTCAGACTCATTCTAATAGGGAGTTTCAGAAATTACTTCAACTCTCTATTCGGGCAAGTCCCGATCGATGTAACGAAAAGAACAAAACAAAGGAATCCCCGATGTGGAGCGAGCCACTTCCGAAGGTCGGGGCTAATCGGAGGCCTGCGAGCCGAAACGGGTATCGCCAAGTGGAGGTGTATGCCCGAAAAGCGCGCCGTAGCTGCTTGCCGGTCAGACGGCGGCAGGACGGGTTCGCATTGCTACTCCGGAGGGGCATCGCTTGAACGCTCTTGTAACGGGCGGAACAGGATTTATCGGCAGTCACCTGGTGGACTCTCTCGTGAGCGCGAACTGGGCCGTCCGCTGCCTCGTGCGTAGAAACAGCGGCGGCGCCCTGGCTCCGGGGGGCTCCCCATCGAGCGTTGCTCCGGGGATTGCCGCTATTTGACGTCGCTCCGGGAAGCAGTAAAAGGGGTGGATGTCGTATTCCATCTGGCAGGTGCGACCAGTGCGCTCAACGCCCGGACATATTTCGAGGTTAATGCGGTTGGAACCGACAACCTTTTGAGCGCCTGTGCAAAGTTCAACCCGAACGTCAAAGCGTTCATTTACGTTTCCAGCCAGGCGGCAGCCGGTCCGAGTGCCGGAGTTGCCTGCACTGAGGCGGACCCGTGCGCTCCTGTGTCTGTCTATGGACGCAGCAAGCGGCGAGGCGAGGAGCTTGCTCTGGGAATGTCCGCAAAGATCCCCGTTGTCGTCATACGGCCTCCCGCCGTGTACGGGCCGAGGGACCGGGGCCTTCTCACGCTGTTCAAGCTTCTCTTATGGGGCATTCAACCACGCCTTGCCCGAAGGGGCCATGCTCCAGCCTCTGCTACGTAAAGGACGTTGTTCGCGGTCTGCTGCTTGTCGCTGAAAGAGGAGGCCCGGGAGAAATCTTCTTTCTTTCCGACGGGAAGGATCACGGTTGGAAGGAAATCGGGCGTGACGCCTTCGCCAGGGCTGCCGGACGAAGGGCGGTCCGGGATGTCACGGTCCCTGAATCCTTCATCCGAACATACGCCGCCATCGCCGATATGGTCGCCGCAGTGAGGCGCAGGCCGGCGCTCCTCAACCGTGACAAAGTGAAGGAAATGGTCCAGCCGGGCTGGGTTTGCGATAACGGCAAATCAAGAAGTGTACTGGGTTTTGAGCCGCGCGTGACCCTTGACGAGGACCGGTTGACCTTCGCGTGGTACAAGGAGGCAAAATGGCTGTAGAAAGTGCTCGGCGCACTTATTCGCCAGTACGATTCGACAAATGTGCCGGAATGAACGAGTTTATTCGTTCGTTACGAGAGAGCGGGTGCTATTTCTTCTTCAGGAAAATCGAGTCCGCACAGGATACGGAGGTCACGATCGACGGCCGGCAGGTCATAATGGCGGGTTCCAATAACTATCTTGGCCTGGCGAGTCATCCCCGTGTCAAGGAGGCGGCTATCCGCGCTGTGGAGCGATACACGACGGGCTGCGCGGGCTCGCGCGTCCTGAACGGCAACCTTGATATCCACGAGGAGCTGGAAAGCAAGCTGGCCAAATTTTTCCGCAAGGAGGCAGCCCTGGTCTTTGCCGCGGGATACCAGGCGAACCTGGGCATCATTTCCGCGCTCGTCGGCAGGCAGGACAGCGCCGTCATCGACAAATACGACCATGCGAGCATCATCGATGGATGCCGCCTTTCTTTCGGCAAGGTGAGAAAATTCGATCACAATAATATCGAGGACCTCGCCAACGTCTTCTTCGTAACGCAAATAGCGGCGGCTGCCTGATTATTGTAGACGGCGTCTTCAGCATGGAGGGCGATATCGCCGACCTGCCCGCGATTACGAAACTCGCTAACGAGTGCGGGGCGCGGGTGATGATCGACGATGCGCACGGCGTCGGTGTTCTGGGCAAAGGGGAACGGGCACAGCCGAACATTTCGGCGTGGAAGATGACGTCGATCTCATCATGGGGACGTACAGCAAATCGCTGGCCGGGATTGGAGGCTTCGTCGCCGGGGCGGCTGACGTCATCCGGTACATCCGTCATGTCGGCCGTTCAATGCTCTTCAGCGCCGCCCTGCCGCCGCCGCTCGTCGCGGCAGTGAGTACCGCCCTGGATATCATCGAGGAGGAACCGGAGAACTCCGGGAGCGCCTGTGGAAGAACACCCGGAAGATGCTTCACGGATTCAGGGAGATGGGGTACGACATTGGCCGCAGCCAGACGCCGATCATCCCGATCATCATAAAGGACAATGCCAAGGTGTACCAGATGTGCCGGCTCCTTTTCGAGAAGGGCGTTTTTGTCAACCCCGTCATCAGCCCTGCGGTGCCTCCGGGGAGAGAGCTACTGCGCACGAGCTATATGGCAACGCACACAGATGAGCAGCTCGACCGCATCCTGGACGCCTTCCACACAGTGGGCAGGCAGGTGGAAATAATCTGAAAGAACAGGAGGGTTGCGAGCGATGGGTAATTGGGCCTTATGCGAGGCGACCGAAGAAAAGGAACGCATGCTTTTCGTCCGGTGCCCGTGGGATATTTACTCAGGGGACCGCTACTGGGTCCCACCGCTCGTCCGGGAAACCCTCGCCAAGATCAGTCCTACCCACCCCTTTTATTCCCATGCCGACCTGTCGCTCTTCATCGCAAGGAAAAACGGCCGTGTTGTCGGCCGTATTGCGGCCATTATCGACCGCCACTACCTTCAGTTCCAGGGCTGTAAGACAGGGTTCTTCGGGTTTTTTGAATCTTCGCCCGATCCCGATATCGCCCCGGCGCTCCTGGAAGCCGCGCGGCACTGGCTGAAGGAACGGGGCATGGAAGAGATGGCCGGACCCATGAGCCCTTCGACAAACGATGAATGCGGCCTGCTGGTGAACGGTTTCGATTCCAGCCCCTGCTTCATGACGCCTTACAACCCTCCCTATTATCCATCGCTTCTGGAAGACTACGGCCTGCGCAAGTCGATGGACCTGCTGGCCTATGTGGTAGAGGAGCCTTCGCGCGGGTTCGGTCGCCTCGAGGCGCTGGCGGAGCGCCTACGCCGAAGGAACCGTCTCTCACTGTCCGGCCTGTCAATCTGAAACGTTTCGATGAGGAGCTGCAGAAGGTGAGAGACATCTACAACCAGGCATGGAGCAAGAACTGGGGGTTTGTGCCGTTCACCGATGCCGACCTCGAGTATGCGGCTGCGAATTTGAAGCAATTGATTGTCCCGGATCTCTTCCTTTTTGCCTACTTCGGAGAAGAGCCCATCGGTTTCTCCCTCACCCTGCCCGACTACAACCTTGCCCTGAAACGTATGAACGGGAATGCCGGTCTGCTGGGGACGCTGCGGTTCCTATATTTCTCGCGGAAGATCAGAAGTCTCCGGGTCATGCTGCTCGGCATCAAGCATGCTTTTCAGAAGAGGGGCGCCGAAGGGCTGCTCATTCTGGAGACGTTCCTGCGGGCCCAGGAGCGGGGTTACCGGAGCGGCGAATGCTCCTGGATTCTGGACGATAACCTCCTCATGCAGCGCGGAATCAAGGCGGTGGGCGGAAGGCAGTACAAGACGTACTGCATTTATCGAATGCCTATATAAATATCCTGCTGCAAGCAGCAGGATATTAAAGCAAGCGTAGCGAAGCGCCGAGCAGGGAGTTCCATCCGGCTTCGCCGGTGGAGGGGGTGCTGAGCCCAATGTTAGCCGTCGGTTTATTGCGCAACGAATTAACTAACGACCATGAGGCTATTTGGGAAATGGTCCAGATAATTCACAAGTCCATGAATGCCACGGAAGCCCCCGCGCGCTATCCGGCGCTCACGCTGGACCGGATGCTGCATCTGGCCCGCCACCTGCACGACGGGCAGAGCCGATACCTCATCACCTTTTCCGCCCGCCTCGATACTGAGCGGATAGCCCGGGCCTTCGAGCTAAGTCTCGATGCCGAGCCGGTCCTGGGTTGCAGGTTCGTCGACCATCCCTGGCGTCCGTACTGGGAACGACTCCCCTATGTGAAACGGGTCCCCCCTCTTTCGATCATGGAAACGGATAACGAGCATTCTATACACGCCTGGCTCGGGGCCCTCTCGATGCTTCAGCGGGTATCCAGGTCCGCGCGTCTCTTTTCCGGGGGGCCAAGGAAAAACTGGCAGTCAAACTGAGCCACGAAGCAGCCGATTTAGGAGGGTCGATCGACTACCTCGGCGTCCTCAGCGCCATTTATCGGGAGCTGCGGACCAACCCCGGATACGTTCCCCGGCCGCGGGATGCAAGGCTTGGGCAGGGAGCGGTGCTGCGCAGCGCGGGCTTCCGCCAACTGCTCCGGGGCTGCTTTCATTTTTCGGCCCCTGGCGCGGGGATTGATTTCGGAGTCTCCGCCGGGGCGCCCGGGGAGCCGGTCTTCGCCGAGCGCCACCTGGAGCCTGACGATTTCCTCCGCATTCGGGAGTACTGCCGTACGCGCGGGACCACAATCAATGAAGTGGTCCTGGCCGCTTTTTATCGCGCCCAATTTCAGGTCTTCTCGCCCCCGCCCGGTTCAAAGCTGACTATTCCGATCCCGATAAACCTTCGTCGTCACCTGTCCGCTGACAGCACGGTGGGCGTCTGCAACCTCCCGGCGGTATTCTTTGCCGGCGTGAAAGATCAGCGCTTCGATGCCCTGGTCGCGGATGTTCGCCGGCTGATGGCGTCCGCCCGCCTCAACACGCCCTGGCTCGGGCAAGCCGTTCTGGTAGAGCTGATATTCCTCCTGCCGTACGCTCTCCTTCGGTGGATAGCCAGACGGCACATACCCCGCCAGATCGCATCCGGAAAGATCTATCCTTACATCTCCAATGATGGGATCATTGACACCCGCCGCTTCGATTTCGAAGATCCTGCTATATGTGATTTCGACTCGTGGGGCACCGGTACCCAACCATCAGCTTCCCACTATCTCCGTTTACTCGGTCGGCGACAAATTAAAGACTTCGATAGCCACCCGGGACCAACCGAATGGCCGTTGGGCGGAGCGTCTTCTGGACGCTTATATACAGGAATTGCCATGGCAGGGTCCCCAAGCCACATCTTAGGACAGGGTGCAGCGTGAACATCGAGTCCAGGGAAATGCACAAGGTCATGAAAGCCACGGAGGCCCCCAGACGCTATCCGGCGCCCGCGCTGGATAGAATTGTCACCTGGCCCGCTGCCTGCACGACGGGCAGAGCCGAAGCGTGGTCACTTTTTCCGGCAACCTCGATACAGAGCGGCTGGCCCGCGCTTTCCGGCTCAGCCTCGATGCCGAGCCTGTCCTGGGCTGCCCGGTTCGTCGCCCACCCTGGCGCCCATACTGGGGACGGCTCCCGGATGCGAACCTGATCTCCCCCTTGTCAGTCGTGGAAACAGAAAGCGGGAATTCGCTCCACGACTGGCTGGCGGGTCCTCTCGATGCTTCAGCGGACATTCAGGTCCGCGCATGTCTTTTTCGCGGGTCCAAAGAAAAACTTGCAGTCAAGCTGAGTCACGAAGCAGCCGATGCGGGCGGCATGATCGACTACCTCAACCTCGTCGGCGCTATTTACCGCGAGCTGCGGACCAATCCCGGCTACGTTCCCTTGCGGCGCGAAGGGAGGTTTGGGCAGGGCCCTGTGCTGCGCGGCGCCGGCTTCCGCCAACTGCTCCGGGGCTGCGTTCATTTCTCCTCCCCCGGTCCGGGGGTCGATTCACCTGTCGAAACGCTTGGGGAGCCGGTCTTCGCCTTGCGCCGCATCGAGCCTGAAAGCTTCGCCCGCATCCTTGAATACTGCCGCAAACACGACGTAACGGTCAATGAAGTGGTTTTGGCCGCCTTCTATCGTACCGAATTCGCGAGGTCGGCTGCACCGCCCAGCACGACGCTCACGATTCCGGTCCCGATCAATCTTCGCCGGTTCCTGCCTGCGGGCAGCAAGTGGGGTGTTTGCAATCTCTCGGCGGTCTTCTTTGCGGGTATGAGAAATCAGGGCTTCGACGCCATGGTTGCATCTGTTCACCGGCTGATGGCATCCGCCCGCTCCGACACGCCCTGGCTCGGGCAGGCCATGCTGCTTGAGGCTGATGTTCCTTCTGCCCTATGCCGTTATCGCACGTCTGGTCAGGAGGTCGATACTCCGCCAGATCGCATCGGGAAGGATCTATCCCTACATTGCGAATCACGGGATTATCGATACGGCCGGGATGGATTTCGAAGATGCCCGGGTAAGCGATTTCGAGACGTGGAGCCCGGTCCCCAACCACACCGTCCCCATGCTTGGCGTCTATACGGTCGGCGGCGCGCTCATGGTGGCGATGGTCACGCGCGACCGACCGAACGGCAGGAAGGCAGATCAGTTCCTGGACGCTTACTTGAAAGAGTTGCCGGGCCAGTGTTTCCCGGCCGCATATAAGGAGAGGGGTACAACATGAACTATGGGATTCATTCAAGATCGGCCCAGCCGCCGGGTTTCCTCAGGTCCGCGGCTCACGCAATCGTTTTGCCGTTTTTAGTTCTTTGGCTGGTGCTGATCGCGGTCCCGCCGTCGAGCGCCCAGGACGCGCACGGCATCGTGGATGCGGCGGTACGCTACTACCGTGGAAAGTCCTCGGTCTGCGTCATCGATATGAAGATCTCACGTCCCGGTTGGAGCCGCGAGATGTCGATCAGGGCCTGGACCAAGGGGCAGAAAGACAGCCTCTTCACCATCATTGCCCCGCCGAAAGACGAGGGGAACGGGACGCTGAAGAAGGGACGGGAAATGTCGACGTACAACCCGAAGGTCAACCGGGTCATCAAGCTGCCCCCCTCGATGATGTCCCAGTCGTGGATGGGCTCCGACTTTTCCAATGAGGACCTCGCCAAGTCCGACAGCATAGTCGATGAATACACGCATAGCCTCGAAGGCACCGAGGTCCACGAAGGGAAGACGGTCTACGTAATCAGGTGCACGCCCAAGCCGGGCGCGGCCGTCGTCTGGGGGGCGCAAAGGCTGAAAATCAGGGAGGACCGCATCCTTTTGCTGGAGGAGTTTTACGATGAGGATGGGAAGCTGGTCAAAGCCCTGGCGGGCTCGGACATCCGACAGATGGGAGGCAAGCTCTTCCCGAAAATATGGACGATGCGGAAAGGGACAGAAGGAACGGAATTCACCGTCGTGACGTACAGGGATATCCGTTTCGATGTGGACATTCCCAACTACTTCTTCAGGGAATCTTCCCTGAAGAGCGCCTGGAGGTAGCACGTTGCTCTACGTCCGGATGGCCTGGCGTAACATATGGCGCAACCCCAGGCGGTCTATTTTGACGATGGGGGCAGTCGCCTTTGCCACGGTGCTTCTCGTTTTCATGCTGTCGCTGCAATTCGGGAACTACGCGACGATGATAGATTCGGCGGTTAAGCTGCGCACCGGCCATCTGCAGGTCCAGGCAAAGGGATATATGGAACGCAGGGACATCCGTCTCGTAGTCTCCGACCCTGCGTCGGTAGCTGGCATGCTCGGCCGCCTGCCCGGCGTGAGCGCCTATGCTTTTCGCGCCAGTGCCTTCGCGCTGGTCTCGTCCAAAAACCGGACCTACGGCACGGTCGTGACCGGGATCAGCGACCGCGAGGCAACCGTCTCGACCCTTTCGCGGACCCTCCGCCAGGGGCAATTCCTCTCGGCAGCCGATGGAGGACAGGCCCTGGTGGGAAACATCCTGTCGAAGAACCTTCAAGTGAAGCCGGGGGATGAGGTGGCCGTCCTCGGACAGGCCTGGGATGGCTCCGTAGCGGCCACGGTGGTCCGCGTCAAGGGCATCATCAGCTCGGGCCAGGACGATCTTGACCGCGTCAGCTTCTACCTGCCTCTGCCGTATTTCCAGAGCGTCTTCGCTATGGACAACTCGGTGCACGAAGTCGTCGCAACTGCGAGGACGCTGGATGATGTGCCTCGGATCAAGCAGGTGTTGGGGGAGATGGTCCGTAAGGGCCCTAACCCGGACCTCAGGGTGCTCGACTGGAAGGAGCTTACGCCCGGACTGATGGAAGTCATCACTTTCGACCTGGTGGCCGGCCTTCTGTTTTATCTCGTCCTGATCGTGGTGGTGGCCTTCAGCATCCTCAATACCTTTTTCATGGCGATCTTCGAGCGAAAAAGGGAATTTGGCGTCATGATGGCCCTGGGCAGCCGGCCTGCCCGCATCACGAAGCTCCTATCAATCGAATCCATGATGATTATCGCCATGGGTTCGGCGGCCGGCATCATCGTCGGCATCATCGTAACGCTCTATTTTGAATCGCACGGCATCACGATCCCGGGCGCGGCCGAGCTGGCCCGGCTCTACGGCGTCCCCGAGCGCATGTTTCCGAGGCTCTCGTTTCTTTCTCTTGTAATCGGTTCAGGCCTTGTAGTCGCGATCAGCATTGTTACGACTGTGATCCCGGTCTTCAAGGTCAGGCGTCTCCGCCCGGTGCAGGCGATGGGGGCGGCATGAGGTTTTTCGGGCTTGCATGGCGCAACGTGTGGCGAACACCCCGCAGGACGCTCGTGGTCCTCATGGCCGCTACCATTGCGGTCTGGAGCATGATCGTCTCCAGTGCCCTGATGAGGGGCATCACCGATCAGATGGTCAGCAACGGGATTGCAACGCTCACCGGTCATATTCAGATCCACGAGCGCGGGTATCGGAACGATCCGGCAGTTGAAACGAGCATGAAGGACCCGGCCGCGCTGGTTAAGGCCATGGGGCCTCATCTGCCACCCGGCACTTTACGGGCCGACCGGGTCCGCGTCAATGCAATCGCGAGCAACGCGCGCCACTCGGAGGGGGTCACGCTGGTCGGGGTCGACCCGGGCGAGGAAAAACAAATCTCGTTCATCGCGCGATCCGTCACTTCCGGAAGCTATCTCCAACCGGACGACGGCTACAGTGTTCTGATCGGCAAGGCATTGATGGACAGACTGGAAACCCGCATCGGGCGCAAGCTGATACTGATGTCCCAGGACACGGACAAAGAGATCGCCTCGCGCGCCTTCCGCATCTCGGGCGTTTTCAGGGCGGAGCTCGAGGCGACGGAGAGGCAGTTTGTCTTCATTACCCTTCCGGCGGCCAGGGACATGCTGAAGATGAACCAGTCTTTGTCCGAAGTCAGCGTGGTCCTGCCCGACCGGGCGAAGGTGGAGGAAACCGCGGCCGCTTTGCGCTCGGCCCTCCCTTCCGGCTACGAAGTCCATACATGGCAGGAGCTGCTGCCGCTGGCTACGGCGATGCTGAAGATGTACGAAGCGCTCATATACCTGTGGTACCTGGTCGCCTTCATTGCCATGGGCTTCGGCATTGTCAATACGATCCTCATGGCCGTGCTAGAACGCACCCGCGAGTTCGGGCTCCTGCGGGCGCTCGGGATGAGGCCCGGATGGATCGTGGAAGAGGTCTTGACGGAGTCGCTCCTGCTGCTCGTCATGGGCACGGGACTCGGGACCTGCCTGGGGGTGCTTTGCGCGGCCGTCCTCTCTTATACGGGCATCGATCTTTCGATCGTAGCAGGCGGCGTGCAGACGTTCGGCCTTCCCCGCGTCATATACCCGGTCGTGCGCCTGCCGGACGTCGTTCTGGCGAACGTGGTCGTCTTTGTACTCGGGCTGCTCGTCAGCGCCTATCCGGCCGTCAAAGCCTCGCGCTTCACGCCGGTGAAGGCCATGGCCCACACGTAACCATTTTGCGATGAGGAGCGTCGATGGCGATCATTGAGTGTGAAAACCTCAGAAAGACTTATCACCAGGGCACCCAGGAGATCACGGCCCTCGACGGGGTCAGCCTGGCTATCGAAAAGGGGGAGTTTCTCGCGCTGGCGGGACCCTCGGGTTCGGGCAAGACCACGCTGCTCAATATCATCGGTGGACTCGACCATTCCGATGAGGGCCGGGTGGCGCTGGACGGGACCGTCCTGAACGGCATGAGCGCTTCCGGGCTCGCCGACCTGCGCTTGCGCAAGGTGGGCTTCGTCTTTCAGGCCTTTAACCTGATTCCCGTCCTCTCCGCCTTCGAGAACGTGGAATTTGTCATGCTTCTTCAAGGGGTGCCCGCTACCGAGCGGGCGGAGAGGGCCCGAACCATCCTGGACGAAGTCGGTCTCCAGGGCATGCACAAACGGCGGCCTGCCGAGCTCTCCGGCGGCCAGCAGCAGCGGGTCGCTGTCGCCAGGGCTATCGTAGGAAACCCATCCATCGTCCTGGCCGACGAGCCGACGGCGAACCTCGATTCCAAGACCGGCGCCCGGCTGCTCGCGATAATGAAGGAAATGAACCTGCGGCGAAACATCACCTTTATTTTTTCCACCCATGACCGAATGGTCATGGAATACGCCGGCCACCTGGTGCGGCTAAAGGATGGGAAAATTGCTGATGAATAAGTCAGAGAGCCTATCCATCAAAGCATGGTGTATCTTACGGACGGTGGCCGCGGCGCTTCTTGCCGTCTGGCTGCCAATCGCCGCAGGTCAGGCCGCATCGGCCGAACCGTCCACGGATGAAAACCTTTCCATCCCGGCGTCTGCCAAACCGCCCGGGGACGAGAAGTTCTTCAGGCTGAGTGGAGAGATAAAGGGAATCGGCTCGGCGTCATGGCCCGGAAGCGGGACGCTGCTACAGCCGTCGGGCGACAGGACATACTATGACGGCCTCCTCGAAGGCCGGCTCAAGGGACACTTCTTTTTCACCGATTGGGCGAACCTGGAGGTCCACAATCTGATCGGAGGTACGGGCGGCGACACCAGGCAGGCGGCCCTCCAAACGTCCTTCCCCTTCTACCTCAACCCGGGCGACATCCCCGGCAGCCCCAGCTCGGATAAACGGCAGTTGCTCAATATGTCCTGGACCTGGGGCGGGCGCGATGAATTCGTCGGTTACGACAGGATAGACAGGCTGGCGTTCACGCTTAAGAAGGACCCGGTCATCGCGACTCTCGGAAGGCAGGCGATTACCTGGGGCAACGGTATGGTTTTCAATCCCATGGACCTGATCAATCCCTTCGGGCCTACGGACGTGGTCCGCGAATACAAGGTCGGCCAGGATATGGCTTTCGCTCAGGTCTCGGCGGGAGGTTACGGCAACCTCCAGCTCCTCTGGGCGCCGAGGAGGGACCCGAATACGGGAATAATTCAGGAGGAGCAATCGGCCTTTGCCACCAAGGCCCGCTTCGGGGCGGGAAATGCAGATTTCGACGTCATGGTCGCGAAGAACTTCGGTAGCAAGATCATCGGCGTGGGCGGGAACGGCCACCTTGGCGACGCGGTATGGCGCGCTGACATAACGTACACCACGCCCCAGGACATATTCTCGCAACAGCCTTATTTTTCGGGAGTGGCCAACCTCGATTACTCATGGAACTGGTGGGGCAAGAACTGGTACGGGTTCATCGAGGCCTTTTACAGCGGCGTCGGCAAGAACGATTACGGAGTAGCTCTCGCCAACCCGTACATACAGCAAAAAATCAGCGAAGGCGTGCTCTTCACGCTTGCCAAATGGTATGGGGACGCGAGCGTCCGCGTGGAGCTGCACCCTTTGTTTAACGCCTATCTGACGGTCATCGCCAATGTAGAAGACCCTTCGTGGATAATCCAGCCCAGGGTGAGCTGGGATTTTGCGCGCAACTTCAGGCTCACTGTGTGGGCAAATGTTGCCTTCGGCCGGAACGGATCGGAATACGGCGGTTTTACCGTGCCGGGCACGAACCTGAAGCAACAACCTCCGAGCGGGGCCTTTACGTGGATAAGCTACTATTTCTAAGTAATGTTTCGGCGGTTTACATCCTCTGCGGTTTCATGGAACCGGGCAAAAAGCTTCTGAGGAGGTTGAAAAACATTCTCATGATAACCGGGAGCCGGAATGGAAACGATAGAAAAGCCATTGCTGAGCTTTTGCGCATGCCGGAAACAATGGTCGGCGTCGATCGATACTTGTATGCCCCGGCTTTCCCGGATGAAGTAAAGGCCTGGAAGCTTATCGGACAATCCGACCCCGCTTTGCGCAGTTATCAGAATGCCCTTTATTATCCGCCGACTGCGTTAATGAGCCTGCTCGATCTCGTAACCGAATTGCTTTTCAGACTCAGGTTCAACCAGACGGACGCGATGCCTGCGCTGATAGCTAACGAGTCAAGATTTCGAAAACCGGTTATACCTGAAAATGAAATACTCATACAGGTAAAACTCCTGCGCAACTACAAAGGAAGAATCGGTATATTCTCGGGTGTTATCGCCAACCGGGAGGGAGATATCGTTGCGGAAAATATCTCCAAAGGGACAATTATCAGGACCTGATCTCGAGAAAGAGCGGCAAAGAACCCGCATCAATCGAAATATCCCTGGCAATCGACCTCCTGTTTCGCCCCGGCAACCTCATTTGATAAACAGATTGGGCATGAAGGTGGCCATGCCCGGGAATATAAAGAGGAGAATGGTGACTGCCACCAGACTGATGAGGAAGGGATAAACCCCGCTGTAGATCACGCCGAGCGGGACCTTGGTGATATTCTTTACGACGAAGACGTTGGAGGCGACCGGGGGGATGATGCAGCCTATCATAACGGTAAGGCCGACGAGTATGGAGAACCAGAGTGGATCGAAACCGAGCTTCATCGCCACCGGAAACAAGATCGGCGTGGCGAGGATCATGAAAGCGAGATCGTCTATGAACGAACCGCCTATCTGGTAGATAAGACTGATGAGTATCATAACGACGTACCGGTTCACCGGCAACCCGGCAACCCAGTCGGCCGCCATGATGGGGATCTTGGTCACGGCCAGTAAATGGCCGAGTATCGTGGAGCCTGCTATGAGCATGAGGACCATGCAGGCCGTCCTCAGGGACTCCATGAGAGATTTCACGTAGCCCTTGAAATCGATATCCCTCTTTACGAGGGACAGCAGGAGGACGGCCATCGTGCCGACGCTGCCCGCCTCGGTAGGCGTGAAGAACCCGCGCATCAGGCCCACGACGAGAAGAACAAAGATAACGGCTATTAACGCTACTTCGGGAAGCGCCCTCAGCCTCGACCTCCAGCTCGACCGCCCGCCTTTAGGCCCGATTGACGGGTTGATCCTCGACCAGCCGTAGATGACCACCATGAAGAAGAAGGCCGTGAGCAGCCCCGGCAAAGTCCCGGCCATGAACAATTTGGCTATGGACTGCTCCGTAATGATGCCGAAGATAATCAGCGTGACGCTCGGGGGAAGGAGTATGCCGAGCGTCCCTACGCTTGCGACGATCCCGGTCGATAATTTCTTGGCATAGCCATATCGATCCATCTCAGGGACGGCGACGCTCGCGAATGTGGCTGCCGTGGCGGGAGAAGAGCCGCAGATGGCCTTGAACGCCGTAGCCCCTGCTACGGTCGCCATGGCCAGTCCACCGGGGATGTGCCCGATAAACCTGTATGCCGCGCTGTACAGCCTTTTCGCGATCCCCGCGTTAAAGGCGATCTGACCCATGAGAACGAACAGAGGGATTACGGTAAAACTGTATGCCGTAAATACGTCGTACATATCAACGGCCACGAGGTTGCACGCGGAGCTGAAACCCTTGAGGATGCCGAAACCGATAAAGCCTATTATCGCCATAGCAAAGCCCAGCTCGACACCGGTGAGAAACAGCATCAGCAGCACCATAAGCGAAAGGATACCGAGAACCACCTCACTCATACTTGCCTCCCGCTATCCTGACGATATCGGCGATCAAAACCAGACATTCGACTGCGCAGGCGAGCCCTATTCCGAATATCACCGGATAGAAGGGAAGCTGGAGGGTAGGTGAAACCTCCCGGGTGCCGTAAAGATACAATCCCTGCTTAAAGAGGTTGGCGCTCGCTATGATGAAGAAGACGATCACCATCAACCGTGTAAGTATATTGGCTGCGTTCCGTTTCCCCTGGGGAAGCTTTTGAATCACGAAGTCGACGTATATATGGCCTCTTGCCCACGACGTCATGGGAATGGCGAACCCGACGATCATCCCTCCCATAAACCCAACGAGCTCGTAGGTGCCCACGATGGATGTCCTGAACGTCCTGAGGATCACGTCGAGGGTAGTGAGCAGCATGATGAACGTGAGGCACGCTGCGGCAATGGCGTTCATGAAGCCGCTGATCCCCTTTACCCCCTTGAGATACGCTTCCATCCCGTCCGCCTCCGGGTCGGTTAAGAAAGAAAAGAGGGGGGTGATCGAGCGCCCTCCCCGATCGGGCCGTGCCTACTTGTCGATCCTCTTCAGCTCTGCCAGGCAGAAATCGAGCGCCTCTTTTCCCGGCAGACCTTGCTTCTTCATATTCTCCACGTATTCATCGAGCAGGGGCCGGACGAGCTGCGCCCATCTCGCGTTCTCCAGAGCCGAAAGGGGGATGATCTTCTTGCCGAGCGAAGCCATCCAGCCTTCAGCCCTCTTGCCGGCGAGGTCCCATTCGGTCCCGTTCTTATCCGCCCACTCCCTATTGACGTCTCTGAAAATCTTCTGCACATCGGGAGGCAGGGAATTCCACTTCTTCTTATTCATCACAATGAAGAAGCCCGTGCTATAGCCCGCACCGAAGCTCTGGGTCGACGCAGCGATAACCTCGCCCCACCTCCAGCCCTGCGTCGCTTCCTGCGGCCCCAGCGTGCCGTCGACCACGCCCCTGCTCAAGGAGTCATAGGTGTCGCTCATGGGCATCGCGACGGGCGTAGCGCCCAGCTTACCCACTATCTTGGCGGCCAGGCCGGTGCAACGAATCTTCTGTCCTTTCAGGTCCTCGAGCTTGTATACTACTTTTTTTGAATGCACTATGCCGGGGCTGTGAGCCATGAAGTACATCACTTCCGTCTCGGCAAACTCCTTTGGCTTGAACTTCTCATAGAAGCTGTTGATCAACGTAGTCGCAGCGGCGCCGGTCTTGTAGCCGAGCGGCAGGTCTATGACCTCCGACAACGGGAATTTTCCCCTCGTGTAAGCCATGCAGGACTGCCCCATATCGGCTATCCCCGTCACTATGCCGCTGTAAGTCTTGTCTGCGGCGATCAGCGTCCCGCCGGAGAAGACGGTGATCTTCACCCTGCCGTGCGTTCTCTTTTCTATCTCCTTTGCGTACGATTCGGAAAGCTTCGTGTTGAAGTGAGCGGCAGGTTGGAACTGGGCGTAGGTAAGCTCTATCGGTTTGGCCTGAGCGAAGACTTGCGACGCCGGAAAGCAAAAACCAATCACCGATAACCATAAGAAAAACAGTATCGGCCTCGAAGCTCTCATACGTTTCCCTCCTTTTGTTCTCTCATGCGACCTTGTTCAGCGCTTCCCTGGCAGCCTTTACATATTCTTCCCCTAGCTTTGCTTTTTCAATCTTGCCGGCGGGATTGCGGGGTATCTCCGCATACGCGAATTTCTCGGGCCATTTATACTTGGCAAGGCCCATCTCTCTGCAAAAGTCTATGACTTCCTGGTCCTCGATGACGGCGCCGGCCCTCGTCTGGATTATCGCCATCCCGATTTCGACGAGGCGTGGATGGGGATACCCGATGACCGCAGCGTCTTTGATCTTTGGATGCTTGCGGAGTATGTCCTCTATCTCTGCCGGGAATATGTTCTCTCCGCCGCGTATGATCAGGTCTTTTGCCCTGTCCGCAAAATAGAGGTAGCCGTCTTCGTCGTAGTAGGCCAGGTCCCCGGTATGGAGCCACCCGTCCGTTACCGTCCGTGCTGTCATCTCCGGATTGAATGCATACTCTTTCATCAAACGGGGGCCTTTGACGAGCATCTCACCGACAGTACCGGGAGGCACTTCGTTTCCCCGGCTGTCGACGATCTTCACATCCATGAATGGACCGGGCTGCCCGATAGAGCCCGCTTTCCTCACGATATCCTCATCGTACAAAGCCACCGAGCACCCGCCGCCGCCCTCCGTAATGCCGTACGTATTCATCATCTTGAAGCCGGGGAAGAACCGTTTGCCCTCCTCAATGACGACCGTGGGGACGGGTTGAGCCCCCATCGCAATGTACCGTAATCGGGAGAGATCGTAATCGCCTATCTTTATCTCTCCCGATTTGACTGCGTTGAGAATATCGGACCAGATAGGAACGCTTATCCAGCCGCCGGTGGCTTTCTCCGCCGCTATCGACTCTATCAACGACTTCGGCTGGAGCTCCATCGGCATGAGCACCTTACCCGCAGACATGTACTCAGCAAATGAGTAGAAGAGCGAGCCGCTGTGATAAAGGGGATGGGGGGCTATATAGACGCTCTCGTAACCCTCGCCGAAGGTGAGCGCATTGCTTATAGCGATGTAAAAAAGAGTCTCGTGGGTGTGACAAACGGGCTTGGGCGCCCCCGTTGTGCCTGACGTGAACATCAGCTCCGCCATGTCGCCGTCTTCCGTGTCGGCGAGGATAGCCGAGTTATCCCCCCGTTCCAATGCCTCCGCGTAAGGCGTCACAAACTTGGGCAGCCCTGCGCCGACGCCTATGAACCGCTGCACGTAGTCGAGCTGATTCACTATGGGCTCTCATCTTCGGGACAAGGGCCCCATCAACAACGAGGACCTTGCATCTCGCCACATCGGCGGCGTATTTCACGTCATTCGCAGCGAACCGGAAATTCAGAGGAGTCACAACGGCGCCGGCTTTCAGGACGGCCATGTAAACTACCCACCAGTCCACGCTGTTCGTCATGAATTGAAGGACGATCTCTCCTTTCCCGACTCCGCATTCCTTCACCATGTAGTTCGCCAGCCTGTCGGTCTTCTCATTGAACTCGCCCCAGGTAAGACTCCTTCGTATACCTTTAGAAGGCCAGCTCTCGATCAGGAATTCCCTGTTGGGAAATTTCTTTGCATTGAGCGCGCAGAACCTCGCAAAGTTCATGATTCTCCCCTATCTCGTTGTCCCAGGAATCGATTTACCAATATCTTGTGAAAGCGCCAGGGAAGTCTTGCAACTCGATATATCCCGGTTTCCTCCGCCTCGGTCGAATCACCCGGAAATAGTCCTCCAGGCAGGCTGCCCGGGTATGCCCCACAGTAACGTAAGTACGAACCCGTCTTTCTGTCAATCGCCGTTATTCGCTTTGAATGCGATAGCTTCGCTCAAGATAGAAAAGGTTGTAAAACGAAAGATAATGTCTATGATAGGAAAGGATACTCATCTATGGAGACCCGCCTGTTCTGCCCCCACAGGTTTCTATTCCTCCGATCCGGCGCCCATCGTATGGTCTTCGTTGTTTCCTAGTTCCGACGCGTAGCGGAACCGGGCGACGCCCGGCACTGCGCAGGTCAGGAGAGGGCGTGCGGGCTCGCCTTTCACGTAATGGTCCATAAAGGCAAGGCCGTATGAAATCATATGGGAGTGCGCGTTCCTGAAAACGGGGAGCCCGGTCCAGGAAAGATGGTTTGCCCTGTTGAACTCCACGTAGTACTTCGGCGGCGGAGTGAGATCGTAGCCTCCCCCCGGCTTGCGGACCACCGGCGTAACGCCCGGGTCCCATGTGCCCCCCTGGTACATGACGGGCGATGATATGTTCTGAAGGGTCCCGTGGAGGATGAATGGACGGATGTAGGGTGACATTGCAAGAACAGCGCTGATACCCGGCATTTTCCAGCCGGGAGAGGCCCCGGCCAATGCGAGGGCCGTGTATCCCCCGAGGGAATGTCCCGCAAGACCGAGGCGGGACCAATCGGCCTCGGCGTATCGCGCGTCGGCCCGGAGAACGTCGATCAGGCGGCGGATGTCTTCCCCCCGGTACCGGAACGTCGTTTCGTCCCATTGCTCCGGCTTCCTGAAAGGCGCCTCGGGCCTTCCGAACAACCTCGCCTGGCCGCCGTGGCAGACCGCGTCACGGTGGTTGGGGGCAAACACCAGATAGCCCGCGGACGCGAATGCCTCCATGAGAAAGCGCGACTGGATTGCGCAACCGTGAAACCCGTGAGAAAATATTATGACGGGCTGCTTCGCCGCCACACCTGCGCTCTGAGACCAAACGGTCACGCTCATGCCCGCCATAGTCTCTGTATGCTCCATGACCTGCGCAAAGCCGATACTCGCGCACAGTAGCACGATCGCTGTAATTATCGGACCGACTATCAGCATCCCGACTTTTCGTACCTGCATAACTCAATTATAAAACTCATCCTCGCTCGCGGACAAGCGGTCGACGAGTTCGCCGCCGGCGGCCCGCACCGCTTCGCTGTTAAAGAGAGATGGCCAGGGGGGCGTCCCCTGGCCATCTTAAGCCCCGGATTGTTGCGCGTCGCGGTTTAGTTCTTAGGCGTCAGTGGAGTAAGCTGATAAAGGCTGCCGTCATTGAGCATCAATATCCCGGTCTTCCTTGCCAGGGAAAGCCTGTTGCCCGTCTGCCAGTTCGAATAGAGCATGCCGATGATGCAGCCGACCATGAGCGTGATGAGGAAGTAGAAGAGGAGCTTGTGAACGATCCTCTTCGTCATTTGCTTCTCCTCGCTGGTGAAGATCTCGGTCTTCAGCCTCTCGATCAACTCATGGGACTCCGCTACCCTGGCTACGAGGGCGTTGTTTTCTCCCGCTATTTCCATGATCCCCTCCTTTTCACCTGAGTCTCGTACAGTCTCATGACCTCTGTAGCCTGGTCCCGGGCCTCCTCATTGTCCTTCCCGCCTTTATAGCGGGCGACGGCCTCGAACATGTCTCCCTTCGACAACTCGAGCTTGTCTCGAAGGATCTCGGCCCCTTCCAGAATATTGACCGACGAAAACTCGGAAAATCGCTTCGTCTGGGCTTCCCCTTTGTATCCCTTCTCACTTACCGCGTCTTTCCTGAACCCGGACTCCGTATGGAGCAGGCAAACGAGGAGAATGGGGTCGACATGGGTCACGCCGGAGGCGGACCTGATCCATCGGTTGAGGGACGCCACCTTCTCCTTTGGCGCGCGCAGGTCGATGAGCGTCTCTTTCACTGCGTCCTTTTTAGCTATCGGCCTTGGATTGTGACCCATCTCCCTTAGATTTTGAGCCGTCGGCCTTGGAACCGAGAACATCCTTTCGTTCCTGCTGTTCGCATAAAGAAGGCCGGAAATGCATAAGATGATGAGAATGAGCTTTAGTCCAATTTCCGGGTAGCTGAGCATCGCAAGCCCCTCCTTTACCCGAATAAGGCAAGTTTGCCTATTCGTTTCTTTGAAATCGTTTTAACAGACTAAATCAAGATTCCTAACCTTCCGTCTCATCACTGGCAGGGTTGGCTTCCTTAGGCTCGTTTCCATTGTCACATGGCGTTAAACGTTCTGTCAAGGCAAAACACGGGCAGGGACGTAGCACGCTCTTCGACAAAAAAACACTTTCCGATTACTTGCGCGTTGATATTTCGTGGATTGAAAATATGCTGAACGAGAACTCTACTTCACATTTACTTCATAATTTGGGGGTACGACTGAGATAAGAGGGCCGGCAAATTGTTGATTTATTGGTGGGCCGCGTAGGATTCGAACCTACGACCTCCTGATTAAGAGTCAGCTGCTCTACCGGACTGAGCTAGCGGCCCACACTTCGTGGCTGAATTAGTTTTATAACACACCGGCGCCCGGATTTCAAACGTTCTTCCCATAATTTGAGGTCGCGGGGCGGCCATGTTGTGGGTTCCCGGCAGATAACAAAAGTCCGCTGCCGGCGACCTCAAGCGTTTATTGCCTCCACTTCCAACCTGCTCATCGAAACGGCAAAGAACCCCTCCGCGTCGGTCCCGTGCTCCGCTTCATACCCGGAGACTATCTCTTCGACGAACGCCTCCCGCATATCTGCCGGCACTCTCTGGCTGTATGGCATCCACGTCGTCCGCACCCAGCCGGAAAGTCCCTCGCGGCCCTTGTGAAGCATCGTTTTGGGGATGATCTCTACGCGCCTCGCGGACAGGCCTGCCGCTTTCACAAGGCCCGTATATTCCTCCGCGCCGTAGAACGCCCAAGGGAAGGCAAAACGGTCGAAAAAGGGACGCCAGGGAGATTTACGGATGACATTGCTTACCACGTCCACTATAGCGGCCGCGTTGCCCTTTCCTGCCATTTGAAGCAGCACCCTGCCTGCCGGCCGCAGGCTGCGCCTGATTCTTACGAGCAGCGGGCCGTGGTCCGGCACCCAATGGAGGGCCGCGTTCGAGAAGACCACGTCGAACTCCCGCAGGAAGCTTATCTCCCGCGCATCCAGGCAGACAAAGGCAAGCCTGGCGCGATTATCCGGAAACGCTTTTGTCGCGTGGGCGACCATCTCCGGCGAGCTGTCGATGCCCATAACGGAGCCGAAATCGAGGCTGGCCGCAATTGCCGCCGTTATTTTCCCGTCACCGCAGCCGATGTCCAGGACCCTTTCATCGCCCTTCAGGCCGAGCTTCGGGATAAGCTCCAGCGCCCATTCCTGCTGTCCGGCCGAATTGCGCGCATAATCTTCCGCGTCCCATCGATACATAACGACATTTAGTATTGCATGGTAAGGGCGCCAAAATAAAGTAGGCCCGCGTCTTACGCATTACGGGGACGGGGGAGCCAGGGCGGCGGGGCCGGACAAATACGCGCGATAATATTGACTCGGCGCCTTTTTTCGTGTTTACTTTAAGCATTGTTCCCCGGTAGCTCAACCGGCAGTAGCGGCTGGCTGTTAACCAGTAGGTTGCAGGTTCGAGTCCTGCCCGGGGAGCTTTTTTATTATCAATAATTCTGGGGGGCTACGGTTTCCGTGCCCCCTGTTTCTTGCCTCCGTGCCGCAGATTGCCGAAAGATCGCCGGGATAATCGCATCACCCGACCGCCGCTTTTTTCACCAGCCCCGAAGCAAACCGCCGCGTGCGGGAACCGGGCAGGAATGCCGCTTACTGTCCCAAGGGCATTTCGGAGACTTGTCCGGCAGGAGCAGGGCGCTGATCTTTGTTCCCGGCTCATGACCGTCAGGCAGGCTCTCTTATCCTGGAATCGCCGGCTGAATGTTTTTCTTTCAATGCACAATAATTATTGGTATATAATAACGATTAGCAAAGGTGAAGGGGTTGGGGCGGATGGTCTCGATGGTGAAGATAGACCTCGGCGGCCCAACTAAAGACGGGACCGTTTCTCAAAGAACTATGGACAGGACCTCCATAGGCCTACCCCTAGAGATGGACGCGGTGTAAGCGGTACAACCGTATGGGGTAAAGGATGCCTCTATGAGAGCGAAACATATCCTGGGAGAAAAGGGTGGGGTCTTTGCGCTTTCCTTATTAATCTTGCTCGTCGGGCTGGTTTTTGCAAATTGGTTTGCCTTATTGCACCATAGGACCGGGGTAAGCTATAAACGCACGGTTATTACAGCCGAATGCGACAAAGTGCGGGGCGAGATCAGCCGGAAGATTGGTTCCCTGATTCATTTGACCCAGGGGCTGGTCAGTCTTGTAAAGATCCAACACGGGATTGCGGAAACGCAGTTTACGGCCATGGCGCAGGAAATTATGGCCAGTGATCCCGGAATCAGAGATATCGTCCTTGCTCCCAATAACGTCATCCGATTCATCTACCCGATGAAAGGAAATGAAGGCGCTTTCGGTTTGCATTATCTCAATATCCCAGATCAGCGCGACGCGGTATTGAGGGCAATCCGGGAGAAAGTAACGGTCGTTGCCGGCCCGCTCAAGCTCGTGCAGGGCGGTGTGGGCATTATCGGCCGCACGCCGATATTCACGAGGGACCATTTCGGCGTGGAACGGCGCTACTGGGGCATTGCCTCTACGGTCATAGATTTCGACACCTTAATCAGAGGCGTCGGACTTGCGAACGATACGCGCCGGAATATACGTTTTGCCCTTCGAGGCAAAGACGGTCTCGGTGCGGCCGGCGAGACATTCTGGGGAGACGGCGCGATATTCACGATGGACCCTGTGCTTATGGATATCACACTGCCTTCAGGAAACTGGCAGATAGCTGCGCTGCCCGCCAATGGATGGGCTGTATATAATCCACTGGGGTCATTATATTTCTGGGGCGGATGTATTCTCAGCTTGATTATTTCCGTCCTCTTTTTCCAATTTATTCGCATCAACAGTTTTCTTCGTCGGGAAATAGGGGTGCGGCTTGATGTTGAAAAAGCTCTGAAGCAGAAGAACCGGGCTCTCAGGATGCTCTCGCAGTGCAACAGCTCGGTGGTGCACGCAGAGGATGAGCAATCGTTGTTCGATGCAATCTGCGAGATTGCAGTGGATTCCGCGGGCTACCAGCTTGCCTGGGTGGGCAGGGCGGAATCAGATCCGGTGAAGACTGTTCGGCCCATAGCCTTTCGCGGTTTAGGTGAGGGGTTCCTGGACAAGGCTCACGTCAGTTGGACCGATAACGAATATGGCAGGGGAGCGGCCGGAATGGCGATTCGGACCCGCAAGCCCTTCGTCAGCAACGATATCTTAAGCAATCCACATTTTGGTGTATGGCGTGAGTTATTCTCGGCCCGCAGCTACCGGTCGGTCATAGCGATACCCTTAACGGTAGGCAATGAAGTCTTCGGGGCCCTGCTCATTTATGCGTCAGAAACCGAAGCCTTCGATTCCACGGAAGTGAGCCTTCTCGATGAATTAGGGAAAAATATCTCTCACGGGATAACGACGCTCAGGCTTCGGAAGGAGCGGGAAAGGGCCATGAAGGCCCTTGAGCGGTCGAGGAGGGAATTGGAATTCAGGGTTGAGGAGCGGACGTCCGAGCTGAAGGTCGCAAAGGAACGGGCCGAAGCTGCCGACGAGGCTCAAATCCGCTTTTCTAGCAAGCATGTCTCACGAACTGAGAACACCTCTCAATTCTATCATCGGCTTCACGGGGATCATTCTGCGCGAGCGCGTCGGGCCCCTCAATGATGAACAGAAGAAGCAGCTGAATATGGTGCGAAGCAGCTCCCGGCACCTCCTCGCGCTGATCAATGATGTCCTCGACATATCAAAAATAGAAGCCGGACAGATGCAGATGGAGCAGGAAAACGTCGATTTGCGCCAAATACTTGAAAAGGCCGAGCAGAGCACGCGCCCGCTCGCCGACGTGAAAGGGATTACATTGGGTCTGGAAATTGCTCCCGAAGTAGATGCCGTTACGGGCGACGGCAGGCGGGTAGAGCAGGTCCTCCTTAATCTGCTCAGCAATGCGATAAAATTTACCGAAAAAGGCTCGGTAAAGATCGTCTGCGAATTGGAAGAAGGCAACGTTGTTGTCAAGGTTATCGATACGGGTATAGGCATCAAGCCGAACGACATGGAAACCATGTTCGAGACTTTCAGGCAGATCGATTCAGGGTTGAGCCGCAAGTACGAAGGCACGGGGCTGGGTCTCTCGATATCAAAAAAACTCGTGGAGTCGATGGGGGGAAGAATGTGGGCGACAAGCACATGGGGTTCGGGCAGCACCTTCGGTTTCTCTTTGCCTAGCGAGAGGAATAACCCATGAGGGCGAGAATTCTGATAATAGAAGATAATGAGCAAAACCTATATCTTATGAGGTATATCCTTGAAGATTGCGGCTACGAGGTCAACTCTGCGCCGGACGGCAGAGAGGGGATCGATTCGGCCGCGTCGCTCCATCCCGATCTAATTCTCCTCGATATCCAGTTGCCTACCATGGATGGTTATACCGTAGCACGGCACTTAAGACAGAACCCCGATCTCGCCGGTACGCCGATTATCGCCGTCACGTCTTATGCGATGCCCGGAGACCGGGAGAAGGCAATGGATGCAGGCTGCACCGGCTATATAGAAAAACCTATCGATCCTGATACGTTTGAGGTGCAAGTGGGGCAATATCTGGGGATGAGAGGGCATGGGGAGAGGCGGTCGTGAAAAAGGTCCTGATTGTCGATGACAACAGCGCCAACCGTTACCTGCTGAAAAGCCTTTTAGAAGAAGGGTTTGAAGTCACCGAGGCAGAAAACGGCAAGGAAGCGTTGGATAAAGCCTATGCCGATCCCCCGGACCTGATCGTTTCGGACATTTTGATGCCGGTAATGGACGGCTACGCGTTATGCCGTCAGTGGAAATCGGATGATCAACTGAAACACATACCCCTCGTATTTTATACGGCAACATATACAGAGCATAGAGACGAGGTTTTTGCTTTAAAGCTCGGGGCGGATCGCTTCGTTCTCAAGCCTCAGGATCCCGATCTACTGATGAATATTTTGAAAGAGGTGCTGGAAGAAGACCATTTGGTCAAGCAAGCGACAAGCAAACCCTTTGGGGAAGAAATGGAGTTGTTCCGGCAGTACAATGAAATCCTTTTCAGGAAACTCGAAAAGAAGATGCTTGATCTGCAGGTGGCCGAGAAGAGATACCGGTCTGCCTTCGAGAACGCAATTGGGGGTATTTTCCAGACAAGCCCTGATGGGCGACTCCTCAACTTAAACCCGGCGATGGCGCGCATGTTGGGGTTCGAATCTCCAGAGCAGGCCATGAAGGAGATCGGGAAAGTTGCGGACCACTTTTACGAGAACCCCAAGGACCGCGAAAGGCTCAAGGAGCTCTTGGAATCTGAAGGCGTTGTTAGAAATTACGAGATGCACCCTCGTCATCGGGCCGGCCATACAATAATAGCAAGAATGAATGCCTATACAGTGAGGGACGAAGCAGGTTGCGCGCTTTACTATCAAGGCGAGATGGAGGACATTACCGAGCGCAAGGCGGCGGAAGTGGCTTTATTGGCGAGCGAAGAGAAGTATCGAAGCATTTTTGAGACCGCGTTGGAAGGGCTTTTCCGAGCCACCCTGGATGGCCGCATCATAGCCGTCAACCCGGCGATGGCGCGTATATACTGTTTCGAATCACCGGAACAGATGATTGCCGAAGTCCACGATATCGGGACCCAGCTTTATGCAAACAGGGAAGACAGGAAAACATACGCGTCCCTGCTGCGGAAGAAGGGCATTGTGCAGAACTTCGAAACCGAACAGCGCCGGCGCGACGGAAGCACCGTTTGGGTGTCGGCCAATGCAATACCCGTAAGAGACGAAAATGGGAAAATAGTTTACTACCAGGGGATGGTCGAAGATGTGACGAAGAGAAAGCTGGCGGATGAAGCCAAGAAGGAAAGCGAGAGGCAATATCGCGAGCTTTATGATTTCTTACCGATACCGGCCTACGAGATGGATCTCGGAGGGAATGCAACTTTCGTCAATCGCGCCATTCATGAAGTCTTTGGAGTAACGGAAGAGGATGTCAAAAAGGGCCTTAACGCACGGCAACTGCTTTCAACCGAAGGCGTTGAGGAATTGCGGAAGGATATTGAGTCCCTGTTGCGCGGAGGGCAAGTGGGGGGTAAGGAATATACATTAAGGAGATTGGATGGGTCTTTTTTTCCTGCCATTGTAAATTCGAGCATAATCTACAGAAAAGGCGAACCTGTGGGGGTGCGAGGAGCGGTCATAGATATTACAGATCGCAAAAGGGTGGAAGATGAGCTGCGGCGGAGTGAGGAGAAATATAGAGTCCTTATCGACAATGCCAACGAAGCCATCTTGATCGTTCAGGATGGTTTGCTAAAATTTGCCAACCCCGCTTCGCTCATTTTTTCAGGGTATTCCAAAGAGGCGTTGTTGTTTAAGCCGTTTACTGAGTTCGTTTACCCTGAAGACCGCGAGATGATGAAAGAATACTATATAAAGAGAATCAGTGGCGAAGACGTGCCCACAAATTATGATTTTAGGATCAAGACGCAAGATGGATCTGTTAAGTGGATGACGGTCCATACAGCTCTCGTTGAGTGGGAAGGCAGCTCGGCTACGTTGAACTTCCTGAGTGATATTACGAATCAAAAGAAGGCAGAGGACGCCCTGCGGGAGAGCGAGGAAAGGTATCGCTCTCTATTTGAGTACTTGCAGGACGCGGTCTTTCTGACGAAACCCGATGGCTCCATCATTGAGGCCAATCAAGCTGCCTGCGCGATGTTTGGAAGGTCCGTGGATGAATTCAGGGCCGTCGGGCGCAGCGGCCTGGTGGATGCCGCCGATGCGCGCTTGAAAGCCGCTTTGGAGGAGCGGGCGCGCACGGGTAAAGCGCGTGCAGATCTCACAATGATTCGCGCCAATGGCGAGAAATTTCTTGCGGACGTCACATCCACGGTTTTCACCGATATACATGGGCAGCAAAAGACCAGCATGATTATCCGGGACATCACCGAGCGCAAGGAAGCGGAGGAGGCATTACGAAATGCCGAGGCCCGTTACAGGAGCTATTTCGAGTTGCCGCTCATCGGCATTGCCATCATATCGCCGGAAAAGAGCTGGCTTGAAGCAAACGATCGCCTGTTGGCCATTCTTGGGTATCCGTGGCAGGAGCTCAAAAAGATGACCTGGTCTGACTTGACGTACCCTGAGGACCTTGCCGCGGATGCGGAGCAATTCAATCGTGTCTTGGCCGGCAAGATTGAAAGCTACATGCTTGAGAAACGTTTTATACAAAAAAACGGCGAGGTTATATGGATCAGCCTGGCGGTCGGCTGTGTGCGCAACCAGCATGGCGCGGTAGACTATTTTGTTGCCTTGCTGGATGACATAACGGATCGCAAGGAGAGCGTTAAGCGCCTCAGGAAGTCCCTGGAGGCTACCATCCAGGCTATGACCGTGGCCGTTGAGACAAGGGACCCCTATACGGCCGGTCATCAACGCCGGGTAGCCGATCTGGCTAGGTCCATCGCGGCGGAGATGGGTTTTGCAGCCGATCAGATCGACGGCGTACTCATGGCCGCTGTTATCCATGACATCGGCAAGCTTTCCGTGCCGGCCGAGTTTCTGAGCATGCCCAGAAGGTTGACGGATATGGAATACAGCATCATCAAGACGCATGCCCAGGCAGGTCATGTAATCTTAAAGAACATCGAATTTCCCTGGCCGATTGCGAGGATGGTCCTTGAGCATCATGAACGGATGGATGGGTCCGGGTATCCCCAAGGACTGACGGGAAATGACATTCTTATCGAGTCCCGGATCTTAGCGGTAGCCGACGTGCTGGAGGCCATGGCTTCGCATCGTCCTTACAGGCCCGGTTTGGGACTGGATGTCGCCTTGCGCGAGATTTCCGAGAACAGCGGTATTCTTTACGATCCCGAGGTTGTGGATGTCTGTCTGCGTTTGTTCAACGATAAGGGTTACCGGATCGTAGATTAGTATCTACTGAAGGCAGCGGGTTCTCTTCGTGCTGTGCCGGCCGTTATGGCGCCGAACATGTGGCTGACGCCGCAGCCGCCCCTGGGAAAGCACAATTCGACGTTGAGGCGGGGACAGAATGCCGGAAACAACGGCCCATTTACTCCGCCCGTAAAGTCGCCGTACCCCGCCTGACGCCTGTCTTGCCGCCTGCGTCCTATACTTGACAATTATACTAAAGATTAAATAGAATCATCAGGCATACAGGCCCGGTCGGTCACAGACGAATCGAGTGGATACCATGGGAGAAGAATAGATGAGTCAAACGTTAAGACAATTGAAAGAGAGGGCCATAGGGCAAAAGGACATAGGATACAGCGAAGCGCTCATGCTGGCTGAGATAGGTTTAAAAACCCCTTTCGCCCTCATGGCCGCTGCATCGGAGATAAGGGAGCACTTCAAGGGTAAGCGTATCAACATGTGCGGCATCATCAACGCGAAGTCGGGCAGGTGCACCGAAGATTGCAGGTTCTGCGCGCAGTCGGCCCACTACGATACTGATACCCCGGTCTACGACATGGTCTCGACGGCCCGGATATTGGACGCCGCGAGGCGGATGAAAGAATGCGGCGCACATATGTTCGGCATCATTACGAGCGGCACCCGCATCGACAGCGAGGCGGAGTGGGAATTAATTTACGATGCAGTGAAAGGGATAAAGGCGGCGGGCATAAGGCCCTGCGCGTCTCTCGGCATGCTCGACGAAGCGAGGGCCTCAAGCCTGAAGGCGGCAGGCCTCTACAGATATCACCACAACCTGGAGACGGCGCGCAGCTTCTTCGATAATATCTGCACGACCCACGACTACCAGGAAGATATCGACACGATACTCGCCGCTAAAAAAGCGGGTTTAAAAACGTGCTGCGGCGGCATCATCGGCATGGGAGAATCGATGGAACAGAGGATAGAGTTCGCCCTGACCTTGAAGGAGCTGAATGTCGATTCCGTGCCCTTCAATATCCTCAACCCGCGGCCCGGCACTCCTCTGGCCGGCGTCTTGCCGCTCCATCCAACGGAGTTGCTCGCGACCATCGCCATTTACAGGTTCATCCTGCCCGACAAAGACATCAAGCTGTGCGGCGGGAAGGAAGCGAACCTGCGCCAATTGCTGCCGCTCGGTATCGTGGCAGGGGCGAATTCCCTCATGACGGGCGACTACCTGACCACACCCGGAAGAGACTCGGCTCTTGACATAGAAATGATAAGAGACCTGGGACTGGAGCCGCTTATGGAGGAGGACTAACTTACCGGACGCGAAGGGCCCGGCACGAAAAGGCCGCCGGCCCATGCCGACGTTATGCCCTCGTAACGAGAAATACCGCTACGTGGGCAAGCGCGTTGGGGAATATTTTTATCCTTTTCTTCGAGTTGAAATAAAACACCTTCTCTATCCGCACGCCCCGCTTCCCGCAATAATCGATAAAATCGAGTATGCTCAGGAAGTGGAGGTTAGGCGTGTCGTACCATTGATAAGGCAGCGACCGGGTGACAGGCACCTCCCCATCATGCCCAACTGGAGGCGCGTAGAGAGAGTTGCGAAATTCGGGAAGCCTACGACGACGTTCGCCCCTACCCGCAGGGCCTCTTGCAGCACCTCGTCCGGTTTTCTCACCTGCTGGAAGGTCTGGTTGAGGATTACGTAGTCGAACGACGCGTCGTCATATTCAGAAAGCCCCCGGTCGATGTCGTCATGGAAGACGTTGACGCCCTTCGCTACGCATTCCATTATGGCGGCGTCGTCGATCTCTATGCCCTGGCCGCTAACCTGTTTCTCTTCAGCCAGGGCGGCGAGCAGCTCCCCGCCCCCGCAGCCGAGGTCGAGCACGGAAGCGCCGGGCGGGATGATCTCCACGATGCACTTCTGGTCGAGCCTTAGATCGGTCATGCTGAAGCCTGTACCCTTCGCAGGAAGTGCTTTATCAGGTGCGCCTGCTCCTTCACTTCTATGAGAAAGGCGTCGTGGCCCCATGTCGAATTCAGCTCCGCATAGGTCGCCTCTATCCCGGCGCGTTTGCACGCCCTTGCAATCGCCTGCGATTGGTATGCGGGGTAGAGCCAGTCGGATTTGAACGCAATCACGAGAAAGCGCGCCTTTACGCCTTTAAGGATCGCGTGAAGGCCCCTGCCGTTCGCGAGGTCGAAGTAATCGATGGCCTTCGTCATATATAGATACGAGTTGGGATCGAAGCGCTTGATGAAGTTCTCTCCCCTGTACTGGAGGTAGCCTTCCACCTCGAAATTAGGGTCGAAGGAAAACCCCGACTGCCCGTTCCTGAACCGCCTTCCGAACTTCTCGTTCATCGACAGGTCGCTCATATACGTGATGTGTCCCAACATCCTTGCCACGCTCAGCCCCTTCGCGGGAAGCTCCGTGCCGTAATAATTGCCCTCCTTCCAGTTGGGGTCAGCCATGATCGCCTGCCTGCCCACCTCGTTGAATGCGATCTGCTGCGGCGAGTGGGTGGCTGTGGTGGCGATCGGAATAACGGAGGCGACCCTGTCCGGATAGGAGGCCACCCATTGCAGGGCCTGCATCCCTCCCATAGACCCGCCGCAGACCGATAAGACCCGGTCTATGCCTAAGTGGTCTATAAGGCGGCGCTGGGCGTTTACCATATCGCCGACAGTGATAAGAGGGAAATCGAGGGCGTAAGGCTTGCCGGTTTCGGGGCTGATCGAGGAAGGGCCGGTCGAGCCCCTGCACCCGCCCAGGACGTTGGAGCAGATAACGAAATACTTGTCCGTATCGAATGCCCTGCCGGGGCCTATCATGTTGTCCCACCAGCCGGGCCTTTTGTCGCCTGCGTGCTGCCCGGCCGCATGGGCATCGCCTGTCAGGGCATGGAGTATTAAGACTGCGTTCGATTTGCTTTTATTCAGGCTTCCGTAAGTCTCGTAGGCGAGAGTAACCGGCGAGATCGCCTTCCCGCCTTCGGTGCTGAAGGGGTTGGGATCGCGGGCAAACGTGTAGTATCTTGTCTCCACGAATCCCAGCCCCTCCTCGCTGCGCGACACCATTGCTCACTCCACTGCTTTCTTCAACGCCTGGTCCAGGTCTTCCTTGATATCTTCCACGTCCTCGATACCTATGGAGAGGCGGATATAGTCCTCGGTGACGCCCGTCTCTTCCTGCTCCGCCCGCGTCAACTGCTGGTGCGTGGTCGATGCGGGATGGATGACAAGGCTCTTTGCATCGCCGATATTGGCAAGGTGCGAGAAGAGCCCGACCGACTCGATAAACTTCTTCCCTGCCGCAAGGCCGCCCTTGATGCCGAAGCCGACGAGGGAGCCGAAGCCCTTCTTGAGGTATTTGCTCGCAACAGCGTAGTTCGGGTTGTCGGGCAGGCCCGGATAGTTGACCCATGAGACGAGTGGATGGCCTTTCAGGAACCGGGCAACCTCGAGGCCATTTTCCGAATGCTTCTTCTGTCGCAGGGGCAGCGTCTCCAGCCCCTGGAGGAAGAGCCACGCGTTGAAAGGGCTCATCGCCGCCCCGATATCGCGCAGCAGTTGGACGCGCACCTTGAAGATAAAGGCCACGTTGCCCATATCGCCGAAATCGGCAAAGACGTCCCAGAACTTGAGGCCGTGGTAGCTGGGGTCGGGCTCCGTGAATTCCGGGAACTTGCCGTTGCCCCAATTGAAGCGGCCGCCGTCCACGATGACACCGCCTATGGACGTGCCGTGGCCGCCTATGTACTTCGTTGCCGACGTGGCAAGGATATCAGCCCCGTAATCGAGGGGCTTTACCAGCCCGACGCCGACCGTATTATCGACTACCAACGGAACGCCCGCGTCATGGGCTATCTTCGAGACCGCCTCGAAATCGGGGACGTCGAGCTTCGGGTTGCCGACGGTCTCCGCGTAGAACGCCCGTGTCTTGTCCGTGACCGCGTGTGCGAATTCTGCGGGTTTCGACGAATCGACGAACTTTACATGGCGGCCCAGCTTGGGGAACGTATAGTGGAAAAGCTCGTAAGTGCCTCCGTAAAGGTTGTTTGCCGATACGATCTCATCCCCCACCTGCGTAACTGCGAGCAGCGCAAGCGTCGAGGCCGCCTGGCCGGACGAAACTGCCAGTGCGCCCGACCCGCCCTCGATGGCCGCTATGCGCCGCTCGAAGACGTCGGTCGTCGGGTTCATGATGCGCGTGTATATGTTCCCCAGCTCCGCCAGGGCAAAAAGGTTGGCCGCGTGGGCCGTGTCTCTGAAAACGTAAGAGGTCGTCTGGTAGATGGGCACCGCGCGGGCGCCCGTTGCCGGGTCGGGGCTTTCCTGCCCCGCATGAACTGCCAGTGTGTCGGGTCTTCTGGTTGCCATCGGTTTTTCCTCCTGATGTAGCCGGGGTTGAGGTCGGCGCCGGACCCGATATCGGGCACCCGGCATCCCCCGATGGGTCCGTATTCTATATGTAGTACATGGCCATGTCCTTTCCGGATTTCTCGTCTTGCATCCGTGCGAGGTTATCGAGGGTGTAGCCGGAAAGGAACTCGTCCATCTTGCCTCCCAGCAGGCCCCACATATCGCGGGTGGCGCAGACGGCCGACCTGGGGCACATGTTCGGCTTGTCGACGCAGTCGACAAGCCTGCACGGTCCTTCAAGGGCGGTGACGATCTCGCTCGCCGTTATCTGTCCCGGAGGCTTAGTCAGCAGGAAACCGCCTTTCCTTCCCCGTACCGTACGGACAAGCCCGGCCGCGCGCAGGGCGGCAAATATATGCTCGAGGTACTTCTCCGATATATCCTGTCTCTTCGCTACATCGGCAAGAAAGACCGGCACCTCATCCTTCTGGTTCGTCGCCAGGTCCATCATGGCCCGCAGTCCGTACCTGCCCTTGGTTGACATTTTCACGATTCACTCACTCCTGCATCAAATAGCTTTGTCCGACGCCGTTGCGCTCTCCAGCCCGGGAAAGAGGTTCTGGAACAACGGCGCGGTCAGGTATCGCTCGCCTGCGTCGGGGAGGATTACGACTATCGTCTTGCCCTTGTTCTCCGGCTCCTTTGCGATACGCGCGGCGACGAGGGCCGCAGCGCCGCTCGATATGCCGCAGAGTATGCCTTCCTCCCTCGCGAGCCTGCGCGCCATGTCTATGGCCTCGTCGCTCGTGACCGTCTCTATGCGGTCGACGAGGTCGAGCTGCAATACCTTCGGCACGAAGCCCGCCCCTATGCCCTGGATCTTGTGGGGACCGGGTTTCGGCTCCTCGCCCTTTCGCGTCTGCGTGAGGATTGGCGATTCCGCGGGCTCCACTGCAACGGAGACGATCTTCCTGGCCTTCTGCAGCTTGAAGAAGCGCGTCACGCCGGTGATGGTCCCGCCCGTCCCTACGCCCGATACAAAGATATCCATCTTACCGGCCGTGTCTTCCCATATCTCGACACCTGTCGTCGCCTCGTGGATGGCGGGGTTCGCCGGGTTCTCGAACTGCTGGGGCATGAAATAATGAGAAGGGTCGCCCTGGGCAAGCTCTGTGGCCTTTGAGATGGCGCCCTTCATGCCCTTGGCCGCCTCGGTCAGGATCAGGCCTGCGCCGAATATCTTCAGCACCTTCCTGCGCTCGATGCTCATCGTCTCGGGCATAGTCAAAAGCAGCTTGTAGCCCCTGGCCGCCGCAACGAAGGCCAGGGCTATACCCGTATTGCCCGACGTCGGCTCGATGATCTCCATGCCCGGTTTTAAGCGCCCGGTTTTCTCGGCGTCCCGGATCATTGCCGTCCCGATGCGGTCCTTGACCGAATAGGCCGGCGCCCTCCCCTCGATCTTGGCGAGGACCGTCGCCTCCGGGCCTGCAACCCGGTTCAGCTTGATCAGCGGCGTTCCGCCTATGGACTGGCTGTTATCATCATATCTGGCCATGGAGGCCTCCTTTTTTCGTTTCGTCCGGCCGCTGGCTACCAAGACGATAGACTCGCTGTAGGTTTAAATTATGACAACAAAGAAACGGCCTGTCAAGAGAAAAACGACAGACACTATAGGATTAGTAGGCTTATGTACTTCCTTTACTGACGCAACGGCATAATCGACGGGTAGGAATTGACAAAAAAGATAAGGTGTTTATATTCGTCATCAGGAGAATAACACGATGAAGATAGCACGTCTATCCGCTCTGTTTGTCCTGCTTCTGGCGCTTACGGGGGAGGCTTACGGCCAGTCGGCGGCCCCTCCGGGCCCGGCCGGTCCAGGCGCCGTTTCCCAACCCCAGGCGCCACTCGAAGGCACCGGACCCCCAGGTAGCGCAGCCCCCAATTTCCCCTCTGCCTTCGGTAACAATTTTCCGGCCTCGACCGGAAGCGCCGATTTCCCGGCTACCACCAATCCGGAGGGCTTCAGTACAACTATGCCGGAAAGCGGCGTCGGGACGGGGACGGACAGCACCCTGGGCGGCTCGGGCACCGGCTCCGGCGGGCTGGGCGCTTCCACGAACGCCCCGTTTACCGAGAGCATCCTGGGCACAGGCAAGTAATGCCCTAAGAAGACCGGGCGCCCGCCTCTTGCCGTTCGTTTCTTCCCCTTACTTCGGCGCGGCTATCACCTTCCCCTTCATGCCCATCTGTCGGTGAAGGTCCTTGTTGCAGTAGAACTCGTACGTGCCGGCGCGGCCGAAGGAAACGCTTACGTCAGCGGTCTTGCCGGGAAGGATATCGATGTCCTTGATCGTCGTTTTCCCGTCCGGGGCCTTTATCGTGAAATTGTGGTCGGTATCGGTCGTGTTGGTAAGATGGAAGACGATGGTGCTGCCGGGCGACGTCTGGAAATAGTCCGGCGTAAACTTGTGGTCGCTTATACTGATATCGGCCTTATTGATCGCCTTCGGCTCCTGGACGACGCCCTGGCCGGTGGCGAACGCCGATAGGGAAAAAGTCAGCCCGAGGGCAAGAAGTATGATGCAGGCAATCCTGGTCTTCATGGCGGTCTCCTTTATTATTTTTACTTGCCCCAATTAGGCGCGCCCGTCTTCGGGTCGCGGAATTTGTAGACCTTGCCGCCTATCTTTATCTGCGCGGCGATCATCGTCGCCGCCCCTTCAAAATTAACGAGCGAGCCCGTCACTTCGACAACCTCGTGCAGAGCGAGAGGCAGCTTCTGCTCCATGACGTAGCGGTCCGGCCCGACGTGCGCGATTATCTGCTGCCCGCCCCCATCCGGCCGGATGGTGAGGCTTACTCCCGGAGTCATCCCCTTAATGGGCATCAGCTCCTGAATGCCTATAACCTGCCCCTTGACGGTCTGGACGGCCTTCGGGTCATAAAGCTTCGTATACTCCTGCTGCGACCAGCCCTCATACATCTGAGCGAGACCGGCCGATACCGCGGCCAGGCAAACTATTGTCACGATGGCACATACCAGCAGGCGCTTATTCATGAGGCCTCCTTGAATGCATATCGATAGCGGCATTTTCCCTGGCGAAACTTAATGTCACAAGCGGTTTGTGTCAAGCCGACGGGATAAATGGGGGTGATGCCTCAGATGAGAGGATGGCGTGGCGGTCTATATAGACGGGTGAGAAGCGACGGTCTTATTGTGTACCCTTCTGCCGCCACGTGCGGCAGAAGGAGCAAGCCTTCGGCTTTATGCTACCACTCGATAAGGGCGCCTGCCCAGGTAAGCCCGCCGCCAAAGGCGTTCAGGACTACGTGCTTCCCGGCAGTTACCGTGCCGTCTTTTACCGCCTCATCGAGCGCTATAGGCACGGTGGCCGAGGAGATGTTGCCGAACTTCTCGATGGTCATGTAGACCTTATCCATCGGCACCTGGAGCTTCTTCGCCATGGCCTGGATGATCCTTATGTTCGCCTGGTGGGGGATGATGACGTCGATATCCTTCATCGTGTAGCCTTTCGACGCCGCCGCCTCTTCTGCTGCCTCCGCGAACCTGCCGACCGCCACCTTGAACGATTTGTTCGCCTCGATCATCTTCAGGAAATGGAGCTTCTTGTCTACGCTTTCATGGGAAATGGGGGTCGTCAGGGAGCCGCCACCGGGCATCAGAAGCGTCTCGCCTCCCGCCCCGTCCGTATGCAGGTTCGTCGAGACGAGCCTGTGGCCTCCGTCGGTCTCGGTCAGCACCACCGCTCCCGCCCCGTCGCCCCACAGGATGCAGCTTTCCCTCTCTTCCCAGTTGACGGTCCTCGTCATGATCTCGCCCGCGCATACGAGCGCCGTCTTATTCGAGCCGCTCTTTATGAACCTGTCGGCCACGTGGAGCGCGAAGATAAACCCGGAGCAGGCGGCCGTGACATCGAAAGAGACGGCCTTCGTACACTTGAGCTTCGATTCCAGCCAGTTAGCGCCGGCCGGGCAATGCGTGTCGGGCGTTATTGTAGCAAGCACGATAAGGTCGATGTCGTCGGGCGTGACGCCCGCCGATTGCATGGCGCGCTCACAAGCGACTTTCGCCAGGTCGGACGTCGCCTGGTCCTTCGCGGCGACATGCCTTTCCCTTATGCCCGTGCGCGTATATATCCATTCGTCGGAGGTATCGAGGAACTTCTCGATATCGACGTTCGTAAGCACTTTTTCCGGCACGTAAGAGCCGGTGCCTATAATGGCCGTATTCTTCATTGCCACCTCTTATTGGCCTGCACTAAATTTGATGCCACTAATACAACAGATAGAACACCCGATGTCAAGCGGGCTGCAAAACGGGGCACCCAGGCCGGCCTTATCGTCAGTTGCGGCTCACGCCGCCTGTATGGTTATCCGATGCGTAAGGAGGTCGATCTGGCTTATTTTCCCAACAACTACCCTCTCTTCACCAAAAAGATTAACCATCTTCAAAGTCGGCCCCTCAGGCGTAATGCTGACAACGTCCTCCAGCAGCAACATTTCCTTGCCTCCCTGAACCAGGTAGGCCACGGTCTGACACATGGTAATTACCTCCACCGTTATTAATTACACCATTTTAGGCGGCCAGACTCAAGTGCAATTTAGGATGGGAGGGATGACTTAGACATCAGCTTCTTCTAAAATGATTTTTCTGTACTGTCTATGAAGTTTCAATGGTACAATTCGCAATGCTCGAAGTGCTTAAGGCGATTAACGGCGCGGGTGCCGCTTTTATGTGGCTGAGAGATAACCATGCGTGATTTGTGGTACGGGGATAAACGAGATATTGTGAAATGGGGTTCCATTCTTGCCCTTGCTTGTAGATACAGCATCGGTACGGTGTTCCAGATCCCTTTTTATCGTCCGTATAAGTTAAGGATTAACGAAGTCGAGAAGTCGTTACCTCATGAGGTCTTTGAACATTTTTTCCGAGACCTTGGCGATATTAAAAGGTTAGAGAATAAGACAGGACTGACAATAGACGTTCTTAAAGATGAATTCATGCCATCCTTAGGGCGTGCTGCCTATTTTGATTTAGTTAACCGGACAATCACGAAATACAAAGATTGTCCTATCATCTTACTGTTAGACCCGGATACAGGGGTGGCACCCAAGACCTGTAAGCCGGAACATGTGAGTCGACGGGAAATACAAACCGTTCTAAAGGCGATGAAGTCTGGTGATCTACTGGTTTTCTATCAGCATAAGCGGCAAGGGGACAGCAGGCAATGGCGAGACGCCATGAAGGAGGAATTTTGCAGCGCTGTCGGAGGAGACTGTGTAGACGTTATTTATTGTAACGATATTGCCCATGATGTGGTCTTCTTCGCGGTCGAAGTGAAAAAATGGAGCAAGGAGTTCACGTCAGGCGAAAGCGTTCAGGCTCCGGACAATGAACGGCAGTCCAAAGCAACCGTTACGAAGGACACTATTATGAACACTGAACGTCTTACCGCACGAGAAGTCAAGGGTAGACGGGTGGTTTGTCCAGCCTGTCACAGAAAGGTATTTGAAAAGTGGCCCATGGGATGGGATTCTCATGCTGGCTTCAAATGTCCCGGAAGTCCCGGCGACAGCAAAGAAGAGAAGCAGGCAAACTTCAGGCAACAATTCGCTTATCTTTTTCTGTCGTAGTGTGTAATTGTTAGTGCTGTTTGAATTCCGTGGTTTTACAACTGCCTGGACCCCGGTTTTCACCGGGGTGACGACCCCTCGAATTATGACTTTATTTTTGTGACTTGCTCTAGTTTGGAGAGTTGGGCTCTTTTCACCCTCTTTCTAAACAACTGCATATTGACCTTATCTGTCTGACATGAGCCGCCCGGCTAAGCGGCAAGACTGAGGATGCAGATTTGGGTTAGCGCGAGCCTGAGGAACGGAGGCGTACTCTTTTGTACGTCGGAGTCCCGCAGGGCGAAGCGCGACCCCAAAGATGCGCCTCAGACTTGCCGCGCCGCCCTGCACTGGAAAAAATGTAGCAGATACTCTATAATGCCTTGTCCGATATGAAGAAACAGACCTTTATCACCATCATCGGCTTCGCCGTCAGCATTGTCCTGCTCTATTTCTCGCTCCGGGGCATAGAATTCCGTCAGATATGGGCGCTGCTGAAACAGACCAATCCGGGGATGGCTCTTTTGCCGCTGGTTTTTATCGGCACGGCAATCTGCCTTTCCGCGTTCAGGTGGTCCAAGGTGGCGGGGTCCAACGTGCGTTTCAGGGAGACGTTCACGGCCCTGCTCATCGGGATGTTCGTAAACAACATCATGCCTGCCCGGATGGGCGAGGTCGCGCGAGGCTACGTCCTTTCCCACAAACGGGGCCTTTCCTTCACTTATAGCTTCGCCACGGTGCTTCTCGACCGCTTCTTCGACCTGACCGGGCTGTTGCTCATGATGCTGATTTTCTTCCCGCGCTCCACCCTGCCTCCGGCCATCTCCAACGCCATCTGGATGGTAATCGGCATGGTCCTGCTCTGCGTCATACTGATTATCCTGTTGTCGCGGCCGGCCTTCGCGGGCCGCCTGGCCGCGCGCTTAACTTCCCTGGAGCGCTCGTTCCTGTCGAAATTCGGCAAGAGGATCATCGAGATACAGGAAAACCTGTCCCGCATCGGCTCGCCCTTCAAGATCGTCTGTTTCGTCGCCGTCTCCTTCTGTATCTGGTTTTCGATGGCCACGGCGTTATGGTTCGTCACCCGCGCCCTGCAAATCCCCGTAGATATCAGGCACATAGCGTTCGTCTGCGCCCTCCTCAACGTCGGCATCACCGTGCCTTCCTCTCCCGGCTACGTGGGCCTTTACCAGTTCCTCCTCGTTTACCTGCTCTCGATTTTCGGGGTGCCGAAATTCGAAGGGTTCACGATTTCGATACTCTATCACGCCTCCTGGTACATCCCTTACACGGTCGTCGGCTTCGCGCTTTCCCTGAGAGAACACCTGCGGATCCGCGATATTCAAAAACTGGAGGCCGCAAGGGAATGCGAGGAGAAGGCCCCTGACCGGACCAACGCCGGCCCGTAAGCAATAGCACATCCTGCCCGCTTTGGGTTCGCCGGAATAAACATTGGCGGTGCCGGCCTGCCTTGAAAAACGGCTTTCCCACTGCTGTTTTCGCCAAATTGACTAATGATGTAACGGATGATAGATTAACGCATGAAATGGATAAGCTTTCTTCGCCGTAAATTCTATTTTTACCTGCTCAAAGAGCTTGTCCTTCTCTTCCTTTTGTCGCTGGCCGTATTTACGTTCATTCTGGTGATGAGCCGCCTGGGCAAGATGGCGGACCTCGTCATCAATAAGGGCGTCGACCTTAAAGACATAATCCTCCTCGTCGCTTACTCATGCCCTCCCTTTCTGACGTTTACCCTTCCGATGGCCTTCCTGCTTTCGGCGGTCGTCGTGCTCGGCAGGCTTTCGAGCGAGAATGAGATACTGGCGCTCAAAGCGAGCGGCGTCAACCTGATGTACCTTTTCGTTCCTATCGCGGCGCTCGGCCTGTTCGTCTTCTGCGCCGGTTTCCTCAATAACAGCCTGCTCCTCAGCAAGAGCAGCGACGCGTTCCGGACCACCCTCGCCAACATCGCGAAGAAAGGCATCTCCATCGAGGACAAGGAAGGGATATTCAACGATTCGATACCCGGCGTCGTCATTTACATCGATAAGGTGGACCCGCGGAATAAGATGCTCAACGGCATCATCATATCGGACGACAGGGACGAGGGCGTGCGGCAGACAGTGGCGGCGCAGAAGGGGCACGGTCAATATCGACACTACCTCGCTCGATCTTTCTTTCAAGCTGAAGAACGGCAGCCTCCAGAGGTGGGAAAAACACCTCGACGCTTACAGGAGCCTTTCTTTCAAGGACTATACGTTCTCGCTGAACCTCGCAAGCGTCATGCCCAACAGGGAATGGCGCAAAACGGCCTTTCGAAATGGACATCAAGGAGCTCCGGAAGGCATTTACGTCAGCCAAAGGCGAGACCAGGTACGAGCTCGCGGTGGAGATATACAAAAAAATCAGCGTGCCCTTCTCCATCGTCGCCTTCGTGCTGCTGACGGTCCCCCTGGGTATAAAGAGAAAGACGGAGGGGAAGTTCTCGGGCGTGGTTTACAGCCTCCTCATCTTCATATGTTATTATATTATATCCGCCATCATGGAGAACATAGGGCGTGTTTACACGGCGCCGCCGATCATCGTCTGCTTTGCGCCCAACATATTGTTCTCCACGGTCGGTTTTTACCTTATAACGCAGTTGAACAGCGAGGACCAGGGCGGTATATCGCACCGATTGAAACGAGCGTGGGACCGGCGCTTTGCGAAGGCTTAACAGGTACCTCATAACCAATACGATCAAGCTCCTGCTCATCAGCGAGCTGGCGGGAATCATCATCTTCACGATGATCGATTTTTTCGACCATCTGGATATCTTTACTCAAAGCTTCAGTAAGTTCGTTCTCGGGGCTCTCCTACGTGGCCCTCAACATACCCAACAACTTCAACCTGCTCATGCCCCTGGCGTTCCTCGTCGCCATACTGGTCCTCATTATCATGATGATCCGGGGAAACGAGGTGATAGTCGTCAGGACGGCCGGCATCAGCACGATCTCGCTCATGAAGCCGCTTTCTGGTCTTCTCTGGTCCTGGTGGCCCTCTCGTTCTCCCTTTCGGAGTGGATAATACCCTACTCCTCATCGTCGGCGGAATACATCCTGCGCGTAAAGATCAAGGAAGACCAGACGTACGTCGTTTTCAAGAACGACAAGATATGGTTCAAGCGCGGGGGCCAGGTGTGCAACATCGACTTCTACGACGTGAAGAACGACATGATAAAGGGGTTGACCGTCCTCGAGCTTTCGAACGAGTACGCGATAAGGAAGCGGTACGACGCGAGGATCGGCGTCTGGCAAGGGGACGACAGGAAGGGCCAATGGATCCTGTACGGACGTAACGGAGAGGACGTTCAGGGACAACGGGATAGAGTCGCGGAAAACGTACAAGAACGATGACAGGGCTTATCTCCGAGCCGCCGTCGGTCTTCAAGATCGTGGATAAGAACCCGGAGGAGATGAGCTACAAGGAGCTCAAGAGGTATATCGAGAGGCTCAGGCGCAACGGCCATGACGCAAGGAGATACATGGTGGACCTGGACAACAAGATCTCGTTCCCGTTCATCAATGTCATCATGGTGCTCGCCGCCTTCTCCGTGGGCTTGCGGTATTCGAAGACGAAGAGCGTATCGAAGGGGATATTTTCCGGCATATGCCTCGGCATCTCTTACTGGGGGTTCCATTCGATAGCCCTCTCCTTCGGTTATAAGGAGGCCTTTCCGCCCTTGTTCGCGGCATGGCTTGCCAATATGCTTTTCTTCTCATTCGGTATTATAGGGATCGTAACGGTTAAGACGTGACAAGACGAATAGCGGACATATCCGGCGCTTGAAGCCGGGCCGCCCAAAGACCTTCGGGGCGGCCGGCGGAAAGGAGAATTTCGGGCATGAAGGCGTATCTCGATATCGAAACAGACAGGCAGGGCAAAGTCTGCGTGATCGGCATATTCTGCCAGCCCGGGCGGTTTCGTCCAGTTCTACGGGGACGACGTGAACCTCGGGAACCTGGAGGGCATACTGGGGCAGGCGGAGACGATAGTCACCTTCAACGGCGACAGCTTCGATTTGCCCACCTTGGGCAAACACCTCAACATGGACCTGAAAAACGCCTGCTGCTCCCTTGACCTCCTGAAGGTGAAGAGGAGCCTCGGCCTGCGCGGAGGCCTGAAAGAGCTTGAGAAGACGTTCGGCATAGAGAGGAAGACCGCGGGCATGAACGGCTATAAGGCGATACTCCTGTGGGAAAAATATGTGAACAAGGGGCAGGATGGGGGCGCTTTGAGGCTCCTCCTGGAGTACAATAAGGAAGACGTGATAAACCTCATCAGGCTCGAAGAGATACTCGCTCAGCAGCTTAAGGAAATCCAGGAACGTGGAACAGCGGTTTGAGGTAGGGCAGGCCGGCCGCAGGATCAAGGGGGTTGCTGGCCCTGCCGGAGGCAGGCGGCAGGCACCCCTGCGTGATCCTCTCCCACGGCCTCATAAGCTCAAGGAAAGCTCGAAATACGCAGCGCTCTCGGAGGTCGTTTGCGCGGCAGGCATGGCTGCGTGCAGGTTCGACTACGCGGGTGCGGGGAGAGCGACGGGCGCCTCGAAGAGACCACCTTGAGCGGCCGCGTCGGGAGCCTCGAAGCCGTCTTCGAGTGGGCGCTCATCCACCCGTCTGTTGACACGCGGATAGGATCGGCCTGCTCGGGAGCAGCTTCGGCGGCTGCACGTCCCTGGTTAAAGCGGCCCGGGACAGGCGCGTCAGGTGCGCATCGTTCTGGGCAACGCCCCACAGCCTCGAAAAGAAGGAAGATGCCGTCTCCGGGATAGGCTTCGAGCGACGCCCTTTACGAACGACTTCATGCAGTACGACCTGCTGGCGGAGGCGAAAAACGTCTCCTGCGCCCTCGTCGTCCACGGGGACAGGGACGAGACGTCCCGGCCGGTGAAGGCAGGGCCATTTACAAGGGCCTGAAATAACCGAAGAAACTGGAGATCATCAAAGGTGGGGACCACGTCTTGTCCGACCCCGGCCACAGGACGCGGGCAATCGGCCTGGCCCTCGACTGGTTCGGGCGGTTCCTCCTGGCGTAAGTCTGCCTATTTGTTCTTGTTCCTGCTCCCAGGAACCTTTCCTTGATGAAATCGGTGATGACCGTGCTCAGGCCGATGCCGAGGGCCAGGGAGAGGGTCATGATGATCCCCCCGAAGATGATGAGGAAGCTGATGCTGATTATGGTGCTCCCGACGCCCAGGTACTCGAAGACGATGCCGAACGTGATGACTACGAGCAATATCCGCACGCCCTTCGCGATGATGTCCCCGTAGCCGATGTTGGCGTTCTCGCACCCGATGTAGATCACCCTGCTTATGAAAGTGCTGAAGATGATGCCCGACGATCAGGATAATCATGGATATCACTATGTAAGGCAAGGCGCTGGTTATGCGTGAGGCGTACTCCGTGAACTGGGTAATGCCGACAAGGCTGAGGCCGAAAGAGAAAGAAGGTGATGACAAGCACCCAGAAGACTATGCGGCTTATGATCGTCGAGGGCTTCGCCTTGACGCCGCCGCGCTCCAGGAAGGTGACTATGCCGATGTCGGCAGCCCATTTGTCGAAGCGGAAGAGTATCAGCAGCCTTTTCGATGAACTTGCGCAGCACCCAGCTTACGATGAAGCCGGCGATCATCACGCCGATCATGAGGAGGATGTTGAAGAAGACCTCCGCGAAGTTATCCCATAGGTCGAGGGCCATATCGCGGAAGAAGGCTTTCATGGAAAACATCTTATAGACATTTGCCTTGTGTTGTCAACGCATTTCATTGTGATTGGGGCCGGGGCGGGCCGGGATCCTTTCCGTGCCTGTTCGCGTCGATTTCTCGGCGCGCGCTCCTCACGTACACAAGAAGTACGCTCCGTCGCGCGCCTTCTCAAACACGCGAAATCCATCGGAAATCTCTCCGGTCAGCCCCGTCCCCCGACGTCTGTCAAAAACCCCGCAAATAAACAAGAAAACTGAGGAGCGGGGAGAGCGATTATTTCTTATTGCTTTTGTCCTTTTTTTCACATAACATTATGTACGCATCAGATCGAGGGAGGGATAACGATGGAGCACGTAGGGAGGGAGATCTTCTGGAATGTGGGGCAGACGGCCCGTTGGTTCGCCTATGCCCTCATGGTAATAACGTTCATTTTGATTATTTACGGCGTCAAGGTCCCGGTACCGGATGTGGAAAATAGGGAAGGCCGAGCCATTCGCCTTTACCAATCGATTAGCAGAGAGGATTGTCTATTACATCAAGAGTGCCGTTTTTCACAAGACGATATTGCGGTCCCGCGAGACCTATCCGGGCTTTATGCACCTTTTCATCTTCTGGGGCTTTCTGATCCTCGCCATAGGTACGGGCCTGGTTGCCTTCGAGGATGACTTTTTCAGGCCGCTTTTCGGCATCACTTACCTGCACGGCGATTTTTATGTCCTGTTTTCATTCCTCCTTGACCTTGCCGGGCTGGTCGCCATAATCGGCATCGTCATGGCGATGATAAGGCGTTACGGCTCGAAACCCGAGCGGCTCGACAACCAGAGGGACGATGCCATAGCGCTCATCTGGATACTGGCCGTCCTCGTGACGGGTTCCTCGTCGAGGCTGCCAGGCTCGCCTTCGACAGCCCCCCTTATGAGGCGTGGAGCTTCGTCGGGTGGGTCCTTTCCGGCATGTTCGTCGGCTTGTCGCCCGACGGCGATCAAGGTCACCCACGCAGTCCTCTATTATTTCCATATGGTCATCTCCTTCGGCCTTATCGCCTATATCGTTTTCTCCGGCAGGCTCCTCCACATACTCACGTCCTCCCTCAATATGCTGTTCAGGGGCGTAGAGGAGCCCCCGAGGGGCGCTGTGCGCCTATTGCCGATTTCGAGACGGCCGAGGAATTCGGCGTCAACCAGATCGAGGGTTTCACCTGGAGGCAGATTTTCGACCTGGACGCCTGCACGCGATGCGGCCGGTGCCAGGACAGGTGCCCGGCCCACCTGACCCAGAAGCCGCTCTCGCCTAAGAAGCTGATACAGGACCTGAAGGGCGAGTGGCTGGCCGCAGCGGCCGGCGTCAAGAACGAGGAAGGGCTTCTCGACAAGGTGATACCAGGAAGAGACCTTCTGGTCTTGCACCGCCTGTCTCTCCTGCCAGGTCAACTGCCCGGTCTCGATCCCCACCTTCGACAAGACCCTTGAGATGAGACAGATACCTGACCATGACGCTGAGCAAGGTATCGCCCGAGCTGAAGCTGCTTTACAAGAACCTCCAGACGCGGTTCGACCCGTACGGCATGGGCAAGGGCAAGAGGCTTGAATGGACCGAGGGCCTCGACATAAAGAAGGCGACGGAGACGGAGGTCGATGTCCTCTACTGGGTAGGCTGCGTGGCCTCCCTCGACGACAGGAACAGGAAGGTCGCCAAGTCGCTTTGCGACGATCATGCAGAAGGCGGGCGTCTCCTTCGGCGTGCTCGGCCCGGAAGAGAAATGCTGCGGCGACCCGCTTGCGCAGGACGGGCAACGAGTACCAGTACCAGGAAATCGCTCAGGGCAACGTCGAGCTGCTGAAAGAGATGGGCGTAAAGAAGATCGTTACCGCCTGCCCGCACTGCTATAACACGCTCAAGAACGATTATGCCCAGCTAGGCGCAAATTTCCAGGTCTACCATCACACGGAGTTCATCAATAAGCTGGTGCAGGAAGGGAAAATAAAGATCAACCCGGTCCTTGAAGGCGTCACCACCTATCACGACCCGTGCTACCTCGGCAGGGTCAACCGGATATTCGACGCGCCGCGGGACATCCTGGGTGCAGTGAAGAAAGACAGCTTCGTCGAGATGCCCAGGAACAGGGACGAGGGCTTCTGCTGCGGCGGCGGCGGCGGCAGGATATGGATGGAAGAGCACCACGGCAGGATATGCCACGTTCGCATGGACGACGCCATAAGCGTTGAGGCGAATACCGTTATAACCGCATGTCCTTACTGCCTTATCATGATGGAAGACGCAATAAAGGACAAGGAGAAATCGGAGACAATGAAGGCCCTCGACATTTCCGAGGCTATAGTGAAAGGCGTATAGGCGCCTTCAAAAGATGCAATAAGATGGGGGGATGGGTAAACTCATCCCCCCTTATTTTTTCCCTTCAGATTATTCTTCGACCGTAATGGCTTCCAGCGGGCATTCTTCTACGCATGCCCCGCACTCGGTACACAGTTCGGCGTCTACTTTCGCGCTGTCCTCAACGGTTATAGCATCCGCCGGACATACTTCCGCGCAGGCTCCGCAAGCCGAACAGGTTTCTTCGTCAATCTTTGCAGGCATTATCCCGACCTCCTTTCATATATGGGGTAACGAATAGTATACATATCTCAAGATAGCGTTAGAATGTCAATAGAAAAAATCAAAAAAACATAACCGGCTGAGCCTAGGGGAATCAGCTTCGACCGTATGGTGCGTATAAGCTCGCAATCTCCCTCTCCGGGATGCGATATATGCTCTCGAAATTGTATGCACATCCCCGTTGTTTTCCTACTTCGCCGGTGGGCCCTGGGTTACCTGGACCAGGTCGCCCGGCCGGAGCCATTTCGCGTAGGCCGCCTTTACCTCGTCAGCGGAAAGGGCGACGTACCTGTGGGCGGCAAGGATCGGCTCGTCGAGAGGCAGGAAATGCGTCGAGAGGTAGATCAGCTTCTCCGCGATTCTGTCGACGCTCGACTGCGGACAGGGGGATCTCCCGGAGCAGCAGGGCCTTTGCCCGTTCAGCTCCTCCGGCGGGACGGGCGTCGTCTGCATTTGCCTCAAGTCGCGGATAACGATGGCCGATGCCTTTGCCACGTTACCAGGGTCGCAGCCGAAAGTGACCCCGTAGATAGAGCGCGTCACGCCGACGTCGAAGGTCGATGAGACCGTATAGACCAGGCCCGTCTCTTCTCTCAGATCGCGGAAGAGCCGCGTGGCGTAGAAGGCGCCGCCCAGGACATGGTTCCCAAGCTCGAGGGCGTAATATTCCGGGTTCGACCGCGTGAGGCCGAGGGTTTGCGCAAGGGCGACCTCTGCCTGCACCCTGCTGCGGTCCGGCACGCCGACTGTAGAGGGACGGTTCGGCGGCGCCGGGGGCAGGAAGGTATCGGGCTGCGGCCCTTCGGCCTTCCATGCTCCGAAATACTTCTCAATGACCGCCCTGCGCCGCCTCCGGCGTCACCTTCCCCATGACGACGATCGTAGTCAGGTCCGGTCTGAATACCTTCCGGTAGTATGCCTTTACATCATTCAGGGAGAGGGACTAGATGCTCTCCGGGGTCGCCTCCCTCAAGGAAGGGTCGCCCTTCGGGAATAGGGACTCGGCAAGCGCCTTTTTCGTGAGGTAATCAGGGCTTTCGAGCCTGCCCCCGGCCGTCTCTGCGACCTGCTGCCTGACGATCTTGAAGGCCGCCTCCGGAAACGCGGGGTTCAACTCGTTATCGGCAAGGAGCTGGACGCCCCTTTCGAAATGGCCGGCGAGCACCTTGAGGCTGAAATCGGCCCCTGCCGATTCCTGCGCGCCTATCTCATCCAGCGCCTTCTGGAAGGCGACGCGGTCGAGGGTTGTGCTGCCGTAAGAGAAGAACTGCTCCAGCACCTCGTCAACGCCCTTTTTCCCTTTCGGCGTCTCCATGTCGGAATTGTTCCGCACGTGGCCGTAGACGCATACCGTGTCGCTGACCGATTCGGGCTGCACGATGAGCTTCAGGCCGTTCGGCAGAACGGTCACTGCCGGGTTTACGGTCGATTTCGGAATCTCCAGGCGCTTGAGCGCGGCTTCTGCCCAGCCGGGCAGCTTGACGGGCTTTACGTGCGTAGGCGTGAATGACTCGACCCTCCGTCCGCCGGTCTTTCCAGGCATCGCCTTACCGGAGGATTCCGGAGTGAGGACCGAGACTACCGCATGCTCCATGTCGAGGTACTTTCGCGCAGCCGCGTTCACTTCGTCCACCGACACCCTCTCGATGGCCCGTACAGTCTCCTCCGGTGATTCCTTCCCCTCCAGCGCCAGAGCATCAGACCAGGTCTCGGCCAGCCCGAGGACGGAGTTTTTCTTCAGCTCCGCCTTCGTCCGCCTCGTTTTTTTCGCGGCCTCAACAAGGTCGGCGGGAAGACCGCTTCTTGACGGCGGCCTCCAGTATCTTCCGCATCGCCTTCACCAGGGCTTCCGCGTCACCCCCCTTCGGAAAGGCTGCGAGGGCGTAGCCAAGGCCCGCCTGCGGCATGATATCGAGGCTGAAGCCCGCGTAGAGGGCCTTCCCTTCAGGCACAAGGCCGAATAACGTCCCCCGCTCGCTGCCTAAGGCGTCTGCGAGGACGCGGCAGGCAGGGTAGTCGGGGCTGTCGTAGCCCGGCAGGCGGAATGCGATGATCGCGAGCCCGTACGACTCGTCCGTGGTGAGGCGTATCGTTTCAGGCTTGACCGGCGACAGGTGAAACGCCGGCCTGGCCGGCAGCTTCTTCGCAGGGATGGCCTCGAAACGGGCCTTTATGGCAGCGAGCGCCTTTTCAGGCTCCACGTCGCCGACGACGACAAGGATGGCGTTATTCGGCGCGTACCATGTCTCGTGGAATTTTTTCAGCATATCCCCCGTCGTTTTATCGAAGGAGGCGACGCTGCCGAGGGGGCTTTCCTCATAAGGCGTGCCCTTGAACATACCGGCGAGCAGCTTGGTGTAGAAGATGAATTCGGGGCTCGAATAGTCCTGCGCCACCTCCTGCTCGATTGCCCCCCTCTCCTGCGCCCAGAGCTTCTCGCTGTCGAGGACGCCCCTCATCCTGATCGCCTCTATCCGCAGGGCCACGTCAAGATCGGCCGAAGGGACGGTGAGGAAATATTGCGTGATCGTCTGCTGGGTCTCCGCGTTGAACTTCCCTCCCATGGCAGCGATGATGGCGGCCAACTGGTCCGCCGAAAGCCCAGGGCTGCCCCGGAACATCATGTGCTCCTGCGCATGCGCCATGCCTGGGAAGCCGGGGGGCGCCTCGACCGAGCCGACCAGGTAGTTCATCATCGTCGTTACGACGGGCGCGAGCGCATTATGGACGATGACGACCTTCAGGCCGTTTTGCAGGGTCGCCTTAAGCACACCCTGTTCCGGGCCTGTTGTTTCCTTCGACGCCGCCTGGAGAAAGCACACCAGAAGGAGCAAGACAGCCATGGAAAGCACGAGGATTTTAGGCATCGAAACGAATGACGGTCGAGAATTCTTACCCATTCTCGTCTCCTTTGATATGGCCGACCCCGCTGATGGCAAGATAGGGCAGCACGGATCGGGTGTCAAGATACGGGGACGCTGCGCGGCAGGCCTCGGTGCGTTTCGCAAAATGAGGGTTAACCTTTCTATCCGCCCAGATAGGCAGATACTACGGCCGGGTCGCACTTGATGGCGGCCGACGGCCCTTCCGTAACGACGCGCCCCGTCTCCAGGACATAGGCCCTGTGCGAATGGTCGAGCGCCATATGGGCGTTCTGCTCGACGAGCACGATGGAGATGCCCTTTCCCTTGTTTATCGTTCCTACGAGTGAGAAAATCTCGCGCGTTATAATGGGCGAGAGGCCCATGGAAGGCTCGTCGAGGAGAAGCATGACGGGGTCGGCCATGAGCGCCCTGCCCAGCGCAAGCATCTGCTGCTCTCCGCCGGAAAGCGTGCCCGCGTGCTGGTGGAGCCTTTCGGCGAGCCTCGGGAACGTCTGGAGCGCCATGTCGAAGATCGCCCGCCTGGCGTGACGGCCTTTGAGCGTATGGCCGCCCACCTCAAGGTTCTCCTTGACGGTCAGGTTCGGGAAAATCTGCCTGCCTTCCGGGACCAGAGATATGCCCAGCCGCACGATCTTGTCCGGCCTCAGTCTCGTTATATCCCTGCCCTCGAACTCCACCTTCCCCGAAGCAGGCTTGACCAGCCCCGCGATTGCGCGCAGAAGCGTGCTCTTGCCTGCGCCGTTGGCCCCGATTATGGAGAGCACCTCTCCCTTATGCACCTCCATTGTGACGTCGTCCAGCGCCCTGACGGCGCCATACGTTACGGTGAGGCCGGAGATAGCGCATCAGCATGTGAAGTCGTCCCCCAGGTATGCCTCTATCACCGCTTTGTCCTTCCGCACCGCTTCGGGCGTCCCTTCCGCGATCTTTTCCCCGAAATCGAGCACGACCAGCCTGTCGGAGATGTTCATGACGAGGCCCATCTGGTGCTCGATCAGAAGAATGGTCAGCTTGAAGACCTCTTTGACCCGCCTGATGTCCGCTAGCAAATCGCCTATCTCCTTCGGGTTCATGCCTGCCCCCGGCTCGTCGATCAGAAGGAGCCTGGGGCCTGCGGCAAGCGCCCTTGCAAGCTCCAGGCGTCTTTGGTCTCCGTACGGCAGGCTCGCGGCAAGCTGGTCCGCCTTACCGGCCAGGTGGAAGAAATCGAGTATCTCCATGGCGTGGCTGAGCGCCGCTTCCTCCGCGCGCGTGGAGCCGGCCGACTCGAAGGCCGCGGCGAGCGGCCCGTAGCCCGCGCGTCCTATGATGGGGACGGTCACATTTTGAACAACGGACAGGCGACCGAAAAGCCGGATATTCTGGAACGTCCTCGCCATGCCCATGGCTACCGCGTGGAAGGGCGCCATGCGCGTCACGTCTTTGCCGAAGACCTCGATCCTGCCCTCATCTGCGCGGCTAAGGCCCGTTATCAGGTTGAAGACGGTCGTCTTGCCCGCACCGTTCGGCCCTATCAGCCCCACCGTCTCATGTTCTTCCGCATGAAAGGAAAGGTTGTTCACGGCCCGCACTCCGCCGAAGGTCTTCGTGAGTCCTGTAGTCTCCAGCGCCCTCATTTCCTGCCGATCCCCAATAGTCTCGACTCCGTCCTGTGGATAAGCCCGTAAGGCCTGAGCATCATCAGTATGATCAGGAAAACGGGGATGAAGACCCACCGCAGCTCGAGCATGCCTGCGGGCAGCACGATGCGCAGCCCTTCGATGAAGCCCACCCAGACCAGGCCCGCCAAGATCGTCCCCGTGATGCTCCCCATGCCGCCCACTATCACGATAATAAGGAAGTCTATCGATTTCAGGAGATCGAAATTGGACGGATGAAGAAAGGTGTACAGGTGGGCATACAGGCCGCCTGCGATGCCTGCCAGGAAACAGCCGTAAATGAATGCCATCGACTTCATGCGGCCCGTATCGATGCCGAAGGCGGTCGCGGCAAGCTCGTCGTCCTTGATGCACTGCCAGAAAAGGCCGTACCTCGAAAAAATGATGTTCCGCGTCACGGGTATCAGCACTGCGATAATGCCGAAGACAAGCTCGAGGTTCGTGATCCTCGGTATGCCGATAAAGCCCCTCGACCCTCCGAGCACCTCTGCAACCCTGTCCGAGTTGTCGAGGAGGGTGCGCACGAGCATCCCGAAGCCGAGGGTCGCAATGGCGAGGAAGTCGTCCCGGAGCTTCAGGATCGGCATGCCGATAAGGCCGCCGACGGCAGCCGCGAAAAGGCCCGCCACAAGAAGGACGGGCAGGAAGAGGGCCACGGAGTCGATGGCGAAGGCCCACGTCAAAAGGGCGGAGGCATAGGCGCCGATGCCGTAGAAGGCCGCGTGGCCCAACGAGAACTGCCCCGTGTACCCGTAGATGACGTTGAGGCCGAGGCTCGCTATTATCATGACGAGGGCGTAGAGGACGATCTGCTCGACGTACTGTGTGGCTATCCCGGAGACGAAAAGGACCTTCAGCAGCACGTAAGCGATTGCGCAGCACATGATGAACCGTCTCGCGCCCGCAAAGAACCTCACACCTTGTCCCTCCCTTTACCGAAGAAACCCATCGGCCGCAGGAGGAGGACCAGAAGCAGGATCACGAAGATGACCCCGTCCCGCAGCGTCGATGAGAGGAAGGCGGAGACGAAGACCTCGGAGACGCCGATGACGAGGCCGCCCAAAACTGCGCCGTGGACAAGGCCGATGCCGCCGAGCACTGCGGCGATGAACGATTTTATACCCGGCATGATGCCCATGAAGACGTTGATCTGCGGGTAGGCGAATCCGTAGAGTATGCCGCCGATGCCCGCGAGCGCCGTGCCCACCGCGAAGGTGAAGGAGATCGTCCCGTCAACGTTGATGCCCATGAGTGACGCCGTCTCCCTGTTGTGCGAGACGGCCCGCATCGCCCTGCCGTGTTTGGTCCGGTAAACGAGGAGGTAGAGCAAAAGAAGCGATGCCGCCGTAACGCTGAAGACGATAAGCTGGATGTTCGTTATGGCGACCGGGCCCAGGTCGTATGCCTCGACCTCGAAAGGCCTCGGGAAGGCGATGTAGTTGGGAGAGAACATGCTCTTCAGGCTCAGAAAATATTCAAGAAACAGGGAGACGCCGACTGCCGTAATGAGCACCGATATGTTGGGCGCGGAGCGCAGCGGCTTATACGCGATCTTCTCTACGAGCAGGCCGAGCAGTGCGGTCGCACCCATCGTGACGAGGAAGACGAGCCCGAGGGGCAACTGCCATTTCGCTATGCAGTAATAGGCGATAAAGGCGCCGAACATGAAGATGTCGCCGTGGGCGAAATTGATGAGCCTGAGCACTCCGTAGACCATGGTGTAGCCCAGGGCGATGAGCGCGTAAATAGCGCCTAACTGTAGGCCGTTTACGAGCTGTTGCAGCGTATAGGCAAGCAGCTCCATCGCCTACGGCTTAACCGTGGCGACGTACCTGAAACCGTCTTTCTCCACCCTCAGTATAACCGCCGATTTGATCGCGTCCCCGTTCGCGTCGAAGCTTATGGTCCCCGTCACGCCCTGAAAGCCCTTCAACCCGGACAAGGTCTTGCGCAGCGGCTCGGCTGCGGGCGCTTCCGCCTTATCGAGCGCCTGGAGAAGGATCATCGCCGCGTCGTAGCTCAGGGCCGCCAGCGCGTCGGGGACTTCGCCATGCTTCTCCTTGTAGCGCTTGATGAAGCGCTGCGTGGCCTGCTCCTTCTGCTCCGGCGAGTAGTGGTTCGTGAAGTACCCGCCGATGATCGTGCTGCCTGCGATCTTGACGAGGTCCGGGGAGTCCCACCCGTCCGTGCCGATGACAGGCGCCTTGACCGCCTTCTCCCGAAGCTGCCTCACTATGAGGCCCGCCTTGTTGTAATAATCGGGGATAAAGACAAGCTCGGGTTTCCTGAGCCGCACCTTCGTCGCCAGCGCGGAAAAATCGACGTCGTCTTTCTGGTAAGACTCGTAGGCGACGACCGTGCCCTTGCCTTTCTCGAACGTCGCCTTGAAGACGTCGGCCAGGCCGCGCGAATAATCGTTTCCGACATCATAAAGCACGGCGGCAGTCTTTACCTTCAGGTTGTCGAGGGCAAAGGCGGAGGCCACGCGCCCCTGGAAGGGGTCGATGAAGCACGCGCGGAAAACGAACGGCTTTCGCTTGCCGTTATAGACCGTAACTTTCGGGTTCGTGGCCGCCTCGGTCACCATGGGGGCCTTGTACTGCGTGGCGATCTCGCTGACCGGTATCGCGACCTTCGAGGTGAGGGGGCCGACAAAGGCGAGGGCTTTGTCCTGTGTAATGAGCTTGAGGGCCCCGTTCGCGCCCTCTGTCGGGTCGTTCCTGTCGTCTACGATGAGCGGGGCGATCGTGTATTTGCCTGTCTTCGAGTAATCCTCGACCGCCATCAGGAAGGCGTTCTTAGACGATTCACCGAAGGTCTTGACGTCTCCGGTGAGCGGGGCGATGAGGCCGATCTTCACCACCTGCTTGGCGTGGGCGGTGACAGCGCACAGAACCAACAGCGAAATTGCGATGATAAGCGTCTTTTTCATGGGAATATTTAAGCGGAAAAGGTGCGTGATGTAAAGTCAAAAGGTGGACGCGGCATCGCCCTAAATGCTTTTTCCTTTTTATGAAGGGGAAGCTTCGCGAGCTTTGCTCGTAGAGGGCAACGCCAGCCCCGAGTCTTTAATGCCTCTTCCTTTTTATGAAGGGGAGGCTCCGCGAGCTTTGCTCGTGGAGGGGGCGACGCCAGCCCCGATAATTGATTTGCAGCGCGGATGATGTTAGTTTGAAGGCTATGGAACGCTTCACGACATTGCGTGGTTTCAGGGATATATACGGAGATGAGATAGACCGCTTCCGGCTGATCGAGGAGACGGCCCGGACCTATTTCGGCCTGCTCGGCTATAAGGAGATAGAAGTCCCCGTCCTCGAAAAGACCGAGCTGTTCAAAAGGAGCATCGGCGATACGACCGACATCGTCGAGAAGGAGATGTTCACCTTTACCGACCGCAGCGGCGACTCCGTCACCCTTCGGCCGGAGGCGACGGCCGGCCTTGTGCGGGCGTACCTCCAGGCCTCCCTCTACGCGAAGGAGCGGACGAGCAGGCTTTTCAGCATAGGCCCCATGTTCCGCCACGAGCGGCCGCAGAAAGGGAGGTTCAGGCAGTTCTACCAGGTGGACGCCGAGGTCTTCGGCAGCCCCGGGCCGATAGTGGACGCGGAGCTGGTGTGGATGATCGCCCTCGTCGCCTCGGGCTTGGGCGTCGCAAATTACGCGATGGAGGTCAACAGCGTCGGGTGCAAGGCGTGCAGGGAGGGCTTCAGAGGCGCCCTCGTTGCCTTCCTCGAAGGCAAGAAAGAGGGACTCTGCGAGGACTGCGTGGGGCGGCTCGACAGAAACCCATTGCGGGTATTCGACTGCAAGGTCGAGCAGTGCGGCCGGATTATAGCCGAGGCGCCTGTCCTCTTCGATTACCTCTGCCCCGATTGCAGGTCCCACTTCGATCGGTTCCAGGACCACCTCGGAAAGCTGCGCGTGCCTTTCATCGTAAACAAGCGGCTCGTGCGCGGCCTCGATTATTACACGCGGACTGTCTTCGAGGCGACGTCGCAGGACCTCGGCAGCCAGAAGGCGTTCGCGGCAGGCGGCAGGTACGACAACCTCGTGGAGGAGATGGGCGGCCCGTCCGTGCCCGGATGCGGGTTCGGCATCGGCATGGAGCGCCTTGCCCTGATCGCACGTAAACAGCCGGAAAAGAGATCGCCGCTTTATTTCCTTGCAGCCGTGGGAGATGATGCGAAGTCCTGGGTCATACCGCTCCTTGGCGCCTTCGTCTCAGCCGGTATGCAGCTTGCCTACGCGGAGCCCGCAGGCTCCCTCAAGTCGCAGATGAAGCACGCGAACAGCCTGGGCGCAGACTACGTGCTCATCCTTGCAGGGGATGAGCTGGCGCGCAGCATAATACTGGTGCGCGACATGAAGGACGGCAGCCAGAGGGAGCTGCCCCTCGACCCGCAGGCCCTGCCCGCCCTCCTCAAATAGATTTAAATATTCCGGCGCTGCCTGTACAGGCGGAACCTGTAAACGGCATAAGTGAGCGCCGTCGCGAGAAGGAAGCGCGCGGCGATCAGGATAAGGCCGTTCGCGCCGATGACCACGAATATCAGCGTGTCCTCGATCATGGCGTGGCAGACGGACAGGTATAGCATGATAAGGAACGCCTCGTCTTTCCCTATGTCCGTCGAGCGTATCGAATGGATAATCACGCCCGCCCCGTACGTGATCCCGACTATTATGCCCGTAAGGAGCGGTATCAGCCCTTTGCCGGACAGCCCCATGAACGTCCTGTTTTTCGCGGCCAGCGCCGCCTGCCTCGACTTCACCAGCTCGTAGAACATCGTGAGGGGCACGATGATGCAGAAAAGCATAGCGCAGAGGCGCAGGACGCCAAAAAGGGAGGTCAGAATAATTTCCATATCAAGTTGAGCGCCATCCCCACGAGCAGGCTGAAAACGATCCTGACGAGGAACATGAAGGACGCGCTCACTCCGGTTTTCTTTGTAATGGGTGTCTCCACCGGCAGGCTGTGGGCTATTCCGAGCATCAGCGCGACGGTCGTCACGTCTCTTCGGCGAAAGGTGCAGGGGCGAGAGCACGGCGATGGCCGCGTACATGTTCGCCGTGTACCCTGCGATCAACGCAAGGCCGGCTTCCCCCGGCAGGCCGAACAGGTGCATGAACGGGCCGAAGAACCCGCCTACGAGTTTGATGATTCCCAGGTGCCTGGCGATCTCGACGAGGAGGTAGAAGGGGACTATCACCTTTACCATCTCTAAGGTGACGGAGAGGCCGTTGAAGAAACCTTTCTTGAGGACAGAGGCGATGCCGTAGTTCATGACGTTTGCGTAATTGTATTACAACCGGACGGTGCGGGCAAGTGGCGCCCGCACCACAGAAATTATTTGCTGGACTTGACATTATTTCCGGGTGCCTTATAATTGAATTAGGTGGGAAGAGGGTAGAGTAACTGAGAGGGTCCGGTAGCGCACAAGGGGCAGTGCAAACCGGGAGGCGAGAATCTTCTCAGTGAAATATGGCGAACGGGCCGATCCCCAGGATGTTTCGCACACGAGCCTCGACCCACCTCTTTTTTGCACAATCCCGTTCTAAAGTTAATGCAAAAAATATCCGGGCCGTTCTTGACACCCCCGAAAGCCACCATTATGTTTACCTTGAGGGTGGGCAATAGTCGGGTGCCAACATGCGAGCGCTCCGTCGTTAAATCCGGCAATCCCACCCCGTTCTTATTTCAGCCGCCAATTTGCAGACAGAGGATATGTAGCCGGGGACCGCGTAGTGCGGGCCCTTTCTATACGGCGGGCGGCTGCCAGGCCGCCATGTGCTTCAGGTAGCTCCAGCGTAGCTTTACCGCCTCCTGCGCCTGCCTTACCAGCTCGGCCGCAAGCTCCGGCCTGCTCATCCGAAGCGCACGGTAGCGGTTCTCCCCGTATGCGTATTGGTCGAGCGGCAACGTCGGCTCCTGGCTGTCGATAGTCAGCGGGTTCTTGCCTTCCTTCAGGAGGTCCGGGTTGTACCTGAAAAGCGGCCAGTGGCCGGACGCCACGGCCCGCCGCATCTCCTCGATCCCCTTGCTCATGTCGATGCCTTGCGCTATGCAGGTGGAGTAAGCGACGACGAGCGACGGCCCGTCGTAGGCTTCCGCTTCGAGCAGCGCGCGCAGCGTTTGCGCCGGGTTCGCGCCGAAGCAGACTTGCGCGACGTAAACGTAACCATAAGTGGTTGTCATAAGGGGTAGCCCTTTTTTGGGTATGGCCTTGCCGCCGGCCGCAAACTCGGCGGTCGCGCCCATGGGCGTCGATTTCGACATCTGCCCGCCTGTGTTCGAGTAGACCTCCGTATCGAGGACGAGGATATTCGTCTTCTGTCCCGTGGCCAGCACGTGGTCGAGGCCGCCGTAGCCTATATCGTAGGCCCAGCCGTCGCCCCCTATCGCCCAGACACTCTTGCGGATGATGTAATCGATGACTGAGAGAAGCCTGCGCGCTTCCGGCGACGCATCGTTTCCGAGCAGCTTTTTCAGGTCTTCTATCTTTGTCCTTTTTTCCTCGATTGCCTGCCTGTCGTCTCCGCCCGCCTTGCCGTTTCCGTTGAAAAGTATCGCCGTGATGAGGGCGCCTTTTGTCGCGTCCGCCGATTCGGACATTTTTTGCAAAAGCAGCCTGGCCTCGGCAGCGAAATGCCTGACCGTCTGCCCCATGCCGAAGGCGAACTCGGCGTTGTCCTCAAAGAGCGAGTTGGACCACGCAGGACCGCGCCCGTCGGCCCGCTTGGTGTACGGGATGGTGGGCAGGTTGCCGCCGTAAATGGAGCTGCATCCCGTCGCGTTCCCGATTAGCAGGCGGTCGCCGAAAAGCTGTGTGAGGAGTCTGATGTACGGTGTCTCTCCGCATCCGGCGCAGGCGCTGTGGTACTCGAAGAGGCTCGTCGCGAACTGGCTCCCCTTTACGTTGCGCACGCTGTACCGGGACGGGGGAAGAAGAGGCAGGGAGCCGAAGAACGCGTAGTTGGCCGCCTCCCGGTCCATTATCGGCTCGGCCAGGAACATGTTGATCGCCTTGAAATCGGGCATCGGCTTGCCGTCCGCATCCTTCTTGTGCGCCGGACATGCGTAAACGCAGGAGCCGCACCCGGTGCAATCCTCAGCGGCGACCTGCACGGTGAACTTGAGCCCGGCAAGCTCCTTGCCCCTGGCGTCCACCGACTTGAACGCGGCCGGCGCACTTGCGAGCAGGGCGGGGTCATAGGCGTTCATGCGGATCGTGGCGTGGGGGCAGACGTACGAGCAGAGACCGCACTGTATGCATATCTCCGGCTCCCAAACGGGAATGTGCACCGCGACACGGCGCTTTTCGTACTGTGTCGTGCCGGTCGGCCAGGTGCCGTCCACCGGCATGGCGGATACGGGCAGGTCGTCGCCCCTCATGGCGATCATAGGTGCCAGGACGTCCCTCACGAAAGGCGGCGAATCAGGCACGACGGGGCCGCGCATCGGCTTGCCGGTTGCACGGTCCGGCACGGGCACTTCCACGATATTGCGAAGGGCTTCATCGACGGAGGCGTAGTTCATCTTCACCACTTCCGCGCCCTTCTTTGTGTATGTCTTCTTGATTTGCTCCTTGATCGAGCGGATTGCGTCTTCCTTCGGGATGATATTCGAGATCACGAAGAAGGCGGTCTGCATTATCATGTTGATGCGGCTGCCCAGCCCCAGCTCTTCCGCGAGGGCCACCGCGTCGATGACGAAGAGGCGCATCTTTTTTTCGATGAGCTGCCGCTGCACCTCGAGGGGCAGGCTGTCCCACACCTTTTCCTGCGGCTGGGAGGTTGTCAGCAGGAATACGCCGCCTTCCGCGGCCGAGGCGAGCATGTCATAGGTTTTGAGGAACGACGGGTTGTGGCAGGCGATGAAGGTGGCCTTAGACAAAAGGTAGGGGTTGCGGATCGGCTCCTTGCCGAAGCGCAGGTGCGAGACGGTGATGGAGCCCGATTTCTTGGAGTCATAGACGAAGTAGCCCTGCGCGTAATTGTCCGTCTCTCCGCCGATAATCTTGATCGTGCTCTTGTTCGCCCCGACCGTGCCGTCCGCGCCGAGGCCGAAAAACATGCCTCCAAAAACACCCTTACCCTCGATGGTAAACCCCTGGTCTACGTCCAGGCTCCTGTTCGTAACGTCGTCGGTAATGCCGACAGTAAAGCGGTTCTTCGGCACGGCCGCAGCCAGATTATTGAAGACTGCCTTGACCATGGCCGGGGTAAAGTCCTTCGAGCCGAGACCGTAGATGCCTCCGACGACCTTCGGGAAGCGGTCGAAAGGCGCCTCGTGGGTTTCCATCGACTCGCCTATCGCAGTACGCACGTCCATGTAGAGCGGCTCGCCCGGCGCTGCCGTCTCCTTCGTGCGGTCCAGCACGGCTATCGCGGATGCGCTTTTCGGTATGGCGGCTACGAAATCCGTGACGGAGAAGGGGCGGAACAGGCGCACTGTAATAAGGCCGAGCTTAGCGCCTTCAGATGCCGCCAGAAAATCGATGGTGCTTCGCACCGTCTCGGAGGCGGACCCCATTAGCACTATGACCCTTTCCGCGTCGGGCGCGCCATAGTACTCATAGAGCTTGTAAGGGCGCCCGGCGATACCGGCGAAGCGGTCCATACAGTTTTTCGTGATCTCGGGCACCTTCAGGTAGAACCTATTGACCGTCTCCCTGCCCTGGAAGTAGACGTCCGGGTTCTGGGACGTGCCGCGCATGACGGGGTGGTCGGGCGAGAGGCCCCTTCGCCTGTGCGCAAAGATCAACTCCTCGTCGATCATCTGCCGCATGTCGTCGAAGGACAGCTCCTCGATCTTCTGTATCTCGTGAGATGTCCTGAAGCCGTCGAAGAAATGGAGGAAGGGGACGCGCGACTCCAGGGTGGCCGCCTGGGCGATGAGGGCGAAGTCCATCGCCTCCTGGACGCTCGCCGAGCAGAGCATGGCAAAGCCCGTGGAGCGGACCGACATTACATCGGAATGGTCGCCGAATATCGAGAGGGCCTGCACGGCAACGGCGCGGGCAGTGACGTGGAAGACCGTAGGAGTCAGCTCGCCCGCGATCTTATACATGTCGGGTATCATCAGGAGGAGCCCCTGCGAGGCGGTGATGGTCGTCGTCAGGGAGCCGGTGGAGAGCGACCCGTGGACCGCCCCGGCCGCCCCTGCCTCCGACTGCATCTCTGTTACCTTCGGCACGAAGCCCCATATATTCGTCTGGCCCGCCGCGCTCTTGCTGTCGCAAATTTCCGCGATGGGGGAGGACGGAGTAATCGGATAAATGGTGATGATCTCGTTTGTCGCGTGCACGACGTGCGCGCAGGCTGTGCAGCCGTCTACCGTTACGCTCCTTCTTTTCATGGCAAATCTCCTGTACAATTATTGGGGCTAGCGTCGCCCCCTCCACGAGCAAAGCTCATGGAGCTTCCCCTTCATAAAAAAGGAAGAGGCATTCAATTACGGGGGCTAGCGTCGCCCCCTCCACGAGCAAAGCTCGTCGGGGTACCCGCTCTAGCGGGTCGTCCCCTTCATAAAAAAGGAAGAGGCATTCAATTACTGGGGCTAGCGTCGCCCCCTCGTACCAATAATAAGGGTAATATAATACAGGTGTTGCGGGCGGTGGAGCGGCTTGCTTATCTGGTGTCCATGGATGGCGGATCGGATTGACAATGATTGCATGTAGTGTTATCATGTAATCTGATTGTGCCATCATGGAGGCATTCAGATGGTCAGGACACAGATTCAGTTGACAGAGGAACAGGCAATAAAGGTGAAGAAGATAGCGGCCCGCCGGGGGGTATCGATGGCGGAGGTTATCCGCGACGCCGTTGAAGGCGCAATCGAGCCCAAAGCACATGCAGCTTCAGGGGATAGGCGCAAGCTGGCGCTCGGTATAGTTGGAAAATTCCGGTCGGGCAAGAAAGACGTGTCGAGGAGACACGATGCCTATATAGCCGAGGCGCTCAAGTAGATGGCAGTCTTCGCCGACACATCCGCTCTCTACGCCCTGCTCGACGCAGACGACGAAAACCATGTGCGATCTGCCGAGACCTGGCGACGCCAAATCACGGGGTCCGACGAGAATATGGTTACAACGAACTACGTTCTCGTGGAGACCTTCGCCTTAGTCCAGAGCAGGCTGGGGCTTGAGGCAGTGAGGGAATTCCAGGAAAGTATCGTGCCGGTGCTCTCGGTTGAATTCGTGACTCCGGAAACGCATCGCCTCGGCATCGCGGCCTTGCTTGCCGCATCGAGAAGGGGCCTGAGTCTGGTCGATTGTGTAAGCTTTGAAGTTATGCGCGATCTGGGCATTAAATCGGTCTTTACGTTCGACAGCCATTTCCGCCAGTACGGCTTTACGCCGGTTCAGTAAGTACCATCATAAAATCTAGTCACAAGCGCTTTCTTCCTGCAGCCAGGGAAAAGGCGCGAGAAGATCACGGCCCGATAAAGGCGGCCAGTTGCGACGCGGCGGCCTTGTCGCATAGAAAGGCCAGGCTTCCGGCGTGCGGCCTAACGCGCGCGGCAGGCAGGCTCGCGTCGCCCTCCTCGGCCACCCGCCGGAGCGTCTCTGCCTTGCCCTTCCCCGTCACGAGGAAGAAGACGTTTCTCGCATTGTTGATAACAGGGAGGGTCAGGGTAATGCGGACGATCCGCTCGCCTTCCGCAGGTACGGCACGCGCAAGCTGTTCCCTCTCCTCCAGCGCGCCGGAGGCAGGGAAGAGAGACGCCGTGTGACCGTCTTCGCCCATCCCCAGCATGACCAGGTCGAACCCGGGCATCTCTTTGGCCGTAACGCCGGCACGGGCAGTAAAGAAGGCGCGGATCTCTCCGGCGTATTCGACCGCGCAGGCATCGGCATCCGCCCCTCTCACGGGCATGGGGTGCACATTCTCACGCGGGACCGCCGCCGGGTCGATAAGGGTGTTGCCTATCATGCCGAAATTGCTGCGGCTGTCGGAAGGCGGCACAAACCGCTCGTCTATCTGGAAGATGTGGATCCTGCTCCAATCGATGCCTTCCGCTGCAGCCGCTTCACTGTAAAAACCGACGGGTGTTTGCCCGCCCGACAGGGCCACCGTGCAGAACCCACGTTCGGCTGCGGACGCAGACGATATCTCCCGGAATTTCTCTACCATGTATTGATGTAACGATGACGGTGCATCGAAAACGACGATGCTGATGCCCCGCCCGCCCGTCATCACGTGGTGAGCCAAGACCTGCCCTCCTGCTGCATGAGCCTTTCCGCATCGGAAGGGCCCCACGTCCTGCCCGGTAATTAGGGAAATCGGGGGGAGGGTTCGACTCCCAGCGCTCGTTGATCGGGTCTACTACGCCCCACATCTCCTCTATGGTGTCTTCCCTGACGAAAAGCGTCAGGTCTCCCCTTACCATGTCGAGCAGGATCCGCGCGTAGTCGTCGAGGTACGGCGTCTTGAACGCCTCCTTATAACTGAAGTCCATGCGCACCGGGTAAAGCTGGTTGGAGGAGAAGGGTACTTGACGAGGAAGCTCAGGGCAATATGCTCATCCGGCTGGATCGTGAGGGTGAGTACGTTCGGCTCGAGCACATCGCAGGTCCGTCCGAAGAGACGCAGCGGGAGGCTCTTGAACTGTATGCAGATCTCCGTTACGCGCCTCGGCATCCTCTTGCCCGTCCTGATGTAGAAGGGCACGCCCGCCCAGCGCAGGTTGTCGATGAGGAACCTCCGGCAAAGAACGTGGGGGTGGTCGAGGCTGGTGATACGGACGCCTCGCTCCTGTAGCCAGGGGCCTCCTTGCCGTCTACGACACCCGGCCCGTACTGGCCCCTGACCATGAACCTGTCGATATAGTCCGCATCCACGGGCCTTATGGCGCGCACGATCTTCGTCTTCTCGTCCCTTATAAACTCAGGCACCGAGGGCGCCATCGGCGGCTCCAGGGCCATAAGGGAGATGGCCTGCAGCACGTGGTTTTGCACGATGTCGCGCACCACGCCCGCGCTTCTCGTAGAACGCGCCCCTGTGCTCGATGCCTATCTCCTCGGCGACCGTCACCTGCACGTTGTCAACGTAGCGCCTGTTCCAGACTTCCTCGAAGACCGCGTTGGAAAAGCGGAAAAATAGTATGTTGTCTACGGGCTCCTTGGCCAGATAGTGGTCGATGCGATATATCTGGTTCTCGTCAAAGGCGCCGGTAATGATCCTGTTCAGCCGGGCGGCGGACTTGCGGTCATGCCCGGAGGGCTTCTCGACCACTATCCTGGTCTGGAACGCACCCTTACAGAGGCCGTGGGCCTCCATCTTCTGTACGGCCATCGGAACGACACTGGGGGGCACCGCCATGTAATAAAAGAAAACGTCCCTGGTCCCGTGAGACGTGGGCGGGTCCGACCCGCTCGATCTGGGTCGCGCAGCTTCTTCGAAGCTCCCGTCCTGCTCGAACGTGCCGAGGACATAAAACATATGGCGGCCGAACTCCGCCCATGTTGCCGGCATCCAGGGCGGCGTCGTTGAATTGCTTTGCCTGCCTCTTCCATCGCCGAGCGATAGCCGCCATCGTCCATGTCTATCCTGTCGAAGGCCAGCACGGTGAAATTATCCAGGCGACTCGCCGCCTGCGAAGAGGTGGAAGAGGGAGGGGACCAGCTTTCTTTTGCTAAGGTCTCCCGGCGCCTCCCATGATGACGAGCGTAAACGGCTCCACCCTGGGCTTGGGCCATCGGGATGTCGCAGGTCTGGAGGTATCGGCTGTCGATGGTGATCTCCCCCTGGCTGTATTCTGCGGGCGGCATCACGGCCTGGCTGCCTTCCGGCGGACTTGAGCGGGGTTGGAATAGGGTCTTTGGGCATGCGAGCGTCATTTTATGAGCGAGTTCCAGTGCTTGCGAGAAACGTTCCATACCTTTATCGGTCAGCTCGTGCTTTATGTCGTATTCAAGACCAATCCCTCGAAGAGGTCAATATTTTTGATAGCGGATGGGTTTAAGGCCCGGGGGGCGCGTACTTGTAGCCCGGCCCCGGGCGCGGGGCAGTGCCCTCTTCGCTCCACGATTTGAGCACTTCGAAGGGCGGCTGTGAGAATGTCCGTGCCGAGTGCGACTGCGGCCAGTACATTTGCTCGAGGCCCCTTACGCTCGCAGTAAGCACCTCCACGTGGCCGTCGCCTTCACTGTACATTTTGAGGATATTGGCGATGAGGTCCATGCCCTTCTCGCCCCTGTCGTCCAGCCTTCCTATGAAAGGCGAGACGAAAACGTCGCGCCCGGCGGGCGCCCCTCGTCGCAGCGTAGACTGCCGCAGCCTGGCTCTGCGGTGAAGCAGAGGGTCATGTTGACGCGCATCCCTTCTTTAACGAAGCAATCGAGGCAGCCTTGAGCCCTTCGGCGGATGGTGGGGAACTTGATGTGGGCATTCGGTATCCAACCGAACATTTCCCTGCCCTGCTTCAGCATCTGCTCGGCCTTCGTTTTCTTTGTCCGAGAAAACCTCGATCGGAGATGGAGCCCCTGGGGACCATCACCGAGATCTTATTGACACCGTCTGCCTGTAAAATTCCGTAAGATGGTTTCGGGAGTGAACTTTTCGCCCCGCTGGGATTCGCTCGCGGATGCCGGGGTTCTTTGAGATGAGCGTCGGGTTTGTCGTCTGGCCGTCGAGGAACCGGGAGGATACGTATCGCCTCTTCCGTTTCGTCCGTGTTTCCCCCCGTCCAGAAAGATGCGCGTCTTAAGCTGCTGCGGCCTCATAATAGCTCCTTTACCTTCTTTATGATGGCGCTGCGCGATATCTCCTCGTAATCGAGAAGCTCGGAACGGGCTTGCCGCTCCTCGGGACCTTTCGCACCGCCAGGCTGTGGACTGCAATTGCAGGGGCGGCCAGCGCGGAGCGCACCGCCTCGCCTATCCCCCCTTCGGGGTGGTGGTCTTCCACGGTAACGACAATGCTTAACCCCGAGTAGCGCCTCCGTGAGGCGAGCAGGCCATCGATGGGCTTGACGCAGTATAGGTCGATCACCCGGATCGGGGACGCCTTCTATCTTAAGCTCGTCGTATGCGGCAAGCGCCTCGAAGAGCGTCACGCCCGCACCGATTACGCAGAGACGGTCGCGCGCCGCTGTTCTTCAGCACCTTCAGGCCGCCTATCTCGAATGTCTCAGCGGCGCCGTAGATGACAGGCGTAGCGCCCCTTGTTGGTCCTGAGATAGACGATGCCCCGGTGGCCTGCGGCCAGCACTCGACGCACCTCTCGGTTGCATATGCATCGGCCGGATAGAGTACGACTGCATCCGCGATGTTCCTGAACATGGCTATGTCTTCGAGGCCCATCTGCGACGGTCCGTCCTCGCCCTATCGAAACGCCCGCATGCGACCCGATGAATTTTACGTTTGCGTTCGAGTAGCGGCTCATCCGTATCTGGTCGAAGGCACGCGTCAGGAAAGCGGCGAACGTCGAGACGAAGGGGAGCTTGCCCCTTGCCGAGGGGCCGACCGCTGCGCCCACCATGTTCTGCTCCG
>CAWFRA010000011.1:0-152722 GCA_963818095.1 uncultured delta proteobacterium
ATCGGATGTCAGGCTACAACTTTACCGCTGCATACAAACAACCTGTAAAGACAACATCAGCAATATATTTGAGAAATTTACTACTCCTTACTGCTGAAGAAGCGGTAAATTGTATCTCCCCATATTCAAATCCCTCCGCCAGGATATCCCCAGCCCGTAGAGGGCTTTTTTTAAAGCCGTGCTTAAAAAGCAGCCGTCGTGCTTTGACGGGCGTAAACCAATTGATGGCCGGCGTATCTGAATATCCGACCAGCTCGGGTCTATTCAATTTTGCCCAATTCATTATCCTCAGCTTGAGAGAGTTGGGATACCATCCAAAAAAAGGAAAACCACTGATTTCAACTTGCTTCGGGCACATCGCGCTCGCAGCATTGAACAAGAAAATACCCCCGGGCTTGAGCACCCTGTAAGCTTCCACAAAGGCTTTCTCGACGTCGTTTACATGCTCTATTACAGACATTGCAATTACGAAATCGAAGCTTTCCGATTTAAATGGCACTGCTTCGACCACGCCACCCGCCATCTCTATAGTTATTCCCATATGATCCGACAATCGTTTGGCATTATGACGGGCCATATCAACTGGCTCAAGGCCGACGCAACGATAACCCGACTCCCGGCTGGCTATAAGAAACTCTCCCTGTGCAGCGCCAACTTCCAGTATGACTATGTTTGGACATGAGGGCTTCAGAAACTCCAAGCGCGAGAGCACCTTTTCAGCTATATGCCTTTTGGCCTGCAAGCCTTCAAGGATTTCGTCAAAGCTCCTTTTTTCCTTTGCCAAACATTTCTTTACAGGTGCTCCGGGGGCCGCCCGTTTTGTCGTTCTCATAAACATCATCTCCTTCCAATGGGAGGATTTACAAGGTACATCTGCTGGGCGTGCTTCCTACGAGTGGGCGCGATTTAAATACTCCTTTGAAATGGTTGGCCTTTCGAAGAAATGCGTCCGTCAATCAGCCCATCTTATAAGAGTGTCAGTAGTTTGTGGAATAACCTAAACGAGCCGCCTTCGAAAAACCTGAATGAGACATGTTCACATCCACTGGTTTCAGTGAACCGCGTATGCTCTTCGACAAGACCATTCCTGCCGGTATCCACGAACCATTGGAACATCGCGTTTGTCTCCGAAAAACCCATAACGAGCATGCACACGAAGTAAGCCGAATAGGCCAAGACGAAGTTTTTTTCGATTCCGGGCTGCGAGGAACCATAGGCCCTATGAAGAGCCTTGAGAAGGCCTAAAGAAGGCACAGGAAGGCTATCCAGCCCAGAAAGCCTGTTCGAGAAGAAGCCTGACGTGGTCGCTTTGAGTAAAGGCGGTAAGATTGCTCAGCCCGTGACCGAGCAATGGATGATCCTTGACAAGAGGCAACAAAACGCTCCAGGCCCCAATTCTTCCGCTGAAGGCCAGGTTACCGTTAGCAAATTCTCCAAGGCGTATGGACTCTAAAGGCACTCAGAAGCACCACGAACCCTGCCAGGAGCGGCGCTGCAATGAGCAGACCCTTATTCCTTTTCAGTCCAATAACCACAATTCCCGCCATAACGCCAAACCATGACGACCTTGTATAGGTCAGAAACAGAAAGGAAACCAATAACACGGCGCCAGATGCGGAGAAAAACCGGCCTTCTAGCTTCATTTTACTGTCCATGGCAATAGTGATACATAAGATCAAAGGAAAAGTTCGATGACATGCGAGCTCGACAGGATTGCCGTACGTACCCATGATCCTGTTATAGTGTTCGACTATGGAACATCCGAATCATACCCGGCGTGAAAGACGAACTGATACATTCCCAGCGCCAACGGAACCAGTAGGGACAACAACAACACGTAATAAATCGTCATATGTTTCTCTCTCCCTTAAGTGTAAGCCCTGCAAGTATATAGATAAAAATGAAGCTGCCGATCCTGTTCCATTCCTTTATTGCTTCCACGTAGTCTGTAGTTTTTGGCATGTGTTGGGTGAGCCAGCCTATCCTCAGCCCCGCATTGCCTGGAGCTAGTATGATACTTATGCCCATGATCAGCCAGAGCGCCAGGAAAGCCTTCACACCAGGCATTTTTAAGAGCCTCACTTTCGACGACATTACCGTCCATATGCCGGCCAGGAGCATCATCGTCTGCCACGGCCCACCCAAGGCAATCGTTGCTTAGGAGCCTGGGATAATCATGGTCATTCTCATGAGCGGCTGAAGTGCGGGCATCGCAAGCACGTAAAGCAGAAGGCCGGCATTTGCATTTATCAAAAGCAGAATAGCCAAAAAGAAACCAAAAGGGATACCAATAACCCATACCCAAACTTCGTGCATCAATCCCTCTCCGGCAGCTCCGTGGCGGCAGACCGCACCAAGCTATAGCATTCCTTTATTGCGGTACAGTTTTTGAAATAGCATCTTGGGCGGCAGGGACGAAAAACTATGCCTCATAACGTTCTTGCACGCTCGAATCCATATCTTCTTCTTGTCGTCCCCCCTCCTGAAGTGCCAGGCCAAATAGAGCAAAAAATGGAGCCCAAACGTATAGGCCATAAATATCATTTCAACGGCACAGCCGTATTGTCTCCCAATCAGAAGAGAGGTTCCCCGCAACGCCACGGGCAAAATGATATCGTGAATCGGTCCTGCGGTTGCCCCATGTTGATGAATGACGGTCCCGGCCGTGTTTACATATATGCCGTAACCCTTCTTCTCCGCTTCAACGGATAGGGCGACATCCTCCGGACAGAAAAAGTAATCTTCGCAAAAACAACCCAGGTCGTAAAGCGCCTCTCTCCGAGCCATAAAACAGCAACCGGATATGCCTCCCGTCTTGAAAATCCCTGTCTTATCGGCACTCCGCTTATTTCTTACATTGACGTTGAAAGGCATATACAACAAAAACCAGTCCAGTAATCCATACTTTTCTCTGCCGCAAATCTGGACACTGCCATCATAATTCAAAACCAGAGGTATGACGAACTGAGCATCAGACAAAGTCTTGAACGTTTCCATTAATATCCGAACAGTATCGTCTTCGAAAAACGTATCGTCGTTTAGGACAAGGCAAAAATCTCCCCGTGCTCTCCTTAGTGCTAGGTTGTAGTTCTCAGAAAAGCCTCTAATCTCATTGCTTTCGATAATTTCTGCGTCTGGGAGTGCATTGCGGAGGGCTGCAAGATTTTTAGGACTGAACAGGTACGCTACTACAATGATTTCATAATTGATCCCCTTGCTATATGCTCGGAGAGACGCAACGCATTTCAACAGGTTGAATAATTGATTATATGACACAATCGCAACACTTAACTCCATTCTCACTCCCTAAACACGTCTCGAAACAGGATTAAGTCAGCCCCCGGGTTTATCTATTGATCATCACTCAGTGGAACGTTGGCCTGTTCCGCCAAAACTTCCATGGTAGTAGCCTGAGAAACCTTAAGACCGAGCACAACAAGAACCAGATCACAGAATTGCGGGCGCCAAGCAGGAGGATACGGTCTTTTACGCCGGCCACTCCAAACTCGGAAAACGGCGGCTGAAATAATGCTTCTATTGTAGAGAGAGAGCGCACTCACCAGCATAAAGCGGAAATACCCTTGGCGTACCCTTTCCCGCAGGTCATTGGAGCGGACATATTTCGATGTAGAACAGCCCGATATCGTGCGCCCCCTTGTAAAACTCGAACTAGCCATGGATCAGAACGCCGGTTTGCCGTACCCGGGGAAATTCTATAAACCGCCATTATTTCATCAAGGTACTTGACCTTACCCCGCCTGGCGATTTCGAGCCACAGGGGGAAATACCCATCTCCCATGGGCGGCCATCACGCTCTATTTCCTGAAGTGCCGCATGCACTGCTTCGGCACGCGCCAGCACGGTTAATGTCCTAATGGTAAGCGTTTCGAGCAGTCCTCGAAGACGTAGCCTGAAGGAGGCGAAAACCCCAACTCCTTGTAACTGGATTCGTAATAGGTGCCTGAGTTCTCAACGTAAACCCCGAAATCACTGTGGACAAGTGAGTAATCGGGATTGGACCCCAGAAAATCGGCCTGCTTTTGAAGCTTGTACGAGTCTGTCCAGTAATCGTCGCCTTCGCAAAAGGCAATATATTTTCCTCTGCAAAGAGCCAAGCTTCGCCTGCTATTATCGCTCGCTCCAACATTACTGTCAGACACAACAAGGCGGATTAGATCCGGGTGTTGTCTTTGGTATTCAAAGACTATCTCACGCGTACCGTCCGTAGAACAGTCCTCGCCGATGACCAATTCAATGGGAAAAGTAGTATCTGCGCCAAGACCCCGTCGATAGCCTGACGTATATACCGCCTGATTGTATGTGATCATGTGGACGCTAACCAAGGGAGGCTTCGCTAAGAACTCCGTATCAGGGATCACTTTTAGATTCATATTGATGTTCTCAAGATTTTGGCAGCGGTAGCAACGATTGTCGTATTAAACAAGCCACTTTCTTTATTTACGCGCAAGACTCATCCCTTTAGAACACCTCCATAATATCAGGGGTTGACAAGGAGCCCAAGTATTGAGACTTCACGATCAACTCATGGTAGGCCTCTCTTGTAATGCCGACGATTACTTTATCGAAGTACTTACCGTTTCTATAAAACCAGTTCTTTTTTCTCCCCTCAATCTCCCATCCGCATGCCCTGGTATAGAAATCTATGGAGCGTGTGTTGGTCTCGATCATATTTCCGTCAAGACGAACAAGACCAAGTTCGTCAAATGCAAACCGCATAACTGCCATAACGGCATCCCGGCCGAAATCCTTGCCGCCTTACCTCTTCGCTGCACAACATCATCCCATGAAAAGCGTTTCTATTTCTCCAATCAATATTAACAATATTTGCAGTCCCATATGGGCCCTTTATCAGCGACCTCTATCACGAAGATGTGGCCATTGAAATCATTATTATCCATATTTGCGATCCATTTCTCGGTCGATAAACGCGAATATGGGAAATGCCATCCACCAAGCAGCCGCCAGATATCCGGGTCGTTGCCCATCTATTAAGAATCTGTACGTCTTCCATCTCTGGAGCACGTAGCAAAACGTATCTTCCAGTAATATTCATTGTTAACCCCCCACTTTCAAGATGTCAGGCGATCGGGCTAATGCGCCCAAGTGTAGGCCGTTCTGCTTATTACGCCTGCTCACGTATTTCCTAACCGATCAAAGGTTATCTCTGATTATTCGTATCATTCTCGACATAGCCTTACTTGAATACCTTTGGTCAATCGGCAAGGCTATAAGATTCTCGTGCAAATACTCCTCATAGCTTCCTGCTTTGAACCATCCTTCCCTGTTCGGCCAATATTTCGCCACAAAAACCCTGTTCTCAATAAGTTTCGATCGCAAGGATGGCCCACTGTCGACAACCAATGGATAAACCATTGGACGTCATTGGCAGGATCAATATCTCTATCCTGAAAACAGTGTTATTTATGCCGTGCAACCGGTCCTGCAATACCGGGGAAATTGTTTATCCTTTTTCTTCGTACTTCTTCTTAATTTATCGAGTCGAGTATTCGATGGGTAAGCCGTGACATACGCGTTATTGGCAGCCCTTTAAGAGACTCCTCATTCGCTTTGTATGCCTGGTAGCCCCGTTCTCGACCGAATTCTAATCGCTTTAACAAGTGATCGATTCTGTACTAAGTGAGGTGGCTAACGGGAACCGCTTTTTTAGCTTCGCCTTACAAAAAGATAAGCCCCGTCGGGAACACCGAAGAATTTCCTTGCCGAGTTAAACGAGTATGCGCGATCTTGATGTTTCGAGTAAAATGCTTGAGCATTATCGATAATCACATTGCTGATATTACCACGATTCATCGACTGTTTTCTGTTTGATTCCGAAATAGTTCACATATAGGAATACCGTTTTCGAATCAAGAGCCCGGGGAGGGATAGGGTTCAGATCTTCGTCGATATTGTAGAACTTGAAGTCCAGCCCGTGCCATGATTGGGTCCAGGACTACGTCACAGATGTAATATGGCAGCAGCACCCTACCCGGTTTAAGAACCCTGAGAATGTATTCCAAACAATTACGGGCTGTATGCAGCCGTATTGCATTCCTGTATAGCTCCTTACCGCTCGGCAGCTCAAGGTCTACATATCCGCCAATGGGCTTCATTCACCATTCCACATAAGCGAGACTATGAGGCATCGTATGCATCGCCGCGCATTAAGCTTTCAGATTCATTCGCTCAGATCACCGCGTAGCACGATTCCAGATACTGCCTGATCTGGCTCTTTCCGTTGAACATCATTACATCGAGTATCGATAGCCTCGGGACAAAATTATCGCCAAACTGCTTATAACTAAAATCAATCGTTTCAAGGAAACACAACTCCAAGCCTTCTTCCTTGAAGTGCTCAACATTGTATAATTGCGTTCCCCCAATGGGGTTGAGGTAACTGCTCGCCTTTCTGGCCTTGCATATGGCAATGACCTTTTCCTCCGCCCTTTTGGAATGATCTATCGGAATCCCTGACGATATGACGAACGGGGTTCGTATCTCCAGATACTTGTTTACGACCTCTAAAGAGTTTCAGGATAAACGCAAACAAGTTCGGATTGTCGAAGAGAATGCAACTCTCTATTGCCGGGTAGGCGGAATCAAAGTTGGGCGACTTTCTATAAGATGCGACTATCTTGTTGCACATCTTCTTTCTCTCAGTGGGCCATATATCGGCAGATATCTATCCTTAACGCAGAGATAGTCGGAATCGCTTTTCAGTGGAAGGGTAACGTAGGAGTCGCTTCCGTTTGCGAGGATCCTGTTTCTGTTAATCCACCCTTTCTTCGTGAACTCGATGTTATCGTAGATCACGAATTCGTCAACAGCATTCATGAGCTGAAAATAGCCTATGTACGGCAGAAAATACGGCTGCATGATCGCTATCTTCATCGCCCACCCGATCTAACGATGTCTGCAATACTGATCGACAACATCCAGGCCTATGTCGGGGTAGATGGGCAGGCACAGTACCCTCCTGCGTAACTCTCTCGGCAACCGGCATATTGCCCGGTCGCGCGGATTCAATGCCCCTGTAAGCAGGAAACTGGCTTATAAGAGGGTAAAGGTCCTTTTGGCGAAAATACGGTTTTGTTTGAGGCACACGTAAACATCATCTCTCGATCTCCCATATTCTTTTTCGCATATAAGTATAGGGAAGTACTCGTAATGGTGCACAACTTCGTAATGTCTTCCAGGCTTGAGATACCACTTACGTTCTTCAAATGTTGAAGGTATCGATTAGCAGCCTCTTGTCTCTTTGCAATGCTCTTATCCACATATTTCAATTGAAGCATGCCCAAAGCCGCCTGGAATTCGTTCATTTTGGCGTTTATCCCCGGCGCCACAACCGTGGTCTCACCTGCAAAGCCAAAGTTCTTTAAGAAATCGATACGCTTCTTCATGGCCTCGTCGTGACAAACGATGGCACCACCTTCGAAGGTGGTGTACACCTTAGTCGCATGGAAGCCATCACCGATAGGTCGCCGAAGTTCAGCACCGGCTCTCCGTCGACCGTAACGCCGAAATGTGTGGCAGGCGTCATAAATAACTCTCAGCCCATATGTATCGGCTATCTCCTTTATACGCTTTATATCACAGGGATTGCCGTAGACGTGCACCGGCAGGATCGCCGTCGTCTTCGGCGTGATAGCCGCTTCTATCCTGTCGGGATCCAGATTGAACGTCTTCGGCTCAATATCGACAAAGACCGGCTTGATGTTATTCCACCAGAGGGCATGCGTCGTCGCTACGAAGCTGAACGGTGTGGTAATTACCTCACCGGTAATCCTGAGGGCTTGCAGGGCGGTTACGAGAGCAAGGGTACCGTTTGAGAACAGCGAAATATATTTCACGCCAAATAGTCACAAAGCGCCTTTTCCAACTCCTGGTGGTATTTTCCGTTATTGGTCATCCACTTCGTCTCCCAGATATCCTTCAGGTATTCCTGGAATTCTTCCAGGGGAGGCAAAAATGGCCTCGTTACGTATATGGGCTTTTCCGGTGCTTCCATGTCGGGTCGCCTCCTCGCACCCTACTTACAAACTGAAGCCTGTCTGAGACAATTTCTTCATTTCAACATACGCCTTTAAATACTCCAAGGGCTAATAATACTTGAGTGAACATCTGTACCGACATTATGATCATGGGCTTAATCAGCAGATGACAGCACCACGATAGAAACAAAGGCATCCATTCTTCCGACAAGCGCCTTTAATAGCTTCCGGGCTTAAGCACCTTAACCAGATCTTCTCTTTTATTGATTCCATAATAAAATGAAACATTATTATCGAAATAATCAGAATTTTTGACAATTTGAAGCACAAAGCCCGTTTGCCTTAAAGCACTAAAATAATCGTATTCGCTGAACACCCTACAATGATCTGCCTGTCCGTAAAAATATGACCTCAGTTCATCTGTATTAATGTTTTCATCTTCAAAAGTGTGTTTCAGGAACGTGGAATATGGTGTTTGAAGAATTGCAATTCCATTCGGCCTTAAGACCCGATAAATCTCCCTTAAAGCACACAGATAATCGGGTACGTGTTCTAATACATGACAGCATATAATGAGATCAAAGACAGAATCATTATACGGAATTTTTGTTATATCGATTCTCTTAACATTCTTATCTTGAGGCTCCAGATCTGCCATTATATATTCAGATGGGTCTAATGCGAGAATCCTAAGTGACAAATTATTTTCCGGAGCAAAGTGTAGTATCCTAGCTTTCTTGATGTCGTCCCACAGTTTCATTTTGTCGAAGAACATAAACAGGTGCCTTTCCCTGTCATGAGAACCACAATATAGGCAACCAAAGTTATCTATGTCACTACCAACCATATCCAAATGCTTCATAAACTCCGGCATGCCCCTGTATCCGTTATTATACTTGGTGAAATGATTGAATGTGTTTTTGCAAACATAGCACTGCCTTCGTCTGCCCATTTTATTAAGAACCTTACCTATTTTCCTGATAGCTATTTTGACGGAATACCGACAAACTTTATTCATTATTGCAACCATAGGTCTCTTCACTCAGGCAACGCCTGCAGAGTTGGATGGATTGCCGTCTACAAGCATGTAATTACTCGTTTCGGATCCCATCAGACATATTCCGTTCTCTAGTGCTTCCATCCCTGGTTGTCTTCTTACACTTTGCTAACAGCCTGAAGCCTTTCCGATATAAGCTCCTTGGCATATAGGTACGCGTCCATTCGGACAGCTTTAGCAACAACCAGCACGATTAACGCCCCAATCAATATCTGGACAAGCAATACAGTGACCGGCCTTAGCGGCAAAAGATAGCCCGCGACAAAGACAACAACGCCCATCACGAGGGCAAGCATGAACGACGGCACTATATCCATGATCTGTTCCTTCAGGGGATATCTAACCATAGTCCCTGACCAATAGCTATTTAGAAAATATGCAAAAATAAAAGAACTTAATCCCCCCTATCATGGCTTTTATCCCCAGGTAAATGCCTATGACAATCGTAGGTACCGCAAGGACCTTCTTTATTATTTCCAGTCTCAATACCAAGTCTGATCTGCCTTTGACGTTCAGCATATCCAGATTCAAAGCGTGCACCGGGTACAGCATGCCTGCAAAACATAAGAGTCTCAAATATGGGACGGAGGGAAGCCATTTATCACCTATGAGCGCTCGTACCATCGGCTCTGCCACGGAAACCATGCCCATCGTACACAAAAACGAAATAAACATGGTGCATTTAATCAGCTTCTTATAACCGGCTTTCAGCCGGTCGGTATCATCCTGTATTGACGCTAGTGACCGGGAAAAGCTACACGTCCGACGACTTCTGTGAGAACTGCGGAAGGCATACCAGCAAACAAACTTGCACGCGTATAGTAGCCCAGACGGTTGCCGCAAAAGTACTTCCCTACTATGAGAAGGTAGATGTTATTAAACGCTGCATTGATCAGATTGGCAACCGACAACCTGGAGCCAAAGTTGAACATGTCTCTGAAAGCTTTGCCGCTGAAGCTGAATAAAGGCTTCCATCTGTTCCACTCGCCACAGTAGACCCACGACGAATAAGTTCTGGCACAGAATTCTGTAAACAAGGCTCCATACGCCTAATCCGCAGCATGCCATGGCTATTCCTGTACTTCCAGAAATTACCGAAGAAATTAGCGTTATCTTCGTCATAAGTTTGAAATTCATGCCTCTGATCAGCATTGTTCGCTGAGTCGCCCTAGCGTGCTTATGATTATGCCAAGTCCCAATACGCGTATCAATTCGATTAGCCTGGGCTCCTTAAGAATCGGCTTATGGCCCCTGCGGAAAAGAATAGAGCCATATAGAAGAGAACACCGATCCCAAGAGTAAAATAGAGCATGGTCGAATAGTCCTCGTTATCGCATAGTTTCTTCCTGATCAACGCCTGGCTGAACCCGCTGTCAATACATGATTCTGCAATACCTGTAAAAACAAGAATCATTCCTACCAACCCAAATTCTCGTGGAGTTAGGAGCCTGGCAAGGACTATGCCGACTACGAGCTGGATACTCTGATTGGCAAAATTATCGAGAAAACTCCACCCGAGCGCCCCCAATGTCCTTTGGCTCAATGACGCGTTCGAAGAATCTCCCGTCAACGTGCCGTATATCGCAGTACCTTTCGCGTATTTTTTCAATTAACCAGTTTACCGGCTATCGATTTTGGCCTGACTCAAAATACCGTATATGGGCCCAGGCCATAGCTGTCATAATTTCTGTTTTATAACGATTATTACTCCGGCAATTAAACACCTCAACCCCGTGCAGCATATGCAGCTGACGGATGACCAAAGTAGCTCCTTACTTTATGAGGTCTCTTGATGAGCCTTCTCATGAACGAGTGTGTCTTGTGTGTCAAATCCTTTCCGGTATGGGCCTGAACCCCGGAGTGGATCGTCTGTTTCAGGTCGTTGTTGAGATATTCATCGGGGTTCAGCTCGGGAGCGTACGCAGGAAGTAGAAGACTTCGATCGTGTCGCGGTGATCTTCAAGCCATTGGGTTACATAAATTACCCAGGTATCGCTCGGCCATTTCCAATATCACGAGGTCAGGTTTTTCCTCATCTACCATTGAGAAATGGACCTTATTAGCCCAAACATAAACACTTCTCGAAAAACTCTCTGACAAATATGGAATCAGCTCTATTGCAAAAGAATCTCTAAACATAAGTAGTTTTACCCGGTTTCTGCCCTGCCTCTCTTTTGCAATTGTCTCAATTCTATAAGGATAATGCTGCCTGACGTTTGCCGTTATGGCCTTAAATGGATTCAGTGGTCGCATCACAACTCTTGAATCCAGCGATAAGTCAGATGCGTTTATGATTCTTGCGATATCTCCTTGTGCTCTAACATCCCTGCACTTCTACCTGGAATTCGGAAAGCCTCAAGGGGTCTGCCTCAAGTCCTTTACTCAACACCACATTCATGATCTCTTCATATGCCACAAATGCGCCCAATGGATTCCAATGCGTTCCCGTGCGCGAATATAGTAACTGTCCAGAATTCTTCTTCGCCCGCAAAGCGGCACGTAAATCAATGAAATCCGCGCCAGTACCTTTCAAAGCAGCTGCCATCTGGTCCAGCCTGGTTATAGCACGCCTGTCGGCTACGGGTGAATAGTGCGGTAGGTATTCTGGATATATCGTGTGCTTGCTCGGAGCCACCACGATCAGGAATTTAATGCGTCTTTTTTCTAGGCCTTGTCTGAGCTGAATAACCTTGTTTCTCGCTTTCTGCAAATCTGTGTTCACTGAATACGTGCTGTCTCCCGGAAGTCGCGCAAGCTTACGCCGTCTCTTGGATCGTCATAAAACAGCCATGACTCTCTTCCCAGGACAACTCCGTAGTGAAGGTGAAACGTGAAAGAACCGCATGTTGATCAAGGTGTTTAACCTAACCAGGCCATTCCGAAACCCGAAATGGTTGGCTGAAATAGTTTTTCATAGTTCCCCCTGGTAATCGCGAATAACCTGTAAACTCAGTGAGCTTAAGGTCTGATATTCTTGCCGGGTCACCAGGCTTCGCTATTCCATATTATCAGAGCGAAGAAACATTTGTAGCATGAGCAGATAAGAATGTAGAATCCGGCACAGAGTATAAACGTATAAACCCTGTGTCCGTTTCTTCTCGAATCGACCTGGGACAATGGCGCACATGACTAAAACCTGGCGGAAATGAACGGATTATACGTATCGCCGGCAAGCGAGAAGAACACTCCAGGCCCATTATGACGAAGACGTACGCCACATCCGCGCTCATAATCAAACGCCCAGCCACACCCTCAACTCCAGACCTATTAGCCTATATAGTTCAGCAGGAACTTGGATACCATTTGTGCCACCGGGGTACTCCCAACGATTCCTGCGATCAGAGCCAGAACTACCTTAACGTTCATGAATTCCATAACCGTACCAGTGCCGCCCTTGGTCGTTAAACCGAACATAGCCCAAGATAGGCAAACGCTTCTGACAGCGTTTTCTGACCTAAAGAAAACCCACCCTGTGGTCACAATTAGCAAGGTATAAATCTGTGCAACCGGACTCCCGACTGACCCAAGAAGCTTTCCCAATCTCGTTCTTTCCAGTATCAAAAAAATCCCGTGCCACAGTCCCCGACCTATAAACGTCCAGTTCGCTCCATGCCACAAACCGCACAGGGCGAACACGATAACCAGATTCAAATAATTCCTGTATTCGCTTACTCTGTTTCCTCCCAACGGAATATACAAATAATCTCGAAACCAGGCGGAAAGGGTAATATGCCATCTCCGCCAAAACTCTCTAACGGACTTTGACACGTACGGGTAGTTAAAGTTTTCCGGAAATGAAAAACCAAGCATCAGGCCGATTCCTATTGCCATGTCGGAGTATCCGGAGAAATCGAAATAAATCTGTAACGCATAGAGACTAGTCCAAGCCAGGCCGCCCATTGACAGTTGGTTCGCTGGGCAGGGGGCCAAATATCTGGTCTGCCACCATAGCGACGGTACTTGCCACGAGCAGCTTCTTCCCGAGTCCAATGACAAATCTCCTGACGCCCTGGGCAAATTTGTTGACCGACACTCCCCTGCTGGCGAGCTGATCAAGCAACATCTCTATACCGGACGATTGGCCCTGCCAATGTCAGCGGAAATAAGGCCACATAAGTCGAAAAACGGGTTAGACTTTTCTCGCGCATTTTAACATCTCCTTTATAGATGTCGATGATATACGAGAGATACCCGAAACGTGAGAACACGAGAGACCGATTGGTACGTGCGGTACAATTTGCAGCCGTCTTACTGATCCCATGATCTCGATCTACGTTGTCTACTACGAAGCCGGCAGTATTTGAAAAATATGGCGCCACAGGTTTACAGAGATCGATAGGATCAGCAGCACTAAGCCCGGAACATGTAACCCGCCTTTGCCTGTTGAACTGCTCAAGCACAAACCTACACAGTAGTTCACTGCCACACATACGAGCAGGACCGTGGCATATTTCCCTCAGTTCCACTCATAAAAGATTAAACTTATCAATACCAATGATAAATTCCGATACCTATCAGGCGTGAGCAGATAAGCTGCTAACGCGAGGGGAAAGAAGAGAACAGGAATATAACAGAGCTGAAAACCATTACAGTTTAGGGTCGGTTATCGCCAGTCATTTTTGGCCTTCGTATTTACACGTATATTTGATCCGGCAATCAAATACCTGAATCTATTCACCGGGCATAAGCAACCATCGGGATGGTGAAAATAGCTTCTTACGCGATGCGGTCTTCTCACCAGCATTCTCATGAAGGATTGGGTCTTATGTTTCAGGTCCGCCTCAGTGCCTGCATAGGTGCCGGAATGAACCCTGGTTTTCAGGTCGCCGTTCAGGTACTCGTCGGGATTCAATTCCGGAGAATAGGACGGAAGATAGAAGACGACTATCTGCTCTTTGTGTTGCCTCCAGCCACTCGGCTACCTTCTTGCCGTGGTGGACCTTGAGGTTGTCGAGGATCAGATAGACCTTCCGCCCGCTATCGCGGATAAGTCGACTCATGAAGGCGATGAGCTTCGCCTGTGTCATCGCCTCGCGGTAGACCATGAACCGGACCTTCCCCTCGTTGGTAATGGCGGAGATCATGCTGATATGCGCCCGTTTCGCGGTCACCTTAAGAACGGGCGTCACGCCTTTCGGCCCATAGCCCCGGACCCTGTTCGCCTCGTTCTGTACGCCCGTCTCATCGCCCCAGTAAATCTCTGCCTTTTCCTTCTTGGCCAGTGCGCGCTATTTTCGGATACTCGCTCTTAAGCCACCGTTCGACCGCTGCGGGATTCTGTTCTTTTGCCCTCTTGACGGGCTTCTGGGGAGTGAAGCCCCACCGTTTCAGATATTCGCCGACCGTTCTTATGGGCATGTCGATCCCATACTGCCTTCCTACAAGCTGCCTGACCGCCTCTCTGGTCCAAAGGGCGAAGGGGAACTTCAGTTGATCGGGGGTCTTGTCGACGATGAGCTTCTGGATATGTCGTTCCTGCTCCTCGGTGAGGCTCCTCTTCTCCCCGTGGCGACGTCCTCGTGTTCCGAGGATGATCTCCTTCTTGCCCCCCTTCACATACTTCTGCCAGATCGTGCTGCTCTGCTGAGGGCTCATTCCGAGAAACTCCGCTGCTTATGGAAAAACCTAAACAAAACCAAATAAATCAGGAGCTATCGATCTATAATGATAGCAGTTTCCGGCTGAAGCATGAGCCCATTCGGAATACCTGTCGCCACGACAGCGTTTGACGGGTTTACAAGGACCGTGGCCTGCTGAAATCTCCTCTTAAACCATTGCTCGGCCGGAGCGACAGAGTTAATCTGCAGGTTATGCACCCAGCCGGTGCCCTGATGCCGAGGGGAAGAACCCGAGCGCGGCGATACAATAGCGGTCCGTAGACGGGCGGCAGTTGAAAGGAGACGTTGTAGGCTTTCCAGTCATAGGTGCCCAGATCGAAAGGCAAATCGGCGCCTGCCTGAAGGAGCGCATTGTTAGCATCATAAAACTTTCCCAGAAGCGCGAACCTCATCCAGGAGACGGGCCCGCTGCGCACATTCGAGCCCTTGGCCGAGCACGATATGTTGAGGCTGCCCCTATTCGAGCCGGCAAGATCGGATGCATCGGCTCAGGTACGCTCCGTTCGGCCCCTTGCTCGCAAACTGCAAGGCCGGCATTCCGTTGTCTTGGACGATACTGACACCGCTCGTCGCTGCCCAGCCTGTCATACCGGTTGACATCGGAATCTGCAGGTTCTGCACCCACCCAGTCCCTGATGCGGACGGGAAAAGACCGAGCGCGGCGACGCAATAGCGGTCTGTAGACGGCGGCAATTGAAAAGAAATGCTGTAGGCCCTCCAACCATACGTACCAGGATCGAAATGCAGGTCGGCCCCGGATAGGAGGAGGTTGTTATTCGCATCATAGAATTTTCCAAGAAGGGCAAAATTCATCCACGAATCCGAACCGGCGACAACGCCGGAGGCTTTTGCCGAGCAGGATATGTTCAGGCTGCCAACCGGCGCGCCCGAGAGATTGATACACCGTTCGAGATAGGACCCGTTCTGGCTGTTACTTACGAACTGCAGCGCGGAGCCGCCGTTGGCATAAATCAGGACGGGTGGGACACCCCCGGTCCTCCACCCCGACAGCGACGAGGAGAGAGAGCGTTTGACAACCGTCGTTGCAAACATGGAAGACGGCACTGACTCAAGGGATGGACCGATATCTCGTGTATATTCTGGGTATGGAAGCAATTGAGTGCCGGTTGAGGGAATGTCGAAGAAGAAATAGGTATTTTGATTGGAAAGCAGCAGGAAACTCGCAAAACAAAACAGAAACTGGTTATGTAACGCGTCTCCGTTTCCCTGAGAGCCGCTGTGCACAAGGACGATCTTGTCGGATAATACGGCATTCGCAAAAGCATGCATGTCCGCGAGCCAGCCTACCGTGTCCTTGTAATAGGTCGCCGCCTGCCATGACCCATGGATAAATCCCTCCAGCATTACCCCATCCACGTGCTCGATATATTCCCTGGCATCGTCACAATTGATGATAATCGTCTTGCCCGGTAAAGCGGCCTTAACGTCCTTCAAGAAGGAAGAGACGGCGGCGCTGTATGACTGAACGTAAGCAGGGTTTACGGTGCCGGGGGTTTTTGCGCCTTCGACGACAAAACTTTCCGGATTTATCTTTGCATACACATCGTCGAGGAAGATGCCGTCAAACATTGGATAGGCAGCGAGTTTCTGCCCGAGGTACCGTATGAGATGCCGGCGGAACCCGGCATTGGTTATATCCATGAGATACCAGCCAAAGGGTTCTTTTACCAAACGTTTGTTTGTCGCCGCGTCCCTTACGAACCAGTCAGGGTGTTTCGAAGCCTCGCCGAAATCGTCATAAGAGGTTATAATACCGGCCAGATCGCGGTAGAATATCACCTTAATGGCCGGATTTATTCTCTTGACCTTTGCAACCGAGGCGCTCTTCCACCATTCCGTTATAACGAGATCGTAGGTTTTCGCTATGCCGGCCGGGTACTTGTCCAATAAGGGAGAAGAGCCGTAAACCGTTATGTGACGTTTGAATGGTTCATGGGCAAACCCCGCTGATGTGAGACCGATTAAGAATAAGGCACGCAAGGGCAAGTGAAAACGCGCTTTTCTTCATCATTATATCGGGGCAAATGGGGTATCGAATATCAGGAAGAGCTACAAAACTACATGACACTGTTTCCTGTTCGAAACAGCGTTTTGATAGGTGATAGCCTCTGGAGAGGCTACCGCCGCTGGGTGATTTTCAACCCTTTGGACCTGCAAGCTTAAAATATTAGTAAACAACTGTAACTACCCAAATGCATTACACAACAGCATCTATTGTATTACGAACTTTATGGCGACGCAAATTAATATTGAAGTGTACTATCGAGCCCATCCGGCCGCAAATATGTTATCGGTAAAAAGAGCAAAAACTTTTAGCAAGGAACGGGGGGTACCGCCTAAGGGGTTACGCCTTAAGCTATCTGTTCAGGTTCAGTACAAAGAGATACTTTTTCTCCAGCGGGAACTCTAAGAAGCAGTGAACGGGAGGCCGGAATAAAAGCCCGGGGCTGCCTGACTATGAAACACTCAACGGTACATCCTTACTCAAGGATCGCGTGCTGCACAAAAAACCGGACCATGACCATGTTCCTGTGTGCTATCTGGTAGGGTTCGCCGCCTTGTTGTCAATCCACACATAATTATAGGACCCTTCCATATACATGTCCCTGTTGAATTGGTATCGGATGCCTGCGGTGCCGTATACCGTCTCTGAATTGATTGCTGTTGCCGAAAACTGCCCCGCCTCTGATTTGTTTAAGAAGTATCCTCCGCTCAGGGAGCCGGAAAGCTCATAGGTAAATTTGCGGCTGATATCGGCAGTGACAAACGTACGCTCGACAGCGCCGAGCGAGCCGTAGGCAGGCATTACGTCCCGGCCGGAGGCCAGGTTCGCCGTTGTTTTCTCCCCGGCATATGCTAACGTCGCTTTCCCGACAAATCCCCGTCCCGTGCTCGTCACGTTTTGCGTAGTAAGTATCGGCGATACGAAAACCAGAGTGCCTCCAACGACAGTGCCCGATAAAGCCGGCCAATTGGGCCTGTTGGAAATATGCTTCCGTGTAGCGGCCGCCCACATCAAACAGGATCTTCCATTTCTCCTGGATCGCGTATTCGAGGCCGGTTGTCGCCTCATAATTGTCGAGAGTCAGTCCAGTGTAGCTATACCTCGTATATCCAAGCGTAAGCCGGGCCTTCGTGTTTTTTACGTAGTCCGAGATGTCCCTTAAGAAGGAAAGCGAGCTGGCATCGTACACTGTATCGACGCCGCGATTGTTCCTGTACCAATACTGCCCGTGGTCGTATGAGAGCGAGGCCGTTGTCAGGCTGGAAAGGGCATAATCGGTCGTGAAACCCTCCGACGAAACCTCCCTTCTCAACGCATTCAAGACGATGCCCGAAGTGTACATAACTCCCTGTCGGGTCTTGAATCGCGGTCGAATGCGCCCCGCAGAGAGACGGCCAGCTTAGGGGTAAAAGAATATTTGAGGCCCGCCTTGTAGAACTGGTCCGTGGAATTGAAATTAGGGTTATCCTTGTAAAAAAGCTGATCGACCCGGGCGTTCAGGTCCAGATTGAGCTTCTCGGTATTCGTCAGGAGCTGCAAGCCGCCCGGATGTCGTACTAATGAAATCGTGAAATCTTCTGGTTTGAGGGAGCGTTGTTCGGGGCTACGAAAATATTGTCGTTATATTCCAGCTTTTCCGCCACGGACGGCAGGAGACGGAATTCGGCAGCACGTGCAAAGGACGGCAAACATATTAAGGCAAACAGCAGGAGGGACAGTACATCCCATTTCCCCGTCTTGAACAAACAGACCCCCTTTCCGGCCCTGCATCACGGGACGACAACGACATCGCCTCGCTTGAGCTCGATATTTTCTTCCAGGTTCTTCCCATCTACCACATCGTCATAGTGGAACCGGAAAACTTTCGTCTTGCCGTCCTCCTGGCGGAAAACCTTGATGCTCTGCCTCTTGGCGAAGGGGTTGAGTCCCCCCGCTATTGCCAGGGCCTGAAGGACATTGGTATTTGTGTTTACGGTGATCCTTCCGCTCATAGTTGAGTTCACCCGCCCTATGACGTAGATGAGCATGCTGTTGACCTGCCTGACATCTACGTTAAGCACCGGCTCGGAGACATATTCGGAAATCTTCTGCTCCACCTCGGCCTTCAGCTCTTTCAAGGTCTTGCCGGATGCCTTTATGAGGCCCAAAAGAGGGAAAGAGATGGTGCCGTCGGGCAGGACTACAACGTCTTTAGTCAGGGCCTCGTCTTTCCAGACCGAGATGGTGACAACGTCGCCCGGACCGATCGGATATTTGGAATCGACGCTCTCAGGCCCGGTTGCAGGGTCTGCTTTTTTGACGGTCACCTCGTTTTGTGAAGGAGCGGCCGGCTTCTTTTCCGCCGACCAGGCAAAAGAGGCCGCCACGAGGACCAAAAAGAGGGCCAAAAACAACTTCTTCACTTTGCTACACCTCCATTGAAGCTAAAACGGACCGGAAGGGAAACATCTCGTCTCTTGAATCAAGAAGAACATTACCAAATATGACCGGTTTAATGCAACAACAAAATATGAAAAAACCAGGCTGCGGCTCGCGAAATCGGGTGGAACAAGGTCGGTGCGGGCTAAAGAGTAACCAATTCGCAGGGCAACACCCGGCCCCCGTTACTTGCCTTGTCGCTTCCCGCGCCTGTACCACTCTATCGTCTTTTGCAGTCCTTCCCGAAAAGCCGTCTTTGCCGTAAACCCGAACTCCGCGCCGGCCCTGGCGGTATCGAGCATCCTTCGGGGTTGTCCGTCCGGCCTGGTCGCATCCCAGGCTACCTTGCCGCTAAACCCTGTTAGCTCGACTATTAAAGCGACAAGGTCCCCGATCGATATCTCGAAGCCTGCCCCGATGTTCACAGGCTCGCTCTTGTTATAACGCTCCGTCGCCAGGATGACCGCTTCGGCGGCGTCCTCGACGTAAAAAAATTCCCGCGTGGCTTTGCCCGTTCCCCAGACGACGATCTCGTTCTCTCCGCTGTCAATTGCATCGACACACTTCTTGGTCAGGGCTGGAATCACGTGTGAAGACGCAGGGTCGAAGTTGTCTCCCGGTCCGTAAAGGTTGACAGGCAGGAGGAAGATGGAATTGAAACCGTACTGCCGGCGATACGCCTGCGACTGGACGAGCATCATCTTTTTGGCCAGGCCGTAGGGCGCGTTCGTCTCTTCGGGGTAGCCGTCCCAGAGATTGTCCTCCCTGAACGGCACAGGGGTGAACTTCGGGTAGGCGCAGATCGTGCCGAGAGCCACGAACTTCTCGATGCCGTGCGCGTAACCTTCGTGGAGGAGCTGGACCCCCATCATCGCGTTCTCGTAAAACAGGGAGGCCGGGTTCTCCTGGTTGAAGCCTATACCGCCGACCTTCGCCGCGAGATGAATGACTATATCCGGCCGCGCCTCCTCGTAAAGACGCCGCACATCGGCCATATCGACGAGGTTGTACTCGGGCAGGTCTGCTATCGTAAGGCTGCGATAGCCCAGCTCCCGCATCCGCCCGATGAGATGCGTGCCGAGAAAACCCTTACCGCCGGTAATGGTGATACGCTTGTCCTTCATCCCCGCTCGCAAGCTGCCTTAATGCTCCCTGATCTGCTCGTAGATGGAAAAGTCGTGGTTCGTATAGTTGAAACCCTTGCTCCTGCATGCGGCCAGGCCCTCACAGGCGGAAGACAGCCCCACCGATTGGACATCGCAGTCAACCATAATCTTGACCAGCTCTCCGAAGGTCACCCGCGGCTCCCAGCCGAGGACGCGGCGGGCCTTCGAGATATCGGCATTGAGGGCCTCGACTTCCGTCGGCCTGAAATAGCGGGGATCGACGTGGACTAAAGCAGCGCCCGGCGCAAGGTGCTCCCATCGGGAGGACGCGACTATGCCTACCTCGTTCACTCCCTCATCACGCCATTCGAGCTGCACGCCCATATACGAGAAAGCCGCATCGATGAACTCCTTAACCGTATGGCTCTCTCCTGTCCCTACAACGTAATCGTCGGGCCGCTCCTGCTGGAGCATGAGGTGCATCATCTCCACGTACTCCGGGGCGAAGCCCCAGTCGCGCAAGGCATGCAAGTTGCCCATGTAGAGCTTCTTCTGGGTGCCCTTGAGGATGTTCGCCACAGCGCGGGTAATCTTGCGCGTGACGAACGTCTCGCCCCGCCTCGGCGATTCGTGGTTGAAAAGGATACCGTTGCAGGCGAAAAGTCCATAGCCTTCACGATAGTTGACCGCCATCCAGTACGCATAGAGCTTCGATGCAGCATAAGGGCTTCGTGGGTGGAAGGGCGTCTTCTCGCTCTGCGGAGGCGGCGATGCGCCGAATAGCTCCGACGAAGAGGCCTGATAGTACCTGGTGGCGATTCCGCTCCTGCGTATCGCCTCAAGGAGCCGCGTGGTCCCCATGCCGGTCGCGTCTCCCGTGTACTCGGGCATATCGAAGCTCACCCTGACGTGGCTCTGCGCGCCCAGGTGATATATCTCGTCGGGCCGGATATTGTAGACAAGATTGCCAAGCTGACCGGAATCGGAAAGGTCGCCGTAATGGAGGAAAAGGCGTGCGCCCGGCTGGTGCGGGTCCGTGTAGATATGGTCTATCCTGCCTGTATTGAACGTACTTGCCCGTCTGATCAGGCCGTGGACCTCATAGTCCTTTGACAGGAGGAATTCCGCCAGGTAAGAGCCGTCCTGACCCGTTATGCCCGTGATTAGAGCGCGACGCATTGCACTACCTTCCACTTTCCTTCAACCGTGAGGAATATCATTCCCCCAGGCGGCGCAAAGTAACTTAATACGAACCGATAGCCTGCATAAGAAGCGTAAACAGTATTTATCTTATTACAAAGTCCCGACGACAGGCAAATAATATCGAGCCGGGCCGATATCGACTACGCGCCCTTTTCGCATCTTTTCCCTTGCTTTTTGCTTTTCAGGGGTTACAATGGGTGAAGGTAAAAACCATGCATATACTGATAAACTGGTTCGTCACTACCATCGCGATCCTCATAGCCGCCTATCTTCTGCCCGGAATCGCCATCCATGGCCTGGCCGCCGCCATTGTTGCCGCCCTCGTCCTGGGTCTTATCAACGCAGTCATCAAGCCCGTGCTTATCGTCCTGACCCTGCCCCTCAACATCCTTACCCTCGGTCTTTTCACCTTCGTGCTGAACGCCCTGCTCGTCCTTCTGACGAGTGCCATCGTCCCTGGCTTCTACGTGCGAAGCTTCTTGTGGGCCCTCCTTTTCAGCTTCGTTTTTTCGATAGTGAGCTTTGTTCTCCATCGCATAGTAGGTTAGGCAGTTTCTCCTGCTTTCGTACCGCATTGCCGCTTCTTTTCCTTTTCTTTCCGCTGGGATTGACATGCCCTGAAACATAATTACATTACGATTAATTTGCGGTACGAAGGAGGTAAGAAAGAATGAAAAGAAACAGGGTATTCATCGTCGTGCTTGTCCTCGGTCTCATGGCCGCGTGGTCCCTCGGTGTCTCCGACGCGCTCGCCGGAGGCAAGAAAAGCCAGGACCAGCAGAACCAGCAGAGCAGCGGCTCGGACCGCTCGATGACGAACTCGGCATCGAGCCCTGACGCGAGCGGGGCGGCCGGCAGCTCAAACAGGAACATGGGCTCGCAGCCGGCTCCCCAGGGGAGCAGCGGGGGGTATGGCGCCGGCTCCAGCGGGATGTCCTCCAGCGGAAGCAGCAACCCTAGCAACCCGAGCAACCCGCCAAGCAGCTCTACCGGCTCCAGTACAAGGTGAGTTGCAAAAAGAAGGGCGCCCCACTTTCCGCAAGACGTCCTCAAATAGGGCAGGCAGGTAAAGAAAAGCCGCCCCGCGGCGACATTACAGTCGGCGTGGGGCGGCCCATGCAATTATGATTCTTCTTTTTTGCGGCCTCTCTTCGGCTACAATTCTACGAGATCGATGGGCGTGCCGGTGACACGCTCCAGTTTGTTTTTACGGGCTATGAAATCGACTTCTATGCCTATTGCGCCTTTACCCGGAAAGACGAATTTGGGCTCGAAAGCAAAAATGTGGCCCTCCACGAGCATCCTTTTGTGGCGCCCCGTTACAACCGGCAACTCGTTGATCTCAAGACCGAGCCCGTGGCCGATGAAGGATACCCGCTCGGGGCCGAAGCCCATAAAATGCTGCTCCAGGCCGGCCTTCTTCGCAGATGCGTAAGCCCTTTCATATATGGCGGTGCAGTCTACGCCCTCTTTTCCGAAGGAACCCGCATCCTCCACGATCTCCCGCGCGACCTCGAATGGTTTGCGGAAAGTCTCGTCCAGCCGCCCGACTACAAAAGGCCTCGTCTCGTCCGTGATATAGCCGTTGTAACCGCCGCCGTAATCGACCAGGACCGGGATACCTTTTTGCACTGCGTGCATTGAAGACCCCTGGGCGATTGCGGGCGTGACGCCGAGGCCGGCAATAGGCACATCGCCCGCAGAAGCCACCGTCCCCGAGTATCCGGCCGTGACGTACAGGTTCATCATCTCCTGGTTGAGGCCCCTCATCCGCAGCATTCCCTGATGGCCGAACCGCCGGCCGGCCGCTACCAGCGCAGCGTCGATGTCGACCTCTCTCACGCCCTCCCTTATGACCTTGGGCGCTTCGGCGAAGATTGCATCGCAGATAGCCCCCGACCGGCGCACCTGCTCGATCTCGAACGGGCTTTTTACGATCCGAAGCTCTTTTATAAGGTCCGATACGTCCGCAAAATCGCTGAAGCCCATAAGGCTGCAAAGCCTTTGAAAAACCGCTACAGGGACGACGTCGAACTCCATGCCGCCCCTCCCTTTGAGGATCCCCTTTGCCCGGAGCGCATTCGCCATATCCCTGTCGCTCTTCGCTTCTATGACTGCAAGGGGCGTCTCCACCCGCGCGCGTCCTACGCTCCTTGCGACGAAGTAGAGCGGCTCGTCGTCGAGCGGGACGACGAGGGTGGCCTTCTGGGTCGAGCCGGTGAAATAGAATAGATCGACGTTCTGCACGATCACGCAGAAGTCGATCCCCGACTTAGCCATCAGGGCCTTCAGGCCTGCTATCCTTGCGGCGATTTCTTCCTTAGGCGTGTACTCACCGGCCGCGTGCTCTCTCAACATGCTCCATCACCTTTCCGAAGACGTCTTCTTTACGCACCCTGACGGGCGCTTCCTCGGCGCGCAGCTTGATATCGACGTTTCCTTCCTTGAGGCCCCGTTCACCCACCGTTACGCGCAGGGGTACGCCGATAAGGTCGCAGTCCTTGAACTTGACGCCCGGCCTTTCGTCCCTGTCGTCGAGGAGCGTATCGACCCCGGCCGCCGAAAGGGCGCCGTAAAGGTCCGTGGCTATTTCCATGCTCTCGGCGTGGGACGTGTTTACAGGCAGGACCTCCACCTCGAAAGGCGCGATGGCGAAAGGCAGGGCGATGCCGTTGGCGTCATGGTTCTGCTCGATGGCCGCCGCGACCGTCCTGCCCACCCCTATGCCGTAACAGCCCATGACGAACGGCCGCTCCTGTCCCTCGGAATCAAGGAAGGTCGCATTCATCGCCTCGCTGTATTTCGTCCCGAGCTTGAAGATATGGCCGACCTCGATACCGCGTGTTGCGGTGAGGCGGCCGCCACAGCGCGGGCACGCATCGCCGGCGCGGGCCACCTTGAGGTCGTAATAGCCTTCGACTTTGAAATCTGCGGGGTTGACTCCCGTTACATGGACATCCTTTTCGTTTCCGCCTACGACGAAATCCTCCATCGAAAGGATGTCGTTGTCTGCAAAGAGAGGGATGGAAAGGCCGATGGGGCCGGAAAAACCCAGGGGTCCGCCGGTGGCCTCTTCTATGACCGACTCGCCCGTAAGCTCAACGAACTTGAAGCCGGCGACGTTCTTGAGCTTGATCGGGTTTATCTCCCTGTCGCCCGCCACAAGGGCGCCCACAACTCCCCTGTCCGTCATAAAGAGAAGCGTCTTTACGAGCTTATCCGGGGGCACATCCAGGAATGCGGCCACTTCCTCAACCCGTTTCTTACCCGGCGTCTCCACGCGCTTATGCGACCCACCCGCCTTTTTCGCGGAAACCGGGGCAGCGGCCCCGACCTCGGCCCGCTCCAGGTTCGCCCCATAGTCGCAGGAATCGCAAGAGATGATAGTATCCTCACCCGTGTCGGCAAGGACCATGAACTCATGCGAGAATTTGCCGCCTATCTCTCCCGTGTCTGCCTCTACCGGACGGAACCGGAGACTGCACCGCCTGAAGATGTTCTCGTAAGCGTGGTACATCTCCATGTAGCTCTTTTCCGCCCCCCGCTCGTCCGCGTCGAAGCTGTAGGCATCCTTCATGATGAACTCTCTGGAGCGCATCACGCCGAACCTGGGCCTTATCTCGTCGCGGAACTTCGTCTGTATCTGGTAAAGGTTGCGGGGCAGCTCGCGATAGGAGCGCAGCTCCTTGCGTACGAGGTCGGTGATGACTTCTTCGTGCGTCGGAGCGAGGCAAAGCTCCCTGTCGTTCCTGTCTCTGAACCGGAGAAGCTCTTTGCCGTAGAAGTCCCATCTGCCGCTCTCCACCCACAGCTCTTTCGGCTGCACGGCGGGCATCAGTATCTCCTGCGCCCCGGCCCGGTCCATTTCTTCTCTTATGATACGCTCCACCTTCCGCAAAGACCTGAGGCCCAGCGGCAGCCACGTGTAGATGCCGGAGGAAAGCCGCCTTATAAAACCTGAGCGGAGCATAAGCTTGTGGCTTACTACTTCAGCCTCCTTCGGCTCCTCCTTCATCGTCGGCAAGAACATGCGAGAGAACAACATCGGCTTACCCCCAGTCCTTAAAAGTCCGTTATGCGTCCGTTTTCAGCAGCTATTTTTCTACGGCGTAGCCCTTGGCCGTCCAGGCAGGGTAGCCGCCCTGGAGCAGCCCGACCTTCAGATAGCCTGTATTCAGGGCCGCGACCGCGGCCTGTTTGCTCGAATCTCAGGCCAACCCTCTGCAATAGAAGACAACTTCCGTCCCCTTGTCGGCAGGGAGCAGCGTGGAAAGCTTTCCGAACTCGTACGGCGGTATATTGACCGCCCCCGGCAGGTGGCCCTCCTGCCTGTATTCATATTCGGTCCTCGTATCGACCACAAAAGGCCCGCGGCCCGCTTCGATCCTCTGCTTGAGCTCTTCAGGGGTCAGGTTCTCGATGCGCCCTTGCTGCCCGACCGTTGCGCAGGAAAAGGCAAGCAACGCGGCCAGCAGACAGAGGGCGGCAGACGCATGGCGACCCGGTTTCATGTGTTAAATCTAACAAATAACGGGCTTATTGTCACTATTTCCCGGCCGTAAGGCGGCCGGTTCAGGACGAAAGCGGATAGAGCTATGCCTGCTTCGCTTTTAAGCGCACTGCGGAGGGACCGAAAAAGCGGCGGAAGGGCGGACGGCGTCTCGCTCTCGCCGCCCGCCCCCTCAAGGAGGTAAGGATGATACGAATTTACCGGCCGGGTATTACAGAGCCGGCCCGGCTTAAAAAGTGTACGTCAGGTTTGCCCAGTACATCCTGCCGGGGTTCGGATAGCCCACTACATACTGGTAGTTCCTGTCGAGTGCGTTATTGATCCCAGCCCTGACGGCCCAGTGGGGAGTGATGACATAGGCGGCGTTGAAGTTGACCACCGCGAAGGACCCGGCTATGTAGCCGTACGGGGAGGGTGTCGTGCTGCTGTAGCGCTGCGAATTGTATTCGAGGCTGCCGAGCAGGCTCAGGCCTTTCACCGGCGTCTGGTATTTCAGGTATGTAAACAGCTTGTTTCTCGGCACATCCGTCAGCTTGTAGGCGGCTACCGTGGCATTGCTGGACGCGTTCTGCCTGTCGAGGTACATGTAGTTGGCCCCGCCTTCCAATTCTTTCAGTATGGAGACGATCCCCTGCAGCTCGGCGCCGTACTGCTTGACCTCCTGGATATTCTGGTTCTGGTTGTAGGTGGTGCCTGCCGAAGTGAATGTGACCGACTGGATGGCGTCGGTGATATCGTTATAGAACAGGGCTGCCTTGAAGCGGATCTTGCTCAGGAAGACCTCGTCATAACCTAACTCGTAGTTGTTCGCCCGCTCCGGTCTTAAGGAAGGGTTCTCGATCGTCTGCCCGTTCCTGCCGGGGAGCCCCCATGAATACTTCTCCTTCATCGTGGGGAACCTTGTTTTTTCCTCCCAGGTCAGGTGGAGCTTAGCTGTATCGGTCAGCCGGTAGAAAAGACCGAATTGCGGGTTCCAGGCAGTTGCGTAGTTAGTGTTGAAGTCATGCAGGATCGGCGCGGGGTTGGTGCCGTTATATACGATCTTGTTTGCCCGCAGCCCGTCTAGTTGGTCGAAGCTGAGACCGGCGATGCCGTAAAACTTCTTCGTAAAATCGATGGTATCTTCGAGCCCGATGGATGTCGTCGCATTGTCGTCGTGCGCCCACGGCGGAGACACATAGACAGGCTTAGTGGCAGTCCCCAGGTTGTACATCATGTTCCGCTCGCTGTGGCTGTCCCTCTTATACTGGAAAGCCGCCTTGATCGTGTTGTAAGGGATCAGCGTCGTCCCGGCTTCGAGTATGCCGCCGGCCGTGTAATCGTCGTAATAGCTCCGCCCGCCCATGCTCGAGTTTATGAGCAGGGTATTATACGAGTCATTCGTATAGTAGTCGAGCCAGTTCGTGAACTTGTCGTAGAAGAGGCGCGATTTCACGTAGCTCTTGTCGCCCACGGGGGTCTGCGTGGTGAGGTAATAGCTCTCCTTGTCCCATTTAGGCCATTGCCAGTACCCGGCATTCTGGCCGGCGCCGCCAAGGTTGCTCGGTCTCACGTCCGGCGGCGAGCCCTTTCGCCATGCTGGTTGATGTACGCGAAGGCGTATTCATGGCCGTAATCCGGCGTAAAGCCGACCTTGAAGTTCACCTTCTCGTCCTTGGAATAGGAGTTTATGCGGTTGCCGCCTCCCTGCACGGAAGTGTTGGTGAAGTTGTTCGACATCGGATAGGAGTCCTGGTTGAAATAAGACGCGCCCGCCTGCAGGTACCACCGCTTCCAGGCCGTGCCGACATTCGTATAGCCGTAATATTGGTTTCCCGAGCCTATCCCGACGGTCGCGTCCCCCTGGAAGGGTTTGTCCGGCTTTTTCGTGATCATGTTGATCGCGCCGCCCATCGTGTTCGGTCCGTACAGGACCGACGTGAAGCCCTTGGTGACGATTATCTCCGACAGGTCGAACGTAGTGAACCTGCTGAAGTCGAAAGTCCTGTCGTAAGGGACATAGACCGGTACACCGTCCAGGAACACAGGTACGCGCGTAGGTCCGAAGCCCCTGACGTATGCGTTGGAGTCGTTCCTGTTGCCCACGTTCGAGAGCGTTACGCCGGGCAGCAGGTTCAGCGCGTCGGGCAGCCTGTTGGCGTTGAATTCCCGCATCTCCTGGTAGTCTATTCTCTCCACCGGCGTGCGTATCTTTTCCTTTTCGCCGGTTACTTCCACTACGCCGAGGTTGAATACGTCGCTCGGCTTCTTTGCCTCTAGGGCCGTGGCCGGCATGACGTCGGATTGCCCCAGGGTGACCGTCTGGTTTTTAGCCGCCTCCTGGGAAAACGCCGCCGGGGCCAACAAGAGGCATAAAGCTATGCTGAAACAAACCGTAAGAATGCTGCTGCTTATTTTGCTGCGCGTGTAACAGACCATCTGGTACCTCCTTTCTTTTCCCTTGCTCGCGCCGAACCTTCCCCTTACCCTACGGGCCGGGGTTCCTCCGGTACGACGCGTAATGTACTGTCACATACGGCTTTCAGGAAGTTGCTTTATGTTTACCAGGGAATAACGTATATACGTTATATACTATGGGGCATAACGAGCAGTCAAGAACAAAACGGCATAAAACCGACAAAAAATTACTTGACCGTTCGTTATGCTGAATGATATATAGCGAGTAGCGTTTTTGCCGCCCGTGAGCCGCGGCCGAGGAACGTTATGCGGCCGCGGCCCGACGGAAAGGGCCTCACAAAGGGTTTATCGGCGCACACCCGCGGGTCCTGGCGCGATAAAGGAAAGACATATGATACCGGGCGAGACGCCCGACCTTAAAGGGCGATGAAGGGGCGGGCGGAAAAACCATTCTTTTTGGGCAGGGAGGCGTTCATCTCCTTCACCCTCCATGTAGTTTGCGTGCTGGCCGTTTGCATGTTGTGCAACCGGACGCCCCAGGTGACGAACACCGTCCAGGTCATGCTGATGCTATCTCCTGCAGGCGGAGGGGGCGGCGCCCCGGAGAAGGTGCCGGCGAAGCTGAAAGTCCGGCATACGCCTGCCCGGGCTGAGCGCCACCCCAGGCCGGCAGCGAGATCGGCAGCACCCGTCTACCCGGCCGCAAAACCTCTCATCGAGAGGCCTGCCCCAGCCGGGGCACCGTCTGCCCCCCTGCTCGCCCAGGACGAGGTCTGGTCATCGGCGGGCGGGACAGGCGGAGGCAAAGGCACGGGGACCGGTACCGGCACTGGAAGCGGAGCGGGCACTGGAAGCGGAACCGGCGTGGGCAGCGGGTCGGGTGATGCCAAAGGAAGCGGCCACACGCCGAGGGAATCGGCGGAGGCACTGAGGACGCGCTACCTGCGCGAGCATTTCGCCTATATTCGAGACCTTATACTCAACCACCTCACCTATCCGGCCCTCGCGAAGAAGCTGGGCTGGCAGGGCAGTGTAACCGTCTCGTTCATCATCAAGGAGAACGGGAGGATCGAGGGCGCAAAGATTATGGAGAGCTCCGGATACGAGCTGCTCGACAGCAACGTGGTCGACACGATCCTCGACGTCCAACCGTTCCCGAAGCCTCCCGTCAAAGCGGAGATAGTCCTGCCGGTCACTTATGCTCTCAAGTGAGGGGCGGGACCGATGCGCACTCGCAAGGCTCCGCCCTCGGTCGCAGCCCTCACGATCCTCTATTTGAGGCACGGCACTATGTAGATCATCGCCAGGTGGGTTTCTTTCTCCTTCGCCGCCGTCTCGACGGCCTCGCCCAAAGTCGTTTTTACCACGTGCGCACTATTCGAATAACCCGCCCTGTAGACTATGTAAACGGCCATTTCCGGCGGATAGTTGCGGCGCAGCGCCGATACGAGCGACGGCATCTCCCTCACGCCCATGAAGACGGCGAGGGTATCGCCGTTCCTGGACACGGCCTTCGCCAGCTCCACGTTGTCTGTCATCGCCCTCGGCGTAGTGAGCACGATTGAACCTCCCCTGCATGTGAGGTTGCCTTCGAGCATCGCGTTGGAGGCATTGAATGCGCTTAGACCCGGCACTACCTCTACGCGCTCTTTCAGGGCAGGATCGAGCCAGCCGGGCCATGGCGGATAAATGGTCGGGTCGCCGTATTCGAGGATGGCCACGCTCTTGCCCGCCTTCAGGACGTCCGCGATAGATTTGTTGTTCTTCGCGCGTTGTGCCTCGGCCTTCTCCTTGATCTGCTCCTCCGTGAGCCCGGCTGTGTCCTTCTTCATGAGGTGGGCCATGCTCTTGAAGGGATCGAAGAGCACGGGCTTGTCGCCGATATACCGCGAGAATCGATTTTTCACGTCGTCGGATGCAACAAAGGCGTCCGCCCTTCCCATGTGCGAGATGGCCTGGAGGGTTAAAAGGCTCGTGTCCGCGCAGCCCACGCCGATAACAAAAATCCGCGCGTTCTGCCCCAGCCCGACCATCTCTATCCTGCTCAGGGCTTTCGCAGTCCTGTCGTATGCGGTATCGTCGGGAAAGAACAGAGTGAATTTCCCTTCCTTGACGGGCGCTCCATTAACGCTGTCGGCCACCAGTATGCGCTCACCGGCCGGGTTGAGGCAAAGCTCGCCATAAGAGATGAGAACCCTGTAGCCGTCGACCGACGAGGCGAGGGCCATGCCCCCTGAGTCGCGGCCAATGCCGTTTTTGTCCAGGATATCTTTGAGCGGCACCCCGCTCACTCGCTTCACGCCGTGGTATCCGTTCCCTTCGCTCATATCCTTCAGGTCTATCTCCACCCGGCGATAGCCGGCGAGGTCGGTGATCTCAACGGCCTTTCCACTGCCGTCCGAGACACTGAATTTCGGCGACGAGAGAAGTCCTTTCATCTGCTTCTTGTCTGCCCTCGTCGGCATTTCTATGACATCGATGCTTATGACATCCTCAAGGTTGCGGTCGGTGAAAAAGTCGCCTGTTACGACAAGCTTCGGAAAAACTATCTTTCGCGCCAACTGGTCGAGGGCCGGCTGGTAGACGGCCGGGCCGTGGCAGGCGCCGCAATTCTTGTGGCCGGGCATCAGCGGCTCGGCGGCGAACGCCACGATAATCTCACCGCCGTTCCGATAGAAGATCTCTCCGGCCGACAGCACGGCGGTCTTGCCTTCCCTGTTCTTGATTATTACTGCGAGGTCGAGCGGTTTCTGATAGCTCGATTCCTCCTTGCGGACGGAAGCCAAAGACAACAGCGTCCTGAGGGGAACCCCCCGGTAGGTAAACGCCCCGTGGAACTGCCTGTCGCTCGCGACTTCTGTCACGCGGACCGTCGTATTCTCAAAATGGGCTGCAAGCTCGGACGCGCCGAGGTTTAGCGGCTGCCTGACAAGGCCGCCAATGGTAAGGGCCTCTGCCGGGACCGCATGGATTGCCAGAACAAGGACAAGCCCGGCGCAGTACAGAGCAAATGACTTTTTCATGATCGTTCCTCTCTTTCCAGGTCAGACTCCATCTTTTTGGTCTTCATTCGTCACTGGTCTATTGTCGGTTGAAGCTCTTGGGCGCGTGCGATTTTCGTTATATACAATGTAGCATAACGAATTGTCAAGGATTTGTTCGGTCCATCTCTTTTTTGAAAATAATTGACGGTGCGTTATGGTGCGTGGTATATAACGGATACTGATATTACTGTTTGGATATAACGCTCACCGTCTGTAGCCTGAGTGAACCGGGAGGTAGGGCGTGGTGAGGGAGGCACGGCATTTTTCATCCTTTTTTCGGTGAAGCCGGGCGCTTAATTTGCGCAAGTCATATTAAGGCCATAAGCGGCGGACTGAAAGGACCGGGGCAAGATGGATTGGCTTCATTATGCAGTTGACTTCGCGGTAATCGGATTTCTGGTATTGATGAGCATCGTCGCAGTAACGGTTGCAATCGAGCGCAGGCTCTTTTTCCGCCGGTTGCGCCTCGACGCGTATTCCGACAAGCGCGCGCTGGAGCTCGACCTCATCCGCCGTCTTCATCTGATAGCGACCGTCGGCAGCAACGCCCCTTATGTCGGGCTCCTCGGCACCGTGCTTGGCATCATGCTCACCTTTGCAAAAATAGGCAAGCGGGGTCTGGCCGATACGTCACAGATCATGATGGGGCTCGCGCTCGCGCTAAAGGCGACGGCCGTCGGGCTGGTTGTCGCCATACCCGCCGTCATTCTCTACAACTTCCTTCTCAAATCCGTAAAGGAGCTTCTCCTTCGCTGGGAGATTGAACATGGAAGAGAAAAGCTTTGACTACATGAACGTCATCCCTCTGGTCGACGTGATCCTGGTGCTTCTCACCATCGTCCTCACCACGTCGTCCTTTGTGGCCAGCGGCGCGATACGCGTGGCGCTGCCGGCCGCATCGGCCGCCCAGAGCGAGGCAGCCCAGGGCCATACAGTGATAATAGACGCGAGGGGCGCGGTATATCTCGATTCGGTCCCCCTGTCGCCTGATGACCTGCGCAGGCGCCTGGAGGCGATGGACCGCAGCCGGCCGATTAACGTCAGGGCTGACAAGAATTTAACCGTGCAATCGTGCGTCGACGTCCTCGACCTGCTTTCTTCCGAGGGGTTCACGAAAGTGAGCCTACAGACGGAAAGACGGGAAGGCTGATCCTTTAGGAGGAGGAGATATGAAAAAGAGTTTCCACCTTGCCACGGCAGTTGCAGCAGCGGCTATGCTCCTTATGTCGGGCGGCCCGGTCTCTGCTTATATGGTGACCGGCAATGTCAACAACCCCGGCGAGTATTCGGCGTCGGGCCCATTCTGGAACATATTGCAGGGCGCAAATGTAAAATTCGGCGCCGATCCTCAATATCGATATCAATACCAGTGCTATGCCGACTCGACCGTGCCTTGCATCAGTCTCCCGCAACCCCCATACGCCCAAAATGACATAAACCATAATACGGTCGACGCTAGTTTTGTTCTCGTTACAGGCAAGGACGGGTCCAGGGCGCTCTATTCGGTGGGCGAATTAAACCCCAAGTTCTCCACGAACACGAATGAGATCGCTGTCACGTGCGTCGGCAACGGCAAGACGAGCCAGGGAGGCAGATGCGATCTGGCAGGTGCGGGCAGGTCGGTCAGGGACGTCGCAAAGATTGAAGTGTATCAAGCCGTCCCCAGCATACATGTCAATAGTAAATACGAGGGGGGCGCAAAAGTCCCGTTCACGCACTTTTACTCGTCCGTTATTGTCGTTTCCGGGGAGGGAATCGTCCCGAAGAGCTATGACCTTGCCGCCCTGCAGAAGATGACGCAACTGACCTTCAATGCCTCTGAATCGACCACCAACACGGCAGGGGTCTGGAAGGGACCTTCATTGCTGAGCGTGCTGAAGGCTTCAGGCATCGACACACAAAATATGGACGGCTACATAGTCGTTCAGGCAACCGACGGCTACGCCGCCGTTCTGTCCATGTACGAGGCGACCAAAATGGCCGGCGCTCAATATGCCTTGCTTGCGGTCAGCGGCTTGATCACATATAAAGGCACGCCGAATACCGAGGTGATCAACTGCAAGAGCACGTGCAGCGGTATGGGCGACAGCGGCCTGGCCCGGTTCGTCCTGCCCGCGGACCGTCAGGCAGGGCGGTGGTTTTCCAACGTTTCCCAAATAGTAGTCTACAAGTTACGTCACAAGGACCACTCACCCGAAAAGAAGTAGCCTGGGGGCCGGACGGTAAAGACCGCAAGCACATGTTGTCGAAGGATTTAGGACATGGTAGGATAAGTGTTCAATGAATCCGATCGACGACAAGCCGGCAACGGACGAAGCGGTCATATACGGGGCAAAATGCCATGGGGCCATAATGCTCGGGCCGATAGTGATTACTATCATTGGGTGTCTGGCCTTGCGCTCTCAAGGGTTCAACGCGGTGGTGCTCATCGCTTTCGGCCTGCTATGGGGCGCCCTCGCATACAATATCCTGCGCCGGTCCCATCTGGAGCTGACCCGCTCCTGCGTTTCTGTCACGGCCGGTTTTCCGGTGCCGGTGCATTACGATATGCCCCTGGACAGGATAGAGACGATCGATTTTTACCAGCCGACTCTCGGCTCGATGCTCGACTTCGGCAAGATCATCATTATCGATAAAGCGCGGAGGAAAAGCATTATCAAATTCGTCTCCGGCCCCGCAGAGTTCGTGATGAGGGTCCGCGAGCAATTGATCGCACTATACGCACCACCCACGGAAAACCCTAGCGGACAGTAGTAGAGGCGGCCATTCGGGCTCACGTCATGCCTGCCGATTACAGGGATTTCACCTTTTCAGCCAGCAATGAGGCAAAGACAAATTTCTTGTCCAGGCGGTATTTGGTGAGATAGCCGATAGTCAGGCCCAGCACTGCGCCTGCGTATTTTGCTTTGTCGGACTGTAAAGCCGCGTTAAAAGCAAGCTCCGAGCCCCAGAAGATCATAGTCGTAATAATGCCCATCGCCGAATAGAGGACGAAGCGGTAGGCGTCGTCGGTGCGCGTCTCCACCCGGACGTAAAAAATGTACTTCTTGTCCAGCACGTATTTCACGAGCAGACCGGCCAGGGTGCCGATTGCCATGGCGGCATAGAGGGCCATAGGGCCGCTATAGAGGGCCAGGGTCAACCGCTGCGCTGCCACATTGGTTACGATGGCGATGCCGGCAAAGAACGCATACTTCGTTGCGAGCAGCAAATTGCCCGATCCTGCACCCATAGAGTCCTCTTCAGTAGATAATGATCCCGAACGCAACCAGCCAGGCCACGAGGATGGATTGGATGAACCGGTCTTTCAGGAGGACGTCGGTGGGCGAGCCTGACCCGTTCCCGACCAGGGCGACCTGCATATACCTGAGCACTCCGAGGATCACGAATAAAGACGTGAGAAACAGCTTGTCCGTCTGGAATTTCTCGATGACATCGGGCGACTTGGTGTACATGATGTAGCAGACGATGGTGACGGCGGCCATAGCCATCATCGCCGAATCGATAAACGCGAGATTATAACCGTCAATGACCTTTCTCGTCTTTACGTCCGTCTCATTGAATATCAGCACGTCATTCCTGCGCTTGCCGAGGGCGAGGAACATGGCAAGCAGGAACGTCATGAGGATTATCCAGGACGAGACCGGCACTCCCGTCGCCGCGCCGCCTGCGTATACGCGGATGACGAAACCGCAGGCGATTATGAAGATATCGAGCACCGGCACGTGCTTGAGTCCCAGCGTGTAGGCAACATTTACGAGCGTATAAATAATGCAGGGATAGAAGGCGTCTTTCCCAAAGAAGAAAGCCGCCGCGAGGCCTGCTGCCTGGAGCAGCACCATTATCGTGATTGCCGTTTGTCTGGAAACACGGCCTGCCGGGATAGGCCGGTTCTTTTTTACAGGATGGAGCCGGTCGGCGGACACGTCGAGAAGGTCGTTGAAAATGTATACCGAGCTTGCAACGGAGCAGAATATGAGGAAGGCAACGACTGCCTTGCCTATCAAGTCGAACTCGACGAACCGGCCTGCGAAGAACAACGGCAAAAAAAGGAACAGGTTCTTCGAATACTGGGAGGGACGCAGAATGCGGACGATATCGCCCAAGGATGCCTCTTCTTTAGCTTTCGGGGTACTGCTCGAAGAGCCGCCCCCATTTAGTACCGCCCACGTGCGCTTTCTGGATGCTCTTGCCTTTGGTCGGCCACCAGCAATAGTCGTGGTACAGGAATGAGCCCAATATCAGGCAGTATACGAGCGGGGTGTGCGTAAAGAGGTTCTGAATAGGCTTGAACGGACCGAACCAGAGCGAATCGCCCACTTTGCTCGCCAGGTTATCGCCGACGGAGAAATGGAAGTCGACCTTCGAGATATCCTCGCCCACGACCTCTATCTCACCCGGCTTGCCTACGCCCAGCCCGTCCTCGTGGGCCATGCGGATGTACGGTATGCTCATCGGATCGAACCCCATCATTTTTGCAGCCACCGCGTCGATCGCTACAGAGTCCGCCCCGGCCAGGACATAGTCTTTTTCGACGGGTATCATTGTCCTCGGCCCCGGACCGTTACCGCAGATCGTCCCGTCCATCACGGCGAATATACCCGTATGTATCTCTTTCTGGATGGCAAGAAGGTCGACGAGCGTCTCATGGATCCAGCTATGCGTATAATGGCGCTTCGTGTTTAGGAGGCCGCCGAAGGCATTCTTCATCGCCCCGGTGGTGGTCGTATAGATATGGGTCTTCACTGTCGGCAGGTGCACGATATTCTTCCCGATAAAATAATCGGGTATACGTATCCCCTCCGGATAAATACGGTCGAGGGCCCTCATCTTCGCCTTGGGCTTATAGACGGTCCATGTTATATCTTCGGGGAGGAAATTATACAGCTCCCGTATGCCGTACTTCTTGTAGACCGGCGTCAGCCTGTTCAGGACACCGCCCTTTACCGGGTTGGTGACAACGGTGTTATTGTGCACGGCGACGATGTTTTCTAACCCCGCGGCCTTGAGCGCAAGGATCACCCCCTCGAGCTGCCAGGGCGTCGTGTTGGCGCTAAGGTAGGGGAAGTGCCAGGAGATATTGTCCTTGAGGATCGTCTCTCTCTCTTTCGGGAGAAACTCTTTCATCCCGGCCGACTGCATCACCTTCTCGATATCGGCGAGCGCTCCGGCCGGCTTTGTCTTGATGACAGCTACTATAGGCTTTGCCATTCCGTAACAGCTCCAATATAGTTCTTATCGGACATTACGTACCACAGGGCAAGCGACAATAGCAAGCGCAAAATAGGGTACAACCCCTCGCAACGCCTTGGGAAACGCACCAGTAACCTAAGAGCCGGCCTTCTCCTTGGCAAGGTTGCGCAGGGGCCTCGGAAAACCTTCCGGGTACGTGAGGTGCGCCTCAAAGAGGGCGTGCATCTGGCGGAACATCAATCTCGCCGAGGCGACCGCGACCGCATCCCTCGCGATCTCTCCTTTTTCTGCGGCCCATGCCATCGCGAACTCGGCCGTAAACATGTGGTTGTAGCTGAAATACATGTGGAAGGGGTTAGACGCGCTTACGCAGCCCCGGGTCGCGGCGACGAGTATCAACCCGCCGATCTTGCCCGCCTGTTGAAGCGTAGGGAAAGTAAGGGCGTAGGTGCGGTCGAGGGCATTCTTTGTCAGACCCGACATCGACCAGAAGTAGACGGGGCTGGCCCAGATGATCCCGTCGGCCTCCCGTATCTCCCTGTGGACCTCCTGCATGTCGTCATTGATCACGCATTCACCTGTCCGGACGCATCCCATGCACCCGTGGCAGGGGGCTATCACCTTATCGCGCAGGACGACCCTGGACACGCTGTTTCCCGTCTGCTGCGCCTCCTGCAATGCCTCGTCCAGAAGGACCTCCGTGTTGCCTCCTTTCCTCATGCTCCCCAGGATACCGAGAACCTTCATGCTTCACCTCCTCCTCGCCTGCCTTGCAATTACTGGGGCTCAGCGCCCCCTCCACGAGCAAAGCCCGTCGGGGCACCCGCTTTGCGGGTCATCCCCGCTCGGCGCTTCACTACGCTCGCTTTAATATCCTGCTGCTTGCAGCAGGATATTAATCCGCACCGCAGGGCGGCGGTCAAAAAAAGGCGGCCTCGTGCGAGGCCGCCGCGAGATACACGTTCAGCTCGTCACGAGCGCTTTCCGGCCGGTGCGGCACTCTTGCACGTATCCATAAAGAGACGGTCTTCGGTCGTATCGTCGTAAAAACGGGACCACGAGGTGGGCGTTTTCGACGTCTCATGCCTGCCGTCCCAGAAAATGCCTTCTGTCTCCAGGGTCCTGTACCTGTTTTTGCGGCAATCTACTTCCTCTCTGGATATGATCTCTTTCTGGTATGAACTATCGGAGAAAGTTCTCCTGCGCAAGAACTGAAGCGTGCCGTCAGACCCACGGGTGATGCTGCGCCTGTCGAAGAGAAGGCTTACGCCGGTCGCACTCATCCCGAAGACTTCCCACCGCCTCTCCCTCGGCTGCCCGGGTATCTGCTCGACTTCTTCCTCCGGCGGGAGGCCCTCGTTGACCTTCTGCTCGAGCTGGGCGAGCCGCTTTCTCAGCTCGTCCGTCTCCTTTTTCTCCAAGGCCATCCTTTCCTTTATGGCCTGATCGCGGCTTTGCAGATAATCGTCCTTCTTGAGCCAGATAAATTCGGGCTGATAGGGATCGGACTTATACCTGTTGTTCCGGGTATAGACGTATTCGACGCCGCTTACGACCTTCCTGTCTCCCTCACTGGGCCCTACGGCATTCTTTTCTTTGGCAGCCTGCTTCGCGTCATCCTCCGGACTGCCGAATGCCCAGTTATGGAGCGTCGTACAGGAAGCGAGGAGCAACGCGCAGAGCACAATTAACAACAACGCCGGACGGGAAGACATATTCACCTCCACGAAACGTATGCCGGCGCCGCGACTCGGAGTTTGTTTCCGGCAAGACATCTTACTCGATACCGTACTTCTTTTTCAAGAACTCCATTCCGGTCATCGGATAGAGGGCGTAAATCAATATGTCCTCCATCTTGTCCGATATGCCTTTCAGCGCCTCTGCCGCCATAGGAAGCTCCGGCTCGATCAAATCGCCGGGCCGCGTGTCTACAGGCGTCTCTCCCTTGGGATAGCCTTTCAGGGCCTTCTTTCTTATCTCCTCATCGACGGGGGCCGGGGTACGGCCGTAAAGCCCGTAGAAGTAGTCCTTCACCTCTTTCGTGACGACTTTGTACCTGCCCATGAGGACGTTCATGACCGATTGGACGCCGACAATCTGGCTCGTAGGGGTGACCAGTGGAGGATAGCCCATCTCCGCCCTTGTCCTGGGTATCTCTTCATAGACCTCGCCTAGCCGGTGGAGGGCTTTCGCCTGCTTCAACTGGCTCACCAGGTTGCTTATCATGCCGCCCGGTATCTGGTGCATGAGCACGCCTATGTCGATGACGGAGAACTTCGTCGTGTCGGCAAACTGCATGTACTTCTCCACGATACTCTCAAGGTACTCGTTGATGTCGGGGAACTTCGAGAGGTCGAGGCCTGTGTCGCGCTCCGTCCCCGTGAGGGTTACGATGAAAGGCTCGACGGCCGGATGGGAGCTGCGGAGGGCGAAAGGCGCCACGCACGTGTCCATGCCGTCCGCGCCTGCCTCTATTGCCTTCAAAAGCGCCATGGAGCCCATCCCGCTCGTATAATGGGTGTGGATATGGACGGGTATATTGAGCGTCTTCTTAAGCGCAGATACCAGCTCATAGGCGTCGTAAGGCGATATGATGCCTGCCATGTCCTTTATGCAAAAGGAGTCGGCGCCCATCGCCTCCAGCTTTTTGGCCCTGCTTACGTAATAGTCGAGGTTGAAGATGGGACCGCCCATCCGTCTCTGGGTAAGCGCATAAGAGAGCGTCCCCTGGATGTGCTTGCCCGCCTTCTTGACCGCCTTGTAGGCAGTGATGAAATTGCGCTCGTCGTTAAGGGCGTCGAAGATGCGGAAGATATCGATGCCGACTTCCGCCGCTTTGGCGACGAACGCCTCGACCACGTCGTCCGCGTACTGGCGGTACCCGACCAGATTTTGGCCGCGAAGAAGCATCTGGAATTTCGTATTCGGCATGCGTTCCTTGAGCGTACGCACCCTGTCCCAGGGGTCTTCGTTAAGGAAACGAGTAGTCACGTCGAAGGTCGCCCCTCCCCAGACTTCCGCCGCGTAAAAGCCGATACCGTCTATCTTCCCCGCTATGGGAAGCATATCCTCCGTAGTCATCCTCGTGGCGAAAAGCGACTGGTGCCCGTCCCTCAACGTAACGTCGGTTATCAGAACCGGGTTTTTTGCCATATTGACCCCTCCCTTATCTCAGATGTATACACTCATTCCCCAAAGCACTCCTACCGGTTCTCCTCTATGAATTTCCGGACCGACCTGTCGTACGTCCGTTCCCCTTCCTTCGAGAAGAAACAACCTGGCAACTGCTTCATACTCCTGTGGTGTGCAACACACAGGCAGCATTTGCCCCGTTTTTCGCAATCGTACGTGCACGTGCACGCGGCCATGTTCTTTTCTACGATACAATCCATACCGGCACTCCTTGTCAATAAATTCATTCTTCCCGCACCAGCGTCTTCGACCCTTCCGGTATCACATGGCAGAGCACACCGGCCGCTGCCGGGAGTGAAGCGGCCGCTTCGTCGAGCGTCCGCGCCGGCTCCATGCCCATCCGCCGCACGTCCTCGTCTTTAAGGTCGGACACGAGGATGATGCGGTATCGCTCCGCCTTCAGGCGCGTGGAATAGGCTGTCTGGGAGTAAACCCTGTCGCTCTGCCTCACGTGCGGCTCCATTGCGCCGCTCGTCGGATAATCGAACCAGGGAAGGAAATAGCTGTTCCCAGGACCGTCCTCGCATTTGGCGGCCAATATGATCGTGCCGCCGTCCTTCGCCGCGTGCATGGCCTGCTCCAGCGCCTTGTGGCTCTGAATAAAATCTATATCCTTGGGGTAGCCCCCGGCGCTTACCACCACGGCGTCGGCTTTCCGGCCTACCGTCGTCGAGAAATGGCTGTGGTACCAGGCGCAGCCCTCCTCGTGGGACGTTTTTATGTCTCCCGAGAAAATGTTGAGCAAGCGGTCTTTGTTGTCGTCGAAGATCGTATTGATCAGAAACAGAGGCTTATCTATGAGCGCGATCGCCTCCATGACAGCTTCGTGCATCGGGTTCCCATCCAGCACGCCAGACTGGGCGCGGACGTGTTTCCCCGGCCTGTCTTTGTTAAAGACCCTCCTGTGCGCCCCGATTATCGTCTCGTACCCTGCGATCCCCGGAATGATGCACTTTCTTCCGCCGCCGAAGCCCGCGAGGTAATGGTGGCTGACGGTCCCCGTCACGAGCGCGGCGTCCGATGCGAAAAGCAGGGAGTTGAGCGAGACGTCGAGGCCGGACTTTGTAACGCCGAGGCGCGTAAGGCCGGCATCGTTGAAGCAATCATGGTCCAGGCACTCGACTGCGTCGAATACGCGGTCCGATACGAGCGCCCTCTTTTCCGCCTCTGTCTGCTTCCTGTGGTTGCCGAGCGCGAAAAGTATCCGCACGCGCCGGGCCTTATCCAGGAACCTGTCGAGGAGCAGGGGGAGGACCTTTTCGGCCCCGGTATAGCGCGTAACGTCCGAAACGATGACGAGCAGGTCCCTGCCTGCCGACCAGTCCCTTAGAGGGGGCGCACCGCGCGGTGCGCCGAGCGACGCTGCCAGTGTCTCTTCGAGCGGCAGGAAAGGTGGGCGCCCATGCTCGACAACGCTCACGCTCCAGGAAGGCGGGGGGTTGAACGATAGCAGGCCCCTGCCGTATTTCAGGTCCATCTTCATTTTATGCTGTAAAAAACACCTCTTCCGCCGAATATCGCCGCTTCGCCCAGCTCTTCCTCGATCCTGAGGAGCTGGTTGTACTTGGCCATCCTCTCGCTGCGGGAGGCAGAGCCGGTCTTTATCTGGCCGGCGTTTACCGATACGACGAGGTCGGCGATGAAGGAGTCCTCCGTCTCGCCTGACCTGTGCGAGATGACGCACGTCATGCCCGCCCGCTTGGCGATCTCGATGGTCGTCAGCGTCTCGGTCACGGTCCCTATCTGGTTCAGCTTTATCAGCACGCTGTTGGCCGCTTTCTGTCTGATGCCTTCGGAGAGTATTGCAGGGTTTGTGACGAAGATATCGTCTCCCACTATCTGTATGCGCGAGGCGCACCGCTGCGTGAAGAGCTTCCATCCATCCCAGTCATTCTGCGCAAAGCCGTCCTCTATGGAGATGATCGGGTAGTCTCCGATAAGCGACTCGTAGAAAGCGACCATCTGCTCCGCGTTCCACGTGTTGCCCTCTATGTGGTACGCTCCGTCTTTGTAAAGCTCGCTGGCCGCCGTGTCGAGGGCAAGCCATACGTCCTCGCCCGGCTTGTAGCCCGCCTTATCGATAGAGGCCATGAGCATGTCGATTGCCTGCCGCGTGGAGGAGATCTGCGGCGCAAAGCCGCCTTCGTCGCCCACTCCCGAGGCAAGCCCTTTGTCCTTGAGCACGCCCTTCAGCACGTGGAAAATTTCGACGCCGATCTGCAGCGCGTCGCTGAAAGAGCCTGCACCTGCGGGCACGATCATGAATTCCTGCACGTCGAGCGGGTTCTGCGCGTGTGCTCCGCCGTTGATCACGTTCATCATCGGCACGGGCAGCTCGCGCGCCCTTACGCCGCCCAGATAGCGGTAGAGCGGCATATCTTCGAACTCCGCCGCGGCCCTTGCCACCGCCATGGAGACGGCGAGGATCGCGTTCGCTCCGAGCTTGCTCTTGTTCTCGGTACCGTCCAGCTCGATCATCGTGTTGTCGATAAGGGCCTGCTCCACGATGTCCATACCCTCAAGCTTCGGGGCGATAATATCGTTAACGTTCTTGACTGCCGTCAGCACGCCCTTTCCCTGGAACCTCGACTTGTCGCCGTCCCGGAGCTCGAGGGCCTCCCTCTCGCCGGTCGACGCCCCTGAAGGGACTATTGCGCGGGCCATCACCCCGCTTTCAAGGGACACCTCCGCCTCGACGGTGGGGTTACCCCTGCTGTCGAACACTTCCCGCGCAAACACTTCGTATATGGTTGACATCGGTTCCTCCTTGGAAGTGGTCTAACTGGTAAGGCGGAAAACCACGTGGTTTCATTATATGGCCGATTTATTGAGAATATCATATGAGCCGGTAGGGGGTCAACCTTTTGCGCACAAGGCGGACGTCACGTTTTCGAGCGTTTGCCGACCTGTAACCGTGTTTTTTTACGCGCTTTTTTGTCGTATAATAGATGCCCGTGGGCAAAGCGGCATCAGGTAAACCCCGGTCAAAGGAGGCACTATGAGGTCGGACAGGATGAAGAAGGGGATCGAGAAGGCGCCGCACAGGTCGCTTTTCGGCGCATTGGGTCTTTTGCCCGAAGAGCTTGAGCGGCCGATCATCGGCATCGCCAACTCCGCCTCCGAGCTTATCCCCGGCCACATGCACCTCGACAGGATAGCGGCCGCGGTCAAGGACGGCGTCCGCCTCGCAGGCGGCCTGCCCCTGCAATTCTCGACCATCGGCATCTGCGACGGCATTGCCATGAACCACGAGGGGATGAAGTATTCTCTCGGGTCGAGGGAGCTCGTTGCCGACTCCGTCGAGGTCATGGCCAAGGCATATCCCTTCGACGGGCTTGTCCTTATCCCGAACTGCGACAAAATAATCCCCGGCATGATGATGGCCGCCCTCCGCCTCAACATCCCCGCCATCATCATCAGCGGGGGCCCCATGCTCTCCGGCCGCTTCAAAGGGCGCACGGTCGATTTGATCTCCGTATTCGAGGCGGTCGGCAAGGTGGCTGCAGGCGCAATGAGCGAGCAGGAGCTTACGGAGCTGGAAGGCTGCGCCTGCCCCGGCGCCGGTTCCTGCTCGGGCATGTTTACGGCAAACTCGATGAACTGCCTGAGCGAGGCCTTGGGGATAGCGCTGCCGGGCAACGGCACCATCCCGGCCGTCCACGCAGGCCGCATCAGGCTCGCAAAAACGTCGGGGAAAGCCATCGTCGCCCTCGTCAAGGCGCAGCTTACACCGAGGCAGATCATGACTGAGAGGGCCTTCAGGAACGCGATCACGGTAGACATGGCCTTCGGCGGCTCGACGAATACCGCCCTGCACCTGCCGGCAATCGCCAATGAGGCAGGCATGAAACTGCCCCTGGCCCTTTTCGACGAAATTTCGGAGAAGACGCCGCACCTGTGCTATATGAGCCCCGCAGGCCCCCACCACCTGGAAGACCTCTACGAGGCGGGCGGTGTTTACGCCATTATGAAGGAGCTGTCGAAAAAGCGCCTTATAGACAAGACCTGCAAGACCGTCGCTGGGAAGAAGGTCGGAGAGCTGATGGCACAGGCGAGCGTAGAAGACTACGGCGTCATCAGGCCCATCGACGAGCCGTATCACCCGAGGGGCGGCCTCGTTGTACTCTCCGGAAGCCTCGCCCCGCTTGGCGCCATTGTCAAGGCTGCGGGAGTCGCGGACAACATGAGGAGGTTCGCAGGGCGGGCGCGGGTCTTCGAAAGCGAAGAACAGGCGATGAAGGCCATCATGGACAACAAGGTGAAGGCCGGGGACGCGATCATAATCCGGTATGAAGGCCCCAAGGGAGGGCCGGGCATGCGGGAGATGCTGACCCCGACGAGCGTCCTGTGCGGCAGGGGGCTCGACCTCGATTGCGCCCTTATCACGGACGGCAGGTTCTCCGGGGGCACCAGGGGCCTGTGCATAGGCCATGTCTCGCCGGAAGCGGCGGAGATGGGCCCCATTGCATTCGTTAGGGAGGGAGACAGCATCACGATCGACCTCGACAAGAAGTCGATAGAGCTACTGGTTACCGAAGCGGAGATGAACAAAAGGCGGAAGGGTTGGAAGAAGCCCGAGCCGAACATCAAAGAGGGCTATATGGCGCGCTACGCGGCGATGGTGACCGGGGCTGCCGGCGGCGCCGTGTTCCAACTTCCCGAGGAATAAATCACCCTGCTGCTTGCAGCAGGGCCGACCACACGCCTATGGATGCAGCGACTATAGATAAGATAAGGGCAATCTGCGGCGCGGAGAACGTCAAGGACTCGCTCGAAGAGCGCAAATGCTACGCGTATGACGGAAGGACGGAAGGCACGATCCCCGACCTTATCGTTTTCCCGGCGTCCGCCGGAGAAGTATCGGAGATACTCAAGCTCGCCAACACCCTCCTTTTCCCCATAATCCCCAGGGGGCAGGGTTCCGGCCTTACTGGCGGGTCCGTGCCCGCGAGCGGCGGGGTTGTCCTGTCGTTCATGCGCATGGACCGCATTCTCGAGATCGACACGGCAAACCTTGTGACCGTTGTGGAGCCTGGGGTCATCACGTTCGTCCTGCAGCAGGAGGTCGCAAAAAAGGGTCTTTTCTACCCGCCGGACCCTTCTTCGTATAAATATTCGAGCATCGGCGGCAATGTGGCCGAGTGCGCGGGCGGCCCGAACTCGCTTAAATACGGCGTGACCCGCGACTATGTGCTAGGACTTGAGGTCGTGCTCCCCACCGGAGAGATACTGAACGTGGGCGTCCGGACGATGAAGGGCGTAGTCGGCTACGACCTGACAAGGCTCTTTGTAGGCAGCGAGGGCACCCTCGGCGTTATTACGAAAATAACGCTCAAGCTCATCCCCCTGCCGGAGGCGAAGGTGACCCTTCTGGCCCTGTTCGGCGACGTGGAGGAGGCGGCGCAGACGGTCTCCGCCATTATCGCCGCAAAGATAGTGCCGGCCACGATAGAGTTCATGGACAAATCGTCTATACAGTGCAGCGAGAAGGCTTCGCCCATGGGCCTGCCCGAGGACGTCGGCGGCCTCCTTCTTATCGAGGTCGATGGGACACGGGAAGGGGCGCTCGCCCAGGCGGAAAAAGTCCGCTCCATTGCCGCCGCCCGCCGCGCTGTCCGCTGCGACCTGACGGAAGACCCCGTCGAGGCGGACAAGCTATGGCAGGCGCGCAGGGTCCTCTCGCAGGCGACCTACAACATCAACCCCGTCAAGATAGCGGAGGACGTGGTGGTGCCGCGTTCCGAGATACCGGCCTTCATCCGGTCCCTTGAGGCGCTGCAGGAGCGCTTCGGCGTGCCTATCCTGAGCTTCGGCCACGCTGGCGACGGAAACTTTCACGTCAGCCTCATGATAAGGGACACGGCCGAAGACAGACAGAGGGCCGAAGAGGCGGTGAAAGAGATATTCGCCGAGGCCCTGCGGCGCGGCGGCACCATGTCCGGCGAGCACGGCATAGGACTCTCAAAAGCGCCATATCTGGGCATGGAGCTGTCGGACGACGTGATAGCGACAATGAAAAAAATCAAGGTGTTGTTCGACCCGAACAATATCCTGAACCCCGGCAAGATATTCCCGGAGGGATAAGGGGCTCACCCCCATCCCACCACACGGCAGGTCAACCAATATTGACATGGCTCACCCCCCATGCTAATTTTTCTTTTCATTTCCGGACATTTCTGTGCCGATGGGGAGGAGAGGCTTTTAGACGATGTGCGCCTTTACGCTGAGAGAGATCAAACGGTTTGACTACAAGAGGCCGGATATACGGAACGGGTACGCCAACCAGACCCTTGACGTAAACCTCTCGGACCTGACAGTCGATATAAAACCCGTGACCGAACAAATGAAAGAGACCTTCATCGGAGGAAAGGGCTTCGACCTGTGGCTCCTCTGGCACGCGGTTCAATCGTCCACGCGATGGAACGACCCGGAGAACGCCATCTGCATCGCCTCCGGCCCGATGGGCGGCACGTCGGTCTATCCCGGGTCCGGCAAGAGCATCGTCACGTGCATCTCCGCGACGACCGGCTCCGTAATGGATTCGAACGTGGGCGGTTATTTCGGCCCGTACCTCAAGTTCTCAGGCTTCGACGCAATGGCGATTCATGGCAAATCGAAGACCCCGGTTATCGTCTACATCGACGGCGTCGATTGGCATGTGGAGATTTTCGAGGCCGAGGGGCTGCCGGACCAGTCGCACGACCGGACGACCGTGCTGACGGACCATTTCGGCAACGGAGCGCAGAAGGACATCTCCGTAGTAACGACGGGGCCCGCCGCGCAGCACACCCTCATCGGGTGCCTCAACTTCTCATGGTACGACCAGAAACGTGGAAGGGCAAGGCTAAAACAGGCCGGCCGCGGGGGCGTAGGCACGGTCTTCGCGGACAAGGGGATCGCCGCCCTCGTCGTGCGCTGGCACCCGGTAAAGCTTGAGACCAATGACCCGGCTGACACAGCATTGCTGAAACGGGTGGCGAAGCTCCACTCTGCCGAAATCCTCGAACAGGACCCGAAGCAAAACCATATGTCCACCGTGGGGACGGCGCACCTCGTCACGATCATGAACGATTACGACCTGCTGCCGGTCCGCAACTACCGTTACGGCAGCCACCCGGACGCGCCCCTGATGGGCGAAGACGTGTTCCTGAAGCTCTTCGATAAGGGCTTCGACGGCTGCTGGATCGGCTGCACCCTTTCGTGCGCGCACGGCGTCAAGGATTTCGTGCCGGTGAGCGGGCCGCGCAAGGGGACAGGGTATTCGTAGACGGGCCGGAGTATGAGACCATCGCAGGGTGCGGCTCGAATTGCGGCATCTTCGACCCCCATCACGTAGTCGAGATGAACTATTATTGCGACACCTACGGGCTCGACTCGATCTCCGCCGGCACGGGCATCGCCTTTGCGATGGAATGCTTCGAGATGGGCCTCATCGACAAGACGCACACGGAAGGCCTCGACCTTTCCTTCGGCAACAAGGAAAGCGCCCTCGAGCTGATGCACCAGATGGCCGCAGGCGTTGGATTCGGCAAAATCGTGGGCCAGGGCGTCCGAAAGATGAAGGAGATATTCGCCGGCAGTTTCGGCGCCGACATTGCCGTGCTCTCCGACATCGGCATGGAGGCAAAGGGCCTGGAGTTCTCCGAATACATGAGTAAAGAATCGCTCGCGCAGCAGGGCGGCTACGGCCTGGCCCTCAAAGGCCCACAGCACGACGAGGCATGGCTGATCTTCCTCGATATGGTGCATAACCTGCTGCCGACCTTCGACAAGAAGGCCGAGTCGCTTCATTGGTTCCCCCTCTTCCGCACCTGGTTCGGCCTGTGCGGGCTTTGCAAGCTGCCGTGGAACGACGTCAGCCCGGCCGACAACAAAGAGACGGCGGAGCCTGCGAAGGTCATGAAGCACGTCGAGTGGTACGCGCAATACTACGGCGCAGTCACCGGTAAGGAGGCGACGCCCGAAGACCTCATAATGATGAGCGAGAGGGTATACAACTTCCAGCGCATCTTCTGCGTCAGGATGGGCTTCGGCCGCAGAGAGCACGATGCCATACCTTACCGGGCTATGGGGCCGGTGACCGTCGACGAATACGAGTCGAGGGCGGAGCGCTACGACGGCCAGTTGAAAGACTTGTACAACGTTGACATCGACGGGAAGGCGACGGCAGAGAAGGTGGCGCTTTTGAGGCGCCTGCGCGAGGATAGGTACGAGCAGCTCAAGGACGCTGTGTACGAGCGCAGGGGTTGGACGGCGGACGGCATCCCCACGCTTGCAACCGTAAGGCGGCTGGGCATCGACTTCCCCGAGGTAATCGACGTATTGAATAGGCACGGGGTGCGTGATGGTGCGGGTAGACGGCAGGGCCGTTCCATGGCGCGACGGGATGACCATTGCCGACCTTTTGAAGGAGATTAACGACCCCTTCCCCTATCCAGTCGCGCGCATAGACGGCCGCGCAGTCACAGCGCAGGAATTCGATACTTTTCCCCTTCCTGACGACATAGAAGTTCACCTGATACCCCTGGTCGCAGGCGGCTGAACCGGTATTCTATCAGAAGCCCATAAACGCATATTGTTTTAAAGTGAGAAATTGCTGATGTGCGAGAAGCCGAGGCGATTTTCGATGATAGGCGCCGTGATCGAGGAGCCGCCGCCCGGAGCGTACGTTTTGTGTACGTGAGGACGCGCGGCTTTGAGAGACAGGCGCATGGCGCGAAAAGCGCCCGGCCTTCAGACTAGGGGGCGAAGTTGGAGAGCTGGTACGGAATCTCTTTCTCTTCCAGCTCCATGCTTCTTTTCGAAATAGACCTCGCCGGCGGCGATCTCCCTCAGGGAAGTCACTACCTCCCTGTTGGTCGATTTTACCATCGGCTTGGATCCCTTGACGAGCTGTTTCGATCTCTTCGCAGCAAGGTGGACAAGCTCGAAGCGGTTTTCAACCTTATCCATGCAATCTTCAACGGTTATCCTGGCCATCCTGCTGCCTCCTTACGCCGGCGATAATCGATTTAAACTCGCCGTACGCCTTGTTAAGATTATCATTTATGACGACATAAGTAAAGAGGCCCTTCTTTGCGATCTCCTCTCTGACACGCTGCATGCGCCGCTCGATTTCTTTCTCCCCCCTGGCGGAAAGCCTTCTCACAGCTCGTCCACCGAGGGCGTATCTACGAATATAAGCACCGCCTCGGGCAATTTCTCTTTTACCGTAAGGGCGCCCTTGACGTCGATGTCGAGGATGACGTCTATGCCCTTCCGAAAAGGCCCCGATATTTCCTTGCCGGGCGTGCCGTACAGGTTGTCGTGGACGCTTTCCCACTCCAGGAATTCTCCTTTTGCAATCATGGCCCGGAACGTGCCCTCGTCGACGAACCGATAGTCCCGCCCGTCGACCTCCTGCCCTCTCTTCCGGCGCGTAGTATATGAGACGGAAAAGCGGCTGGATGCGTCTTCCGCCAGAAATCTTTCTATGAGGCTGCTTTTCCCCGTTCCCGACGGGCCGGAAACAACAAAGAGATGCCCGCGCTTATTCGACATTCTGCACTTGCTCCCGCATCTTCTCTATCTCCACCTTGATCAGGATCGCCTTCTCGCTGATGGAAAGGTCGCCCGACTTGCTCGCTATCGTATTGGTCTCCCTCACCATCTCCTGGATGACGAAGTCGAGCTTCCGGCCTATCTCTTCCCTGGAAGCCAGCGTCGTCCTGAAGAGGTCCAGGTGCCCCTTCAGCCGCGCTATCTCTTCCGCGATATCGAGCCTTTCCATGTAGAATCCCATCTCCTGGAGCAGCCTCGCCTCGTCACCGGCGGTCCCGCTTATCTCGGCGATCTTCTTGCGCAGCGTCTCCTGGTGGCTCTTTACCGCTTCCGGCCAGCGCTCCTCGATGACCTTCAGGTAGTCGCCGATGTTGAGAGCCTTTCGGAAAGGTCCTTTTTGATCAGCGCGCCTTCCCGTTCCCGCTCCCCGTTCAGGCCGGCAAGGAGCGTCTCAAGACAGGAGAATAGCAGCGCTTCGGGCAGGGCCTCTTCCTCGTAAACCAGGATATCCTTGAGACCGAGCAGATCGGCGACGGTCAGATCCCCTTCGAGGCCGTACGACTCCTTCAATTTGCGGGCAAGACCGACGTACCACCCGATCGCCTCTTCGTTCGCCTTCGGCACGCCGCCGTCGGCGCCCTTGTCCCACTTTATCGTTATGTCCAGCCTGCCCCGTTTTATGAGCTTTTTGGCGGCTTCCCGCAGGCGCGACTCGAAGCCGGAGGCACTCCTCGGCAGCCGCAGCGACACCTCCAGGTAGCGGCTGTTGAGCGACCGCGCCTCACCATAGCACTTCCCTTCCGCGCTCTCCATCTCGACTTTTGAAAAACCCGTCATGCTCTTCGGCATTTCAGCAACCCCTTATAGTCTTCTCTCCATCCGTTAAAAAGGCCGACCAGCCGGTCGCCCCCGTAATCGGGATAGGTCCACTTCAGCGGCCGGTAGCTTCCGTTCTCATAAATGAGCGTCAGGTCCGCGAAAATGCCGCCCCCTATATAAATCCTGTGGGCGAAACCCTTGGTCGTGCCGAGCACTAAGTGCTCAAGGGCGATATATCCCGGGTCCACGTTCACCCGCCGCTTCCCGTCCGATGATGCGGCCGCCTCTATCCCGTTCGACGCGACCTTCACGGCGGCCAGCTTATCGCGGTCGAGGAGGGGCTCGAAGAGGATGAAATAGCGGAGCAGAGCCGGCGCCCATCTCGGCTTCATAATAGTCCGACTCCGAAAAAGGCATGACTTCCGTCTTCTGCCGGGTAGGGCCGACGATGCCGGTAAGCCCTTCCTCCACCCCCTTCAGTATAACCGGGTCCTTGTAGATAATGCTCGAAAAAAAGATAACGGGGGGAGGCGGCTTCAACGTTCCCACAGTATGAAATACTCCCTGTTCTTTTTTTCTTTCCCCCTCGGCGCCTCCACCGTATCGACCGCGCGCAGCCCGCACGTGCCTCCGAACTCCCGCATATCGTCCAGCACTTCCCTGATCCGTTCGGCGTCTTTCACAACCCCGCCTTTGCCCACCCTGTACCTGCCCACCTCGAACTGGGGCTTGACGAGCGTCACGAGGACGCCCCCCGGTTTCAGCAGAGGCAGCAACGCAGGGATGATCTTCTTCAGTGAGATGAAGGAGACGTCGACAGTAATAATATCGGCCGTCTCGCCCACCGATTCCGGGGAGAGATAGCGGGCGTTCACGTTTTCCTTAACGACGACCCGCGGGTCCGCCCGCAGCTTCTCGTGGAGCTGGTGGGTGCCTGCGTCTATCGCGTAGACCCTGGCCGCCCCCGATTTGAGCAGGTAATCGACAAAACCGCCCGTCGAAGACCCTATGTCGATCGCTGTCTTACCGGCCGCATCGAGTCCGAAGCGCCCGGCCGCATACGCCAGCTTGACGCCGCCGTAACCCACATAGGGCAGGCCCTTGCCGCGCACTTCCAGGGCCGACTCCTCGTCCACCACCCTGTCCGCCCGCAGGACGCGCTGCCCCTCAAGGTAGACCTCGCCTGCCATGACCAGTATTTTTGCCTTTTCTCTTGATTCGACGAGGCCCTTCCGGGCAAGGAGCGTATCTATTCTGAGCTTAGCCACTGCTTTACAGTCTTCTTGATGCCGTCCTTGTCCAGGCCGGTTTCCTGCCGCAGCGCCTTCTGCGACGCATGACCCAGGAAACGGTCCGGCAGGCCGGTCCGCCTGACGGGCATCACTATATCTTCTTCGGAGAGCGCTTCCATGACTCCGCTTCCGAAGCCGCCTATTGCCGAATTCTCCTCGAACGTAGCTATCCGCCCGACGGTGCGGCCCAGGCGGACAAGCATCTGCCTGTCCATCGGCTTGGCGAACCTTCCGTTGACGACTGCGCAGTCGATCTTGTCTTCGGCTTCCAGCTCGGCCGCCGCTTCCAGGCAGGTATAAACGACCGGTCCGCACCCGATCAGCGCTATATCTTTCCCTTCCCGCAGAAGCTCCCAGCTACCCATAGGTATCTCGCCGGGGTCGCCGTCCGTTGCAAGGCCCCTCGCCTCCCCCCTCGGATAACGTATGGCCACCGTCGTCTCGTAACGGGCGGCGGAGAAGAGCATGTCCCTCAGCTCTCTTTCATCCTTGGGACACATGATCACCATGTTCGGGATATGGCGCAGGTAGGAGATATCGAAGCTGCCGTGGTGGGTCGCCCCGTCCGCCCCTACGATGCCGCTCCTGTCGATCGCGAAAACGACCGGAAGCTTCTGTAGACAGACGTCCTCGATGATCTGGTCGAAGCCCCTCTGGAGGAACGTCGAGTACATGGCGACGAAGGGCTTCATCCCGCCGAGCGCCATGGCGGCCGCAAAGGTAACGCCGTGCGCCTCCGCTATGCCTATATCGTAAAAACGGCCGGGAAATATCTTGGAGAATTTTTCGAGGCCCGTGCCCAGCCCCATAGCGGCAGTGATGGCTATGATCCTTTCGTCCTCCGACGCGAGCCGGATGAGCGTCTCGCCGAAGACGTCCGTATAGGTCACCTTGCCGTTTTGCATCGCTTCGCCGCTTTCGAGATTGAACTGGGAGATGCCGTGAAAGCGCGCAGGGTCCTTCTCGGCGGGCCCGTATCCCTTCCCTTTCTTCGTTACTACGTGGACCAGTATCGGACCTTTGAGCTTTTTGACGTTCGCGAGGTTGAGGATCAGGTGGTTCAGGTTGTGGCCGTCCACCGGACCGACATATTGAAAACCCAGCTCTTCGAAGAGCAAGCCCGGGGTCACGAGACCCTTCACCGCTTCCTCAAAATAACGGGCCGCCTTGTAAACCTTGTCGCCGAAGGCGGGCAGGTTGCGGATCGTCTGCTTGATGTCTTCCCTGAGGCCGCTCATGAACTCGCCCGTCATGATCCTGTTAAGGTGGGCGGAGAGGGCGCCGACGTTCTTGGAGATCGACATCTCGTTATCGTTGAGGATGACGATGACGTCGCTCTTCAGGTGTCCCGCATGGTTCAGCGCCTCGAAGGACATGCCCCCGGTGAGGGAGCCGTCGCCGATAACGGCCAGAATGCGGCAGTCTTTCGCCCACTTCTTCTTCGCCTCGGCGAGCCCTGTGGCAATCGATATGGAGTTGGATGCATGGCCCGTGTCGAAGGCGTCGTAGACGCTCTCCTTCCTGCACGGGAAGCCGGAAAGGCCGCCGCCCTGCCTGATCGTCCCGAAGCGGTCCTTCCGCTCCGTAATTATCTTGTGCGTGTAGCACTGGTGTCCCACGTCCCAGACGATCCTGTCTTCGGGCGTGTTGAAGACGTAGTGGAGCGCAAGGGTTAACTCGACGACGCCCAGGTTCGACGAAACATGGCCGCCGGTTTTCGAGATGGTGCGGATGATCAGCTCCCGGATCTCATCAGCGAGGACCTGAAGCTGGGCCGGTGTAAGCTCGCGTATATCCCGAGGGCTGTTGATTGTCTCAAGAAACATCTAAAAGGACCTGTTGCCTATAAAGTTTGCGATCTGTACGAGCATCTTTCCCTTGGGTCCGAGGAACGCGACCGATGCGACGGCCTTGTCGGTCAGCGCGTTTATTCGTGCCTTGGAGGCGGCGATGCCGTAATGCTTCACGTACGTCTGCTTATCTCCGTCCTTCTTGAGCTTCTTCCCGACCTCCGCTTCCTTGCCCTCCACGTCGAGCAGGTCGTCTTTTATCTGGAAGGCAAGACCGATCGAGTCGCCGAAGGTCGCAAAATTGCTCAGGGCGCGCCCTCTCGCATTGCCGACGATGGCGCCGGTCAGGACCGATGCCCTGATAATCGCGCTCGTTTTGTTGCGATGGATGAAATTGACGATCTTTTTCGTCCCCGTCTTGTTTTCGTAAATAACGTCCATCACCTGGCCCGCTACCATCCCTTCGGCGCCGGCTGCTGCCGCTACTTCGTAAATCACCCTTTGGACAACGCCCGGCGCTGCGGCCTTTGCGGGCGAGGCCATGACCCGAAACGCCTCGGTGAGGAGCGCATCCCCGGCGAGGAGTGCTACCGCCTCCCCGAATACCTTGTGGCACGTGGGTCTTCCCCGTCTCATAGCATCGTCGTCCATGCACGGCAAATCATCGTGGATGAGCGAATAGGTATGTATCATCTCGATGGCCGCGGCAAAAGGCAGGACTGCGGCCGCGTCACCGTCCATCGCCTCGCAGGCAGCTATGGCAAGGCAGGGCCTGATCCTCTTGCCGTCCGAAAAAAGGCTGTACTCCATCGCTTCGGTGATCGCCCGCGAGGAAGCCGGATAGGCCGAAAAAATATGCCTCAGCTCCTTCTCGACGAGCACCCTTTTCTCCGCCAGAAAACGGGTCAGGTCCACTAGGGCTCTTCCTGTAAGAAAGGTTTTTTATCCAGCGTGCCGTCTTCCTTTTTAACGAGGATATCTACCTTGCGCTCTATATCGTCGAGCGTCTTGGAGAGCTTTTTGGTAAGGCCCACGCCTTCCTCAAAAAGACGCAGCGCCTCGTCGAGGGGTACTTTCCCCTCGTCGAGCGAGTTTACTATCTCCTCGAGCTTGCGCAGCCCGTCTTCGAATTTCATTCCTAAATTATAGAATCTTGGCGGACACTTTTTCAAGTACATTGGTTCGCTGGTCGCCGGGAGCCATCACCCGGCGGGCTGCTTTTCTCATCACACTGCGGGTGCGCGAAGGCGTTAAAGCCGCACTGCGAGGGGCTAAACGGCAGGTTTGGCCCGCCAGCTTCGGCCCCGGATATTATCTGTTGCCATGCCCGGCGCCTCCGGGGTAGAATGGAGCGTGACCGAAATCGGCATCAAGACGTCCAAAAGGATAGAGGCGCGGGACATCACGGGAGAGGTGCGCCGCGCCGTGGAAGGCAAGGAAGGTCGATACGTCCACCTCTTCTGCCTCCATACGACCTGCGGACTGACGATCAACGAGAACGCCGACCCGGCAGTTATGAAGGATGTTATCGATGCACTGGGCAGGCTGGTGCCCGCCGACTATCCTTACAGGCACGGAGAAGGGAATTCGGACGCGCATATCAAGTCCTCCATGATGGGCTGCTCCCTCACCGTCCCGCTTTCAGCGGGCAGGCTCGTGCTCGGGACGTGGCAGGGAATTTACCTGATGGAGTTCGATGGCCCCCGTGAAAGAAGGGTCGCCCTGACGGTGGTCAGGTAACATGAGGAGTGTGTGATGAAATCGATGCAGAACCTCGCCCGATGCGCCGCCGTTGCGGCCCTGGCGGTCTTTCTTCTGGCCGGTACGCTCCTGGCGGCCACAGCCAAGGAGAACGTACAGAAGCCTAAAGAATACGGCGTGTATGTGAAGACGTCCAAGAAGCTCGTCAGGATAATGCCCAATATCGTTTTCGACCATGAGTCGATGCTTTATATCGAGACTAACAACCCTCCCCATTTCCCCCTGAAAGACATAAGGTATTTCATAATTTACGGGAAATACAACATGCAGGTCCTGACCGTAAACACGCTGCTGTTCGCCAATCAGTCACCTCTGGGGATGGCCCGCTTCATCTTCGGGAAAGAAGCGGACGTGGACGTGAAGAAGGTGGGGGAAGACTTCTATTCCGTCAGGCCCAAAGGCCTCTTCGGGCGCGGCTACTATGCCATATGGATAGAAGATTCCGCGTGGGACTTCATCGTAGAGTAACGGTCGCGAGATTACCGTCCGGAGGGTAAGAACCGGCCTTTATTCCTGTGGGCAACCAGGCTATGATCGCTGCGCCGAAAAGGATCTATGAGCTCGATCTTCTGCGTCTGATCGGGGCAGCTATGGTCGTATTTTACCATTATGCGTTTTTCATCCAATATGCCGCCTCCTGGAAGGTAATAATGCCTTATCCATGGCTGGCGGCTTATGCAAAATACGGATACCTCGGCGTAGACCTTTTCTTTATAATCAGCGGCTTCGTCGTATTTATGGGAACGGCGTCCATGGGCTCGCCACAACGCTTTTTGATGGCCCGCATCGTTCGCCTGTATCCGGTGTTTCTGGTGTGCTGCTCCATAACTTTTCTCGTAACGGCCCTGATCGGCGCTCCCTACTATGCCGTAACGTTTCGGCAGTTTATAGCCAACTTAACCATGCTGAGCGGTTTTTTCGGTGTTGACGCTATAGACGGCGTATATTGGACTTTGTCCATAGTAATACAATTCTACTTCGTAGTGTTTGTGATGTTGGCGCTTCGTATCGGGCGATACTGGGAAGCTTTTCTCGGCCTTTGTCTCCCCATATTATTGATTTTGATCATTGCGCATGTGAAGTGGGTGAAAGGTTCCGCTGCAATCTACTACGCCCCCCACCTCGTTGTCGGAGCTATGTGTTATGTAATTTACGATCGCGGCATTAGCTGGCGCCGTGCTCTCGTTACAGGTTTTGCCGCCGTTTGCGCCGTCCTCGTGGCTGTGCGTCAAGCCTCCTTGCTGTCGTCTCACTTTGCCGTGCCGTTCAGCCCGGCGATATCAGCGATTATTGTGACTTCTTTCGTTCTGATTGTTTTTTTCATTTCCGTCGGCAGGACCAAATGGTTGTCCTCACCTAAATGGCTGCTCGTGGGCGGTATTACGTATCCCCTTTATTTGATACATGCAAAAGCGGGCTCCATACTCTTTTATGTACTCTCTCCGTATCTGAATATTCATCTGCTTTTGTGGACCATTATCCTGGCGGTGCTGCTTTTTGCATGCTTCATTCATGCGCTTGAACGAAAATATCTGAACCCCTACAAGAGTCGCGTAATACGTTCTGCAGAGCCGGTCCGTAAAATATGGACAGCGGCTTAACCGGTGCAGCTCTCTACATCAGATATGCGGCGGATCGGGCGACCCCTGCGTGCCCTCCTCGTCGAAGAAATGGAGGGAACAGGAGTCGGGTAGAAAAAGACCGTATTCTCTCAGGCTTCTGGCCAAAAGAACTTTTTCCGAAGGCTCCAGGGCAAAAAACCCTATTTTCGTATTTCCGAAGCCGGTAACCCTCGGCATTTGCATCTCCGCTACCTTTATCCACGCCGCCGGTATCACGTCCCCAACCTCACTCCACTCTGTTTGCAGGATCGCAATCCTCGCCGCTTTGGATTTCGCCCATCGAAATACTTCATCTTTCGAGAAGCCGCCGGGCCGCCCCCTCAAGACCAGGGGCTCCAGGCTGGCGAGCCCGTAAACGTCCAGGATGCGGCAGTCCGAGTAAAATGAGACCGCCCCGATGTCATTGACCGCAATGGTGGAGCCGTTGTAGTAGCGGTCAGCAAATCTTGCCGCAAAAACGTGCTCGACAAGCCTGTCGTGCATGGCCCTTGGAGGATGGAGAAGCGATTTGATGCCCAATTCCGCAAACGGCCATAAAATCACCGCAGCCACAAGCGTGGCCGCAAAATAACGAGAAGGAGAACGTCTGCAGACCCTCAAGATTAACTCACGTATCCGGGGCAGGAAATAACAGCCCGAAATCATGGCTGTCTCTATGCCCAGCACGACTATATAGGCTTCATACCTGAAGGGCCATATACCGGCCAGGCTAAATTGTACATGGAACAGCAATAGAAAAAGGAAGATAAGATTGAGCCACCGTATGCGGACGCCCGATGCGTCTTCTCCGGCAGCGGAAAATATGAGGCTGCATACGCTCATTAACGCAAGCATAAGTATGTGGGGATTACTTTCCAGCTTGCCTATGCCCGAAAAAAGAAATTTGACCATTGCCTTTGAAGAGAGCGTGCCCGGCATGGGGCTCTTGAGCAGGATGGAATTGGGAAAGAAATACCATCCCCTGGCTACGGACACGAGGCCGTACGCCACGATCGGCGCCATCCCCAGACAGATCATAGCCACGGCTGGAACGTATCTCTTTTTCGCCGCCAGGACGAGGCTTACAATCAAAACCAGCGCTGCCCCTTCGGGTCTGGCCGCCGTAAGAAGAGGCGAGCAAAGGAGTAACAAGACCACGGTCCTCGTCGGTTTTCTGCCGTCGTTCGAAAGAATGTTCATCGTCAGCAGCAAACAGGATATGGACAGAAAGATTTGCAGCATATGCTCCATGCCCGACATAACCAGCGAGGGCAGGCCGGCAGCCAGAGTCACCGAAATGAGAGTTAGGAAAAGAATAAAAGGCGACTCGATATAATTCCTCAGGAAGCGAAAGGAGACGAATAGGACCAGACTTCCCAGGACAATGTTAAGAACAAGGGGCGCGATCTCATTGCCGCCCGGAAGATAACTGGCCGGCGCCAACACGAGGGGCCACAATATGGAAGTGCCTGAAGAGGAAAAGGCATACCGCGTAACACCCCATACGCCGTACCGGACTAAATTCTTTGCTATGGCCAGATTGATATACGTATCATCGAGGGAGTAGACCAACTCACCCCGGTTTTGGGAGACAGATACAGCAAGGATAATGAAAACGGCCAGCCAGAAAAGAGGTATTGTCGCGAGTAATGGCCAGTATTTCTTCAGCAATTTCCTTCTCCCGTGACTCCCGTTCAAGTAACCTTATGAGCGGTTCCTCGATGAGCCTTTTGAGAGCACGAGGTCCATGTTTGTCAAAAGGCACCCTTGGGAGAGCAGCCCTCAGAAGGCAAAGCCTGACCGGTAGAGAAGGCGCCGTGGACAGTTTAGCATCGCGGTCGGTCGGATTCTACAGTTTTCGCTCTTCTCGAAGGAGCCACCGTCGCGCTCTGATAGGAGGATACCGGGGAATCTGATTTTGTCCTGAAAATACTATTTAAGTGGAGGCGGCATCCGGATTTGAACCGGAGAATAACGGTTTTGCAGACCGCTGCCTTACCACTTGGCTATGCCGCCACTTGAGGAGCGGGCAACGTTCTTACCCGCGACGCGTTTGTTTTTGGAGCGAGCACGCTTTCGCCCGCCACATTTTTATTTTTTGGAGCGGGAAACGGGATTTGAACCCGCGACTTCAACCTTGGCAAGGTTGCACTCTACCACTGAGTTATTCCCGCTAATGCTGTAATGATACCGAAAATCCCGGCCTGTGTCAACTCAGTATTCCGACAAATCGGGCTTCGCCCGTCTCTCTTTCTTGCTCGTCTGCAAGTGCTTCATCTCCAGCACCTTTTCTTTCGCGCGTCTGGAGCGCCGCCTTTTCTGCCGCCTCACCTTTTCTATGGCCTTCTGCTGTTCGCTCTGCCTGCCCTCGACCATGTTCTCGATCTTCTGCACGAGGAGCCTTCGCGCGAAAAACCGGTTGGCGGCCTGGTAGCGCTCCTGCTGGCACTTCACTTCCAGGCCCGTAGGCAAATGCTTCAGGTAAACGCAGGTGTTAACCTTGTTGACGTTCTGGCCGCCGTGGCCCCTCGACCGTACGAAGCGCTCGATTATGTCCGCTTCCCGTATACCCAGGCGCTCCATCCGCTCCTGCAGGGTTTTCTCTTTTTCGCTGCTTACCATCTGCTCTCTCGCTCCACGAAAAGTATAAACCTTAAAGGGGGCCGATGTGAAGTCCCCACCGGAATAAATGACCGTTTTGCAAGCAAACTCTGATAACAGATATAATTTGACGCACCAGCCCAATGCCCACGAACCGGGCCGCAGTGTCTCTTCCTTTTGATGAGGGGGAGGCTCACGGGCTTTGCTCTGGAGGGGGCGACGCGAGCCCCGGTATCTTTTAATGCTTCTTCCTTTTGATGAGGGGGAGGCTCCGGCGGCTGATGCTGCCGGAGGGGGCGACGCTAGCCCCAATGATAGTTGACGCGCTTCACCCAAGTCCCTTACAATTAACCCGTGTTGTCATTGGGCCCTCTGCAACTGTCCACTCCCGTTATCCTCGCCCCCATGGCGGGCGTGACGGACCTGCCTTTCCGGCTGATCGCAAGGGAATTCGGCTGCCGGCTCGCCTTTACCGAAATGGTGAACGCAAGGGCGCTCGCCTTTGAGAACCGGGCGACCGTCGGCCTGCTCAGGTCTGCGCCGGAAGACCGCCCGCTGGGCGTCCAACTGCTCGGACGGGACCCGGAATTTATCGAGCGGGCCGTCGAGACGCTTAGAGGCTACCCGTGCGACCTCATCGACCTGAATGCGGCCTGCCCGGTCCATAAAGTCACGAAAAAGGGAGAGGGGGCGGCCCTTTTGCGCGATCCGGCCACGCTGTCCCGGCTGGTGCAAGCCCTCGTCAAATGCTCGCCCGTGCCCGTCACCGTCAAGATACGCTCGGGATGGGACGCGGCATCCATCAACGCGCCGGAGATAGCAAAAATCGTAGCCGGCGCGGGGGCGAGCGCGGTCTGCGTGCACGGCCGCACAAGAAGGCAGGGGTACGCGGGCACCGCCGATATGGCCGTAATAAAGGCCGTCAAGGAGGCCGTCCACATCCCCGTCATCGCTTCCGGGGACATATGGTCGCCCGACGCAGTAATCAAGACCTTCGAGACGACGGGGTGCGACGCAGTCATGATAGCAAGGGGCGCATTGGGTAACCCCTGGATATTTCAGGACCTTGCAGCTTTCTACGCGGAGGGGGAGGCGCCTGCGGGTTCGCTTCCCCGGACAGAGCCGCACGCGGTCAGCCGGATGCGCGCCCGCTCGATAGAGGAGGTCAAGGCGGTGATGGCGCGCCACCTGCGGCTATCCGTAGCCCACGACGGGGCCGAAAAGGGCGTTATCGCTTTTCGAAAGTCCTTCGTCTGGTACAGCCGGGGGCTGCCGAACGCGCGCACCTTGCGGCCGAGGGCCGTGCGCGTGTCGGGAGTCGACGAGATGCTGGCCCTCATCGACGAGTTATAAACGCCTCAATCGCACGGTTGGTTTCTTCCGGCTTCTCGAGCATGACCATGTGGCCTGCGCCGGGGACTAAGGAAAGGCGCGCGCCGGATATCTGCGCGGCCAGGTACTCGGCATACTTGGGGGGCGTCAGCATGTCGTCCTCGCCTGTGATGATGAGCGTGGGGAGCGTTATGGACCCTATCTCCTTTATCATATCCACGCCGTCGCAGGCCGAGAAGTCGCCGTGAATGATCTCTTCAGGCGCGGCAGTCATCATCGAGATGCCTTCCTCGACGAGGTCCGGCGGGGCTTTTTTCGAGAAGGCAAAGCCCATGATGCCCCTCACCGCTTTCTCCTTGTCCTTGAGGATGCCTTCCAGTATCTCCGGGAATACCCGAAGCCGCGCCCCTGTCCCCATAAGGATCAGGCCGGATAGGAGGCCGGGGCGGTCGAGGGCGAGGCGGGCCGCTATGGCCCCTCCCATGGAATGTCCCGCAAGGCAGCACCCGGCAAGGCCGTTCTCCTCGATTGCAGCGGCCACGGATGCGGCGTAGCCGCCGATTTCCCGGCAGCCCTCACCCGGCGATCTTCCGTGACCCGGTAAATCCATAAGGATTACTTCGCATACCTTATCCAGGCCCTTCTGAAAACGCCAGGCGGTGCAGTTGCCCCCTGCGCCGTGCACGAAAAGCACCTTCTCCCCGCTGCCGCACCTCTCCAGGTAGACGCCCATAGCAACCTCCCAGAATTATATTGCAAAAGGACGGATAGCCATTATAGTATGACGGCATGAGGGTTTTTGCAACGGCGATCGCCGTCTCGCTTCTATTCTGCGCGTGCCAGAAAGCCCCCGCGCCCCCTCCCCCAAAAACCGTCCACGAAGTACAAGCGGACGACCAGTATGCCCAGGAGCTGAACGAGATAAAGAAGAACATCAAGGGCGAGGTCAGGATCAAGCTGAAAAGGGACGGAAAAGGCGAATCCTATAGCTGGGAGATCACCGGTAAAGACCCGCGCGAAATCCTCAAAGCCAACGACGTGCTGGCAAAAAAACTAATTCATCAGTAAGGGAGTGAGGCGTTACGGATACTGCGGGAGGAGCGCAAGTCCTTTCGTCTCTTCGATGCCCAGGCAAACGTTCATATTCTGCACCGCCTGGCCGGACGCGCCCTTAACGAGGTTGTCTATCGCCGAGATCAGTATAAACCGCCCGTCCTCGAAGGTTTTTACGCCGATATCGCAGTAGTTCGAGAACCGCACGAACCGCGTGTCCGGGAAAACCCCTTCGTCCAGGACGCGCACAAACGGAGCGTCCTTATACGCCTCCCGGTAGAGGTCGATGAGCTTTCCTGCCGGAACGTATTCATTAAGGCTACCGTATATAGTCGTCAGGATGCCCCTGTTTATGGGCAGCAGATGGGGCGTGAAGGTCGTCGTGACGTCCGCGAGCTTCGACAGCTCCTTCTGTATTTCCGGCTCGTGCCTGTGGGTGCCGACGCCGTATGCCCGGAAGCCCTCCGCCACCTCGCAAAAGAGGTTCCCCACCTTTGCCTCCCGGCCCGCGCCGCTCACGCCGGACTTCGAATCGACGAAAATGCGCCCGCCGGCCAGGCCGGCCTTAAGCATGGGGTAAAGGGCAAGGATGGCACTAGTCGGGTAACAGCCCGGATTGCCCACCAGCCGCGCACCCGAAAGCTTTTCCCGGTATATCTCCGGAAGGCCGTAAACTGCATTCGGCAACAGCTCTGCGGCGGGGTGCGGACCGTAGGTCTTCTCGTAGACGGCTTTGTCTTCGAAGCGGAAATCGGCGGCAAGATCGATGATGAGGGCCCGGCCGTCGAACAGGCCCCTGGCTGCTGATGCGGAGACGCCGTGGGGCAGGCAGAGGAAATAGACGTCGCAGGCGCCCTTGTAATCCGCGTCGGTCGCCTCGAGGGGCATCTCCAGCCGCCCCCTGAAGAGGGGGAAGACCTCCGAAATCTTTTTCCCCCTGTAAGTGTTCGACGTGATGAGTGTGACCTGCACGTCGGGATGGCCGAGCAGAACGGACAGGAGGACGGCTCCCGTATATCCGGTGGCCCCGAGGACCCCTGCGCGCAACATGGTCTGTTATCTCTTGGAGAACTGGAAGCTTGCCCTTGCAGCCTTCTTCCCGTACTTCTTTCTTTCCTTGACCCTCGGGTCCCTGGTGATGAGGCCCTGTTTCTTCAAAAGCACCCTGAGCCCTGCGTTGAACTCAAGGAGGGCCTTAGCTATTCCGTGTCCGAGGGCCCAGGCCTGGGCAGGCACGCCGCCGCCGTAGATGTTGGCGACGACATCGAATTTATCGGCGTTCCCGGTGATCGTGAAAGGCTTATTGACCATCAGGCGCCACTCTTCCAGGGGAAAATAATTATCGAGGGTCCTGCCGTTGACGACGTACTGGCCCTCGCCCGGCTTTATCCATACCCTCGCAACTGCGGTCTTCCTTTTCCCCGTTGCGTAAAATCTCTTATCAGGCACTCCTTACCTCCTTCACGTCGAGCGTCTCGGGCATCTGTGCCTTGTGGGGATGCTCGCCCCCCCGGTATACCTTCAGCTTCTTCAACATCCGTCTCCCGAGCGCGTTCTTGGGAAGCATGCCTTTCACCGAAAGCCTGATAATATCTTCCGGCTTCGTGGCAAGAAGCGTCCTTGCGTTCACCTGCCGCAGTCCTCCGGGGTAGCCGCTATACCGCGCATAAGTCTTCTGATCGAGCTTGTTGCCGGTCAGCCGCACCTTTTCCGCGTTGACTACGACCACATAGTCCCCGGTATCGGTATGCGGAGTATAGATGGCCTTGTGCTTCCCCCTCAGAATAGAGGCAATCCTGGCTGACAACCGCCCGAGGACGGCGTCGCTCGGCATCCGCCACGTACCACTTCTTATTCAGGTCTTCTTCTTTCGGAAAAAACGTATCCATCCACACACCTTTAGCTTAAAACGTAATATACTTGGAGGTCCAAGTCAAGAAAGGAGGGTTACTTCTTTCCTGCGGCTCTCTTCGAAGCCTTCAGAGGATTGATCTTCTGCTCCTCTGCCTTAGCCGCTTTCTTCACGTGTGTGGCCATAGAACAGTTTGCGTTCTGCCACTTCTGCGCCGGAGAAGGAAAGTTACTGCAATATTTACCCGTCGAGAATTCGATGGCCCTGGTGCACCCTTCACAGCTCTCTATGATGGCGTGGCACTTCCCCCCATTATACGAACAGCCTGTCTTTTTCATGAACAGGCATTCAACACCTGGTTTTTGCGTCTGGCACTGCATAACGGCATCACCTCCTTTTTCTATTTCGGACCAATATTTAACAATAAATATGCAGTAGTGTCAAATGGTTTTTCGGCCTCCCGCCTGCCGGCCCGCAAAGCTATTGTATCCAGACCGGAACTTGATGGAGCTATCGCGGCGACGGAAACGCAAGCGCGGCCGGGACGTCGCTCAAGCCGCCTTGACGTACGGGGATTGGTGTTTGGTAAACACCCGATCCTATATCCCGTTATTCGCACGAAGGCGCTGAAACTTTAGGCCGCGAAGGCCTTTCCGACCTCCGGCCGTCCCTGGGAGTACCGCACGCCTCCACTTAATTTTTTCCTCCGTCCGTCGATAAAACTGTTACATGAAAACGCTTACACCAAGGGAAGAGCTACTTTCAACGGCAGAAACGCTAAAAGTTCTGCCCACTTTGAGCACGATTATCGACGAAGTCCTGCGCATCCTGGCTGACGATAACTCCTCATTTCATAGTCTTTTCAATGTGGTCAGGTACGATCAGGCCATATCCTCAAAGATCATCAGCATAGCGAATTCGGCCTATTTCAACAGGGGGTCGCAGATAGTCCACCTGGAAAGGGCCATGGTGGGCATAGGTTTCGACGAGATACGGAGGGTTGTAATGTGTCTCGTCTTCCTGAAGGAGATGCTGGGCCGGTGGAAACTGAGCCAGGAGGACCTCGCGTCCCTCTGGAGCCACACGCTCTCGGTTGCCTGCGCTGCGAAGGTCCTCGCGGAGAAAACAATGACGGAGGACCGGGAGAAGGTATTTACGGTCGCGATCCTCCACGACCTGGGCAAGGTCCCCCTCTTCCTGTACGGCGATCGCTACCGCAAGATGCGTGCGGAAGCGGCCGCCGACGGCGGGGACATCTGCTCCATGGAAAATGAGGCATTCGACATCGACCATACGGAGCTGGGCCATTTTATAGCGGTAAAGTGGAGGTTCCCCGAAGAGTTTGCCAACGTGATACTGAAGCACCATGCCGGCGGAGCGGAAAGCGCCGTACCTCTCATCGACATAGTAAGGAAGGCAGACATGTTCGTCGAGAGTCCGGGTGCGGACCTGGGACCGGCCGGCGCACTCTTGCGGGAAGAGGCCGCTAACATAGCGGCCGAGACAAACAGGATTTCGGAGCTGCTCGGAGTATCATGATGCATGCGAAAGCCCTTCCCGCCCAGTCACTTCTGTTCCAATGGGACTTCTATGAAAGGACTATAAGCAACTATTCCGTCATCGTACGGATGTTCCAGCATATGGAGACCGAGGAAGACTTCCTGTCCCATATGCCCAGGGTCTTCGTCGAGGAGACGCTCTTCGACGCCTGCCAGATCTCGCTCCGGGGCAACGGCACGCAGGGCTTCTTTGCCGTGGACCGCAAGCTGCAAGGGATCGACTGGGAGGAGCTGGAGCGGCAGAAGGGCAAGCTTTTTTCTCCGGCCGTGATCCACGACACCTTAGGTTACGGGACGCTTTACATTTATCCCCTCAAGCGGTCCATACACGTGTTCGGCTACCTTATCTTCGGAAAAAAACAGCCTATCAACCTCGAGGCGAACATCGTCCGCGATCTGGAGCTGCTGAGCGAGATCATGAACCGCTTCATCCTCCTGAATATGCGTATAGACGAGCTTAAGAGCGCGGAGGACGCGAAGGTGCGCACGCTCGACACCCGCCTTGCCACGACCAAGACGCTCCTGGAGAACGTAATAGACCAGTTCCCTCACGCCATGTTCCTCGTCGACCGGAATGGGGCGGTCTGCTTCGCCAACATCAACGCGAGGCAACGGTTCATGGGGGGCAACGACCCTACGGGCGAGAAGATCGAAGACGTGCTGCCCGGAATCGAAAAGGGCATGTTGGAGAAAGACCTCTTCGTCCAGGGGGAGCTGCACCACAGGCAGGGGGACGCCTATCGTATCTATAACCTGGAGAGTTACCCCATAAAGGACAACAACGACGCTATATCCTTCAAGAGCATCGTTTTGAAGGACGTAGCCGACGAAAGGGCCCTTGAGGAAGAGAACCTTTATAAGGACAGGATGGAGAGCATCGGCAAGCTCGCGGGCGGCGTCGCGCATGACTTCAACAACGTGCTGACCGGCATACTGGGCTACGCCTCGCTGGTCAAGAAGATGGCGCCCAAGGAGGGCCATCTCGGGAGGTATGCCGAGGTCATCGAGAACTCCGCGAAAAGGGCGGCGAGCCTGACCGAGCACCTTCTCAATTTCTCGAGGAGACAGCGCTCAAAGACGATAGACATGGTCGACCTCAACAGCCTGCTCGGCGACGTGCTGTTCCTCGTCCGGGAAAGCTTCAGGACGATCAAGGTGGAAAAGGAGTTCGAGGAGCCGCTGCCGCCGGTCAGCGGCGATGCAGGCGAGCTCCAGCACGTCTTCCTCAACCTCTGCGTCAATGCGAAAGACGCGATGGGCGAGGGAGGCACGCTAACGATAAGGACCAGCAGGGCCGCCATCGGACGTTCGGTGTACGTCGCGGTCAAGATAGAAGATACGGGCCCCGGCATCGATGACGCCGTACGGGCAAAAGTCTTCGAGCCCTATTTTACTACCAAGACGGAAGGGACGAAGCTCGGCATGGGCCTTTACCTTGTGCAGAAGACGGTCAAAGCCCACAGAGGCTTTATCGAGATGGAAACCGAAAAAGGCAGGGGGACTGCCTTCACCCTCTATTTCCCCGTCGCCGACATTGAAAAAGCAGTTGACCCCGACCCCGACCCTTTGCCGCAGGCCGGTCCCGAAAAGAGGACGGTCCTGGTCGTCGATGACGAAGAAGTCGTAAGGGAGCTTCTGACCAGCCTGCTTGCGAGCGAAGGCTTCGAGGTGCTGAAGGCCGGTAACGGGACAGAGGCCGTCGAGATATTCAAGGGGAAGACGCACTCGATAGACCTCGTGATCCTCGATATGATAATGCCGGGTATGAAAGGCGAAGAGGTGCTCAGGAGGCTGCGCCGCGTATCGAAATCGATCAAGGTCGTCGTATCGAGCGGCTTTATGAGCGAGGACCAGCGCGACAAGCTTCGGGAATACGGCGTGGACGGCTTCCTCGACAAGCCCTACGGCGACGGCGACGCCATCAGGACCGTCAGGTCGGTGCTCGCAAAGAGCAAGGAAGCCTGAGAAACCGGCAGCACCTGCGCCTTTTGTTATTCCTTCTTATAACCCGCGGCTATCCTTCTTTTAACCTTTTTCCACGATGGCGTGACGAGGAAGCTTTCCTCCATGTTTTCAACCATCCGCACGAATTTCTTTAAGGGCGCTGCAAAGGTAAGGGTATCGGGCTGCACGCAGGGGCGCGCAGATACGTCGAGCATCCCGAGGACGGCCCTCGGCCTGTCTGCGTCTTTTTCCAGCCAGGGATATTGCACGATAGTCGCGCAGCCGGCCCCGAAAGGTGAGAAGACGGCGTTGTGGTCCGCCTCGTCGAACCCTGCCAGGGTGAAAAGGCCGGAGAGAACGTCAGGGGCCGCGAAAAAGATGACCACGTCCGGGTAGTCCGATTCGAGGAGCTTGTCCCATCGCTTGAAGACGATGAATTTGGCCGGCGCCGTGAATGCGGGCTGTGTCCTCATCACCTCTCTGACGAGCTCCGGTGATTTCTTGTACCGTTCCCCCTCCAGCTTCCCCGGTTTTCCGTAAGACAGAAAATATTCGAAATCCGGCATAAGCTCGCTTGAGAAACCGAGGTACCTCTTTCCGCCGAAGCAGCCGACGGATTTGGCGTCGAATGCCGCGTTCTTTCCGCGCCTCACCTTTGCGATGTCCGCGATCAGGCACCTGTGGTCCGGCGTGGGCTTCGGTATGTCGGCCGGCGGCGGCTTCTCGCCCGTATAGAAAAACGTTATCGGGAGGTCGCTGCCGCTGAAAAATTTCTTCCAAAGACGCTCGAATTTTTCCTTGATCGGCATATCCATGATAGATGCCTCCTTTTAATACTAGTGCAGTTATTGGGGTTCAGCACCCCCTCCACCGGCAAAGCTGCGACCCTTCCTTCCCTTTAGATGCCCCGCTCCGCCAGCTCCGCCAGCCTGTCCAGGTCTGCGCGTATCGCCTCCGGGTCGAACGCGCCGCCGCCCCATTTCCACAGAAGCAGGCCGGGATTGTACCAAAACCCGAGGGGCCTGGTAATCAGCCTCGCGGGCAGCGGCGTGCCGGCCGATGTGACGAAAAGGGCGCGGAAGTCCTCGGCATCCGATAGTGCAGCCATGGTCTCCCTCACCGGGGCGTCGAGGAGCCCCACGTCGCCGCCCTGGTAAAACCGGAAATTGCCCTTCACGGGATATTCCAGGAGCAGGTACGAGCTGACCGGGCCTTTCCTCTCATCCCCGAAGACGCTGTAACGCATCGGGCGGCCGTTGACCTTTCCGGAAAGCAGGAGCGTGCGCACGAAGAACGACACGCGGCAAGCACCCGCTTCACAGAGCGATGCGGCAACGGCCAGGTATTTTGCGTTGTACCGGCGATATTGAAGCCAAGCGCCCGCCGCCACCATGGCAACTATAAAAACAAGACAGAATATTATAATCAGTAACGGATTCATGCCCCGAAGCTTCCTTCCAGGATGACCGCCGCCGTCTCCACGTCGAAGATTTTTACCGTGCCTTCCTTTGAATCGAGTACGCCCGCCGTCTTGCCGTAAGGGCTTGACGGGTTGGGGATCGTGGGCGTCCCCGGGTTTACGATCAGGCCTTTCCCCGCCTTCCTGATGCGCGCTATATGGCTGTGGCCGTGCACCAGGACGGCCAGGTCGAACCTGCGTATGAAGTTTTCGAGGTCTTCGTCGCTCTTTCCATCGCCATGGATGACGAGGAGTCTTCTGCCGTCGATCTGGAGGAAGGCATAAGGGGACATCATAGGGGTGTCGAGGACAAGCTGGTCCACGTCTGCGTCGCAGTTTCCCCTGGCGATCACGATAGGTACGGGCAGGCCGTTGATCTCACCGGCGAGGCCCGATGTATCGTACCCCTCGGCAAGGGGGTTCCTCGGGCCGTGGTAAAGGACGTCGCCTGCGTGAAGGACCATCTCGACGTCCCTGAAAGGCCCTTCCATCACTTTACGGAAGCCCTTGACCGACCCGTGGGTGTCGCTTATAAGGCCGATTTTCATGACTTTGTCCGCCCCGTCCTTTCGGACAGCGCCCGCTTAGCGCTTCATGACCAGGGCCGAGCCGCCCCTGACCTCTGCGGCGTAGCGCTGCGACTTCCTCAGCTCGGCGACGAGCCGTTCCGGGTCGTCTACGCAGACGACAAGCGTCCCCGCCTGCTTCAGGTACGCCGTGGCCCGCTTGATATACGCCCTGGCCAGCTCTTCCGGAGGGAAATGCTCGTCCCAGATATAGGCGAGGGCCGGCCGCGCGAATATCAGGTCGAAGCCGTCGTTCAACAGGAACGGGAACTCGACCTCCATGTGGAAAAAGCGTTTCTTTGCGGCAATCTCCCGCGCCGAAGCATACCAGCCCTGCCTCCGCGCCGCCTGCCAGTGTTCCTCTTCGCCCTCTATGTAATAAACTAGTTCAGCTATTTTGTTCCATTCAAGGCCGGCGTCGAAGTACGTTGCGGTCGCAAGGTCCATGATCTCCCTGACCCTGCCCAGGGCCGTTGTGAGCCGCCCGTCTATCTCGTCCTTTACCACTGCGTCTTCCTTGATCCTGGCGGAGAGGGTAGAGGATAGCCGCTCCAGGCCCCTGAGCCGCTCAAACACTGCCGTAAGCTCCTGGACTGCGCCTGCGTGGATGCCCAGCAGGACGTTACCCAGCCGGTAGTTCGGGCTCGTCTCGCCGAAACGGGACTGCATCGAGTTCTGCAGGACGTCCAAGGAAAAGGGCTGCTTTTCGACGCCATAGAGCACTCTGCTGAGGATAAAACGGTAGAGAGGGCGCTCGTTTCCCATTCGGCCACGAAAGAGCGCTTCTCCCGGTAAGGCAGGAGGAACGAGAGGTATGACACCACCTCGACCAGCCGGGCCGCAAGCTCCCCGAACCCCGGCGTCATATCGAGCATCCGGAGGCCCAGCAGGCGCTCCTTGGTGCGTTCTCCCAGGGCGCGGGTGATAATCTCCTCCGGGTTTATCTCCGTCTCGCTGCCTTTCATGAAAAGGTAGCTGAAGATGTCGCACTGGTCGTGTTCGCGGACAGGCGCCGGCGGCGCGCCCCGCAAACCGTCTGTACCCTGCGTAAGGAAGCCTGCGTCGTCTCCGGAAGACAGCCCGGACCCCGGAAAAAGCTGCGCGTAGAGGGGAGCGGCAGCGCTGATCGCCCGTTCCTCCCCGTCGCCGTTCATGGCATGGATATCGTTCCGCTTTTCCCTGAGATAGGCGATCACCTCCCTCCTCTCTTCTTCGAGGAAGGCGCGCAACGTACCGCCGAGGCCGGCGCAGGAAAAGATATGGGAGAAAAGGTGAAGGGCCGCTTCATCGCCTTGTGCGACCGCCCGTTCAAGGTCGATCTCGACGATCCGCTTCTCGAAGGCGGACGGCCTCTTCAGAAGCAGCCAGCTCCTCCCATTCGTTATTATGCTCCAGGGCGTCCCGGCTTTCTTGGAAAGGTAAAGCGATTGGAACAGGGGTATCCGGTTATCGAGCTCAAGGTAGAAGCCGCCGATACCCTCCAGCAGGTTCCTGCCGTACCGTTTTACGAGGAGCACTCCGAGCACACCCTCGTAATACTGTCTTGTGCCCCAATAAGGCGTTCTGCCGGCGCGGTCTTCTTCCGACTTGAACAGGGCGAAGTCGGGCGGCGCTATCTTCTCCTCGAAGAATTGCGGCTTCGACTCGAAGACGTAGCCCAGCTCCTTCAGGATGGGCTTCACGAGATTATGCTCCGTCTGGATCTCGCTTGCACTTGCCCTGCTTTGCTCGAAATTCCGTACGATTGCGGAAAGGGCGGAACAGACCTGCGGGTCACGGGGCAACGCGAGCAGGCGCTCGATGAGAGCGCCGGAGAGAAGCGTATTTCTCACAAACTGGGGGACCATCTTTTCCGGTGTCCCTCTTTAAGGGTTGTTGCTCTGCCCTATATCGACCCACTCGGCGATCTTGCACGTGCGAAGGGGATCGAATTGCTTTCTCTCACTTGCTGCCCTCGCGTCCTTGGCCTTACTCATTTCCTTGCGGATCTCCTCGTCGCTGCCCTCATCATAACACAAATGGCAGGGCAGGGATATGCGGCTCCTGCGCCTCGGTGCGGCTGCCTTCAGCGCGATTCACCCTTGCGGCTCAAAGCAACGGCGTTTTCCATTTATAATGCCTTGGGGTTATACCCTGCGCTACCGACGCGGCGGCCGCAAAGCCTGCGATCTCACCCGTCTGCACGCACCACGGGAAATTCCTCATGACCATAAAGATCGTTTCATAGGTGAATGAAAGGGACGCGCCGGTCAGTAGCAGGTTGTCGACTTTCCGGGGCAGGAAACAACGGTATGGCACCTCGAACGTATAGTTCTTTCCGCAATCCCAATGGAAGCTTTTGGTCATCGGCTTCGTCACTGCGTCGGCGAACCTGCGGCCGCTCAAGGCGTCGTCGAGGGAGAGGACGTATTCTCCCCTCGGATGCCTGCCGTCCCTCGTTCCGACGTAATGGCTGATATTCGTGATGAACGCGTTTTTGAAACCGGGAACGTATTTTTTGAGAAAGCGTGCTTCCACTTCCACGAACCTCCGCAGCGTTACCTGGGCCCGCTCCATGTCGCCTGCGTTGTCGTCTATATGGAGCGCCCATTCGTAAGGCACGTTCTCCCAGAATATGAAAGTGCCGGGGCCCTCCATCGGACTCATGTCTACCGTCGGGTGGCCTATGTAGAGGTCGCCGTAAACGCATTTCCCCTGGAGCCTCGGCCTGTAAAGATTGTCAGGTATGTCCCCGGCTGCAGCGGGCGGCAGAGATAAGCTTACCGAGGTCCGGGTCGTTCCGGCTTTTCTGGTATTGCGCTATTTCCTCAAAATCGATGCCCGCCATCATCCAGAGCAACCCTCCAGGGATAGGCCGGCTATCTTTCGCGGCCGCGACCGTTGAAGGCTGCGGTCCGCCCCCTCTGACGAACGGCGCGCCTGCGCGCGAGGCCACCTCGGCTGTGCCCGAGCCGTCTATGAAAACCCTGCCTTTTACTGCGAAAGCGCCCGATGCGCTCGTGACGACCACGGCCTCTATGCTCTTTTCCCCCTTGGGCAGCTTTTTTGTTATGACGTCTACGAACGTCGTGTTGTAGAGGGTCTTTACGCCCGCCTCATTCAGCATGGCGAGCATGACACAGGCTCCCCCTTCGGGATTGAACGTGCTGCGCGCAAGAGCGCCACCCGCTTTCATGTTCTTATCGTAATGTGAGAGCGGATTGCCGGCAAAGCCCGGATAGGTCTTTTCCGTAGCGGTGTATACATATCCTTCTTTTACGAGCCGGTCCATCAACTCCGTATGGATGCCCCCGACACCCGGATTATACGCACCCTGAAGACCCGTTGTGTGCACGCCGCCCGGCACATCATACCTGTCTATGAGCACCGTTGTTGCGCCTTTTCTGGCCGCAGCCAGGGCTGCCCCGAAGCCGCCCGGTCCGCCGCCTATTACGACGACGTCCGCTTCCGCTCCCACGGGTATCTCCTCGGCCGGCAGCCTTACGCCACTACGGGCTGCGGCGCCGGCCTCCCTGCCCGGCAGACCCGACAGGCCGCCTGCGACGATTCCAGCGCCGGTCAGGGCGGATGTCCTCAGGAAATCTCTCCGGTTCATTTTCACGGTCGGTAACCCTCCCTTTTTTCGCGATTGTCCCAGCCACGGCCGGGCTGTTTTGATTTGAATATAGCATGGCGCATGGTCGTGTCAAGGAAAAATGGGGCGACGGGGGTTTGCGCCTCTCATGTGGCATTGCAGCCATGCACATGTTAAACTAAAATCGTGAACGATCTATACGAGGCGGCAATTATCGGAGGAGGGCCGGCCGGCCTGACTGCGGGCATTTATTTGATGAGGGCAGGCATACGGACGGTCCTTCTCGAAAAGCAGCTTACCGGCGGCGCGGCCCTGAACACGGAGCACATCGAGAACTATCCGGGCTTCCCCGACGGCATATCGGGCGCGGAGCTGATGCGAAGGATGGCCGACCAGGCCCGAAGGCTCGGCCTGGACATCAAAGAATTCTCCGAGGCTGTAAGCGTGACGCACGAAAACGGAGTGTTCGAGACAACCGTTGACAAGGAGTCGTACCGGTCTCTCGGCGTAATCGCGGCGATGGGGACGGAGCCGGCAAAGCTTGGCATACCGGGGGAGGAGACCCTCGTCGGCCGCGGCGTCTCTTACTGCGCAACGTGCGACGGCATGTTTTTCCGCGGCCTCGAAGTCGCTGTCATAGGCGGCGGGGACTCGGCCCTGTCGGAGGCGCTCACCCTGGCCAATATCGCAGCGAAGGTCTACCTGGTACACAGGCGGGACCGGTTCAGGGGGCAGCAGATATTGCAGGACCGGGCAGCGAAGAACGAAAAGATCGAGTTCCTGCTCAACAGGGCGCCGTCTGCCATAAACGGCGCAAAGCAGGTCGAGTCGGTCACGCTGCGCGACACGCTGACGAACGAGACGTCGGACCTCAAGGTTAGCGGCGTCTTTATGTACGTCGGGCTTACGGCCGCAGACCGCCTTTCTCGGCGGCCTTGTCGACAGGGACGAGCCGGGGTTCATAATAACGGGCGAGGGTCTGGAGACGCGGACACCCGGACTGTTCGCCGCAGGCGACGTACGGAAAAAGGCGCTCAGGCAGATTTCGACCGCAGTAGGTGATGGGGCGCTGGCAGCAGTAAGCCTTGAAAAATACGTGTTGGAGAAAAAGTGACGTTCCTTGAGGCGGTCCGCATCAAACCGCTGACGGGCGCTGCTGCCGCTGATTTATCATGAAGGCTCTCTTCGCCGGAATATTCTTTTTTCTTTTCCTGACAGCGCAGGTTTCCGCTGCCGGACAGGGGATTGTTCTATATAAGGTAGGCGAGGGCAGCCAGGAGATGCTCGCGGACCTGGGAAAGGCCCTGGGCTTCAAGGGTTACACGGTTGAGGTCGTGCAGGGCGAGACCGAGATCGACAAGCACGTAGAGAAGGCGGGCAAGATCAACCGGGGCGGCGGCACCGTGTTGCTTGCCGTTGAGGTGATCCCGTCCGAGAAGACCCGCGTCATGGTGGCGGCGGCTACGGAGGCGCCCAAAGCGGAAGGCCGGTTCCTGTCGATCACCGAGATATCGTCCCGCTTCTCGCAGGAATCGGGCAGGCTTGCGGCCTGCCTCGCCGCACCTTTTGAGACGAAGGTCACGCATCTCCCTCTCTTCCCGCTTCTCGGCGTCAGCATGCCGGGGGTTGCGGTGAAGCTGGAATTGAAGACCGACGATACCGACCGGGCCGTCTCGAAGATCACGGAAGGAATAGATAAATATTTTTCAGAAAGGACCGGCAAATGAGAAACAACGGCAGACCGAACGATAAGATACGGGACCTGAAGATAAGCAAGAATTTCCTCAAGTACCCGGATGGGTCGGTGCTCGTGGAGATGGGCGAGACGAAAGTGATATGCAGCGTCAGCATCGAGGAGAAGGTCCCCCCCTTCCTGAAGAACTCAGGCAAGGGATGGCTGACGGCGGAATATTCGATGCTGCCGCGGGCGACGGCTTCCCGCAACATGCGCGAATCGGTGACCGGCAGGATCGGCGGAAGGACCCATGAGATTCAGCGGCTCATAGGCCGCGCCCTGCGCGCAGTGGTGAACCTCAATGTCATCGGCGAGCGGACCATCTGGGTCGACTGCGACGTGATCCAGGCGGACGGCGGCACCAGGACGGCGAGCATTACGGGCAGCTTCGTGGCCCTGGTCGAGGCGCTCTGGAACCTCAAGAAGAGAGGCGTCATCGAAAAGATACCCCTGCGCGACTCCGTGGCCGCAGTAAGCGCCGGCATAGTCAACGGGACGGTCCTTCTGGACCTTTCTTATGTTGAGGACTCGAACGCCGAGGTGGACATGAATTTCGTCATGACGGGCAAGGGCGCGCTCATCGAAGTGCAGGGCACGGCCGAAAAGGCGCCCTTCTCGAAAGAGGTCCTCGACGTAATGTACGAGTATTCGCTGAAAGGGGCGGCTGAGATTACCCGCGTTCAGAAGGCGGCCCTCGGCAACCTCTTCCCTCTGATCTGAGAACGGCCCTGAAACGGTGCGGCCGTGATCATCATAGCAACGGGCAACAAGGGAAAGTTCGGGGAGATGTCGCATTACCTGGCAGACGCAGGCGAGGGGCTTTTGTCGCTGGCCGACCTCGATGGCTCCGTCACCGTTGACGAGGACCGGCCGACGTACCTGGAGAACGCGTGGAAAAAAGCCAGGAAGATAGGCAACCGGTTCGGAATGAAGACCCTCGCCGACGACTCCGGACTTGAAGTTAAAGCGTTGAACGGCGCGACCGGGCATCTATTCGGCCCGCTACGGCGCGACCGACGCGGACCGGGTGGGAAGGCTCCTCCGGGAGCTGAAGGGCGTGCCGGAGAAAGACAGGGGCGCGGTCTTCAAGGCATACCTCGTCTATTACCTGCCTGACGTAGAGCAAACGTTCATATTTTACGGGGGCGTCAAAGGCTATATCGGCTTCGAAGCCAGAGGGGAAAAAGGCTTCGGCTTCGACCCGGTCTTCATGCTACCGGAAATGGGAAAATCGCTAGCCGAGCTGAACATGGACGAAAAAAACAGGGTCAGCCACAGAGGCCAGGCCCTCGCCGCGTTCCGGGCCTTCATCAATATATAAACCCCCTCCTTCCTTCCGGCTGCCTATGTTATTCTTTTGAACTCCGTCCTGGCGTACTGGGAACCCGCTTTCCGAAAGGTTCATTTTTTGTATTGAAGATGATTCATATTACGCTGTGAGGCTCTGCCATGCATACGTACTGAACGCGGGTCAAACGGTAAAGTCAGCATTTTACGCTCCTATGAGCCATTTCTGATATTATTCTGTGCGGCTAAACTAAACTCCCTTCCGTGCGATAACGGTAGATGCAAAATTGCTTGACAAGCTTTTTAAAAAAGAGTAAATGAATACAATTCAATGAACGTCCAACAGCGGCTGCATATGGGCATTCGGTTCTTTAAAGGTACAAGGTGGACCCGGCAGAGGGCAGGTGTCGGCGATTGACTTTACGCCGGCCGGTTATCCTCAAATCGGTTATTTCTCTCGATCTTGCTTTATAGAACAAGGAGGCAGCGATCGTGGACGCTCAGAATACAATAGAAACAGACGCCAATCCGATTAAGCAGACCGGAGCCTCCGTCAGTCTTGCGATCTTCGTTGCGGCACTGCTCTCTCTTGCATGCAACCTGGACAAATTCGTCTATCCCCCTGTAATCCCCCTCGTGGTGAGAGACCTGCGCATATCGTTCGCCCAGGCAGGATTTCTGATGAGCGTCGTCGGCATCATGGGGATATTCCTCGCTATACCGGGAGGTATCCTGATCAGCAGGATAGGCATCAGAAAGTCGGGGGCGGTAGGTTTGTTCGTTACTGCGCTGGGGTCGCTTGTGGTCGTGGTAGCCGGCAGTTACCTCGTCATGGTCCTGGGGAGGGCAGTGGCCGGCGTCGCTGAAAGGCTGGTGCAAATAACGGCCCTCAGTATCGTCGGCGTCTATGTGACAAGGGAGCGAAATGCCCTGGCCCAAGGTGTAATTTCAGCAATGATAGTTGTTTCGGTCGCCGCAAGCGGCAGCAGCATGGGATTCCTCGGCGCGACATTCGGTTGGCAAAGTGTCTTCTTAGTGTCGATAATTTTCCAGCTTGTCGCGGCATCGCTCTTCCTGGTGTTTTTCCTGCGCATTCAAAAACCCGGCCAAAAAGACCTCCGTGCGGCTGCCGGCCATCCACACGGAGACGGGGCCGTTTCCGGGTCGGTCTGGACCAACAAGGAAGTATGGAAGCTGACCATCATCTGGGCGTGCTACCAGGGGGGCAGCTTCATACAAAGCACCTGGTTCCCCACATTACTGAAGGACTCCCTGAAGGTCGGGGTGGGGATGGCTGGTCTCCTTGCATCGATCGGCTGGTGGATGGCCGTCGCGAGCGCCGTCCTGATCGGCTGGGTCTCGGATGCCAGCCGAAAAAGAAAGATCTGGATGATAGGGCCGTCCATAGCCGTGGCCGCGGTCGGCCTCATTCTGTCGATTTCATCCGCAATGGCGCCCGTCCTCGTTCTTGTCATACTTACAATCATATGTGGCTCCATGCTGCCGGGGCCTTTAATGGCCACTGTCCCCGAGGTCGTCCGGGACAGGCGGCAGATACCGCAGGCGTTCGGCATTCTCTCAGCCGGCCTCTCACTGGCGCTTTTCGTCGTGCCCACCCTCGCCGGCTGGTTGCGCGACATCAGCGGCTCATTCACGAGCACCCTTTATCTGATGGCTGCTTTATCCATAATATGCGCCATTACCGCTTCGACGCTAAAAACCCGTTAGGCGGGCGGATTGATATCAAGTAATCCCGGAGGTAGGCAAATGAGGCATGGTTATATGTCATTGCTGTTGGCTCCGATTTTGGCGGTGACCTTTCTGCTCGCATTTTCCGGTCGGGCGAGTGCAGCCGGCGACCGCGAAGAAGCAATGATGAAGACGCTTTTACAAATGGCGCAGGACCACAAAATGCACGAGCGCTACTATACCGTGAGGGACTTAAAATCGGCCTCCGAGCTGCGCTTCACGGCCATGCGGCTTCAGACGGTGGCGGAACGACTGGCAAAGGTTACGCAAAAAGAGATAGACGCATGGGCAGCCGGAACGAAATCGACCATGGAGGAGAACGCGCCGCTCTCAATCGGACAGATGGAGATTATCAACTATCGGGACACGGTGCCTTACACGGCCATCCTCTGGTACGGCCACGGAGGCGAGCCGATAGAGATTAAAGAGATCAGGGCACAGCTCGCCGGCTCGATGGTCGGCCTGAGGAACACCGGCGACATGCTTATCGGTTACATGAACAAGCATTTCGGCGGAGAGGAAGCAAAGATAGCACGTCCCGACCGGCGTTACCTGGATGCGTCCCTTTGGCGGACACGCCTCACAGTGGGACTCTACACGGTTGCCACATATTACAAGCTGGCGGGAGAGCTGATCGGCATGGCCTTGAAGACCTTTGATAAAGCGCCGCTGGCCGGCAGGGATTTGATAAAAGAAGACAAGAGGACGGAGGCGGTCCTGATGCTCGACACTACCGCAAAGCTGCTCAACGAGGCAGCCAGGTTCCAGGGGATGGCTGGGACAGAGCTCGGGGATGACGAGGAAAGGTGGCAACAGGTAGAAACCGCCTTATACTCGGTCCTGGGCCGGGGAAGGTAACGTGCTTGTTAGGGCCCGGACCTGTAGACAAGAAACCCGGAGGAGGAACCAGATGAAATTCCTTTCGGCATACGTGATCGTTTTCACGGTCATGGCAGTCTCTTTCCTTCCTTTAACGGTCATGAGCGCCCCGTCGGACCCGGACATAGCAACTTTCGGGAGTCTCCTTCAGATACGGCAGGACCCCTCATGGCAGGAAAGACTCGACCCGATCAAGAACTTCAAGTTGGCGGCCGATCTCCGCGCCATGGCAGACAGGCTCCAGGCGTTTTCAAGACAGGAACCGGGATCGACGGAAAGCCTGGGGCCGAATGCTGCGGCCGGCGTACGGACGATCAATGAAACGTCGAGCAGGATAAGGACGGATATGCGGGCTACGGCAGGCGAGCTGGCAGGGTTGATGGGCAAGCAGATAGCGACTGCGCAGGCAGGGCCCATTCGGCCCGATCCATATTTCACGTCTGCATACCTCGACAGGGGCAAACTCGTCACCGGGCTTTACAGTGTTTCCAGTTATTATAAGTTGATAGGGGAGCTTGTAAACCTCGGCGTTGATGCCCTCAATAAGGTGATGCAGGCATCCGTCAAAGGCGCAGATGCCGCGCTGCTTCTGAATCAAGCCGCCTCCCTGCTGGGGGATGCAGCCAACTACGCCGCGTTGGCGGGTTCGCAGCTTAACAGCGATGAGGCCAAGTGGGCCAGCCTGGAGAATACCATTTCGATGATGAAAAGCAAGCCTGAGGGGAAGTAGGGGCCGAACGATATGATCACCCGTTCGACTTCTTCGTCAATGTCTTTCGCCGATCTTATTCTATACAATGGTAAGATCGCCACTGTCGATAAATCCTTTACCATCTCCGAAGCGGTCGCCGTGATCGAGGGAAGGTTCCTGGCGGTCGGCAGTAATGAAAGCGTCAAAGCTTATTCCGGTCCCGGCACCAAGAAGATAGACCTCAAGGGGAAGCTGGTACTGCCCGGCCTCATCGATTCGCACAACCACATCGATACCGTCGGCATCGATGCAATCCGCCTGGGTTTCGATGGCTGCAAGACCGTCGCCGACGTCGTTGCCGTGATCGGAAAAGCAGCCGGGAACGCCCGACCGGGCGAGTGGATCGTCTCAGCCGGAGGCGGAAGAGCGGCCCCCGAAAAGATGGTCTCGGCCCTGAAGGAACAGAGATTTCCGACGAAGGCGGACCTGGACCCCGTCTCCCCTAACAACCCCGTGGTCCTGCAATCGCCTCACATTTTCATAGCCAACGACCTTGCGCTCAGGCTGGCCGGTATCAACAGGGATACGGTGAGCCCGGAAGGGGGCCGGATCGTTAAAGACCCCGAAACCGGAGAGCCTACGGGTGTGCTCACCGAGCAGGCGGTCGCCCTGATGCGAAAGGCCATGCCTGCGATCACGCGCGAGGAATTGTACGCGGCCATCAAGGAGGCGTGCCGTTTGTATAATGCGGCCGGCTTGACCGGCGTCGTATGGCACGGCTCTGCTCCGCTTCCGATAGAGGCCATGAAAGACCTCCACTCCAAAGGCGAATTGACCGTGAGGGTCTACACGCACTTGCGATACGATCCGGAAGGTAAGACAGCGGACGAGATCGCTTCCGACTTCCGCAACCTGGCCTGGGCATCGGGGAAAGGCGCCGGCGACGACATGCTGAAAATCGGCGGGATAAAGATGATCTTCGACGGGGGCGCCGGCATCGGGACCTGTCTGCAGCGGTTCAGGTACACGGGCGCTGCGGGTAAGGAGTGGTACGGTCAGCAGCTGATCCCGACGGATAAATGGAAAGAAGTTTCTCTTCTTGCTGCCAGATACGGTCTCAGGGTTGCCGTCCATGACACCGGGGGCGGGGCCGTCGATACGGTCCTGAAGGCATGGGAAGAAATCAACGAGGAAATTCCCATCGGCGATAAACGATGGGTCAATGTGCATTGCCAGTTCCCCACCAAAGAGAACATAAGGCAGATCAAGAGATTGGGCACGCTCATCCCCACTCAAACCATTTTTCTGGCATCCATGGGCTCGGGCTACGTGAGATACTACGGCAGGGAAGTGGCCGATTCTGCGATCCCTCTCAGGGACTGGCTCGATAACGGCGTGCCGATCTCGCTCGGCTCGGACGCCTCCGTAAACCCTTACGACCCGGTGCTCGGAATCTGGCACGCCTGCACGAGGATTTCCGATACGGGCGAGGTCATCGGCCCGAAACAGAGGATCACGCCGCAGGAAGCGATCACCGCTTATACGATCAACGGCACATACCTGTCGTACGATGAAGAGACAAAGGGCTCGATAGAGCCTGGCAAGCTTGCCGACCTGGTGGTGCTGGACAGGGATATACTGACTATCCCGGTTGATGAGATAAAGAGCGCGAGAGTCCTGCTGACGATGGTTGGAGGTAAGGTAGTTTACGGTCGGTTTTAGATTGAAGGCCGCCCATGGGCCCATCCCTCTAGTGCTGTAAGAGGCTTCGCGGGCGCGCCGGCCGTGCTGCGTAAACGATAGGGCAAAAGGAGGCTGTCATGTCACTCAGGTCATTATCATCGGTGCTATCCATAGTCTGCGCAATCCTGGTTTGTCTCACTGCCACGGCCCACTCTTCTCCTCCGCCGGATCTTTACGCCGATTTGATCCTCTATAACGGGAAGATAGTGACGGTCGATAAATCGTTTACCATCGCCAGGGCGGTTGCGATAAAGGACGGAAAGTTCCTGGCCGTCGGCAGCTATAAGACGGCTGGCCGCTATGCCGGTCCCCTTACGAAAAAGATCGACCTGAAGGGGAAGACGGTGCTGCCCGGCCTCATAGACGACCACCCGCACATGCTCAAGAACATGATTGCCAACGATATCACGGTCGACGTTTCCGGCCTCCATTCAATCAGTGAGATCAAGGAGCGGATCGCCAAAGCCGCCAGCTCGAAGAAGCCGGGCGAATGGATCCTCTGCTCGGCCGTGGGAGACCCACCCGATTATATGGGCTTGCCCGGGCTCTTCAAGGAAAAAAGGTGGCCGACCCGTTGGGACCTCGACGAGGCCGCTCCCGACAACCCGACGTTCATCCAGGCTGTTGGCTCCGTATGGGCGCCGCACCCCGCGATCCTGAATAGCCTCGGTCTGAAGCTGCTGGGGGTTACCAAAGAGACGCCCGATGAAGAGAGAGGCCTCATATTCATGAGGGATGAGAAGACCGGCGAACCCAACGGCCAGATGGAAAGGGCGCACATCTGGAACGACGGAAAGCTGTTCTGGAAGCTGACGGCGATGCTTCCGAGTCCCACATTCGAGCAGTCCCTTAACGGCATAAGGGCCGCGATGCGGAAATGGAACGCGGTCGGGGTCACGACCGTTTATGAAGCGCACAACATAACCCCGATGCACGTGCGACTCGCCAAGGAACTGGAGAACAGGAAACAGTTGACCACGAGGATCCTCCTTACGTACGAAGTTCCGAAACAGTTGGGCGATGCGCCCGCCAGCCAGGTGGAAAAATGGGTGAGCGATATAGCCTCTTACTCCGCGGGACAGGGTTTCGGCAACGATTGGCTGAGGATAGGCGGGATCACCGCTTCACTCGACGGCCCGGTACAGCTCGGCGTAGCGGTAATGAGAGAGCCGTACATCGGACCTTTCGGCGAGACCACCTCAGGCGTGCAGATGTTCTCTAACGAGCGGCTGAAGGAGATCTGCCTGCTGGCCGCCAAACACAACGTGCGCATGAACGTCCAGTTCGCAGGGAGCAAAACGACCGATATCGCCCTCGACACATATGAATGGGTCAACAAGCAGATCCCCATAAACGGCAGACGCTGGATATTTCAGCACGTCCAACACCCGACCAAGGAACAAATCGAGCGATACAAGGAGCTGGGCATCCACAGCACGGCGGTTGTAGGCTTTGAATATACGAAAGGAAAGGAAACGTTCGTGCGACGGGCAGGCGGCGGCAGGACCGATGCATTGGAAACCCTGATGCCGTTCCGGTGGTTCTTCGATACCGGGGCCGTCATCGGCAACGGTACCGACGGCGCGCATTACGAACCTATGTGGAACTTCTGGCAATTACTCACACGGATGGATGGTAGGACCGGCGAGATCCTCATGACGCCCGCAAAGAAGATCTCACGCGAGGAAGCCGTCAGGCTGTATACCTCCGAAAACGCCAGGGTGCTATTCTGGGAAGACAAGATCGGCTCTATAGAGAAAGGCAAGCTAGCCGACCTCGTTGTGCTTGACAACGATATTTTGCTATGCCCGGTAGACGCGATCAAGGACACAAAGGTGTCGGTCACGATGATAGGCGGAGAGATAGTATACGGGCGATTTTGAGCAGAGAAGCCGGTAGATTTCGGCGGCGGGCGAGCACAAGGCTGCATCGCCATCAAGGACAACCTCGATACGGCGAGCGCGTATCGCCGTTGGAAGAAATCGACAAAGGCATGGGAGTTATTCTTGAGTAAAAGATTTAACCATGCTAAATAAAAGGAATGCAGCGAGCAAGCGTTATGACTCGCAGGGGCTTGGACGGCCTTGGCGATGCAGCCTTTTTTGTGCCTGACAGCATTCAGACCCCATACGGTTGGTGCGGGCACTTGCCCTTTGCCTACTGGCTCGTACGATCCATTGAACCACGCACTTTAGTAGAGCTTGGGACCCATTCCGGGAATTCCTACCTTACTTTTTGCCAGGCGGTGAAAGAATACTCCCTGGACACAAAGTGTTACGCAGTCGATACCTGGCATGGCGACGAGCATTCCAATCGCTATGGGGAAGAGGTTTTTTCACGCATCAAGCAGTATAGTGAAACACGTTACGGTGGTTTTTCCAGCCTTCTGCGAATGACCTTCGATGAGGCGGTGAGCTATTTTGCCGACGGCTCTATCGATCTTCTCCACATCGATGGTTTGCACACCTACGAGGCTGCCCGACACGACTTCGAAACCTGGCTCCCGAAACTCGCACCGGCCGCCATAGTGCTGTTGCATGATACTAATGTCCGGGAGCCCGGGTTTGGAGTTTGGAGATTATGGACCGAGTTGAAGGAACGCTATCCCGAACATTTGGAATTTCTCCACTCATCAGGTCTCGGAGTTGTGCAGCTCCCCGGCGGCGCGGAAACACAACTGACGGTGCGGCTGGGTTCAAACGCTCTTCAAAAACAGCTCGTCCAGGACTATTTCTCTGTATTAGGTATGCGGCAGACACATCGGTGCCCGAGGCGCGGCCGGGTAAAGCGGTTGCGCCGTTTGGTCATAGCTAATTTGACGGTCTTCATCTGGCGCCACAAATTGCGTGCCCGGCGCCCGGGGTTGACTCACACAGCTTAATTAAGACAATTAGCGAACCTGCTGCCCGGCCGAACATCTCTCTCGAGGCCTCGATAATCGTAAGTTTTCCTTGACACCGCAAGACGTTTCACTATAAATTGTCCTGACAACATTGTTTTGACAACGGTCCGCCCCCAGGCCGCTTGGAAGGCCTGAAGGGGTGGGTCCGGCCACATGCAGGAAGGGTCTCGAAAGAATGAAAGTCGGTTGTCTCGACGACTCACCCGGTTTCTGGTTATACCGCGCCCATACGCAGGGGAGCAATCTCTTCAGGAAGATGCTCCTGACGGCGGGCTACGACCTGACGCCCGAACAGTGCGGCATTCTGCTGAGACTGACGGAATTCGAGGGCATGAACCAGAGCCAGCTCGGCAAAAAGCTGCTCAAGGACCGCCACAATATCACGCGCCTGCTCAACCTGCTCGGCGAGCGCGGCTTCATCGAGCGCAGGCCCGACGGGGCGGACAAGCGGATATTCCGCATTTACCTCACGGAGGCAGGCAGGGCGCTAGGCGACAAACTGGCGCCCGTCGTGGGCGATTTCTTTGACAGCATGCTGGCGGGCCTCACGGACGAAGACGTGTCCGCAATGAAGAAAACGCTGGGACGTATAAGCAGGAATCTCGAGAGGAATACATAATGGCCGGTAGATGGACGGTTTTCGGCCGCAAGGGGAGCGGAATACGAGGCATGAACAGAAAACACGAGGTCGGCAATCGATTACTTGCCTGCGCGGTCGTCCTGCTGGCGGCAGCGGCGCTTTTAAACGGGGGGTGCAAGAAGGCACAGTCAGGCCCTTCCGCGCCGGTCGTTGAGGTGATAGGGGTAGTGCAGAGGGACGTGCCTGTCTTCTCGGAGTGGACCGCCTCGATAGACGGCTACGTGAACGCTACGATCCGCGCCCAGGTGCAGGGCTATCTGATAACGCGCGAATATAATGAGGGCGATTTCATAAGGAAGGGCCAGGAGCTCTTTAAGATAGACCCGCGGCCCTTCAAGGCCGCCCTGGACCAGGCCAAAGGGCGCCTCGCCGAGGACCATGCCCGGTGGGAAAACGCACGGGCAAACCTGGAGCGCATAAAGCCGCTCGTTGCCGAGCGCGCCGTGAGCAAGAAAGACCTTGACGACGCGACCGGCGCGGAGCAGTCCACGTTTGCTGCCGAACTGGCCTCGAAGGCGGCAGTCGATAAGGCGCAACTGGACCTCGGCTTTACGCGCGTCTGCTCTCCCATCGACGGCGTTGCCGGCATAGCCAGGGCGCAGATCGGAGACCTCGTCGGCCCAGGCTCGATCGAGGAGCTGACCATCGTCTCCTCCGTAAACCCGGCCAAGGTATATGTCCCCGTGAGCGAGCAGGAATACCTCAAATACATCCAGAACGGCTTCGCCCAAAAGATGTCGCTGGACCTCATTCTTGCGGACGGCAGCACCCATCCTCACAAGGGTCGCTTCGCCTTCGCAGACAGGAACGTAGACGTGCGGACGGGTACGATCAAGGTCGCGGCCCTTTTCCCCAACCCCGGAAATATCCTGCGCCCCGGCCAGTTCGCCAGGGTCCGCGCCCGGACCACGTTGAAGAAATCGGCTACACTGGTGCCTCAGCGGGCGGTGGCCGAGCTTCAGGGCAGTTACCAGGTTGCGGTCGTAGGTCGGGACAATAAAGTGGACATCAGGCCGGTCACGGCCTCCGAGCGCATCGAAAGCCTCTGGGTGATAGACAAGGGTCTGAAACCCGGCGAGCAGGTGATCGCAGAGGGGATCCAGAAAGTCAGGCAGGGGTCCACGGTAATTACGCGAGCCCTTCACGCCCCCTCAGCCGGAGGACGGCGACTCGAGCCGGGTCAAGGGACAACCGCCGTCGGCTTCCCAACCCGCCGGATCGAACGGCAGATAGGGGGCCTCGTCCATGTCGAATTTCTTCATCAGACGCCCCATCGTTGCAATGGTCATCTCCATCATGTTCGTCGTGCTGGGCCTGGTCTCGATGGCGGGCCTGCCGATATCGCAGTTCCCCGAGATCGTGCCGCCTGAGGTCCAGATACTCACCACATATACGGGCGCCGACGCGGAGACCGTCGAGCAGTCGGTCGCCACGCCCATCGAGCAGCAGATGAGCGGCGTTGACAACATGAACTACATGTATTCGGTCAACGCCAGCAACGGCACGATGCGCATCTTCGTAAACTTCGACGTCAAGACCGACCCGAACACGGACCTCGTCCTCGCCCAGATACGCCAGAACCTTGCCCAGCCGCAGCTACCGATGGACGTCAGGAACTACGGCGTGACCATGCAGAAGGCGCGCAGCTCGCCCCTCATGATCATTGCCCTTTCTTCGCCGAAAGGCACGTACGACTCGACGTTCCTTGCCAACTACGCGAATATCAACCTCATCGACCCCATGCTGCGCGTGCCCGGCGTAGCGATGATCAACGTTTTCGGGGCAGGCCAGTACGCCGTGCGCATATGGGTGAAGCCCGACACGCTCGGCAAGCTCGGCGTTACGGTCCCCGATATCGTCAGCGCGGTCCAGAAACAGAATACCGTCAACCCGGCCGGGCAGATCGGCGCAGAGCCTGCGCCGCCCGGACAGGAATTCACCTATACGGTGCGTACCCAGAGCCGCCTGGTCTCCCCGGAGCAATTCGGCAGCATCGTGGTCCGCGCGAACCCCGACGGCTCCACAGTGAGGCTTAGCGACGTGGCCCGCATCGAGCTCGGCGCTCAGACGTACAACGTAATGGGCCGCGTGGACGGCCAGCCTGCCGGCGTCCTCGCCCTTTACCAGTTGCCGGGCACAAACGCCCTTCAGACGGTTCAGGGCGCGAAAAAGGTGATGGAAGAGGCCAAGAAACGGTTCCCTGCCGATATCGACTATGCCGTGCACCTCGACACTACAAGGTCCATCAGCGAAGGCATCCACGAGATGCTTATCACGCTGCTCGAAGCCCTGGGGCTCGTCATCCTGGTCGTCTATCTCTTTCTCCAGGGATGGAGGGCGACCCTTATCCCGGCCCTCGCGGTGCCCGTCTCCCTCATCGGCACCTTCGCCTTCTTTCCGCTGCTCGGGTTTCTCCATCAACACCCTATCCCTTTTCGGCCTGGTCCTCGCCATAGGCCTTGTCGTCGATGACGCGATCATCGTCGTCGAGGCGGTGGAGCGCCATATCGAAGAGGGCATGACTCCGAGGGAGGCATCCGTCAAGGCGATGCAGGAGGTCGCGGGCCCCGTCATGGCCATTGCCCTGATCCTGGCCGCAGTCTTCATCCCCACTATCTTCATCCCCGGCATAACGGGCAGGCTATACCAGCAGTTCGCGGTCACGATCGCCATATCCGTGTTGATCTCGGCCTTCAACGCCCTCTCCCTCAGCCCGGCCCTCTGCGCCCTGCTGCTCAAGCCGAGAAAGACGACGCAGGGGCCGCTCGGCAGGTTCTTCGCCTCCTTCAACCGCACCTTCCACAAGGCGACCAACGGGTATATCACGCTTTGCGCGTCCCTGATCCGCAAGAGCGTCCTGAGCCTCGGCATCCTCGCGATAGTCGCGCTTCTGGCCGGACTCCTCGGCCACCAGATACCGAGAGGGTTCCTGCCGGAAGAAGACCAGGGTTACTTCTTCGTCAACGTGGCCCTGCCCGACGCAGCCTCTCTTCAGCGCACTACGGCCGTAAGCAAGAAGATCGAAAACATCCTCAAAGATACGCCGGGGGTCGAGCATTCCAGGCAGTGCCCGGCATCAGCCTGCTGAGCAACGCCCAGAACACGTACAGCGGCTTCTTCTTTGTGACCCTTAAGGAGTGGAGTAAGAGGAAAAAATCCGGGGAGCGTTCCGACGCCATCATAGCCCACCTCAACCGGGAGCTTTCGAAGCTGCCGGAGGCGGTGGCCTTTGCGTTCCCTCCGGCAGCCATCCAGGGCATCGGTATGGCGGGCGGCGCAACCGTCGTCCTCGAAGACCGGGCCGGAAAGAGTATAGGGTTCCTCGCCCAAAACCTGAATAAGTACGTGGAGGCCGTCCGCAAGCGGCCCGAGATCGAGAGGGTCACGACCACTTTCGTCCCCGGCGTCCCCCAGCTTTGGGTGGACGTGGACCGCGACAAGGTGCTCAGGCAGGGTGTCGACATCGGACAGGTCTACCAGACGCTCCAGGCCTTCATGGGCGGCTACTTCATCAACTATTTCAACCGTTTCGGCAGGCAATGGCAGGTCTATGTGCAGGCAGAGGGCAAGTACCGCACGAAGGCCGAGGACATAGGCCGGTTTTACGTTATGAACGACAAAGGGAACCCGGTGCCGCTTTCGGCCGTCACGAGCATACTCTCCCGGCCGGGCCCGGAATTCACGATGCGCTATAACCTTTACCGGGCTGCGCAGATCAACGTGGCCGGGAAACCGGGTTACAGCTCGGGCCAGGTCATGAATGCAGTCGAAGAGGTATTCCGGCAGACCATGCCTCCCGAGATGGGCATCGACTACATCGGCATGAGCTTCCAGGAGAAGAAGGCGCGGGAAGGCGTCCCGGCCTCGGCCATCTTCGGCCTCTCCCTTTTGTGCGTCTTTCTGATCCTGGCCGCCCAGTATGAAAGCTGGTCCCTCCCGTTCAGCGTGCTCCTGTGCACGCCGGTCGCGGTCTTCGGGGCCTTCCTCGCGATATACTCGCGTGGCCTGGACAATAACATCTACGCCCAGATCGGCCTCATCGTCCTTATCGGCCTCGGCGCAAAGAACGCGATCCTTATCGTCGAATTCGCAAAAGCGGCCCACGAGCGGGGCAATGCGCTCGAAGCTGCGGCCCTCGAAGGGGCCAGGCTCCGTCTCCGGCCGATCCTCATGACGTCGTTTGCCTTCCTTTTGGGCGTCCTTCCCCTCGCCTTCTCGTCCGGCGCCGGCGGCATGGCCCGCCGGGTAATGGGGACCGCGGTAATGGGCGGTACGGTGGCCGCTTCCGTCATCGCCGTCTTCCTTATCCCCGTCACGTTCTACGTGGTGGGGCGGATAACGGACCGCTCGAAAAAGCGCAAGCCGAAAGAGGCGGATAAAGGGGGCGGCCATGCGTAAGCCCCTCGCCTGCTTTTGTCTAATCTTTGCTATGACCCTGTCGGCCTGCATGGTAGGCCCCGATTACCGGAGGCCCAGCGTCGATACCCCCGAAAACTGGCGCTTCGCGGATAAAGAGGCACAGGACGCAGCCGATACGCAGTGGTGGAAGCAGTTCGGCGACCCGGTGCTCGACGGCCTTATCGATTCGGCATTGAAGGAGAACAAGGACGTCAGGATAGCCGCTGCGAGGGTCGAGCAGTATATCGGAAGGGCCATGGTGGTCCGGGCAGCGCAGTTCCCGCAGGTGACGGGGGCCGCCGTCCCGACGCGGACCGAGGCCTCAAAAAACATAAACCCGCCCTGGGGGCCTACCGCCAAGGACCCGTATTCGGACTACAGGCTGTTTTTGAGCGCAAGCTGGCAGATCGACCTCTGGGGCCAGTTGAGGCGCGCCACGGAGGCGGCAAAGGCCGACCTCCTGGCGACACGCGAGGCAAGGCGTGCCGTCCTCATGACGGTCGTATCTGCGGTAGCCTCCGCCTATACGGACCTGCTCGACGTGGATAAGCAGCTCGAGATCGCCGAGCGGACGGTCGCCAGCCGGGGCGATACGTTCAAGCTCTTTCAGCTTCGCTTCGACCGCGGGCTGTGCTCGGAGCTTGAGCTGCGCCAGGCGGAGTCGGAGTACCGGTCGGCCCTTGCCACGGTGCCCCTCCTCAAGAAGATCACAGGGCAGCAGGAGAACGCCCTTTGCGTGCTCCTTGGAAGGAACCCCGGCCCGATACCGAGGGGCCGGCCTTTCGACGGTCTTGTACTCCCCGCCGTCCCGTCGGGCCTGCCTTCGGGGCTTTTGGAGAGGCGGCCGGATATACGCCAGGCGGAGCAAAATCTGGTCGCAGCGAACGCCAGGATCGGGGTCGCGAAGGCCCAGTACTTTCCGAACATCACGCTGACCGGCCTTTACGGCACCGAGAGCACGATGCTCTCCACCCTGTTTGCCGGTCCGTCAAGGATGTGGTCCTACTCTGCGCCCGTCATAGCGCCCATTTTTACGGCCGGGGCAATCAGGGGGACGGTCAGGATAGCGGAAGGCGTGCAGATGGAAATGCTGGCCCGTTACGAGCAGACGATCCAGCAGGCGTTCAGGGAAGTGGAGGACGGCCTCATAGACCAGGCGAAGTCGAGGGAGCAGCTTTCAATACAGGCTGGACAGGTCGAAGCGCTCAAGGAATATGACCGCCTGGCGCGGCTCCGATACAACAACGGCTACACGAGCTACATCGAGGTGCTGGATGCGGAGCGGAGCCTGTTTGTCGCGCAGCTTTACTATGCGCAGACGCAGGCCGTTCTGATGCGCGCCCTTATTAATCTCTACAGGTCGATGGGCGGCGGCTGGGTAATGGAGGCTGAAAAGCTGGCTTACCCGGCCCCGGTGAAGTAAAGTCTCCGCCGGAAAAGTACCCTATCCCTTGCCGAGCTTTTCCTTGATGTCTTCCCTCAGGACTTTCTTGTCGACCTTGCCGACCTTCGTCATAGGCAGGTCCTCTACGAACTCGACCCTCTCCGGCAGCTGCTGCACTGACGCGCCCTTCGATTTCAGGAAGGCGACGATCTCTTCGAACTTAAGCCCTGCGCCCGGCTTCGTTTTGACGTAGGCGCAGATCCTTTCGCCCAGGACGGCGTCGGGCATGCCGACTACGGCGCTGTCTTCGATCTCCGGATGGGCCGCCAGCCGGTTCTCGATCTCTACGGCGCTTATCTTCTCTCCGCCTCTGTTGATGATGTCTTTGATCCGTCCGGTGATCGTGATATTCCCGGCGTTGTCTTTACGCGCCCTGTCGCCCGTCTTGAAAAAACCATCGGGCGTAAAGATGTCTTTGTTCTCTTCGGGCGACTTGAAATAACCGGTGAAGATGCCGGGCCCCTTCGAGACCAGCTCGCCTTCGGAGCCGGCCGGCACCTCGTTGCCCGCCTCGTTGATGATCTTTATCGTATCGTATGGACAGGCCGGCCTGCCCACGCTGCCGAGGATGATCTCGGCGCTGTCTCCCGGCCGCGTCGAGATGTTGGTGCCTTCGGAGGAGCCGAAGGCGTTTATAACGATGCAATGAAGCTTCTGGTTGGCTGCCGTCAGCAGCTCCGGCGTTGAGGGCGCGCCCCCCAGGCAGACTTTTTTGAGCGAGGCGAGGTCGTATTTTTCCAGGCCGTCCACCCCGATCATCCTCGTGATAAGCGCGGGGACGGAAGGGATGGCGGTAACCCGCTCCTTCTGGACCCATTCGCATATGTCCTCGCCCGTCGAGGAATCGAGAAGTACCAGTTTGGCGCAATTCAGCAGAGCGGCCCCGATGCCCCAGTGCATGGCCATGCTGTGTCCCACCGGCGTGATAACCATGATCGTGTCTTCCGCCGTGATGTTCCATGCCCGCGCGTGGTACTCGACGTTCACGATGTAGGAGTTGTGCGTGCGGACGCTCGCCTTCGGCAGGCCCGTCGTCCCGCCGGTCGGCATGATATGGGATACCTCGTCCGGGTCGGGCCTCATGTTCTCCAGGGCCTTGAAATCCTCCGGCGTCGGCTCCGTGGCGTCTATCAACTCTTCCATCGTCGGATAAGGGCCTTTCTTTCCCGCACGCAGGTTGATGACGTGCTTAAGCTGCGGGTTTTCCTTCAATACTGCATCGATGATCGGCTGGTAATCGATCTTGCCGTACTGCTTCGGCACCACCCAGGCGACGGGCTTCGTAAGCGCCGCGATATGGTTGATCTCCGACTCGTTGTGGCGCGGAATGAGGAGCACCGTCAGGGCGCCGATCTTCTGCATGGCAAAGAAGGCCACTATATACTCGTGCCAGTTGGGGAATTGGAGAAGCACCCAGTCGCGCTGCTTCACGCCGAGCTTCATCAGCGCGATCGCAAAGCGGTCCATCTCCCGGCGCAACTCGCCGTAAGTGAAGCTCCCCGTTCCGTCGACAAGGCCTATCCTGTCCGGGTAGATATCGGACGCCCTGTCGAGCAGGTCGCTCCACGTAAGGCCGAGCCACCAGCGCCTGCGGTTGTACTTCTCCCTGTCTTCTTTTGCGTATTCCGTAAAGCCTTCGATTGCCATGAAGAAACCCCTTCCTGTATTTTTAGCACTGATACGCTGTATGCCTGGCCGGCTTAACGTCGCCTGCTCTCAAAACAATGACAGGGGCCGGGTCAGGTCGGAGAGATTTCCGATGGATTTCGCGTTGCTTTTCGACGGCGCGCGGCGGAGCGTACTGTCGTACGCGAGCACGCTGCGCCGAGAAAACGACGCGAAAGACGCGGAAAGATCCCGACCTGCTCCGGCCCCCTTAAAGCTAGTACTGATACGCCGTAGGTATCTTCTTTGCCTTCTCCTGGGCCTTCCAGTATTCGATGCGCTCCTTGATGAAGCTTATCCAGGCATCGACCTCGGCGGCTTTGTAGCCTTTGGCTGTCATGTCTTTTTTGAAGTCGGCTATGACAGGCTGTGCCGCCTTTACCCACCTGGCGCTCTCGGCGTCGGATATGGGGATTATCTGGCCGCCCTGCTTCTTGAACCAGTCGCCGCCCTCGATGTCGATGCGGTTCCACTCGACGAGCCACTGATCCAAGAACTCGCCCTTGGAGTAGTCGGTAATGATCTTCTGGACGTCTGCGGGCAGGCTGTTCCACTTGTTCTTGTTCATGATTACATAGAAGGAGAAGACGCTGCCTATCTTCCAGGAGGCCGTGACGTACTTCTCTACCTCGCCGATCTTGAACCCTTTGAGCTGCTCTAATGGGACCGAAGTTGCCTTCCACTACGCCGCGGCGCAGGGCCTCATAGGTATCGACGATCTCGATAGGCATCGGGACTGCGCCCAGTGCGCGGGCTATGTCGCCTATCCTGCCGGGACCCCGGAGCTTCATGCCCTTTATGTCTTCCAAGGCCTTTACGGGCTTATTGAGCGACTGGAGGACGTTGACGGGGCTTGTCGAGAACATGATGGGATGGAAGGCGTCCCATTCCTTCGGCTTGAACTTGTCATAGAAGTCGTTGGAGACGTGGCCCGCGATCCAGGGGCTCGGGAACCCTATAGGCAGCTCCATGATCTCCATTACGGGGAAGCGGCCGCGGGTGTACGAGCAGTGGGAGAAGCCGATGTCGGCAATGCCCGTCAGTACGCCCGGGGCGATCTTGGGGGCGGTAAGGAGCGTGCCGCCCGTATACTGTGTTATCTCCACCTTGCCCGCGAGCTTCTTGTTAAGCTCGTCGGCCCACTTGCCGAGCATGACCGAGTTCATGTGGACGGGCGGGAAGTAGTTGGCCAGCTTCAGCTTGATCACATCCGCGCCTGCGATGGAAGAGAACGATAGAAAAAGCGCCAGGACACACAAAAAGACCGTCAGTTTTCTTAGCATCTTGTTACCCCCTTTGAAGGTTTTTTGCCTACCTTTATACCCCTTACCCCTCTTACTTGCCATAGAAGACCGAAGGCAGCCAGAGGGCAAGCTGCGGGAAGACGAACATAAGGCCCCAGACGAAGACTAAAGAGAGCAGGAACGGGGCCACGCCTCTGTATATGCGGCTCATCGGCTCCTTCGTGATGTTCTTTACGACGAAGACGCAGACTGCGACAGGCGGGATGACGACGCCGATCATGACGACAACGCCGATCACTATCCCGAACCACAACGGGCTGAAGCCGAGCTTCAAGACGGCCGGATAGAAGATCGGGGTCGCAAGGATCATAAAGGCCAAATCGTCGATAAAGGAGCCCCCCAGCTCGTAGACAAAGCAGATGAGTATCATGATTACGTACCGGTTCAGGGGCAGGGCGACTACCCAGTCGGCCACGGCCTGGGGGATGTTGGTCACTGCGATGAAGTGGCCGAGTATGGTCGAGCCTGCGATCAGCATTAAGATCATGCCTGCCGTGCGGGTGGCCTCGGCAAGCGAGAGCACGTACTTCTTGAAGTTCATGTTCCGGGTGGCTATCGATAGGATGAAGATGGCGAAGGTGCCTACTGCGCCTGCTTCCGTCGGCGTGAAGTAGCCGGCCATCATGCCGCCGACGACGACGAGGAAGACGAGGACGATCCAGACGACCTCCGGCAGGCTCCTTGCCCTATCCCCCCAGCTTGACTTCGCAGACAATGGTGCGGCCTTAGGGTACAACTTGGCCCACCCGTAGATGATGAAAAGGAAGAGGAAGGCGATCAGAAAGCCGGGGATCATGCCTGCCAGAAAGAGCTGGCCTATCGACTGCTCGGTCAATATGCCGAATATGATGAGGACGACGGAGGGAGGGATTATGCAGCCTAAGCTTCCGACCGTTGCGACGATGCCGGTCGAGAGCCTCCTGTCGTAGCCGAAGCGGTCCATCTCGGGGACTGCGACGGCCGCGAAGGTGGCCGAGGTTGCGGCCGACGAGCCGCAGATCGCCTTGAACCCCGTGGCGCCTATGACGGTCGCCATGGCGAGGCCGCCGGGGATGTGCCCCACGAACTTATTGGCGGCCGAATAGAGCCTGACCGCAATGCCGGCGTTGAAGCCTATCTGGCCCATGAGGATGAACAGGGGGAAGACCGTGTAGCCGTAGTTCGTGATGACGTCGTAGACGTCCCTTCCCAGGAGGTTCATTGCGGCGGATAAGCCGTTGAAGTAAGCGAAGCCGCAGAAGCCGACCGCGGCCATGGCGAACCCCAGCTCTATGCCCGTAGAGAAGAGGGCCAGAAGTACGATGAGCGCGACGATGCCTATGGTTATCTCATTCATAATGGCCCCTCCAGATCTTCACGATCTGCGATATAAAGACTACGCATTCTATGAAGCAGCAAACCCCCACCGCGTAGGCTATCGGGTAGAAGGGGAGCCTGATCGTAGGAGAGACCTCGCCTGATGCGTGGAACTCTGCGCCTACGCTGAACAGGTTGTAGGCGATCAGGAGGAAAAGGCAGAGGCAGATGACGCCGCGTGAATGTGTTGAAGACGGCCTTGGCCTTCGTGCCGAGCTTCTCCAGGACTATTTCCATATAGACGTGGCTCTTGTCCAGGGAGACCCTGGGGATGCCGAACCCTATGACGAGGGCGAGAGCGAGGCTGACTACTTCGTAGGTGCCGACGAGCGGATGGCCGAGGGCGCGGCAGACAATGTCTGCGACGGTAAGAAACATCATGAAGGTAAGGGCGGCGCTGGCAATGACGTTAAGCACCGCCTTGCAAACCCTCAGGAAAAGGTCGAGAGCGTTTTCCATTGAATCCCCCTCTTTAAGTCCATGTTACAGACTATCATTCATGAAAATCGCGTCGATGGCTCGAATGTAGCGGCTTAGCTCGTGCAGAACATCGGAGACCTCCCGTACCATGCACCACGCGTAACTCCAGTTGCCCGATGAAGCAGGGCTTAGTGAGATAATATGCGGCGCCGGCCCCTCAAAGTACGGCCATTTTACTCAATAAAATGGCGTTTCTTCTAATTGTTGCCTTTTTAGGAAAAGATTGTCAAGAGAAATCTCGGAGTACCTTTTCGACCTCGTCTTCCGGGAGAGGAATGGAGATTATTTTCCTTCTGTCCTTACGGCCGGATACGATAGCGACCTCTCGTTTCTTCAGCCCGAAGGTCTCCGCCACGTAGTCGATCAGCTCTTCGTTGGCCCTGCCCTTCTCCGGCCTGGCCGTGAGCCTTATGGTGATGCGGCCGCCGTCCAGGCGCATCCCGCGCTTCCCGGCGCCCGTAATCACCTTGACTTCGAGGTTCACCGCAGCCTGTTTCCGAGATCGACGAGCACGCGAACAAGGAACGCCTGGGCGAACCAGATGAGCGCGATCAGTATGATGGGTGATATATCGACCATGCCTATCCGCGTAGGTATGATCCGCGAGATGCGGTAGGTGACAGGATCGACGAGGTTGGTGATAAACCTGACGATGGGGTTATACGGGTCGGGCCTCACCCAGGAAAGCAGCGCGCGGACAATCACGACAAGCATGTATACGCTGAGCAGCTTATCGATGATGATCCCGATTGCGACCAGAAAATCCCCGGCTACGAACATACCGGCCCTCCCATCAGTCTCCCGTCCTGCATGTCCTCTATTGTAACGTCAACGAGATTATTTTCAAGCGTTTTTTCATAGGGGATGTAGACGGGCAGGTAATTGTCGGAAAACCCCCTCATGAGCCTGCCCCGGTAAACCTTGCATCTCAGGGACGATGCGCACCGTCTTGCCGACGTGTGCCGCGCATGAAGGCTCCCTCTTTCGCGCGTCGGCCGCTTTGAGCGGCTTCGCGCGCCTTCTTTTGACCCCTTCCGCCACCTTGCCTTCAAAGGCGGACGCCCTTGCGCCTTCCCTGTCGGAATAGGGAAACACGTGGAGGTAGGAAACGTCTAGGTCCTCGACCATCCGCAGGGTCGCCGCTGAAATCCTCCTCGTCCTCACCGGGAAAGCCCACCATGATGTCCATGCCTATGCCGATGTCCGGGCATGCTGGTTTTGCAGCTTCCCGACAATCGTCGCGTATGGAGGCGCGGAGTACGCCCTGCCCATCGCTGCGAGGATCCTGTCCGAGCCGCTCTGCACGGGGATGTGGATGCTTTTCGCGATCTTGCGCGGAGGCGGCGATCACCGGGACCAGGCCGTCCACGTAGCCCGGGTCTACCGAGCTTAAGCGGATCCTCGGCGGGGTCGGGCGCCGCTCCAGGGACACGAGAAGCTCTTTCAGGCCCATCTTCGAATGCGGGGTCGCGGTAGGCGGCGAGATCGATGCCCGTAAGGACGACTTCCTTGATGCCCTGCGTCGCCAGGGCCTCCATCATGCCTGCGACTTCCCCGGGCGGGCCTGGAGCGGACGGGCCCCCTGGCGTAGGGGACGATGCAGTAGCTGCAGAACCGGTTGCAGCCGTCCTGTATCTTGAAGAAGAACCTGGTCCGGTCCTTCCCTGCGCCGTCCACCCGTGCCTGCTCGATGGCCATGTCGCGCACCTGCCCGACGAAGCGGCCGCCGCCCGACAGATACCTTGCCGGCGTCGAATTTCTCCGCCTGGCCCAGCACGAGGTCTGCGCCGAAATCCCGTCATGGATATACCTGCGCATGGCAGCCGACAAGGGCGATCCTGGCGCGCGGGTTGGCTTCTTTCGCCTTTCTGATGAACCGCCTTGCATCGACCTCCGCCCTGGCGGTAAGCGAGCAGGCGTTGACGACTACGAGGTCCGCCTGCCCGGCCGCGGCCCGGGTCAAGCCCGCGCCCTCCAGCCTCTTCTTCGAGTAACGTGGGAATCCCACTGGTTGGCCTTGCACCCGGTGGTGAAGACGAAAAACGTCAAGCCTCTATCCCTTCTTCACTGTAAAAAGGCGACATCTCGCGGAGGCGCGCCGCGACGGCGGGGATCACGTCGAGGGCGTAGTCGATGTCCTCATCGGTGCTTTCCCGGCCGAGGCTTATCCGGAGGGCGCTCTGGCAGACTTCCGGCTCTATGCCCATGCCGAGGAGCACGTGGGAAGGCTCCGTGCTGCCCGACGAACAGGCCGAGCCCGCAGAGACGGCGATGCCGGCAAGGTCGAGGCCGATAAGCATCGATTCGGCCTCGATGAACGTCGAAGCTCAGGTTGAGCGTATTGGGAAGGCGCTTCTCCTCGTCCCCGTTAAGCCGGACGTCGCCCACCTTCTCCATCAGACCGCGCAGGAGCCTGCCTCTGAGGCGCTCGATCGTTGCGTTCTCCGCCGCCATGTCGCGCGCCATAATCTCGCACGCCTTTCCGAAGGCGGCGATACCCACCATGTTCTCCGTCCCGGCCCTTCTTCCTCCCTCCTGGTGGCCCCCGTGGATGAGGTTGTCGATCTCGAGACCCTCCCTGATGTAAAGGGCGCCGACGCCCTTCGGCGCATAGACCTTGTGGCCGGAGAACGACGCGAGATCGACATTCAGCCCGCCACGTCGATATCGAGCTTCCCCATAGCCTGGACCATGTCCGAGTGGAAGAGCACCCCCGCCTCCCGGCAGACGGCGCCTATCTCCCTTATCGGGAAGGACGGTGCCTGTCTCGTTGTTCGCGAGCATGATGGAGACGAGGATCGTCTCCTTCCTTATGGCCCGCCTGACGTCGTCGGGGTCGATCAGGCCGCTCCCGTCCGCCTGGAGGTAGGTCACGGAGAAACCTTTGCCTCTCCAGGTATCGGCACGTGTTGAGCACCGCCGGGTGCTCTACCTTCGTCGTGATGATGTGGTTTCCCCTGCCGCGAAGGGCAGACGCAGTGCCGATGATGGCCTGGTTGTCCGCCTCGGTGCCGCCTGCCGTGAAGACGATCTCCTCCGGGTCCGCCTTGATGAAGGCGGCCACCGGCTCCGCGCCTCATCGAGGTACGGCCTTGCCTCCCTGCCCGACCAGTGGATGCTGGACGGGTTGCCGAAGATCTCGGACCCAGAAGGGGCTGCACGAAAAGGGCCACGTCCGGGTGCGTCGGGGTGGTGGCGTTATAATCGAAGTAGACCCTGCGCATAAATGCCTCCTCACGTGAACCAGACTTGCATCGCCTTCACCGGGCAGACCTTGACGCAAAGCTCGCAGGCGACGCATTTCTCGTAGTCGAACCGGACCCGCATCGTCTCCCTGTCGATGTCGAGCGCCTGGGGGGCGCAGACACTCGTGCAAAGTCCGCAGTGGACGCATTTATCCTCGTCCTTGCTGATGTCCTGGTCGATCGGTCTCTATAGCCACGCCGAGGTCCTGGAGGTAGGCGATCCCTTTCTCGAAGTTGCCTTCCGGCCTTCCACCTCCAGGACCATCATCGATTCCGCCTCGGCGAGACGTTTGCCCGCAGGATGGTGTAGACGAGGTCGAAATCCTTGCGCCAGGCGGTAGACTATCGGCTTGTCTATGGCGTTCCTTTGAAATCTCAGGATTATCCTCTTTTTCATTTATCCCTCACAATGAAATGAGATCGACATCCCCCCAGGCGCCCAGCTGTCTTGCCCATGATAATGACAATGGCGCTGACGCCTGGAAACGCCTTGCCCTCCTCCAGGGCCGCCGGCGATGTCGTCTTCTTTATGTACGATATTTCCGAGCCTCGTTGCAAGACCATCGGAAAAAAGCGACGAGCGGCCGACGACGCAGACGGCGTCTGCCCGGCCGAAGCTGAGCGAAGGGCCGACGGTCGCCGACGACGTGCAAATGCCGTATGCCTCTTCCGAGGGCTTGAGCTTCATGCCGATCTGCTCGCTGTAAGGCGAGTCCTTGGCATAGATCGATACCTTCCGCTCGTGCCGCGTCCGAAGGAAGATGTCGCCCCCGTTCTCTATAATGTACTCATCCGATTTGGGTTCGAGCGTCCCTTCCTATAAACTCGGCCACGGCCCCGGCGACGCATGCCATCGGGCCGCACGCCGACTGCCGATGAGGCCTCCAGCATCTCCCGGGCGATTTTCGGTGCGAGAGGGTCGGCCGCAAGAGGCGCCAGGCTGCTTGCGAATTCCGGCCTCTGCCGGATGTACGCCTCCAGCTGGTTACGGTAGAAAAGCGTCCTTTCCTCTATGAAAGCCTTCAGGTCCGACGACGTGCAGCAGAAAAGGTCCGTCTCCTTGCAGACGACTTCGTAGCAGACAAGGTCGGCGGCCTCGATACGCTCCTGTAGGTGCGCTCTTCATACATCGCCTTCTCGCTTCGCACCTCCCGTCCTCCAGTTGGCTCAGCCGTTCCTCCACAAGCCGGACCCTGTCGAGGAGGGAGGTGATGGCCTTCCCTTGAGGGTCGGGCATGAATTCCGTGTCGAGGGCGATCCTCTTGTCGCCTTCCACCCTGAAGACGACCTTGCCCGGTATGCCCACGACGATCGAGTTGGGGGGGATGTCGTGGATGACTACGGAGTTGGCGCCTATGCGCGTGTTGTCCCCTATGCGTACGGGCCCGAGTATCTTCGCGCCCGCGCCCATGACTACGTTATTGCCGATGGTGGGGTGCCTTTTCCCCTTCTCCCACGTCGTCCCGCCGAGGGTCACGCCGTGGTACATCGTCACCCCGTCGCCCACCTCCGCCGTCTCCCCGATAACGACGCCCATCCCGTGGTCGATAAAGAAGGATTTGCCTATCTGCGCGCCGGGGTGTATCTCTATCCCCGTGAGGAACCTGCCGACGTGCGAGACGAAACGACCCGTGACGCGCATCCCATGGCCCCAGAGCCAATGGGCGACGCGATAGAAAAGGAGGGCGTGGAAGCCGGGATAGGCAAGGAAAATCTCGACGACGCTCCTCGCCGCCGGGTCCCTCCTGAAGATCTCCCGCACGTCTTCTCTCAGTCTTGAAAACATCGTAATGAGCCTATTATACAACAATCTTGACCATCTTTGTCAACTTAAGGACGGGCAGGTCCGCTGCGTCCGGTCAATGCGGACGGGGCTTCCAGCTTGCTTTTTTACCTTGAAAGCGTTACTTTTGTTTGTAGCACTTGGAAGCATATAGTGAAAAATATCCTCGCGATGATCCTGGCGGGCGGCCGGGTGGACGAGCTTGACGTGCTCACATTCCTGCGCCCAAAATCCGTCCTGCCCTTCGGTGCGCTTTACCGCATAATCGATTTCCCTATGAGCAACCTGATGAACTCAGGTATCGAGAAGGTGGGCATCCTCTCCCAATACAGGCCGTTCCATCTCATCAACCATATAGCCAACGGCCATCCGTGGGACATGGTCGGGAGGAACAGGTTTGCCCTTATCCTGCCGCCATTCAAGGGGAAAGATGCATCCGACTGGTACAAGGGCACGGCCGACGCGGTCTACCAGAACACCGACTTCATCAAGATGTACAACCCGGACCTGGTGCTCATACTCTCGGGCGACCACATATACAAAATGGACTACCAGGCGGTAATAGATTTCCATATCGAGAAAAAGGCGGACCTCACCATCGCCTTCACCAGCGTCCCCAGGGAAGGGGCCGACCGCTTCGGCCAGGGCCTGATAGACGACGAGGAGCCGAGGGGCGGCCGGGTCGTCCGGTACGCCGAAAAACCGCGTAAGGCCCTTTTCGATTGGGCCTCGCTGACGATCTACGTATTCAACCCCGCCGTCCTGTTCGAGGCCCTCGAAGAAAACGCCAGGAAAGAGTCGCACGAGTTCGGCCGTGACATCATACCCGCCCTGCTCGGCAGGGCCAGGATTTACGGCTACAAGCACAGGGGCTACTGGGGTTACACGCGCACGCTGGAAGAGTACTGGCGGACGAGCATGGAGCTTTTGGGCGAGCGGCCGAAGATCGACCTCGACGCCTGGCAGCTAAGGACCAACCTCGCGCACAAGGAGATAAGGGACAGGCAGCCTGCCATCCTCGGCCCCTCTGCCGCCATCGAGGACTCTTTGCTCTACCTCGGATGCGACGTGAGAGGCAAGGTCTTCCGCTCCCTTCTTTTCCCCGGCGTAAAGGTCGAGGAGGGCGCAGTGGTGGAGGACTCGATACTCTTCTTCGACACGGTGGTCGGCAGGGAGGCCGGGTTTCAAGGACGATTGCGGACATCGGCGTGCGCATAGGACGCGCAGGCGCGGATCGGCGAGCAGGGGCGGCAGAGCTTTCGGTCATAGGGACGGAAAGCGACGTGCCGGGCGGGGTGACGATGCGGCCAGGGCGTTACCGTCTACCCGAGGGTGGAGGCCGGCCCGGTTCACGAGAAGCGAGTACAAGAGCGGCGAGATAATAAAATGAGGAACGTGGTGGCCCTCCTTCTTGCCGGAGGCGTCGGGAGCAGGCTCAACATCCTCGTCCAGTACAGGGCGAAGCCCGCCGTCCCCTTCGGCGGCATCTATCGTATAATCGATTTCACTTTGAGCAACATAGCGAACAGCGGCCTGACGCGCGTGGCAGTCCTCACCCAGTACAAGCCCCTGTCCCTCATGGACCACATCGGTGACGGGTCGGCCTGGGACATGGCGGGCAGGACACGGGGCATCAAGCATCCTTCCCCCCAAAGACGGGAGAGAAGGACTGGGATTGGTACAAGGGCACGGCAGACGCAGTGCGGCAGAACCTGAGCTTCATCTCTTCCGACCGGTATAGCGAGGTGCTCGTCCTGTCGGGCGACCACGTTTACTGCATGGACTACGGGCCGCTCGTCGCCTTCCACAGGGAGCGTAAGGCGCACGTCACCATAGGGATGATACCAGTGTCGCCGGAAGAGACGCGCCACTTCGGCACGGCCACGCTGGACAGAACAGGAGGATCGTCGACTGGCAGGAAAAGGCCGCAAAGGCCCGGTCGAACCTCGCCTCCATGGGCATCTACGTCTTCGACAGGGCAATACCTGACCGCGACCCTGAAGAAGACGAAGGAAGAGGATTTCGGAAAGCAGATCATCCCCAGGGCCTTAAAAGAGGCCCACGTCTACGGTTATCCTTTCGAGGGCTACTGGAGGGACGTGGGGACGATGCAGGCGTACTGGGATGCGAACATGGACCTCCTGAAGGCCGATTCCGGGCTAACGCCCGAGGCCTGCGACATACGGACGAACCATGCGGCCGAGGCGCTGCCGTACGACCGCGCGCCTGCGCGGATAAGCGCCTCCGCGCGCGCGGTCAACTCCGCCGTCTCCCCCGGTTGCGTCGTCTCCGGTGCAGTCGAAGGTTCGGTCCTCTCTCCGGGCGTCGTGATCGAAAAAGGCGCGTTCGTCAAGGACTCCATCATCATGCACGATACGGTCATCAGGCAGGGGGCGCGCATAGAGCGGTCGGTCACTGGACAAAGAGATCGTTGTCGGTGAAAATGCGGTTATCGGCAGCGGAGACGCAAAACGACCGAATGCGCGCTTCCCCGACCACCTTTATTCGGGCCTTACGCTGATCGGCAAGAAGGCGTCGATACCGCCCGACGCGCGTATCGGGACGAACTGCATCGTCTTCCCCCTGGTCGGCAAGAAGGGCCTGCGCTCCCTCAGCCTCGCGGACGGCGGGACGGTCGAGAAATAAAAAAGGCCCGCTGCCCCTTTCGCCCTTTCATTTTCTCAAGTCGAGAAGGACTTTGACGTGTCCGGCTCTTCCGCCTTTTCGAAGGCGAAAGAAGCATCTTCGAAAGGATATACGGCAGATACCAGGCGCTTCACGGCCACCCGGCCGGACGCAAGGGCGTCGATGGCGGGCGCGAAGGGGCCGCACCGCGACCCCACGATCACGATCTCATCGACGACCACCCTCGACATGTCGACCTCGCGTCTTGGCGGCCGCCGTGCTCTTCAGCACGACGTCCCGCCGGGCTTTACGAAATCGAGGGCCGCCTCCAGCCCTGCTCACGAGCCGGTCGCCTCGACGACGATATCGTAGTCCCTTGCCTTCCTTATCTCGCCGCTCTTTCCTGTCTTTATCCCCTCTGCGGCCGCGAGGGCCAGCTTTACCGCGTGCCTGCCGCATAGCGTCACGTCTGCGCACGCAGCCTCTCATGGCAAAAGCCGCGAGCAGGCCCAGGCAGCCGTCGCCCAGTATAAGGACGCGGGCCGCGGGCCTTACGTGGACCTGCTCCATCACCTCGAAGGCGGCGGCGAGGGGCTCGGCGAAGACGGCCTCTTCGTCCGCGAGGCCGTCCGGGACCTCGTGCAGGTTCTTGATAGGGAGGGCGAAGTATTCGGCGAAGACGCCGTCCCTGCCCGCAATCCCGAGGGCCGACCTCTCCGGGCAATGTTTCTCCAGCCCTCCGGCGCAGTATGCACACGTCGCCGCAGCCGCAGTTGATCTCGCCGACGACCCTTTTGCCCGCAAGGTCGGGACGGCCCGGCCCCGCCTCCTCGACGACGCCGACGAACTCATGGCCCGGTATGCCCCTGAAGCCCCTGTAGCCTTTCATGATCTCCTTGTCCGTCCCGCAGATGCCGGCCATGGACACCCGTATCAGGGCCTCGCCCGGTCGCGGGTCGGGGCCGCCGGCACGGTAGTCGAGTCTTAGTCTCCCGTCAAAAAAAGTGCCTTCATACAAAGTCTACGTTATCACAGCCCCTTTCGGACCTAAAGCCAAAAAACCCCAAAGAGGACGTGAGATTGCTCTTGCCCCTTTCCTTTGTTATAATAGTTTTCAGAGGGAAAAAATCTCGCGCGACCGGCAAAAAATGATTACATTGTATAGACGAAACATAGAAAAAGTGCCTGGAGGACGCATGGACCTGAAGGAGGAGATCGAGAAAGTCGCGTACGAGCTTTTCGAAAGGGACGGCAGGGAGCACGGAAAGGACAGGGAACACTGGCTCGAGGCGGAGAAGATCGTAAAGGCGAGGCGCACGCAGGGCCAGAAAGGAGCCGGGTCGCCGAAAGTCGAAAAGGCGCCCGTGCCCGCGAAGGCAGCGGCCCCCAAGACCCCGGCGGTGAAGCCTGCCTCCGGCGCCGCGGGCAGGCAGGCTGCGAAGCCCGCCGCCTCCAAGGCACCGACAAAAGAGCGGAAAGCACGACAAAAGTCGAAAAACGGCCATTGAACATAAGGCGGCCGGAAAAGGGACCGGGCGCCGGCTGCCGTACGACCATACGATAGATTTGCTATTTCGCCGGATATTCTCTTGCCCGCTATGGCCCTGTTGAGTTCCCGCCGGATAGCGCAGACGCCAGGGCGCGGGCTTTCTTCTTCCTGCTCAGGATAAAAAGGACCAGGGCGAATACATAGACCCCCGCAGTCGTCCCGAACACAAACCATGACAACTTATTGACCAGCGCCAGAAGCGCGACCAGCCAGGCAAAATCGCGGTTGACCGTCAATGACGCCAGCCAGTTCGACTCGCTCGACGCCTGCTCTCCAGGACCGTGGCCCATATAGAGCTGGACCGAGATGGCGCAAAGGCCGAAGCCTGCGAGGAGGAACGCCAGCGCCCAGAGGTAGACCGGGTTGCCGGAACGGTAATAGAGGCCGAGGGTCATGCCTAGGAATATGGCGACGTGGACTACGTTGTCGCCCACGATATCGAGGTAGTGGCCGAAGTTGCTCTCCTGGAGCTTGAGCCTCGCAAGCTCGCCGTCGACCCCGTCGAGGATGGTTGATGCAAGGAAAAGCAGCCCGCCTGCAACCTGTGACGGATACGTCCCCTTCAAGAGAAGAAACGCTCCCGCCAGCCCGACCGCGATATGGAAGAGCGTGAACATGTTGGGCGTCACGAACGTATCGGCGAGGCGGCTGCTGATGGGGCGCGAAAGGGGCCTGTGGATTTTCTTTGAGAAAAAGCTGTCCGTCTGTGCGGTCGAGGCGCCGACGGCGGCCACGAGGGACAGGCCGGCATCGGCCGCTTCCCTGGCATTGCGGGGAATTATGGGCAGGCCGGCTGCGACGGAAACGTGCTCGCACGAGATACCGGCCGGCAGTGACGAGCCGGGCGCCCGAAGTGTGTTCAAGACGTCGGGGACGCAACGGGCATAGACGAGACAGACCGAAAGGACACCCCCGTCGCCCGCCGCGTAGACGTCGCTCGGCCCGGCTCCTGCAGAAATGAGTTTTTTCAGGGACCAGGCGTCGATTACGGCCCCGGCCGCCATCACGAGGACCCTTTCGCCTGCATCGGCGCCCGGCCCGCATACAGCCGATAAGTCCGCCTCGCCGTCGACCTTCACAAAAGCGTCCCGCGGAACGAGGTCGTGAAGGACCCCGGCAAGGCCATCGTCACGCCCGATGACACTGACGTTATCGAAACCGCACCGGCGGGCAACGAGCGCAAGCCTCCTTGCGGCCGGCGTCCGGAAGACAGGCCGAAGGCCCGCCCCTTCGAAGTCTGCGATAATTGCGCGTCCGGCCATCTACCCTTTCTCCACGGCCTGCTGCTGGAGCTTCATCCTTTTGAGCAGCCCGTCATACGATTCCTGCTGAATGACTTTACCAAAGCTCTTGCGGTAGTTCTGCACTATGCTCACGCCGTCTATCGCAACGTCCCTCACCAGTAGCCGCCCCTTTGCATCGGTAAGAAAGTAATCGACGGGTATCGCCTCGCTTGCCCTCTGCATGCGCGTCTTGACCGTCGTCTGGCCATGTCCGTCCTCCTCGCCGGCATATGTGATCTTCTCCTTGCCGACGAAGTCGAGCACCAGCCTCGAGTACGAATCAAGAAAAAGGTCCTGGAAGATCGACTTGAACTCCGTGCGCTTCGCGGCGCTCATCCCGTTCCAGTGTGAGCCGAGCGCCTGCTGCGCCATATCGTCGAAATTGAAATTGGCCAAAATGATCTTCTTGATCTCGGCCCTTCTCGTCGGGCGCGCGGCCTGGCCCTGAAGGGCCGGGTCCGTCTGCACCGATATGACCGCTTCGAGCATTTTGTGGACGACGTCGGTCGCCGCGCCGGGGGCTGCAAGGCCCCTTTCCGGGAGGACCAGCATAACGGCCGCAAAAAGCAGAAGCATGATTTTCACTTTCACGGTTCCTCCTTGAAACGGCGGGCGCGCTCGTCCTCGCCCTCTGCCGCATTCTTATCGGGGCTCTTTCTTCCCCTTATGGAGACATTTGCAGACGCATGAAGAAGGGCGGGCAGGAAAAGCACTGCGGCAGCAAGCACGCAGAGGCTGCCTATGGTCGTAAGCACGCCCAGGCTGCGTATACCCTGGTGGGTCGATATTATCAGGCTGCAAAAACCGACAGTCGTGGACAACCCGGCCAGGATCACCCCTGTGCCTGTGCTTATCGGCAGGCTGAACCCGGCGCGGTCGCTGCTCTGTAGCCAGCGCTGCACTACGATGATCCCGTACTCCACGCCCGCGCCCACTACGAGCGGCATGAATATGGTATTGGCAAGGTTCAGGTCGATCCCGAAGAGGTGCATCAGGCCGAGCGTCCAAAGCGTCCCCAGGATAAGGGGGGCCAGGGCAGCGGCAATCGGCACCGGGCTGCGCAGCGTCACCACAAGGATGAGCACTATGAAGATCACAGCGTACACGGCTGCCATGATACAGGCGTTGCGGAAAGCCTTCGTAAAAACGGAAAGCGTTATCGGGTCGCCCGTCGCGTCTTTATCTACCGACCGGAGGTCGAGCACGAACTTGTCGAGCACATGGGGATCCCAAACGTTCCCCGCAGGGAAGATGCGGAGTATGTAAAGGTTGTCGGCGCCGACGAACCGGTCATAGAGCGGCTTCGGCAGGTCCTCCGGCCGCAAGGGCTCCGTCTCGATATTCTCCCATAATAAAGAGAGTTTCTCGTTCAGGTCTTCGATCATCCGCAGCTCGAATGATTTCAGCCGTACTTCCAAAAGCGGCTTTCTTATAGTTGCGAAGTCTTTCCTGACGGCGTCGATCAGGCGCCTGACCTCCCGCATCTGCCTGCCGAGCGAGCCCGGGCCGTCGCCCCCGGCCGAGCCCGGATCGAGCATCTTGAAGCGTATTCGCGAAAAAACGGCGTCGAGCCGGTCGATATCGACGGGGCCTGAAGGCATGGGGATCGACCGGATGTCCCCTAGCACCGGCCGCAGCTCTTTGAGCATAAGAAGCTTACGGTCCTGGTTCGCGGGCATGACGCTCAGGATGCTGTTTACCTTGGAGACGCTCGGAAGGCGCTCGACCGCTTTAGTCTGCTTTTCGACCTCATCGAGGGAATGCGCAAAGAGTACGCCGTAAATACTCGCGTACTTCGACCCCTGGATCAGCTTGTTCTCCCATATGACCGATTCGGCGCTCTTCGATTGCAGGTGAAGCATGTTCAGGTCGAACTTTAGGCCCCACATGGCCCAGACCGAGAGGACCGAAACGACGAGCGCGAGGCTCAGCAGGAAAAACGTCCGGGGCCGGGTGGTCCGCAAAAGCGGCTTTATCTCCTCGGTCACGGGCTCCCTGACGAGCCCTTTGCGAAAGCGGTCGACGAGCATTATCATCGCAGGCAGCAGGCCCATGGTGGCCAGCGTCGCAACCAGAAGCCCTATGCTGCAAATGAGCCCCAATTCCGAAAGCCCCTTGAAGCTCGTAAGGACAAGGGGGAAAAACGAAAGCGAGGCGCAAATGCCTGCAAGAAAAATGGCGGGGCCCATCTGTTCCATGGTGGCTGAAAGGGCCTGCTTCGTCGAGACGAAGAAGCGCTGCCGCTCTTCGCTGTAGCGCGCGAACCAATGGACCCCGTAATCGATGCCGAGGCCGAGGAGCATGGGAGCAAAGGTGACCGAGAGCAAGTTGAGGTGCCCTATAACGATGGTGGTGATGCCGAAAGTGATGCACAGCGCAATGACGAGTACGGCTACGGCGAGGAGCGGCCTTCTGACGCCGCGCCAGAAAATGATAAGGAGTGCGGCGAGCCCGACTAGCGACAGCCCGGTGGCGAGCCCTATATCCTTCATCGCAATCTGTTTTTCGTCTTCGTCGAGCGCCTTCTGGCCGGTCACTCCCGCGTTGATGTCGCGATAGTCCGCCCTTAAGGCGGCCACGGTTTCCCGCAGCGCCTGCAACGGCGGTATGGCGAGACTGCCGACTTTGGACACAGGCTGCACGAAGATAAGCAGGTATTTATTGTCTTCAGTCCAGAAATAGCCTTCTTCGGACTCGTCGGTCATGCCCTCCTTGAAAAAAGAGTCCCAGGGCGAGGCAAAGGCAGGCATAGGCGCGCCTTCGATCCGGTTTTTCATCTGGCGGAGCGTGCTGATCAGGAAGCGCAGGTCCAGCGGGCTTTTCTTCGCCTTCTTGTCCGTGAGGAAGCCCGTGAACAGCTCCCCCACCATGCCCGAGGCCATCTCGTCGTTAATCTCATGGAAGAGGACGTCGAGGCGGGGCGATTTTGAAAGCTGCGCGATAGAGGACGTGTGGTCGCGCAGGTTCTCCCCCAGTTCCGAAAGCTCTTTCTCGCTGAGGTAGAGGAGCCCCCAGCGCCTCATTGAAGCGGGGTCCACCCGCGCAAACACCTGGCTGTAGTGCTCGCGGTCCGCCTCCAGTTTTTTTGTGAGCCGGTTGACGAACTCCAGCGTCCTGTGGGTGTCCCGGTTCTCTACTACAACGACGAAGGCCTCCTGGTCGGAGAACCGGTCGGCCATCTTGAGAAGCTGCATCATGCGGTCGCTGGGCGAGATGAGGGAGCGCTGGCTCGTCTCGAAACCGAGGTACCCGATTGTAACGACGACGGAGACGGCGGCGAGGGCGACCCAGAAAACGAGCGTCGCCAGTGGGTGCGCTATCTGGACGGCAACGAGCTTTTGCAGCCATCGCCGTATGTACCTGTGGTTGCCTACCTTCACCAGCTCCTTACTCCCATCGCGTACTCAAGCTGCGCCATGGACAGGTTGTAATTGAAGAGGGCCTCCAGGTACCTGCCCCTGTTCTGGCCGTACCGCTCGATGCCGCGCAGCAGGTCGTCGGCCGTCCCCGTTCCCATATCGAAGCTGGTCAGGGCTGCCACGATCCATTTCCTCGACGCTCCGGCTGCCTTATCATACGCCTCCACGGCCACTCTCCATTGCTTCACGTCCTGGTAAGCCTTCATTACCTGGATGGGGATATTGAGCTGAGCGTTGGTTTTGGTGTGGTTAAGGCGCTCATATTCCGCCCTCTCCTTCTCAACCCGGGCCTTCAGTATACCAAAATCGAAGTGCCAGTTCACCCCCGTCACCACGCCGCCATACGCGTGATTGAAATCGTCGGTGATATAGGGGTTGTGGAGCGTCTCACGCCCCGGCGCAACGGCCACGGACGCCACGGCGGCCGCAAAAAAGGACGGCATCCTGTCCGCCTGGGCTGCTTCGACGAGCGATCTCTGGGCGGCGAGCCCCTTCTCCAACTGCTTGAACTCGGGCCGCTCTGCCAGCGCCTTGCTCACATACGAATCAGGCCCACCGAGCTCCTCCAGCCTGAATTCGAGTGTCTTTTCCTTAGGCTCGAAGTCCTTGCCCGAAGAAAGCCCCAGGAGGCGCTTCAGCGCATAATACGATATATTGGCCCCTTTCTCGGCCTCCGCCCTTCCCCTGATTACATCCGCCCGGTAGGCATCGACCCTGTAAAGCTCGCTCTCCACAACGTTCGCCGAGCCGAGCTTGAGAAGGCGCTCCATGTGCGTCCTCGCCTCGTCGAAAAAGCCGCCCGCTTCTTTCGCGGCCTCTATCCCCGTCTTCGAAAGGACGAGGGCGTAATAAAGCTCCCTCACGCGTAAGGCGATCTCGTTGCCCGTCTGCACCTCCTGGGCCTGGCGCGCGGCAACGCCCTGCTCGGCCGCATCGCGCCTGTTCGATATCTTGCCGAACGTATAGATGGGCTGCGTCATCATAAGGTTGAGCTTGCCGAAAACACCGATGGACCAGTAGCTCGATGTCGGGTCGATAATCCGGTTGCCTGCGACCTCCGGCCGTTTGGCGCCATTTACCGGCCCCAACAAGCCTACGGTATCGATCTGCGGGAGAAAGCCCGCCCGCGCCTGGGCAAGGTCGCTCTTCGCCGAGGCGGACGCGCTCCGCTTTTCCGCCATCTCGGGGCTGAAGGCTACCGCCATGCGGATCATCTCCGGCAAGCCGAGCACCATCCTCTCCCCGCCAGTCTGTGCGCGCACGGCGCCCGCAAACAAAACGAGAAGTGCGATACAGCAGGCGGCCGCACCCGGAAGCCGCCACATTCGGGTCACGAAAAACGCTTTTATGTGCGTCTCCATGTGACCTCCTTGTTATCTTCTCCTTTGCTGCTGATAACCCCGGCTTCGCCGTTGCCCGCCAGGGTCCCATTCCTCTTTGCCGTCCCGCCGACAAGGACCACGTAGACGGCCAGGCCGGCCCCCGCCCAGACAAGCTGCTCCAGACGCAGCGTTATGCCATAAGTAAGCCCCGCAGCCGAATTAAAGCCGAGGACGTGAAGACGATCACGCCGCGTCGTCTCCTGCACGCCGAAATCGACCGGGAGCGCAAAGGTGACCAGGTTAAACCAGATGCCCAGGCAGACGATTGCCGTAGCGAGCGGCATCGACGCCCCTCCGGTGACGAAAGCGAGGAAATAGTAAGCGGGCAGGATGCTCCACGTCAGGGCTGCAACGTGCCACATAACCGATAAAGGCATGTCGTAAGGGCGCAGCCGGTAGTACGCCCGCAGCCTCTGATCGACGTCGGTCGCATGAAGGGCGGCGGTCCGCAGGCCGGCGCCGCCGATACGATGGGCGACCGCCCAACGCACGACTGCCCCCAGCTTGCCATACTTCTGGACGACAAAGAAGCCTATAATGCCGCAGGTGAGCAAGGCCGTGCCTGCGATCAGGGCGGCCCAAAGGCCGCCGGACAGGGCGACCCGGCCGGAGATTATGATTCCGCTTCCCACAACGAAGACGATCTGGCCGAGCGCCTGGGAGAGCTTATCGATTATGACAGCGGAGGCCGCGTCCGCGCCCGTCCGGTTAGTCGACAGGAGGACGCCCTTTGCGACTTCGCCGCCGAAACCTGCGGTGGGGGTGAGGTGATTGATCGACGAGCCGGCGAGGCGGATCGCAAAAACCTTGGCAAAAGAGAGCGACCTGTGCACGCCCAACAGGCAGCATCGCCAGCCAATGGTATGGAAGACCTCGGTAACGCCGTCGAGGAGCACAAGGAGCAGAAAGCCCCACCCGAGCATCACCATCCTCTGCCATATCGCAAGCGGCCCTATTTTATAGATAAGGACGGCGAGCAGGATTACGCCGGATGCTATGGCTATCAGATGGAATTTCTTCAACGTTTGGCTCCCTTGAAGCAAATCGCGGCACAGCGCCCGCTGCGCCCTCGTGTTTTAGACCGCGCCGTGTCCCCGCAGATAATCTTCCGCCGCCGCAACATCCTCCGGCCTGTCTACGTCGATCGTCTTTGCGACGGAGACGGCGCACAGCCTGAAACCCGCCTCCGGCAGGAAACAGAGGAATTGCCGCAGCGCGCTTAAGCGGCGCTCCCTCGCCGCTTCCACAAAATCGAAGACCGACGGCTCCAGCCTGTAAAAACCCGCAGTCACGGTGCCCGCCGGGCCGTCCGTATGGCCGATCCTGCGTACCACGTGGTCGCGGCCGGCATCCACACGCAGGGGCTTCTCGTCATCGCTGAAGCGGGTTACAGCCAGCACGCCTTGCGCGGAGCGAAGGGCCGCCGCGCCGGCGAGGAACCGTTTTAGCGTAAGCGTCCTGAAAACCGTGTCCACCGTGAAAAGGACGAACGGCCCGTCCCGGAGGAGCGGGGCAAGCGCAATCAGGCTCTCCAGGGAGTTGTCCGTCGTCTTCTTTATCAGCTCGAAATCGAGCGGCCATTTCTCCGAGAGCAGGTACGCCTCGGTCTGAGGGCTCCGCTCGTTGATGATGCAGCACATGGAGGTGATTCCGGCCTTGTGGGCCACGCGTATGAGCCTGCCGATCATCGGCTCCCCGCAGATGGGCACCATCGGCTTCGGGACGGAGAACCCCGGGGCGAGGCGCTCCCCGAACCCTGCCGAGATGATGCCCGCCCTCATAACGCCAGGGCCTCCAACTCGGAGAGCCTCGTTATGATCGCGTCTACGGGCGGCGCATTTTCCGGCATGCGGGGGGCCGGCCCCTTGAGCCAGATCGTCTTCATCCCGATCTCTGCGGCCGGTATCATGTCGCGCTCGTATGAATCCCCGATGAAGGCCGCCTGTTCGGGCCTTAAACCGAGCTTCTCAAGGGCGAGCATGAAGATGCGGGGGTCCGGCTTGCTGACTCCCACACGGCCGGAATCGATGACTACGTCGAAAGCGCCCGACAGCCCCGCCTCATCGAGGATAACCTCCAGATTGCCGAAAAAATTGGAAACTATGCCGGTGCGGAAACGGCCCCTCACCGTCCGGAAAAGACCCGCCCGCAGGGACAGGGTATGCTCGGCACGCCCGCAGAACAAGTCCGCAAGCTGCCTGTGCATGGCCGCATCGTCAAAGCCGAGCGCCCTAAATTGATGGCCGACGTGCCGGTCGAGCAGGGTGCGCAGGCCCGCAGCCGGTAGCCCTGCGTCCGCGTGGCACGCGGAATCGGCCACGTAAAAGGCGCGCTTGATATCGTCTCTTTGGAACTGGAGCCCTTCGTGCTCGTAGAGCTCGAAAAACCTGTCAAGCCAATGTTCTCCGTCGGAATCGATAGTCCCCCCGAAATCAAAAAGGAGGGCCTCGCATCCACGGAACCTTTTGCAGTCCATGATGCCCCTCGTCATAAATACGTTTTCAGTGGATACCCCTAAATCCCTCGCGCGCGCCCACCTCCGGCAGGTGAAGGCGGAGGGACCTGCCCGGCTGCTCTTCCTCGCACGAACCCTGTATGAACTCCTCGACTGCGCGGTACGCCTCGTCGTCCGGCAATTGCACGGGCGGGTGCTTCATGAAGAAGGCCGCGGGACCCTGCAGGACACCCGATATTCCACGGTCGAGGGCCAGCTTGCAGCACCGGATGGCGTCGATGACTATGCCCGCGGAATTCGGCGAATCTTCGACGGACAGGCGCAATTCAATATTGAACGGGACGCCGCCGAACATCTTTCCTTCCACCCGGATGAAACAGACTTTATTGTCTTTCTGCCATGGGACGTAGTCGCTAGGACCTACGTGGATGTTCATATCGTCCAGGCGCTCGGCCGCGATAGACTGGACGGCCTCGGTCTTGGACGTCTTTTTCGAGGCGAGCCTTTCGCGGTTGAGCATGTTCAGGAAATCGGTGTTCCCGCCCGTGTTGATCTGGTAGGTGCGCTCGAGCTTGACGCCCCTCTTCCTGAAGAGGTCGACCAGCATCCGGTGGACTATCGTAGCGCCGAGCTGCGATTTTACATCGTCCCCGATCAGGGGAAGCCCCTTGGCTTCGAAGCGGGCCGCCCATGCGGGGTCGCTCGCGATGAAAACCGGGATGTTGTTGACGAGCGCGCAGCCTGCGTCGAGGGCGCATTCCACGTAGAACCGGGCCGCTTGCTCGGACCCGACGGGCAGGTAGTTGAGCAATATCTCTACCCCTGCGTCCCGCAAGGCCGCAGTCACTTCTTTCTTATCCGGCTCTTTTTCGTCCGAAACCAGGAAGGTGCACGCTTCGGGATAGCCGCCCATGTGGCCCGAGCAGCCGTCGAGGACAGCCCCCATCCTGACGCGCGTGCCCATCGGCGTTACGTCCTTGCAGAAGGCGGCCGTGCAGTTCGGCTTCTCGAAGATCGCCTCGGAGACGTCCTTGCCCACCTTGCGCCTGTCGATGTCGAAGGCGGCGACTATCTGTATATCGCCCGGCGCGTAGCCGCATATCTCCCGGTGCATCAGGCCGATATCTTCCGCTTCTTCCGTTTTCCTGTAATAATTGATTCCCTGCACGAGTGAGCTGCAGCAGTTTCCGACGCCGACTACACCGATTCTGATCGGATGCATTCCTACTAAGATATGGGAATCGGGCTGAATTGTCAAGTGTTTCCGCCGTCTGCGGGGGTGTGCGAGGGGTGAAGCAGGACCGGGCGTCGGACCCGAAAGAGGCGTCTTACCGCCATGGATTTCGCTCGCTTTACCTAATCGCTACGCACCGCTACCCTTCCGCCTTGATCTCTATTTTTTTCGTCTGCTCCATAGCCCGGGGCGACTTCGGCAGCACTATGCTGAGCACCCCGTTCTTGAACGTTGCCTCCACCTTGTCCGGCTGGACTTCTGCCGGCAGGGAAACATAACGCCTGAACGTGCCGTAGCTGCGCTCGCTGTAACGCACGTCCCGGCCCTCCTCTTTGCGCTCCCATTTCTTCTCGCCGCTGATAGTTATCGAGTTGTCGCCCGACAGCGTTATGTCGATGTCCTCAGGGCTCATGCCCGGCACTTCTGCGTTTATGCGGACCTGTTTCTCCTCGTCGATCACGTCCACGCTGGGCATGAACTCCTGCGTCCGCCACTCGAAGGGCCGCAGCCGCAGCATGGGCCATTCCTGGAAGAGATCGTCCATCCACCGGTCCATCATATCCCGCATTGCGGATAAGGACGGCGCGCCCTGGCCTCGCCTGACCGGTACGTTCCCCTCTTTCTTAGCCACCTGTTCAGCCATGAAGCACCTCCATCTCACTGATTGATAGACTAACGTAATGCAGGTGCAAAACCGTTTCAATATGCGGCCGCGACACCCTTGCAAACAAAGGATAAAACGCAGAATATTGTTGACAATACGGGCATTATAGCCTAATGTAGAAATAAGGCGGTGTAGCTCAGACGGTTAGAGCATGCGGCTCATATCCGCAGTGTCCGGGGTTCAATTCCCTGCACCGCCATATTGAAAGCGAAAGCTTCCTTTCTACTCGCCCAATTCTCCAGGAGGTTCAGGCAATGACCAAAGCGGAGTTGATCGCCAGTGTTGCAGCAGAGGCGGGATTAAAGAAATCGGTGGCCGAAAAGGTCCTTACCGCGTTCACGGACTGCATTGAAAAAGCATTGCAAGAGCGGGGATAAAGTCACGCTGACCGGCTTCGGCACTTTCCAGTGCGCGCGACGGGCATCGAGGACGGGCAGGAACCCGAGGACCGGCAAAGAGATCAAGATACCTGCGTGCAGCATCCCCAAATTCAAGCCCGGCAACAAACTGAAGGAGGCGCTGAAATAGTGGCCGCGAAAAGCAAAGGGCCTCTGGTCCCTCTACTCATCATATTGGCAGCTGCGCTCCTCTGGCCGCATTACGCGATGGGCGCGGACAAAAAGGCAAAACGGCCGGCTGCCAAGCCTGCCCAGTCGGAGTCTGCGGCCGCTGCGACGGTTAACGACGCCAACCTGCACGACTCCCTGCGGACCGCCGAGGACCAGATAAAAAAAGGAAGGGCCGAAGACGCGCTCCGGATACTACTCGCGGTGCACGGCTACACGTCGGACAGCCTGAAGTTCCTGGCCTGCGCCGGAGAGGCATACGAGAAGGCGCGCAACGACCCGAACCTCGCGCAGGACAAGAAGGAAACGCTCTACCTGAAACAGCAGAGGATAGGCTCGCTCGTGGACACGGTATACCAAGGCCAGGGGGGAAGCCGCCTACGACCTGGGCGTCGTCTATGCGAAGAAAGGGGACCGGCACAGGCGAGGAAATATCTCATAGAGGCCTGCCGGACAGTGCCTTTTTCGACCGACCCGGCCTCCCTCTGGATGAAGTCGAAAGACGTCTTCCTCAAGATCTCCAATCTGGACGGCGAATTTTAAAGCATTTTCCAAAGATCAGCACCTATCCACGGCAAAATCCTGATCACAGTCCGTCATTCCGGCGAAAGCCGGAATCCATTCTCAGTCCTTATGGCTAACTGCCCGGCTGCCGGTGACGGATTTAACCGGTGCTCTGTCGGCGCCCTGTGAGCACGTCTCGTCGCGATGGAGCCGCTTCAGCGCAAGTCCGAAGGTATATTCATACAGGTGAAGCCCCTTGCTGACCGCCACTATAGACCCGTCGCCCACGCCTATCTCGTTGCACATGTATTCCTTTAGCAACTGGATAGCTGCAAGGTTCGACGGAAAGCCCGCCCAGAGGTCCCAGCTCCTGAAATAAAGGACAAAATTGAGCCGGTCGTCCGCCAGGCGCGTATCGATCAGCCGCAGGCACGGAGGGTCTTCGAGAGTTATATCCTGCGGCATGCCGACCTCCATGATCGCCTGGTTGGTGCCCCGTCCTTTGCGGTAAATATCGATCACCTGCTGGACCGGGTTGATCCCGAAGGAATACTCCTTCCCATCTATCGACACCTTGGGGTTGGTCAGCCTTTCTCCGTACGTATAGACCTCGTTCTCCTGCTTCCTGTCCGTCATCAGGTACTGGAGGTAGTCCTCGACGTATTCCATGCTCGTCGGCGCCGGTATGCCCAGCCCGGCAGGTATATCGGGTATCAGCGGCCTTGTCCCGGGGTGGGCTATGTGGACCACGACAAGGTCGAACTCCCGCCTTTTGACCCCTTCGAAAGAGCCCCTTTCCACCTCGTACTCGTGGACGCCGCTTTCTTCGAAAATCCCGTATATGCACTGGAACCAGGCGTCGGGCAGGTCCCGCGCCTTTATGACAACCGGCTGCATCATGATCCAAACCCCCCGTGTCCGAAAAATGTTTGAGACATTATAACCGAAAACGGCCTGCGACAAGAATAAGCATCAGGGGCCTTTCGCCGGGTGCGGGAAAACGCTCCTTATGTCCACGAGGGCCAGCCCGTTCCCATCGGCTTTCAAAACGTACGCCTTCAGCGGCTCTATATAGCGCTTCCTCTGTTGCCCGCCCAGAAGCTCCACTTTCGCGCTTTCATCCGAAAAATCGAGGGCATACATGCCTTTTTCATCGAATTTTATCTGACCGGAAGTATAGACGTCGATGCTGCCGTCTCTGTACCAGAATCGCGGGCCGCATTCATTGGCGAAGGCGCTCGTATCGACCCCGTCGAAAATCAGGACCGACCCGTGAGGCAGTACCGGCAGGCGCCCCATCAGGTCGCGCCGCAGCTCATCCGCTTCAAGCGCCCGCTTTACGGATTCTTGCTGCCTGTGCCGGAATATATTATCCGACTGGTATATCGAAGCGCCTGCAACGGCAATGACCACGCACGCGGCAACGATGTCCAGCCGGACGGTCTTTATGCCCGACCCGTTCTCGAAAAGCAAAAAGATGAGCGCCAGAAATGCAGGCAGGGCATAGACGCTGTAGTACGCATACCGATGGTTCGCGAGCATCATGGGGGGTACGAGGGCAAAAAAGACCCACAGGGCAAAAAAGAGCATGGTTGCAGCGACGTCACGATCCTTCCTCTTGGAGAAGACGCTTTTCAGGCACAGAAGGAGATAGAAGCCGACCGCCAGGAAGAAGGCGATGAATGCGGGCTCACGTATCTTAAAAAAAGGCAGGAACGTCCTGAGCATCCAGGCAGGATACGCATACAAGCCTATGAGCACGTGCGCGCCGACCGGCTTCACCAGGTAAGGGTGCGTGGCAGGGAAGTTGGTATAGAATATCTGCCTGCGGCGACTTTCGGAAGAAAGCTAAGCCCCATTATGAGGACGAAAAGGATGCCCGCCGCGATTTCGCTTCTGCTCCACGGCGCTTCTTTTCGCTCTTTTGGCGCTGCGTAAATGAAGCGGTATGAAAGAAGAATTGCCGGCAATATAACGCCCGATTCCTTCGACAGGACGCTGCACGCAAAAAAGGCAACGCTTAAGAAAAGCCTTCCGTGCAGGTAAGACAGAAACGATAGAAAGAAGAAGAATGCGCACAGCAAATCATAAGAACCGACCATCCACAGCAGCGGGTCCAGGTTGACCGAAAGGGAAGCGGCGTACAGCAGGGAGACGACGCAGGCGATCCTGCCGTTGCTCGTTATCTTTCTCACGATCAGGGCAATCATTACCGCGTTGAGAAAATGGATCGAGAGCGCCGCGACGTGAAATGCAAGAGGCTCGGCCCCGAATAAACGGTACATGGCGAGCATGTACAACTGGGATAACGGCCTGTAGAAAAGCTTCCCTTTGAAGGAGAGTGATCGCGTGTATCACGGAGGAGGGGCCGGCCGCGCTGAAGTCGTAAAGCCATCCCCAATCGTCCTGGTAAAACGGAATGGCCGCGCAGCGCCAGTAGATCAGGCCCGTAGCGAGCGCGAGAAGGGCGAGGAACGCCGGCAAGGGATATTTCGGGCGCATAAAAATCGTACCGTTGTTCGAGACACTCCCGGAAGAGCTTCTCATAGATATCGGTTATTCTTTCGCCTTAAGGTTCTCGATATAACCTCGCCGCATCTTACCGCCCGTCCTTTGGATTTGTCAAGCGCGGCCGGAGGATGCCGTCAAAACGACGGCCGCGGAGGGAAATTCAGCAGGGTTGTAACCTACAGCCTAAAATAGTATGATAAGGCAAATCTAAGGTGGAAGGGACTATGTTCGTAGAACAGATGGAAGTTGGAGGTTTCGCGGTTTTCGCTTACCTGGTAGGCTCGGAAAGCGACAGGGGAGGCGCTCGTTATCGACCCTGCCGGCGACCAGGAGATGATCGTAAAGGCGGCCGACAAAAAGAAGCTGAAGATAAAGTACATCGTTAATACCCACTTCCACATCGACCACATCATGGGCAACCGGAAGATGAAGGACCTGACCGGCGCCAGGATAGTCATTCACGAGGCGGAAGCCGCTTATCTCGCCAACCAGTCGAGCCGCACGATAAGCATGTTCGGGGCGGAGCAGTCCCCGGCCGCGGACGAGACGGTCAAGGAAAACGACCTGATAACCGTGGGCGACGTCTCGCTGAAGGTCATCCACACGCCGGGCCATTCGCCGGGAGCATCTGCCTTTATACAGAAGGTCTCGTCTTCACCGGCGACACCCTTTTTGTCAACGCCGTAGGGCGGACCGACCTTGAGGGCGGTTCCTGGCAGACGCTCGTAAATTCTATCCGTACTAAGCTTTTCGTCCTGCCCGATACGACCGTAGTCCTTCCTGGACACAACTATGGAGAATACCCAAAAAGCACCATTGGAATGGAGAAGGTCAACAACCCTTATGTCGGTTCGCGCGGTTAGCAGCAAACTTTTCCTCCCGCTCCTTACGCTTTTTCTCCTCTTTTCGTGCCAGACCGGCCAGCCAGGCAAAATCGCAGCGCCCGGCCCCGCGAAGGCGACGGTGAAGAAGGAGCCGGTCATCGCCCTCGTCCTCGAGCGGCGGGGGTGCGAAAGGCTTCGCCCACGTTGGCGTGCTGCGCGTCCTGGAGCAGGAAAAGATACCTATCAGCATGATAATCGGGACGAGCGTGGGCAGCCTCATCGGCGGCCTTTATGCGGCTAATCCGGACAGCTTCCAGCTCGAATGGACCGCCTTCAGGATCGACCGCAGCGACATATTCGATTTCTCGATAGCTTATTCGAAGATGGGCCCGGTGCAGGGAAACCGCATTGAGGCATTTGTCGACCAGAACGCCAAGGTCAAGCGGGTGGAAGACACGAAGATACCCTTCATACCCGTTGCCACCGATCTGAACACGGGGGAGACCCTGACGCTCGAAAAAGGCTCCCTTGCGAAGGCCATCCACGCCTCGGCCGCCATACCGGGCATCTTCGTACCGGTCTCTTTCGGCAGCAGGACGCTCGTGGACGGCGGGGTCACGGACAACTGCGCCTGCGACATCGCCAGGGCCAGGGGCGCGGACATAGTAATCGCCGTGAGCCTGCAGAAGGACGTCAAGAACTACAAGATCGACTCGCTCATCGATATCATCGCCCAGTCGATCGATATCATGATGCGCGAGTCGAGCAAAGGGAAGCTGGGCTCGCGCCGATGTCCTGATAGAGCCTGACACGAAGGGCGGCTCGACCTTCGACTTCGGCAGGAAGAAGGAGATGATGGACGAGGGCATCAAGGCGGCAAGGCAGGCGATGCCGCGTATCAGGGAACTGATCGAGCGCAAGCGGTAAATCCGGCAGCTATACCGGAGCCACTATTTCCGCCCGCCACCCGGCAGCCACAGGTAGTAGAAGCCGGGCTCCAGCGGCGGCATGATCTCCGGCAGGTTTATATCGATGAGCGGTGAAAACAGGGTCCCCGCACCGGCGGCGGTATTATATAGGGTGTCGTTCGGGTATTTTGAGTGCCTGTAAACGACTACCCTGGCATCCTCAGGGAGTCCGGCCAGCTTTTTCGCCTCCTTCACGCTATCCGGCACATAGCCTATTGAATCGATAAGTCCTAACTTCAGCGCCTCGTCCGCCGAGTAGATGCGGGCAGTTGCGATTTTTTGCAGGTTCTCCGCGCTTATCTTCCTATTCCTGCCAACGAGGTCGATGAATTTCCTGCCCATCTCATCGGTGAGGTCCTGGAGGATCTTCCGCTCCTCGGGAGTTGAAGGCCGGAAGGGGGAGCCCATGTCCTTCTCGCTGCCCGACTTGCTCACGTCTACCGCGACGCCGATCTTGTCCATAAGACCCGACACCTTCGGCGTAATGAGGATAACGCCGACAGAACCGGTAATGGTGGTGGGATGCGCTATGATGCGGTCCGCAGCGAGCGCCATATAGTAGCCGCCCGACGCGGCGAGGTCCGCGAACAGGGCGACGACTTTCACGCCTGTCTTCTCCTTGAAATCGACGATCTCCTTATAAATCATGTCGCTCGCCGTAATGGAGCCGCCCGGCGAGTTGACCTCGAAGATTACAGCCTTCACCTCTTTGTCTTTTTCGGCCAGACGCAGCCTGGAGACGACATCCTCGACCGTGCTCGCCCTCCCGCTAAACTTGCTGCCCGGTTTGTCCGATATGAACCCAGTCACCGGGATAACAAGTACCTTCTCCTTCCCTTTCCCTTCAATCGTATATTCCTTGATCGGCTCTCCCGTCGGCCCCCCGATCTGTACCTTCACCCTGAAGCAGGAGGTCGAGAGGAACGCGACTGCAAGGACCAGTATCGCAAACGCCAGGGACTTGATTTTCATGGGATTGTCCTTTCGGCCGAAGGGCCTTTTCAATTGTCGCCTGTTCGGGATGCGCTGTCAAGCAAAACAAGCTATGTGAAGCCTTACCCGGCTTTCTTTTGGCCCGTCATCGTGGTAAAAAATAGGCGTGGTCGGGTCGGGTGCACCTTAATAGGAGAGCGTGATGGAAGGGAGGATAGGGCCGATAAGCATAGTCGGCGCAGGGGCGATGGGCGGCGCTATAGCGTCCATGCTGCACGACGCCGGAGAATGGGTTTCTATCCTTGCGGCCGGCCGGCGGCGGGCACGCCTGGAGGGCGATGGCCTGATCGTCAACGGAAGACGCTACGACATACCCTTGACCGACGCCGATGCACCCCGGGGACCGGCCGATTTCATCGTAGTCGCGGTGAAGCACCACGACCTCGACGCGGCCATCGGCCAAATGGCCCGAAGTGTAGGCCCCGCTACCCTCATCATGTCGCTCATGAACGGCGTGGACAGCGAGGAGCGCATAGGAGCGGCCTACGGGGACGATCGCGTCCTGCCCGCAGTCATCGTAGGCATCGACGCGCTCCGGGTAGGAAACAGCATCACCTATACAAGCAGGGGAAAGATATTTTTCGGGGAGGCGGGAGGCGTGCACGACAGGGGCGGTCGGGCGCGTCAGGGCGCTGTTTAACCGCGCGGCCATCCCCTACGAGATACACACCGACATAAAGCGCACGATCTGGTGGAAATTCATGATAAACGTCGGCATCAACCAGGCGTCTGCCGCGCTCCGGGCGGATTACGCAGTCTTCCAGAGGCCGGGCGAGGCGCGCTCCCTCATGGATGCCGCCATGCGGGAGGCCATAGCGATTGCGAAGGAAATGGGCGTCACCCTGACCGAGGCGGACATCGCCGATTGGTACAAAGTGCTCGACGGCCTGAGACCCGAAGGTAAGACATCGATGCTTCAGGACGTAGAGGCGTGCAGGAAGACCGAAGTGGAGATGCTGGCCGGCAAGGCGATCGAGCTGGGCAGGCGCTTCGGCATCGCAACGCCTGTAAACGAAAAACTGTTCGAGGTTATCAGGAAGATCGAGTCATCATACGCGTAGAAGGGAGGGCGACCCCTGGCCTGAAGAACCCTAATCCCGGCGCGTCTTATCGACCGTGCAGTCCAGCCCGCCCTGAAAAAGCTTCACCCGCACCCGGTCCCCGGCCGCCACCTGCGCTGCCTCCCTCACTACAGCGGAAGTGTCCGCCCGCAGCGTGATGCTGTAACCCCTTTTCAGGATATTATCCGGGTTCAGGTCCATGAGCCGCTGGCTGCATGAGGCCAGCCGCACTTTGGCGTCGTTGTAAAGCGCCGAAAACGCGTTCTGCAGGCTGTTGGAAAGCTCGTCCAGGTACATCTTGTGGCGAAGGAGAATGGCCCTCTGTTCTTTCAGGGCGGCCGCATCCCGCGAAAGGATGAGCCTCGACCGTGCAAGCCGCTGGGCCATAAGGCCGACGAGCCGCTCCCGCACGGATTGAAGCGTATCAGCCAGCTCCCGCCTGTCCCGCACGACCATGTCGGCCGCTGCGGTAGGGGTGGGCGCCCTCACGTCGGCGACGAAATCGGCTATGGTGAAATCGATCTCGTGGCCCACCGCTGAGACGATGGGTATCCGGAGGCGAATATGGCCCGTGCCACCGCCTCTTCGTTGAAAGGCAAGGTCTTCGAGGGAGCCTCCTCCCCGCCCGAGGATGATCACGTCGACGTCGCGCTCGCGTTGAAGTACTCGATGCCTTCGACTATCTCCCGGCACGCCCGGTCGCCCTGCACCCTCACAGGGTATATGCGGACGGCCATGTTCTCAAACTTACCGAATATAATCTTAAGCATGTCCCTGACCGCCGCGCCCGCGGGCGACGTGACTATGCCGATTCTTTTCGGGCAGAAAGGGGAGCGGCTGCTTCCTCTCAGCGTCGAAGAGTGCCCTCGTGTAAGAGCTTTTCCTTAAGCATCTCGAACTTGATCTGCAGAAGGCCCACGCCTTTCGCCTCTATCACCTCGGCGAGGAGCCGGTACTCGCCCCGTTTCTCGTAGACGTCGATCCGGCCCTTGCAGATGACGGCCGTCCCGTCCTTGATGCGCATCTGCGCGGACATTTCCCCTCGTAATTGAACATCACGGCCTTTATGCTGCACGGTCGTCCTTGAGCGTAAAATAGAGGTGGCCCGAGGGGTAGAGCTTGAAGTTGGAGACCTCCCCTCCACGATCACATCACGGAACTGTCTGTAAATGCAATCGCGTGATCCGCGACGTAAGCTGGGAAACGGTGTAGAGACATGGACCCGGCAATTCGAAGGGCGTATCTCATCTACTTCTTGAAATACTCCGAGACGATCTTCATGGCGCAGAATTCGCCGCACATGCTGCACACGTTGTCCGTCGAGGCTTCCTCTCTTTCCTGAAATCGATGATCTTCTGCGGGTCGATCGCGCATCTTTATCTGGCCTTCCCAGTCGAGGGCCTTGCGGTAGATGGACATGGCCCTGTCCTGCTCCCAGGCGTCATTGCGGCCCCGCGCCAGGTCGGCCGCGTGGGCGGCGATCTTGCCACGATGACCCCTTCCCTCACGTCGGCTAGGGTGGGCAGACCGAGGTGCTCGGAAGGCGTCACGTAGCAGATGAAGTCGGCCCCGTAAAAACCGGCAAGCGCCCCGCCTATGGCGGCCGTTATATGGTCGTAGCCCGGCGCGATGTCCGTGACGATAGGGCCGAGCACGTAAAACGGCGCTCCTTTGCACAGCGCTTTTTTCGAGGAGGATATTCGTCTCGATCTGGTTGAGCGGCACGTGGCCGGGGCCTTCTATCATCACCTGCACGCCGTTTTTCTGCGCTTCTTCGCAGAGCTCGCCCAGAAAGCAGCAGCTCCTGCACCTGCGTCCTGTCGGTGGCGTCGGCCAGGCAGCCCGGCCGCAGGCCGTCGCCGAGGCTCAGCGTCATATCGTACTTCTTCGCGATGGCGATCGAGCCGGTCGTAGTGCTCGTAAAGCGGGTTCTCCTTTCCGTTCACGATCATCCATTCCGTCAGGAAGGCGCCGCCCCTGCTTACGATGTCCGTGATCCTGCCCTGTTTCTTCAGCCTCTCCAGCACGCTCCTGGTTACGCCCGCATGGACGGTGATGAAATCGACGCCGTCTTCGCCGTGTTTCTCGATGACTTCGAACAGGTCGTCCGGCTCCATTTTGGTGATGCTTTTCTTCCTGGCCACCGCCTCGACTGCCGCCTGGTAGATGGGGACGGTCCCTATGGGCACGCGTGGCGTGGGACATGACGATCTTCCGTATCTCGTCGAGATTTCCGCCCGTGGAGAGGTCCATGATCGCGTCGGCCCCCGCGGCTTCGGCCGCGCGAAGCTTTTCGATCTCGTCCTCCACGTTTACCCTTTCGGGCGAGGTGCCGATGTTGGCGTTGACCTTTATCGAAAGGCCCTCTCCCACACCTCTCGGGACAGAATTTTTCCGCCTGTTATTCAGAAGCACGATCGCTTTACCCGAAGCCACGAGCTCGCGCAGGCCTTCCGCCTCCACGCCCTCGCGGGCCGCGACGCCCCTTAATGCGTCCGTGATCTTCCCTTCGCGGGCCTCGACCAGTTGGTTGCTCATAGCATCATCTCCATTTTTTTTATCAGTTCCTCAGGGTCCCTCGCAAAAAGCCTGATAATCGGCTCTTTGCCGACATCCCCTTTATCGTAAATGATATCGGGCGGTCCTTCTGCCTGCGCGAGGGCCGCGTCTACGAGAAAATCGAGGCTCTTGCCCTCTTTAACCTTCAGGGACTCGGGCTCCTTCTGCCTGTCCCAGAAAATGGCGGACAACCCCCGCTCGCGCGCCTTTGCAAGAACGACCTCGCCGTACTTGATATCGACAGCAGCGCGCCGGTCGGGATAGCGTCTCATGTACGTCAGGCAGAGACGGGCCACATGCGACGACGCCCCGAACTCCGGCGCCCCTTTGAAGTAAAGCTTCCCGTTGTGCGCGCCTATCCGTCCGGGAAAGGCGGCGACGTCGGCCGTGACGGCCGCACCCCGCAGGGCATAGCCCATGTTCATCTGAACGGCAGGGACAAGGTCGGCGACATCGAGCACTGCGAGGCGTTCTGCCGCCTCGTTCAGCGCCCGTATGACGGCCCACCTCTGGGCGTCCATACCCGCGACACAGCCCGGGTCCGCATAGTAATAGGCGCCTTCGGCAGGCTGGTATGCCTCGCGGAAAAGCCTGTCAAGGAGCCGCTCGGTTTCGAAAAATGCCTCTCTTACGGGGTAGCCGAGGGCCATGTGGCCGAGGAGCGCGGCAGAGAAAAGGCAGCCCGTCCCATGGACGATTTTATCGACCCTTTTTCTCCCGTACGCCGTTACCGCCCCGCCGTCGAAAAGGATGTCTACCGGGTCGCCGGAAGCATGGCCGCCTTTAAGCACCACGTGCTTCGCGCCCTTTGCGCAGAGGGCGGCGGCGCGCCTTCTCCATCGCGGCTGTATCGCCGATGCTGCTGCCTGTGAGGACTTGCGCCTCTTCTATGTTTGGCGTAAGCGACGGCCCGAGCGGCAGGAGCCGGGCGGCGAGTGCGGCCCACCCGTCGTCCGTCGTCAGCCTCAACCCGTTCTTTGCGGCAAGCACGGGATCGAGCACGAAGGGGACGTCCCCGAGGGAGGCGACGAGATCGGCCACTTTTTCGACATGGGGCGCGTCCGGCAGGACCCCGACCTTGATACCCGAAATGGGGAAAGCGTTTTTTGCGGCTTCCACCATCTCAGAGAATACCCCGACCGGCACCGGCTCGACGCGCTTTACGCCCTCGGGCCCCTGAACGACGTAAGCCGTCGGGACGGAGAGGCCGTGCAGGCCCAGGGAAGCGAAGACTTCCAGGTCTTTCGTTATACCCGCCCCGTGAGACAGGTCGTGGCCGGCGATGGTTAGAACGTACCTCATCGAATCTCTTTGCAAAAAGTTTGTTTGTCCCCGTCGTCTTCATGAGTTTTAGCTGCGGGGAATGGCTCTAATATAGCACTTTTCAGGCTTTAAATATAGATGAGAATCCGCCCGGCGGCAGCGTTCAATGGATGGATGACCTGCTGCAAACATCTCACGTATCTAGCACAACGAGCGAAGCGAGTCTTTGAGGGGGAGGCTCCATGCGGCTGATGCCGCTGGAGGGGGCGACGCTAGCCCCAATAATTGCGTAAGACCTCGCAGGGACGGTCCTCTATGAGCGTATCATGACAAGGAGCATCTTCAAGGGGTCCACCGCCTTTATCGCGTGTTGCCTCTGTGCGGGTATGACGATCATCTCGCCCGTATCGAGGACGTGCCTCTTGTCCTCTATGGCGATCTCGGCCCGCCCTTCCACGACGTAGACAAAGGCATCGAAAGGAGAGCTGTGAGGGTTTAATCCCTGTCCCCGGTCAAAGGCGAACAAACTTATCGTGCCCGCCTGCCTGCTCGTGATCTCCCTGCTCACTATCGAGTCCTTTTGATAATCGACCAGGCTGGCCAGCCTTTCCCGCACGCCTGTCTCGCCTGCCTTCATGAGAGGCCCCCCTTTTGAAATAATAAAACGATGCCTACATTATTTTATACTAACCATGCGCAAGCGGCTGCGCAACAGTGAAGACGACGGATAAGGGCCGCAAACAGGGCGTATTTTTCGGGTTCTTCTTGACTCCCCGCGTCTTATCTGGTATTGTGAGGGCGATGAACCGGCAGGAAGTCAAAGATATCTATTCAAGGTATTCCTCGTTTTACGACCGCGTATTTTCTCATTTTTTTTTCCAAGGATAAAACTCGGCATCGCTAGATCGCCTATAGGCGAAGGCGACCGGATTATTGAGGTGGGCATCGGAACGGGGCTCTCACTACCGCTCTATCCCAGCGGCTGCAAGATCGTAGGGATCGACGTCACGAGAAAAATGCTCGAAAAGGCCCAGAAAAAGAAGGCCAAGCAGAAGCTCGACCATGTTGACCTCTTCGAGATGGACGCTGAGAACCTGACGTTCAACGATAACAGCTTCGACCACGCAGTCGCCGCTTTCGTGGTCACCGTCGTCCCCAACCCGGAAAAGATGGTCTCCGAGGTGAAGCGGGTGACGAAGCCGGGCGGCAGCATCGTAATCCTCAACCATTTTTGCAGCAAGAACTCCTTCCTTCACAAGGTGGAAGACATATTCTCCCCGCTGTGCGAGAAGTGGGGGTGGAGGTCGGACGTCACCCTCGACCTGCTCTCGAACCATTGCAATCTCCAGATAAGCCAGGTGTTGAAGAAGAACAAGCTGGACCCCTGGTCCATAATCATAGCCACCAACAATAAATGAGATGAAGATAGCGGGCGTACAGTTTGCGTGTTCGGACGACAAGGAGAAGAACACGGAAAAAGCCTGCAAGATGATGGACATGGCGACCGGGGAGGGGGCGAAGATCGTCTGCTTCCAGGAGCTTTTCAACCTGTACTGGTTCCCGAGGAGCAGGGACAAAGGCGCATTCGCCCTCGCCGAGAAGATCACAGGCCCGACGGTATCGCGCATGAGGGAGAAGGCCGCCAGTGCCGGCTCGGTGGTCGTCCTGCCGTTCTTCGAGAAAGAAGGCAAAACTTTTTATAATAGCTGCGCGGTCATCGACGCGGACGGAGAAGTGGCAGGCGTATACCGCAAGATCCATGTCCCGGATATTCCGTTGTGGGAAGAGAAATTCTATTTTTCCACGGGTAACCTGGGCTTTCCCGTGTTTTCGACGCGCCACGGCCGCATCGGCGTCCAGATATCGTGGGACAATCTCATCCCGGAGTGCGCCAGGGTCCTGAGCCTCAAGGGCGCGGACATCATTTTCGCGCCGACCGCCTGCTCCTTCAAGTCGCAGCATATCTGGCAGACCGTCATAACGAGCAACGCCATCACGAACGCCTGTTTTGTCATGCGCGTCAACAGGGTGGGGAGCGAGGAAAGCCATGATTTTTACGGCATGAGCTTCAGCGCAAGCCCGGAAGGCGAGATGATAAGCGGGCCGACGGGCAGGGCCGACGGGATCATGCTTGCGGACGTGGACGAGGTCCAGTTGGCCGAGATAAGGCGGGAATGGCCGATCATCAGGGAAAGGCGCCCGGCCCTTTACACCGAGATATGTAAGGAATAACGAAACCCGCACCGAGACTGCCCGGGGGCCTTTACAAAGGCGGGCAACCAGGCTGCCGCCCGAAAAACGGACCCTTCAGGAACTTTTCCGGCTAAGGGAACGGACTAAAGAAGGAGAAAACCCATGATAAGAAAGCGGATTGCAGAATTGCTCGCCCGGTCTATCGAGCGCTGCAAGAGCGAGGGCCTTCTTCCCGCCGACATAGAGATCGAGCCTGCCGTCGAGATGCCGAGGGAGAAAGGGCACGGCGATTATGCAGCCCCTATCGCCTTTCTCCTTGCGAAAAAGGCGCGGAAAAACCCGGAGGCGATCGCGCGCAGCCTTGTCGAGCGCATGGACGCCGGCGATTTGTGCACCTCCGTGGAGGTGGCCGCCAAAGGCTTCATCAACTTCCACGTGGCAGACAGGGCGTTCCGCCAGGAGCTGGCGGATATCCTCCGGCTGGGTCTCGGCCCGTTCTTTGCGGATATCGGCGCCCAAGATAAAGTCATCATGGAATTCGTGAGCGCGAACCCGACGGGTCCGCTCCATATAGGGCACGGGAGGGGCGCGGCAGTCGGCGACGTGCTGGCTAACATACTCTCGAGGTCCGGCTACCAGGTCAGCCGGGAGTATTACGTAAACGACGCCGGCAGGCAAATCGAGACCCTCGGACGGTCCGTCTACCTCAGGTGGAAGGAGCTTCAGGGGGAAAAGGTTGAGTACCCTAAAGACCTCTACCAGGGCAACTACGTCAGGGACATCGCGGCCATGCTCCTGCCGGATGCGGCCGGGGTGCCGGCGGGGGAGGATGAGGCGGTTGCCTTCATGGCCCGTTTTGCAGCGGACCTCGTGGCATCCGGCATAAAGAGAGACCTGGAGAGCTTCGGCGTCTTCTTCGACAACTATTACAGGGAAAGCGGCCTTTTTGAAAGCGGCGCCGTGGAAGCGACCATTGAGGAGCTTAAAAGGCGCGGGTGGCTCAAGGACGAGGAAGGTGCCCTCTGGTTCAAGACGTCGGAGCTGGGCGACGAGAAAGACCGCGTCCTTATAAAATCGGGCGGCGAAAAAACATACTTTGCGTCCGACATGGCCTACCACAGGGATAAATTCGCTCGCGGCTTCGATACGGCGATCGATATATGGGGGTCGGACCACCACGGCTACATCGAGCGGATGAAGGCATCGCTGGAGGCGCTCGGCATCAGCAGGGACCGTCTTAAGGTGATCCTCATCCAGTTCGTGACGCTCCTGAAAGACGGCAAGCCCATAGGGATGTCCACGAGGGCCGGCCAGTTCACGACGCTCCAGGAAGTGCTCGACGAGGTAGGCAAGGACGCGGCCAGGTTCTTCTTCCTTATGCGGAAAAGCGACGCCCACCTGGAATTCGACCTGGACCTAGCCAAAAAGACGTCCAATGAGAACCCCGTCTTTTACGTGCAGTATGCGCACGCCCGCATCCAGTCCATATTCCGGACGGCGGCAGGGCTTGGCATCGACACGGACGCTATCGCCACGGCCGATGTAGAAAGGCTGGAGCTGCCCGAAGAGATGGACCTGATAAAAGCAATCCTCAATTTCTTCGACGTCCTGGAGGGAAGCGCCAGGAGTCTGGAGCCCCACCGCATCACCTTCTACCTGATGGACCTGGTCGGCAAGTTCCACGGTTACTACAATAAGGCCCGGGTGTTGGGAAACGAGGCGGACCTCACGATGGCACGGCTCGCTTTGATCCTGGTGCTGCAACGCGTAATCGGGGAAGGCCTTTCAATCCTGGGCATTTCGGCGCCGGAGAAGATGGAGCGCACCGAAGAGGCCGGGGTGATAAATCTTAAGTTTTAGGTTATAATGACCCTCTGTAAGGGTCGCGTGGAGGGGGCGACGCGAGCCCCGGTGTGTTCTAATGCCTCTTCCTCTTTATGAGGGGGAGGCTACACGGGCTTTGCTCGTGGAGGGGGCAACGCGAGCCCCGGTAATGGAGAGCCAATGAGACAGAAAAGCAAAACGCGGGAATACATTGAGTCCCTTCTTATTGCAGCGCTCATCGCCCTGTTCGTGCGCGGCTTCATCGTGCAGGCGTTCAAAATCCCCTCAAGCTCCATGGAGCCCACCCTGCTTATCGGCGACCACCTGCTGGTCAACAGGCTCAGCTACGTGACGAAAGTCCCGTTTACCGATATAATCCTTCTCAACCTCGGCAACCCGGCAAAGGGCGACGTAATCGTTTTCCGCTACCCCGCAGACAGGAGCAAGGACTTCATCAAAAGGGTCATCGGGACCGAGGGAGACGTAATCCAGATAAAGGAAAAAGCCATTTACATCAACGGAAAGAAGCTGAGCGACCCGCATGCCTTTTTCGCCGAGGAGACGGTCATTCCCGGTGCTTTCTCGCAACGCGACAACTTCGGACCGATCACGGTCCCAAAGGATTCCTATTTCGTCATGGGCGACAACAGGGACAGGAGTCTGGACAGCAGGTTCTGGGGCTTCGTGAAAAAAGAGGACCTGGTCGGACGTGCCCTCGTCATCTACTTCTCCTGGAACAGCAACGCTCCTGATATCGTCCATCACGTGCGATGGGATAGAATGGGCCGGGTGATACGGTAGCACCCGGTTGAATTTTGAATCTTATTGAAAAAGAGGTATCATATTAGCATGAAAAGGCTTCTGTTCGTCCTTTTCGTCGTCTTCGTCGTTTTCGCCACTATTTCCCCGGCGCTGGCCGCACGTGGGCCGGGCGACGCATTCTTCTCCTTCCTGAAGGGATACAGGGAAGCCCAGACGGGTAAGTACGACGAGGCGCTGAAATCCTATAAGTCCGCACTCGCCTTCGACCCCGGCTCTTCGGCCATCAAAGGCGAAATGGCGTTGATTTACCTGAAGAAAGGCGAGTTCGAGAAGGCCGAGGGCCTGCTCCAGGAGGCCGTAAAGGTATCGCCCAAGAACCGGCACGGCCTGATGCTGCTCGCCGGCCTTTACTCTTCAAGAGACCAGTTCGACAAGGCGCGGCTCCTCTACGAAGAATGCATATCCATGGACAAAGAGGATACGGAGGCCTACCTGCTCCTCGGCTCCGTTGTGATAGCCCAGAAAAAATTCCCCGAAGCTGCCGCTGTCTACGAAAAAGTGCTCGCTTACGATGAAGACAACCTCATGGCTCTCTATTACGCGGGCAGGCTGCAAGGGGAGTTGAAGAGCTACGACAAGGCGCGGAGCTATTACGAGAAGCTCCTCAGCCTGAAACCCAACTTCGAGCTCGCCCTGCTCGACATAGCGACGCTCTCCGAGATGGAGGGCAAGCTGGACGCGGCAGTCGAATACTATAAAAGGGCCATCCAGGTGAACCCGACAAGCAAGAAGGCCAGGGCGAGGATAGCGGCGATCTACATCCAGAAGAAAGATTACGACAGGGCAATCTTCGAGTTCGAGAAGCTGTCCGACCTCGACCGGGAAGACCTGTCGATACGGGAAAACATCGGCCTCTTGCACCTCGAAAAAGGCAGGTACGAACAGGCGATCCAGGAGTTCAGCCTGATCCTCGCGTCAAGGCCCAAAGACAACAAGGCAAGGCTCTACCTCGCCGTGGTCCTGCAGGAAAAGGGCGACCTGAAAAGGGCGACCGAAGAGTTCCTCAAAGTGGACCCGAAGACGGACGAGTTCCATTCCGCCTCCCGGAACCTCCTGGCTCTTTTTGTGAAGGAGGGCAACATCGATGTCGGCCTGACGCAGGTAGACGGGCTGATCGAGAAAACCGGCAAAAACGTCCCTCTCTTCCTGCTGAAGGCGGCCCTTCTCGAAGAGAAATCGGAGTATGCGGGCGGCATCAAGGTCTTAGAGACTGCAAGGCAGATGGAGCCGCAGAACGTGGACCTTCTGTACCAGCTTGCCATGCTTTACGAGAAGAACGGGGATAACGCGACAGCGATGCGTTATATGGAAGATATACTGAAGACGGAGCCGGACAACGCCGGCGCTCTCAACTTCATAGGCTACAGCTTCGCGGAAAAAGGCATCAACCTCGATCGGGCGGAAGAGCTTATCAAGAAGGCCCTCGAGAAGAGGCCCGACGACGGCTATATCATCGACAGCCTCGGCTGGGTCTTCTACAATAAGAAAGACTATCCGAAGGCCCTGGCGGAGATGCTCAAGGCCCAGACGCTCGTCTCCGACGACGGGGTCATCGCGGAGCACCTTTCGGACGTCTACGTGAAGCTCGGCCAGTACGACAAGGCGATAGAATTCCTTCGGCATTCCATAGGCCTCGAGAAAAAGCAGGACCGCAAGAAGGCCCTGGAAGAAAAACTGAAGGGCATAGAACAACAGAAGCGCAAGTGAAGCGCCTACTACTGCTTGCCTCATTTTTAATTCTCCTCTCAGCCTGCGCGCTCGCCCCGCAGAAATTCGAAAGGCTGGAATGGCCGTCCGGCATCAACTCCCTTACCGGCGAAGGCGACGTCGACGTGAGGTGGGCAAAGGAGCATTTCTCCGGGCCTTTCGTGGTTAATATGCACTACCCCCGGTCGTTCCTCTTCGAGGTATTCGGCTCTTTCGGCCAGACCCTTCTGCATGTCGAAAAAGAAGACGGGCGATTCCTCCTCATAGCAGGCGACGAGAAGACGACCGACGAATCTGTCTTCGAGAAGCAGTACGGCTTTTCCGTCAGCCGGCTGATGGACGACCTTTCGGCGAGAGGGCGCGGGGAGGAGGTCCCGGACGGCCGGGTGATAAAGCGCGAGGGTTACGCCGTCCGCTACAGTCAGGACCGGCACGGCCGCAGGAACGTCTGCTGGCAGGGCGAGAAGGGCACCATCTGCCTGACGTTCGACCGGATGGAATTCTCTACACAGTGATGTCTAAGATCGTCGCAGGCGGATGCGATAGCTACGACGTAGACCGTATTCAAGCCTTCCTGGCAAGGGCCTTCGCCGAATTCGACACGCTGCCCGCAGGCGGCAAAGTCCTTTTGAAGCCCAACCTTCTCCTCGGGAAACCACCTGAAAAAGCCGCCAATACCCACCCCGTTTTCGTGCGTGCCGTTGCCCTCATGCTTTTGGAACGCGGGTGCTCCGTTTTCGTCGGAGACAGCCCCGGTTATGAATCGACCGAGAAGGCCCTCGAAAAATCGGGCATTATGGATGTCGTGCGAGACCTGGACCTCCAAGTCGCGCATTTCAAGAAGAAAGTGGCGAAGGCCGTTAAAGGCATCTCGCCTTACGGGGAGCTGACGTTCGGCGAAGACCCCCTCGACTTCGATTTTATAATCAACATGCCGAAGCTCAAAACCCACGCCATGGTCGGCCTGACTGCGGGCGTAAAGAACCTCTTCGGGTTCGTCCCCTCCCTCGGCAAGGCGAAATGGCACCTGCGGTGCGGGGCCGATAAGCGCCTTTTCACGTCACTGCTCTTAGACATATATACCACTGTCGGGCCCGGGCTGACCGTCCTCGATGGCATTGTCGCCATGGACGGCGAGGGGCCGACCAACGGCCGGCCGCGTAATTTAGGCATCGTTGTAGTCTCCGACGACGCCATTGCCCTGGACGCGTTCCTGGAGAAAAGGCTCTCGATACCGTTTCCGCTGCCCGTCTCCGTCATGGCTGCTGAGAAGGGGCTACTGAAGGAAGCGGACGTGGTCGATCTGGGTATGCCGGCAGTGCGGGATTTTCTGATGCCGCCGTCTATGGAGGTCGACTGGAACCTTCCGCCCCTCATACGAGAGACGGCCAGACGCGTCTTCACGAAGAAGCCGAAGTGCGCCCGCAAGAAATGCAACCTCTGCGGGACCTGTGTAAACGTCTGTCCCGCAGGCGCCATAGCCGGAGGGGAAACGAAAATCTCCTTCGACTATCACAAATGCATCAGGTGTTTCTGCTGCAGCGAGATGTGCCCGACCGGCGCGATCAGCGCTTAAAAACCGGTGACCCCGGGAACGGCTTTCCGTTCTATCTCTCGAGGGGGGATGCCGGCAGGGGCGTCGCCTCAACAATATCCCATGCCGTTGTTCCCTTAGCTTGCAAGACCACCTGAGAGGGCGAGACCGACTCAATTGCCGTGTAGGGGACGAGGATTACTGGGGCGCCGGCGTTGCAGAGAAGAAATTCTTTTTCGCGGAAGCCCCGGACGAAACCGAGGGAATGCCTGTCAACGGTCAGGACCTCCATTCCCTCTGCCACGTCCGGCCTTACCGGACATCCAGACTTATCCATAAATCGGAAGATAATACAGGTTTCACGAAAATCAAGGGCGGAAGCGCCGTCCGCGCGGGGACGGACGCTTCCGCTGTCTTAGACATGGTGATGCGCTGCCCGGCAGGCAAGGCCGGCCCGGGCACCCGGCTCTTACGTTCTTGAAGGGCCGTCGCTATTGCGAAGGACCTTACCTTGCGCCGGCGAGCTTAACTGCCGGGGCCGCCGCCTTCTGGTCGCCTATAGGAAGCACCGTCCTGCCGTGGACTTCGTTGAGTACCTCAGCCATGGCGAGGTAAAAAGCGGATGCGCCGCACGTGATGCCTTCCCATCCGGCAATCGTTCCGATGATCGCGCTGCCGGCCCAGTCCCTGATCGCCAGAAGCCAGAAAAGGATCGTGAGGCTGAGGAATACGTATTGGATGACCCTGTTCTTGCCCCATGTGCCGAACCACATGAAGAAGGTGAACATCCCCCAGCAGAAGAGATACCAGCCCATGAACGCCGGAGAAACCCCCGGCAGGTCCTTGAATACAACGATGAATACGAGGCTCATCCAGAAAAGGCCGTAGGACGTGAAAGCAGTCATGCCGAACGTATTGCCTTTCTTGAATTCCAGGATCCCCGCGATGACCTGCGCTATGCCGCCGTAACAGAGCCCCATAGCCAGCACCATGGAACCGATAGGAAAAAAGCCTGCGTTGTGGATGTTCAAAAGTACCGTGGTCATGCCGAAGCCTGCAAGCCCGAGCGGCGCAGGATTCCCTAATTTTTCCACTTCCATTTGACCCCCCCGTCATATTTAATGGCTTGTGCAGTTGTTCACAAGTAGGAGAATATACTACGGCTCCTAAAAACGTGTCAACTCTTTCGTTTAGGTTGAGAGAAAAATAGCCGATAAGATAGCAGGGTCTTATGGCGAGACAATACGAACCTGAAGAACAGACGGGCCGACGCGTGCATATCCGCCGCCTTATGGGCAAGCGGTTGAGGATTCCGCTCGTCGCCATGGTTGAGTCTGTCAATCCGGGCTTTGTGGCTCACGCAGGGGGCATCTCCGTCTTCGGCTATGGGGACAACGCTGCTGAGGCAATCGAGGTATTGAAGGAAGGCATAGAGAATATGTGTCTGGACGACGAGTTCGTAGACCTGCGGGCCGCAGTCCAGAGGATGCTGCTGCTGGAAAACGTCATGGCGGGCGAAAGACCGCAGGGACCGGGCAGACTACGCCGGGGTCTGGCGCCTTTTCTCCTTCGTCGTTTTCTTCTTATCTACCGGCCGTTTCTTTTGAACGTCATCTTTCGCTTTTTGCGCTATTGCCGCCTGCATGTCGGTCTGCAGCCGGGCGACCTCAGCCTTGAGCTTCTCCGACCTCGCCGCCGGATTTCTCGAGCTTCGCGTTGAGCGCAGCCACTTCCCCCTTGATGTCATCGACCATCTTCTTTTCCGGCTGGCCGCGTAGTGACGTCACCTCGCGGTCAAGGCGGTCGATCCTCGCAAAAGAAACGAAGCATAGCAAGAGCAGGACTGCCGCCACTATCGTTGGGGCAAGCAGCCCCCTTCCGGCCTTCCGGGCGGGCGCCCGTTCATACGTCTCGGTTCCCTGCCGCCTGCACGGCTCGTAGCTCTGGCTCCTCAGAAACTCCTCCACGCTCTTTCCCTGCTTGCCTCTACCGATACCGGCCATTACTTACTCCTCCCGATGCGCGTCTTCAAACCATGCCCTAGTCTATATTCCGCAGGCGATATTTTGCAACACTTTTATTGGGGCCAGTTATTGGGGCTCAGCGCCCCCTCCGCGGGCAAAGCCCGGCGAGCCTCCCCGCTCGGCGCGGCGCTTCGCTTGCTTTATTGCCGCTGGGGTCCAGCGGCAATAATATTGGGGCTCAGCGCCCGCAGAGGATCAGGCGGAAAGCAGGTCCTTCACCTTCTGCATGTCCGCATAGGCGTCGCCCATCGCGCTCTGGTTCCGCAGCAGGTAGGAAGGGTGGTAGGTGGGCAGCAGCTTGATGCCTCTGTACTCGGTGAGTTGTCCGCGTATCTTCGTTATGCGCGCATCGACGCCGAGAAGCGTATTGTACGCGTGCTTACCAAGGGTGCAGATAAGCAGGGGGTTTATCGTCTCGAGCTGCGCGCTCAGGTAGTCCTTGCACGCCTCGACCTCTACCGGCTCCGGGTCCCGGTTGCCCGGCGGCCTGCACTTCAGGACGTTGCAGATGTAGACGTCCTGCCGCTTGAAGCCGATGCTCTCGATCATCTTGTCGAGCAGCTTGCCTGCCCGTCCGACGAAGGGTCTGCCCTGCCGGTCTTCTTCCTCCCCCGGCGCCTCGCCCACGAAGACTACCCGCGCAGCCTCGTCGCCTTCACCGAAGACGACGGTATTGCGGCTCGCCGCAAGGCCACACCTGGTGCAGGCGGCAGCCTTCGACCGGACGGCGGTCAAGCGTCTGCCGCTCTTCTGCGCCGGAGACGTAATGGTCGATGCCCATTTTATGGAGGGCCGTCAGAAAGCGTTTCGGGTCGTCTATCGTTTTCATCCGCTTAACCAAAGGCGTCGGGCAGCTTTTTGAGCTTCTTCTCCGCCTCGAAAAGGTACGCGGCCTGAAGCATGCGTGACTCGCCCAGGGGCTTCCCTATGATCTGCAGGCCGATGGGCAGGCCACGGCTGTCGAAGCCGCACGGCAGCGACATGCCGGGCAGGCCGGCCAGGTTGACCGGGATCGTGAAAATGTCGGAGAGGTACATGGTCAGCGGGTCTTCCGTCTTCTCTCCGATCTTGAACGCCGTGGTGGGCGAGACGGGCGTGACGATCAGGTCGCACAGGCCGAAGGCCGCGTCGAAATCGCGCTTTATGAGCGTCCTGACCTGCCCGGCCTTCCTGTAATAGGCATCGTAGTAGCCCGGACGACAGGACATAGGTGCCGAGGATGATGCGCATCTTCACTTCTCTGCCGAAGCCTGCCGAGCGTGTCTTCTTGTACATGTCGATGATATCTTTCCCATCGACCCGCATGCCGTATTTCACCCCGTCGTAGCGGGCGAGGTTCGAAGAGGCCTCCGCAGTGGCGATGATATAGTAAATCGCTACCGCGTACTGCGTGTGGGGCAGCGAGACGGGCACCACCGTGGCCCCCAGTTGCTCGAACGTCTTGATCGACGACTCGACCGCCTCCTTCACCTCGCGGTCCATGCCCTCGATGAAATATTCGGCGGGTATGCCGATTTTGAGTCCCTTGATATCCTTGCCGAGGTCCGCCGCGTAATCGGGGACGGGCTGCGGTATCGACGTCGAATCCATGCGGTCGTGTCCGGCTATTGCCTTGAGGACAACGGCGCAGTCTTCTACGCTCCGCGTGATCGGCCCTATCTGGTCGAGCGACGAGGCGAAGGCAACGAGGCCGTAACGCGACACCCTTCCGTACGTGGGCTTGAGGCCCACCGCACCGCACAGGCTGGCCGGCTGCCTGATGGAGCCTCCCGTGTCGGTCCCCAACGCAGCCGCGCAGAGGCCCGACATGACCGCAGCCGCAGACCCGCCGCTCGACCCGCCGGGTATGCGCGTCAGGTCCCAGGGGTTCTTCGTGACCTGGTAAGAAGAGTTCTCGGTGGACGAGCCCATAGCGAATTCGTCCATGTTGAGCCTGCCGAGGTGGACGTAGCCGCCCTCGTTCAGCTTCTTAACGACCGTTGCGTCGTAAGGCGGGCGGAAACCTTTCAATATCTGCGAGGCGCATGTCGTCTCAATACCCTTCGTGCAGAAGATGTCCTTCATGCCGAAGGGTATGCCCGTCAGCTCGCCGTCGCTTCCTTCGCGTATCCGCTTGTCCGCCTCACTTGCCATAGCGAGCGCCGTCTCCTCGGTTGTGCGGAGATAGGCGCCTACTTTTCCGTCGTGCTCCTTTATCCTGTCGAGGTAGAAGCGCGTCAGCTCGTATGATGTGATCTCCCCCTTTTTCAGGAGGTCCCTTACTTCCTTTATGCCTTTATGCAGAAGCTCTTTCATGCCGTCTCCCTGACTTGTGGATTCCCTGCAGCTTGCTGCAGGGAGACCTTTTTCCGCTTCGCTCCGGTGCAACTATTGGGGTTCGGCACCCCCTCGCCGGGCAAAGCCCGGCGAGCCTCCCCGCCCAGCGCGGCGCTGCGCTTGCTTTATGACCCTGCTGTTAACAGCAGGGTCATTTATTGCACCGGCTTACCGCCCTGTGCACCCGTTAATCCGTCTCTATAATGGGCGGCACCTTGAAGAAACCATCTTCCCGCTCCGGCGCGTTCGAGACTGCGTCCCCGGCCTCCAGGTTGTTATCGACGGTGTCCGCCCTGAACACGTTCACAGCGGGTATCGCATGGGTCGTAGGGTCTATCCCGGTCGTGTCCAGCGAGTTGAGCTGGTCCATGTACGCGAGTATGCCGTCTATCTGCCCGGTGTACATCTCCACTTCGGCAGGCAGGAGCTCCAGCCTTGCCAGGTGCGCCACATATTCCACTACGTCTTTCGTGATCTTCATTTACACCTCACTCGCATGCTGCGACCGCCTTTATCAGGTCGCCCCTCGTGACTATGCCGACGAGCTTGTCGCTATCTACGACCGGCACCCGGTTTATGCCCTTGTCTATCATGATTTTCGCGACGCTGACGGCGGGCTCCGTCGAGGCCACGGTAACGATCTCTTTCGTCATAACGTCCTCCACCGAAATGTCCTGCAGGGTACCGCCCGATTTGAGCCCCCTCAGGATATCCGTCTGGGATCACTACCCCAACGATTATGCTCTTCTCCATGACCGGCATTCCGGCGATGTGGAACAGCTCCAGCTTGTTGACTATGACGGACAGCTTCTCCAAGGGATGACACGTCACTACGTTTTTGTTCATTACCTCGGCTACCTTCATCTCCCCAACCCCCCTTTTCCCTTTACAATGGTTCCCCGAACAAGCACCACTTCGTGCAGGTACTTCTGGAACGACTCCACCGCCTTCATGGCCTTGCGGAGTTTCCCCGACTCCTCGGCCCCGAGACGCGCGGGGTCTACATAGTTCTGGCCGTCCTGGCCTTCCGTGCCGATCTGGCCCATAATGCGAAAGCGGGCGAACAACAGGTACGCCTCGATCAAATCGGAGGCCGTATCCTTCTTGACTACGTTCATCTCCCTGAGCCGCTTGATTCTCTTCAGCGTGTTCGTCTCATAGAGCCCTTCAGCGAGCGCGAGCGCGCGGACGGACGTGATCAGGGGCGACCATCCGAGGAGCTTCACGTTGAACATCCCCTTGTGCTCCCCTTCCGCCTCCAGCCTGAACTTGCTGAAGAAGCCGAGGGCCGTGGGCATGGCGACGGCCGTTTCCGTGATCTGCTTCATGATATGCCTGTTCTCCCTGAGCAAGCGGAAGAACCGGTCGAGGACCGCGTCGAAGAGCCGCCTGTCGCCGTGCATCACGCGCGCGTCCGTGATGACGATGAGGTCGAGAAGCTCACGGCGTCTCGCCGCCCTGCAAGCGTCTTTTCGATCCTGTCCTTCCAGTCCTCACGGAGCCGCGCCATTTCTGGTTGGACGGCATGATCCCGCCCTTGCACTTCTCGAAGCCCACCTCGGCCAGCCTCTCCATCACGCGGCCGCTGAACTCCCGTAATAGCGCTCCGCTTCCGCCGGCCGGTCCATTTCGCCGGCCGGGTCCGTCGTAGACGAGCATGTTGTCCTGGTCCGTCAGGAAGGTCTGCTCGTCCCGCCCCTCGCTGCCGAGGCCGATCCAGCAATAACCGGAGGGCGGCCGGCCGAAGCCGGAGGCCGCCATCTCCTCCTCCACGAGGGTGAGCACACGGCTCGTCAGCCGGTCCCTTACGATGCGGAAGAGGTCGTGCACGTCCGGCTATCGTCTGCTCTTCCTCGAAGTAGATCTTCATGCCCTCGACGGAGGTCGCATGGTATTTCCGAGGACGTCGAAATCTTTCGCGGAGTCGATGCTGTCGAGCATCCTGTTCAGCTCGGCCTCGAAGCGCTCCGCGTCGCGCAGCGCCTCCCAGAGCGTCTGCCTCAGGCTGACCAGGATATCATAGCGGTCGTGGCGCAGCAGCGTCCGGTCGTGCATGGCCTCGCCGTATTCGGCAACGAACCGGTCCACGATGGAAAAATTGAGCGCCATCAACCCCTCAGAAGCCCCTCCAGCATCGTCTTGCTCGCAGCGAGCTTCTCCCGCTTCAGCCGCAGCTCCTCGAAATTGGCCTCTTCTTTCGCCAGTATCTCTTCCGGCGCCTTCTCCCTGAAGGCCCTGTTGTTTATCTTGTTGAAGACCCGGTCGATCTCCACCGCGACCTTCGACAGCTCCTTTTCGATCCTGCGCCTTCTCCCGGTCGATGACGCCTGAGTCCGTGATGGGGACAAAGACCTCGACGTCCTTGAATATGCCGAGGGCGGCCCTTTTCGGGGCCTCGCCCGTCACGTACCCGATCTCGGAGAGGCGGGCAAGCTCCCTGATATAGTACCCGTAGGCCTCAAGAAGCGGCCTGTGGCCGTCCGCGCGTATCAGCACCTCCACCTTTTCGCTGGGCGCAAACCCCATCTCGCCCCTTATGTTCCTGATCGCGTCGATGACGCCCATGACCATGGCCATCTGCGCCTTCCGCCTCTTCGTCGATCCGGTTGTGATCGACCTCCGGGAAGGGCGCGATCATGATGCTGTCGCCGTCCTTTCCGGGCAGCCTCTGGTAGATCTCCTCCGTGACGAACGGCATGAAGGGATGGAGCAGCTTGAGGGTGTCGATGAGGGTGGCCCGGAGGGTCGCGGCCGTCGGCGCCAGGTCGAAGGCCGTCACCTTTCCGTAGAGGTTCGGCTTGACCAGCTCCAGGTACCAGTCGCACAGCTCATGCCAGACGAAACCGTAAAGGCTGTGGGCCGCGTCGCTGAACCTGTACGTCTCGATCGCCTCGCGCACCTCCCGGGTCACTTTTTGCAGGCGCGACCTGATCCACCTGTCCGGCAGGAAGCCGGAAGGGCCGGCGCGGCGTAGACGGGGCCGGCGCGCTTTCCAGGAGGGACATCGTCAGCCGGGCGGCGTTCCATATCTTGTTGACGAAGTTCCTGTTGCCCTCGATGCGCTCCTCCGACAGGAGCACGTCCCTGCCCTGGGCGGCGAGCATGGCGAAGGTGAACCGGAAGGAGTCCGTCCCGTAGTTGTCGATTATCACGAGAGGGTCGATGACGTTCCCCTTCGACTTGCTCATCTTCTTGCCTTCCGCGTCCCTCACGAGGGCGTGGATGTAAACGTCGCTGGAAGGGTACGTCTCCCATGAAGTGCATGCCCATCATGATCATCCGGGCGACCCAGAAGAAGAGTATGTCGAAGCCTGTTACGAGAAGAGAGGTGGGGTAAAAAGTCTTGAGGTCGTCCGTTGCGTCCGGCCAGCCGAGGGTGGAGAAGGGCCAAAGGCCCGAGGAAAACCAGGTGTCGAGCACGTCCGACTCCTGCCTGACGGGCCTGCGCACTTGGGACATGACGTGATGTCCTCGCGGGAGGCATATACCCGTCCGCAGTCGTCGCAATACCAGACGGGGATGCGGTGCCCCCACCATATCTGCCGGATATGCACCAGTCCTTGATGTTCTCCATCCACTCGAAGTAGACCTTTTCCCACATCTCCGGGATGATCGCCACGCGCCGGTCGCGCACTGCGGCTCATTGCGGGCTCTGCGAGCGGTTTCATGCGGACGAACCACTGGAGCGAGACTATCGGCTCGACTATAGTCTTGCACCTGTAGCACCTTCCGATGATAAGCGCGTAGTCTTCGATCTTCTCCAGCAGGCCCTCGGCCCGCAGGTCCTCTATGATGCGCTCCCTGGCGGCAAAGCGGTCCATCCCGTTGTAGCTGCCCGCTTGCTCGTTCATCCTGCCGCCGTCGTCGATGACCTTGATCACCTGGAGGTCGTGCTTCTTACCGATCTCGAAGTCGTTGAAGTCGTGGCCGGGCGTTATCTTGAGCGCGCCCGTCCCGAAAGCCACATCGACGTAGGGGTCGCCTATGAGGGGTATCTTCCGCCCCGTAAGGGGCAGGACCACGCTCCTTGCCGATGAGCCGCGCATACCTCTCGTCTTCCGGGTTGACCGCAACGGCGGTGTCCCCGAGCATCGTCTCCGGCCTCGTCGTCGCTACGGTGACCGACCCGGAGCCGTCCGCGAAGGGATATTTGATGTAATAGAGGTGCCCTTTCGTCTCTTCGTGCTCGACTTCCACGTCCGAAAGGGCCGTCTTGCACCTGGGGCACCAGTTGATGATGTAGTCCCCGCGGTATATCAGGCCCTCCTCGAAGAGCCTCACGAAGACCTCGCGCACGGCGCGGCTAAGGCCTGAGTCCATGGTGAACCGCTCGCGGGTCCAGTCGCAGGACGCGCCGAGCCGCTTCAACTGCTCGATAATGCCGCCCCCCGATTTTTCCTTCCACTCCCAGACCCTCTTTATGAAGGCCTCTCTGCCCAATTGGTCCGCGCTCAGGCCCTCTTTGGCCAGCTCTCTTTCGACTACGTTCTGCGTGGCTATGCCCGCGTGGTCCGTACCCGGCACCCAGAGGGCGTTGAAGCCTGCCATCCTCTTATAGCGGGTCACGATGTCCTGAAGCGTATTATTCAGGGCATGGCCCATATGGAGCACGCCCGTAACGTTGGGCGGAGGGATCACCATCGAAAACGGGGGTTCTTTTGAAACGGCCTGAGCGGTGAAGTAGCCCTTCTCCATCCAGAAGGAGTACCACTTCCGCTCGACCTGCTTTGGATCGTATACCTTATCTATCACTCGCCGGGCTCCTTCAGCAGTTTATCTATTTCTTCCCTGACCACCTTCTCCGTGGTCTCAAGCAATATCTGCCTGACATATTCCTCTACGTACCGGGCCAGGACGGGCGCGAGCCTGGCAGACATCTTTTTCGCCGCCTCAGCAACAGCCTGGTCGAGGGCCTCAGTAAATTCCCGCTCCAGCTCGGGCCGGGAAGGCGAACCGGCATCATTCGGCGCACTCTGCGCCTCCCTGGAGGGAACGCCGACGTTGTCCATCGCGTCCCGCAGTTGCTTCCCTATCGCATGGCGGATCGTCGGAGCTTCCCCCGCGGCCGCCTGTTTTTCGTCTTTTCCGGCTGCCGTCCCCTCGTGTTGCCGTGCGGCAACCGGCTCTGCGACGGGCCGGGCGGCAACGGGCTCCGCGGGGTGGGGGTGCGGGGTGCGGCGGGCGGCTCGACAGGCACGCGGGGTGCGGCAAGCTCCCGCGACGCCTCTTCGCGGGCGCGCCTTCTGCTGTCCCTTGCCTCGCCGGGGGGCTTCTCTTCGATCAGGTCAGTCAGCTCGATCACCTCGTCGTCGCCCGTGACGGCCTCATAGAGCTTGAAGAAATTTATCGGCTTTTCCACTATGCCGTCCGCCTGATGTTCCGAAAGGTCCGTCTTGTCGCCCTCATCCTTGAGGAAAAAGAAACCGGCCGCATCGAGATAGCCCTCCTGCTGCAGCTTCTTGTAGACGTCGATGCCTCCCGTTTTGGGAAGGTTGACGTTGACGATGTAAAAGTCGGCGTTGATCCTGCCGGCTATGCGCTCGACCTCTTTACCGTTCGACGCGTAGAAGATCTCGTACTGCTCTTTCGAGAAGACCGTCATGAATGCCTGCCGGATTTTCTCGTCCCTGTCCGCAACGACTATCGTTTTTCTCATCTGTTCCCCCTAAACGGGTATCTTCCAAGGCATGGGAAGAAATATCTTCTCGAAGAGGTTGAAGGCGTAACGATCCGTCATGCCCGCCACGAAATCGCAGACGCAGGTGGCCTGGTCTGCGTAAAAAGACTTCGTGGAGGTCTCCTCCAGAAAGGCGTCCGGCTTTTCCAGAAAGTAGCGGTAAATGTCTTCGACGATCCGCGAGCACTTGTTGAATTCATCGTGGACGACGACGTTGTCGTAGACGTTCCTGTAAAGGAAATCGCGCAACAGGAGAATCGACTCCTCGATCTCCGGCTCTATGGCCATGGTCTTTTTCTTCAGGGTTTCGCCTATGACGGACCTGACCATGCGGTCGATTCTGGCCGAATGCGTGTCGCCCAGGGACTTCCTGCACTGGCCCGGCAGGTCGTCCAGCTTGATTACTCCTCCCCTGATTGCATCGTCGATATCATGGTTGATGTAGGCTATGACGTCGGCCACCCGGACTACCTCGGCCTCACGGGTCAGGGGCTTATCCGCATCGCGGCATATAATGATCTCCCCCCTGCCTTTGGAATGCCTCAGTATGCCGTCCCTCACCTCGATGGTGAGGTTGAGGCCCTGGCCGTCCCTTTCCAGAAAATCGACTACCCTGACGCTTTGCTCGTTATGGCGGAACCCGCCCGGATGTATGCTGTTCAGGACTGCTTCCCCGGCGTGGCCGAAGGGCGTATGCCCCAGGTCGTGCCCGAGTGCAATCGCCTCCACCAGGTCCTCGTTCAAAAGGAGCGACTTGGCTATCGTCCGTGCGACCTGGGAGACCTCCAGCGTATGGGTCAGGCGCGTCCGGTAGTGGTCGTCGGTGGGGAAAAGAAAGACCTGCGTTTTATGCTTGAGCCTTCGGAATGCCTTGCAGTGGACGATCCTGTCGCGGTCATGCTGAAATGCCGGCCTTATGTCGCACGGCGTCTCTTCCCTAAGCCGTCCCCTCGTGCACCGGCTCTTCTGTGCAGACGGTGAAAGATTCTTTTCCTCCCTCTCTTCTAATTCTTCCCTGATAGTCATAATGAATAGGCGCGATAATACAGGCTAATCTATCACAAACAGACCGTTATTTCAATATTCCAGGGCGGCTGTGTCCGCGCCGCCGCCTAACCCCGCCGCCTGCTTGAACGGCCTGGGGTTTGGTTATATACTAAATCTTATGAAGAAAACATGCGCAGCCCTGATCGCAGCGATCATTCTTTTAGCCTCCGCCGCATTCGCGCAAGACTACGAGGGCGCCCTCAAGGCGGCAAAAAAGGACAACAAGCCCGTCCTCCTCTATTTTTTCACCCAGTCTTGCTATTATTGCCGGCTCATGGACAGTAAGACGCTGGCGGACAAAGAGATCGACGCCACGCTGAAGAAGGATTTCGTTTACCTGCGGGTCGACCTGGACAAGTCGACCGATCTGCAAAAGCTTTACCAGATCACCGGCACACCCACTTCCTGGTTCCTCGAATCCTCGGGAAACCGCGTAGGCGCAATACCGGGGTACGTGGACGCAAAGACCTACAGGCGCATTCTCGAATACGTCAAGGGCAAGATTTACAACCAGATGGACCTGCAGGCATACCTGAAGAAGGCACCGGCCGGGAAGTGAGCCCGCCCGGTCTGCGTCAGGGCTTTCCCCGACGCGGCGCCTTATGCGCTTTTTTTGGGTATCAGAAGACGCGCCTGAACTGGCTGAAGCTCCGCTTCCAGTAAGGGGCGTTCACGTTGTCTATGGCGACGCCCCTCGACTTGGAGGCGTGGACGAACTCGACATCGTTTATCATGATGCCCACGTGGTAATCGCGCTTGATGCGGAAGACGACCAGGTCGGCCACTGAAACCCCGCTTCGCTCGATCTCGTAACCCGTTCGGTTCAACCCTTCGGTCGAGACGGGCAGGACAACGTCGAACCGGCCGTACACGTGATAGACGAAACCGCTGCAATCGAAGGCGTCAGGGCCTTTGGCTGCGTTCTTATACGGCTTGCCGAGCAGCGTTACCGCGTACCGGACAATCTCCTCCCGCGCCGTAACTGCGGGGACCTCTTCGCGCGTATGGATTATTTTTGGGGAGCACCCGAAACCTGCAAGAAGGGACAGGAGGACCACCGGAATAACGAAAAACCCTATGTCCTTCGCAAACCCTCGCCGGCCGTCTCTCACGCGCGCGCTCGCAGTACCTCAAAAACCTCTTTGAAAGAACCGTTGTGAAGGGCGTGGTCGAGAAAGGGGAGGACCCCTTCGCTCGGGTTATACCCGACTGCCGTGCCCACCTCTTCGAACATCGACCGGTCGCCTTCGCTGTCACCTACTGCTGCGGCCTCGGCCTTGCTTATGCCGAGACGGCTAAGGACGCTCCGCACCCAGTAGCCCTTGTCCTTCTTGGGGTTCAGCACCCCCTCCACGAACAAAGTTCGTGGAGCCTCCCCGCTCGGCGCTGCGCATACGCTTGCTTTAAATACGCTGCTGCTTGCAGAAGGGCATTTATTACGCGCCGCCTTCTGGCCGGGTGTAACGGCCGCCTCGTCGTGCGCTACCGTAAGGCTGATCTCGCCCGTAAGAACGCCGTCTTCCACGATCAGGTGGTTTGCCAGGGCTGCGTCCATGTCAAGCTCGTTTTTTACCCTCTCGACGAGAAGGGAAAGCCCGGTAGACAGGGCTACCGTTATGACGCCCTCGCGCTTCAGGGTCCGAAGGGTCTCCTCCACGCCTTCGTGGTAAGGTATCTCGCCTATGATATCGAGGACACGACTCACAGGAAGGCCCTTCCAGAGCGCCGCGTCCCTCCTGCAGAACTCGTCGTAATCGATCTGGCCTGCGAGGAACAGGCGCTGGAACTTATCCGCGTTCCCGTCCCACAGGTCGAGTCTCTCATGGAGGTACTGCCAGCTGCTTTTTACAGTGGTGAGCGTGCCGTCGCAGTCGAAAAAAACAATCTTCACGGCCATGTTCTCCTTATAGCATTTCGCCTAGAAAAAATCTATGTTTTGAGGGAAAGGGGTTATAATAGCATATGCCGATTCTGGACGGCCATACGCACTTATTCCCACCGGAAGTGATCGGGGACCGGGACCGGATCGCCGCCCGCGAACCCGGCTTTGCGGCCATTTACGGCGACAGGCAGGCCCGCATGGTGGATGCCGGCGGGCTTTCGGCGTACATGGAGGCGGAAGGCATCGACAGGGTAATCGCCGCCTGCTTCCCTTTCAGCGACCCCGGCCTTATCCGCCTCGTAAACGACTACGTATTAGAGGCCGCGAAGGCGGACGCGCGGATCGTGCCCTTCATCGTAACGGACAGGGGCAACGAGGCAGGGGCGGTAGCCGAGGCCCGGCGGTGCGCAGCCAAAGGCGCAAAGGGCGTGGGGGAGATGGCGTGGTACGAGCGCCCCTTCGGCGAAGCAGAGCGGAAATGCATGGAGGGTCTCGCCGGATACCTTGAAGAGGCGGGCATGGTCTTCATGATGCACCTGAACGAGCAGGTCGGCCACGACTACCCGGGGAAAGGGCGGGCGGATTTCGGCGAGGTGGTCCGCCTCGTGCAGGGTCACCCCGGCCTTAACGTGCTTTTGGCCCACATGGGCGGCGGCATCTGCTTTTACGAGCTGATGCCTGAGATAAAGGAAGCTTTCGCCCGCGTCTACTACGACCTCGCGGCAGTCCCCTTCCTTTACTCGGACGCCCTCTATCGCTACGCAGCGGCGTTCCTCGAAGATAAGGTCATTTTCGGGTCCGATTATCCCCTTCTCAAACTCAGCCGTTACAGGCCCGCGATAGACGCCCTGGGCAGCGGCGCGGCAGAGAAAATAGTGTGGGGCAACGGGGTGCGCCTCCTTGGAAACTGATTGGGATAAAAGATACAGGGAGGGCTTTTACGAAGGCGCCGACAAGGCGCATGATTTCATCGGAAAATTTTCCCGCCTGATACCTCCGGGGAAGCCGGTGATCGACATAGCGATGGGCAACGGCCGCGATCTCATCTCTCTTGCCGTGAAAGGGTTCCCCGCGTACGGGCTGGAAAGGTCCGACGAGGCGATCAAGCTCGCGATGCAGGCCGCGGAAAACAGGCGCGCGCGCATCACGGCGATCAAGGGAGATGCCCATCACCTGCCCTTCAGGGCGGGGGTCGCGGGCTGCGTGCTCGTATTCTATTTCCTGGTGCGTGAGATCATGGACGACCTTGTCAGGCTGCTTGCGCCGGGCGGCCTTCTCATTTACGAGACGTTCCTCAAGCGGCAGAACATACTGTCCGGGCCGAGAGACCCGCGCTACCTCCTGGACGACGGCGAGCTGATCGGCTATTTCGGCCGCCTCGACCTTCTCTCCTATGAAGAGCTGGTCATCGACGCGGAAGGAAGGCAGAGGGCCGTCGCGCGCTATGCGGGGAGAAAGAGATGATCCTGGAGTTCAACCCGGCAAGGGCCAAAAGAAAAACGATCGATTTCATAAAGGAAGGCCTCGAAAGCGGCGCCATCATCGGATATCCTACGGACACGTTTTACGGGCTCGGCTGCGACCTCTTCAATATCAAGGCGATCAAGACGCTTTACGAGATGCGGGGCCTCGACGAGAAGCGGCCCTTGAGCATAATCTTCAGGGACATCAAGGATATAAGCGACTATGCGGTGCTCACGAATTTCGCCTTCCAGGTCTTGAAAAGCACGCTCCCTGGCGCCTATACCTTATCCTCAAGGCGAGAAGGATCGTGCCCAGATTGCTCATGACGAGCAAGAAAGAAGTGGGCGTCAGGATGCCGGACCACGAGGTGACGAAGGCCCTCGTCAATCTGCTCGGCAGGCCCATCATCAATACTACCGCAAAGCCTGCCGGGCGCGACCCGATGGAAGACCCGCGCGAGATAGAGCGTTATTTCAAGGGAAGAGTCTCATTCGTAATCGACGGAGGATTGATCGTTGGAGAGCCGTCCACCGTTGTGAGCCTGGTGGACGACAAAGTGACAGTGCTAAGGGAAGGCAAGGGGCCGCTTACAGATCTCCTTCGGGACTAGACCTGCGGGCCTTCGAGTGCCGCAGCCATCTCTTCTTCAAACCCTTCGCCCATCTCATCGCCCAGCTCGCTGCCCACCCTCTTCATCAGTCTTTCCACGGACCTCGGGTCGCTCTCGTCGAGGTCGCCCATCGTTGAAGGGTCGAGGAGGCTTTCCATCCTCTTCTCCTCACTGCGCAAGACCGCTACGCGCGAGAGCACGCGCTTTACTTCGGACGATTTGCAATGTTTGCAGTAAGGGGCCACGTCTTCGGTGGACCGAAGCAGCAGGAAGGACGATATCTTCTTGCAGGATTCGCAGTAATATTCATAGATGGGCATGCATAAATTCTATTTTTTTGGATTTGATTTGTAAAGGCCTTACGCGATATTTTAGTCACGGAAGGACGGAGAAAAATGAAGGCCGGACCCATCTGCAAAGATTGCCTGAAGGACCTCGCGAGGCGCGTAGTCGCGCTTTCGGGCGGGGACGGGCGGCTTACCGCCTCGGCCCTGGACCTCGTCGATACCCTTTGCGACGTCTACCGTATCCCCACCGAGGTGTCGAAACGCATCCTGAGATACGTCGGGGAAGAGACGGGCGTCTGCGACCCGTACGCGGAGCGGAAGGAGGCGGAATTCCGGCAGGCCCTGGCCGCCTCGCTGCGGCTGAAAGATTTTTTCCCCGATACGCTGGAGGGCGCGCTGCGCGCCTCTGCCTTCGGCAACGGCGGGGATTTCTTCATGGAGCATTCATACGACGCGGACCGTATGGAGTTCGAGGGCGAAGTGGCTAAAATAGAGCAGCAGGTATATATTAGTAGCAAAATTATGGTCCTGGGGGACAATCCGGGCGATTTCGTCTTCGACCTGCCGCTGCTGCGCCTGCTCAGGCGGGAGGGAAAAGAGGTCTGGTACGCGGTGAAGAAGCACCCCGTACAGAACGATATGTCGATGCCGGACGTGGAGAGGTTCGGGGCTCGCGGCATGTGGGACGCAATTATTCCACGGGCGCGGACGGAAGTGGGCATCAGGCGCGAAGAGATGACCGGGCGGGTGCGGGAATGCTGGGAGGACGGCAGCATGATTATCGCGAAGGGCATGGGAAACTACGAGACGATCTCCGAGTACGACAGCGTGCGGCCGGTCGTCTATGTCATGGCCGTGAAGTGCGGCACCGTGGCGCGGTCGCTGGGCGAAAGATCGGGACGTACATCGCTCTTGCAGGTGGTGAGCCATGGCTAAGAAAGACTATTACGAGATACTGGGAGTGCCGAAAACCGCGTCGGAAGACGAGATCAAAAAGGCTTACAGGAAGCTTGCCCTCAAGTACCACCCGGACAGGAACCCGGGGAACAAGCAGGCCGAAGAGCAGTTCAAGGGGATAAACGAGGCCTATGCAGTCCTGAGTGATAAGGATAAGCGGAAGGAATACGACACGTACGGCATGAGCGGCTTCCAGCAGGGGTATACCCAGGAGGACATCTACCGGAACTTCAATATAGGCGACCTTTTCAAGGACCTCGGCTTCGGGACGGGCGACATCTTCAGCATGATCTTCGGCAGCAGGGCCGCGCGGCGGGAGCAGGGCAGGGAATCAGCGCGGGGCGGACAGGCGCGTTCACGATTTCGGCGACTACGTGACGCGGGACCGCGACGCCCCCGGAGAGCTCGACCTCAATTACGAGCTGGAGATCCCTTCATGGACGCCATGAGGGGGGCGGAGAACGTGCTTTCCTTCCCGAGTGAGAGGGGCGCCGAAGAGATCAAGGTAAAAATACCGAAGGGCATAAACACGGGCCAGAAACTGCGCCTCCAGGGCAAGGGGAGCAGAGGACCCGTACGCGGGCAGGGCCGGAGACCTCTACGTGACCATAAAGGTGGCCGAGCACCCTGTCTTCAGGCGGGTGGGCAACGACCTCTACGTAAAACAGGAGGTGAGGCTGACCGACGCCTTCCTCGGCGGCTCCATCGAGGTGCCGACCATCGACGGGCCGAAGAAGATCAAGATACCCGGCCGGGGTTCGCTGCCAACTCGAAGGTGCGCCTGAAGGGCCTAGGGGTGCCGCAGATCGGCAACAGGCAAGGGGCGACGAGTACGTCGAGATCGCCATCGACGTGCCGCGCAAGCTGACGGACAGGCAGAAGGCGCTCATCGAAGAGTTGAGAAAAGAAAACCTTCTAAGCTCCGCCGTTGCCAGTTTATTTTGTCCCCCTTGATGACTATATTGGCACTATCTCGAGAATTACAAAGGGGGTGTCGATGACGGCGCATAGGTACTGGGTCCCGGTGCTCTTTCTGCTTCATATTCTTGCTCGGACTGGCCTTCCGGCCGCAGCCTTCGAGCTTCTCCGCCGATATGGTCACCAGGGAAGGGGAGCAGAAACAATCAGGCAAGCTATACGTCAAGGGGAACAAGTACCGCATAGAGACGAAGAACGGCTCCGAGTACGCAATCATCAGGCACGACAAAAACAAATCATGGATAGTCATTCCGGAGCAGAAGGCATACATAGAGATGCCTTTCGACCCGAAGAAAAAGCCGGCCATCGAGGAAAGGCAGTCTGCACGAAGGGAACCGGAAATTCCTGGGCGCGGAGACGGTCAACGGCCATCCGTCCAAAAAATACGAGGTCACAACGAAGGAAGGGGAGTCCGGCGACTCCGTTCTACGAATGGGTGGCATCGGACATCAACTTCCCGATAAAGACGATGGCAGTGAACGGGAACTGGAGCATCGAGTACAGCAATATCAGGACTTCCGTACCCGATAGCCTCTTTGAGATACCGGAAGCTACGAGAGGATAGCCATGCCCTCGAACGGAGGGCAATAGGCGCCATTCCCGATAGGGCGGACTAAGCGATATGAAAAAGAAAAAGGCAGGTCGCCCGGTGCGGTCTGCCTTTCCTTTTTACAGCTTGACTACGTTCGCGGCTTTAGGACCTTTCGGGCTGTCGACTATATCGAAACTGACTGCCTGGCCTTCGGACAGGGATTTGAATCCATCGTCCTGGATCGCGGTGTAATGAACGAAAACATCATCGCCGTCTTCTTTGGCGATAAAGCCAAAACCCTTAGACGCGTTGAACCACTTTACGGTCCCCTTTGCCATGCCGAAATACCTCCTGTCCAAAAATCGAACAGCCGAACGATGCCAAAAAAAAACCGCAATACCGTTTCACGCATTGCGGCACATAACAACACGCCCGAAACTTCGGGTAACATGATGGCACAGAATCTCGGAAAGGTCAAAACAATTTTGCACTATAGTTTACACTTTGCTTCCCCGTTCCGGCAGCTCCGGAGTGCCCCGAAAGACGGCATGAGCCGGACCTCTCAATGCGGTTGACACAAAACCCCTGTTTTTGATATGGTTTAGAGTCGGCGGAACGGCTCGTTGCAGCTTGAATGCGTTTATGTAAGGCCGCACTTATGCGCCCGGGCAGGGCGCTCCCCGCATCGCGGGGATGATGGATACCATAGAACTCGACAAGGTAAATGTTACTGACAGCAGATTCTGCGTCTCCTACCCCCTGGCCGACGACCTCCTTCTGGCTTCGGTAAAAAGGTTCGGCATCCTCACGCCCGTTGCCTTGCAGGGGGGCGAGAGACCGGCCGTCATCACGGGCCACAAGAGGTGCGATGCAGCGCGAAGGCTCGGGATCGTGAAGGTCCCGTGCGTCTTCTTCGACGTCGACGACAGGCAGGCCCTCCTGATGTCGATAAACGACAACATGCCAAGGCCCCTCAACACCGTTGAAAGGGCCGTCTGCGTGGCGAAGATGGCAGCCTGCGGTTTTCCCGCGGAAGAAGTCTACGCCGTTATGACCATGCTCGGCCTCCCTGCAAGGGAGAACGTTTTGAAGACGTGCATCGAGGCCGCCTCGGCCGAAGAGCAGGTGTCGGCGTTTATAAGCGTGGGCCACGGCCTCCCGGTCGCCTAGTCGAGCAGCTTTTCG
>CAWFRA010000012.1:0-19805 GCA_963818095.1 uncultured delta proteobacterium
GAGATAAACGCATTGTAGTATCCCAAGGATATCCCGAGTACAACCCGCTCTTACCGCCGCCCAATAATGCTCTTTATTCGATTGCGGCGGTTGCGGCCGGAGGAGCGCCGCTATTACTGGGGCTCGCGCGCCCTCCACGAGCAAAGCTCGCGGAGCCACCCCCTCATAAAAAGGAAGAGGCACTGCGGCACGGTTTGTGACGATTACACCGGTACGTCGCAGGGCGCAAGGCGAGTATTTCGCCGCATCCGTCCTATCAGTTCCAAAGTAGGTTTGCCGGGTGCCCGCACGGTAAGGGGCGTGCTGAAAAGGTACCACCGTGCATGCGGGTGGTCCGCAGCAGGCGCGAGTCCAGCCGCCCGCATTACTCCGCAGTTGCTTTTTAGCTTTTTTACTTAGACGCGTCTTTGGCAGCCTCCCCCCTCACCCGAACACACCGCCCATGCGTGACCCCGCTAAGCGGTTTATTACCAGCAGACAGACTGCGCCCAGTATCGCGAGTATAAAGCCTAGGGCTGCCGCCTCATTTACCGACCCGCCTATGTAGAAATTGAAAATGCCTACCGTCATCATCTCGTGGCCGGGGTAAATGGGCGTTCGATATTATCTTATAGATGGCTGCCCACTTGCTGTCAAACAAAAAAATATCCACGTCCCTCCGGCTTCTTCAACGTCCGCCGGCCCCTCTGCTCTCTTACCGGCACTTCGTTGACAGACGGCGGCCGGAAACCTATTTTAAAAGTACCTTATCGTCACACTCGGATATCGGTCTATGGCTGCCTTATGACTCGCAGGTTCAGTATCGGGATCCTTATCGTTCTGGTCGCATTCTTAAGCTACCTAGCCTACCTCGTCCTCGCCCCGTTCTTTCTCCCCCTCGCGTGGGCAGCGGTATTCGCAATCGTTTTCTATCCTGTATACGATTTCGTTTTCCGCCGCATCGGGCGCCAGGCCCCGGCCTCGCTGGCGACGGTCATCGTCGTCCTGATAGTGATTCTCGGGCCTCTTTCGTACCTCTCCTATCTCCTGGTCGGAGAAATACAGGACCTGGCCACTGCCGGATTTACCGTGGAAGGGATGCGGTCCGCATATCAGAACTCCTTCATTCACAGCCTTGCAAACCGGGTCCTGCCCATCTTCCATCTCAACGAACAGGAGGCGCTCGCCTACGTGGCAGGCGCCCTTTCGAACCTTTCGAAAGAGGTGCTCCGGCGCGCCCCCGCCGGGCTGGGAAGTATCGCGCACGCTTTCGCGACCTTCCTTATCATGGCCTTCATCCTCTTCTTTCTTTTCAAGGACGGGCAGACGTACGTAGCCACAATCCTCGACCACCTGCCTTTTTCGAAGCGGAACAAAGAGCACCTGTCGCAGCAGGCAAAGGACGTGGTGGTTTCAACCATTTACGGCGGCGTGGCTGTGGCCCTGGCGCAGGGGATAGTGGGGACTGTAGGGTACGTTGCCGTCGGGATGTCTTCCCCCGTCTTGTGGGGCCTGGCGACCGCGATCACTTCGTTCATCCCTCTTGTCGGCTCTCATATCGTCTGGATGCCCATGTGTCTCTACCTTCTCGCTGCCGGATACATAGCAAAGGCCGCCATCCTCGCTGCTTTCGGGGTTTTCGGCATAGGCGTGGTAGACAATGTGGTGCGTCCCCTCTTCCTCAGGGGCCGGGCAAGGATGTCCTTCCTCCTCACCTTCCTTTCCGTGCTCGGAGGGATCGAGGCGTTCGGCCTTATCGGCGTTATTGTCGGACCTCTCATCATGGCGCTCTACATCTCGCTCGTTGCCATTCTCAAAGAGTCCGGGGGAGAGGGACTATACGTCACGGGCGACCCATCGGACGTTGACGCTTCACCCCCTGCCGAGGGGACCGTGGGACCGCATGAAAGCAGGCTTCCTTAGGAAAAAGATCGTTATCGCCTTTGCAGTCGTCGCGGTCCTTTTTGTCGCGAGTTTTGCTTTGCTTCTCTATTACTCGAACAGGCTCATCAAGGCCGAGATCGAGAAAACTCTCGGGGAGGGAGGCAAAATAGAGAGGATCTCTCTCGGCTGGAACAAGGTAGACGTTTACGGCGTCAACCTTTCGAAAGACGGGCAAAGCTACTTCCGCTCGAAAAGGGTACAGGTAAAAGCCGGCTTCCTTACCGTTTTCGGCCGCCGCTACGCAATCTCCGATCTCACTATCGACCAGCCCGTCATTGCCCTTCGAATCGATGCCGCCGGAAATGTAGTCAACCCGATGGGGGGTGGTCCGAATGAGGCGGAAGAGAAATGGGCGCCGCCGACGTCGCGCCCCATCGACCTGCATCGCGTGGTCGTTTCCAACGGCACAGTCACGATTAACGACGAACAGCTTAAAGGTGCGGGACCGATCGAGTTGACCGGGGTCGAGGCCACGCTCGACAATCTCTCCTTCCCCCTTACCGATTCATCCTTAAAGATTTCGCTCCGGATGAATGTGAAAGGCAAGACGGCCTCCGGGACCGTGACGTGCAATGGAAGCATCAACCCCACAACCCTTGCGGCGCAGCTTACGGTGGACGCGGCAAACCTCGAGGCCTTCGCCGACAGCCGGGGGCCGGCGGTGAAGACCGCAGCACTCCATTTTGTCGCTTCTTCCAAAGGCCGGGGCCGGGACGCGCAAAGCATCGTTCTTTCCGGCGTGACGCTCGCCCAGCCATTCATCCGGATTGAAGAGGACAAGGCCGGTAACATTGTGAGTCCTCTCCCCAGGCCGGCGAAGGGGCAGAAGACGGAAAAGATGCCGCTTTCCATCACGGTGAACGACCTCAGCGTTACGGGCGGCGAGGTCCTCTATCTCGACGGTAAGATTTCCCGTCCGCCTTACCCTATCAGGATCACGGACATTTCCCTGAAGACGGACGCGTTCTCCCTCCCCGCAACGGACAAGTGGACCGCCTGGCAGTTGTCGGCCCGCATACCGGGAAAGGCGTCAACCGGACAGCTCGGCGGCGCAGGCAGGACGAACGTCCGCAACTTCGACACGAGCGGCAAGCTGACCCTTCGCAGCCTCGATATGATGGTAGTTAAACCCTATTTGGCGAAGCAAGGCGAGGCGGACGTGCGGGGCGGGACCTTCGATATGGATATGGACCTTACCATTAAGGATAAGAAGATTTACGCGCCGACCCACACAGTCATAAGAAACCTTCAATTCGCCCCGGGCAGCGCCACGCAGCGGTTCCTGGGAGTACCCAGATCGCTCATCATCAAGCTCCTGGAGTCATCCAAAAATCAAATACCTCTCGATTTTGTTGTCGAAGGACGCCTCGACGATCCGAAGTTCGACCTGAGCGAGGACCTTGTGCGGAAGTTAGCGGCTGCGATCGGCCGGAAGCTCGGCCATAACGTCATAGGAACGGGCGAGAGCGTCGTCAAGCAGGGGGGCAACGCTCTGAAGGGCATTGAAAAGGGCGTCAAGGGAATCTTCAAATAATAGAACAAGGGCAGGGACCGTCTCCTGCCCCTGCCCTTTTATATGCGATCTTCCCTCTTCCTTGCCTACCCGACCAGCGACCTGGCCGTGCCGCTCAAGATCGCTTCTCCCACGTCTCCCATCCCCTTTAGACCGTCCACGAAACGTCTTCATCAGCTCGGCCGACCTGATTTCCTGGGGATAGTCCGTACCGAAAACGAGCTGGGACGGCTTCAGCTCAAGCAGGGCCGCGTTGACCGCGTTCATATGGCCGAAGAAACCACCCGTATCGAAGTATATCTTTTCCAGGTAATAATCGAACGGCTTCGGGGCATTCTTCCCGTGGCGCGGGTCGCCCGCCGTGCCCCAGAACTCCCTGTTCTGGTAGTTCCTCACGCGCCCGAGGAGCGCTGCTATGCCTCCACCCAGGTGGGACATGACTACCTTCAGGCCGGGGAAGCGGTCGAGCACTCCGCCGTTAATCAGCCGTATGGTCCCCATGACGAGATTGAACTCCCGGCCGACTGCGCGCGCGAGGTCGAAGTCTTCGAAGCTGCCGACTGCCGGCACCGCCAGGCATGGGTGGATGAACAGGAAAACACCCAGCTTCTCGACCAGCTCATAGAAGGGGAACAGCTCCTCCGAATCGAGTTCCCGGCCCTCCACTATCGAGGCCATCGCCGCCCCGGCATAGCCAAGGTCGCCTACCGCCCGCTTGAGCTCGTCGAAGGCCGCAGGACCGCCGAGCGGCGGGACATGGGCCAGGCCCTTGATCTTACCGGGGTAACGTTTCTCCCAGGCGGCCAGGTCGTCGTTGATCATCCTGGCTATCTCCAGGTTCCCGCCCTCTATGCCGGGCGCGCTCGAAATGTAGGCCCGGTCCACCCCGGCCGTCTCCATGGCCTCAACGTGTTTTTCCAGTTGATAGAGACGCGGGTGATAGGAATAAGACGGAATCCCGTTGCTGTACATCAGCTTGAACGGCGCATCCCCCAGCTTGCTCTTAACCAGTTTCTCAGGTGCGTAATGGATGTGGAAATCGATGATCATCGGTCCCTCCTGCCCGACAAAGTGTGTGCTGTCAAGGGCGTTTTGCCCTTTTCTCCCCTGGTCCGAACGTAAGGTCTGCCCCATTATCGTGCATATGCCCGGCGTCTGTCAATTTATTCCTGCAATGATTTTTTTCTTGACAAAGAACATCAGGGTATGGAGTATTGAACAGACCAACGTTTTAATTGTCTGACATTTGAAGCGAAACAAGGGGGGTGTAGTAAACATGGCAAAGCTCGCCGCCAGGACAGCGAAAGAACCGGCTGCCGCCAAGAGGCGGGACTTGCAGTTCAGTCCTCTGAAGCCCAGGAGGGCCTTTGAAGACATTTCGGCGGAGATCAAGAGGCTGATCTTTTCCGGGGTCCTCAAGCAGGGGGACGTCCTGCCTTCCGAGACGACCCTGGCCGCCCAGTTCGGCGTGTGCCGCCAGACGGTGCGGGAAGCCCTGTTGCGGCTCAAGCTCGCGGGCTTCATAGTCGTCCAGCAGGGGGCGACCGGCGGGGCCATCGTCGCCGACACAGTCCTCCATTCCATAAGCGACCTCTTCCTCGACGCCTTCTGCGTAAAGCAGATGACTACGGACCACCTGACGCAAGCCCGCCTGGACATCGAGAGGATCATACTGAAAAACGTCCTGGAGAAGAACGACCGGGCGGCCATAATCCGCATCAAGGAGGGGGTGCGGGAAGCAGAGGAAAAATTCAACAAGCACCTCCGGCCCTTCGAGGACCAGTTGCGGTTCCACACGCTCCTCGCCGAGGCTACGGGCAATTACGTTTACGTGATCATGGCGGAATCGCTGATGTCCGTCGTCGCCCATTTTCACAGCCTCCTCCGCATCGGCATGGACACGATCAGAAAGGCGCAGAAGACCCACCACCGCATCATCGACGCCCTGGAGAAGGGGGACGGGGAGCAGGCAATGAAGGAGCTGGAGAAGGACATACGCCAGGTGGACCGGACCTACAGGAAGCTGAGGGCAGGCGCGGAAAGCCCTCGTGCAAATAGACAACAGGCAAATAATAGAAAATACAGAGGGGTGCAAAAATGAAGAAGAATCCTGATATGCGCGACTGGATCGAGAAGCTGAAAAAGGCTGGAGAGCTGCTCACGCTGACAAAACCGGTCGATCCCAACACTGAGATGGGCGCCCTCCTTTACGGCTCCCGCGACAAGGCCCTTCTCTTCGAAAACGTCAAGGGTTTCCCCGGTTGGAGGGCCTTGGGCATGGCCCCCGCGAACCTGAAGCATGCAGCCCTCGCGTTCGACGTCCCCCTGGAAGGGATGATAAAGGAGTTCTCGAGGCGAGCCAAGAACCTGAGAAAGACCGTCATGGTCGATGACGGCCCTGTTAAAGAAGTCGTCAAGTCGGGAGACGAGGTGGACATGACCTCACTGCCCGCCCACATCGCGGGCCAGAGGGACGGCGGCAGGTTCATCACCTCCGGCCTTGTCATAGTCCGCGACCCGGATACGGGCATCAGGAACATGAGCTTCCACCGCATGCAGATCAAGGGGCCGAGAAAGCTCGGCATCCTGATGGTGCCCAGGCACCTCTACCTGATCCACCAGAAGAACGAGGCCCAGAACAAGCCGACTCCCATAACCGTCATGATCGGCAACCACCCCATGTTCTACATGGCCGCCGCTTATACGGGGCCGGCCGACATGGACGAGCTGGAGCTTGCAGGCGCCCTCCTTCAGGAAGACGTGCAGTTGGTCCAGTGCGAGACCAACGACCTCCAGGTGCCCGCGTTTTCCGAAATATGTTTTGAAGGAGAGATACTGCCGGGGGTAAGGGAGGAAGAAGGCCCCTTCTCCGAGTTCCAGGATTACTACATCTCCGGCACGGGCATGAACCCCGTGATACAGGTCAACAAGCTCATGATGCGCAAGGACGCTATCTACAAGGAGATACAGAACGGCTCCGAGGTCGAGGGCTGCGTCTACCACAAAGTCCCGATGTCAACGGCCCTTTACGAGCGGCTCCAGACGGTAGGCGGCTTCACCGACCTCCAGAACGTCCTCATGCTGCCGGGCATCTTCGCTGCCGTGGTCCAATTGAAGCAGCGCTTCAAGGGAGAGGCAAAGAACGTCCTCATGGGCGCCCTCTCTTCACAATACCTTCACCCGAAGGTAGTGATCGCAGTGGACGAGGACGTCGATATCTTCAACCCGGCGGACGTGATATGGGCGATGAACACCCGCGTCAACCCGGCGACGGACGTCTTCGTCGTTGATAACGTCAGGGTGCACCCGATGGACCCCACGGGGTTCGAGGTAGTGAAGCCCGGCAGCCCGCTCGGATGGTCGAGGATAGGCTCGAAGATGGGCATCGACGCCACCAAGCCGCCCCTGTCAGAGCCCGACGAGAGGTCCCAGTTCGAGAGGATAAGGCCCATCAACATCGACAAGATAAAGAGGGAAGACTATCTATAAAACGGGCGTGACCTAAAGGGGAGGAAGGTACATGAGGGGCAGCGGAGATAGTTCCGGCGGGAAGATACTGAAGTACTGTTCCAACGCCTGTGCTCTAGCGGGTTTCATAATTGCCCTTTTTAAATCGGGGTTTGTCGGCATGCCTCTCGGCGCGACGCCCTGGGCGAGCGTATCGACGATAGTGCTATGGATAACCGCGCTCCTGCTGGGGTACATCGCCTTCGACAAGGGTAACAAGGCGGGGCGTTCGTCCCCCTTGTGGCTAAAGCTGTGCGGCTTCGTGAGCAGCTCTTCCTCTATCATTCTCACGCTCATGATCCTGTTCGGCTACCTCTTCTACCCGACCGTCGAGAAGAGCTTCGCGGCCCGCTGGAACGCCTATTACCTCATGGCCTCGCTCTTCGTGATGGGCCTTGCCATCAACGCCAGTGACTGGAAGCGGATGGTACTCAGCCCGAAGATCGTAGGCTTCTGCGTGCTGGTAAGGTGGATCTGCGTACCGTTGGCCGCGTACGGCTGCGCCTACCTCAGCTTCATCAATCTCCTGCCTCCAGCCATAGGGCAGGACCTTGCGGTGGGCATGATCCTTCTCGGGGCCGCCCCGACCGGGACGGCCTCGAACGCTCTCACCATGGTGGCGCGGGGAGACCTCGCCCTGTCGGTTTCCGTCACCACCGTCAACACGATCCTCTCCCCTTTCCTGCTGCCCGTCATAACCCTGTTGATGGCGGGAAAGATGACGCACGTGGACACGCTCGGCATCTTTGAGGACCTCGTGCGCATGGTGATCCTCCCCGTAGGCGTGGGCAGCATCCTGGGTTCCGTTTTCGTGCGGCAGTTGGGGCGCGTAAAACCCGCCCTCGGTCCCATCGCGGTAATCTGCCTCGGCATGATCATGATGGGGAGCATGTCCCGTGGTACGAGCACAATCCTGAAGCACCTCTATATACTCCCGTACCTCGCGGGCGGATGCGTGCTGTTCTCCCTGGTAAGTTATGTAATCGGCTACTTCCTGCCCAAGTTTGCCGGTTTCGGACCCAGGCAGCGGACGGCCGCCTGTTTCGAGGTCGCCATAACCAACGCGGCGTTGACGATGACGATCGCCATCAGGCACTTCACTCCGCTTGCCGTCGTGGTCTCGATCCTCTATGCAAAGGTCATGGTAATCCTGGGCGCGGTAGTGGTCGTCCCGATATTCCAGAAGATGGGCGACCGTGAGGAAGCGGCGGCCGAAAAACGGCGCGCCGCGACTGAAAATGCGTGAGGTCTCAGGGGGTATTGTTGTAATATTATGATCGAGGCGCAAGGCACGATATTTCCCGAAGAAAGGCGAACATGAAAAGAATCATAGTGGGGATCACAGGGGCGACGGGCGTTATTTACGGGATCAGGCTCCTGAAAGTGCTTCACGACTCGGGCGTGGAGACCCACCTGGTCATGTCCGACCAGGCGGTGAAGAACATCGGCCTGGAGACCGATTACCAGGTCGGGAGCGTGCAACGCCTCGCGTCCTTCAATCACGATATCGACAACCTGGGCGCGAGCGTGGCGAGCGGCTCTTTCAAGACGGATGGGATGGTAATAGCGCCGTGTACCGTGAAGACGCTTTCCGGCATCGCCCATTCATACAGCGAAAACCTTATGATACGGGCGGCCGACGTATCGCTCAAGGAAAGGAGGAGGCTCGTCCTCGTCGTCAGGGAGACCCCGCTCCATAAGGGGCACCTCAAGCTCATGGTGGAGGCGGCCGACCATGGAGCGATAATCCTTCCTCCGGTCCCCGCATTCTATCCTCATCCGAAAACGATCGACGACATGGTCGATCACACCGTCGGCAAAATACTCGATCTGTTCGACGTGCCCCATTCGCTTTTTAAAAGGTGGGATGGGACAGAGCCGGAAACGGTATGATCGTTGACGTGCGTATCGCATGAACCGGTTTCCATCCCTTAAAGGCAAGGGTTTCTTATTTCTTTTCTTCCTTTGGTCCCTCTGGTTCCTGAACTTCATCGGCAAGACCGTCTTTGCGCCCGTCCTGCCGCTGTTCGAAGACGAGTTCGCCATTGGCCACGCGCGGGCGGGCAGCATCGTCACCGTTATGTTCGCGTCTTACGCCTGCGCCCTATTCTTCTCTCCTCTCCTGGCCGATTATTTAGGTCCGAAGAAGTCGATCATCGTCTACCTCGTCGCGTGCGGACTGACGTTTTTATGCATGCCCCTGGTCGGAAGCATGGGGTCGCTCTATCTCGCATGCGCCGTGGTCGGCCTGGCGTGTGGTTTCTACCTGCCCAACGCCATCCCCCTCATCACCGGCTACTACGAGCAGGGCCTATGGGGCAAGGCCATCTGCATGCACGACTCGGCGGTGCCCGTCGCCGTCTTCGCGGGGCCCCTGGTCGTCCTCCTCTTCCTCTATTTCGTATCGTGGCGCACCATGTTCGCCGTGCTCGGCATCCCCTTCCTGATCGCCGCAGCGCTGTTCGCATGGAAGGTGCGGGACGTCCGGCCGGAGGAGAAAAAACGCTGCTTCCAATTCTCCCTGCTGAAGGACAGGAAGCTGTGGCTGCTGGGCGCGATCTGGGCACTGGCGAGCGGCTCCTATCTCGCCGTCTATTTCATCATGCCCCTCTATCTGACCAGGGAGCTGCACATAGAGGCGGCGAAAGCGAACATGACCTTCGGCCTCTCGCGCATCGCGGCCATACCGGTCGCCATTGCCGCGGGGTTTTGGGTGGACCGCTTCAGCATCAGGAAAACGACGCTGGCCATCCTGGTCGCCGCAGGCGTCCTCACTATGCTGCTTACGGTGCGGGACGTCGGCTGGATCGAAAGGATCCTTTACCTTCAGGCAGCCGTCATCCCGGCTTTCATGCCTCTTTCCCTGGTTTCCATATCGCGCATGTATTCCGAGGAAGAGAGGGGCCAGGTGACGGGCTTCGTGGCGACGTGCGGGGCCGTCTGCGGCCTGGGCGGCATCACCTATCTCCTGGGACTTTGCGGAGACCTGGTGAGCTTCCGGGCAGGCATATTCGCCCTCGGCCTCCTGACCGCCCTATCCGGCTTCCTGCTGCCGGACGGCCGCTGAAAGCGGATAGACAAGCGGTAAGTGTTTATAGAGATAGAAAAGGCGGGGACCATGTCCCGGCGTTGGAGCTTTAAGGGGACCGCGAAGCGGTCCCCTCCCCTTTACTGCCCGTATGCGCTCTGGTACAATTATGTTTATGAAGGGCACCAAGGACAGGTCGGCAAAAAGAGAGGTCAAGACCGGAGACAGCGACCTTGTCGAGCGTGCGCATGCCGAGAAGGGCCTTCTCCAAAGCGAACAAAGGCTCAGGCTGCTTTTTGAGAAATCGTCAGACCCCATACTGCTTCTGGATGGAGATATCTTCATAGACTGCAATGAAGCTGCTCTCGAATGCATGCGCTGTCGCAGCAGGGATCAGTTAATCGGGATACGGCCGTGGGATATATCCCCCGATCGGCAGCCCGACGGACGCGTCTCATCGCAGAAGGGAGCAGAAATCATAGAACATACTCTCAGGAAAGGGACCAATCGCTTCGAGTGGCTGCACCGTGCCTTTGACGGTGAGGAGCTGTGGATGGACGTCTCCCTCACTGTCATCCCCATAGAGGGAAAGAAGATCATGTACACCATATGGAGGGATGTCACCGAGCGAAAAAGGGCGGAAGAGGCTCTGGTCGCGAGCCGGCTCAAGCTGTCGGAGGCAATGGACCTTGCCCGCATCGTTCACTGGGAGGTCGACCTCAAAACAGGGGAGTTTATATTCAATGACCCCTTCTACACCTTTTACGGCACCACGGCCGAACGCGAAGGCGGCTACCGGATGCCGAGGGACGAGTACGCAAAAAGGTTCATGCATCCGGACGATATGCCGCTCTTCAAACAGGCGGTGGAAAAACGCAAGGCAAGCAGGGAGCGCGAATTTCCTTAACGATTTCGAGCACCGTATTATTCGCAGGGACGGCGAGGTGCGCCACATCCGTGCACGCATACGCGTCAAGAAGGACGCCCTGGGCCATATCATAAGGTACTACGGCGCAAACCAGGACATTACCGAGCATAGACAGACGGCGATGGCGCTGCTGGAATCGGAAGAGCGCTATCGGATCGCGATTGAGAACTCTAACGATGGGGTTGCGATCGTCAAGGGGGACCGGCATATCTACGTTAACCCCAAGTTCCTTTCCATGTTCGGTTACGACGATCCTAAAGAGGTCCTCGGCACAAGCGGCTACATAGTGGTCCATCCTGATGACCGTGAAAGGGTCATTGGAATGAACAGGGAAAGGCAGCAAGGCGAGGCCGTTCCTTCAAGGCATGAATTTCGCGGTATACGCAGAGACGGGACCTCGATCGGCGTGGAGGTTTCCGCAGCCAGGATAGTCTATCAGGGGAGAACCGGCCACCCTGGCCTATCTCAGAGACGTCACCGAGCGTCAGCTCGTCCAGGAGCAGCTCCGCCAGTCACAGAAAATGCAGGCCATCGGCACCCTTGCAGGCGGCGTAGCGCACGACTTCAACAACGTGCTCGCTATAATCCTCGGCAATGCGGAACTCGCTCTCGATGATCTTAAGGGCAGGAGTGGGGCCCGGGAAAACCTCAAACAAATATTGTTGGCGTCGAAGCGGGCTCGCGATCTCGTAAAGCAGATACTCACCTTCAGCCGGAAGACCATGGAGGACAGACAACCCCTGAAAATAACGCCGCTCATCAGGGAGACATTCAAGATGCTCAGGGCATCCGTGCCGAGCACGGTGAGCATGGAGCTTGATATCAAAACCAAGTCCCCGATCGTCCTCGCCGATCCTTCCCAGATCCAACAGGTTTTGATGAACCTCGTTACAAATGCCGTTCATGCCATGGGCGAGAGCGGCCAACTTTCCGTCACGCTTTCGACCTCTATCCTCCGTTCGGCGCCAATCGACGAACCTGACGTTAAGCTCGGCCGCTACCTGCAATTGGCAGTCAGAGATACGGGGACGGGGATGACGCCCGAGGTGCGAAGGCGGGTATTCGAGCCCTTCTTCACCACTAAAGCACAGGGCGAGGGGACAGGGATGGGTCTCGCGGTCGTCTACGGCATAGCGAAGAGCCACGGTGGTTTCGTCACAGTGGACAGTAAGCCGGGAGAAGGTTCGATATTCACCGTTTTTCTGCCTTGCGAGCGGGCGGCGCATGTTGAAAATGAGAAAGTGAAGACGCTCGCTGAAAGCGGATAGTTTCCCGCGCTTGTAATATTCAATAATTGGAGTTGGTTTGCCCTTTCCTTCGCCCTGGCAAAGGGCTCCAGGCGGTCTTATACTTCAAGAATAATCGTAGGATCCGGTGCTCCCGGCAAGTCCGGGAATGGGACCTTGCGGCATCACGCCGCGAAAATGCGAGAGGGGAACGTTTATGACGAAGCGCGTGGTATCGACCGTTACGCTGATGCTGGTCGTCCTGCTGTGCGGCGCCGCAAGAGCGAATGATGCGCACATGATGACAAAGGAGCAACTCCTTCCCATGCTGGGAAAGCCCGATGTTATCATCATTGATGTGCGCACGAATTATGACTGGGACAAGAGTAAAATGAAGATCAAAGGGGCCGTGAGGGAAGAGGGGATGAAGTTCGCTTCCTGGATGAACAAGTACCCCAGGGACAAGACAATCGTCCTTTACTGCGCCTGAGTGAACGATTCTACAAGTGTCAGTTTGACACAGGCGTATCTGAAGGCGGGCTACGAGAAAGTTTACTATCTGAAGGGTGGCGTAAAGGGCGCCTGGGAGGATTGGGTTAAGGCCAAGTATCCGGTAGAACCCAAGTAGTTCCCCGGCAAGTCGAGAGAGCTTTAGCCGCTGCACGACCTTGTTCTTCCCTTCACCACAAAAGGCGGAGTTTGTCGCTCCACCTCGAAGGCAGCCTGTTCCCCAGAGAGAGCCAATGACGGCTTTGCCCCGGTGAGAAAAGGACTGCCAGCGCAAGCAGGAAAACTGCCGGGTCCAGGTAGATGCTCCACGACGCCATAGTCGATCCGATGGCGCCGAAGCAGCCGCATTCAATATCCGCCCCGCGAGACAGCAGGATAGCCTTGGCAATGAAGAAAGAGGTGCTCAGCAAGGCGATGCCGAGAGCCGACAGACGGGTCAACACCCCGAGCAGCAAACCGAGCGCGCAAGCGAGCTCGATGAATGGAAGGGCCCACCCGAAGCCGATCGCCAGCGGACCCGGCAGCAGGTCGAAATTGTAGACCATAGCGACCGAGTAGTGCTCGATATCAACGAACTTCCCCAACGCGCCAACGAGGAAGGTCCCGGCCAGCACCCAGCGGAAAACGAGTATCGCATATCTATTTTCGAGGACCTTGCGCAGAATAGCGTCGCCTGCACGGTCGTGCAGAATGTTCTTTTATGGTTCACCTCCCATGAGCAATCAGGAACGGGCCTGCGGAAGAACGTAACTATACGCCAATCCGTATAACTATAAGCCCGATCGTCCCATATTTCAGGTTTGCGGGTCATACGTATCGGAATGTGGCAGAATTACAGCTTTGATAATCCCGTCTTTAATTTTTAGAAATATATTTGTGCGAAGACCCGTGCCGGCGATTACACTCCCGGTATGATCTAGTTTCGAGATCACGATAAATCCAAATTAGGAGGGTGCAGTATGAAGAGGGTATTGCCGGTAGCTTTAATGTTCGTTTTAGCGTTGGTGTTCGTAGGACACGCATTCGCCCAGGAAGGCGCTAGTGGAGCCGAATGGAACAAGCAGGAATTCATGAACAAGCTGTCCGTCGCCACAGATAAACAGGTGTCGGGCACGGTAGTCAGCCATGACCCGGTGTGCCACTGCGTCGTCATAAAGACGGCAAAAGGGGAGATGACCTTTCAGGACGACTACACAAAGTTCATGCAGGACTACAATCAGGCAAAGGGGCTGAAGATAGGCTCCAAGATGAAGGGCACGTACAAGACGGTCAGTCACATCCACTATCTCACGGACATCGGCTACGCGATGTAGAAACACCTGCGTCGTAACGCTTTAGGGGGGGGAGGCAACACGTTCCTCCCTCTCTCTTTTTTTCGATCTGGCGCGACGAACACCAGACTGCCTAAAACTGAAAAGCAGTGCAACTCTCGATGTCAGGGCTTGTATTGCCAGAGGTCGTTAAGCGAGCCCGTGGCGGCGATGGTGGGCGAAGTCTGACCCCAACCCCCAAGCAGCCAAAGGTTGCCGCTATGGTCAATCCAGGAGACGGACCCGTAGCGCGCGCCGGGGACGTTCGACGCGTCGGCGGTGCCTTGCGTACCGTACGTACCGTAGTGACTGCCCGATACCCAGGTCCACTGGCCGCTGCCCGCGCCCCCCGAAGGTGAGGTAGGGGATGAAGGGGCGGCTGTATTCGAGTTATTGTTGCTGCATCCGGTCAATAAGAACGCTGAAAAGAGAGACAGGAGACAAACCTTCAAGATCGAGAGCACGGCGCCCTCCTCGTGATCGTACGATGTCGTTTATAATATGGAGAATATTGTTACCACGCGGCGCTATATCACAGCAATACAAAGTATACAGGCAATCCCCAAGCGCGGTAGAGCGGATCCGGACCCTTCCTTCTTTGAATTACCGCCAATCCGTGCAATAGTATTGATCATGTGCCGCATTAGCCCTAACGGGAGGATAGCGTGAGGAAAAACGTCCTGCTCCTTATACTGGCAATCGTCGTAACGTGCAGCCTGGCTGCGGCCGGTCTCGCCCAGAAGGCCCCTGTCGTGCCGGATGTAGTGACAGTTCCCCCCGCGGCGTCCCTGCCGGACGAGGTCAAGGCCCTCTCAGGCACGTGGACCGGCCAATGGAACTCGCGATGGAACTGGGACTGTACCCTTTACGTGGAGAAGATCGACGGGGATTCGGCCCAGGTAGTTCATTCCTTCGGCGATTACGATACTTCCAAGAGATCCTGTCACTGCGGCGCCGCCTGGCGAAGGGTCAAAAAGGCGAAGGTCACTTATTCCGACGGGCAGGCGACCATCGAATTCGCCGCACGACCCTACCGGCCCGAACGGGATAACCCTTACCACACGATCTCAGGTTCGGTCGATCCATCAAAAAAGCAGTACACATTCACCTTCACCGTGGACAAGAGCGACCCCAAGCGGATGAATGGTCATTTCATAAGCGGCAAGGCAAGCCAGCTCAGGGCGGAGCTGAAAAAGGTCGAATAGGCCGGCTATCCTTTGCTCGGTTTAAGCGGTCTCCCCGGCGGGGTGGACAGTGATCTGTTCCTGCATGAGCGCCCGGTCCCTTTCCGCCTGGTCGATCTGGCCCGCGACGAACGCCAGTTCCAGCACCACGGCGCCGGCCTCGCACCCCGACGCGGCGAGTATCGTCAGGCAATGTCGCCCTCCGGGCGTCTTTTGCAGCCAATCATCAAAATTCATCTGCACCTGCCCTGGCAGCTAACGTTCAACTTCTTCTCCCTTCCCTTTTTTCCCAGCCGGTCAGCGGGCAAGGCCTGCCGCAGTCGTACCGCGAGGGCGGGCAACGCAGGTCCGCGTCCACTATGCAGGCCGATTCCGTCTCCCCTTTGTCCCGCCGCGCCCCGGAACCGCCTGTTATGCGGCGCCGCCCTGCCCCATCGCCGCCCTGTTCCGCCCGCCTTGGTCCGTCCTTTCGCATCAAAAACATTACTATTATGGTAATATTTATGTCAAGACTATATTACCATAATAGTAATAAGCCAGGCAACACAATCTATTCTGTTAGGGAGATCGTGGGACAAACGAGTACAATTGAGGCCTTACAGGCCGATGAATATTATCTTGTCGGCAGTGGAAAGCTCGTTGGCTTCTTTAGTTATGGTGCTGCCCCTTCCGAGGCCTTTTAAAAGAACGCGCCCATCCGGCAATAGTTCGACTTCTTTGACTGCCGCAAGGCGGGCCGTCATCGTAAAACACGATCAGGTTGTCGTCTTTAATGTCAGAAAGCGGCACGCTTTTGACATATAGATAGGAGCCCCTGCGCAGGTAGGGGTGCAGGGTGTCGGTAGCCACCTTCAGGCAGTAGAGGCCCGGAGCAGGCGGGTTCTCCCGTGAATATCCCGGGGCAGACTGGAACGAACTCGACTTCACGATCAGCCTGGCTGCGGCGATGAACGGCGCCTTTCTCCATCACATCCCCGATGACCGGGATCCCTGCCTCAGGCTTCCTCAGGAACTCGGTTCTGTCTACATGAAAGATTTTCGACCACTTCTGTTGTGCCCTCGTTCCGAAGCTCACCGCGGCGGTCTCCACCTTTCCAACGTATCCCACGGTTACTTCTGCCAACGCTGCTGCGGCTTCCTGGGTCAAATCCAGGCGCTCGCGAATCCGGATGAAATTCCAAGCAATTACTATGCCATCTTCCGCAGCCTCCAGCTCGGCCGGCGTCATATCCTTGATCTTCTTGCGTTGTCTCCTCCTTACCATAAGACGCTATTATCGGATATCCCGCTAAAAAGACAATAGAGTAATATGGGAATAACTAATGCAGAAACTCCTTGACATAATCATCCCGTGGTGGTAATAGTTATGGCAGGTAACAGGTCTTCATCGGCAGTCTGCTATCAAGTAAGGTTCATTCGGCTCTATGCGGGGTGACACATGGCGAGAAGCAGGGTAATCAAACCGGAGTTCTGGAGCGACGAGAAGCTGGCGATGGTGGACCTGCCGGCGCGGCTGCTCTTTATCGGGCTCTGGAACACGTGCGACGACACGGGCAGGAGCAAGGGGCACCCCCTGTGGCTGAAATCACAGATATTCCCCTACGACGACCTTCCGCCCGGCCAGATCGAGACGTGGCTTTCCGAACCTGTGGGCCTGCGCCGCATATTGCCCTACACGGTCAACGGCGAGCAGTATTACTTCATCCCCGGCTTCCTGAAGCACCAGAAAATCCAGCACCCCTCGCCCGCGCGCAACCCCGCGCCCCCGCCCGAGCTACACCGGCAGGCAGGCACAAACGGTGGTGCAGGCGATACAGGCGGCCCTGCCCCAACGGGTGCGCTCCCGAGCGCCTCCGGAGAGGCTCAAGAGCAAACTGAAACTGAAGCGGAAACAGAAGCAGAGACCGAAACAGAAACGGAAGGCCGGCCTGGAGCCGGGGCATGCGCGGCAGTGGCCGCGCGGGCGGAAGATGCGCCGTTTGCGCAATTCTGGAAAGCCTACCCCAGAAAGAAATCGAAAGGTCTCGCTGAGAAAGTCTGGGACAGGCTCAGGCCGGACGGGGCGCTCCTCGCGCAGATACTTGCGGCGATCGGTCGGGCGAGGGCCTCACCCGACTGGCAGCGCGACGGCGGCAAGTACATCCCCTACCCCGCCAACTGGCTCGATGCGAAAGGCTGGGAGGACGAGACCGGCCATGCCGGCGGCGGGCGGCGAAAGGCGGAAGCGCAGTGGGCAGGGCCGGGCAGAGGCCGGGCTGACCCGGCGGCGGCTTTCCGGGAGCGCAGCCCTGCGGCGGGCAGGCGCAGTTGTTCGCTCCCGGCGGCAACGGGCACGACACCTCCACGCATCTTCACCGGCCCGGAGCCGCTCAAGGAGATCCTCGTAAGGCATGGGCTCGATCCAATAACAGGGCAATTCCCGGACGGCTCCGATGGCTGAGCGCCAACAGGAAAGCCGGGAGCGCAGCGGCGGGCCGTGTGACGGGCGGCGCAGGGAGCACGGGAGGCGGACGCCCGATACGCCCGCCCATCGGCGAGCCGCGCCTCCAGGGATGGGAACAGATAGCCTCCGTCCTGGGATGGACAAGCCGGACAGCCATGCGCCACCGCGAAGAGCTGCGCAGCCACAGGGCAATATTCTACCAATGGCTGGGCAAGCCGCCGCGCAAGGTAGTCTGCTCGTATGAATCGCTGCTGAGGAGTTTCCTGGTCACGAGGGAGTAGGAAGGACACTTTGCAGTCTATTATTAATTTCCGCTGCTATGTCATCACTGTACCTCGCCTTTCGGTGAACCGCACTCGTACATTTCATCGCCGATAAAAGTGGTTTGCTTTGTCAGAAATATATGCTATATTTTCTGACAAATGCCACAGGGAAAACGCTCAAAAAGCATTGATAGCAGAGTGCTAAACAGAATTTACGGGTCCGGTAGGGGTTCAGTCTTCACTACAGGTAACTTTCTCGATCTCGCGAGCCGGGCTGCGGTCGACAAAGTACTCTCGCGGCTGGTTCAAAGAAGCACCTTACGCCGCTTGGCCCGCGGTCTGTACGACTACCCAAAATCTCATCCCATTATCGGGGTAGTATCACCCAATCCTGACAAGGTCGCCAGGGCACTTTCGGGCAAGCATGGCATCCACCTTCAGCCGACAGGGGCCTATGCGGCAAACGTTCTGGGCTTGTCCGAACAGGTCCCTGCGAAGGTCGTCTTCCTCACAGACGGTCCATCGCGGGTCGTGCGCATCGGTAAGCAGGAGATACGGCTCCAGCACACCGTGCCACGAAACATGGCGACAGCGGGCCGTGTAAGCGGCCTGATTATCCAGGCCCTCCGCCATCTTGGCCCTAATTACGTGGATGACCGGGTTATTGCCATTCTGCGGAAGAAATTGAGCGACCAGGACAAATTGCGGTTGATTAAAGACATAGCCTATGCCCCTGCCTGGGTGGGTATATATCTACGAAGGATCGCAACGGGAGGACGGCAATCATGAATCTCTTTGCCCGCCTTTCGGAAAATGAACGTCTCGACTACTTTGTGGAAACAGGGCAGAGAATGGGCCTTAGCCCCCAAATGGTGGAAAAGGACTTCTGGGTATGCTGGGTGCTCGAGAAGCTGTTCTCTCTTGACGATGTCGGGCCGACTTTGATCTTCAAGGGCGGGACTTCCTTATCAAAAGCGTACAGTCTTATCGAAAGGTTTTCCGAGGATGTGGACCTGTCGATCGATCGGGCAAGCCTTGGCTTTGCGGGCACCGATTGCGATCCTGAGGCGGACATCGGGAGCAATGAGCGGAAACGACGGATCGAGCGGCTTCGGGAAGCCTGCCAAACGCGGATTGTCGATCATTTGATGCCTGCCCTGGCTTCGGTTGTCACGACTTCCCTCGGTACCACTGAAGGGTGGGGCTGACCATCGACGAATCAGATCCCGACGGGCAGACACTGCTCTACGCATATCCAACAACGACGAAAGCAGGCAGGGACCGGTACATAAGGCCAGAAGTGAAGATCGAAATGGGTGCGCGGTCGGATCACTGGCCGAGCGAACAAACAACGATTGCTTCTTATACTGCTCTTCATTTCTCAGCAGCCTTTGAGTCGCCGTCTTTTCAGGTCAAAGTGCTTGCCCCGGAAAGGACGTTCTGGAAAAGGCGACACTCCTCCACGTAGAATACCGTCGCCCTCCGGATAAGACGACGCCCAACCGGCTGTCGCGTCACTATTATGATCTGGCCCGTCTTATAGAAGCGGGGCTCGGAGAGAAGGCGACGATCAACTTGGAATTGCTCGGTCGGGTGGTTCGGCACAAGATGATATTCTTCCAGAGTCGTTGGGCGCGCTACGAAGAGGCGAGAAAGGGCACTCTCCGGCTTGCGCCGTCCTCGGCAAGGATGGACGGACTTCTGGAAGATTACAAGAACATGAAGAGTATGTTCTTCAGCAGGCGACCCAACTTCATTGAAATTGTGAAAGTCCTCACTGAATGGGAGACCGCCTTTAATCAGGGTGCGTCTTCCTCCCCTTCCGACGCAATTAGCACTCGACCTTTTCCTTACATTCGGTAATACCCATATCACATTCCGTTTAAGCTCACCATGGAAAGAATATAGGAGCCGAGCGTGCCCGCTCAATACCGATTTTGTAATACATCACAACCCCGCCCGATCGGGCC
>CAWFRA010000013.1:0-55872 GCA_963818095.1 uncultured delta proteobacterium
GTCAGTTAAGAATCAAAACCGCACTGTTTTGAGGTGATTTAAGTTTTAAAACCGCACTCCCATGATAGAATGCCTCTTCAATAAGACGGAGGAGGACGCGATGGGCGAGCAGATCCACAAGAGATTCGCCCATGAACAAATGAAGATGATCATAGAGAGGTATCTGGCCCGAGAGCTGCCTGCGGTCCATGCAATGGAGCTGCTGGGCCTGAAGCGCCGCCAGTTCTTTGAATGGGTGCAGAAGTACCGAGACAATCCGAGCAGCTTCACCATGGCCTACCGGAGAAAGGCACCCGACAGAAAGCTGGACGAGGAGGTGCATGGCCACATTCTCCGGGAACTGGCCACCGAGAAGGGCTTGATTGACGACCCTTCCGTTCCCATCCGCTTCTATAACTACAGCTACATTCAGGATGGCCTCCTGAAGCACTATGGAGAGAAGGTTTCCCTTCCGGCCATCATTGAAAGGGCAAAAAAAACGGCTACTACATCCAGAAACCCGAGAAGTCCGTCCATGACAGGGAGGTGATCACCCACCATGCAGGAGAGCTTATCCAGCACGATTCTTCCTATCACCGGTGGTCACCCTATATCCCCGAGAAGTTCTACCTCATCACCAGCCTCGACGACTACAGCAGGTACCTGTTCTATGCAGACGTGACGGAAAGAGAAACGAGCTGGGCGCATATCATGGCCCTTGAAAGCGTCCTGATCCCCCATGGGTTGCCCCTTTCCTACTACGTGGATAATCACTCCATGTTCCGCTTCCTTGAAAAGAGGGATACGGTATGGCTGAAGCACCATCTCAGGACAGACGAAACCGACCCGCAGTGGAAACAGGTACTGCAGGACCTCCGGGTGAAGGTGACCTACGCCCTCTCTCCCCAGGCTAAGGGGAAGATCGAGAGGCCCTACCGGTGGCTGCAGGACCGGATCGTGAGAAGCTGTGCGCGGGAGAACGTACGAACCATCGCCCAGGTACGGGATATACTCGCCTATGAAGTAAAGCGCTACAACGAACACCAGGTCCACAGCACCACCGGGGAGATCCACGCATACGACTTGAGAAAGCCATCCAGGAAGGAAAAACGCTCTTTCGCCCGTTCAAGCTTCCCTTTCCTTATGAATCAACGAAGGACATCTTCTGTTTGAGAGATACACGGACCACGAATGCCTATCGAAAGATATCGATCAACGGTATCGAGCTCCGGGTGCCGGGGGTCGATCCTTACGAGAAGATTGATCTGAGGATGGTGCCGGATCAGGAGACCGGCCTCACCGAAATAAGGTTCTGGCATAACGGCAGGTTGTTGAGCACCCAGAAGGTAAAAACCAGCCATCTGACAAGAGTGCGGTTTTGATCTTTAGACAGTGCGGTTTTAAAACTTTGCTAACAGAAAAACATCAGCCAGTGTCTATTCCAGGAAGACCACCCCCGGCACCCCTCCTGACCAAGCCTCCAGGATTTCACGACGGGGGGAGCATGGTTTCTCGCCTTTCACCCGGAAGCTGACGGCCGAGTTGCACTTATCCCCTTCTGCCGCTCAGGTGAGAGGCGGGCCGGGCGACGACTTGAGATAGCTCGCGGAGAATGAGACGGCGTAGCCGGTAAGAAGGCGCCTCATGACCCTTGCGATAGGCGCGCCTCCGGTTGTCAAAAGCAGGTGAAAGTGGTTCGAAAGCAACGCAAAGGCGCAGTAGTTCGCCTCTGGGCACGAAATGTTGATAGTCGGCAATGCAAATTACAGGACACGACCTCGGGAGTTAGATGCACCATCCCTATTTCCTTTTACCGAGGCCTTGCGCAGCATAACAGCAAGTTCGGTATGGCCGTTCTTCTCCGCTAACATGGCCGGCGTGTTGTGCTCTTTATCCAAGGCGTTTACGTCGGCGCCCTTCTTAATCAGCAAAGCAGCCACCTCGATATTGCCTCCTCCCAATAATGTTGCTTCGTGCAGCGGAGTCCTCCGGCCCTTGTTCCTGGCGCTCATATCGGCGCCTTTCTGAATCAGCAAAGCAACCAACTTGGTATCGTCTCCGCCCGCCGCAATGTGCAGAGGCGTGGCCTGCTCTTTGTCCCGAGGCGTCTACATCCGCGCCTTTTCTAATCAGCAGATCAGCCACATCGGCATGGCCTATGCCTCCACAAGCCGCAGTATGCAGGGGGGTATCCTGGTCCGTGTCCCGGGCGCTGACGTCCGCGCCTTTCTTAATGTAGCTGGAGACCAGCTCTGTCTCGCCACAGAATGACGCATAGTGCAGAGAGGTCCTCTGGAATTCGTCATGGGCGTTCACGTCTGCGCCTTCTTTCAGAAGCCGTTCGGCTTTGGGGATTTCCGTATTGCACGGTTGGCAGTGCGTGCCTGGGCGGGAAGCAAGGCAAGCAGGATAGCGGCAGAGACGACGGCGCAAATGATTATTAGCCTGCAATTATTCGGTGTCATATTGAAAAATAACCTATTTGCCGGAACGCACCGGGGAGCGCCCGGTAGAAAAAGATTTGATAGTTTGGGACCCCGGTGGGGCCCAATAAAGCTTGCCAAAGTCGAAATAGAAAGGCGGTCGGCGTCGGAATCACGTGTCTCTGAAGCCCAGATTCGAGCTACACGTAAGATGAATCAATGCCGTTAAGTAGACAGGGTTCTCCACATGGGTGTGGACATTATAAATTTTACCGGTATCATACAACGCCGCCAGCTCATTCTGCGTCGGCATCCGCCAGTCCGTATATCCGCCTCCTCGATACTGCCCGCAATATCTCTCGGCATCATCCCGGTTGTATGTTCGCACCCGCTGTCATGGGCCGCCCACATCAGGTTAGTCCTTGGGTCCAGGACCGTCCCGTTGTCATAGGCGATGAAACGGCCATCCCTTCCCCGTCTCCCCTGCCGTCGCACACTTCGCCGTAATAAAAGTTCCTACTCAAAAAAAAGACGCCGCCGTTATCGCTACCATCGTTCCTGATGACTTTTTCATTGGCTGTCGGCTGCTCCTCTGGATCTATTTCTACCATATCGGCAGCGTTTCTTCATCTTTTCGCTCCGACCCTCTGGATGACTGACGCCGCATTATGTTAACATGGTATCGATACCGGCCGGGAGGGCAATAGGCGCAGGCCGTACCGCCGGATGTCGACGGGCTCGACCGAGGGGTAATTGCATGGTGCTCGGTAACCTTAAGAAACGGCTCCAGTTAAGGGCGTGGTCGCGATACCTGCGCCTCGCCACGATGGAGCACAGCCTGCGGTACCTCTTCTGGGAGTCGACGCTCGCCTGCAACCTCAGATGCCTTCACTGCGGCAGCGATTGCTCGTCCGCTAAAGACACGCGGCTCGAATTGACGACGGAAGAGATCATAGGCGGCTTCGAATCGGTCGCCGCGCGGTACGACCCGAAAGGTATAATGGTCGCCATCACCGGGGGCGAGCCCCTGCTGCGAAAAGACATTTTCACGGTGACCGAAAGGATCGGCGCTCGGCTTCCCGTGGGGGATGGTCACTAACGGGTTCGCGATGACGGGAGATGTGATTGAGCAATGCCGGGCTACCGGCATGAGCACGGTCACGGTCAGCGTCGACGGCCTGAAGGAGGACCACAACTGGCTGAGACGTAAACTAGATTTATTCCGACAGGGCGGTAGGCGCCATCCGGGCTTTGCGGGACCGTGCGTTTCTTTCGGGCCTCGAAGTCGCTACGACCGTTTCCAGGAGAACCGTAGACAAGCTGCCGGACATCCAGGAGTTCATCGAAAAAGAGGGGGTCCGGGAATGGCGTCTCATCACGCTGTTTCCCGGCGGAAGGGCCAGGGGTAATCATGACCTCCTTTTGCGGCCGGACGACTACGGAAAGCTCTATAAGTTCGCAAGGGATGCCAGGAAAGCAGGCACGTCTATGCACGTATCGGTAGACGAAGAGGGGTTCCTCGGGTGCGAGCTCGAAAGGGAAGTGAGGGATGCCTTCTACAGTTGCCGGGCGGGCATAGAGATAGGCGGCATCCTCGCGCACGGGGAGATATCGGCCTGCCCGAGCGTGTCGAGGAGGCTCGTCCAGGGCAACATCCGAGAAGAATCGTTTGCCGACTGCTGGGAGAACAGGTTCCAGCCGTTCAGGGACCGGCAATGTGGATGAGGCAGGGGAGCTGCCGGGACTGCGCGCAATGGTGGATATGTAAGGGAGAGAGCTCCCTATTTGTGCAATTTCGACACGAACGCACCGGACGTTTGTCACTTCAACTGCCTTCACGGCAAGGAGTGTGTATGAGAATTCTGGAAGGATTCGCAAAAAAGTTGTTCAGTTTCAGGAAGATCGTCTGGGTGTCTGATGCGGTATGCTGCTGCTGTCGGGCAAGTCGGGCGCGCAGCAGCCTGACGGGGGGTTTAAGGTCAAATACGGGCCGCCCCCGCGCCCGTCGGATAGATTGACGCCGGCCCCTGACCGGCCGTACAAAATCGAGCCGGTCGTCAAATACGGGGTCCAGCGCCCACGGCCTGCCCCTCCGTCGGGTCAAAGGGCGCCGCCGTCGGCGAGCCGGGAACTACGGGAACTCCGCCACAGGGACGCCAGAGAAAAGAACCTGCCGCGAAATGACGGGGCTGTCCTCGCGGCCGGTAATTTTATGATTTTGTGAGCATCCCGCTCGTCTGTACCGGGGCATCAGATGACATCATTCTTCGCCGTCAGGCCTGAATTTCCGAAAGACGGCATCCTCTGGCACGAATGGAATGACGATACGCTCGGGACGATAGAGGAACGGGACCGTCCCGTGGTCCTGTTTGTGGCCAATCCCGACCCCGTTATCGCACCCTTTTTACAGGGTGTGCTGCTGAGCCATGCCTTTGAACTGGAAAGGCTCCGTAACCTTCTTCACGATTACTATATCGCCCTGATGGTCTACTCCCGATTCAATGCCGGAATACCTCGAGGATTTGGATGCCGGGTAGCCGGTACAATATCGCCGTCCTCTCGCCCGCGGGACTGACGCCGATGGTCACAATCGACCCTATGGACGGGAAGGCCGGAAGAGACGTGGGGGACCATTCTCAAGGTCCTTTGAAAAGCTTCAGGAGGTTTACTAGATAAAAGTGGGGATGTCTATGGGGCATCCCCATATCAGAAACAAAGGAGGAACCATGAAGCGTATCGGTCGCGTCACAGGTGTCGCATTGTTATTTCTGTTCTTCGCCGCCGGCGGTCTTTTGGCCCAGCAGACATCGACGGCAGGCCAGGTTTTCGACAACAGCAGGCCGGCCACAGGCCAGGGGAACGAGTTAAGCACGGCCAGGATCCCGCTTAATTTTCCCCCGCCTCCGCCCACGGTGAAAGGGGCGCGGTTCTAAGAAGTCATCGGGCACGGCGACCGCCGCAAAGCCGGCCCCGGCGCCAAAGAAGAAATAGCGGGAGAAGAAGAAACGGCGCTTCCATGCGCCCCGGCGGCTTTCTATAGTGCAAAAGCTGGAGGCGGCTCTATATGGCGCTTCTCAACGCAGCCGCCATCACAAAAAAACGGCCGCGAAGGCGTCCCTCTCAACGAGGACATCCGGCCTTCGTGGCCGCTCTAAAAATTACTTGGTTAAAATCGGCCCTGCAGGGCCATGCCGCTCGATTTATTCATAATGCGGGTCCACTCCCCTGAATTATCATTTGACAACAGTAAAAGTGCGTGCTAAATATTCTATAGTCGAACGGGTAGTCGGAGGCCCTGGAAAGGGCCTTAAAAGGGAAGCCGGTGCGATTCCGGCACGGACCCGCCGCTGTGTGTGGGGACGAAACCCGCTGATAGGCCACTGTGTCGCAAGCCTGAAAGACGAAGCGGCATGGGAAGGCGCGGGGAGTAGGGTGATCCACGAGTCAGAAGACCTGCCGCAAACCCGATAACACTTGGAGAAAAGGTAAATCCCCAGGCTGATTAAGATCAGTTTGGGGATTTTTTTATGCCCCTTATTGATGAACGAGCTCAATTTCTCTTGAAAGGAGGTGACGGACATGAAGAAGGACGTGATCGCCTATCGCAAGTCCTGCAAGTCGAGCGGAGCGGGCCTGTCCCACTACATCATGGCAACAAAGAAGGAAGAGTAGCCTTACTTGCAAAACAGGAGACGCCCTGGTGCTTTTGCCGCGGCGTCTCCTGCAACGTCCCGGAAAGATCAGCTCTGGAGGTTTGCGGTGTCAAACGTCGGAAAGAATAACCATGCGTCATCGAGGGGTACATACTTTAATACCGGAAACGGGCCGACTGTTCAACTTATCGATATAGGGCATCAGGATTATATTGCCCTGCTGGCCCCTGAAACAGCCTTCTGGTCGCTTCTCAAGAAAGACAAGGTTGGAGAAGCCCTCACCAACGGTCCTTTCATGGAGCAGTATCGTGAAAAGGTTGCAAGTTTCTCCGCCGAAATGGAGACGCTCCGCTTCGGTCTCAGCCCCGGCGCTGTTTATTTCAATCCGACAGAGAGGTGTAACCTCAATTGCGATTATTGCTATATCCCTGAGGCCATGCGGAAAAACGGCGAGCACATGTCGGAGGAAGCGCTGTTCGAGGCATTGGCTGTACTCCAAGCCCACTTCGCGGAGACGGTAACGGACGGGAGGCGCCCCCAGGTCGTCTTCCACGGCTCGGAGCCAATGATGAACCGCAAGGTGGTGTTTGCCGCCATCGAACGCTATAAGGACGCTTTCCTTTTCGGGATACAGACAAACGGGACGCTGCTGGATGACGCCGCCGTGGAATTCCTGACGGAGCGCGGCATCAGCATCGGTTTGTCCCTTGACGGTCACGTCGGCGAGCTCGCGGACGCGGCCAGGAGGAACTGGGAAGGCGCGGGCGTCTCCGATAAGGTCGTTTCTCTTATCAGGAAGCTGCGGGACTACGAGAACTACAGCGTCATCTGCACCATAACGCAACGGAACATGGAAGCCCTGCCCGATATCGTCGACCACTTCCATTCCCTGGGTATCCCCTCCTGTATGCTCAACCCTGTGCGGTGCACGCTGCCCGGCGGCCGCAACCTCAAACCGCAAGACCATGAGTTGGCAGGCCATTACCTCAAGGCCCTGGACCGGAATTACGAATTGTACCGGACAACGGGCCGAAAGATGGTAGTCGCAAATTTTGCCAATGTCTTGTTGAGCATCGTCGCCCCTACCGCGCGCCGGCTCATGTGCGATATATCCCCGTGCGGCGGCGGGCGCTGCTTCTTCGCCGTTTCCGCAAAAGGAGACCTCTTCCCGTGCAGTGAGTTCATAGGGATTCCGGAGTTTTGCGGGGGAAACCTTTTCAAGGGCGAGGTCAGGCAGGCCCTCGATAGCCCCGCCTTCAAGAAAGTCACCGGCCGCCTTATCGAAAGGATCGAGCCGTGCGCCTCCTGCGCCGTCCGCCATTTCTGCGGTTCGCCGTGTCCGGCGGAAGCCTATGCAATGAACGGCGGAATCGACCGGCCGGGCGCCTTTTGCGAGTTGTACGAAGAACAGGTGCGCTACGCCTTGCGGGTGATAGCCGACGGCAGGGAAGACGAGTATTTGTGGGACAATTGGGACGCGGATACCACAACCAGCATGAACATCACGTCTCTTTGAGGCGAGTCCAGGGCGCAGGGAAGAACGGAAAAGAAGAAGGGAGCGGGCTGCTTTTTTCAAGTCTGTCGAGCGAAAAATCAAGAGGGCGTAGTTGACCAACGTTACTTGGCTAATCCCCCCGTCCTCTCTTTCGCCAGACCCGGCATGCTTTTTAATGATCTCCGCTGCGACTCTTGTATGGCAAGAAAAAGAGACAGCCAGGTTCTTTCAGAAAGAAAACCTTGCAGCCTTTAAGTCTGCAGATTCGGCTATTACAGATTAGAATTATATAAACGGCGAGGTCGAATCGTCCGTCAGCTCCCTTTATATGGAGGACTCCATGAAATATAGCGCTTTGTTGTTTATTGTTTGTTCGTTCTTTCTACTCGGCCTGACCCAACCGTCGTTCGGCCAGACTGCGGGCGATCAGCAGGTGATGAAGGCTGTCGCCGTCCTCAACCCAGTTTCGGGCAGCGGGGTTACAGGCGTCGTTACATTCACCAAGGTTGATAACGGCATAAAGGTAGTTGCGGACCTGCAGGGGTTGACCCCGGGTAAGCACGGGTTCCACGTGCATCAGTGGGGTGACTGTACGGCTCCGACGGGGGATTCCGCGGGAGGTCACTTCAATCCAGAAGGAAAGCAGCACGGAGCGCCTGCAAGCAATGAGCGTCACGTGGGGGACTTTGGAAATATTACAGCCGGAAGCGACGGCAAGGCCCACTACGAGTGGACGGACCAGATGATCGCCTTTGCGGGGCGCGATTCCATCATAGGCCGGGGACTGATCGTCCACGCAAACCCCGATGATCTGGTGACGCAACCGGCAGGCAATTCGGGTCCGAAGGTTGCCTGCGGCGCGATCGGCATCGCGGCGAAGTAAAAGGCCTGGTCGAGCACAATTTGGCGTTTCAGGAATGACGCCCGTGGCGCATGACAATCGAGCATGTGTTGGGAGGGTGACCCTCTTCCCCTGAAAAGGAATGGTGGCGCCGGGCCACGCAACATCTTGACATAGCTCGCGGACGATTCTAAACTAAACTTGCCATGAAGGCAGCGACTGGTCCGAAGGCCGGCCCAGGTAAAGTTGCGTCATGGCATTTTTTTGTCTAAGGAGAGGCGCCTGCATATTCCGGATGGATATTTGAGCCCGCAAACTTACCTGCCGCTTTACGGCGCATCGGCGGTGTTCTGGTCCGTTGCCGTGAAGAAAGTCCGGCGGGACCTGCCCGCTAAGCATGTCCCATACCTTGCAATGGCAGCCGCCTTTTGTTTTCTTATCCAGATGTTCAACGTGCCTGCGCCTGGGGGCACGTCGGGGCATGCAGTCGGGGCAGCGGTGGTCGCTATCCTTCTTGGCCCCTGGACTGCTGTCATCGCGCTTTCGGTCGTCCTCGTCATCCAGGCACTTGTCTTCGGAGACGGCGGGATTACGGCGCTCGGGGCGAACTGCTTCAACATGGCGGTGCTGATGCCGTTTGTCTCTTATGCTTTTTTCAGGCTCATAGCCAGGGGCGCGCCCGGCCGCCGCAGGGTCTTTGTGGCCGCCTTCGTCGCGGGCTACGCCGGCCTCTGCGCGGCAGCGACAGCGGCGGGCTTCGAGTTCGGCATACAACCGCTAATCGCGAGCGGGGCCGACGGCAGGCCGCTTTATGCCCCGTACCCGCTAAAGATTGCAGTACCCGCGATGGCTGCAAGCCACCTGCTCGTGTTCGGCGTCATGGAGGGCCTTGTCACGGCCCTGATCGTCGCCTACGTATTCCGCCAGGAGCCGGACCGGTTCAAGGGCCTGCGGGGGTCGGCATGAGCGAAAAAGGCGGCAGGAAGAATAGCGATCACGACGAGCGGGCATTCAAAAAAAAGCTCCTTATCGGGCTTGCCGTGCTTGCCTGCCTGACGCCTCTCGGCATTATCCTTCCGCGGATCGCAGGCAGGCCGGAGGCCTGGGGGGAGTGGGGCCCGGAATACCTGCACAAGGCGCTCGGGTATTTGCCCGAAGGGTTGCAGAAGAGTATCGGCGTCTGGCACGCGCCTGTCTCGGGCTACGCCCTTCCGGCCGCAGGCGACTCCCTTGCCGCGCAGATCGTGTCGTATGCCGCTTCCGGCGTGGCCGGGCTGCTCATAATCGTGGCGGTCGTATATATCGTGATGAAGGCGATCAAAGGCCATGAACGATAGGGTGCCGAAGTTTTTATTGTCGAAGGCGGAGCCGCCTGCGCCGCGTGCCCACGCGCGCATCCGCCGCCCGTTCATCGACCGCGCGCTTGCCCGCATCGGCTCCGTGATCACCGTCACCTTCGTCCAGTGGGAGCTTGCATCGAAAAAGGGCCTCCTTCAATCGATAGACGCCCGCGTCAAGGTCGTCTGCATGCTCTTTCTCGCGGTGGCGGCAACGCTCAAGAATGACGTCACGGCGCTTTTCGCCCTCGGTTGCTTCCTCGTCCTGCTTGCGGCATTATCGAGGATCGCCCTTGGCTTTTTTCTGCGCAGGGTGTGCGTGCTCGCTATCCTCTTCGGCGTGCTGGCGGGTCTTCCCGCTGCCTTCAACCTGGTGACGCCGGGCAGGGTCGTCCTGCCCATCGTCGCATTCGACGGCCCTGTCCGCATCGGCCCGTTTGCCTTGCCCGCTGCGATAGGCATAACGGCCGAGGGGCTGACTATCGTCGCCCGCCTGTTCCTTCGCGTCGCGGATTGCCTGTGCGCCTCTTTTCTTTTGCTGTACACGACGCCGCTTTCGCAGATCATCAGGTCGCTGAAAGTTTTCCGGGTGCCCGACGCGGTCGTCCTCGTGCTCTTTCTGGCCTACAAATATATCTTCCTTTTTTCGAAGATGCTCGAGGATATGTACCTGGCCGCGCGCAGCAGGCTCGCCGGCTCCTTCAGCATGAAAGAGGCGAGGGACTGGTCCGCGGGCAGGGGGGCGGTGCTCTTCCGGAAGACACAGGAAAGGTGTGAAGACGTGTTCCAGGCGATGACTGCAAGGGGCCTTAACAAGGGGATCGTACTTGCCGATTCGTGCGCCCTGAAGGCGGCCGACGTAGGCGCCGGTCTTGGCCTCGCTGTTGCCGGAGGTCTGCTGTTATGGCTGTGACGGACTGGCCGGGCATCATCCAGGCAAAGGACGTTTCATACTCGTATCACGGGAAGATCGCCGCGTTGTCCGGCGTCACGCTCGACATCCCGGAAGGCCGGATAGTGGCTGTCATAGGCTCCAACGGATGCGGCAAATCTACGCTCCTCCACGTGCTCGACGGCCTGGTCTACCCCACTTCCGGCACGGTGCTCTTCAAGGGGGCGGAGGTAAGCGAGCGCTCCCTGAAAGACGCGCAGTTTTTGCGCCGCTTCAGAGGCGAGGTCGGCTATGTCTTCCAGGATTCGGACGTCCAGCTATTCTGCCCTACCGTGCTCGACGAGCTGAAGTTCGGGCCTTTGCAGCTCGGCCTCGGCGAAAAAGAGGCGCAGGGCAGGGCCATGCAGGTGCTGGAGATGCTGGAGGTAAGCGCCCTCGCAGACAGGCCGCCGTACATGCTTTCGTCAGGCGAGAAGAAGAGGGTGGCCCTGGGCGCGGCGCTCACCATAAACCCGGACGTCCTGCTGATGGACGAGCCGACGAACGGCCTCGACCCGAGGACGCAGGTTTTTCTGGTAGAGCTGGTCCTTGCCCTGAATGAGGCGGGCAAGACGATTGTGATCGCCACCCACGACCTGTCGCTGGTGAGCGAGCTGCGGTGCACAGTCGCGGTGCTTTCGGAAGCGCATGCCATCGAGCGCATCGGCGAATCGGAAGAGATACTTAACGACAACGAGCTTCTTCTAAAAGTGAACCTGATCCACGAGCACGTGCATTTCCACGGCGCAGTAGCCCACAGGCATATCCACTCGCATTACCTGTTCCATCGACATAACGAAAGAGACGAAAATAAAGGGTGAGCGAATTAACGCGCGCTTCAATTACTGGGGCTCGCGTCGCCCCCTCCACCAGCAAAGCTGGCGGAGCCACCCCCTCATGAAAAGGAAGAGACAGGGAATGCGGTGACACGATCCTCACGTGCGCTAACGCGACCGGACGAGGGCTTCGTATTCCTCGCTGTCCCAGCACGAGCGGAAGAAACTGCACTCCCGGCATCGCTCTATCCGGCCTGTCTCTATCAGGTATCGCTTGCCCGACCTGTCGGTCACCCCGTGCTTTGCCATCTCGCCGATGCATGGGGGCGTCCCCGATTTGCAGCCGTGCCTGTTGTCGCAGTTGATGCAGTAGCCCATTTGTTCCGCCGTTTGTATCCGGTTAACTCGGATGGATGCAAGCAATATAAGATAAGAGGCGGCCGGATGCAATATAGATTGCCCGGCCCGGCGCATTCGGTGTTAGGATAGAATGTGAGGGAGTTTATGGTGCAGGCTGCGGACGGGCGTAATTTCGTGTTCGGGGAGGCGACCATTGCGGGCATCCACGCCGCGATGAAGGCGGGCAGGCTGAGTGCCGGGCAGCTAGTCGAAATGTATCTCGCCCGCATCGCTGCCTATGACAAGAGAGGGCCGGCGATAAACGCGGTGGTCCTCGTCAACCCCAACGCCGCCAAAGAGGCGGACGCACTCGACAGGAAGCTCAGAAACGTCCGGCTTTGCGGGGCCTCTCCACGGCATCCCGGTGCTCCTGAAAGACAACGTCGAGACCGCAGGCATGGCGACGACTGCCGGATCGTTGAGCCTCGAAGGCTTCATGCCGCCGGCCGATGCCTCTATCGTGGCCAGGATGCGGAAGGCCGGGGCAATAATCATCGCTAAGGCCAACCTGCACGAATTCGCCATGGCGGGCGAGACGTTCAGCTCGATTGCCGGCCAGACCTGCAACCCATACGACCTTACGAGGACGCCGGGCGGGTCGAGCGGCGGCACGGGCGCGGGTCTGGCCGCCGATTTCGCCGTCGCAGGCATAGGCACCGACACGGTCAACTCGGTGCGCTCCCCTGCATCCGCAAACAGCATTGTCGGCATCAGACCGACCATCGGCGTAGTAAGCAGGTCGGGCATCGTCCCGTACGCGCTGACGCAGGACACGGCGGGCCCCATGGCGCGCACAGTGGCAGACGCGGTGCGCTTACTCGACGTCATCGCAGGCTACGACCCGCAGGACGCATCGACTGCCTGGGGCGTGGGCCGCATACCGGAGACATACACGGCGTTTCTTAAGAAAGGCGGACTCAAAGGCGCGCGGATAGGCGTGCCCGGCGGCTTCTTCGGTGCAGGGCCCGAGCACGCAGAGGTGAACGCGGCTATTCGCGCCTCGATAGAGATGATGAAAAAGCAGGGGGCGATTATTGTCCCCTTCGACTGCGCGATATCCACGGACAACCTGGTGTCGGACGTAAGCGTCCATACGATGGAGCTAAGGGACCACCTCAACGCCTACCTGAAATCGCGCTAGCGCCCCGATGAAATCGCTTGAGGAAATCTATGCCTCGGGCAAGTTCCATCCCGGCATCGGAAGCATCATCAGGCAGGCGCTCGGTCTTTCGACGAGCGACGTTGAATACAAGGACCGGCTCATAAAAAGGGCGAGGCTTCAGGATGCGTTCATGAAGATTATGGCGGACAACAGGCTCGACGCGATGACTTTCCCGCACCAGCGCTGCCTTGTAGCGCCGGTCGGCCGGACGCAGGCCGAAAGGCAGGGGATACTGACGTCCGCGACCGGGTTCCCCTCTATCGTGATACCTGCCGGTTTTTCCGCGCCTTCGGAGACTGCGCCTATCGGCGTGCCCATCGGCATCGAGCTTGTGGGCAGGCCGTGGAGCGATGGAGAGCTGATAAGGCTTGCCTACTGCCTGGAGCAGGCTGCGAAATTAAGAAAACCCCCCGTAAGCACCCCGTCCCTGCAAAAATAAGCGGCCGGTAGTGCGAGGCCGTAGCACGTCATATAACCAATGATTATCAGCGGATGTATCACGATTGCAGGAGAGGGAAGGGGCGCCCTATAACGGACAAAACCGGCGAATGTTGTTGCTTTAAGGCGACCTGCGGGATAGAATAGAACGGGGAGGCTAGACCCGTTTCGGCCGGATCATATACGCGGTACTACATTCCATAATCGTTTACGGGCTGCGCCCCTCCTTAAAAGAACAGATTCCGGGGTTATAGATGTGTAACATGAAGCATCTAGACAGAGATGTGAAAGAAAGTCAGGTAATGATTACGATTTTTCTTGACATGGGCTATAAGTGGTTATACATTATTCGCGGCGCATGTAACGTTATTTGACTTTGCAAAAGCCAGAGTTGCCGCTTGAAGAAGAAACGGCAGGCCACCGGGGAGGACGGAATGAGCAAAATCCGGTTCTATTTCTCCGTAATGCTGCTGACGAGATTGTGTCCGCATTCCAGGTTCACCAGGAGGATACGGCTCGGCTGCCAGAGGCAGATCAGCGAGTATTTCAGGGCAAGGGGCCACTAGGCATTGGGGCTAGCGTCGCCCCCTCCACGAGCGAAGCACGAGCCCTTCCCTCCTTACGTCGGGCGGGTGCCCGACCCCCTCATAAAAAGGAAGAGACATTCAAAGGCTTCCATAAGGGGACGGGCGCCCCTCGTATTCGTCCGTGACGTTGTAACAGCCTTGATAGCCGGAGCGTTGCCGATGAGGGCCCGTTCCGCCGGCCATCGAGGCATTTTTTTGCCCCCGTCGCGTAATCGTTTTTTATCAGCCGAAAGATTTTATGAATGGGTTTTCAAGACCCTTCCGGAGGGGCGGCATCCCGGCAGCGAAGGATGTTGATCCCTTTCCAGCTCATCACCGTCTCCCGCTGCTGGTTGAGCACCTCGACAAGGGCGCGAATAGAGCCCCGGTCAGGCTTTGTGCGCGACCTGCGCGCCTCCAGGATGGTTATCCTCAGCGAAAGCTTGTCTCCAGGGCGCACCGGCTTGAGCCAGCGCACCTCATCGACGCCCGGAGAGCCAAGGCTTGCCGTGTGGGAGAGGTAATGGTCCACGATCAGGCGCATGGCAAGGCTTGCAGTGAGCCAGCCGCTTGCAATGAGGCCGCCGAACGGTGTCTTCGCTGCGCCTGCCGGGTCGTTGTGAAAAACCTGCGGGTCGTAGCGGTTGGCGAAGGCGATCATCTCGTCCTGCTCGGCTGTTATCTCGCCGAACTCGTATACCGAGCCCAGCTCCGTAGTCCTCGAAGTACCGGGTCTCGATGGGGGTTTTAAACTCAGAAGCCGCCATAGCCGCCTTTAGATTAAAATAGTAAGAGAAGATTGTAAAGGACACCCCTCACCCTGCCCTCTCCCCCAGGGGGCGAGGGAAAAACACCGCCACATAGCGCGACCCCGCAGCAGGCGCGAGTCCAGCCGCAAAAAGCATTGGTTTTGCTTTTTCTCTACTTTTCGCTTTATCGCTTTTCGATTAAAAACGCGGTAGGTGTGATCCCGCAGCAGCTATGCTACGAGGTAGTTCTGTAACGTCTGATAGCTTTGAAAATCCGTGTCCACCAGCGTCAGGCCCATATTCGTCTGGGCATCCGCCCGCACGTGCCTGGGCGAACACTGCATCGTCAGCGGTTTCTCGCTCTGCGGCAGGGCAAACACCAGCGACAACTTCGGCTCCCCATCCGACTCCTGAAACGAGCCGTTCGGCATCGAAAGGTTGAGGCCGCCCAATGAGATGTCGTTCACCATGCCTGCATGCACGACCCCATCCGGACCTGTCACGAGGGCAGGGACGGAGATCTTCTTCCTGGGGTAGCGCCGCTTCTCTTCCTGCACCTTGACCGGCGCGCTCTTGCTCACGTAATCATACAGGGCATTCTCGATGACTGACGAGAGTGACCTTCTGTCGTTCTGCGAAATGCCTTCGAGCGCCTTACGCAACTGCTCGGACGTACGAAAGCAGATGACGGTATCCCGCATGACCCGCGACCTCTTTCAAATGTTTTTCTTATTTATACACCATAAAAAACCCTTTGTCCAGATAATTGTAATACTTTGTTGGGAAAAAGTTGAACGCGGGGAAAGACCCGGCTCCAGACCGCAAGGGGCGGCGCATGTGACGGCCTGCCGGGTCTACGCACCTTAAATCATTAGTGTTTACGCCGGGAAACGCTATTTGATGGCATATAGGCCGGCCTGCATATGGGACAGCCAGAAGACCTCAACAACCGAAAACCCTGTGGCGTGCAGCAGGTCCAGATGGGCGTCAATGGTGATCGGAAAGTAATTTTTGTCGAAGCGGAGGCGGTGTTGCCTCACCGCTTCCTCCGGCCTGCCCGCCTCGACCTGGAAGCGGCCCCAGCGGTCGAGCCCTGTTTGTGTGCCGCGGGCCGTCGCAGGTCTGATGTTTTCGAAAGTCACGTAAAGCCCGCCCTTCCGGAGGAGGCGGAAGCAGGCCGCTGTCGCCTGCCGTCTTACTTCGTCTCCACCGTAATGGTGCGATTGGATGGCCGTAATAACATCTGGCGGCTCGGAAACCTGTCCTTCAAGCGCCTCGGTAGGATAGGCGCCGAGGAAGGCTACGCGGCCGGGTGGGAAGGGCGCAAGCCTCATGCGCGCGCTGTCGAGCATGGCCGGGCTGGGGTCGGCAAGCAGGAAGCGCACGTCCGGAAAAAGCGGCAGGGCCAGCCCCGCGAGGTAGCCTGTGCCGCAGCCTGTGTCGAGCCAGACCGATACATCGGGCAGGAGCGTACGTACGAGGTCTATCGTCTCCGTATGAAATAAATGATAGAAGGGGACAGTCCGTAGGACTTCCCCGTCGTAATCGACGGCATTGTGCGGCGTAGTGTTGTCCGCCATCTTTGAGTTACCTTTTATTCCTTACGTGCCTTCTTCGATGTGGGCTAGACTCCGTATCCCTTTGCAGATGATCGTAACACGCCTGCCATCTGCGCTACAAGCGTGGGCCCTCAATGAGGGCTCAACTATCGCAGACATCTGCCGATAATCTTTTAGGATATGCAGGCCGGATAAGCGTACAGGCAAGAAACGGGGGAGTTGAATGCTGACGCGCGCCCAGGGGCGAATGAAGGCCATCGGGAAGGAAATGTCCGGCGAGGAGCGGGAAATCCTCCTCGACATGCAGGAGAAGTTCTTAGAGACGATGGGCCTCGGCTTCGACCCGAAAGCCATGCAGATCCTCGACAACGAAGACTCCGCCCAGAGAGAGATAGAATCGATCAAGGACATGCTGAACCCGCCGATCAGCGCGCGCCTGTACGGCGTGGGCAACTCCGTCTACTACGGCAGGATGCGTAAAGGGAACGTCAGCTCTTTTTTCGACGTAGTGATGCGGCTCGGCACAGTCCATACCAAGATGTATATTATCGTGCTCTCCCTTCTCCAGATGGCGAGCAGCGCAGACACCAGGCGGTTCCTCGCCAGGAGCATCGCTACATCGATAATGGGGAAGATCGTCGCAGACAAAATGGGGCTGTCGCACGGTGCAGCGAGCAGGGCCGAGCTTGCCGGCCTGTTCCTCGACATAGGCAAGATGGTCGCCCTGACCTACGGAGAGAAAGAGCAGAAGTACCGGCCGGCAGAGGATTTTCCCGACAGGTTCAACCTCTTCATAGGCCTGAAGGTCGTCGAGCTGTTCCGCCTCCCCCCTTACCTCAACGACATACTCCTGGAGGACGCGATTGCCTTCGATGAAGAATCGTTCGACGTCGCGACGGTCGTGCAGATGGCCCGCCTGCTCGTCGCCGACAGCTTTGCTTCGAAAGGCTGCCTGTCGCTGAAAGTGCCTTTGCCCGACCGCGACGGCCTTGCAGTGAACCATTACGGCGATATGATAAGAGAGTGGTTCCGGGCCATAGGGCTCGACGAATACATAGAGGTAGCAGAAGGGGCCACGGAAAGGCAGAGAAGGCTCCGGGCCGATAAAGGCGATTAGAAATTCAAGCGGCTTTTCGCTTCCGGGCCTAAAGCTGGTCGATGACGCTCCAGGGCACCCTTGCGGCGGAGAGCGCCGCTTCTTCCTCTTTTTTCCTGACGATCTGCCATCCCCGGAGAATGCCCTTCCTTAGCTTCTTTGGCGCATCCCGGCCGGAAGAATCGGCTTCCCCGGACGTCACTTCTTTCCTGAGAAGATCGGCGATGTCGAGGAACGCGGCATACTGCCTGACGTATCCTCTTACGTAAACAGGGTCGGGCAGCTCGCGCCAGTTGCCCGCCTCGATTGCGCCGACCACCCGTTTCCTTATGAACAGGACCTCAGAAATTTCTTCGTACGACAACCCTTGATGTTCCCTTGTTTCGCGAAGAAGTTGCCCTATTCTGGCGAGGTCGAAAGGCATTTAATCCTCCCCTATCTCTTAGACCGGCGGCTTGCTGTGTTCGCTGACTTTCAATCCGATCGTCCTGCCGCCGGGCACGTGTCATAAGCCCGAGGGACATCGGCCTCGCCTTATCCTTATCCGAGGTGCAAGGGCTGCGGGCGCCGCTATCCAACGAGTGTTGCTCGACAAAGAACTCTCTTCCCGAAAGATATGAGAAGCAAAAGGCGTGCCCTGAAAGGGCGGCCGGCCGGCTTGAATATGCCATTTCCGTCTTTGACCGGCCCGCGGCGCGCCGATGCGGGCGCAGGCGTCTTTTTGCGCGCCGCATCGCTGGTCGGTTTTACGTTGCGCGGAGGCGACAAACGTGTCGATAACGCACAGGGCGCTCGACATTAATGTACTACTGCGAACCGGGCGGCGCGTTTGACGAGGCGTAGGGAGGTAATCTTGACATCACCCCGGCAAAGGGCGTAGCCTGTCTATTATCCTCATGCGCAAAAGGCGCCTGCAATATGAGACATTGCGTATGGACGACACTCCTCAGCCTATTTTCGGCGTGAAGGAAGAAATAGAATTACAATACATTTACAAAGTCATGGCCCCCTGGGGAAATGAGTGACTGATGGGTGATATCCGAAAGCTGCTTGACCCGAAAAGCATTGCCCTGATCGGAGCGAGCGACGTGCCCGGCTCTCTGGGCAGAGTTATACTGAAGAACCTGCTCCTCGCAAAGGGGAGGCAGGTCTTTCCCGTCAATCCCCGGAAAAAGCGCCTTCTCGGCGTTGATGCCTACCCCGACGTCGCAATGGTCCCCGGCCCGGTCGATCTGGCCGTTATCGTAACCCCGGCTCCTACGGTCGTTTCCATCGTCGAGGAGTGCGGAAAGGCCGGTGTCGAAGGGGTCGTCGTTATCTCCTCCGGCTTCAGGGAGATAGGGGAAGAAGGGGAGCGGCGCGAGGAGGAGCTTCGCGGTGTCCTGAAGCGCTATCCGATAAGATTGATCGGCCCCAACTGCCTTGGCTTCATAAGGCCACACCTGGGCCTTAACGTAACTGCGCTTCCGGCCAATCCTCCCGCCGGGCAGATAGCCTTCATCTCGCAGAGCGGCGCCTTCGGCCGGGCATTGATCGAATGGGGCATAGACACCCACCTGGGTTTAAGCATGTTCGCCTCCCTCGGATCGATGATAGACGTCGAGCTGGGCGATATGATCGATTTCCTGGGGTCCGATCCGCATACCAGGAGCATCATGGTCTACATGGAGGAGGGCGTCGGCGACGCGAAGAAGTTTATGAGCGCGGCGAGGGGTTTTGCGCGCAACAAGCCGGTAGTCGTCCTGAAGCCTGCGAGAAGGTCCGACAGCGGCGCCCGATTCAAGTCGCATGCCGGATACCTTGCGACGAGCGACAAGGTCTATGACGCGGTGCTCAGGAGGGCGGGCGCAGTCAGGGTGAAGACGGTGGCCGACCTCTTCGACACCGCAGGCGTCCTCTATTCTAAGCACCTGCCGAAGGGCCCGAAGCTGCTTATCCTGACGAACGCGATGGGCATCGGGGTCATGGCCGCAAACACGCTCGACGAGTTCGGAGGCAAGGCCGCTACCCTCAGTGACGGCAGCACAGGCAGGCTCAAGCGTCTACTTCCTCCTTTCCGGGTCGAGGGCACGCCCGTCGACCTGCTGCGGGAAGCCGATGTCCGGCGTTACAGCGAGGCGATAGAAATCTGCCTGGAAGATGAGGGGGTAGACGGCATCCTCGTGATATTTACGCCCCAGGGGGCCGCCAGGGCCCACGAGCTCGCCGAGGCGCTCGTCCGCATTGCCGCCAAGGTCGAAAAGCCCATCATCGCGACCTTTATGGGAGGCAGGGAGAGCCAGGAAGGGCGCGATATACTCTCCAGAAATAATATCCCTAACTATGATACGCCTGAAGCGGCGGTCAGGACCTACCTCTATATGTACAGCTACGAGCGGAACCTGGAGATCCTGACGGAGACGCCCGTGGACGTTCGCGTAGATCTGGGACCGCCGAAAAACACGCTCAAGGCGCTCGTCCACAAGGCGCTGGCGGACGGGCGCACGGTGCTTACGGAAGAAGAGTCGAAGCGGTTCCTCCGGGATTACCGCATACCTATCGTAAAGACCCATATGGCCCGCAACGTGGAGGAAGCGGTCAGTATCGCCAAAGCAGAAGGCTACCCCGTCGTCCTCAAGATCGTCTCTCCCGATATAGTCTATAAAAGCGACGCAGGCGGCGTAGTGCTGAGCGTAAGCTCGGAAACAAAGCTGCGGGACGCATACGCGAAGATGATGGAGAGTGTATCGGCATTTTGTCCGGGGTGCGCTGTGAAGGGCGTAACCGTCCAGAAGATGGTGGAGAAGATCGACTACGAGGTCATCCTCGGGGCAAAGACGGACCCGGACTTCGGGTCGGTAATCCTCTTCGGCATGGGCGGGACCGCAGTCCAGATATTCCAGGATTTTTCCATCGGCCTGCCACCTCTTAACCAGGCCCTGGCCCTGAAGCTGATGGAGGAAACAAAGGTCTTCAGGCTGCTCCAGGGGTACAGGGGGAGGCCGGCGGCCGACATCGGCCTGCTCGAGCGCGTCATTCTGAACTTCTCCAACCTCGTTGCCGATTTCCCCGAGATAGCCGAAATGGACATTAATCCCCTGGCGCTGCTTGCGGACGGCACGGCGCTGGCGCTCGATGCGCGCATAGTGCTCGACCCCGATTATTCCACGGAGGCGCCTTCCCATCCCCACCTGATCATCAGCCCGTACCCGACGAGATACATCACGCATTGGACGATGCCGGACGGTACCGACGTACTGCTGCGGCCGGTAAGGCCGGAGGACGAGCCGGCGCATCACGAGATGCTCACGAGCCTTTCGGAAAACACCCTGAAGGAACGGTTCTTCCAGGTAATCAGGCAGATCACCCACGACATGCACGCGCGCATGTGCAACATCGATTACGACAGGGAGATGGCCATAGTAGCCGAGGTGCCGGAGGGAGACAAGAAAAGGATCATAGGCATAGGCAGGCTGATCATCGAGTACGACTTCAAAACGGCCGAGTTCGCCGTCCTGGTCCACGACGATTATCAGGGCAGGGGGCTGGGCTACAAGCTGGTGGACACGATCATAGGGATAGGCCAGGAAAAGGGCGTGAAAGAGATTTACGGCTATGTCCTTTCCGAGAACATGAGGATGATCCGCATGTGCACATTGCTGGGGTTCACGTCAGAGCCGTCGGAGGAGGGAGTGACGAAGGTGAGCCTGCGCCTGCAATAGCGTGGGGGGGCAGGTAGACCGGATCGCGGGGGGGGCGGACGAAAAGGCGAGAAAGCAAAGGCGGAGTAGTGCGGGCGGCTGGACTCGCGCCTGCTGCGGAATCGCGCTATGCGGCGCCCTGCTCAGCGCGTGCCCTCCGACGTACCGACGTACGCCTCCGGCCAACGCACTTCACATTGCATCCACATATCACGATTCCTTGAGGCGCTCCTCCGGCCGCAACCGCCGCTAACGGAGCAGCTACGCTGCGTATTTGTTGGGCGGCGGTAAAGGCGGGTTGTATTGTATTGTTAGGTGGGATAACAGGACATCATTTCTATCAGAGAGTCTTTATGATCGGGCTTACACCGTACGAAGGGTGGACGGAGCTTACGCTTCTGACAGTAGCCATTACCGCAGCAAAGGCTGGGCATGTCCCTTGGTACTGCTGCCTTATCTCCCATGCCTTCACAATTATCTGGGCATATTGTCTGCAATATAGAAAAGATCAGTCCCGCCGACCGCAGAATGGCCCGCTACCCGCCGTCTGCTTGAGCGACTTTCGGCCCATGTCAGGACTAAGTCCGCACAAAAGAGAAGGAATCGCCATCATTGGGATAAAAGACATCGTCAGACATCTCTTCTCCATCGACCCATATCTTATGAACAGCAATCGGCCCTCCACCCAAGACCTGCTCTATGATGTCGAATTTGTGCCCATCCATCGTCATCAGTGTATTCAGACCCGACACGGAAATATGCCCGCATTGATACGACACCTTCACACCTGCAATCCCATCACCATCCTCATCAACTACGCGAACCGACCACTTTCCATGTTCACTCATATCTTTTCTCCCCCTCAATAGTTGCCGGGGAATCGTGGAATTGTGGGTGGAATTGTGGTGACGTTGTTTCCTAATGTCCATTATTTGTTGCTTCCCGTCTCGCGATCTCGCCTACCATCCTTTCTACAAAACAAATCACACTGGGAAACAATGTCCTCAACTCTCCCCGTCCGGTGCACCTACGCGTCGTGCTCCATTTTCCTGTCCTGTTCGAGGTCGTTGACATGAGCACTTTTTCCAGATTTCCTGAATCTTCTCGAACACGGCTGGAATGTATCTAACAAATTCGTCCAATGTTAGGTCGTCAGATGCATGCCCTGCCGTGGTGACAACGCATGTGAGTACGGATGGCTTGCTTTTCGGTTTCGGACAGCTTTCTAAAACGGATCGACCGACAGATGATTGTGGAGGTCCGATAAATGAATGAAAGCGCATCCAAACTTGTACACTGAGCATGTCCAACCCTGCAATCGCTGAGAAAGGTCGACTCATCTCGCGGTCTGTCACGGTTCGCCATTTACCGGTACTAGTTACAACCCGCCATTTCTGCCCATCCAACGTTGTTCGGATCAGCCGTCGCCTTTCGCATAGATCGTCTATTGACAGAAGGAAAACAACACGAACCATGGAGTCGAGTTCCTGCCGGAGTACGGAGAATGCAGGGCTCAGCGTACCGCCTAAATGGACGCTCATGGACTCGATGGCCTGTCGATTCTCAGCGGAACGCTGTCGGATGATTTTGCAGAACATTTGAGTCAAAGCATCCATTCCACTTCCTGCGCAACCCGAAATTGTAGTAACGGTGGGGACAGGCTTGTCAGCTTTTCCAACCGTTTTGGGGAGAGAAGGAACCAATGGCGGTTTTCATTTCCTTGATTTACCGACCCTTTCGCCGCCATCTCCCTCTCCCCATTGTAGAACAATGCCGAAAGATTACAAGAACTATTTCAGGCTTTCCGCTAGAAAGACGGGTATCCATGGCACCAGGAAAGAACCTCGACGTCAGGAAGTACTCCTTGCACGACCTGACGTTGTCCGATAGATTGAATCGCAACTCCTGCACTATAGCCCGTAGTATTGGCCCCTGCTGTATGTCACATTAGGCTATAGTGTGGTACGCTCCCGCCGCTTCACACCACCCCTCACCCTACCCTCTCCCCCAAGGGGACGAGGGAGAAGCTTCAGTATCCCAACATATCCATAGCACAACCCGCTCTTACCGCCGCCCAACAAATACGCAGCGTAGCTGCTCCGTTAGCGGCGGTTGCGGCCGGAGGAGCGCCTCAAGGGGTCGCGTTGCGACCCGCCTGTGGACGGCGGGTGCCCCGCTATTATTGATGCAATGTTAAGCGTGTCGGCCGGAGGCTAACCTGTTCCCTTCGGACCTACCGCGGCGCCTTCGGGCGCCTGCCCGCAGGAGTTCCGTTTTCACCATCTGGCTATACAATTGCGCTTTGGCATAGTGGGTAAGCGCGTCGCCATATAGAGCCGGTTTTGCGGTCGGCCCATTTTCCAGAAATGCATAGGCCTGCCTGTCCATACCCAGCTCGTGGGCGGCAAACGCTTCATCCAGCCGTTCCTTTATGGCACGGGCGAGCATGGGCGTTAAGTAAGAGGCCCGCCGGTTCATCTCCTTCTGGAACAAATCCCTTGCGTCCTTGTAAAAGGCAAACGACGTGCTTGCCGCTTTTGCAGCGACTGCCTCAGGGTTGTCCGCCAACTGGATTTTCACGTACTCCCCCGTAGCATAGGCGGGCAGTCCGATGCCGCTGGGCGTACCGGTCCCGAAATAGGCGGTGAGGTCGGCGGGGAAGAAGATGCTCGTTGTCGTTGTCCCGCCGTAGCCGAAATTGTTCATGCCGTTAGGCGAGCCGGGGTCGTTGTAATGCCATTTCTTCGCTATGGGATCGTACCAGTCGTCGGACATGAAAAGCTTCCTGGCGAAATTAAAGTCTATCTTGGAGCCTGCGGCGACCGGCGAAACAAATTCCCATAGAGTCGCGTAACGATAAAAAGTATTGCCCAGGCTGCCGTCAGGCCCCGGCACTCCTCTGCCCGGCGGGTTATAGGCCTGGTTGGCCGGGTCCACGAGATGGTTCGTAATGACCATGAAGCCGGACTTTTCGCCCTCGTCGCCAGGCTTTCTTATGACGAAATGTTCGGCGTTGGATTCGAAAACAGATATGCTTCCGGACGCGTCGCCCAGGGTAAAGTTGCCCGATACGCCTGCCCGCGGGATGGATTTCAGATACGCCTGGGCTTCAGCGGGCGATTTCGCGATTTCCGTCAGATAATGGAAAATCGCCTCCGACTGGAGCCCCCAGATCGGTACCTTCTGGTTTATGGCCGTCATGGTCCACGCAAAACCGCTGCTGTTCATCCCGGAGTTCTGAGCCATCCCTCCGGCGTAAGGGTTTGTCACGAAGCTAGGTCCGGCTTTGGGGAAGGCAATGAGGATAAGGCTGTGCATCGCCTCCATGGGGACCATCTTGCTGAGGGCTACCACCGGTTTCCCATCGGTTGTTGCTGCACCGGCAGCCGTAAACGCGTTGCATGAATGGTACTCGTAATTGTCGATATCGGCACCCGCGAGGAGGCGCTTCTCCGCGGCTTCGACGCGCGCCTCTTTCGGATAAGGTATCTTGGGCCTCTGCCACATCTCAGCGGGATAGACAGTCACGGCCAGAATATCGAGATAACCGGCCTCGACCCCTTTCTTCTTGCAGCCGTCCTTTATCCCCTCTATCCATTGCACCAGGGTTGGGTCGAATTTCCTGATGTAATAATCCCAGACCTTCATATCCTTCTCGACATTTGCGCTTCCGAAGGCCTTGTTGAGGCGGCTTTTGAAGAGGGCAAGATTATGCTCGATGGCGGCGGAGGCCTGCTCGCCGTACTGCACGCCCATTTCGTAGTCGGTCCCGGACAGCACGATAACCTTCGGCAGGCCCGTGTAGTTGAATGGCGCAGGTGCGGACTTTCCTGCCGGGGCGCTGTTATCGATTACCGCGCCCTGTGAAACACCCGCAAGCTGGAAGGCTGCAAACCAGACGCCAACGGCCAGAATTACCGCGCAGTGTAAAGTCTTCTTCATCCCCACGTGCCTCTCCTCCTTAAGTAAGAATAAACCGCCTTGCATCCGCAGCAGAGTCGCTTTCGGTCCCGACAGGCCGGGTTTTCGGTCAGAGGTTGCCCCCATGTACCTTTCCAAAAGTCCATGCCCCTATGAGCGCCATGAGCAGCGCGCCAAGCCCCAGAACGATACAGTGCCTCGTTTTGCGCAACTCGAACCGGCCAACGCGGGCCACCAGTACGTAAGCAACAACCAGGTTGAACATTCCCCACAGGACGTTGACGGTCGACGACGACAAGCCCTGCCCGGGCGGTGATGCGAACGGACTCTGGAACGGACTGCCCGACATGCCGTTCACCAGATGCGGGACCGCGTTTGATAGGAAGGCCCCGCCGAAGAAGTAAGCGATAAAGTGATACCAGCGCGTCACTGCCTGCATAAGACCCCCAATTCAGTCGCGATCTCACACATACGATACCACAACGCCTTGGTTCAACCTACTATTCTGCTATCGCGTGCGCAAATAGTGGCGGTACATCGCGGACAGCACATCGGCTGCCGTCTCCGGCGTGCCGTAAACGGGTATGCCTGCCTTTTCCATCGCCACTACGTCCTCCGTCACGAACTCCTTGCACGCCACGCAGGCGAGCACCGGCTTGCCCTTATAGTCTGATTGCCTTGAGGGGCGCGACGTAGTCTTTGAGTATCTCCGTCTGCAGGACCACTATAAATGCCCCAACGTCTGCGCTCTCTACGCCTATCTTTATCGTGTTCGTCACGTCGTCCGGCGTCATCGAGAAGGTGTAATCTACGGGGTTGAGGCCGCCCGTCATGCCGGGGAGTATTGACTGGAGCCTGTCTTTCAGGTCCGGCTCCAGGTCGGCCAGGCGCATCCCTGAGAAATGGACCGCGTCCGTCGCCATGACGCCCAGACGAGCCGGCGTAGCTGATAATCAGGACGCCCGGCTTTCGGGGCAGGGGCTGCTTGGAGAAGCCTCTTGCGATATCGAACATCTGCTCGTTGTCCGTCGCCCTGATGATGTTGCCCTGCTTGAACACCGCGCTGTAGACCTCATCGTTGCCCGCAAGGGATGCCGTATGGGAGGAAACGGCCTTCTTCCCCGCGTCCGATCTCCCTGACTTCACGGCTATGACCGGCTTTTGCCTGCTGACTTTGCCGGGCGACGTCGATGAACCTTCTTCCTGCTTTGACGTCCTCTATGTACATGCAGACGACCGAGATATTGGGGTCGCGCCCAATGTCTCCAACACATCCGTTTCGTTCACGTCCAGCTTGTTCCCGATTGTCGCGACAATGCCGAAGTCGAGTATGCGCCGCAGGCCCCAGAGCATGCCGGCCGCGTATACGCCCGCCTGGGCGATCAGCCCTACGTTGCCTTTCCCAGCTCGTCCACGGCCCCTATCGACTGGACCATGTTGCTGTGGGTATTGATGATGCCGGAGCAGTTGGGGCCCAAGAGCCTGCACCCGTAACGCAGGATCGTCTCCTTCATTTCTTTTTCCGCTTTCTTGCCGTCCGCGCCAAGCTCGGCGAAGCCGGCAGACTCCACCACGATCGACTTTATCCCCTTAGCGCAGCACTCCTCTACGGCCTTGGGCGTAGCTGCGGCAGGCACGAGGACGATGGCGGCGTCGATGTCGCCGCTCACTTCCTCGATGCTGCCGTAGGCTTTTACCCCCTGCACCTCTTCGACCCTGGGGTTGATCGGGTAGAGCTTCCCTGCAAAGCCGTGGCCGATCAGATTGTGGAATACGTTCCACCCCAGCTTGCCCTCGCTGTTCGATGCGCCGAGGACGGCGATGCTTTCAGGATAGAAGAACGTGCGGAGGTCCCCGTCCCTGAACTGCGGCGCGGGGGCGGGGGCGGAATCGACGAACATGCGGGCATCGACGACGACGTAGCCGTCGGGATATAGGAAGACGGGGTTAAGGTCTATTTCGCTGATCTCCGGATAGGCGACGGCCAGCTCGGACACCTGCATGAGCAGCTTTTTGAGGGCCTCCAGGTCGGCCGAATATCCACGCGCCCCACGGAGCAGCGCGTACCCTTTGATCTCCTCGATCATCGACGAGACGTCCTCAGGCGATACGGGGATGCTCCTCAATGCGACGTCTTTCAGCACCTCGACGAAAATACCGCCAAGGCCGAACATGAGAACGGGACCGAAGGCCGGGTCTCTGGTGATGCCGATGATGGCCTCGATGCCTGGTTTGGCCATTTTCTGCACGTAGACGCCCTCGATGTTTTCCCGTCCGAAGGCGGCAACGATTGCGCGGTACGCGCTTGCTGCTTGCTGCCTGTCCCGTATATCGAGCTTTACCCCGCCGGCGTCCGATTTATGGACTACCTGGGGTGAGACGACTTTCATGGCAGCGTGGCCGCCGACTGCGTCGAAGGCATCGCATGCCTCCTCCTCGGAGCGGGCAAGGACGCCGCCCGTTGTCGCGATCCGCTCTTCCTCAAGGATCGCCTTCGACTCATGTTCCATCAGGTAACGTCGTTTTTCCGCTGCCGCTTTTTGGACGATTTCCCGCGCTGTATTTGCCATGGCTTTCTCCCTTGAAATATCACGTATAGTTAAACCGGGGGAGGGCTTAAAGTCAAGCCGGACGGCGGAAAGTTGTATACAACGGTTCGGCGCGACCGGCAGGCACGGCGCTTGCAATCCAGGTAAGCAGGAACGGCCGCCGGCCGCTTACTCAATATGGCCCCGGCGCCCGGTGCCGATCAGCGATTCCGAGAGGTACAACATGAGAAAAACCCTGCCTATAGCTCTCGCCCTTATCGCCATTGTCGCCTGTCCCCTTATCGCCAAAGCAGCCGGGGCCTATGCCCGGCGGGTTGCGCCCCATCATCAGCCTCAGCCTCTCGCGCGGGTTGTCACCGATGTCCTTGTCGTGAGGCCCGTCGGTGCGGCCGGCCTTGTCCTCGGCACGGCAGGGACTATTGTGGCAATTCCTGTCGCCGTGCCGAGCGGGAACATGAACAAGGTGAGCGATACCCTTGTGCGGAAACCGTACGACTTCACGTTCCGCCGCCCTCTGGGTGTCTGGTAGGACAATCTTGTCGAACAAGTGGCGGTTTTTTCGACAAACCTGTCGTTTTCCAGGGGTGTGCCCGTAACGGAAATCCCCTTAAAACAATGCCCCTCTGAATTTAATTGACAACAATAAATGCTTTGTGACAGTATGGGTTGTTTATTAGACAACGGAATAGGGAAGGGGCATAATCATGCTGCAGAGACTCGCCACTGCGAGCACCCGCTGGAGCACGCGCTGGGTGCCGGACGCGTGGGTGATTGCGATAATACTCTCCATAGCGGCATATTTGCTGGGCCTCATTTTTACAAAGTCATCGGCGTTCCAGCTCGTCCAATACTGGGGCAACGGGTTCTGGGTGCTTTTGTCGTTCGGCATGCAGATGTGCCTTATCATTATGACCGGTTACATCCTGGCCACCACGCCGCTTGTCGGCAAGGCCCTGAACCGGCTGGCCGGGTTGCCGAAAACCCCCAAGGGCTGCATCGCCCTGACGGCCCTCGTTTCCATGCTTTTCGCCTGGATCAACTGGGGACTGAGTATCGTCGGCTCCGCGGTTTTCGTGCGCTTCATGGCGAAGAAGCACCGCAACGTGGACTACCGCCTTCTTGTTGCCACCGCCTATCTCGGGTTGGGGACATTCTGGCACTCCGGTCTTTCCGCCTCGGCCCCTCTGCTGGTTGCAACACCCAAACATTTCCTTGAAAAGCAGATAGGTGTAATCCCGATTACGGAAACGATCTTCAGTCCCTTCAACCTGCTGCTGGCCCTGACGGTGCTCATCGTCCTCACGCTTGTCGGGCCTATGATGCATCCTGAAAAAGGGAAAGAGCAGGAGGCAGATCCAAAGCTGATCGACGAGGCCGCCTTCGAGCCCCCGGCCAGGCCCCCGCTCGATGAAATGACGCCTGCGCTCAAGCTCGAGCATAGCCCGATCATAAACATGATGATAGGCATCGCCGGTATTATCTGGTTGGTCTGGTATTTCAGCCGGAACAGCTTTGCCGGCATCAACCTCGACGTCCTCAATTTCGCCTTCCTCATCCTCGGCGTGCTCCTGCACCGTACGCCGGCCTCATTCCTCAAGGCTGCTTACGAGGGCGGCACATTCATCTGGGGCGTGGTCGTGCAGTTCCCGTTTTATGCAGGCATCTTCGGCATCATTCAGTTCTCCGGCCTTGCCGAGGTTATGGCAGGCTGGTTTACGGCCATCGCCTCCAGGACCACCTATCCGTTCATAGTCCTGTGGTATTCGGGCATCCTTAACTACATCGTGCCTTCGGGCGGCTCCAAATGGGCGATAGAGGCCCCATACATCATGGCAGCCGCGAAAAACCTCGGCGTGAGCGGACCGATGACGGTCATAGCCTACGCCTGGGGCGACATGGTCACCGATGTGATCCAGCCCTTCTGGGCAATACCGCTTCTGGGGGTTGCAAAGCTTGGCTTCCGCGACATCATGGGCTATTGCATGATCTACTTCGTTGTCTACATGGTCGTTATATCTATCGGGTTTTTGGTCCTGCCCTTCATATTTTCCGTATAGGCAGGCCGATAAGCCTTATGTGGTTTTTTGTTCCAGCACCCTTTTGATCGCCTGGGCCATCTCCTTTTTCGTGGTAGGTTTCATGACGAATTCCCGAATGCCCATCTCTTTGGCCTTCTTCGGCGACACCGTCTCGCTGAATCCCGTGCAGAGGATTATGGGCATGTGTTTTCTCACCGCCAGGACCTCCCTGGCGAGGGCAACGCCCGTCATTTCCGGCATGGTCTGATCGGTAATAATGAGATCGAACGCAGCCGGGTCCTTCGTGAAGGCTTTCAAGGCCTTCAATGGGTCGGTGAAGGCAGTCACGCGGCAGCCTATACGTTCGAGCATCATTTCCGCCATCTCGACGATGGCCGGCTCGTCATCGACAAAGAGAACGGATTCGGCTTTGGAACGGGCCGCTTCTTCTTCTGCCGCTTCTGCCGGCAGAGAGGTATCGGACTGGGGGATGAGGATCGTGAACTTTGCGCCCTTGCCGGGTTCGCTCTCCACCTCGATCATGCCGTTGTATGCCTTAACTATGCCGTAGACTACGGACAGGCCCATACCCGTGCCATGGCTTTGCTCCTTCGTAGTGAAGAACGGCTCGAACATGCGCCTCTGCACCTCGGGGGTTATGCCTGTCCCCGTATCTTTTACGGTCAGCTTCACGTAGCGGCCCGGTTTCATGTTGTCTTCCGGCATGGCGTCCGAGCCGAGGGTAATCGATGAAAGCCCGATGGTCAGCGTCCCTCCGTCTTCCTGCATTGCCTGGGCTGCGTTGCCGGCAAGGTTGAGCACCACCTGCTGGATTTCAGACGGCTGAGCGACTACGGCTGTATCTGCCCTTGCCCTTATGTTCAGGTCCATCCGGATCGTGGCCGGGATGGATGACCTGAGCAACTCATGTGTCTCTTTCAGCAGGGGAACGATGTTTACCACTTTCCCTTGCTTAACGTTCGTCTTGCTGAAGGTGAGAATCTTTTTCACAAGGTCTCGCGATCTCTTTGACGCCTTTAGAATCTGGTCGATGTTCTGCCGGGGACCGTCTCCGTCAAGATCGTCGAGGGCAAGCTCCGCGTTGCCCATGATGATGGCCAGCATGTTGTTGAAGTCATGGGCGATGCCGCCCGCGAGGGTGCCGACGGCCTCCATCTTATGGGCCTGGCGGAGCTGTTCTTCGAGCTTAACCTGCTCGCTTATGTCCCTCCATACGATCACAAAGTTCACGATATCCCCGTGGGAGTCCTTGACGGGCGACCGCGCGCTCTCCACGAAGAATTCCGTTCCGTCTTTCTTTCTTATAAAATAACGGACTATGACGGGCTGACCTGCGAGCGCCGATGCCCGCGCCCTGTCATAAGCGGCATGACTGGTCTTTTCGGCACGAAGGAAACCAATCTCCCTCCCGATGACCTCTGTGCTTTCATAGCCGCATATTCGGGTAAAGGCATGGTTGACATACTCTATGCGCCATTCGGTATCCGTCATAATGACCCCTTCGCCGGCGCTATTCATCGCTTCCGCGAACCGTGCAAGTTGCGTCGTCCGCTCGGCGACCCGCTGTTCAAGCTCGTCGCGAGATTTGCGAAGCTCTTCCTCCATCCCCTTGCGCTCGGTGATGTCGGCGTGGTGCCACAGCCGGCCGAATGATTTTCCATTTATGTGTATAGGGACGAAATCCCGCAGGAATGAAATACCGCCTCGCATAGCCACTTCCTCGCCTTTCACGGGTTTCCCTATATTTACGATTTCCTTGATTCGGGCCATTGCCTCGTCAGGATACAGATAGGCTTTGCCGATTTTTGCAAGTATTTCGGATGAGCTGAGTCCTACGAGGTCTGCGGGCGAGTCGTTCAAATAGAAATAGTCACAGAACGTCTGATTGGCAAACTCAACCCGGCCCTCGTCGGTCACAAGCAGAAGGGCGGCATACATGCTTGAAAGGGCGGTGTAGAACCGCTGCGAAGTCGTTTGGACGGCCTTTTCGGCGCGCGTGCGCTCGATGACCTCGGTCTGCAATTCGACGGTGCGCTCCTCTACCTTTTTCTCCAGGTCTCCATGGGCCGCCAGAAGTTCTTTTTCGGCGCGCTTTCGTTGGGTGGTTTCGACAAGCACTACGAGAGTGCCTCCGATCCGGCCGGCCTCCAGGAGTATAGGACTGTAAGAAAGGGTGAAGCAGGCGTCTTCCGTGCGGCCGTTGCGGACGATGCGGAAAAGCCGGTCTTCGAAATGGAGCGTTTCTCCCCGCGCCATCACTGCCTCAAAGACGGACTTATTGAATTCCCAGGCTTCCGGCCACACTTCTCGTGCAGATCGCCCCATCGCCCTGGGATGTCTGTCACCGGCTATAACCCGGTATGCGTCATTATAAATGGAAATCAGGTCGTTTCCCCAAAGTATCGCCATAGGGAAGCTGCTCGCCAGGATCAGAGCGGCCACGGTGCGCAAACTTTCCGGCCAGGCATTGAGCGGCCCCAGCGGCGTGGCCGACCAGTCCATAGAACGCATCAGCGCGCCCATCTCGCCGCCGCCCGATAAAAAGTCCTGTCCCCCTTGGGCGCGGGGATTCATTGTCTGCGCGCTTCCCGGCTTGTTTAGGGGGTTGGTTGAATTCGCGGGGGGACTCTGCTTTGCCATGCGTCCTCTCTTTGATCTTTTGTGCCCGAATATTATGAGTGAACCGGCGGCGAAGGTGGGTAGAGTATAGCAGAACGCCTTTACGACATAAAGACTCTTTTGCCTTCGCGATTGCCGGGCCAAAGGGGTTTGCCTGACGGGTAAATACGGGGCAAAATCAATCTATATGGATGAGATAATCAACGCATGCAGCAGAACTTTATCGGGAACGCTCCCTGCTTCTGCTATCGAGCAGGCGGCGCAGGATTAAACAACGGAGCCGGTGAAGGAAAAGGAGCGACAATATCCCGGCCCTAAAACCTGCGCTTCATTGACTTCCCGGGTCGCTTATGGGCAAAATCAATTATATGGACGACATAATAAAAGCCCTCGCCGCCGCCGCCGACCCGGCCGGTCTGGTAAGCCGCGCGCTCGGCCTGCCGGCCGCAGATCAGGAGACGCTCTTTGCGGCAGCGGGCAAGCTGAATAGCGAGGCCGCTGCGCGGTTCCTGGCCCTCGTTTACCCCGAGCTTTCCGACAAACGCCTGCAAAAGCTCGTCAAGAAGGCGCTCTTCCTGATCGGCACGAAAGGAGTGCGCACGGAGGCGCCGAGGCCTGCAGGCGAGTCCGTCCTGCACAGGATGGAGACGGAGCGCGAAGGGGCGGCCTACCTTTCGAATTACGATGAGACGCTCACGCGGCTCCTTCTGGTCGTCGTTGCAACGCGGAAGAACCACTTCCTTTTCAGCCACATCGCGGTCCACTTCCCGGACGGCCTCACGGAGATGCAGACGGCCGAGCTGCCGAGAAACCAACTCGAGATGCTCATCCCGGAATATACGTCGAGCGCCGTTGCGCCCATCGTGCTGCCCGCGATATCGCCGCCTTTTGCCGGTTACCTCGTCGAGGAAGGCGCACGCGCCTCCGGCAGGCAGGTGGAAGAGGCAGCCGGCATCAACCGCATGATGTCTACGGTGAAAGGCGACGTGCGCAAGCCTGAAAATATCTACCTGCTCGATGCGCAGGGCGCCGCGCCCGCCGCCCTGGAAGACGTGCTCAATGATTCCATTTTCGAGCCCTTCAATCTTGGGTGGCCCGGCATTGAGGAGGACAAAAAGAAATTCGACGAAGCGGTCGACTCCGGCATCGTCCTCCCCCAGTATGTAATCGAGGAGAGGCGGCAGGCGTTCTTGGACACGCTCGTCGCAGGCAACAGGCTCGCGGCGCAGATACCCGGTTTCAAGCGGATGCTCGAAGATTACGCGTACATGTTTCACTGCCTGAAGCGATACGACCTGTACGCGGGCCTCGCCGGCCGCATACACGACGAGGCGTCCGTGAGACAGGCGCTCCTCCATTTTGTCAACAAGGCATTCGGCAAGATGAAGAAAGAGGCCGAGGAGGGACAAATGCCGGGAGTGATCGTCGATCCGTACTCGGTCGGGAAACAGCCGCACTAGAAGCGAAAGTAAAAGCCATGCCCCGCTACGTAGTAAAAGACACGTTCTATAAAAAAGCGAAACAAGAAGGGTATCGCGCGCGCAGCGCTTACAAGCTGCAAGAGATCGTGCAGCGCTTCCACGTGATAAAGAGGGGCGACCGCGTGCTAGACCTGGGGGCCGCGCCGGGGAGCTGGGTGCAGGTGGCAGCCGGTCTCGCAGGCGGAAGCGGCCGGGTGGTCGGCCTCGACATATTGCCGATCGAGCCCGTGACCGCGCCTAACGTGCTGCTCATGCAGGCGGACATAAGGGAGATCGACGCAAGCAGGCTGCTTGCGGACGCGGGCGTCGACGCCTTCGACGTAGTGACATGCGACATCGCCCCGAACCTGTCCGGCGTAAGAGAGGTGGACGACGCGCGCGTGCTGGAGCTGTATGAGGCGGTGCTGGGGGTGGTGGGGAAGGTGCTGCGGCCTGGCGGAAGTTTTGTGATAAAGCTGTTCGCAAGCCCGGAGTTCGGCGGCATGGCGGCGAGGCTGAAGAAGCTGTTCGCCAGCGTGACAACGTTCAAGCCCAAGTCGTCACGGGCAGTGAGTGCAGAAGTCTACCTGGTGTGCGTGGGGAAAAAATAGAGCCACAGGCGGAGAGCTAAAGCTAAGAGATAAAAAAGCAAAACCAATGCTTTTTGCGGCTGGACTCGCGCCTGCTGCGGGCCGCGCTATTGTTGCTCTCTCGAGGGGGGAGCCCTCCGACGTACCGGCGTATGCCCCGGTGGAGGGGGCACATGCAGCCCCGATCGAACCTAGCGGCGTTCCTCCAACCGCAACCGCCGCTAACGGAGCAGCTACGCTGCGCATTTATTTGGCGGCGGTAAAGGCAGGTTGTACTATGGATATGGTTGGGATACTACAATGCCACTGCGCATTGCCTCTGTTCCCCTCGCCCCTTGAGGGAGAGGGTAGGGTGAGGGGTGCCCTGGGCGGTAAGAGCGGGCTGAACCCCAATAATTGCCGCTGGACCCCAGCGGCAATAAAGCAAGCGCAGCGCCGCGCCGAGCGGGGAGGCTCTACGAGCTTTGCTCGTGGAGGGGGTGCTGAACCCCAATAACTGTCTAGTGGACGTTCGGGGCAGTAATATTGCCCGATAGCGGCTGCTCGACGTATATGTCTACGGTGAGCGACCCGGAGTTGTCGAACGTGGTCGGGTCGTTCATCCTCATGAGAAGGTTCCCGTCAGAGGCGGCCGTGCCTAAATATTGATCGCGGACCGAGAAAGGCGGGCCGTCGCCTATGCGCCCTATGAGCGCAGTCGCCGCGGGCTCGCCGGGCATGATCCGTCCTATGTCGATACCGACCGCGCCGCTCGGGCCGCTGATCCATCCCAACCCGCCGGACCACGTCCCCTGCGCATCGAGGAAGAAACGGTCGCCGTTCTTCAGGGTCACGTTCGAGTCCTGCCAGTCGCCGGCGGCGTAGACGGAGACCTGTGAATGCTGTGAGCTGTTCAACGGCACCTGCGTATACGGGCGGTTGGCGGGAAGGGCCATCGGGCATCCTACCAACAGCAGGGCCAGCAACGGTAATGCCAGCGGGCGTCTCATCCATTCTTTCATGGAGCGGCTCCTTCCTGCCGCCGGACTATCGTATGTCCCGCAGGCAGCGTGTCTTTATCTTTGGACAATCTTACCTCCGTGCGGACGGCAAAAGCAACGAAGAAGTGCATCATTTTAGAATCAACCCGGCCGCAAATAAGCCCCCCGCTTCCCTTTACAAGAGAAACCGCCGGTCACATGATCGTTATAGACGCTCAACAAAGGAGGCTACATGGGACTTGCGAAACGCGATACATTCGATCATTCACTCGAGCCGGCCTTCGCCGCCGCCGGCTATTCGGAAGCCGTCGTCCGGAAGGAGCTGGAGCCGAGGGCCGCCCTTCTTGCATTCAGGATCGTCGAGGCCGCGGGCACGTGCCCTACCATGGCCATCGAGTTGCTCATGGGGTCGCCCATCCTCCAGGAACCCGACCTCGACAACAGGGACAGGGCCATGATAATCATGATGGCCGGGCCGGTGCTGGCCGCCAACATCGTGAAGCAGGCGATGGAGGACCCCGACGGCCTGCAGAAGGCATGCATCAGCAGCCACGGGTTCGAGCACAATTCCGGCAAAGAGCAGAACGAGGTGCTGAACCTGAGCCGCGCTAAGTGGGATGACCTCGTCCGCTACAGCGACAGCAAGGTCTTCAAGGGGCGGGGAGAGATGAAGATATCGGAGATAGTCGAGAACATGGCAAGGTTCCTCGACGACGAAGATCTGACGAAGCTTGAGAAGGCGATAGTCGAGGGGCTCGTCGTCAAGAGGTCCGCGATGCTGGCGGCTGCCTCGATCGCCCACTCTTCCGGCGTGATCGGCCCGCTGGCCGGGATAGGCGCTCCGGCTGCGGTCTGACGCGCCTTGCGTTTTGTGACGGCGCGGCGCGCGCTTTATCCGCGCCTGTGGCGCACGATTTTGCCGACCATCAGCGGGGCGAGGATGGCGATGCCGATCGCGATGGGGAGCAGAGGATACCTGGCCGCGACCCCTTTCGCCTTACGGGCGAACGCGCACGTAGCGTTTAAGGCCGTGCATGCCGCCTGCTTCGGTTTTTCGACCGCGGTCTCCCGCACCTGCTCAAGCGCCCTGTGCTTGAGCGCCTCAAAAGAGACGCGCTTTCTGATCTCCCGGACGGTCTGAAGCAGCTTCCCTTCCGCGTCCCTTATTTCGTTCTTCAGCATGTCGATCTCCTCTTCCCCGCGCGCAGCCTCCGCAGCGGTTCGTCCCGCCATGGTCCCTCCTTTGGGTATTCAACTGGTGGATTCCCTGCAGCTTGCTGCAGGGAGACCTCTTTTCGCTTCGCTCCGTGGCAATTACTGGGGCTAGCGTCGCCCCCTCCACCGGCAAAGCCGGTGGAGCCTCCCCCTCAAAGACTCGCCTTCGCTCGTTGTCCTGGATACCCTGCTGCTTGCAGCAGGGTCATTTATTCTGCCTGTTTCCACGCCTTGCCGCCAGTACGTGTAGACACGGCGTAGCTGCCGGGTCCATATGGCGTAATCTGACCACTATGTCGCGAAGAGTCAAGAGCGGGTCAGATTGCGCACACGCGGCGGGTCTGTCACAAAATCTCCTGTAATACCGCCACTTTAGCTTGAGTTACCCGTTTCGCCCGTCTTAAACTTGGCTGTGCTGCTATATCAGCGTGCGAGGTAAGTGAGGTTAACCCGGGCAGCCTCAAAAACGCCTCCCGAAGATCGATTTGCCAATGACCTTTCCTGCCGGAGGGAAAGACGGAACAGAAACGGAAGGAGGTTTCCCACATGTCAACGAGCCAAGAGGAAAAGAAGAAGAGAAGGCTGGCGGTCGTACTTCTATGGTTCCTGCTTGTTGTGCTGCTTGCGCTCGTGGCGCTGCCTGCATTGGCTACCACGTTTTACGCAACGCCGAACGACATGCAGAGCTATCTCTCGGTTGATAACATCGGCAAGACACTGGCCGGCTACATTCACATAGGCGATGTGCAGCCCAACAACGGCCCCAGTCTGATGATAGGGACTGAAACCCTTAACCCCGCAACCCCGACGAGCTACCTCAACCTGACGTTTACCGACAACCTGACCAACCAGTCGTACACGCCCGCCGGCACCGGCAGGGGCGGCAGCACCCTGCCCGCCCAGTATACCTATTCCTTCGCTTCAGGCGGCTCGATCATGCTCAACGGATATATCAACGGCCAGTACATACAGCTAAACGGGACCTTCAATCCCAGCGGGAGCGATTTGGTAACGGTGAAAGACCCGGGCGGCGCGAATGAATCACAAACGATGATTGCCCATTACAACGGCTCTCTCAACCAGTCCCTCGCGACCGCCCTCGGCCTGCCGGCCCGCCTGTTCACCGGAGGCCTTATCCAGATGGAAAACAACCTCGCCGCTTTCGCTTCAGGCTCGATGACGCTCGGCACGTCCGAGACCCAGGCCTCCCCGGCGGCCGTTCCTCCGGGGTTCTACCTATTCGCCACGGCGCTCTTCGTAATGGCGGCCATAAGAAAAAGATTGAAGTGACGGGCCGCGCCTTCAGCAAATCCCGGGCGCGGGCACGGACGGCCGGTCTGCGCCCGGGTCCACCTCTCTCCCCCATCCGTACCTGCCCGCCATAAGGCGCATTCGAATATTGACAAAACCATTCCGGATGAAGTATAGATGAAGTGCTTTTGTTTCTTGTTTTTTAAAGGTTTTTGCGTAAAATACGCAATATTGTTCAGATCTTCCCGGCTTGGCTTGCGCCGACACTTGTTTCGCAGGGCAGCCGGAGAGACAATCCACGAGGGGGATGCATGAGAAAAATTTACATTATCGCAGTAATGATAACGACGTTCCTCTTTGCTTCGTCGTTCTGCCTGGCAGAGGAGCATCCGGCCAAGCCTGCTCCGAAGCCGGCGCCCGCGGCTAAACCACCCGCGCCTCCACCCAAGCCGCCGGCGCCTCCACCTGCGCCCAAGCCGCCCGCGCCTGCACCGCAGCCAAAGCCGCCACCGCCCAGCCGCGCCTATGCCTCCGCCCAAGCCGGCGCAGCCGGCCCAGCCGCAGGCACAGCCCAAGCCGGTGCAGCAGCCGCAGGCACAGCCGCCGGTCCAGGTTAAGCCCGTGCAGCAGCCTGTGGGGCCGCAGCAGCAGCCGGGGGTAAAGCCCCAGCAGCCGACCGGCCCGCAAGTGCCGGGAAAAACCGAGCCGATGAAACCTCAGCAGCCCATCGGCCCGCAGCAGCCGGGCATTAAGCCCATACAGCAGCCTGTCGGTCCGCAAGTGCCTGGAAAAACCGAGCCGATGAAACCGCAGCAGCCCGGCATTAAGCCCGTGCATCCGGAAGGCCCGCAGGTTCCGGGAAAAGTTGAGCCGATGAAACCGCAGCAGCCGGGCGTTAAGCCCGTGCAGCAGCCTGTCGGGCCTCATCCGCAGGTTCCGGGAAAAACTGAGCCGATGAAGCCGCAGCAGCCGCAGGTAAAGCCGCAGCCGCCCCATGGCCCGGGGCCGGGCCCGATGATCAAGGCCGGCGAGCGCCCCCCGAGAGTCATCGGCAATACCCGCCCGGTCGAGAGGGCCGTCGTGCATGAGCGCATGCGCGCCCCCGTCCGCAGAGAGGACGCCAGGCTGGCGGCCGATAGGTACCGCCATGAGGAGCGCACGCGCTTCGTGAGGCACATGGAGCCTTTAAGGTTCAGGCCCGAGCACAGGGCGATGCTTCATACGGTCAGGATCGTCCCGGCCACGTACTATTACCGGCGCGGCGTATTCTACGACACCTACGCCTGGGGGCCGCCGCCGTACGTCTATAACCTTGCGCCGCGGTACGGTCTCTTCGACGCCGTGTTCCTTGCGTTCATGGTGGACCACGTAGCGGAGCGGGAGTACGCGCTCATGTACTATAACCACCAGAACGATGAGGCGTTTGTCCAGTGGCGGCAGCAGATGGACCAGATGGCGGCAGACAACGCGGACCTGCAAGCGAAGCTGGCGGCGATGGACCAGCAAGTGGCGCAGCTCCAGAGCCAGGGGACGCCCCAGGACCCGAACTACGTACCGGAGTCCGCGCAGGACGTGGCCCTGTCTTCGGATGTGATCGACCAGTTGACTCAGCCTCAGCAGTAGGCAATTATTGGGGCTCAGCGCCCCCTCCACCGGCAAAGCCGGTGGAGCCTCCCCGCTCGGCGCGGCGCATTCGCTTGCTTTATTGCCGCTGCTGTTCAGCGGCAATTGCTGGGGCTCACAATTATTGGGGTTCAGCGCCCCCTCACCGGGCAAAGCTGCGACCCTTCCCTCCTTACGTCGGGAGGGTGCCCCGGCCTCCTCGCTCGGCGCGGCGCTACGCTTGCTTTAATACCCTGCTGCTTGCAGCAGGGTATTCATTAAGATTTTTGCATTCCCGTAAGCCCGGTGGCTTTTCTAAAGGCCCCGGGCTTACGGGCTTACCTGTCCAGCACGTCTCTGACTGCAGAAAGCAGTTTGGACACGGCGACGGGCTTCTGCAGAAAATCGACGCTGTCCTTTCTTACGCCCTTGTCCAGCACGATGTCGCCCGTATATCCGCTGACGAAGATGGCCTTCGTAGACGGGTCGATGCGCGTCATCTCGTCGAAGACCTCCTTGCCGTTCTTGCCCGGTATAACGACGTCCAGGATAACGAGGTCGATTGCCTCCCTGTGCCTGTTGAAGACCCGCATGGCGTCGCCGCCGTCCACGGCCTCCAGCGTCCTGTAGCCGTTGCTTAGAAGCACCCGCGTCATCATGCTCCGCACGCCGGCGTCGTCTTCGACTATGAGGATCGTCTCGGAACCCCCTCTGACCTCGACGCCTTCCGACTCCGCCTGGCGGTCCTCGGAATCGACCAGGGGAAGGTATATGTCGAAAGTAGCGCCCCGGCCGGGCATGCTATCGACCGCGACGTACCCGCCGTGCTGCTTCACTATGCCGTAGACGCTCGAAAGGCCGAGCCCCGTCCCTTTGCCCACTTCTTTGGTCGTGAAGAACGGGTCGAAGATACGGGCCACGGTCTTTTCATCCATGCCGACCCCGGTATCGGAGACGGATATGAGGGCGTACCTGCCCGGCCTCCCGAAGCCGTGGGTTTTCTTGAACTTCTTGTCGAGGGTGACCGCTTTTATGGTGATGGTGAAACGCCCGCCGTTCGGCATGGCGTCCCTGGCGTTTGTGGCGAGGTTCATCAGGACCTGGTCGATCTGGGAGATATCGAGCATGGTGAATATCTCGTGGTCGGCCGTATTTACCTTCAGCTCCACGTCCTCAGGCAAAAGCCTTTTGAGCAGCTTTGCCGTGCTTCGGACGACTGCGTTGACGTCGTGCGACCGCAGGTCCACCTGCTGTTTCCGGCTGAAAGCCAGGAGGCTCTGGGTAAGCTCGGCCGCCCGTTCGGACGAGAGGACTATCTGGTCAACGTGCGGCCGGATGCGGTCGTCGGGGCCGACCGTCATTTGGATGAGGTTGGAGAGGCCCATGATGACGGCGAGGATGTTGTTGAAGTCGTGGGCGACGCCTCCCGCCAGCGTCCCTATGGCCTCCATCTTCTGTGCCTGGCGGAGCTGCGCCTCCAGGTTCTTATTCTCGGTGACGTCCCGCAGGTAGGCGAGGTGGGCCGGTTTTCCGAGGTACGTCACATCGGCGACGGAGACCTCCAGGTACATGGTCGCGCCGTTTTTCCCTATCCCCCTGCACTCGTAAAATAGCGGAGCGTATTCGCCTTTTTCCCTCAGGGCGGTGTACCCGGCTACCATTTCACGGTCTTGCGGGTCGATCTTCTGGAAGCGGTCGGTACACCGCGCCTCCTCGAGCTCCTCATAGTCGAACATGTCGAGGAAGCGCTTGTTGGCGTAAACGATATCGCGTCCCACGTAGAGCACGACGCCGTCGTTAGAGCTTTCTATCGCCACCCGGTAGCGCTCTTCGGATTCGCGCAGCGTTTTTTCCATGCGCCTCTGCTCGGTCACGTCCCTTATCGATTGGATGGCGCCCACGATGTTCCCCCCTGCGTCGTAAAAGGGGGCGGCTACGGCCAGGAGGTTCCTCGATTTGCCCCCGACCGTCAGCGGGGCATAGTGCTCCACGTAAACGGTGCGGCCCATCTTCTGAAAGAAATCGTATGATTTCGCGTAACCTTCGTCCTCGCTGAAGACGAGGTCAACGGCGAGGCGCCGGGGCTCGCCGTAAAAAGGCCCGCCGTACGCGTGGTCGCCTTTTCCAAGCATCTGCTCCTTCCTGAAGCCGGTCATCTCTTCGATGGCATGGTTCCAGGCGATTATCTTCCCGTCGCTGTCGATGACGAAAGTGGCGTCGGGGAGGAACTCGATCACGTCGGTGAGACGCTGGTTCAGGTTGCGCAAGTCCTCTTCAGCGCGCTTGCGGTCGGTGATGTCCTGCACGGTAAAGACGACGCCGTCCGAGATGTCTTTCGGGTTGATGGGGGCAGCGTTCAGCCGCACTTCGAGGATCTCCCCGCCCTTGCGCACGAACCTGGTATCTATGGTCCCCATGCGGCCGTACCGCACCTCGTCGCGCAGCATAGCCCCCACGCGGTCGAACTCTTCGTCCGTCGGGTACGCCAGGCGGGCCGACTTGCCCGTCATCTCGTCGATATCACAGCCCCACAACGAAGCCAGCCGGTCGTTCATCCAGAGGATGAGTCTTTCGGGGGTGCTTACGGCAATGCCGATGGGGGAAGCGGAAGCGATGGACCGGAGCAGGGCCATGCTCTTGTCGATTGTCTCCTGCGCCCTCTTTTGCTCGGTGATATCCTGGTTGGCGCCATAGTACCGGGCCTCGCCGCCTTGCGCGTCCCGGGTCACATGCACGCGGGTAAGCACGTTGCGCACTTCGCCGTCCCTGCGCACGATGCGGTGAACGTCCTCCAGTTGAAACTCGCCGGCCATGTTGGCCTCACGCCTTTCCTTGAACTGCCGGAAGATATGCAAGTCGTCCGGGTGCACGAACCTTGTGCCGTACTCCTCCCTGGACATCCGGTAGCCGCCCTCCGCTTCCGCGGTAGTGCCGTAGAAGGCGTAGAAGGTATCGTCGAACACGAACTCCCCGGTCACTGGGTCTACTTCCCAGTAAACGAGCCTGGCGAGGTCCATGGCTTCCGACAGCTTGATCTGGCTGGTGCGCAACGCTTCCTGGGACCGCTTCTGCTCGGTCACGTCCTTGACCATGCCCTCGTAGTATACGATCCTTCCCGCCTCGTCCTTGATCGCGCGCGTAGACAGCGACAAATGGCAGGTGCTTCCGTCTTTGCGGTACTGCTTCGCTTCGAAGACGACTGCGTTATCTTCCCTTAGAATGTTTACGTAACGCATCCTTTCTTCATGGCTGACCCAGAGTTTTCTTCCGATATCATCGACGTCGCGCATCATTTCTTCCGGGCTGTCGTAACCGTGGATGCGGGCGAGGGCAGGGTTCACGCTAAGGAGCCTGCCCTCGCCGGTGCTCTGGAAAATGCCCTCGAGCGCGTTCTCGAAGATGCTCCGATATTTCTGCTCGCTCTTCAGAAGCGCTTCTTCCGCCTGCTTGCGCTCCGAAATGTCGCGCAGGATGCCCGCGACGCCTGAAATGTAGCCGTCTTCGTCCATTATGAGACGGGAGCTGACGGAAAGGAAGAAAATGGTCCCGTCTTTCTTTCTGAGCGCGACTTCATAGTCGTTCACGCGCTTCTCTCTCATCAGACGGGCCATCATCGCGTCCCTGTCTGCCGGGTTCGCGTAGACGTCGATTACCGGTTTTCCCACAAGCTCTTCGGGCCGCCATCCGGCCACGTGATATGCCGAAGGCGAGAGCGCCGTCAGGGCGCCCTCTGCGTCGGTCTCGTAGTAAACGTCCTCCATGGACTCGAAAATGTGCCTGTATTTCGCTTCGCTTTGCTTCAGGGCCTCATTGGTTTTTTCGAGCTCGCGGCCCCGCTCGGCCATCATTTCCTCAATGGCCTTCAGGCGGTTGGCGCCGGCGCGGAGGTATTTAACCAGGAGGGCGGTCAGGACCGCCCCGGCCAAAAGGACCGTCCAGGCGCCGTAAGCGCCCCAGGTCCGCTTTTCGATGGCTGCGAAGAGGCATAAGGAAAGGAGCACGCAGCAGGACGCGATGCCGGCAGGAAGGTAAATTCTGAGGGCTCTCGAAGACATTCTTTTCTCCTTTTCTGTTCTCGTGCTCCGCGCGAGGGTGCAGGGTGAGGGGACGCCCCAGGTAAAGGAGTACCTCGCCGGTCTTCGGCCGCATGCCTAATGCTTAACATCTGCGGTAGGCGAGCACAAGGAAAATATGTGTTGCGGGTCTGTACGGCGGGCTTTTAGCCGGAGTGAGCGAGGGGCCTCACGGCCCTGACGAACGCCCTGCCTCCGTCGGCAGGGTACGTCCGCGATATCTGCCTTCCCTGGGCGGGGCGATAATTGAAAGGCAGAAGTACGTCCGGGTCGGAAGACCAGTAGAGATCGAAATTCGAGTAGATATCCCTGGCGTGCCTTGGCATCATCAACGCGAAGGCCACGGCGACTTCCGCATCCCGGGGGTCGGGCAGGCGCCAATCGGCGTAGCCTCCAAGCCGCAGGTTTTTGCAGTACGCCTGCGCCTCGGCGAAGGTGACCTCCGCGCCGTTGTCTTCCTGCTGCCACATGAGCTTGCGCTTCGTGTCCGTTACGGTGCCGTCCCCGTTGTCAACGAACCTCTCGGCTGCGAGGACAATGCGACGGCCGGAATCTGCGAAATCCGTTGATCCCGTGATGTGGGGCAGAAAGAGAAGCGCGAAGGCAGAAGCCGCCACAATCATGAGAGAAAATCTCCATCCCCTTGACATACTCGATACCTCCCTTTTTCTTAACGTCCCCTCGTCGAATAAAAGGACCGTTTGGCCGCCGCGGCGATCCCATATATTACACCGAGAAGTACCACGTCCGTCGGGCCTACCGGCAGGTCCAGCCGGTAGGCAGCCCAGAAGCCGCAAACGGCGGACGCCCCGCCGATGAGCGAAGCGAGCGCCACGAACGGGCGCATCCTGCGGCTGAAAAGACGGGCGATTAGCGCCGGCACCAGAAGGAAGCCGAAGGCCACGAGGGGGCCGACGGAGAGCACCGCTATCGAGACCGTCACGCCTATCAACAGGTAGAGCGTGATATCCCAGAAGACTACGCGCTTGCCGAGGGCGGTCTAGCGCATCTTGCGTTTAATCGGACGCGGGGGCATGGTCCATTTTTAGGCATGTTGCAAATGGCGACATCTGACGCTTGTCTCCGCATCTGTTCTTCTGACAGATTTCAGCGAAGTCGCCTTGATGCCAGGTTAACGCAGCTTAGGTGCACTCAAGCCCTTGATAAACCTGTACAATTTACAGATCTGGCGCCATCGCGCTGCCTGCGCCGTGCAGTTCCGGCTCTTCGCAAATGTTAATTCGCGATGCTGAAACATATTTAACAGACTTTTGCTCGTCCCAGTAAATGGAAAAATTCCGGATTAGAATTCTATTTAATGGGTCATTTGTTAACAATAAAAACTATAGCAATTTCAGTGGCTTATAGTATCCGCCCTTTGTCCGGTCTTAGGCGCTGCTTTCCTCCATTTCGCACCCAATAAAGAAGTTTTTTACCAGACACAGGGTGGGAAGTAATTCCGGCGCGCTTCTGTTAATCACATAAGTATGAAGCTCGCCGCAGTGAACGGAATGTTTACAAAACCGCGCGTGGCGAGCGTCGTCCACGATGGCGATGGCTGGTTTGGCGAAGGCTTCTCCCGCCTCGCCGCCATGATCGCCGCCCGAAATGTACCGCCATGCAGGCCCAGCCGTTAAAAAATATTGCGTCGCAACCTGGTTCCGATTTTGCGCACGCTGCGCTAAGGTTGCCCACAAGCTCAAGATTGGCCGGGCAAGCGTCTATCGCGTCTTGGAGAATGCGACCGCGAAATAGGCTGATCAGAGCAACATGAAAAAGGCCGGGCAAGTCTCCGGCCCTTTCTTTTTTAGCTAGAAGCCGCTCGCCATTGCTGCCGAGATTGAGCACTAATTAACAGTTTTGGCACGGGCTTTCGCGGCCCTTTGGAGCACGTCCGCCAAGGTAGATCACCGCCGTCGCTAAAATCGTCGATCTTACCCGCCGGCGGGGCCGCCTTATTCCGCTCGGTGGCGGCTAAATCACCTTCCTCTGCAATAGCTTGAGCGCTTCGCAAACTTCGCCTATCGCTCGAAAGATGTGGTCAAGCTTGCTCTCGATCCTCTCAATATCGGCCTTTGTTGCTGGCGCTTGATCGACCATGGCGCGCTCCTCAGATTGTCGGTCTTGCCGATGGTACGCGCCTGGGACTGCCCAGTGAGCAAGTTCAACCCGCTTTCCCAAGTGCAAGACACCGGCCCCGCTTGGTTCAAGCAGGGCCGTGGCTCGTCAGGGGGGCCATTGTAGCGGGCGCTGGTGTCGCTTTTCGGCCGCTTCTTCCTTTCGCACCACGGATATGTACCACCCGGGCGCAATCCCGACCCTCCGGAAAGCTCATCCCGTGAAACATCGGGCTTTGCGCGCGCGGTCGCTGAAGATCATCTTTGCGTGGAGCAATGCGCCATCTGCCGGTTTTCCCATTAAGGGCGTGCCGAAATCGGCGTTGAGGCGCTTTCGGCAATCGACCAGAGAGACCAAGCGTTACCAACAGCCTTGGCGCCGAAATTAAGCCTCGACCGCAATCTCGTCCAGGAAGGCTTTGACCGCGAACGCGGTATGCGTATCACCGACGGACCGCCACGAAAATCACCCCGAGCTAGATGAATTTTGGGACACAAAAAAAAGCGCCCGCTTCAGCAACTGAACGACTTGGTTTCCGGCCCTATGGAGGAAAAACAGTGCGATCAGATTTCACAATATTCAGCGAGCACCTTGCAGCGGCCTGCCGGAGCGAAAGAAGAATCCCGATCCGCTCTGCCCCGCCGCGGTCGGTCTCCCACTTCGCAGGTTGAGAGCGCTTAACGTTTACCGCCTCGCTAAAATGGCGATGACCTCGACGTGAGCGTTGATCGGTTTCTCGGGCGGTCGGATATGATGGAGATACCGGAAGCGAAGATAAAAAAATAAGCCTGCGGAAGCAGTTCCGTGTTCATTATTGTCGCTTGCGCCCTTATTCGCGCTCGAAGGGCCGATGAGGTTTCGCCAATTTTTACGCAGCCCATGCCGCAGATAACTCAAGCAAGGCACCTAGCCGCGAGATCACTTCACGCCGCAACCTTATCTTGGTTGAACCGCAAGCCCGGCCGTCACTCCCGGTAAAACTTCTCGATAAGTTGCCGCACGGATATGTCGCCAGTCTCAATCAAGCTTCACCCGCTTGAGGACTAAAAGGCTGCATCCCAGGAACAACGCTAATTATTGCGGTTTCCCCTGTCGAACTGTCCGGTACTGGTAACCTCAGTCGCCCAGAAAAAATCCCGGCGACCAGGAGGCAAGTCCATGTTGGTCCGCGATGTGATGAGGAAAACAGTTTCAGTACATGCGGAGACGCGCACCCCGGCTCCTCGAAGTGATCGCCATCTTCTCAGACGCTTCGCGTGCCCGATCATACGCAGAGATGGAGAACGAGTGATCTTCCGAGCAACTGCCGATCACATCGACAGTTGCTCCCGGACGACCAACCGAAACGATAGAAGAGCTGAGCCCGCGCCAAAGCGCGGTGTTGAAGGCGCTTCGCGCAAAAATGGATTCGAACAAACGGGTCGAGGCGAAAGCCGCGGCTTTAGCGGAGGCGGCACAAATACCGCTCGGATTCTATTGGGTCTGCAATCGCTGGAAAAGGAGCAGTCGATTAAAGCCGTCCGCGCAGGCTCCGCACGAGCGCCTGCCATCTTCCAGGTGCTTTACAATGCAAAGCTGTTGTGCGAGCGGAACAGCAGTTGACCCGTCGCAACAAGCACCAACAAAGGCCAAGGGTCGACATCCGCCGAAGACCCAGGGTGTAGAGCTCCGGCAGCCTCTTGAGGATCGAGGCTTCCGCCAGTTCCAAGGCAGAAGTTCGTGGAGACGCTGTACGGGATTGTCGGCGCTGCGTGCAGCCACGCCTGCAAGCCACGCCTTGGAATTCGACGCCGTTCAACTCCGGGAGCTGCGCTGGTTCTACGACCGGCGCGATTGGCCGAGGTCCCCCCCGACATCGCGGCCTCGCTTGGCAAATGGGCGAAACATCCAGAAGCTCGACCTGGGTGAAGGGAACATCGAGGAGACGCTCGCCTACTATCGGCTTCCGCTCGCCCACCCACAAGAACATGAAATCCGCGAACAGCTCGGTAATCCATCTCCTCCTCGAAGTTGAGGCGACTTTTCGGATGCGAAGCATCGGCGGGTTGCCGACTGGCCCGGCAGCCAAGCCAGTCAAGGTCAGCTTAGCCTCGCGAATGACTTGATCAGATTGGGTTGAACAAAAATGGCAAGAAACCCGAAGACCGCAGCCGGCGCCAGATAAAAACTGCCGCTGAGAATGTTCCAGATGATCATCGATCCGATCGCGGCGAAGGCCGCACCGATCATTCCGAACCAGAGCGTCAGGATTACCGTTGCGATCACTTGACAGCCGCGCCTATGAGCATGAGCAGCAAAGCCCCGCTTTCGTTCCCCGTCATGGTCATGATCGGTACCTGCGATCCTGCGGCGGCATGATACCTGGCCGATCAGCAAAACCCGCAAAGGAAGTACGCCCGCACTGAAATTGTTGCCGAACCAGTCAAATCGAAACTCGACAATGACAAGCAGCCCAACGGCAATGACGATTGAGGCGCAAAGCCACCATATCGTCGACTTCGTGAAGAGTTCCTGCAACTTCACATGATCCTTGCGATCAAAGAGCCTTGAAATGGCGGGCGTGAAGAGCGTGTTGACTGCAGTCTTCGGTATCGCCACCAGAAATGCGATATTGAATGCAAGGCTGAAGATGCCAGCGTTCTTCGTCTCTCCAATCCATCCCAGAAAAATCACCCCAGCCCGGTTCATCAGTACCTCCACGGCGCCAATAGTAAGAAGCGGCAAGGCCGCCGCCACACTGAGGCCTCGTAGGCGGGCTCGATGTCGCCGCCTCCCTGGAATGGCAATCGTCCCCTGGTTCGGCTCGCCATCAAAAGCCCCAGGCCAGCTCCGATCAGCATCGCCATCATGACAAATTGTGCGGGAGGCCGCCGACCAAGAACGACGCCCGTAAATATTACAATCGCTATCAGCACAGCGTCGCGAACGATGAGCGAGGACAATAACGGAATGACAACCAGATCATTCGCTCAAAGGAACGCGCAGCGAACCCATAGCAACGCCAATACCGGTATCAGCGGCAAGCCCACCAGAAAGGTGTCCCTGAGCTCAGGCGGAATCCTGTCCCCCAGATCAGCACGATGGAGACGCCCGGCACTACCACCACTGCGCTGGCTGCATAAACTCTCCGCTGGGCGTATTGCACAACTCCTGAAGCAGGTCCCAATGCTGCCGCGATCGGTAGGCGGCTGCAAAGCGAAGAAGAGCAACATCAAAACCCAGCGCGGCGACGTAAGCGAGAGCGTCATCCACGCCAGCACATAGGCATAATATCCGTAAGAGGTCGCGCCGACAACTCTGGCAACGACAATCTGAGAGATGTATGTCAGGCCGGCACTGATAATAAAAATCGCAAACGCCGCGATCCCGCCGCGAGCGATAGTGCAGTCTGGTTTTTGCTTGCCCAGATTTTCTTAAGAGAGAAAGAATTCCTTCATACCAACGCGACACTGTAAACTTCCTTAAAGTCAATCGCAGGACACGACTAGCTCGAGGACTGCCCCCGTCCTAGCCTGACACCAATTGCCGTTCCGATTTTCGATGACTTCTCGCTATTTCATCAACCTTCTGTTCGATTATCGCCAAGCCTTCCGAAAGCGATACCTGATCCAAAGACGAGATGCTCACGACCTCCCGTCCTCGTTGCCGCAGTATCTCATTCAGCTTCGCGATGACTTCGATAAATCAAGCTGGGTCTCCGATATCTAGTCGAGGAAGCGCTCAAGCGGGTGCTGGAATCGAAACCTCTCCTGCAGACGTTGCTCCAGAACTTCACGAGGGGCTTCGAGGCCGATAAGCAGATCACACCCCAGCACCGCATCAAGCAGTTTGTTGCACAATTCTTCATCGGCTTTTCTAGAGCCAAGCAGAATTAAAGAACAAATCAGTTGAATATATCCCTCGTCTACTAAAAAATGTGATCTGACTTGGAAACGCGGTTCCAAACGAGTAGGCGAATAAGATACTGACTGAGTCTGAGCTTCCAGATCACGTTTAACGGTGGATTAACCGCAATTATATTCGTAGATGCGGAGCTCTCCGGCAAAATCGCACAAAAATTCAAATATCAGCCGAGATAGGCTTTGCTGCTCTATAAAGAAAGCCTGACACTCTGGGCTCCGAACCGTGCAAGCCAGGTCGGCCAGCTTCAGCCGGGCGATTGCTAAAGGCTGTCTCGACCACATAGCCTCGCTCACGCAACCGCTTCTCAAGAACATGTGAGAACATGGTCCCCACCCCGGGGGGGCCAACAATTCGACGATCATAGCCGCTTTCAGTTCTCAAAGGATGTGCCAGACTTCGCGCTTGATCGCCAAAATTACTCGCTCAAGCGGCTGCTCGACATCGATCGACACAACGGTTGCGCCTGGAAACTTGAGCTTCTTGACAAACTCGATCCGTTGTTCGACGATTAGCGGTTGCATCTCCGGCTCACGCCGGACAGCCGTTTCTGGAGTGACCGTCAGCTTCAACACGAGGTCGGGCGGCAATCGCCGGGTGAGAGCGTAGGAGTTTGCCTCAAAACGGCGCAGCCACCCGGAACCCTCTTCAGACGAGCAAGCAATGGTCGTCGTTGAAGCCGCAGGATCTCGTCCTGCGGGTAGCGATCCGTCAATACGAACAGACCTCGATCTGCCCCACGATGTGCGCTCAGCAGCTTGTTACGCTTTTCTATAGCGAGACCGTGGCCCAGATCGTGACCAGGATACTATAAAGCAAACCCGGAGCCTTGTCCGAGACCTTGCCGTGGGAGGAGCCCTTTGGCTTTGCATCCATCAGCTGGTAATGGGCGGCACCAGCAGCTTGAATGGCAGCAGAAGAAGAGATGGCCTGCCATCGCCTGTGCCGAAATAAATCGGCATCACGTCGATCTCGTCGCTCAGCCAGGCTTTCAGCGTTGAAACAGCCGTCGACTTGCCACTACCGTCCACGCTGACCAAAGCGCAAAACTGGCGGCAAACACCGCGCCAGGATCGACGACGAGACGATTTGCAGAGCTAGTATTCGCAAAATAGACCGAATAGGAGCCGCCGGAAATCGTGCCTGCATTTGTGATCGTGGGCCCCGCCCGTAAGATAGATGCCGTAACTCGTGCCAGTGATTGATCCGCCGGCGTTATTCACCACGTTGCCGCCACCTTCGATATCGGCGCCCGCGCTTCCTGATGCGTTTGCGCTAACCGTTCCGCTGTTATTCAATGTTCCTCCACCCGACCCAAAATAGACCCCGGAGGATTGGCCTGTTATCGTTCCGCCCGCAACATGTTGATGGTGCCGCCGGCCGAAAATCCGGCTCCATGCGCGCCGCTAATGGCTCCTGCGTTCGTAATGGTAGTGGACTCGCCCGCGCCGAAGACGCCGTAATTGGCGCCTGTGATTGACCCGCTTGATTGGTTATTGACGCTGCCGCCGGTATCCAATTCGATGCCGGCATCGCTGCTTCCATTGATCGTGCCGCCATTCACGATGTTTGCAGCGACACTGCTGGCGTAGATGCCGGTCGATTGGCCCAATACCGATGCGTTCGTATAATTCGTGACAGTACCGCCGGCGGAGAGCGTGATCCCGTGCGCGCCAGTGATCGTGCTGGAGTTATAGATTGTACGGCACTTCCGGTCACGAAGACGCCATGGCCGGTTCCCGTTATCGAGCCACCCAACTGGTTTGTGATAGTGCCGCCCTGGTCGAATTCAACGGCGGCGTTGCCGGCTCCTGTAGCCGTAATAATACCTGCGTTGGTAACGCTCCCATTTCCGGCGGTGAAATAGACGCCGGCAGCGCTCCCTGACAGGGACCCCGTCGCATTGTTTGTGACCTGGGCGCCAGAGGACGTCAGCAAAGTGCCATACTTATTCCCGGCAATACTGCCGGAGTTGTTGATTGTGCCCGCCCCACCTGCGATGTAGACGCCAGCCGCGCTAGCTCCGACCAGGCCCGAAATTGAGGCGCCAGCAGCATTGGTGACGCTGCCGCCTGCCAAGAGGCCTATACCGTCATCGACGGACGCTGAAATTTTGCCGGAGTTCGAGACTGTTACAGGGGTACCATAACCGTAGACGCCATCTTCGCCCCCGGAGATGCAGCCGCTATTGGTGATATTGCCGCCAGCGTTTAAGTCTACACCGTAGCCGCCGCCTGCAAGAGAAATCGTGCCGTTGTTCGTGACTGTGCCTGATGCGCCGGTGATGTAAACGCCTGAGATGTTGGACAAAGCCCCGGAGGTGCCTGTCGCAAAGATCGTCCCGCCTGATGCATTGGTTACGGACCCGCCGGCGGATAATACAACCGCTCCGGTGCCCGAGATCGAGCCGGAATTGGAGAGCGTCGATGCCGACCCGGACAGCTTTATGCCATAGGCCGAGCGAGAGCTCACCGTGCCATAATTCGTGATATTCCAACTCGTTCCGGAACCTCCATCAATGCTGTCCGCTCCAGAGGCTGTCGAAGTTACTTTGCCTGTCGCGGTTATTGTCACAGGATTATCCGTTTTCGCCAAAACGACTGGCCCTGTAAGCACCGTGTTGATAGTCCGACTTATCGAACTGCTCCTTGGCTATCACAGTATGCCGTTGATCTGGCGGGGCATCTCTCGTGGCTGGTACGAACCGCTCCAAATTGGCCAGTCGAAAACTCAAAACAATCTAAGCGAGCTCACTTGTTTTGTCGGAAGTCCACTCTCGTCAATACTGCATCAAATATTACCTTTAACCATGGACTTGGCCTTTATATATGGGGATTTCCTGTAACTATGGCACTTCTTTCGGAATAAGAACAACAATTATTATTGCACCGCCCGTGTGCCTAAAGGCCAACGACGGATTGACCAAAAGGATCTCCAACATACCCAAAATTGCAAATTTGATGATCGTAATGCTTGACAGGAGAAATTTTTGACGCGTTCTTTATCTTCGAGCAAAGCTCGTGAGCAGAAATTTTTAATGACAGCTAGCCAACTGTAGCTCATTTTTATTGAATTTTCGATCGCAGTCGGTTCCTATTAGCACACTCTAGAGATTATTTTAGAGAATTTGCTCACCACGAACGAAGTGTCCGTGGAGATGGTTCGACCGCAGGATCCGACGTAAGCGGCTGAGGACTTGAACGTGACAGAACGCCTCTGCAGATATCTGTTGCTTTGCTGGCAGTAGGCTCCTCGAATCAAACTCTCTAGCCTCGCCAATCAGGCCTCCACGACTTTCCACCGCAATCACCAACGAGGTCTCAGTGGTAAGACAGGCGACAATATTGAGGGCAAGACAAGCGCGCGCAAACACGCGCATCATTGCATCGTTAAGTCTTAGCACCAATATAACTTCTCGCTGCGCGAGATTGGTATTGCGCGAGAGGCGATGGGTGCTGGCTAGAAATGTCGCGGAGTTTCAGTAGTGTTCCAGCCCTCTAGTTTTGGTCAGGATGAGGTGCTTGACGTATCCCACTGTTCAGGCTTTGCATCCGCGGTGGACGGGGGCTTGCTCTCGCTGGCATTGATTGCGGCCTATTATCGTATCTCTTGTGATGCGAGCCAAATGGCCCACGATCTTGGCTTGGGCCAGCGCGCGGCGAGTATCGAAGATCTCGTCCGCGCCGCGCGCAGGATCGGGTTGAAGGCGAGGGCGACCCGTGGTCAAACAGTCAGCCGACTGCGATCCGTTCCGCTGCCCGTGATTTTGCGTTTGGCGGATGGCCGCTTCACGATCCTGACCCACCGTCTTGATGGGGGCAAGATACGGCTCGTTGATCCGGTGACCAGAACACAGTCGTTCGACTTGTTTCAGAACCTGGCCCAGGCCTGGTCTGGCGAATTCGTGCTGGTGACGAGGTGCCTGGGCGGAGTGGGGGTTGATCCTGCAACCTTCGATTTCAGCTGGTTCCTTCCCTCGATCTGGCGCTACCGCAGACCTCTGGTCCATATCCTGGCGGCCTCGCTCTTCATCCAGCTTTTTGCTCTGGTCACGCCTCTTTTTTTTCAGGTTGTCATCGACAAGGTGCTCGTCCACAAAGGCGGTTCGACGTTCTCGTGATCGTGACGGCCCTGTTTCTGATCGGGCTTTTCGACGTCGTTCTGCAATATTTGCGATCATACGCTCTCAATCACACGACAAGCCGGATCGACGTCAAATTGGCAGCAGGCTCTTCGACCATCTTTTGCGCTTGCCGCTTTCCTATTTCGAAACGCGACCGGCTGGAAACGGTGGCCGCATGCGTGAACTGGAAACTGTTCGAGCATTCTTGACCGGGCAGGGTCTGTCAGCGGTGATTGATCTTGTCTTCGCCTTTGTCGCTTTAGTTCTGCACCGACCTGGGTGGTTCTACTCCAAAACACTGACGCTGATCGTGCTCCGTCGGTGCCCTTCGACATGCTGATCGCATTTTTTATCCGACCGATACTGCGGGCGCGGATCAATGAGCGTTTCAACCGAAGCGCGCTTAGCCAGCAATTTCTTGTTGAGTTCGTCGTCGGGGTTCAGACGCTGAAAGCCGCGGCGGTTGAGCCCATGATGAAAAATCAGTGGGAGGAGAAGCTTGCTTCCTACGTCAAGACCTCTTTCGATGCCGTGATGCTGGCCACACTTGGCCAAAATGCCATGCAATATGTCAGCAAGGCGACAATAGCCCTTGTGCTTTATTTCGGAGCCCTGGCGGTCATCGACGGCGAACTGACAGTTGGAGCCTTGATCGCATTCAATATGATCATGGGGCAGGCGACCGCGCCGATCCTTCGCCTGTCGCAGTTCTGGCAGGATTTCCAGCAAGTCCACATCTCGGTTGAGCGGATAGGCGACATTCTGAACGCTCCCCCCGAAAAGACCTCACTTGCCTATAGCGCGCCGCCTCCCGCCCGTGGGGCGATCAGCTTCTCGAATGTCGATTTCCGCTACGAGACAGATGGGCCTGAGATTTTGAGAGGAATATCACTGAAATTCCCGAGGGAGAGGTGCTCGGCATCGTCGGCCCTTCTGGCGCAGGCAAGTCAACGCTGACAAAGCTGATCCAGCGGCTCTACAAGCCCGACCGCGGGCAGATTTATCTGGACGGCATCGATATCGCCCAGTGCAGTACAGCATGGCTGAGGCGTCAAATTGGCGTGGTGTTGCAAGAGAACATGCTGTTCAATCGCGCCATACATGAAAACATCGCGCTGGCCGATCCTGCCATGCCGCGGGCGCTTGTGATCGCGGCGGCACGGATTGCAGGAGCTGACGAGTTCATTTCGGGCATGCGCCTTGGCTATGACACGGTGATCGAGGAGCGCGGCGCCAACCTTTCCGGCGGCCAGCGCCAAAGAATAGCGATTGCTCGCGCGGTCGCCATACGTCCCCGCATCCTTATTCTCGATGAAGCGACAAGCGCGCTTGATTACGAGAGTGAACGCGTCATTCAGACCAATATGGGCAGCATTTGCAAGGGCCGCACCGTGGTTATCATCGCCCATCGCCTCGCGGCGGTTCGCAATTGTAACAGGATCATCGCCATCAAGGATGGCCGGATCGTTGAAGATGGCACCCATCGTTCGTTGTGTGCGAAGCCCGACGGCTTCTATGCTAAACTCTGGCGGCTGCAGTTGGATAACATGCGATGAAGGCCATGAATTGGGTTAAGCGTCTCGCGCTTTTTACAGCTATCCCCGCCGCGCTCTTTATTCCAGATGTTAGCGCTTCTTTATTGACGGCTCTCGGTGCAATCGCGGAAGCCATAGCGCAGCATGCTGGCTTGGCGCTGACCACTCTTGTGATCATGCTCGCTGGAACAGTTCTTTGGCGTGCTGGCCTGCGGCACATCTTCGGCAGAATGCGAAGGCTATGCCATGGATTGCACGCCCCGCCTTGCCATTAGTTTTGCTCGCGGGTCTCGGCGTCCCTGAAAGGGATGCCTCCTTGATCGTCGGCTCTATTTCAACGTTTTTGGGCCGCCCCGCTGGCTTAGCCCTTATTGCATTCGTTATCATGCTGGCAGGCGTCATTACTTTGCGGCGCGCAAGATCACGCGAACTTTCACAAGCATAAGCGCGAAAGCAAGCGAGAGTTTCTCCACATGATTGGTTGTCATGGACATTGACGACGTCGACAAGGAATTCCTGCCGGCGGCAATCGAACTGTTAGAGACCCCCCCCTCGCCGATAAATATTGCTGCGATCTGGGTCATTTGCAGCATTTTTACGATTGCCTTGGCGTGGTCTTATTTCGGCTGGCTTGAAATCTATGCTGTCGCCCAGGGCCGCATCCAGCCAAGCGGCCGTTCTAAAGTCCTCCAATCCCTCGATCCGGGAAAGGTCGTAACGATTGCTGTCACAAACGGAAGCCGCGTCGCTCAAGGAGACCTGCTCATCGAACTCGACCCCAGAGAGACTGCGGCTGATCAGGAAAAAGAGAAG
>CAWFRA010000014.1:0-38222 GCA_963818095.1 uncultured delta proteobacterium
CCAAAAACGTCTTCTCGGGCGCGAGTCCTCACGTACACAATACGTACGCTGCGGCTCGCTTGGTCGAAAAGCAACGCGAACGACCCTCCCCTCCTTACGTCGGGTGGGTGCCCCGTCGGAAATCTCTCCGGCCGACCCCCGGCCCCGTTCCATCGGCGGCTGCCACGTCGCTGACGCACGTCAGCCGCCAAACTGGCGGCATTCTTCCCGTCGCACGTTTAAGCATTTGTGAAGTTCATATAGTTGCTTGTGTTGCCTCCGCTACTCGATAACATTCGGATCGCCCTTGAGCGTATAGAGTACGAGTGGTAAGAACCACGCTCGAAAAAGAATACGTGACATTAACCCCATTTTTTATTAAAATCTGTCGCAATAGGAATGAACATGAACAGAACCCAAAACGAAGACAAAGTGAACACCGGCAGAGTTTGCATTTCTCACATTTCCACCCAAGTTACGGGAGACGGTTATTATAAAGATGCGGTATTAGACGAGCTAGCCAATAAACGAAATGTTGCGCAATTCGTGAGTTTTTCACCCGGATCACGCTTTAAACAAAGCTATGCGCGTATCATTGGCGTTGAGCCCCAACAGGCGCTTTCGTTCCCATCGCGAGGCAATAGAGGTGCTCCTCAGTAAAGCAGACGATGGATTAGTTAATATTAGGACCTTTCACCCGAAGACCCCTAAGGGTGGACACTTCTTCTATGGGAAAAGCGACCCGTCTGAGGTCTTGAACATCGTATCCCAACAGGCAAGTCGTGGGCTGCACACGATTGTGAATGAGACAATCGATGTAACAGATGGTGGCGTATCAGGTGTAGCCCTCGGTAGTGTTGTGGAATTTGCACCATTCGAAACACCCAAATGTGTGGATGAACCCGAAGTGTGTTCGTTGCCTCGCAGCATGGCTTTGCAAATCCTTGAGAATGTCTACGGGTTCAGGCCTTCATTGGATTTTGAAGAGGGCATGAGAGTTGAGTTCAGTATACACCCGCGAAGACGAGGCTTGAGAAAGGAGCACACAATTATTTGGGAAGAAGAGTGGGTAGGTGACTGTGATTCTAAAGCCTATATAAACTGGCCTAACAAGTTCAGCAAACTGATTGGCGACAAGGTATTTGGCCTCTTGGTGGCCGATTTCTTAAGATTGAAGGTTCCTAAGGCTACGGTAATAGCAAGGTTGGTAGCGCCCTTCTCCTTTGGCCGGTCAACAGACAAATGGGATACCTCAATCAAGCACTGCCCTAAGGTCCGCACGCCCGGCAAGTTCCCAACCATAAAAGGCTGGAGCGATCCTTTTGCTTTTATGAGCCGACCAGAATGAGAGCAAAAATAATCCTGACCCTGAAGACCTTGCCTCTTTGATTGTACAGGAGGCCATCTATCCTGAATACTCGGGCTCACTCATAACTCTTGATAACGGAAGCCGTTCATTGAGGGCGTAAGAGGGAGCGGTGATAAGTTAATGATAGGCGAGGCTCGTCCAGAAAGGGTATTAAAAAGGTGTTAAAATGACTTAACGAAACAGTTTGACAAAGCCTTTCCCGCCGTCAGGCAGATGGAAATGGAGTAGGTCTATGATGGGTTCGGCTTCTCGATTGTACCGACTCCATAAGCAAGGAGACAGCGTTACTTCAGAAAAAAACACAATATGCCCTGGAAGTCCAAAGTCATTTGCGAAATTTAAAAGGTCGTTAGGTTTCGAAAAGCTACGGGAACTAATTTCCGGGACGGATCCAACATCAAAAGGCATAATCCTGATTGGTGACGTAGGCATAACGAGCCACTTGGTGATCCTCTAAGGAACTCCAGGATTCCCCAAAAATTAAACCAGAAAGCATAACGTGTTCCATAACCTTATCTCCTTTCCTACTTTGCGTATTGGTCGGGTCTTGGGGTGAACATTAAAGAAGCCTTCTTCTCGAAATGTTGATGCGGTCTGCTGCAGAGATCGAATGATAAATTGCGTCCCATTGAGCTAACAGAGATGGACAACCAAGCGCATAACATGATGATAGCGTCTTCCTTGGAAGAATAGAAGACGGACAAGGGAGCCAGAGTTGACTCGACTCAGATAATTGAAGGAGGAATTTACGAATTCTTGTTGCGGACAATTTTAACTAATATAAAACCCTCCCATATTTCACAAGATCCCAGAACGAGAAGCGGATTATAAACGATTACAAGAATCGGCTTATAAGCAATGGAAACCTATGAATCTGAATTTAAAGGAAGGTTTTCTCAGGCTTTCTTTCTTATTTGTACGAGGACAATGGTAATATTAATAGAGGGCTATAAATACACGGCACATATAGAAGCAACGCTTTCGGAATATCAGAATATTAAAACAGTTGAACCCGAAAGATTACGAAAGGTCGGCTATCAGAAAGCGCTTGAAAGAAGAAGAAAGAGAAATATGAGATCTGGAGAGCATGAAAGGGTTATTAAAGAATGATGGGCTAAAGCGAGTTATAGATTTATACGGCCAACTACGTTATCGACTGAGATGGGTTCACGTACATAGATACCGAAGACTTCTGTGCTGAGAAGCCTTCTCTTTGTTGCAATCGTTACGTATTTACTTTCGATAAAACTCAGCGAGGAGATCTTCGGCAAGACAGGAAGATTTGATAATTTCTACACCGCTCTTTTTCACGATCTTCCGGAGCACCTCACAAGAGATATCGTATTTCCTGTTAAGAGATCAATCGAAGGTTTCGAGAATATTATTAAAACCGAAGAAATGGAACAGATGAAGGAAAAATAATGAAGCTTCTTCCGGAGCCATTAAAGGAAGAATGTGCCTTTTTACTGGAATCTCGACAGTTCCGGGAAAGCTATCGGAGAGTTCGAGGACGTATATTTTGAAAATCAACGGTACGATATATGTGACGACGATCTGTGCGACAAGTACGATGAAGACACATTCGAAGCACATGACGGTCAAATAGTCGGAGTTGCCGATCATCTGGCAGCTTTTATTGAAGCTTACGTTGCTATCGAGAATGGCTGTTCAAGCAAGGCACTTCGCAACGCGCTTATCAAAATCGAAAGACATTCAGAAGAACAGGGGATCTGATCCTATTGCAAGATTTGATGGGTTCGATCCTTTGCGAGTTCTGACCCGCGCGCTGATTTTGTTTTTCTAGTTTTTGCGAAAGTAATCTGACACTACCAGGGATCGCCGGCCGGAACATCTGTCTTGTGCTTGAGGACGTGCCAACCAGCGAGCCACTAAGGCGCAAACTTAACCCCTCCGCCCCCACCCCCCATTAACAATACAGAAACGGGGCCTCCCGCACCCACGGAAGGCCCCGTGCCGAAAAAACGCCCCGTTTCCCCAAGCGAAAAGCTCGCCCCTCCAAGGGAAAGCCCCGGCCTTGCCGGGACACCCCCTAATCTTGAGTTTCATGTTGCGGGGGCGTCGCCGGTAGGCGGGACAGTTGACGGCTAATTCTTGACGGTGAAGCGCTTGCGCAAAACGGCGAGTCCGAAGAGTCCAGGAGACAGCATCAGGAGCGTCGGAGGCAGCGGGACTGCCGAGGTCGGCCCTTGGTAGGCTGGCCGTTTATGGTCGTCGCGCAGGATGAGCCCGTCTGGATCTGGTAGCCCATGACGCCGCCGTTGACCGTACCGGAAGAGGAGGCTCATGGTCTGGCCGGAGTTGACAGCCAGGAAGGTGCCGTCTATGACGGAGCCCGGTGCCGTTTAAGGTAAGGCTGCTGCCGGTCCCCTGTATGTTATAGAGGATGTGGCTGTTCGCGATGCCGCCGGTAGTGAGGATGTCGGCGCCGCCGGTGACCGATACGAGGCCGCTGACGTTGACTATGAAGTAGTCGTTCGCCCCGCGGAATCGTAAGTGCGGCGGACGAGCCGTTTAAGGAGATATTACCCGTGATGTTGACCACCTTATCGTAGCCGCCCAGGGCGTTGAGCGTGCCGCCTGAATCGGTGATGGTGGTCGAGGAGCTGATGCCCGTGCCGAAAGTCTGGTTGGCGCTCAGCGAGAGGGCGGTCGACGCCGCGCTCTGCGCGCTGGTCAATGCAGCCGACAGGCTCTGCGCAGTTACTCCGCCTGTTACGTTGAACGACGGGCGAGGTTGTTCTGGACGCTGGCGCTCAGGTCCTTATATATCGTGCCGCTCAGGGTGCCCATGCCCGAGAGGTTCGTATTCGATCCGCTCGATAAGCCGAGGTTGGTGTTGAACGTAGAGTAGCCGGTGCCGCTGACCGTCGTGGCGCCCGTAACGAAGACGCCCAGGTTGAGCCCGGAAGAGCCGGCGGTCCCCAGATTGACGTCCGTGAACAGGGCGGCTGACGCCGTACCCGTTATGGTGAGAATCCCCAGAAGCAACGCTATGCCGATTGAAAGTTTGCTGGTCAGAAGAGCCTTCATTGTCCTTTCCTCCTTGGGGCTCCCCTCTGGGCGCCCGGACTGTATTACACTATATAACCCTGTTATCGGTATGTCAAGGGAAAAACGTAAGTATTTTTTTGCGAGGGAGGGGATGGACCAGCCGGAAGACAGCCCCACAACAGCGTAAGTATCGGTAATCACATGATAACACGTCAGCAAAAGCAAGGTGATAGCCGGGCGGCAGCGGCAAAAAAAATGTATTACGCCGCTGTGCAAGGGTGTAATACATCGCGCCTGGATGGCGGAAAAGCAATTGACAACTTTTTTCGTCTGGGGTACAGTATGCACGGATGCAATGTATTAACAATTAAGGTGTGGCGGACAGGCAGTTAATCGAGATAGAGGAGGTCGATAAGGCCAATGACGGAGATAAAATTCATCGGAAGGGGAGGGCAGGGCGCGGTAATCGCGTCGCAGATCCTCGCGAAGGTCTTCTTCCTTATGGGGAAGTACCCGCAGTGCTTCTCCGTGTTCGGAGGGGAGAGGCGGGGCGCGCCGGTGGCGAGCTTCCTGCGCGTTGACGACAAGAAGATCTTCCTCAAATGCGAGATCAGGCAGGCCGGACGAGCTGATCTACATGGCCCCGGACCTCGTCGATGCGGATGAAGTGGCGGCTACCCTCAAGCCGGGCGGCCTTATCCTTATCAATAACGCCCTCACCGATACCGATTTCACCCGCCTCTCCGCGTCCCGCGTGGCCGTTGTGGACGCCCTGGCCGTCGCGGAGGAGGCGGGCCTGGGGACCACGATCAATACGGCCATCCTCGGGGCATACGCGAAGGCGACGGGCGCAGTGCCTATGGAGCACCTGGAAAAGGCGATCAGGGAGACCGTGCCGGCCAAGGTCGAGGAGAATGTCGCTTCGGCGAAGCGCGCCTATGAGCTGACCCGCATGGTGAAAAGGAGCTAGACGAGATGGCTTACCGGGACATCACGATCAAAGACATAGAGCCGATCATCCCGTTTTCGAGGGGATCGACGGAGATATTCCTGACGGGCCAATGGAGCGCGGGAAAGCCCGCCTGGGTGGAGAAGACCTCGCCGTGCAGGCAGGGCTGCCCGATAGGGAACGATATCGCGCGGGCCTTCGCCCCGGCGTCGAAGGGGCGAATACGACGAGGCCCTCGCCATCTTCCGCGAGGAGAACCCCCTGCCCGGCGTCTGCGGGAGGGTCTGCTACCACCCCTGCGAGGCCGCCTGCAACCGGAAGGAGATGGACGAGGCAATCAACATCGGGGCTTCGAGCGGTTCCTCGCGGACCACGGGCCAGGTGGCCTTGCCGCGCCCCGCGGCGGTCGAGGAAGGAGAAGGTCGCCGTCATCGGCAGCGGGCCCGCGGGCCTGTCCGCCGCCTACCACCTCGCGCGCCTCGGCTTCCACGTGACGATATTCGAGGCGCTGCCGGAAGCGGGCGGGATGCTCATGTACGGCATACCCGAATACCGGCTCCCCAAGGCGGTACTGCGCAGGGAGATCGGCCGCCTCGTGCGGCTCGGCGTCAGCATCGAGACGAACGCGCGCATTGCGGCGGAAGGGGAAGGCTCTCTGCTCGCGTTCCCGACGTGAGGCGCGATTACGACGCCGTCTTCCTGGCCGTGGGCAGCCACAAGGGGGCAGGCCTCGGCGTGGAAGGATGAAGCCGCGAAAGGCGTGATGGAAGGGATCGCCTTCCTGCGCTCAGTCGGCATGCGAGAGGCACCGGACCTCGGCAAGCGCGTTGCGGTCATAGGCGGCGGCAACACGGCTGTCGATTGCGCGAGGACCGCGAAGCGCCTGGGCGCGAAAGATGTGACGGTCCTTTACCGCCGCTCGAAGGCGGAGATGCCCGCCCTTGCCGAAGACGTAGAAGGAATGGAAGGCGACGGAATAAAGATGGAATTGCTTGCGGCGCCGAAGCGCGTAATCGCGGAAGGCGGCCGGGTGAAGGCCATCGAGTGCGTCCGCATGACCCTCGGTGCGCCGGACGCGGGCGGCAGGGCAACGCCCGTGCCCATCCCCGGCTCGGAATTCATAGTGCCCGTCGATACCGTCATTGCGGCAGTCGGCCAGGCGCCGGAGCTCGATTTCATATCCGGGTCAGGCGTAGCGGCGAGCGCGAGAGGCATGATAGGGATAGACGCAATGGGCGCGACAGGCGTGCCGGGCGTCTTCGCCGGCGGCGACGCGGCAGGCACGACGTGCCTTCGTGGCCGACGCCATCGCCTCCGGTAAACTGGGGGCGCTCGCCATCTATTGTTATATTGAGGGCAAAGACGCGGCCCGCGAGTACGAGGCCCTGCGCATCGGCAGAGGTCCGGCGTTCGCGTTCGGGCCGCTGGTCCATCCTGAAAAGCCGAAGGTGGACCTGACCGACGTCGTCACTTACGACAGGCTCAACACGATCAGCGTACCCTTTGCGAAACGGAACGACAACCCGATAGGCAACGAACGGCGCGCGGGGCGATGACGCCTTTGCCGAGCTGGCAGGCGGTCTGACCCGCAAGAAGGCCGAGGCGGAAATCTCGCGCTGCTTCAAATGCGGTACCTGTACGGCGTGCGACCTCTGCTTCCTGCTCTGCCCGGACGTCTCTATCCTTAAAGCCAGGGAGGGCGGGTACGACGTCAGGGGCGACTACTGCAAGGGCTGCGGCGTGTGCGCCTCCGCCTGTCCGAGACACGTTATTGGCATGGAAGGTGGCCGATGAGACAGCTTATCGCAGGTAACTACGCGGTTGCCGAGGCGGTGCGGTTCGCGAGGGTGCAGTTCGTTGCGGCCTACCCCATAACTCCGCAGACGCCCATATACGAGAAGCTCTCCGATATGGAGAACGAAGGCAAGCTCGCCGGCGTGATGATGCGCACCGAGTCGGAGCACTCCGCCATGGCCGCCTGCATCTCGCGCCTCTCTGACGGGCGTGCGGACCTTTACCGCCACTGCGTCGCAGGGGCTTGCCCTGATGCACGAAATGCTCCACTTCGCATCGGGCAACAGGGTGCCCATCGTGATGTGCAACGTCAACCGCGTCATGTCTGTGCCCTGGGCCTTCGGGAGCGACCAGTCGGACAGCCTCTCCCAGCGCGACACGGGCTGGCTCCAGTTCTACTGCGAGGACGCCCAGGAGGCCCTCGACACGGTGATCCAGGCTTACAGGATAGCGGAGAACGCGCTCCTGCCGGTGCTCGTCGCCATCGACGGCTTCTTCACGTCCCACTTCATCGAGCCTGTCGAGATACCCGACCAGGAGGCAATCGACGCCTACCTGCCGCCTTTCCGCGTGCCGACGCGCTTCGATACGGAGGCGCCCGCCTATATCTCGAACGTGGTCAGCCCGGAGCAGTACATGGGCTACCGGCAGCGGAGCTTCGAGGACATGGACGCAACGCGGCCGATCATCCGGGAGGCGAACGCGGACTACGAGAAGATCATGGGCAGGGGATACGGCCCGATCGAGGCGGTCGATACGCACGGCGCCGAAATCGTCCTAGCCACGAGCGGCGCCATGACCAGCACCGCGCGGGTGGCCGTGGCCGCAATGCGCGCCAACGGCGTTGCGGCCGGGCTGCTCAAGCTGAAGGCCCTGCGGCCGTTCCCCGCGCGAGGAGGTCAGGGAAGCCCTCGCGAACGTGCCGAAAGTGGCCGTGATCGACAGGAACCTTTCGCTGGGCAACGGCGGCATCTGGTGCCAGGAGCTAAAGAGCGCCCTCTACGGTATGGACCGGCCGCCCGGTCGTCACGGGCTACATCGCGGGCATCTGCGGCGCAGACGTCTCGCCAGACATGATCGAGCAGATGGCGTTGGACGCGTTGAGCGGCAAGGCGAGCCTGGATAGGCCGACGTTTGTGAGGAAATAAAGAAGCGGGACGCAGGCAGGTTACGAGGGAGGAGGCTCCATCCGGCTTTGCCGGTGGAGGGGGCGCTGAGCCCCAGTAACTGTAAGGAAGTAAGGGGGTAAGCATGATTGTGGAAGCACGGCTGAATTGGATCGAAACGAAGAAAAGGAATACATGCGGTGCGGCCATATGGCCTGCCCTGGCTGCGGAGAGGCGACGACGCTGCGCCTTGTCCTGAAGGTGCTCGGCAAGGAAACGGTCATGGTGATCCTGCCTTCGTGCGTGGGCGTCATAAGCGCCACGTACCCGAACAGCACGTTCGCGGTGCCCTGCTTCCACTCCGCCTTCGAGATCGCGGCGCCTACCGCATCCGGCATCTCGGCACGCCCTCGAGCTTACAGGGGCGCGAGGACGTTACCACCGTCGCCTTCGCGGGCGACGGCGGCACCTTCGACATCGGCCTGCAGTCCCTCTCCGGCGCTGCGGACCGGAACGACAATTTCATCTACGTCTGCCTCGACAACGAGGCGTACATGAATACGGGCATCCAGTCGAGCTCCTCGACGCCGCAGAACACCTGGACGATGACCACCCCCGGAGGCAGGCGCGGCAGGAAGAAGAAGTTCATGCAGATCATCGCGGCCCACAGGATGCCCTATGCGGCTACCGCCTCCATAGGCCACCCTGAGGACCTGATGGAGAAGGTGAAGAAAGCGAAGGCGACGAAGGGCATGAAGTTCCTCCACGTCCTCACGCCCTGCTCGACAGGCTGGCGCATGCCCGAGCACATGTCGGCGCGGGCCGCCCAGCTTGCGGTTGAGACGCGCATCTTCCCGCTTTACGAGGTGATCGACGGCAGCGAGTACAGGATCACCCACGAGCCGAAGGGACTTCCCGTGGACGAATACACCCGCATCCAGGGCCGCTTCCGCCACTTCACTCCCGCCGACGTCACCCGCCTGCAAAACGAAACGGATGCAGAATGGGCGTTGCTGAAGGGCCTGGTAAAAGGCTGCAAGGCATAGGGGGAACGGATCATGACGCGACAAAACAGGGACAGCGGGCTATGAAAGGAAAGCTCGTCATAGAGGCGACTCCGACCATCCGCAGGAAGGTGCACCATCACCTGCGGGAGCAGATACTCAACGGGCAGATCAGCCCGAACGAGCGGCTTATCGAGACGCGCATCGCCCAGGAGATCGGCACGTCCCGGACACCCGTGCGGGAGGCCCTGCACAACCTCGAGATGGAAGGCCTCATCGAGTCCATACCACGGGTCGGCTATAAGGTAAGGCCCGTGAGCGGAGAAGAGGCGGCCGAGATATGCGAGATACGCTGCCTGATCGAGGTGCTGGCCATCCGATGGGCCATGGAAAAGGAGAAAGCGGCCCTCGTTGCAGGAGCTGAACGCCAATATCGACCTGGCGCAAGAGCGGCTTTCGGCCGGCGATTTCGGGGCAATGGTGGACCTCGACGCCCAGTTCCATGAGACGATAGCGCGCCTCTCCGGCGGCAGGCGCCTTCTGGAGCTTGCACAGACCCTCCGAGGCATGCCCTGCGGTACAGGCTGCAAGGGTTGTACGGCCCGGGCAGCGCCGAGCGCGCGCTGGACGGCCACAGGCGGATACTCGCGGCCATCGAGGCGGGAGCGGAAGAGGGGATAAGGGCGGCCGTGGTGGTCCACCTGGCCCAGTTCAAGGAAGACGCGTACCGCGATATCGAGCAGAAGCGGAAGGAAAAGAAGCGTTGACTTACCGGGTCTATCTTTATAAGATGGAATGTCGGCGGCGGTGCATTCGACGCACCGTCCTCTCCTGCGGCGTCAATCTGCCCGGAATAGTAAAGGAGGCATCATCGTCATGAACCCCTTCTGGAAGGCGTTTGACCGGCTCCTTGACGTTATGGCCGTCTTGGCCGGCGTAGTGCTCGTCTTCATCTGCGCGGCCGTCTGCTACACGATCTTCATGAGGTTCCTCTTCAACCAGACGACGATATGGATCACGCAGACCACCGAATATGGCCTGCTCTGGATCGTCTTTCTCGCGACCGCATGGCTCCTCCGGGAGGGCGGCCATATAACCACGGATATATTTACGGCAGCCTGAGCGACGGAAAGAAGCGGGGCCTCGATATCGTCATGTTCTATCGTCAGCGCTATCGTCTGCGTCGTATGTTTTTATTACGGCGTGGCTTATACGATATGAGTCGATAGTCAACCACGTTACGGACGTCAGGGCCGTGACCGTTCCGAAAGCGTCGGTCTTTTTCATCATCCCCATAGGGTTCCTGCTGCTCACCATCCAATTCCTCAGAATGGCCTGGGGCAGGATCGCAGGCGACGGGGCAGGGAGGTAGCGCATGGAATGGTACACTACTATATCGCTGCTCTTCGGCGGCATGGTCTTCCTGCTCCTGACCGGCGTGCCCATCGCCTTCGCCTTTCTCATCGTCAACATGGTAGCCGCCTATTTTCTTCCTTGGCGGGACGGCCGGGCCTTGTCGGCGTGGTGACGGGCGCTTTTACGTCGATCACGACCTTTACGCTCCTCCCCGTGCCTTTTTTCATCCTCATGGGGGAGCTGATATTCCACACCGGCCTCGGGCTGGATGCGGTGAACGTCCTCGATAAGTGGCTCGGCAAGCTCCCCGGCAGGCTCTCCATCCTGGCGGTCATCATGGGCGTGATTATCGGCGCCCTGTAGCGGTTCCACGATAGCGACGTGCGCGCTTCTGGGCGCCATCCTGCTCCCTGAGATGCTGAAACAGGGGATACAGCAAGAACATGAGCCTCGGGCCTCTTATGGGCGTCGGCACGGTCGATGCCCTCATCCCGCCGAACGCCCTTACCGTCGTGCTCGCGAGCCTCGCCAATATCGACGTGGGGCAGCTCCTCATCGCGGGCATACTGCCGGGGATAATCATGTCCGGCCTTTATTTCGTCTACGTCGTCGTCTGGTGCCGCATCTTCCCCAAAGAGGCGCCCACCTACGATATCCCGAAGGTGCCCTTCAGGGAGAAGGTGCGGGTCACCGTGGTCATATCTCCTGCCCCTGGGCTTCATCATCTTCATGGTGATCGGCCTCATATTCCTCGGGCGTGGCCACGCCTACGGAGGCGGCCGCGACAGGGACGCTCGGCTCCTTCATCCTCGCCCTCTGTTACAGGCGCCTGAACTGGGACATCGTGAAGAAAGCGGTCCTGGGCACGGTGAAGGTAAGCACCATGATCTTCATGATCATCATCGTGTCGAGCACTTACGGCGAGATACTCGCCTTCACCGGCGCCGCCTCCGGCATGACGAGCTTCATCACCAACCTGCCCATTCCGCCCATTGTCGTCATTATGGCTATGATGCTGGTTGTCCTCATCATGGGCTGTTTCATGGAAACGGTGGCCATCATGATGATAACCATCCCCATATTCATGCCCGTCGTAAACGCGTTTCACTACAACACTATCTGGTTCGGCGTGATGATGCTGATCGCGCTGGAGACGGGCCTCATCACGCCGCCCTTCGGCGTTACGCTCTTTGTCATGAAAGGCGTCGCCCCGCCGGAAATCACCATGCGCGACATCTGGAAGGCAGTGACGCCCTTCGTCATAGTCGATATACTGTGCATCGCCATCGTAATGGCTTTCCCGTCCATCGCGACGATTGTGCCGAACCTCATGGGTATGATGAAATAAGTTGTGTGAGAGAGCAGATGGGGAGCAAAATATGAAACAAAAAAGACGGAGTGGAGGCGACCATGATGTAAGAAAGCAGTTATAGCAGGTGTCCTGCTGTCCCTTGCGTGTTTTATCGTTGGCGTGGGCGTGGCGCCGGCCGGGGCCGAAACGGTCCTGAAAGCCGTGACCGCCTGGCCGAAGACGGCGACCGAGTACAAGGCATTCACCATCTTCACCGAACCGGTCGACAGATCGTGGCGAAGAAGGCGCCCGGCCAGTTGAAGATACAGTTCATCGGCGGGCCGGAGGCGGTGAAGACGCCCGACCAGGTGCAGGCCGTGCAGCGGGGCATGGTAGACATGGTCTTCACGACGAACGCCTACTACGTATCGGTCATCCCCGAAGTGGACGCCCACAAGCTGTCCGACTACACCCCTGCCGAGGAGCGGGCCAACGGCGCCTGGGCGTACATGAACGACCTGCACAAGAAGACAGGGGCTCTATTATCTGGGGCGGCTCGGCATACAGATACCGTTCCAGCTTTTTCTCAAGAAGCCCATAAAGACGGCCGACCTGCACGGGCTTAACATCCGCGTGTCGCCTATGTACCTTCAGGCCATAAAGGGCCTCGGCGGAAACCCGGTGGTAATCCCGCCCACGGAGGTCTACGTGGCCCTGGAAAGGAACGTAGTGGACGGCTATTGCTGGCCGGAGGTCGGCATCCGCGATTGGGGATGGCAGAAACAGACCAAGTACATGGTGGAGCCCACGTTCTATACGGGTCCGAATCCGCTCGTGATGAACCTCAAGACATTCGAGAAGCTGCCCAAGAACCTTCAGGATGTTCTGACGGAGGCGACCGTGGAGGCTGAGAAAGAGGTAGTCGCCTACTACAAGGCGCTGGCCAGGACGGAGCACTCGCTCCTGACGAAAGAAGGGATAGAGACGATCACCCTGCCGGCGGCGGAGAGAGACAAGTTCCTGAAAATCGCATACGACGAGGGCTGGAAGGACATCATCAGCAAGAACCCGAAGAACGGCGCTGAGCTGAAGAAGCTGCTGTCGAAGTCGAAATAGACGGCCGACAGCTTGGATTCAAGGATATAAAGGGGGCGCTCAGGTGGAATGCTATATCAACTACTCGGGCCGGCGGCTGGACTTTACCATACCGTCGGGCTGGAACGTCATAAGCGAGGCCGACAAGGCGGCGCCGCAGGTAGCGGCCGACCCGGTCGCCGAGGTTGGCCGGGCGTTGGACAACCCTATCGGCTCACCTAAGCTCGAAGAGCTTGTGAAGCCGGGCATGGACGTCGTGCTGCTTTTCGACGACCTCCAGAGACCGACCCCCGCACATTTAGCGATACCGCAGATGCTGGACCGGATTAACAAAGCGGGCGTGCCCGACGGGCGGGTCACGGCCGTGTGCGCGACCGGCACGCACCCCGTGCTCTCTACGGAGCAGTTGGCCGGGAAGGTAGGGCCGGAGGCCGCGCGCCGCCTTGCGGGCAGGCTCCTCTGCCATGACGCGAAGTCGCCTGAAAACATAACCATAGGCAGGACGCACAGGGGCATGCTTGTAGAGCTGAACCGGCAGGTGGCTCTGGCCGACATCGTTGTGGCCGTCGGCGAGTGCATGCCGCACCCGACCGCCGGCTACGGCGGCGGCTACAAGATCATCATGCCGGGCGTCGCCTCGTACCGGTCGGTTGCCGAGCACCATTTCGCCCTGATGCGCAACAGGAACAGCAAGGTCAACCTGCTCGACGGCAACCCGTTCTGGGAAGAGATAGTGGACGCGGGACGCCTGTCGAGGCTGGCCTTCAAGCTCGATTTCGTGATGAACGAGAAGAAGCAGGTGCTTAAGGCCTTCGCGGGCAACCCGGAGGCCGAGCAGCGTGCCGGGGCCGGCTTTGCGGAGTCCCTGTACGTGATGAACCTGCCGCACCAGGCAGACATCACGATCACCTCGGCCGCGCCCCTGGAGATAGGGGTGCAGGCCACGAAGGCGCTGCACATGGGCTGCGGAGCGACCAGGTCGGGCGGCACCGTAGTCTGGGTGGCGGCGCAGAAGGAGGCGGGCCCCATACTGCCGCTGATTAAGGAGATGGCGGCCAGCCGGAGCGCCACCGAGGTGCACCGCGATTTCGTGGACGGGCACATAGCCGACAGCCTGAAGCCGTTCGGCATCTCCTACATCATGCAGATCGTGCACTTCAAGGACTTCGTCGAGAAATGCCGCATCGTCCACGTTACAGAAGGCCTGACGGCCGAGCAGGTGACGATGATGGGGATGGAGTACTCTAACGACCTGCAGAAGACGGTAGACAGCCTGGCGGCAAAGATGCCGAAGGCGGACGTGGCGATATTCCCATCAGGCGGGAATATCATCCCCAGAATATTATAGAGATTAATGTGACATAGGCCGGGCGCAATCCCGGCCTATGTCACTATCTACTCACGACAGCTTCATTGCCAGTTGATGCAGGTCTTCGTTCGCCACGGCCGAGAGCTTTTTTTTGATACTTCTCGAATAGTACTCCTTCTTTGTCTTAGTGAGCTTCTCTCCTCTGAATTTCTTCAAAACAAGCTCCTTCTGCCTTGGCGTGAATAGCTTTGAGAGGGAGTATTCAAGGTCATACGATCGCTTTGTCGAGAGGAGATCGCCCAGGCGGCTCGTTCTTCTATCTGCTTCTTCTCCATGAGGGCGGCTGCCGAGATAATAATTTCGGAAGGTCGTTGTCACCCTCTCTGCCGACATCCGATGGCCGCACGCGTCCATCTCGCCGTTCGACTTAAATGCGTCGAGAAAATCTTCGGGTGCGGGCGTTTGTCTTCTTAGTGAACGCCTCAGATTTTTGAATTCCTGACCGTTGACGTTAAGGGACAGGTAGAGTGCGACCGACAGGGCGAGTAAACAATCTAATTTCGCGGGACCATCGGATGAGTGGGCCAGGAAGTTGCGCACCTGGCTGTAATCGAAATGCCGGTTCTCCAAGCTATTTGCGAGCATCACGGGAAACCCCTCCAAAAGACGGGGATCGTTGCTCTGAACCACCTGGGCGAGCGTTTTATTGGTTTCCATTTTCGGGTCCATTTGCAGGAGAGGAAATCCGAGTCTTGCGACTCTTTCGTCAAAATCATCATCCTTGCGCGCCATCGTACAGCCCCCTTTGTTCTTCGACGAAAATCTGCAAGTGCTTCGTAACCCTTTCCACACCCGGCTGGCCCAACACGTCTGCCTAAAAAGTTCTCAGGTCTGGTCAGGTCGATGCGCCGTGGCGTCTTGCAGCCAGAGCGCGGCAGTCATCAAAATCAACAACGTGCCGCGAAGGAGCTTGCTTATTATGAGATCGTAATCATTAAGCACTCCCAGGTAGATGCGAGTGTACTCCTTTACCAGCACATGATTTCCCTGGGCCAGGGGAATTCGAGAGCCCGGTCGTGTGAATATAGTTACCGCGAAAGATATCCAGGATAAAGAATGGGTCACTGTCCGATTGCCAGCTATGCCCTCGCACCTGTTTGTATCCGAGTTGTCGCAATGTATTTACAAAAGAGTCGTATTCCTGCTCGTCGGGTATTATCAAGTCGACGTCCTTGGTCGTCTCCTTTGAACCCGAGCAGGGTGAGTGCCGTTCCCCCGCATCCAATCAGGCGTACTTTCCCGGTAAGGTATCCATTCCATACCCCGAACCTCTGATAAAGGGCGTCTACCCCAAACCGATAATCCATGTACAGTGCTTCCCTACTATATTGTACAGTTAATTGTATGATATAATACAATACATTGTCAAAACTCATTGGGCAACAGGGATACGGCTCAAGAGATAACCCGCCGAAGCACTTCGGGGTACAATGGAAAACAATAGCTTGTCCGGCTGAATATAAAACGGGGAAATCCAGCCCCGCTTTGCGGTTCCGTATCTCCCCCGATCAAACGCTAAAAGTTTTTTTAGTACTGATACGCCGTAGGTATCTTCTTTTACAGTTATTGGGGTTCGGCACCCCCTCCACGGGCAAAGCCCGAGGAGCCTTCCCGCTCGGCGCTACGCATGCGCTCGCTTTATGACCCTGCTGTTGCAGCAGGGTCATATATTCCTAGTACTGATACGCCGTAGGTATCTTTTTCGCCTTCTCCTGGGCCTTCCAGTATTCGATGCGCTCCTTGATGAAGCTTATCCAGGCATCGACCTCGGCGGCTTTGTAGCCTTTGGCTGTCATGTCTTTTTTGAAGTCGGCGATGACAGGCTGTGCCGCCTTTACCCACCTGGCGCTCTCGGCGTCGGATATGGGGATTATCTGGCCGCCCTGCTTCTTGAACCAGTCGCCGCCCTCGATGTCGATGCGGTTCCACTCGACGAGCCACTGATCCAGGAACTCGCCCTTGGAGTAGTCGGTAATGATCTTCTGTACGTCTGCGGGCAGGCTGTTCCACTTGTTCTTGTTCATGATTACATAGAAGGAGAAGACGCTGCCTATCTTCCAGGAGGCCGTGACGTACTTCTCTACCTCGCCGATCTTGAACCCTTTGAGCTGCTCTAATGGGCCGAAGTTGCCTTCCACTACGCCGCGGCGCAGGGCTTCATAGGTATCGACGATCTCGATAGGCATCGGGACTGCGCCCAGTGCGCGGGCTATGTCGCCTATCCTGCCGGGGCCCCGGAGCTTCATGCCCTTTATGTCTTCCAAGGCCTTTACGGGCTTATTGAGCGACTGGAGGACGTTGACGGGGCTTGTCGAGAACATGATGGGATGGAATGCGTCCCATTCCTTCGGCTTGAACTTGTCATAGAAGTCATTGGAGACGTGGCCCGCGATCCAGGGGCTCGGGAACCCTATAGGCAGCTCCATGATCTCCATTACGGGGAAGCGGCCGCGGGTGTACGAGCAGTGGGAGAAGCCGATGTCGGCAATGCCCGTCAGTACGCCCGGGGCGATCTTGGGGGCGGTAAGGAGCGTGCCGCCCGTATACTGTGTTATCTCCACCTTGCCCGCGAGCTTCTTGTTAAGCTCGTCGGCCCACTTGCCGAGCATGACCGAGTTCATGTGGACGGGCGGGAAGTAGTTGGCCAGCTTCAGCTTGATCACATCCGCGCCTGCGATGGAAGAGAACGATAGAAAAAGCGCCAGGACACACAAAAAGACCGTCAGTTTTCTTAGCATCTTGTTACCCCCTTTGAAGGTTTTTTGCCTACCTTTATACCCCTTTCACCCCTCTTACTTGCCATAGAAGACCGAAGGCAGCCAGAGGGCAAGCTGCGGGAAGACGAACATAAGGCCCCAGACGAAGACTAAAGAGAGCAGGAACGGGGCCACGCCTCTGTATATGCGGCTCATCGGCTCCTTCGTGATGTTCTTTACGACGAAGACGCAGACTGCGACAGGCGGGATGACGACGCCGATCATGACGACAACGCCGATCACTATCCCGAACCATAACGGGCTGAAGCCGAGCTTCAAGACGGCCGGATAGAAGATCGGGGTCGCAAGGATCATAAAGGCCAAATCGTCGATAAAGGAGCCCCCCAGCTCGTAGACAAAGCAGATGAGTATCATGATTACGTACCGGTTCAGGGGCAGGGCGACTACCCAGTCGGCCACGGCCTGGGGGATGTTGGTCACTGCGATGAAGTGGCCGAGTATGGTCGAGCCTGCGATCAGCATTAAGATCATGCCTGCCGTGCGGGTGGCCTCGGCAAGCGAGAGCACGTACTTCTTGAAGTTCATGTTCCGGGTGGCTATCGATAGGATGAAGATGGCGAAGGTGCCTACTGCGCCTGCTTCCGTCGGCGTGAAGTAGCCGGCCATCATGCCGCCGACGACGACGAGGAAGACGAGGACGATCCAGACGACCTCCGGCAGGCTCCTTGCCCTATCCCCCCAGCTTGACTTCGCAGACAATGGTGCGGCCTTAGGGTACAACTTGGCCCACCCGTAGATGATGAAAAGGAAGAGGAAGGCGATCAGAAAGCCGGGGATCATGCCTGCCAGAAAGAGGCTGGCCTATCGACTGCTCGGTCAATATGCCGAATATGATGAGGACGACGGAGGGAGGGATTATGCAGCCCAGGCTTCCGACCGTTGCGACGATGCCGGTCGAGAGCCTCCTGTCGTAGCCGAAGCGGTCCATCTCGGGGACTGCGACTGCCGCGAAGGTGGCCGAGGTTGCGGCCGACGAGCCGCAGATCGCCTTGAACCCCGTGGCGCCTATGACGGTCGCCATGGCGAGGCCGCCGGGGATGTGCCCCACGAACTTATTGGCGGCCGAATAGAGCCTGACCGCAATGCCGGCGTTGAAGCCTATCTGGCCCATGAGGATGAACAGGGGGAAGACCGTGTAGCCGTAGTTCGTGATGACGTCGTAGACGTCCCTTCCCAGGAGGTTCATTGCGGCTGATAAGCCGTTGAAGTAAGCGAAGCCGCAGAAGCCGACCGCGGCCATGGCGAACCCCAGCTCTATGCCCGTAGAAAAGAGGGCCAGAAGTACGATGAGCGCGACGATGCCTATGGTTATCTCATTCATAATGGCCCCTCCAGATCTTCACGATCTGCGATATAAAGACTACGCATTCTATGAAGCAGCAAACCCCCACCGCGTAGGCTATCGGGTAGAAGGGGAGCCTGATCGTAGGAGAGACCTCGCCTGATGCGTGGAACTCTGCGCCTACGCTGAACAGGTTGTAGGCGATCAGGAGGAAAAGGCAGAGGCAGATGACGCGCGTGAATGTGTTGAAGACGGCCTTGGCCTTCGTGCCGAGCTTCTCCAGGACTATTTCCATATAGACGTGGCTCTTGTCCAGGGAGACCCTGGGGATGCCGAACCCTATGACGAGGGCGAGAGCGAGGCTGACTACTTCGTAGGTGCCGACGAGCGGATGGCCGAGGGCGCGGCAGACAATGTCGGCGACGGTAAGAAACATCATGAAGGTAAGGGCGGCGCTGGCAATGACGTTAAGCACCGCCTTGCAAACCCTCAGGAAAAGGTCGAGAGCGTTTTCCATTGAATCCCCCTCTTTAAGTGCTGCGTCCCCCCCGGGATGCTTTGACTTTGAACGCCTTGCCTGGTGCAGGGACGAGGCAACGACTTACAGTTAAAGGCCGGCTCGCTCTAAAGCAGGTCCTTCACATCGCTTATATTGAGCTCTCAGCATCCGGGTGCTGGCAAGGAGGCGGACTACGTTCTTCTTAACCGCCTCGATCCCCTCGCACGTGGCCGTTAGCTCCTCGGCGGTCTTTCTGATCAGTTTTATATGCGCATCCATTTCTTCTATTTTCTTTTTGTCTATCACGGCTTGCCCCTCCTAGTGTTTTCTCAGGTCTTTGAATCTCTTCGCCTTCACCTCATACCTGGGAAGGCTGCCGTGGGGATGGACCTCGATCTTGTACCCGAGGTTTGTTTTTACCCGCAGCTCGTCCTTGAGCCTGGTGAGTATCGATTCCTTATCTCCCTCAAGGCCCGGCTTGATTTCGATCTTCAAGGAGATGTCGTCGATGTCGCCCTTTTTGGAAACGACCACTTCATACTCATCCGACAGCTCGGTGAAGCTGCGCACGACCTCTTCTATCGCGGTAGGGGCCAAAAGCACGCCCTTTACCTTCGTTATGTCGTCCGCCCTGCCTACCACGCCGCCGTCGATGATGCGGAACGTCCTGCCGCATTCGCACGAGTAATCGGCCCAGCGAATGACGTCTTTCGAGTCGAAGCGGATGCACGGCTTTGCCATCCTGTCGAAGGCCGTGATTATCATCTTGCCGTTCTTGCCCGGCTCTTCTATGATCTCGCCGGTTTCCACGTCCTCGATCTCGACCAGGAAGAACGCCTCGTTCACGTGCAGGCCCCTGGACTGGTGGGTGCACATGTAGCTCCAGGCGCCTATCTCGGTCGCGCCTATGTGGTCGTAGACTTTCGCGCCCCATGCGTCCTCGATGCGCTGCTTGGTCGTCGGAATGGCTGCGCCGGGCTCGCCTGCGCACGTGATGCGCTTAATGCCTATGCTCCTCGGGTCTATCCCTATCTTCTTCGCCGTATCGGCAAGGCCGAGCACGTAAGTAGGCGTCGCGCCGAAGGCGGTGCACTTAAGCTCCTTCATCTTCATGACCCTCGCCTCTGTGTCGAGGACGCCACCGGGAACGACCTCGCAGCCCAACTTTTCCGCTGCGTAATGGCAGGCCCAAAAGGCGACGAAGATGTTGTAGCCGAAGGGGATAAACATGCGGTCGGTGTCCCTGTAACCCTGGGCATAGAGTATGTAAGCCCATGACTCGGCCCACCACTCCCAGTCCTGCCACGTGTCGGCCTGATAGACGGGGGTGCCGGTAGTGCCGCTGGTCTGGCGGAAACAGGTTACGTCTTTAAGGGGCACCGCAAGCATGTCCCCGTAAGGGAAGGGCGGCCTGGTCTGCACGTCCCTGAGCATACCCTTGTCGATCTTGGGGACCTTCCTTATATCGGCAAGCGTCTTGATGTCTCCGGGCTGTATCCCTGCGTCCCTGTAAAGCTTGCCGTAAAAGGGCGATTTCTCATACGCCCACGTGAAGATGCGCTTGAACTTCCTGACCTGAAGCTCCTGCAGCTTCTCCCTGGGCAGCGTCTCGGTAATGGGGTTCCAATAGATACTTGGATCGATAGCCATATGCCTCTCCTTATGTAGGTTTGTTCCGGTAAGTGTTCACCTAGTGAACATACCCTGTGCATTTGGTAAACAGTACGTGCGAACCTCTCTCTTTGTCAAGAAAAAAGAGCGACCGGCGCGCCCGGCTGTTCCGGAAAAAGCTGGAGCGTGAGGGGACGCCGTAAGCGCAACTCACGGTTTATATCCCAGGTTAATCGAGACGGTCAGGGCCGTATCGGCGACCTCGCTTATTATTGTCGGCAGGATGTCGTCGGTCAGGGACGAGGAGAAGATCGCCGCTCCTACGGAGGCTATGACTTTTCCCGTAAAGTCCCTGACAGGGGCGGCCACTCCCGTGATCCCTTCGAGGGTCGCCTCCGGGTCGATTGCGTATCCCTGGTCCTTTACCCTGCGCAGCCAGGCCTTGAATTCTTTCCTGTCGGTGACCGATCGCCTTGTTAGTGGCTTCAGCGGGTGTTTGGCCAGCAGTCTTTCCGTCTCATCGTCGGAGAGATGGGACATGAGCATTGGGCCGCACATCCCCCAGTAAGGGGGCCGGCGGGTGCCTATCTTGGAAGTGAACGTAATGACGCTGTTGCCGTCTTCCCTCTTGTCGATGTAAAGCAGCTCGTCGTTGTCGAGAATGCATAGAAAGATGGTTTTCCCTATCCGCTGCTGGAGCTGGGTGAGGGGCAGGGCTGAGGCTTTCCGGACCGAAAGAGTATTGAAGACGACGCTCCCCTGCTCGAACAACCGCATGCCGAGGGAATATTTCTTTGTCTCCTGGTCTTGCGTGAGATAGCCGTACTCGGCCAGGGTAGAGCAGAGCCTGAGGATGGTGGCCCTCGAAAGGCCGAGGAGCTTGGAAAGCTCGCTCTTGCTGAGCGCCTGACGCTCCAGGCTGAATATATCGAGTATCTGAAGGGCCCTTTCCAGTGACCTGTTATAGAAGCCTTTCTTGTTTTCGGTGCTTGTCGGTTTCACACAGCAGGCATCTCCCCCAGAACTTTTATAGCTTCGCAGGAGGGAAGCATTTTGTCAAGATGACAATCTGCGCCGGCCGGACGAGCCTATCGTTGCGTCTCGCGCGTCGAGGACCTTTCTAACCGTCTTTGCAAGCTCCCGTTTCGTCAGGGGCTTCATGACGAACCCTTTTATGCCTGCCGCCCTCGTCGACTCCTCGCCGGCAGTGTGGCTGAAGCCGGTGCAAAGGATGACGGGTATGTCGGGGCGGATGGAGAGAAGCTCAGAGGCAAGCTGGACCCCCGTCATATCAGGCATCGTCTGGTCGGTGATCACGAGATCGAAGCGGGAGGGGTCGAGCCTGAAGAGGGCCAGGGCCTCCCTGCTCCCTGTGCGGGAGGCGACTTCGTATCCGAGGTCCGCAAGAAGCTCCTCGCCCATCTCCACGAGCGCCTCTTCATCGTCCACGAACAGGATGCTCTCTTTGCCGGTAGGCGCAGCCTCGTCTCCGGCCACCCCTTGCGCAACCGGCTCTTCCACGATCTTCGGGAAATAGACGTTAAAGGTCGAGCCTTTGCCCGGCTCTGACTCAACGGTGATATAGCCGTGGGCCTGCTTGACGATGCCGAGCACTACCGAGAGGCCGAGGCCGGTCCCCTCACCGATCTTCTTTGTCGTGAAAAATGGGTCGAATATCCTGTCTGCGATTTCCGGGGGTATGCCGGCGCCGGTGTCGCGGACCGTCAGCCGCATGTATAGTCCCGAATCTATGCCATGCGGGTCCCCGCTGGTGGGCGAGACACTGAAATCGGAAAGCTCTATCTCGAAGGTGCCCCCTGTTTCCCGCATCGCGTAGGCCGCGTTCGTGGCGAGGTTCATGAGGACCTGCGAGATCTGGGTGGGGTCGCCGAGGATGACGCCCGACTCGCTTTTTATGCTGAACTTGATGCTGACTGTAGATGGTATCGACGCTCGGAGGAGCTTGACGCTTTCCTTGACGATACTCGACAGGCGAAGCGGTTTCTTTTCCTGCTCGGTCTGCCGCGAGAACGTCAGCATCTGCCTGACGAGGTCGCGGCCCCTGATGCCTGCCTCAAGGACCCTTCGGGCGTGGCGATGCTCCCGGCTCCCCTCAGGGGTATGGTCCTTGATCATCTCGGTAAAGCCGATGATGGAGGCGAGCATGTTGTTGAAGTCGTGGGCGATGCCGCCGGACAGCGTCCCGAGGGCCTCCAGCTTCTGCGCCTGGCGGAGCTGGGCCTCGAGCTTTTGTTGCTCGGAGACGTCGCGGGCCGCCGCAAAGACGCCGATCACCGAGCCGTCACGTCCCTGTAGACGGAGGCGTTGTAGAGAACTTTTGTGACGCGCCCGTCCCTGTGGCGGATTTCGAGGGGATAGTCCCGGACCTGCCCTTCGTCGAAGACCCGCCTGTATCCGGCCCGCGCGTTCTCCGGATCGGTGAAAGTAGTCCGAGAAATCGGTCCCGATCAACTCGGACCGTGTATAGCCCGTAGCGTGTTCCGTCGCCGCGTTCACGTCGCTGATGCGCCCCCCGGGGTCGATGGTGACGAGGGGGTCGAGACTTGCCTCGATGAGGCTCCGGTTGTAAGCACTCGCGCGCCTCAAAGCTTCTTCGGATTCGCGAAGCTCCGCCGTCCTTTCCTTCACGCGTTCTTCAAGCCCGTCGCGGACCTTCTTCACGGCCTCAACGTCTCTCACGCGGATCATTGCCACGGCGACCTGGTCCGCCACTGCCTTCATCAGGGAGAGGTCCTCGTCGCTGAAAGTTTCCCTGTCACACGTGCCGAAGGAGAGGGTGCCGATGACCGACCCTCGGGGCCCGAGGAGCGGATGGCACGCGTATGCTTTGATGCCGTAGGATTTCACGAGCTCCGTGCGCTGATCGGGCGTGGTGGGGATATGCTCGGCCACTATCCGGGAGGCGTCGCGCGCCGCGCAGCCGCAAACGGCCACCCCGTAATCGAGCCATTCGATCTTGTGGGCCTCCTCTTCAGGGATGCCCGCATAGGCGTTAAGCCTGAGCCTTCCCACCTCTTTGACCACTAGAAAATTGAAGAAGGCGTGGCAGCCGAGGTGCTCCATCACCTGCCGGCAGAGGGAGTCGATCAGCTTCTGCGGGTCGGGGCGCGAAGCAGCTCGCTCGCAGTGTAGGCGAGGGAGCTCGAACCTCTTGAGGCTTTTCTGGAGATCGGATTCCGTCCGGCTCCGCGCCTTTTCATGCTCCAGCGTGTCGAGGGCATAGGAGATATCGGCGGCGAGGGCCTGAAGCAGCTCCAACTGCTCCGCGTCGAAGTCATGGGGCCGGCTGCCGTAGATCGTCAGCACGCCGACGGCTTTGCCCCGGCGGCGCAGGGGGAAGCATGCGCTCGAGCCTGAAGCCGTGGCTCATCGCCGCTTCGCGCCATGGCAGGGTGGCGGGGTTGGTATCGAAGTCGTCGTTGACGACGGGCCGGTCTTCCCGGACGCAGGTCCCGGTCGGGCCCTGGCCGAACACGCCGTCCACGTCTACCCGTATTTCCTTGAGGTAGTCGGCGGCGGGCCCGCAGTATGCCAGCCGGCGCCACATGCCGGTCCTTTACCTCGCCGATCCATACGAGAGGGAATGCCCCTTCTTTCGCGATGATGCGGCAGACCTTCTCATATAGCGCGCCCCCGTCGCGGATGCGCACGATGGCTTCATTCACCCGGCTGAGCGTTGCATAAAGCTGTGAAAGCCTGGCGATGCGCGCCTCCCGGCGCTTGCGGTCCGTGATGTCGTGGGAGATGGCGCCGATGCCGTAAATCTCACCGGAGGCATCGACGAGGGGGAACTTGCTTGCCAGAAAGACGTGGCTGCCGTCCTTGAAATCGGCATCTTCCTCTATCTGCAAAGGCTGCCCGTCCCTCATGACCTGCGTATCATGGGACTGCCAGCAGTCAGCGATCTCCTTCGGCGCGATATCCGATCTGTTTTGCCCCTAAGCTCCTCCCTGGTCATGCCGAGCATCTTCTCGAGGCGCGTGTTGATGGTAATGAACCTTCCATCCCGGTCCTTGAGGAAGATGGAGAGGGCTCCGTCGATAACGTCGGCAAGGAGGCGATGGGCGTTCTTCATCTCTTCCTCCCCGCTTGCGGTCCGTTATGTCCCGGAAGACGAGGACTGCGCCCATGGTGTTGCCGTCTCCATCCCGTATCGGCGCGCCGCTGTCGTCGATGGGGAGCTCCGTTCCGTCTTTCCTTACGAGCACTGTATGGTTGGCCAGACCGACGATCATCCCTTCCCGGAGCACCTTGGCGACGGGGTCTTCGACCGTTTTGCGGGTCTGCTCGTTGATGATGTGGAACACCTCGGTGACCGGTCTCCCGGCTGCGCCATCAAGGGTCCAGCCGGTCAGGCCTTCGGCAATCGCGTTCAGGAATGCGACCCGGCCGGTCTTGTCTGTAGCGATGACCGCGTCGCCTATGCTCGATAGCGTGGTCGCCCACCGCTGCTCGCTCCGACGCAGGGCCTCCCCGGCCGCCTTCCGCTCCGCTATCTCCGATTCGAGCGCCAGGTTCGCCTCCGTAAGCTCGGCCGTGCGCTGCGACACCTTCTCTTCGAGTCCCTCCCTGGCCGTGCGCAACATATCATTGCTCTGTGCAAGCTCGCGCGTGCGCTTCCTCACCAGCATTTGGAGCATCAATGCACAGATCAGTGCGATAAGGGTGATAGCTGCCAGGGCGAGGATGGCGGGCATGACGTATTTCTGCATCCTGCGCCAGGGCTGGTCGACGGTGAGCCATTTCTCGTAGATACGGTCGTACTGCCCGCTCGTCTTGACGATCATGAGGCCCTGGTTCAGCTTCTCCAGCAGGTCCTCGTCTCCCTTCCTCACGGCGAATGAAAAGACCCGCTTGTAGTCGGGGATAGGGGGGCCGGAGACGAGGCCCTTGATGCTATGCTCCTTGACGGCTATCGTTCCGATGAGCTTCGGGCAGAGGAATGCGTCGTGCCTGCCGGAGGCCACCAGGGACAACCCTTCGGGCACCGTTCTCACGGGGACTATGCGCCCTTGGAAGTTGCGCGCGAGGAGCGAGTGATGAGCGGCGTCGGAGCGCACGACCACTATCTCCTTCCCCTTTGCCCCCTCGATGTCGTTTATGGGAGGGTCTCCCTTGCGGACGAAGAACGCATCGAAGGTTTCCGTGTGGGGAAGGCTGAAATCGACGACGCGGGCGCGCTCGGGCAGCTTTGTCACGCTGGGCACCACGTCGAGCCTGCCGGCTACGAGGTCGTTCCAGACGGTATCCCAGGGGCCGGTAGAGATTTTTATCGGGAGGTTCATGGCCTCGGCTACGGCCTTTATGAGATCGATGGAGAACCCCGCGGCCCGGCCGTCCTTGTCGACAAAGGCGTAGGGCCGGAATTCCATCTCGCTGCCGACGCGGATTTCATTCGTCTCTGCTGCAGCACGGCAGGGGAGGGCGGCCGGACTTGCGATAGCGAAGACAACGAGGGAGAGGAGCAGGGCAGCAAGGGAGAAGATGGGACAGAGCTTCTTTCGCGGTCCTTCAGATCGTTTCTTTAGCTTTGTCTTCCGAGCATGACGGACAGTTTCCATTCCCGTTGCGCCTTCCAGGCCCCATTATAGTATCACGGACTTGTTCAGGCTTAAAGAGTCTAGTCGTCGCCCGCCCAGAGGTGCCTGCCCGCGTGCTTATGGGGCGACTGCACCACGCCGTCCACCTCTTCGAGGTCGAGCCACCATTGGTCGTCCGGGTGGGGCTTGCCGTAGCCCATCAGGCCGTCGCCCAGGATGGCCATGCTCCTCGCGATGTCGGAATGTCTCACCGCCCAGCCTACCGCCCTGTGGAGGGGCGTGTAAGGCTTGTTCCAGGGGCAGGCCTTGATGCAGGTGCCGCAGCCGGAGCCGTGCTGGTTGCCTACCCGCATCGTGGTGCATTTGCGGATGTCGCTCGGCCAGCGCTCGTAGCCGTTGTACATCTCCTTGCCGCCGTCGCTCAACGCGCCCGAAGGGCACGCCCGCGCGCATTTCTTGCACTTCGAGCAAAAGTCCTGGACGCCGAACTCGATGGGCTTGTCCACAGCCATCGGCAGGTCCGTAGTGACGACTGCCGCTTTAAACCTCGGCCCCATGAACGGATGGAGCACGCAGTCCCCGATGCGGCTCATCTCGCCGAGCCCCGCCCACAGCAGGATCGGCGGGACGACCACCTGGTAGTTGCGGGCGTGGTGCGCCCTGGCCGGGTATCCGAGCCTGCGGATGTAGTCGGCAAGGATGCAGGCGATGAAACCGGAGGCCGAATAAGCCATGAAGCTCATGGAGTTGCTGATCCAATTGTGGCCGTTAGTCGCACGCGAGGTCCGCCAGTCCTGGTCGATCAGGACCGCTATGGCGTACTTGTGCGTCAATTCGACGGGCTCGCCGTGCGGGAAGCTCTTCGAGTAAACTGCATAGGGCGGCAGCTTGCAAATGCCGACTGCGTCGGCCCTCAGAAAATAGGCCGTCTCCTTGATATGATCGGCGACGGTTTGCGGGTCGTCCGGCAAGGGCGCCTTCTGGGCGGCCGCCACTCCGTCAACTATGTTGCGCAGGAACACCTGCATGTTCCCCAACGCGCCGGAAAGGGGGTGCTTCATAACGAAGCGGTTCCTTTCCTTCGCCAGTACGGGGCCATAGACGCCAAGGGCCGCCTTGTTGAAGCCGCTGTCCCGCTCATCGACCCTCTTTACCGCCTTATCGATGATGCCGGTCGTGGGGCGTTCAACCCTCTTTATGCTGTGCATGGGGAAGTTATCGAGGTCCCTCTTATGGTAGCCGCTCATGGCGCCTCCTTGAATAAATCTTGACCACTGTAGATTAGCAGAAATTGCCCGTTAAACCAAGGGGGGGGAAGGGGCCGCGCTTCAGGAGCGGCAGCGCGCGCGTCCGAAAGAGGCCGCGAGACTTTTGGATAAGAGAACGACTTTAATTTCTCGCATACACATACAGCATATTTTTTTGAAGGAACGGAAGGGAGGAGGACTTGGAGGAGTTGCGTATTTCGAGGAGGCTGAAGCCAAGCTCTGCGGCTACGGCGTTGAGGATACGCGGCTGGTGCAATACGACGTGGCCGTAATACGGCTTGCATGCGATTTTTCCGCCGGTGCCGCCGCCTTCCATCGATACGCCTTTCGGGAATAGGGCGTTCCCGAGGATCGTGCGCCACAGCACCGGGCAGGGGGTGGAGACGATCAGCCTGCCGTCACTGCGGAGGGACCGGTGGGCCTGCCTGAAGAACTCCACCCAGTCGGGCAGGTGCTCGATTACTTCCAGGGCGATTATCGTATCGAACGTCTCGCCGCCAAGGGTTGCGCTGAGCTGCGTGCAATCCCCCTGGACGAACCTGGAGTAATTCGCGGGCATCGCGGCAGGGCGTGTCACATCGAGGCCCGTTACTTGCGCACCGGTCAGGTATTCATTGGGGTTCTCGCACATCCCGACGTCGAGTATCTTGCCTTTGGCGTAGGAGGACGCGAGCTGCTTCCTCTTTGCCCCGTCCTCGAACCCGGGCCCGGTCAGTTTTCCCACGAGCCGCTGGAGGAGCTGTTCCGCCCTCATGTTCCGCCCCCGGCTGCAGGCAGCCGCGTGCAGATTTCGGCCCCCGCCCTCCGCCATGCGGCCTTCTTATCTACGTTCGGACCCTTTTCGGACAGGAGTCCCCGCCGCCATAAGGATTCCAGTTTCCTGCACTGCCATTCGTTCAGCCAGGCAAAACTGTATTCACGCCTGAATGCCCGCCACCTGATTCTCCTGAAGGCGTAAGGATGGAAGCCTGCGGCCAGGCACCCGCGGAGTGAGGCTATGTTCCACGCCTCGACGTTGGTTGTGGCCCATCGGCAGCCCGTCCCGTTTCCTTTTTCCGCCACCAGCGCCATTCCGCACGCCATGATTTTCTTGCCCCGGTGGCTCTTCGGGACAAAGACGTTTTCCATTATGGCCTCGTCGTCCGATAGAGGGGGAGGGTAATCCTTCCTGTACATCTTCGCTTTAACGCCTGCCGACGGCGCGATAAGCCACTGTATGAAACAGGGCGTCCCGTCTTCCGTCACTGCCACGTAGGCCGAAGGGATGCCCGCTTCGATGAACGCGCTCCGCGACGCCCGGTCCGTCCGCGTTATCGTCAGCCTGCCCAGGAACCCTGTGGGCCCTGCAAAGTATTTCGCATCGTGCGCTTCAAAGGGCCTGACTGCGATCGGTATCGACGCGGGAGGCGCAGCGAGACGGCACGCTCAGGTCCCTGCGCAGTGCGTAGCTCTCGACGTCCGACCATATCTGCCTTTTCATCTCGCAGAGGAAAAGGCAGGGATACCCTTTCGATAGAATGGAAAGAGAGCTTTTGAGCTTGTGCAGTATGTGCGCCATGCCCCGACCCCCGGTTAACGCCCTAAGGCAAAAGGTAGGTATGGCAGGCATAATTGTCAACCGTTCTAACGGCCTGCCGGGCGGCCGGAGAGGACCAGCGCAGGCACGAAACCCGCAAGGTACATGGCCGCATAGACGGCCGCATACAGCGTGAGGCTCGCGTAGACGCTGTGGAAATAATAGTACCCGACGAAGATCGACAGGAACGAAAGGACGAGGAGCACCGATTGCCAGATGGTGTCTATCTCAAGGCGCTCGGTTATCTGGATCACCGTTCCCGACATCGGCGCGAAGGCAAAGCGGAAGAGGAACATGACGGCCAGGAGGCGCGCATAAACGCCCGCGTCGCGCCAGGCTTCGCCGAAGACGAGGGCAAACGCAGCCGGGCCGAAGGCGGCTATCAGGCAGAAGGGCGGCAGGCCGAACAAAAGGAGCGAAAGGGTAGAGCGTAAGAGCAGCCTGCGGCAGCCTTTGTTGCGCCGGTATTCATCGCTGGCCCTTTGCCTGAAGACGTCCGCGATCGCGGTGGAGATGAGAGTGGTCGGCAGGCAGAGGATCCTGTCGACAATGGCGTAATAGCCGAGTACGACAGGGCTGTAGAGCCAGGCCAGCAGGATCGCGGGCATCTGCAAAGAGATCGTGTTGAGCAGTCCGCCGGCCACCGAGAACTGCGGGAACTTCCTGTACCGGCCCGCCGCTTTCAGGAGGCTTGCCCGGCAGACCGGATACTTCTTTCCTTTCTCTTCCTTCCAGATCCGCCGGCAGAGCGAAAAGGTGGAGGCAGCGTTGCCGAGGATGTTGCCCGCGATCAACCCGCCGCCGCCCCAGGGGAGGAAGGCAAAGCCGAGCTGCGCGCACGCGCTCGTCCCGGACTGGCCTACGCGGTTGGCCGCTATCGCGCGGAATTCGCGCCGCCGGTTGAGCCAGTACGTCGCAGCCGTCCGCAAAGACGCGATGGCCGCAGTCATCGGTACGAGATAGAGCCACACGGGAGCAGGCCCCATGCCGAAGAGCTTATGCAGCACCGGCCCAGAGAGAATGATGCAGGCAAAACAGGCCGCGCTTACAATCAAGGCGATGAGGCCCGAAAGGACGGCAAGGTTGATCGCCTCCTCATCCTTTTCGGGGAGCATGATCGCCAGCTCGTAGCGCCCGGTCGCGCCTGCGCCGATAATCAGGCACCAGGCGGCGTAAACCGAGAACATGCCGAAAGCGTCCGGCGCGTACATCCGCGTGAGGAAGGGGGCGATAAGCACCGGCAGGACCTGGGAGATGGTGGTGCCCGTTACGAGGGTGAGGACGCTCCTCGCAAACCTCCCGAAGAGGAAGCGCGTGCCGGGAAGGTAGGCGAGATACGACCGCAGCTCCGTGCCCACCGTGATTTGCCCCATTTAATTCGACCCCTGTTTGAATAGACGGACAGAAATAGACGCGCCCGGCCCCTTTAGAATTATATGGGGCCGGGGACTGGAATTGTCAACCTGCGGTTATCAACGCGACCGGGGACCTTAAGCTAAGCAGCCTTCTCCTTCTTCCTCTCGGCGACTACACCCAGAAGGGCCTTGGCTGCGGCCGTGGACGAGGCAGGGTTCTGCCCTGTGACGAGGCGGCCGTCCACGATTGCGAAGCTCTCCCAATCGGCCGCCTTCTCATAGAGGCCGCCGACCTTCTTCAGCTCATCCTCGACAAGGAAGGGCACGACGTGGGTGAGGTGGACCGCCTCTTCTTCTCCGTTGGTGAAGCCGGTGACGCGCTTGCCCTTTATGAGCGGAGCGCCTTTGTACATCACCCGATGGAAGACGGCCGGTGAATGGCAGACTGCGGCGACGGGCTTCCCTGAGTTGTAAAAAGACTCGATCAAGGCGATGGAATCGGGGTTGTCTACGAGGTCCCACATCGGGCCGTGGCCGCCCACGTAGAATATGGTGTCAAAAACGTCCGACTTCATATGGGACAGCTTGAGTGTCCGGGACAGCTCCTTTTGCGCTTCCGCGTCCTTCTTGAACCGTGTCATTGCAGGGGTCTGGTTCTCGGGCAAGTCGCTCTTAGGATCGATCGGCGGCTGCCCACCCTTAGGCGAGGCCAGCGTGATGTGCACGCCGGCATCCCGGAATACATAGTAGGGCGCCGCGAATTCCTCCAGCCAAAAGCCGGTCTTGCGGCCGGTGTTGCCCAATCGATCGTGTGACGTCAGCACCATTAGCACTTTCATTGTTGCCCTCCTTGCGCTTTCGTACCAAAACAGCGATGTTTCGAAGTGTTAGAGTGCTGTTCCGACAGCTTTGGGCGGTTCTCTGATTTACCGCGATAGAAAGCTTCTGGGGCTAACGTAGGTATCTTTGGTGAGAAGTCAATAAGCAGCGGAAGCGAAAAAGGCAACTACATAGTCTGTATAGGATTGCAAATTATCGATATTGCGGACAGCGGAAGAGCAAGTCAGATCGGGTAATGACAAGACCTGTTAATGGTCGAGCCAGTTCGCTGGTCCAAGGCGGGCGTTGCCGCGAGAAAGAGATGACCAATCACCTGTGCTGGCGGCAATTGAATCATTGAGAGAATGTCCATGAAGTTGGGGGGGGGGGGGGGTAACTCCTCCTGTCCTCTTGCGACCCTTCATCCCCGGCGATTCACTGTTCAACTCCGGCCTGCCTCAAAATAGTATACAGGTCCCCTATCTGTGTCCTATGTTGCCGCCGTCTACCCCACCGTTCGTCCCGGACGTCGCAGAAGGTGAAGTAGACCCGTTCAGCGGCACGGGAGACTCTACGAAGAAACTTACGCTTTTCCTCGTCAGCCTGACTTGAGAAGGCCCACCACTGAGAGTCTTCAAGTCCGAGAAAGATCACTGTGTGGAACTCCAGCCCCTTGCTCTTGTGAATTTTAATTCCAGGCACGACATCGATCCCCAACACATCATCGACTGCCTCCCGAGCTGTTGTGGCTGTGGCGGCCGATGTTTTCAGCGCCTCAGAGAGCCCGTTCACTACCTGCCGAAGATACGTCCCTCTCCTGTACTGAGCATACGCGGACCGAAACGCGGCGTCTCCGACTATGGCGACCAATTCTGGGGGCAGCGCTTCCACAGAACGCCCGGTGTCCAAGGCGGCCCTCGCGTGTTGCAGCAGCCTCTTGGACTCTTGCTGGATCCGTGAAGCATCATCGTCTACGTCCAGACCTATAAGCACTGCAACCCCAACCGTAGAGTTATGCCGGCCTCCGCGTCCCTAAGTCTCGTGGCAAGCCGCAATATAGCAAGCAAAAAGATGACGACTGGCTCAGCAAGAAGGTCCTGGAGTTGAGACTCATCACGGAGGCGAATGCCTCGATCATAAAGCGCAGCTTTCAGAGGTTCGATCATCTCGCCCGTTCTTTGCCCGAGGACGAGGATCCAAAAATCCCTTACACTCTTACCTTCCCTGTGAATTTCTCGCTCAATCAGTGTCGCTATGTGATCGGCCTCACTCTCGGGGCCGGTGAATTCCACGAGAGTACCACTGCCAGGCGGATCAGCGCTTGCTGACGTTGCTGGCGGAGTTCCGGCGCCTCAAGCTTGGGCAATTACGTGCTGCATGCGTCCTAAGCTGGGGGGCACAACGGAAATTGCTCACAAGGTGGAGGAGTTCGGCTGAAAAGTCAGCCTGGTATGTGCCAAAGACATTAGTCATCGCCCCGGCCCAGACCATGATACGCTGCTTGCTGTCCCCCACTGCGGTTATGACTGCCGTTGATCCCTCGAACGCAGCCTTGACCAGATCATATTGGGCAGCAGGAGTGGTTCTCCTGAAATTCATAGAGAAACACATAGCCGTAGGTTGCCCTAAGCGCGGGACTGTCAGCTTGGGATTACTCCTCAGGAGAAATGCGGCTAAACGGTTTAGCATGGGAAATGTGAGACTCTGTCTTCCAGGCGGGGCGGGAAGCTTATCTTTCCACCACCGCAGACCCCGGTGCCTCACCAGTGCGTTAACACCGGCATAGGGTAGTGTGTGGCCGTGACTTATCCCGTCGAAGATGCGCCTTATGTCACTATCGGATCGACCTCCGAGATCTGCCCGTGGAAGCCCTTCAGGGCTCCATGCTTTTTCCAGCCACTCCCTCATTTCATCGACCCTCATCGATCCAGTCATCACCTCATAGGCCATTCTGGGGCGCCATTCCTCTGGTAAAGCCAGCATAAAGCGATCAATAAGGCTTTTCGCGAAAGCATCGAGAGTATATGAATCGAAGCGGTGCGCCCTATCGCCACATCGCTTTCTCACTCGTTCGCCGAGATTCCTAGCGGCATCACGCTTGAAAGAAATGGCAAGAATTCGGCGCGGAGCCGGACAAGTTCCAGTTTCGAGCAGAAAACAGGCTCGTTGGGCGAGTAGCTCTGTCTTCCCAGCACCAGGCCCTGCTATCACTAAAGTGTTGTCGGACGACCAGACGGCGTAATTTGCTGTGGGCTCCAAGAAGTCGACGCCTACCGGCACCCATAGGTCTGGAGAGATACGCGGCATCAAGCAGTTCCGTTCCCAGCATCGAGAAAGCCACGGGTCCTCTCCACCAGGGCTTTTAACACAGCCGGTGAATTCGCCTTAAGGGTCTCGTTGTCGATCGCCAGCAGAGCGCGCATATGGGCCACAGGTTTTGACCGGTCAACAAACAAGTACTTGTACCATGCGAAAAGCTCTTTTTCGGTAGCCTGTGTACGTTGATCCAAGGGTACCGGGGGCCGTGGAAGCGTCGGCCGCCAGCACCTGTCTCATCCTTTGTTTCACAGCCTCCGAGATATCCGGTAGTGCCTCTATGCGGCAATCGCGGTCCACCGGGAGTTGGGGCGAGTGCTTTGTACTCGTCGGGAATGACTCAAGCATTGAAAAATCCAGATCGAGAGGGGATGAAAAGAAGACCCCGTATCTTTCCGCAAAGAAAGCGAGCCAATCTTCCATTTCTCTCGTCTCCGCATCAGAATTCCCCGAGAGTTCTTCGTATGCGTCTTCGTCGAGCGTATAGGGGATTCCCGTCCTCGGTGAAGCGCAGATCAGTACTGCCGGTCCCGAATCTTTCAACAAGTTGATCGCGGACGTATTGAATTCTGCCCCAACCCGCACCCTCCTTCTCCCTATCAAGGTCCAGCAAAGTCAGGAAGGGAATTTCCAGGCCGTGTAAGAGTCGCCAAAAGTGGTTGACGTGTCTGCCTCCCAAGGGTACAACCGAAATAAAATGGGTATCGAGTGGAGTGCCGCTTGCTTCGAACAACCGACGCAGAACGATCTCTTCGGAAGGTCCTTCGCCGAGCACCACAAGGCGAGCGAAGTAGAACTGGGAAACCACGGACCGCCTCGCGGACGTCTTTGAATGCTTCATCGGCTTCATCTGAGGGAAGAGGGATCGGCATCACCCGACTGGCGGTAGTCCGCTCATTTCCGAGGAAATACCTAACACTCTCAGGTGAAACTCGGCCAAGTATCGACGGGGAGTGACTGGAAATAAGCACCTGCACCTGATTATTTCTTGCCACTTCCGTCAAGTTCGACACGACTCGCCCTAAATAGTGGGGTAAAATGGAAGCGTTCTGCGGCTCATTCTACCGCCAACAGTATCCTTAGATATCGGAAGTTGTTTGCACCGATCTGAATCTAAACCCCGATGCTGCCGCCGCCGCCCGCAAGAGTTCCTGGACCCGGAAAAGGCCAAGAGACAGGGATAGCGAAAAGAGAGAACGGAGCCCGTCGCTCAAGTCGCTTACTCCTATGGGTTGACCGTTTTCGCCCGGCCTGAACATCGGGACGAGGAGTTTGATAAGTGCGGAAGGGTCTTCTTCGAGGGCCTGAAACGCCACGTCACGCGCCGTGCGTCCCTCGTAGAATGCTTGCCACGCCCGACGAACCTCGGTGTTTATCGTCTGGATTCCGGGAAGACCGGCGACTTCTCCTTGCAGCGCGGTCAGCTTGCCCTTCACGGACTGATCGACCCCGTCCCACGACAGCGCGTCGAGCAGACGTCCGAAACTTGTGGCGGTGGTGGCTCGAATCTGCTGGTCGGGGTCTCTGGCGGCCGGAACGTAAACAACACGGATCTTACCGCGATCACTTGCTTGAACCTTGCGACGATTCCCGTCTTCGATAACAACTGGGTCGTCCGAGCTGGTAAGAATCCACCAGAGAGCCTGGTCGACGTCCCCGGCCGGGGTTCCGTCATTCGTCCACATCGCTTCAAGACGGACGCGACAATACGGCGTTCCGCCCTGGATTATCCACAATCATTTGATTGAAGGTCTCGGGCACTGCCGCTATATCCTCTGGCCGGATTGTCTCCAACTCCGGGAACGCGAGGCGACACTCTATGACAAGCGTACGGGAAGAATGCGCTTTAAGGTCCTCCCCCACATCAAGATGAAAGTCGGCTGAAACTATCTGACGTTGAGTACCCAACTCCCCGAATACTCGGGCCAAGGCCATCATTGCGGCTGTTTTGCCGGAAGCATTTGGACCAACGAAACAGGTAAGGTCGTCGAGGTAAATGGTCACGCCTTCGGCGTCAAAACAACGAAATCCTTTAATCGTGACAGATTCGAGCTTCACTGGATCACCTCGGGATGGGGTGTGGAAAGAACAGGAGCGCGAAGGGGATGCTGTTCGCGGCTTTCACTTGCCGAAACCGTTGACTCCGGCCTGTCCATCTATCAATTACCACTCGCAGGCGAAGAATGCAAGGGAATCTCGACGGTTATCGATTTCAGGCAGAAGTTCTTACCTTCTTCTTCCCTCCCTGATCAGCCGCTCTTTATCCTATTTCCGCCTGTTTCGGCAATGCCACGTAGAACGTCGCGCCTTTGTCGGGCTCGCCTTCGGCCCATACGCGGCCGCCGTGGAGGCCTACTATCCTCTTTACTATGGTCAGGCCCATGCCGGTGCCTTTGAACTCTTCCTGGCCGTGCAGCCTCTGGAATGCCTGGAATAGCCGGTCTTTGTGGCGCATGTCGAAGCCTGCGCCGTTGTCCCTGACGAAGTAGACGTTTTCGTTCGCCTCCTCCGTGCAGCCTATCTCTATTATCCTGTTGTCGCGTGTGGCCGGTGAACTTGAAGGCGTTCGCAAGGAGGTTCGTGAATACCTGGCGTATCATGGCTTCGTCGCCGGTGCAGGGGGCGATGGGAGAGATGCGCACTTCTCCGCCGGGATAGATAGCTCCTCAGCTCGGAGACGACGGACTTGAACGAGCGCGTCCATCCGTATCGGCAAACGTTGCAGCGCCCGTTTCCCGAGCCTCGAATAGGCCAGCAAGTCCTCGATGAGCTGCTCCATCTTGGCGGCGCCCGAACTGTATGATGCCCATCTGCTCGGTGAACTTCTCGTCGAGCCCCGCGCCGTACTTCCTGGCGACCAGCTCGGAAAAGCCGCTTATGGCCATGAGGGGCGTGCGGAGGTCGTGGGAGACTGTGGCGTTGAACGTCTCGAGCGCGTCATTGGCGTTCTTGAGGTCGAGCAGCCTCTGCTCCAGCTCCCGGTTGAGGCGTATGATCTCCATTTCCGCCTCTTTCACTGCGGTGATGTCCCGCAGGACCGCGAGCACGGCGGGCTCGCCGTTGTAAGTCGTGTTGGCTACGGACGCCTGAATGGTCCTGATCTCTCCGTCGGGCCTTGCTACCCTGTACTCGACTATGCTTTTATGGGACTCGCCGCGCATCCTCGCGAGCGTGCGCTGTCTCATGGCCTCCCGGTCTTCCGGGATGACGAACTGGTCCATGGGGTGGCCCACCACCTCCGATGCGTCGCGGAGGCCGTGGATCGCGAGGAATGCCTTATTGACAAAGACCCTTCCCGCCTGCACGGTGATAGCGATGCCGTCAGCTACGCTCTCCACCACGGCGCGGTAAAGCTCCTCTTTTCCGAAAAGGGCCGCCCCTATGTCATGGCCGGACGCGCTCCCTTCTATCTCTTCCGGCCGGAGTTTCGGCCCGGCGCCACGGTTGCGGCCCTTTTTTTCTTTGTCATCCATAGTCATTGCGCTGTCCCGCTTGAGTACGCAATTGTGACGATGTTTATACTATTGCATGAATGAAACGCGATTCCAAGCGAAGAATCGCCCCCGGCCGCACACTTCAAGCGACCTATTGCGAAACATCCCCGGATCACGATATAAACTAGTATGCGCGAGAAACGGCAACGCCCGTCCCTTTTCGAGAAGCGCTCCCTTGCAAGCCTTGCGACTGCGCTTGAGGCGCTTGAGGCAGGGTTTGCGGACCTGCCGCCGCTTGATTTCCCGGAGGAGGGCGCGCACCGCGTCGAAGACGTGCTCCTGAAGGTCGCCGGGCGGATGCGCGACAACTACCCGTACTTTCACCCCCTGTACGCAGGCCAGATGCTAAAGCCGCCCCATCCCGTCGCGCGCGCCGCCTATGCCCTCGCCATGTGGATCAACCCGAATAACCACGCCCTCGACGGCGGGCGCGCAAGCTCGGCCATGGAGAAGGAAGCCGTTGCCGCGCTTGCCCGGATGGTCGGCTGGAAGGCGCACCTCGGCCACCTGTCCAGCGGCGGGACCATGGCGAACCTGGAGGCCCTCTGGGTCGCGGGGCAGTTGCGCCCCGGCGAGACCATCGTGGCATCGCAGCAGGCCCATTATACGCACCAGCGCATCAGCGGCGTCCTGAAGCTCCCCTTCGAGCCGGTCGGCGCGGACAGGCGCGGCAGGATGGACGTGAAGGCCCTCGAACGGCGCCTGGCAAATGGCGGGGTAGGGACGGTCGTCGCAACGGCCGGCACAACGGCAACGGGCGCCATCGACCCGCTGCCCGAGATACTCGACCTGCGCGCCCGCTACGGCTTCCGCCTGCACGTTGACGCAGCCTACGGCGGCTACTTCTGTCTTGCGGGCAACCTTAGCCCCGCCGCCAGCCGCAGCTTCGACAGGCTTGGCGAGGCCGATTCCATCGTCATCGACCCCCACAAGCACGGCCTTCAGCCATACGGCTGCGGCTGCGTGCTTTTCCGCGACCGGTCCGTCGGCAGCCTCTACAAGCACGACTCTCCCTATACGTACTTCAGCTCCAAAGAGCTTCACCTGGGCGAGATCAGCCTTGAGTGCTCGCGCCCCGGCGCTGCCGCCTGCGCCCTCTGGGCAACGCAGCAGCTACTTCCGCTTGAAAAAGGCGGTTCGTTCGCGAAGGGCCTCGAAAAATCACGGAAGGCGGCGCTGGCCCTGTACAAAAGGCTTCGCAGCGACAAGAGGTTCCTGACGGCCTTTGCGCCCGAGCTTGATATCGTCGTCTGGATGGCGAAGGGGCCTTCCGCGAGCGCATCGTCGGAGACCGCGAGGGCGATCTTCGAAAACGCCGCGTCGCACAACCTTCACCTGGC
>CAWFRA010000015.1:0-70270 GCA_963818095.1 uncultured delta proteobacterium
CCCCAAGGAGTCTGGGGGAACCAGGGGGAGGGAGGACTGGGGGTCGGCGGCGCGCAGGAGGCCGGGAGCCGCCAGCGCCGCGAGGGCGGCCTAAGGCCAGGATGAACAAACCTGTCTTCCGGCGAATACAGAATCGCACTTCCACGTCTCCTTCTGTTGAGGGCGAACGGCATATGTTAAAGACTTAAACGGCATACCGATAAGCGGCATGCCGTGCGCAGAGAGTAAACCCGTTTACCCGCCATGTCAAATAGAATACCCAGCCGCGCACCGGGCGTATGTAATTACAAACCTCGCGCAACCGCTAAAGGCGCGTGGACCTGTCCCTGTCCTTGTGCGGCCCTCCCTTGATTCTCCAACCGCATTATGATAGTTAATAGTCCAGGAAAGTTTGTTGACAACGGAGGTTTTCGAGTGCTCTATCTGAGCAACATGTCGGTCTGATCGATTGCCCGGAGGTCCGTGCGGCCTCCGATGAGTCCCTCCCCCTTCCCTGCCCCGCGCCGCTAGGCGCACGTCCATAGCCGACGGCCGGGAAGTCAAGGGCCGGAAGGCAAAACAAGTAATCGAGAAAATCAAGAAACGTAAGGACATGCCGGCGGGCTGCGCGAAGCGCTCCATTGCGGGCGGCCGCGTAAACTAAAGAACAAGGTGTGATGAAAACGGCCGAAAGCCGAAAGGCGTGCTCCCCGGACGAAAAGACCGTGCTCAGCGCGACAATGCAGGAAGAGCTGGGCGCGGTCTCCGACGCCTGCATCGAATGCGACCTCTGCCGGAAAGAGTGCGCCTTCCTCAAAAAGCACGGCAAGCCCAAAGAGATAGCGGACCGTTACGACCCCGCGGCGCGAAAAGAGGACCTGGCCCTGCCCTTCGAATGCAGCCTCTGCGGCCTCTGCACGGCGGTCTGCCCGGCAAAGGTCGGACCCTGCGCGCCTCTTTCTCGAGATGCGCAGGGAGACAGTCAGGCGGGGCGGCGGCGACTTACCCGGAACACGCCGTTCTGAAGGGTTACGAGAGGCGCGGCACATCCCGCACGTATTCGTACTACGCGCTTCCGCGAAGGCTGCGACACCGTCTTTTTTCCGGGCTGCACCCTGGCCGGCACGCGGTCCGAAAAGGTCATGCTCGCTTACAAGCGCTTGAAAGAGAAGATCCCCTCCCTTGGCATCGTGCTCGACTGCTGCATGAAGCCCTCCCACGACCTGGGACAGGGAAGACCATTTCAACGCCATGTTCGCGGAGATGAGAGGCTACCTTGCCGCGCAGGGCGTCACGCGCGTCATCGTCGCCTGCCCGAACTGCTACAAGATCTTCGCCCGATACGGGACGGGCCTGTCGACGAAGAGCCTCTACGAAGTGCTCGCCGAGGATTGCGGCGATGGGGGACGGCCAAGCGGACCGGCGGCAGACCGTCACCGTGCACGACCCCTGCGCAGTGCGGTTCGATGAGGACATCGCATAGGTCGGTGCGGAAGCTGATCGGGAGCAAAGGGCCTGGCAGTCAGAGGAGATGGACCACACCGGCAGCACGGACCGTCTGCTGCGGCGAAGGCGGCGCGGTCGGCGCTCTTGTCACCGGACCTTGCAGAGAGCCTGGGGCAGGCGGCGCAACGAGCGAAGCCGCCGGAAGAAAGATGGTCACTTACTGCGCAGGCTGCGCAAATATGCTTTCCAGGCTCGCCCCCGCCAGCGCACGTCCTCGACGTGCTCTGGGAGGACGAGGCCGATGCGGCCGGCAAGGCGAAAGTCGCAAAACCCCCCTCACTTACTGGAAGCGGCTCAGGCTGAAGAAATGGTTCAAGGAGAACGTCCCTGCCGCAGTATCGAGGGAGCGGACCTTCACAGGCAAGGAGCGCGCAGAAGAAAGGCGGCATGGCGAAGCTCCTGCTTTTTCTGCTCTTTCGTGGCGGCCGTCATCGCAGCGTCAAAGATGACCGGCGCTCTCCCGCTACCTGGACCAGCAGACGCTGCGCAACCTGATTGCGGGCTACGGCGCCCTTGCGCCTGTCATCTATATGCTCATCTACGCGGTGGCCCCGGCCCTTTTCCTGCCGGGGATGCCCATCACCGTCGTCGGGCGGGATCCTCTTCGGGCCGTTCTGGGGTGTCGTTTATGCGATAATCGGCGCCACGGCGGGCGCCTGCGTCGCCTTCCTCGTCTCCCGCTACCTCGCGCGCGAATGGGTGGCGCAGCAACTAGAAGCCCCAGGTGGAAGAGGCTCGACGAGGCGGTGGAGAAACACGGCTGGAAGGTCGTCGCCTTCACGCGCCTGATCCCGCTTTTCCCTTCAACCTCCTCAACTATGCTTTCGGTCTGACCAGGATCGGCTTCCGCCAGTATGCAGCCGCCACCTTTTTCTGCATGCTCCCCGCCTGCATCGCGTTTATCGTCTTCTCCAGCTCCCTCCTCGACCTGGTGCGCGGGAAGGTCTCCCTCACGTTTGTCATCGGCCTCGTCCTCATCGTCCTCGTCTCCGTGCTGCCCCTGCTCTACAGGCGCTACAAGGCGAAGCGCGGAAAGGACGACCTCGTATGAGCCGTGCAGATACCCGACAAAAAGAGAAAACCAAGCCACCAGGAGGAACAAGCATGAAGAAGCGCCTTTTCGTAGCAGCCCTGGCCATCGTCCTGCTCGCGGCGTTCACGTCAACGCCCGCATTTTCACAGGAGACAGGCCTCACCCCGGCCAACCCGCTCGTTGTCGACGTGAAGGCGCGCAGCGTCTCCGTCCTCGCCCAGGTCAACGGCAAGTACCTCGCTCAGCCGACCCGGCACGGGGTAGTCTTCAAGGGAGGGTCGAATGGGAGCAAATCGGTATTTGCCGCCCTTGCCGAGCCGAAGCCCTTTTACGACGCCCTCGTGAAGCTCGGCCTGACGCCGGGAAACAACATGACGTGGGGCAATAAAGAAAAAACCTACGTCCAGGGGGACAGGCTCGACGTCTTCGTGACGTGGAAAGGCGCACCGAAGGTCTACCGCATGGACGAGGCGATCAAGGACAGCAGCGGCAAGCCTCTCGTTATCCGTTTCGGCGGAAACCTCCAGGCGGCGATGGATAAGAAGACAGGCTGCCTAATGTGCCTGGATAGTTGCCCGGTCGGCATAACGAGCAACGCGACGTATACTTACGGGGCCATCGAGTCGCGGAAAGAGGCCTCCCTCATGGGCAACAAGGAAGTGCTTCCGCCTGACGGCACGCTCGTAATCATCACCTTTAAGGCCGCGAGGCTAGGACGAGGGGAAAAGGCTGTTGCGCGATAACGAGTCTGCCGGAACGGTCCGTAACTATATAAAAGCCGCCCTGACGGGTATGGTCGCAGGTCTCTGCCTCGCCCTCATCCTTAATCGGTTCATATGGCTGGAGATGCGCCTGACAACGGGACACGCCATACCGCTTTTGACGGCTGTCTTCGCAATGGCCTTCGGCGCGGCCGGGCGGCAGGTCAGGCTCATCGTCTTCCTGCTCCTGGAGTTGCTTGCCGCCGTGATACTCTTTGTGGGATATGCACCGGGCACGGAGGCCCTGCTCATCGTGCCTGGTGCACTTTTCAGGGACGGCTTTCATCTTGCCTTCCTCGCCCTATGGCAGATCGATATCATTTTGCTCTGCCTCCTGGGTGCGGCAAACCTCGTGTGGATCCCTGGCGCGGCAGTTGCGCGATGGTGCGGTACTTCAAAAATATCTTGAAAGGAGGCATATTAATGGGGGAATATTACGAGACGAAGGACCTTGAAGACTTTCCGAATATCGGTGAGTACGCGCCGGCGCTCGGCGAGAAGTATTTTGATTATTACGGCGAGGCAATGAAAGCGGGACGCCTGAGCGAGAAAGAAAAGAGCCTGATAGCCCTGGCAGTCGCGACTACGCAGAAATGCCCCTACTGCATCGACGCCTATACGAACCGCTGCCTGTCCCTCGGCATATCCAGGGAAGAGATGATGGAGGCTATCCACGTAGGCGCGGCCATGACTGCCGGCATAGTCCTTGCGCACTCGACCCAGATGAGGAAGATAGTCAGGAAGAAGGAGATGTAAAAGTGAGGATGCCGAAGGTCTCACCATCGTTCGAGAACAAGGCGCGGGAGCCGATCATGGCCTCGGGCATCGGCGTCCTGCAGGTGAACGTCGGCTACCGGTGCAACCTGCAATGCAGGCATTGCCACGTGCAGGCAGGTCCCGGACGGTCGGAAGTGATGCCGGACAAGGTGATGGAGCAGTGCCTCGAAGTGGTGCGCACCCAGGACATCCCCGTCGTCGATATAACAGGGGGCAGCCCGGAGATGCATCCCGGCCTGCGGCCGTTTTTGCAGGCATGTGCCGCCCTTGGAGCGGCGCGTCCTCGTGCGCAGCAACGGCGTGGTCCTTCTGGACAAGAAATACGAGCCGTTCATCGATCTCTACGCGGCCAACGGGATCGAGGTCGTCCTTTCCCTGCCCCATGTCGATCCCAGGCTCACGGAGCGTCAGAGGGGTGAGGGCGTCTTCACCGGCCTTATCGAAGTCATTGCCCGTCTCAACGCCCTCGGCTACGGGCGGGAGGGCAGCGGACTGGTCCTGGACCTCGTCCACAACCCGGCAGGCGCATACCTCCCCGGGTCGCAGGCAGGGCTTGAGGCGCTTTTCAGACAGGTACTTGCCGAGCATCACGGGGTAAGCTTCAACCACCTCTTCTGCATAACGAATATGCCCATAGGACGCTACCTTGAGTACCTTCTGGCATCCGGCAATTACGAGGATTACATGAAGAGCCTTATCACGGCCTTCAACCCGGCGAGCCTGAAGGGCGTGATGTGCAAACGACCGTCTCGGTCGGCTGGGACGGCAGCCTCTACGACTGCGACTTCAACCAGGTCCTCGGCCTGACGATAAACCACGGCGCGCCGCGCCACATCTCCGATTTCGAGACAGGCGCGCTTGCCGCCCGGCGCATCGTCGTCGGCGACCACTGCTACGGGTGCACGGCAGGCGCGGGCAGCTCGTGCCGGGGCCAGACAGCGTGAGGGCCGATGATAAATCAGGCATCTGAAGAACGGCTGATCGTTTTTGTCAGGCTGCCCGAAAAAGGCCGGGTCAAAACGAGGCTTGCACGAAAGATCGGCGACGACGATGCAGCAGCCTTCTACCGTGCCTGCGTCTCCGATATCCTGGCAACCGCCCGCAAGGCGGGCTATCCCCCGCTCGTCTGTTTCTATCCGCCGCACGCAAGAAAGGCCGTCGCGGCGTGGCTCGGACGCGACACAACGTGCCTGCCTCAGAGGGGGGCCGACCTGGGACAGAGGATGTTCTCCGCGTTCGCGCAGGCGCTTTCCGGCAGCAGCCGGGCCGTCCTCATAGGCAGCGACTTCCCCGACCTCCCATCTGTCTTCCTGGAGGAGGCATTCGAGGGATTGCGTGCGCGGGACGTTGTCATAGGCCCCGCAGCAGACGGCGGATACTACCTCATAGGCTTCCGGCCTGAGACCCTGATCGATGCGCCTTTCTCAGGGGTAGAATGGGGCGGCCCCGGCGTCTTCGACGCGACGATGGCCGCGCTCGAAAGCCACGGCCTCGGCGTCCATATCCTGCCCGTCTGGAGGGACATCGATGTCTACGACGACCTTCTGGCCTTCCGGGAGCGCAACAAGGGGACGCCGTCCGGTGCACTCTGCGGCCCTCGATTTTGTAAGCGAGAGGCTCGGCAGGCCGTGAGCATCTCCGTCATTATCCCCGTCTTCCACGAAGAGGCGATAGTCAATGACGCGATAGACCGCTTTGCCGCCCAGGCCGCGCAAAGGCCGGAAGGGACGACAGAGGTCGTCGTCGTGGACGGAAGCGCGGGAGGCGAGACTGTGAGCGCCATCAGGGGCGGTGCGCATGGCATCGTCTCTGCGAAGGGACGCGCCGCCCAGATGAACGCCGGAGCCGCTGCCGCGCACGGCGACGTGCTTCTCTTCCTCCACGTGGATACGGTGCTCCCTGACGGCGGGCTCGAAAAAGTCGCGGCGGTAATGGCGGACGGGCGCTTCGCGGGCGGGGCGTTCGACCTTGGGATAAGCGACGGCCGATGCGCGTTCCGCGTCATCGAGCGCATATCGAGCATGCGCTCGCGCCTGACGCGCGTACCCTACGGGGACCAGGCTATCTTTATAGACCGCGACTACTTTGCCAATATCGGCGGCTACGGCGACCTGCCCATAATGGAAGACGTAGACCTGATGCGCAGGGTAAAAAACCGCGGCGGGAAGATCTGCATCATAGACGAAAAGGTGCAGACCTCAGCTCGCCGCTGGCAAAAAGAAGGCATAGCCGGATGCACGCTGCGGAACTGGACGATCATGGCGCTTTACCTCGCCGGCGTCCATCCGGAGAAACTGGCGAAATGGTATCCTTGAGGGGCCTTTTGCCTACTTCGACTTCTCCACGGGATACCCCGCCTCATCCCACGCCTTGATGCCGCCGGGCTGCCTGTAAACGTTCTTGTAGCCCAGCTTCACCGCCCACATGGCGCCGTTATGGCTCCGCGTGCACTTCGTGAAGCCGCAGTAGAAAACAATCAGCCGGTCTTTGTTCGGCCCTAAAAGCTTTTCAAGGTCGGCCTTTGTCTTAGCGTCCATCTCTTTCATTTCGGGAATAGGCAGGGGAAAGTTGACGGCCCCCGGTATATGCTCTTTCTTGAAGTTGTCTCGCGGGCATCGTATCGACGATCAGCATCTCCTTCTTCTGGTCGATCCAGCCCTTCAATTCTCCGGTCGTCACGACCTTATAGCTGCCCCTTGCAACCTCCCGCTCGAACGTGACCGCCGTCTTCTCCGTCTCCAGCTCCTTGTCTCCCCACGCGGCCAGGGCCTTACCCGACCCCGCGAAGCAAAATATACCTGCAACAACCAGAGCCACAACAACCGTTTTTCTCAACGTCATTTTGAGCCTCCTTCAGTCTGTATATTTTGAAGCGAGTCTGCCGCGCGCAATACGCGAGCAGTGAAGAAACGCGACCGATGCGAGAAGCCCGAGGTCGCGATAAAAAGCATAAACAAGGCCCCTCTGCTCCGTCATCTCCTGCGGGCCGAAGCAGCCGCAGTCTATATCCATATTCATGAAGTAACCGTAGCCGAGGACGCCGGCAAAGAGCAAAAGAAGGCCGGATACGGCGTGCAGGCCGGTCAGCAGGTTAAACAACAGCGCAATACCGGCGAGCAGCTCTATTACCGGCAGCCCGACTGCAACGACGGGCAGCAGGGGCTCGGGTACGAGGCCGTAATGGGAGATAGCGCGGGCAAACGCCCTGGGGTCAACGACCTTTACCGCGCCCGCATAGATAAAAAGAACGGCAAGGCCAAGCCGCACGAGCAGATACAAACGGGGTGAGAGCGCCAACCGGCGCGCAAGGTCGAACGTCATTGCTTATCGTTCCGGGCGTACGCAAACGCCATTGTGCTCATCATCGCTCCAGCCTCGCGTATCTCGCTCACGCGTACCTCCTGCCCGAGCGCCTCAACTACGGTTTCCCTGTCTTCGGGCAGGAAGCGGATGCAGACACCGCAGTCGGAGCTGATGCTCCTGGGTACGGGAATGATCTTGTGGGGGACACCCGCCGCCTTGAGTATCTTTTCCGCCTTCATCACCATGCTGACGGAAGCAAACATGGCGACCAGGTAATGCTGCTTCCGATCTTCCGTCACGGCTTCACAATCCTGCCCGCGGTCGATAATGCGCCCGCTATGTCGTACATATTGGAGACGGTCCCCGCCCCTATTTTACCTGTCAGCTCGAAGAAATTAACGCAGGTGCCGCAGACGAGTATCTTCACCCCTTTCTCTTCGAGCACCTTCAGGTCGTCGAGGGCGCCTGAATCGGGCGCGGCCAGCTTAACACCCGTGTTGTATAAGATCATCATGTCGGGTAAGCGTTCCAGGTCCACGGCCGTATGGATGAACGCTTTCATCAGGAGCGCGCCCAGGTCGTCGTTTCCGTAACCCATGATATTCGACGCGATAACGAATATGGTAGGCCCCTGGGCCACCTGCGGCGCAGCGCACGCCGTCGCTTTGCCCCCCTGCTTTTTTATCTCCAGACGAAAGACACCGCCCGGCTCTGCTATAGTCTCGACTGCGCATCCCGAAGACGAGGCCAGGCGCTGCACGTTCTCCAACGACACCTCATTATCGACCAGCACCGTAACCTCGTCGTGCGCGTCGAGCGCCTTTTTCGCCAGTATAACGGGCTCCGGGCAGGCAAGGCCTTTCGCATTCACCAGCTCAGACATTAGTTCCTCCTTTCGAAGCATAGTGTTCGGCGCTCAATTGCGCCATAGCGGCCAGCCCGGCGCGGACCTCATCCGCAGTCGTATAGAACCCGAAGCTGAACCGCACGGCCCCTTGCGGGAAGGTGCCTATGGTGCGATGCGCGGCAGGTGCGCAATGCAGGCCGGGACGGCACAGGACGGCGAAACGCTCGTCGAGCTCGAAGGCAAACTCCGACGGACTCATGCCCTTCAGGTTGAAGGAGACGACGGCTGTGCGCCGGTCCGCCTCCGGCGGCCCGTAAACGGTTATGCCCGGGATAGCCCCAACCCCTTCAAGGAACTGTCGCGTCAGGCCGATCTCCCTCTCCCGGATGCGACCTACCCCGTCGTCAAGCACGAAACGGACGCCTGCGGCGAGTCCCGCAAGGCCGATGGTGTTGGGTGTGCCCGACTCGAACCTGTCCGGCAGGAAATCCGGCTGCTCCTCAGATTCGGAGGCGCTTCCCGTGCCACCCCGCATGAGCGGGAGAAGGCGTTCCTCGACCCCTTTGCGCACGTAGAAGCCGCCCGTCCCCTGCGGACCGAGGAGGGACTTGTGACCCGTGAAGCAGAGGACGTCTATGCCCGATGCGGCAACGTCTATCGGGACGCAGCCGGCAGTCTGGGAAGCGTCCGCAACCAGGAGCGCATCGTACCGGTGCGCGATTTCAGCAAGCTCTTCTATGGGAAGCAATGTACCCGTGACGTTGGAGGCGTGGGTCGCCACAACGGCGCGGGTGTTCTTTCTCATGCAGGCCGCAGCATCGGCCGGGTCCAGCTCGCCTGCAGGCGAGCAGCGGGCGATGGAAAGCTCTATACCCTGCCCTTCCAGGAAGCGCAGGGGCCGCATCACCGAATTATGCTCGATGGCGGTCGTGACAATGTGGTCGCCCGGCTTGAGCAGGCCGAGGAGGACGCAGTTGAGCGCCTCCGTCGCGTTCTTCGTGAAAACGACAGAGAGCGGGTCGGGGGCGCCGATAAGCCGGCCGACAAGCTCCCTCGCCTCAAACACTACGCGCGCCGCCTCGATGGAAAGCCTGTGGCCGGAGCGGCCGGGGTTGCCCCCTACCGCGTCGTTGAACCGCGCCATCGCCTCAATCACCGCCGGCGGCTTGGGCCACGAGGTGGCCGCATTATCGAAATAGATGGGCTTCATTGCCTGCACATTTCCAAAAGGGCTTCCATTCGCGTCCGCATCTGCCCGATATCGCCTCGTGAGTAATCGGTGACTACGGTGAGAAAAGGCAGGCCGTGCTTCGTGCGCACCCTCTCACCCACCTTGATCGATTCTATGTTGTACGAGTGGCACCCCTGGAGGACTACGTCCACGACCGCGTCCGGCCTGAACTTTTCGATAAGCCTGTCAATCTCCGTGAGGCGGCGTGTGTTCGGCGTCATGCAGGAGCACGGGACCTTCAGGTATCGCGCGGCCATTGCGCGCACGGGGTCGCCTGTGCCTTCTTCGATATAGTCCGCGTAGGGCTTCATGCCGGAGCATGAATCGAGTGCGACGACTACCCCTCCCGCCTCTTCTATCGCCGTAAGCACCTTTAGCGAATCACCGCCCACGGGACACCCCGTCACCATGACTCTGGGCGCGCCTTTCGGGCCATAGACGTAACCGTCGCGTTTTCGTTTTTGGAGCTTCTCAAGCATACCGTCAAGTATGGGCGCGAGGTCGGCCCCCGATGCGCCCTGGCCAAGGAAAAGGGCGTCATAAAGCTCAGGCCACCCTATCACCGGCGGGTTCAGGGCAGCGTATTCGAAGATCTCGTTCATGCGCCGCGCCTTCTCGTTCGTGTCATGGATGGCAGACTCTATCTGGTCGTCCGTTGCCTTACCGCCGAACACGGATTCGAGGAACCTTTGAAGCTTGCGTATCATCGTGGCCCAGTTGTCGAGCGCCTCCGGCTCGTCCGGCACCTGCGGCAGGTCCATGACGTGCATCGGCTTACGGTCCGCGATCAGCTCGAACATCTTCTTCTTGCCGTCGCACGTCGTCTCGGCCACCACCGCGTCAGAGATCGCAAAGAACGGACAGGCGTCTTTCATGATAAAGCCGTAGCTCGATTTTATAAGGGGACAAAGGTTGGCGGGCAGCACCGCCTCCGCAGCTTCTATCGTCGCGTTGGAGAACGCGCAGAGCGAAGCGGGCACGAGGCCCAGGGCGCGGATTATCTCTACCGGCGCGTAGCCGCAGTAGATGCCCACGATCTTGGAGCCGGCCTCGCGCTGACCCTGAAGATACGCAAGGAGGCGCTTGGCAGGCGGCTCGCCCGCGTAGTCGTCCTCGATCAGCGGCGCAACTGGATATGGATATATTTGATTGCTGTCAGGCACTTAAACCTCCCGGAGACAAAAAATCCGGCCGCGACATCTTCGCGCCCGGATTTCCCGAGAGGTCCAAAAAAGAAGGGTCAGGGCGGTGAAGCGGCAGCGGACGGAAGTGGAGACCTCACGGGCCTCCCGCTCGCTTCTCAGCCCAATGGAACGAATATCATCCCGTATATTTTCATCATTTTATCCGGCCGACGATTGCACCGGCCACATATATAGTATAAGGGCGCCTGCGCAAAGTCAATAGCCGCAGGGGCCCGCGCAGGATAAGCCCCCGGCGATTGCTCCCGGTTACAAGGCCGCCCCGACGGTGCTTTCGCCGGCCCTCTTCCTGCCTTTCCTCACAGGGCTGGGTCCAAGCGCTCTTACCTTTTCCGTGATCTCGCGTGCCGCTTCGGCGAACTGCCTGCCCATTGCGGAAGACATGTTGTACATGCCCGAGCGGTCGCCGCCTATCCCGCACTCATCGAGCAGGCGGCGGAGATATTCGACCCGCTTCCTGGCCCGCAGGTTCCCTGTCTCGAAATGACAATTCCCTTCGAGGCATCCGACAACGAAGACACCGTCCGCACCCGACTCGAAGGTCTTAAGTGCGTGGATGATGTCGAACCTGCCGGTGCATGGGATCTTGACGATCTTCACGTTGGCGGGATACGAAATACGCATGGAGCCGGCAAGGTCGGCTGCGGCATACCCACAATACTCGCAACAATACGCAACAATATTGGGCTCGAATTCGTTCATCCTCTTTTCGCCTCCTTCAACTTGTCGATTCACCGCTCTTTGCATTAGGGCCGTAAGGCGTTCAGACGACGCGTATCTTCCCTTTCGGCCCGTCCGTGAAGCGCCCCATCACCCGGTAATCGACGGAGCGGCCTTTCGCCTCCCTGTCGAAAGTCTCCATGATCGCCCTCCCCGAGCGCGATGAGAAGCCCGCCCGATGACTGGGGGTCGAATATCAGGTCAAACAAGAAGCCGTCCACCTCCGACTCTACAGACGGCGAGTAAAAATCCCTGTTCCTGTAGAAGCCGCTCGGAAGGAACCCGGCGGCTGCAAGGCCCTCCGCTTCGGGAAAATAGGGCAGCATTGCGGCGTGAATTTCTACGCCGACATCCTCCTTTATCATCTCCTTGAGATGGCCCGCAAGACCAAAGCCCGTCACGTCCGTAGCAGCGTGGGCGCCCGCTGCGAGCATCGCCTGGGACGCCAGCCTGTTGAGCGTCGCCATGACGGATGAGACCTGCGCCTCCGTCTCCGGAGACACCTGATTTCCTTTCATCGCGCTTATGAGGATGCCTGTACCCAGCGGCTTCGTGAGGACAAGCAGGTCGCCCGGCCCGGCGCCTTCGTTCCTCACAATCCTGTCGGGATGTACAAGGCCCGTCACGGACAGGCCGTACTTGACCTCATCGTCATCTACGCTGTGGCCGCCCAGCAGGCTCGCCCCCGCTTCCCTAACCTTGTCGATGCCCCCGCGCAGGATATCGCGCAGTATGCCTATATCGAGCTTCTTTGGCGGGAAACAAACGAGGTTGAGGGCGGTCACCGGATTCGCGCCCATTGCGTAGATATCCGAAAGGGCGTTGGCGGCCGCGATCCTGCCGAACGTGTACGGGTCGTTCACGACAGGCGTGAAAAAATCGACTGTCTGGACGACGGCCAGGTCGTCGGTGATACGGTAGACGCCTGCGTCCTCGAAGCCTTTGAGGCCGACGATTACGTTGGCGTCCTCGGGGATGTCGATCCCGCAGAGTATGTTCGAAAGGTCGCCGGGGCCGATCTTTGCCCCGCACCCCCCGAAACGGGCGTGCTGCGTTAGTGCTGTATCCATATGCCTCTCCTTTAACGAATTTTGCCCCTTGCTGCATTGAAACGGACAAATAAAAACGGCCGGCATACACCGGCCGCAAGGAGAAGCCCTGGAAGGTTAAACGACCACGAGGAGAGACTGCTCCATTACCCGACGTATGGAGGCGTTGACAAGCGCGCCACCCGGCGCCCCTGTTTCAATTCACGCGCAAATCTTGAACATTGCTCACCTTTACCATTTATTGTAGTTCTTACAGCGCGTTACGGTATAACTCTACACACCAACACGCGCCCAAGTCAAATACCTTTCAACGTGCTTGTGATTGTGTTTGACATACAGAAATATTTTATTTAGCATTACGGACAACTCGGCCCGAAAGGTAAAGGAGGTGAGACCATGCCTCGTCAGGCGCCCTTTTCTCTCATGTGAGCGGTCGCGTACGACCGCAAAAGGCCTAGGATAGGCCTTAACATTTCACAGAAGGAGGGAGAAAAGGTGTCTCATCGTCCGGTCGCTTCCCTCTCGCTCTGATCCACCGCTTTAATTCCTCCTTTTGTGATCCTTTCCAACCCGGCTTTATGAATCTCGCCGGCATGTTGCGCATCTAATTATTGGAAAGTCTCAAAATACTGGAGAATGCACTCATGAAACGAAACAAAGCGATAGCGATTTCCGTGCTCGTCGTGTTAGTGGCGCTGTCAGTCCTGTCGGACCGGCTCTGTGCAGCCGGTAGCAACAGCCCGAACGTCAAGGACCTCAAGGCTTCGTCAAAGGAATACCCGAACGCAGACCTTCTGAGTTTCAGGAGACTCCCTTCAGGCAAGCCTGGGCGCATCCAATCTGATAGTGATCGACGCACGGGCAAGTACGGCTTACGCTGCAGGCCATATACCCGGAGCTATCAATCTTATCCACAGCGATTTCTGGAGATGGGGAAAAGGTCTGAAGCGCGTCAGCAATCTGGAAGCTTCGCTCGGAGCAGCGGGACTATACAGAGAGGCGACTTGCGTAATATATGACGATACAACAGCGTCCTCAGGGAGTGCGGGACGTATATTCTGGATGCTCGAATACCTCGGTTGCGAGAGAGTCCACATGCTGGACGGCGGCTGGGACAAGTGGAAAGCCGGGCAAAGACCTGAAGAAAAGACGGCATCGAGGCTATCCCCCGCCGTATTCAGGTCTTCGGTGAACGATTCGCTGCGGGCTTCAAAAGAATCGATCAAATCCCGGATGTCACGCAACGATTTCTCCATGATCGATGCACGCACAGATGAAGAATATACAGGTTGGAAGCTGCACGGCGAAGCGCGGGGCGGCCATATTCCCACGGCAATTCAGATTCCTTACGCCTGGTTCTTTGAGCGTGACAAAACGGTCCTGCCATCCAAGGAACTGAGGGTATTGTTCGAAAGCCACGGAATAACCAGGGACAAGCAGGTGACAACTTACTGCGCGAACGGCACTCGCAGCGCTTTCGCCTATTTTGCCTTGAGGCTCATGGGCTATCCCCGTGTCTCGAATTACGATGCCTCCATAGCCGAATGGGCTTTGGATCCATCGCTGCCCATGGATAGGCTCGCGCGTTACGATCGGCTTGTTTACCCCGCATGGCTGAAGGAATTAATGGATGGCAAAAATCCGCCGACTTACTCCGGCAAGAAATATGTGATACTCGAAGTGCGTTATACGGGCTTTTCCACCGCGCAAAGGACAAGTGTCCCCTCGACGGGCTACATCCCGGGAGCCGTCTCGATCCATATCTGCTATTTGGACGCGGGCAAGGACGAGACAAATTACTATCCAAACTGGACCCATCCAGATCAGGCATATCTGCTGGCTCCGGATAAGCTTCGCCAGGCCCTGCTGGACCTCGGCATTACGAAGGACACCGTCGTCATTGTTTACGGGAACGGGAAGATCATCCCGATGATCGCATCGCGCGCCGCGTGGGCGCTGATGTACGCGGGGGTCAAAGACGTCAGGATACTCAACGGTGGTTTCACCGCATGGGCTGCTGCCGGTTATCCGGTTTCGGACAAGCCCGCTTCTCCACGACCCGCCGCCGGCTTTGGGGCCACCGTGCCGGTTCATCCGGAATACCTGGCAAGAATGGACTATGCACGCCTCGTGTCAAGCGGCAAGAGCAAAGCGGGAATACTGGTCGATGTGCGCCACCGCGACGAATTTGAAGGCACCCTGAATCCGTATACCTTCTTTTCAAAAAGAGGCCGCATCCCGGGGGCAATCTGGCAGGAGGATTGGGACACCCTTGTCGACGCAAGAGACGACACCTACCGTAGTTATACTGAGGTCGCCGAAAAATGGGCATCTCTCGGAATTACGACCGACAAGGAACCGGTTTTCTATTGCGGTGGAGGCTGGCGGTCGAGCGTAGGATTCATGTATGCCTATCTCCTGGGTTTCAAAAATCTCCGTAATTACAACGGAGGTTTCTATGAGTGGAGCTGGTACCCGGAAAACCGGCTCGACAAAGGAAAATAGAACAAGAAGATAACGCTCGGCCTGGCGGGACGGCGGGTCGAGAAAGTGCCGATGGGCGCGCCGTCGCGCGCCTGCTAACCGAGCCTTCTGAACGCCGTCGCTTTGATCGCTGCGTAAAGGTCGCCTCCCGCCTTTATGCCGAGCTCGTCCGCCGCCTGCCTGACCACCTCGGCCACCAGGCGGCCGCTCTCCGCATTCCAAGCTCGATGCCGACCGAGCCGCGGGCCTCGAATACGTCTGCGACCTTGCACTTAAGCAGGTTGCGGGCGCTGATTGCCTGGGGCTTCCCGCTGAATAGGATGATGTCCCTTGCCGGAAGCTCGAAGAGCACCTCCGGCTGATCGCTGCCGGAAGAGATGAATAGCTCCCGCGCCGCCCCAACTGTAGGCGTACAGCCCGTCGAGGCGGCGGGGCGCAGGCAGGCGGAGGAGGTTCGTGTAGCCCGTGGTCTCGCTCATGGCGGCCCGCGCCAGTTCCTCCGCGGTCGTCTGCCCGATACGCGCCCTTCCGCCACATGGAGCACGCGCGTCCGTCATGATCCGCATCTCCAGCAACGAATGGGAGATGAAACAGATAAGGAATTTTAAACGCTTCGCAGGCATTTTTGAGAAAAGGGATTATCTGGAACTTGAGGCTGTCGTCCAGGGCGGACAGGGGCTCGTCGAGGAGCAGCAGGCGCGGGCTGCCAAGCACCGCCCGGCCGAGGGCCACCCTCTGTTTCTCCCCGCCCGACAGGTGCCTCACGCCCCGGTCGAGAAGGCTCGCGATCTTCAAGACCTCAACAACGTCATCGAAGGCGATTTTCCGCGAGCTCCGGCGGGCACCGTCTTGTAGCCGTAAAGAAGGTTGCCCTTCACGCTCAGGTGGGGGAAGAGGCTGCGGGCGCTGGAATACCATGCCTATGCGCCTGTGCTCCGGGCGGACGTTGCGCCCCGTCTGCGCTGTCGAAAAGCGTCTCCCCGTCGAGGACAATCACGCCCCTTGTCCGGAGCGGCAAGACCGGCGATAAGGCCCACCAGCGTCGATTTGCCGCTGCCCGACGGGCCGAAGACGCCGACCCGCTCGCCCCGACGGTAAAATCCGCGTCCAGGAAAAATCCGCCGAACCGTTTCTGCGCCGCTACCCTAAGCTCCATACCTAATCCGCCCTCACCATGCGCCTTCCGAGCCATTCATGGAAAACAAGCACTACAACGGAGATCAGTAATGGACACAACACAGAGGCTCAGCGCCATGACGTCGCCCTTCGGCGAGCTTGCATATTCGTAGATGGCCAGCGGTATAGTCTGGGTGACGCCGGGGATGTTGCCGGCCACAATGACGGTGGCCCCGAACTCGCCCAGGCCGCTGGCGAACATGAGCACGGAGCCCGCTATGATCCCGCGCACGGAGAGGGGCACGATGACGGTGACGATGGTGTCGAGGGTCCGCGCCCCGAGAAGGCGCGAGACGTGGACGAGCCGCTCGTCGATGGCCTCCATGGCCGTGCGTATCGACCTCACCATGAGGGGAAAGCCTACCACCGCCGTCGCGAGGACCGCCGCCTTCCACGTGAAGATCAGCCTTATGCCGAGGGGCTGGAGCACGAACTTACCGATAGGCCCCTGCTGTCCCAGCAGAAGGAGCAGGAGGTAGCCGATCACCACGGGGGGCAGGGTCAGGGGTAGGTTTACGGCAACGTCCAGACCGACTCTTCCCCTGAACCGCCGGTACGTCATGAGATAGGCGACGGCAAAACCGAAAGGAAGCGATATAAGCGTCGCCGTGATCGACACCTTCAGGGACAGGTGATCGCCGAGTAATCGGCAGGCGTAAAGCCGATCATCCGGTTACTTTACCACGAAACCGTGTCCCGAAAGAACCTTTTTTGCCTCGGCGGACTGGAGAAATTTGAAAAAGGCCGCGGCCTCCGCCTTCTTGCCGCCCGCACGGTCAGCCCTGCGGGATAGGTTACCCTGGGGTAGATTCCTGCGGCACCGTGAAGAGGATCTTGACGCCTGCCCGGCCATTCTCGACATCGGTTTTGTAGACGAAGGCGCCGTCTACCTCGCCCCGTGTCCGCATACAGGAGGCATTCGCGCACGTCCCGGCACATGACCAGCTTGTTTTCGACCTGTTTATCGATACCCGCGTTTTTGAAAGCCTCCATCGCATATTGACCGGCGGGCACGCTTTTCGGGCTGCCTATGGCGATCTTGTTGAGCCGGACGACGTCCTGAAGCTTGTCCACCTTTACGCCCGGCTTGCCGACAAAGACCAGCACGTTGTAGGCGAAGGTGAAGACGCTCTTTCGTCGATCAGCTTCTTCTCTTTCAAGATAGTCCATCCACTCGACATTGGCGGAGAAGAAGACATCGCCGGGCGCCCCGTTCTCGATCTGTTTGGCCAGTGCGCCCGAAGCGCCGAAGTTGCTGCGGAATTCGATGCCGGGGTTCCGCTTCGCGAAATTGTCCGTCAGGGCGTTTACCGCCTCGCGCAGGGAAGCCGCAGCCGATACGTTGATTTCCGCCGCGCTTGCGGCCGCGGCGAAGAGGAAGACTGCCGCAAAAACCAGGATTACTGCCTTTTTCATTCTGTCCTCCATGTTAGTTCGTCGTTCGCTTTCCATCGCTATATAACACCAGATATCACGATAGTCAAGGGGTTTATGCGGAGACGTGCCCTTGCGCGTTCATGCGCCCCTACTTAAATTTGCCCCATGGAGGGATGACATATGCAGGCGTTGCGGTTCGAGAAGTTCGGAGATGTAAAGAGCGTGCTGCGCGTGATGGAAGTCCCCACACCCTCGCCCGGTCCCGGCGAGGTGCTTATAGAGGTACATGCTGCCTCCATCAACCCTGCCGACGTAAAGAACGTCCAGGGGAGTTTCCCCCAGACCAAGCCGCCCCGCATTCCGGGCCGCGACCTCGCCGGCGTCGTTGTGGCAGGCGATGATGCGATGAAAGGGGTGCAGGTGTGGGCGTCAGGGGGAGACATCGGCTTCACCAGGGACGGCAGCCATGCCGAATATATAGTGGTCCCGAAAAAAGGCGCGCGCCGGAAGCCGTCGTCTCTTTCAATGGAGGAAGCGGCCAGCGTCGGCACGAATTACATTACCGCTTACCTCGGCCTCATAAAGAAAGGCTGCCCTTAAAGAAGGCGAGACGGTGCTTGTGACCGGGGCGAGCGGCGGCGTGGGAAGCTCCGTCATCAAGCTGGCGAAGACAAAGTCTGCACACATTGTCGCGGTAGATAAAACACCACCGGACAAGGCGGGGCTGCCCGGCTGGGAGCGGCGCAGCCGGCGGAAAAGTGGTCATACTCTTCAAGGGATAGGAGTTGCGACGACGCAGCCGCATTCTCCTGTATCCTTGCCGCCGTATCCTGCTACTCTGTCTTCGGCAGCAGTGGGGAGACATCCCAGATGTCCCGCGCGTACTCCTCCACTGCCCGGTCGCTGGAAAACCTTCCCGACCTCGCCACGTTGATGACCGCCTTCCTTGTCCATTCCTCGCGGTCCTGGTAGGCCCTCGACACCCTCTCCTGGCATTCCACGTAGCTTGCATAGTCGGCAAGCACGAAGAAGCGGTCGCCTTTCAGGCTGTCGAGTATGGGGTAAAACAGGGCGGGGTCTTCGGCAGAGAAATAACCGTCCCGGAGCTGCGGTGATGACGCGCTTAAGCTCCTCATTCTCCTTGATATATTTCTCCGGGTTGTAGCACGGGCGGAGCGCCTGCACGCCGCAAGCGTCGAGGCCGAAGCGGAAGAAATTCTCTTCCCCCACCTCCGCAAGCATCTCGATGTTCGCGCCGTCGAGCGTCCCCAGCGTGAGCGCCCCGTTGAGCATGAATTTCATGTTGCCCGTGCCGGACGCCTCATACCCGGCGGTCGATATCTGCTCGGACAGCTCGGCGGCAGGGATAATGTACTGGGCGCGGGTCACGCTGTAGTTGGGCACGAAAACGATTTGCAGCTTCTCCCTTGAGAGAGGATGCGCGGCGATCACGTCGGCGACGTTGTGGATCAGCTTGATGATCAGCTTGCAGATAGATAAGCAGGCGCGGATTTGCCGGAGAAAAGGATCGTCCTCGGCACGAAGGAGTCGCCTTCCCTGCCCTCGACGAGCCTGTTATAGAGCGTGATGGCGTGGAAGACGTTGAGGAGCTGCCGTTTGTATTCGTGGAACCGCTTCGCCTGGCAGTCCAGGAAAAGCGCCGGCTCCATTTCGATCTTGTCCGTAGTCTCCAGGTGCTCGGCAAGCCTCTCCTTGTTCTTCTGCTTTATCTGCTCGAAGGAATCGCAAAAACTCTTGTCGGAAGCGAAGGGCTCCAGGGCGTGCAACTGCTCCAGGTCCTTTGTCCATCCAACGCCTATGGCCTCCGTTATCAGGTCCGCGAGCCGGGGGTTGGCCTCCATGAGCCACCGCCTGTAAGTTATGCCGTTCGTCACGTTATGGAACCGCTCGGGATACATCAGGTAGAAATCGTTGAAGACGTCCGCTTTGAGTATCTCGGAATGGAGGCGCGAGACGCCGTTCGTCGCGTGGCTGCCGACGATGGCGAGCCTTGCCATGTGGACCACGCCGCCGCAGCCGCCCGTGATGATGGCCGTCTTCTCCCGCGCCCCGGCTCGTTCGGGAACCGGCGCGACACCTGAATAAGAAGGCGCCTGTCGATCTCCTGGACGATCTGCAGGTGGCGTGGGAGCAGGTGGCCGATCAGGTCTTCGGACCACGTCTCCAGGGCCTCGGGCAGCACCGTATGGTTCGTATAACCGAAGGTGCGCGATGCGATGGCCCAGGCGTCATCCCATTCCAGGCCCTCTTCATCGACGAACTTGCGCATAAGCTCCGGGATCGCGATCGAGGGATGCGTATCGTTAAGCTGGATAGCGACTTTCTGTGAGAAGGCCTCCCACGAGTCGTGCGTCTTTTTATACCTGCGGATGACGTCCCCCAGCGTGGCCGCCACGAAGAAATACTGCTGCTTCAGGCGCAGCTCCTTGCCGGCCAGGGAGTAATCGTTCGGGTAGAGGACCTTCGATATGTTCTCGCTGTTATTCTTGTCCTCGACGGCCTTTACGTAGTCGCCGCTGTTGAAGTAATCCAGGTTGAAATCGCGCGTCGATTTGGCAGCCCAGAGGCGCAGGGTATTGACGAAGCCGTTCCTGTACCCCGGCACCGGGTAGTCGTAAGCCATGGCGAATATCTCGTCCGTGTCGATCCATGCCGACTTCTGGCGGCCGTCGGAGCCCGCGTAATTTCCTACGCGGCCGTAAAACCGGACCGGATAGAGCAGCTCGGCCCTGGGGAATTCCCAGAAATTGCCGTAGCGGAGCCAGTTATCGGGCGCTTCCGACTGGTAGCCGTCCTTGATCCTCTGGCTGAATATGCCGTATTCGTAACGTATGCCGTATCCGTAGCAGGGGTATCGCAGCGTCGCCATCGAGTCGAGGTAGCAGGCGGCGAGCCTGCCCAGGCCGCCGTTGCCCAGCGCCGCGTCCCATTCGTTATCAAGCACCTCTTCGAATTCTATGTCCAGGACGCCCAGGGCCTGGCGGTATTGCTCCGTAAGGCCCAGGTTGATCAGGTAAGAATTGAGAAGCCGCCCGAGGAGGAACTCCATCGAGAGGTAATAAACGCGCTTCGCATCGGTCAGGTAGTACTGCTGCTGTGTGCTGATCCAGTCGCGGATCATGGCAGTCCGCACCGAGAGGATGACCGCGTTGAACTTGTCCTTGGCTGTCGCCGAATACATGTCCTTGGCAAGGCCGAGGGTGAGGTGGTTGACGAGGGACTTGGCGTACCGGTCGTCGTTCCCGCACCAGCCGGGCTTAACCTCGGTTATATTCAGCGGCGTAACTTTCGCCCCGTTCTCCGATTTCTGGGCCATTCTCCTCTCCTTGAGCATGTGCATGATAATATGTTCGGCAATATCGGACCGGAAGATAAGGCCGGGCGGACGATAGATCGGCTTCTTTCATGAAAGTCCCCGCAACGAACGCGTTATTTCTAGCCCGGCCCGGCCTCGAGAACCGTTCCCAAGTGCGGCTTATTTAGGTATAATACCATCGGGTAGGCAAAGCCAAGATAAATTAGGGGACCGGCCAAAAAAAAGGGGGGGAATATGGCTGACATTTACGTGCATATCGGTGAGATGCTTGCAAGGAACGGCAGGATGTACCCGGACGATATCGCCCTGGTCGAGAGGAGCCCTCGGACAGGAAACGGCTGACCATAACGTGGCGCGAATTCGACGAGCGGGCGAACGCCTTCTCCAACGCGCTCATTGCCAGGGGCATCAGCAAGGGCGACAAGGTGATGCACCTGATGAACAACTCCATCGAGTGGCTCATCGCCTATTTCGGCATCGTCCGCACCGGGGCATGGGTGGTGCCCCTTAATTTCAGGTTCACCAGCGACGATATAAAATATTGCGCGGACGTCGCAGAGCCGGATATCCTCGTCTTCGGCGGCGGAGTTCGCCGACAGGATCGATCCGATAAAAGAAAAGCTCGCTTCGGTAAAGCACTTTATCTGCGCGGGGGACGACTGCCCGCCGTACGCTGGAGTCTTCCCGAAGCTGCTTGCCGCGTCCCCGTCAACGCCGGCCGGCGTCCACATAGCGTTCGACGACCCCTGCGGGCTTTACTTCACGTCCGGCACCACAGGCCAGCCGAAGCCCATTCTCCTGACCCATCTGAACATGGCGAACGCCTGCGTCACGGAGAACCTGCACCATTTCCAGACAAAGAAGGACATCTTCATCTGCATCCCTCCCCTCTACCACACGGGCGCGAAGATGCACTGGTTCGGCAGCCTCATCGTGGGCGGCGCCCTCGGTGCTCCTGAAAGGCGTCGTCGCCCCAGTGGGTGCTGGAGGCGGTGAGCGAGGAAGGGGGCACCATCGTCTGGCTCCTCGTGCCCTGGGCGCAGGACATACTGCTCAAGCTCGACAGCGGGGAGCTGAAGCTTTCCGATTACAAGATCTCCCAGTGGCGCCTCATGCACATAGGCGCGCAGCCCGTCCCGCCCGCGCTCATCATCCACTGGAAGAAATACTTCCCGGACATGGCCTACGATACGACTTACGGGCTCAGCGAGGCGACGGGCCCCAACGTCGTCCACCTGGGGATCGAGAATATCCACAAGGTGGGCGCCATCGGGCGGCCCGGCTTCAACTGGGACGCCCGCATCGTGGACGCGTCGGGCAAGGACGCGGCGGCTGGCGAGCCCGGGGAGCTTGTCGTCCGGGGCAACGGCGTCATGCGGGAATACTACAAGAACCCGGAGGCGACCGCCAGGGCCCTCAAAGACGGCTGGCTCTACACAGGGGACATGGCGCGGCAGGATGAGGACGGCTTTATCTACATCGTGGACAGGGCGAAGGACGTGATCATCACGGGCGGCGAGAACGTCTTCCCCGTAGAGGTGGAGGACTTCCTCCATACGAACCCGGCGATCAAGGACGTTGCGGCCATCGGCATACCGGACGAGCGGCTGGGCGAGATTGTCGCCGTCGTCGTCGATGTCGCGCCCGGCAAGACGCTGACCGAAGAAGAGCTTCTCAAATTCTGCGAGAAGCTCCCCAGGTACAAGCGGCCCCGCAAGGTATTCTTCGGGGAGGTCCCCAGGAACCCTACGGGGAAGATAGAAAAACCGAAACTGAGGAAGCAGTACGCGGGCACGGAAAAGGCGTTCAGCGTGTAGCGCGGGAGGGAGGGTTTTCAATGGGCGATATTACGGAAGCGCGCAGGGAGATTATGTCACGGCTTTTTCCGGAGGGGATACCGAGGCTGTGGTGCCCGCTCCTGACACATTACGATGAGGCGGTCCGCATCGATTTCGACCGCATGTCGGCGCACCTGGGCCACATCAGCCGCTGGGTAAAAGGATACCTGGTCCCTGGAACGACGGGTGACGGCTGGGAGCTGCGCGATGATGAAGAGGAACAGCTTTTGAGGTTCGCAATTGCCCGTGCCCAAAGGAGTGGCCTTGCGCTGCTCGCGGGAGTGCTCAAGCCGGACGCCGCCTCGATGGTAAAGCAGATCGACCGGATCGCGGCCCTCGCTGCGGCGATAACCGGGAAGGAAGAGGCTGCCGAATACCTTGCGGCCGCCCGCATCGCGGCTTTCACAGTCTGTCCGCCCAAGGGTAATGCGCTCACGCAGGACGACATTGCGGCCGGACTCTCCGCAGTCCTCGACAAGGGTTTGCCTACCGCCCTTTACCAGCTCCCGCAGGTGACGGAGAACGAGGTAGCGCCGGAAACCTTCGCCGGCCTCGTAAAGAAATATCCCGAATCTGGTCTTCTTCAAAGACACGAGCGGGAGCGACGCAGTGGCCTTATCGGGTGTCGACAGCGGCGGGGTCTTCCTCACGCGGGGGGCTGAAGGGAGCTATGCAGGCTGGCTTAAGGAAGGGGGCGGCCCTTACGATGGGTTCCTACTTAGCACCGCGAACTGCTTCGCCGAAAAACTGTCGGCCATTGTCGAGGCCGCGACAGGCGGTCGCTTGTCTGCGGCGGCAGAGGCGTCCGAAAAAGTGACTTTCGCCTTCGACCGGGTCTTCGCAACGGTGCAGGACATGGCCGGCGGCAACGCATTCACGAACGCGAATAAGGCGATAGACCACTTCTTTGCGTTCGGGCCGTCGGCACGCAAGAAGGAAGGCCCGATGCTCCATGCCGGGGTGCGCATACCGCAGGAGATGATCGCAGCGACCGGCGACGTCCTTACGCAGCTCGACCTTATGCCGAAGAAGGGTTACCTGGAATAGGGAGCCAGTCGGCAGGGACCACGGATTTAATCGGTATTATTCTTTCAACGCGCCGGACAGGTCCACGATCTTTTCGACAGTCGGCTCATCGCACCCCAGGCGCTTCGCAAGGAGCGATATCCTGGCTGCGGAAACGCGTGCTCCCCCGGATTATGTCGGCCCTCTCCATAGCGATTGCCGCAGAAGGCTTCGGGTCGTCGGCGGGGAGGTAAATAGTACAGTCGGGGGTGATCTCTTCGAGTATGCCGTTGCTCTCGATTATGAGGAAGTCCGCGTCGGGGTGGTCGGAGGCGATGCGGGCAAAACCCGTGCCCATCGGATACAGGTAGCCGTCATCGACGGCGTTCTTCTTACGCTCGTGATGGCCGATCTTGATGCGGACTGCGCCCGGAAGGAGATTGCGGAGCGCCCTGGCAAGGTGTGTCTTGCCTATTTTAGATCGGGCGCCTGCGACGACGATGACTTTCATTTTATCCGGGGCCTCTCCTCCCCGGACCTTCCCCCACCGGACGGCCCTCTTCCCCTCGCTACTCTCCTGCCCCCGTCTCTTTTCGGAAAGTCCGCCAGCGCCTCGACCAGCACGTAGGCCGCCTGTAGGGCCTCGGTCGGGCACAGCGGGAAGCATTCCTTACAGTTCCAGCATTCCCTGGCCGCTATGTCGGGGACGAAGCTTATCTCCTTGCGGATGCCCCTGTCCACGAAGCCGATGGCGTTTGCCTTCTTGACCTCGTTGCAGTAGCGGATGCAGAGGCCGCAGTGGATGCAGAAAGAAGACTCCTTCTCGAAGCGGTTCTTGTCCGCCCCGTATTCCTTGGCGTAGTCCTGGAGGATGAAGGCGTCGGGCGCATGGGCAAGCTGGAGTTCCAGGATCATCTTGCGTATCCTGTCTACCTTCTCGGAGCGGGTGCGCACTATTATATTCTTCTCGGCAGGATAGACGCAGGAGACGGCGAGCTTGGTCCAGCCCTTGATTTCGATCTCGACTATGCAGAGCCGGCAGGCCCCGAACGGCTCCAGCTTCTCGTGCCAGCAAAGTGTCGGGATGGATATGCCGTTAGCCTGCGCTACTTCGAGGACGGTCTGTCCCTCGGTCGCCTTTACTTCCTTGCCGTCGATCTGGAAGACGATCTCACTCATTTCTGTTTAGCCTCCCTGACTATCTTTCTCGCTTCTTCGGGAAGGGGCGGCGGAACGGGCACGCCCGATATCTTGGTCACCGCGCGGAACTTGGGAGGGCAGACTTCAAAGCACGTTCCGCATTTCGTGCACTTTTCCTGATCTACCATATGGATGAGGTTCTTCCCCCCTACGATCGCCTCCGAGGGGCATTTCCTGGCGCAGGTGGTGCAGGCGTTGCACTTCGCCGGGTCGATGTAGAAGGCGATAAGCTCCTTGCACGACAAGGCAGGGCAGCGCTTCTCTTTAACGTGCGCCTCGTACTCGTCCCTGAAGTATTTAAGCGTGGAGAGGAAGGGGTTCGGGGAGCTTTTGCCTAAGGCGCAGAGCGCCGCCTTCTATGGCAGTCTCTGAGAGCGTCTCCAGGGTCTCTATGTCGCCCTCTTTGCCCTTGCCCTTGGTGATATTGGTGAGCAGCTTGAGCATCTGCCTCATGCCCTCACGGCAGGGGACGCACTTGCCGCACGACTCGTCCGTGAGGAACTCCATGAAGTACCTGGCGACGTCGACCATGCAGGTGTCTTCGTCCATGACGATCATGCCGCCGGAGCCCATCATCGAGCCCGCTTTGGTCAGCTCGTCGAAGCCGACGGGCAGGTCGAGGGCTCTTCGGGCAGGCAGCCGCCGGAGGGGCCGCCCGTCTGTACGGCCTTGAACTTCTTGCCGTTCGGTATGCCGCCGCCTATGTCGTAGATGATCTCCTTCAGGGAAGTGCCCATCGGCACTTCGACGAGGCCCGTATTCGTTATCTTGCCGACAAGGGAGAAGATCTTCGTGCCCTTGCTCGTCTCCGTGCCGTACTGGGTGAACCAGTCGGCGCCGTTGTTGATGATGAGGGGGACGTTGGCCCACGTCTCGACGTTGTTGAGGACGGACGGCTTGCCCCAGAGGCCGACGATGTTGGACCGGATGTACTTGGGCCTGGGCTCTCCCGCCCTGCCTTCGATGGCGGTCATGAGGGCGGTCGATTCGCCGCAGACGAAGGCGCCTGCGCCCCTGTGTACCTTGACGACGAAGTCGAAGCCGGAGCCCAGGATGTTCTTGCCCTGAAGGCCCATGTTCCTCCGCCGTCTTTATGGCCATGTTGACGTTCTCGACCGCGAGGGGATATTCCTGGCGGACGTAGATGTAGCCCTCGTGGGCGCCGATCGCATAGGCCCCTATGGTCAGGCCCTCGAGCACCGCGTGGGGGTTGCCTTCGAGCAGGCTCCTGTCCATATAGGCGCCGGGGTCGCCTTCGTCGGCGTTGACGATCACGTACTTCACAGGGTCCTGTGGCGTTGCGGGAGCCTTCCCACTTGACGCCTGCCGGGAAGCCGCCGCCCCCACGGCCGCGGAGGTTGGCCTTCTTGACCTCCTGGAGCACGTCGTCGGGGCTCATCGTGCCCAGGGCCTTGGCCAGGGCCGCGTATCCGCCTATGGCCAGGTAGTCGTCGACGTTCTTCGGGTCAACGCTGACGTTCGCGCCGAAGACGATGCGCCCCTGGTTCTTGTAGAAGGGGATCTCCGACTCGTGGATGATCTTTTCCTTGGTGACAGGGTCGGTGTAGACCAGGCGGTCTATGACCTTCTTGCCCACTATCGTCTCGGAGACGATCTCGGCTACGTCCTCCGGCTTGATCTGGAAGTAGCATATCTCGTCGGGCCGGATGACGATGATGGGGCCTCTCTCGCAGAAGCCGTGGCAGCCTGTCTTCCTTATATCGACCGTGGAAGAAAGGCCCTGCTTCTCCACCTCTTCTTCGAGCTTGATTGCCACTTCCCGGCTGCCCGAGGCATGGCAGGCGGAACCCGAGCAGAGGGTGATGACGGTCTTCTTCGGGTCTCTCTGCGAGATGATAGTTTTTCTGAGTGCTTCAAGTTCGGCGGGTGAGTTTATCCGCGGCATGATTTTTTCCTCAATCGTAGTTTTTCAGGACGTCGGCCGTCTGGACAGGGGACATCTTGCCGTGCGTCTTCCCGTCGATCTCCATGACGGGACCGAGGGCGCAGCAGCCCAGGCAGTTGACGATCTCCAGGCTGAACTTGAGCTCCAGGTCCGTCTCGCCGGGCTTGATGCCCGTTATCTCCTCCACCGTGTCGAGGACGCGGGACGCCCCTCGGACGTGGCAGGCCGTGCCCATGCAGATGTGGACCTGGTGGCGGCCCTTCGGCACGAGGCTGAAGGCCTTGTAGAAGGTGGCGATATGCTGGATGCGCGTCATGGGGACCTGGAGTTTTTCTGCTACTCTCCCGAGGGCCTCCCTGGGCAGCCAGCTATTCTCCGCCTGGATGTCCAGAAGCACCTGGATGAGATAGCTTGCATCGCCGTGATACTTGTCGATGATCTGGTCGATTCTCTCTTTGTCCATAGGATATGTCCTGGTCCTTACTTTTTTTGCTCTCCCCTTAAGGCAAGTCCGCCTTAAGCGACGGCGTAACGCTTCTCGCTTTCGTCGTACCTGACGAGCCTCTGGCGCGACGAGCTGTTCAGGTACTTCGACACCTCCGACGGCGTGAGGCCCAGGGCGCTCAGCTATCTCGGCCGTTGACAGCGGCTTCTCCCGCAGGAGGGCGATGATCTGCGTGACCGCGAGCTTGTCGGCAATTGTTTCCTTAAACAGGCGCTCAAGCTCGTCGCTCTCGAAGAACTTGTGGTACTCTTCCTCGGACATGGGGGGCAGCCTGAGTCTCTCCCTTTCCACCAGCCTGATGTAAGGGATGAGCTTTGTCACGGAATCGAGCCTGAACTTAAGAGCTTCCGCGTCGATATCCTCGCTCTTGCCCAGCGGGCCCAGCTCCTTTATCGTCTTGACGAAATCGTTGACGCTCTCCGTAAAAAGGTTCGCCTCAGCGCCGGACATGAACCGCATCCTGAGCCTTTCCGGGTTCAGCCCTATGCGCGCCAGGAGCTTCTTCGCTATCTGCACCATGGCAAAGGTATGGTAGTTGCCGTGGGTGACGTAGTTGCACTCGTTCAGGTGGCAGCCGCCGATAAAGACCCCGTCGGCGCCTTTCGAGAAGGCCCTGAGCACAAAGCTCATATCCACCCTACCCGTGCACATGACGCGGATAAGCCTCATTTCGGTTGTATATTGCAGTCTGGAAACTCCAGCCAGGTCAGCAGCGCCGTATGCTCACCAATGGCATACGAAGCCCAGTACCTTCGGCTTGAACTTAAGGTCCGCACTCATCAGCACTCACCCCCTTGTCTTACCTTACCGGTTGACTTCGCTCTCATCAGTCTCATCCTCCGATCGCCGCGTCGATCTGCTTGACGATCTCTTCGGCGGAGACGGCTGCGTCGATCTCGGTTATTACCTCTTCGTCCGTAAAATGCTTCAGTGAATGGCGTTGGTCGCGCACTTCGTGTTGCAGAGGCCGTCGCCCTTGCAGAGGACGGGGTTGACTCTGGCCTTCCTGCCCGTGGGCGACTCATAGAAGTCTATCGCGCCGTAGGTGCAAGCCGTAATGCAGGCGCCGCAGGAGATGCACTTGTTCTCGTCCACCTCGCAGACCGAGCCGGAGGCGACGACCGTATCGTGGGACAGCAGCGTCAGCACCCGCCCGGCGGCGCCGTAAGACTGGTTGATCGTCTCCTGCATGAACTTCGGGATAATGGGCCAGCCCGCACAGGTAGACGCCGTCGGTCGCGAACTCGACCGGCCTCAACTTGACGTGGGCCTCTTTGAAGAAGCCGTCCGGGCTTAGGGTCACCTTGAACAACCCGGCGACCTCCTTCGTCGAGGACGCGGGGATGACCGCTGCGGCCAGGGCGACGACGTCCGCGTCGAGCTCCAGCTTCTTCTCAAGCACGTAGTCGATAAGCCGTGACTTTCAGGACCGGCCGGCCCTCTTCGGACTTGCCCGGCTTTATCTTGGGCGGCTCCTGTTGCTCGTAGCGGATGAACCGCACGCCTTTGTTCGCGGCCTCCCTGTAGAAATCTTCCTTGAAGCCGTAAGTCCTCACGTCCCTGAACAGGATGTAGATGTCCATATTCGGGTTGATCTCTTTGAGCTTCAGGGCGTTCTTTATCGACTCGCTGCAGCAGAGCCTGCTGCAATAGTTCCTCTCTTCGTTCCTGCACCCGACGCACTGGATCATCACGAGGCTCTGCGGCCGCCGTGACCTTCTCATCGCCCGCGACGATTTTCTCCTCCAGCTCCAGGTGCGTCATGACCCGTTCGTCCTGCGCCGTAAAGGTACTCCGTCGGAGTCAATACCTCTGCGCCGATGGCGAGGACGGCCGCGCCGTGCTTTATTTCCGTCGCGCCCCTGTCGGACTTGATCTTCGTGACGAAGTTGCCGATGTAGCCCGTCGCGTCGGTGATGGTCGCGCCGGTATAGACGTGGACCATCGGGTGGTATAGACCTCTTTGATCAGGTCGCTTGAGGTATGCCTGGACGTCCGTGCCTTCCAGGGTGTAGTGGATCTTCCGCGCGATGCCGCCCAGATCGTTCTCTTTCTCGATCAGGTAGACCTCATGCCCCTGCTTCGCTATCGACAGGGCGGTCGTCATGCCGGCAACGCCGCCGCCGACGACCAGGGCCCTCTTATCGACGGGCAGGTCGAACTCCTGCAAAGGCTCAAGAAGGCGGGCGCGCGCAACGGACATGCGGATGATGTCCTTCGCCTTCTGCGTCGCCTCTTCCTTCTCTTTCTGGTGGACCCACGAGTTGTGCTCCCGGATGTTGGCCATCTCGTAATAATACTGGTTGATGCCCGCCTCGCGCAGGGTGTCGCGGAAAAGCGGCTCCAGCGTCCTCGGGGAGCAGGCGGCGACCACGACGCGGTTCAGCCCTTTCTCCTTCGTTATGTCCGTGATCTCCCTTGCGGAGTTCGTCGCGCACGAGAAGAGCTGGTTCTGGGCGTGGACGACGTTAGGCAGGGTCTTGCAGTATTCGACCGTATCCGGGATGTTTACTATCGCCGAGATGTTCGCGCCGCAATGGCAGACGAAGACGCCTATCCTCGGCTCTTCCTGGGAGACGTCCCTTTCTTCCGGGTAGATCCTTTCCCTGGTCAGGTTCCCGCGCCTGTAGTCGAGCAGCTCGCCTATCTGCGCGCCCGCGCCGCTCGCGCTGAAGACCGACTCCGGGATGTCGATGGGGCCCTGGAAGGCGCCGCTCACGAAGATGCCGGGCCTTTTGGTCTCCATCGGGTTGAAGGGGTTGAGCTTCGCAGAACTTGTGCTCGTTCAGATCGATGCCGTACTGCTTCGCCATCGCCTGGGCCTCTTTGGGAGGGTTCAGGCCGATGGAGAGCACCACCATCTCGAACTCTTCTTCCTTGACGCCTTCGTTCGTCGTGGAGTAGCGCACCGTGACGTTCTTCGTTACGGGGTCCTCTTTAACTATCGAGACGTAGCTCCTGATGAAGCGCATGCCCGGCAGGTTCTCGGTCCTCTGGTAGTAGCGCTCGAAATCCTTGCCGTAGGAGCGGACGTCGTTGTGGAATATCGTGCACTCCGCACCCGCGTCGTGGTCCTTGGTCAGGATCGCCTGTTTCTGGGCGTAGGTGCAGCAGACGGCCGAGCAGTAGCTGTTCCCGCCCTCTATGACCTGCCTCGATCCGACGCACTGTATCCAGGCGACTTTATGGGGGTGCTTCAGGTCGGAGGAGCGATAGTATCTCGCCTTGGTAAGGGCCCGTCGAGCACAGGAGCCGCTCGTAGTCCATGCTGGTGACTACGTTCTGGAACTCACCGTAACGGTACTCCGCCCGCACCTTCGGGTCGAACGGCTCGAAGCCGGGAGCGAGGACTATCGGCGCCCACGTTGATATCCTGCTTCTCCGCCGCCTGGTTGAAGTCTATCGCGTTGTTCTTGCAGACCGCCTCGCAGATGCGGCATTTCTTCTCTTTGAGGTAGAGGCAGCTCTCGTCGATATACGTCGACCAGAGGGATGGCCTGCGCGAAGTAAACGTGCACGGCCTTGTTCTTCGATATGTCCTGGTTGAACTCGTCCGGGTACTTTACCGGGCAGTATTCCACGCAGGTAGTGCAGCCCGTGCACTTGTCCTCAAGGATATACCTCGGCTTCTTGGTAAGGGTTACCTTGAAATTTCCCGCTTCGCCCTCGATACCGTCAACTTCGGTATACGTGAGGACCTCGATGTTCGGGTGCCGGCCGACCTCGACCAGCTTGGGTGCGAGTATTCACATCGAGCAGTCGTTGGTCGGGAAGGTCTTGTCGAGCTGGGCCATGTGGCCCCCGATGCTCGGCGACTTCTCGACCAGGTAGACCTTGAAGCCCGCCGTGGCCAGGTCGAGGGAGGCCTGGATACCGCTGATGCCGCCGCCGACGACCATGACGTCCCCGAAGTTACCGCCTGCAAGGGTCTTGCAGACCTGCTGGATGTTCTCCTTCAGCATTATTACGTTATCCACCTTTTCTCACCTCGTCAGGTTTTGTCGTCCTATGCCATTTCGGGTATCTCACCCGACCTACGCTCTCATTACGCGGGGCCGCCGCCCAGCCGCTCCGGATGGGAATAGACCGTGAGACGATTCCCCCGCGCATAGCCTATCAGCGTGACGCCCAGATCGCGCGCGATGGAGACTGCGGCCCCTGTCGGCGAATGGCGCGACACGACGACAGGCGCCTGCATCCTTGCCGCTTTCAGCATCATCTCCGAAGAGACACGGCCCGTAGTCAAAAGCAGCCGGTCCTTTGTCGGCATATTCTCTCATCAGGCATTCCCCCTGTATCTTGTCCAGGGTGTTGTGCCTGCCTATATCGTTCGTCACGACGAGCAGGCCCTTCGTATCCGCGAGGGCCGACGTATGCAAGCCGCCGCTCGTGCGCTCGGTCTCTATCCGTTCCTGAAGCTGTCTCATCGTGGAAAGCACTCCGCTGGCGCAACCCGGAAGTCCGATTCGACTTTCCTGCTCTCGATCTTGAAGACCGCGCCGCCGCCGCACCCCGAAGTTATCGTCCGGGACGTCGGGACCTGGTAATCGGGGTCGACAAGCCTCACGTCGGCCATCGCATCCGTTCCGCAGACACTCATGCTGGTCACGTCGCCGAGACCCGATATGATGCCTTCAGCGTAAAGGAACCCGAAAATGAGACAATCCATTTTTGTGGGGGTGCACTGAATGGTGACGAGTTCCTGGAGGTTAATATAGACCGTGATTTCCTTCTCGAAGGGTACGCCGACCGATGTCTTGGCCCACCCTTGATCGGAAAAGCGGTCGCAGATTACTTCCCCCGCGATATCATTCGTCTCCGACATGTCAACCGCCGCCTGCATCTGTGTTTCTTTCCCCTCGCCGGCCTCAAAAGCCGGCGATCCCCTACCGTCCAATTTGCCGGCTAAATTACCTCTGCCAGCACTTCCGTAATGTCCTTCACTTCTATCACGTCGCTGTAATTAAGGACTGCCCTGCTGTCCTCGAAGTTCGTTATGCAATAGGGACAGGCCGTAACTACTTCTTTCACCCCAAGCGCGACGGCTTCTTCCGTCCTCAGGTTGACGAACCTCTCGTTCTTCGGCGTCTCCGCCCATATCCTGCCTCCGCCCATGCCGCAGCAGAGGGCATCTTCCCGCGACTCGGAGAACTCGTTAAGCTCGAGGCCGGGCACTTTCGCAAGGACGTTCCGGGGCTCGTCGTATATGCCGTTGTGGCGGCCCAGGTAGCAGGGGTCGTGGTAAATAACCTTCTTCTCGTAACCCTTCTGCACTTTCAGCCTTCCCTCGTCCATGAGCTGCGAGAGATACTGGGAGATATGGATGATCTCGAAGTTCACCATGAACTCCGGGTACTCGTTCTTGAACGTGTGATAGCAGTGCGGGGAAGAGACGAGAATCTTCTTTACCCCGTTGTCGATAAAGGTCTTGATGTTCTCTTTGGCGAGGCGCCTGAAGAGGTCTTCGTTGCCCGTCTTGCGGATGCTCTCGCCGCAGCAGCTCTCCTTCGCGCCCAGTATGCCGAAATCGACCCCGGCCTTCTGGAGCACTGTGGCCGTCGCCCTGGCGACCTTCTTCAGCCTCGGGTCATAGCTAAGGTAACACCCGGGGAAATAGCAAACTTCCATGCCTTCAGCGAACGGCTTTACGCCGAGCCCTTCGGCCCAGTCCGCGCGCGTCTTCCGGTCCTCGTTAAAGGGGTTGCCCTGCGCTGTCAGGCCCGCGCTCACTGTGCGATAAGGCTTGACCGAGGCGTGGAACACGTTGTATCCCGTCGCCATCTTGCGGATGGCAACCATATTGTTTATCTGCTTCACGTCCCTGGGGCACCGCTGCGGGCACTTCCCGCAGGTCGTGCAGCGCCATATATCTTCCTTCTCGATCTCCGAAAGGCCGAATACGGCTTCACGGATGAGCTTGCGCATGCTGAACCTGTGCACGCGGTTCCAGGGGCAGACGGTGTCGCACTTTCCGCACTGGTAGCAGAGCTTGACAAAGTCACCGCCCTTCTCTTTTATCTCGTCTATTACCTCTTTAAAGGGGGCTACAGTCTCCACGATTAAGCCTCTCGTTTTATCTTGACGTCCTTAGCCCTTCTCGCTCATGCGGGCAACGGTGTCGGCCACCTTCTGTAATCCGTACTTGTCCACCATCGACGCCAGGCCCGACGCTACGTCCTCCATCTCGACGCTTTCTTCGACTTCCTCTTCCCTTTCCTCGTAAATCAGCGCGTCGTTGAGGCACCACTGGACGCAGAGCGGTTTCTCCTGCTTCGGGTCGTCCTCGCACATGTCGCACTTCAGGGGGAGGCCGGAATCGGGCTCCTTGAAGATGTTCCTCGAAGGACACGAGGCCCTGCAGAAGCCGCACTCATCGTACTCTTTTCCGTCGATGACGTAAGCATCTCTGCCCAGGCACTCCGCAGGCGTATACTCGCCCGCGTACACGGGGAGGTAGACGTCCCTGATCGGGTCGCGAATAAGGCGTATGCGCGACCTTGCCGGGTTGTTGCTGCCGTACTTCGGGTTGGAGTGGAAGGCGGAGCAAATCATCTCGCACGCCCGGCAGCCGTTGCACTTGTCGACGTCGATCTTGATCGTCTTGACTATCTTCTTAACTTTGCTCATTTTTTATGATCCCTCTCTGTTCCAAGTCTTCGGCAACGTGCCCCAGGTCGAGGCTCTTCAGCGACTCTTTCGTGGGGATGCCGTCATTGTCCCAGCCCTTGAACTTGTAGTACGCGTCGAGGAGCTGATTTTCCAGCTCGGGGAACCGTTTCTTCCAGTGGTCTTCCGGCGGCTTCTCGTCTGCCCTCCGCAGGCCCCTTCTCACGTTGATGGCCCTGACGAGGCTGCGGTTCCGCTTGTAGACAGTCTTCAAGCCCTCTTCGTCCATCTCCACGCCTGCCCCGGATGAAATGAGTTTCGGGTAATTGTGTATGTGGTACGGGGGCTTCAACGGGAAGGAAGACAGGCCGGCGCAAACGCCCAGGACGTCGTCGGTGTAGTGCATCATCTCCTGCCAATCGACGATATCGACGGACATGTCTACGGTCGGGTAATACGGGTTGGAGCGCTCGCCCCTTAAATCCCAGTCGAGGACGTACTGCTTGAACTTCTCGTCCGGCACCTGTACCCAGTCCCTGATGAACTCTTCTTTCTCTTCCTGGGTGGCAAAAGCCGACTGCGGGAACTGCCCTTCGATCTGGGTGATATTTATCTTCTCCCCCGTGGCATACATGAGGAAATAGACGGGGTTGAGCATCCCGAGCTTCAGGGGAAGCTGCTCGTGCTTCTTGATGTTGTTATGGGCGAATGCCTCCGCCCCCTTGCCGATCTTCTGCGCGGCCCAGTGGGTGCCGTCCGCCAGGATGTCGCCTATGCCTTCCCTGCGGACTATCCTGTCGAGGAGCCAGTAGAACTTGCCCTCGGCGTCCGTCGGGCAGCCCGCGAAGTCGGACTCACTCAGAATGCCTGCCTCTCTCAACTCGAAGGCGAAGGCCATGATCTGCGGGGTCGAGAAGCCGTCCACTCCGTACTCGGTGGCGCGCTGGGCGATCTTGAAGCCGAAATCGAGGTCGTCCACAAAGGCGGCCATAGTGTAAGTCAGCTTCGAGAAGCACTTCATCATGTACGTGGAGATGCCCGGCACGGTGATGATCGCGCCGCACTTGATCGGGCAGTTATAGCAACTTATGAGGCGCTTGCGCACGTTGAGCTGCGTATCTTTCCACTTCTTTTCGATCTGGTCGTTCCAGAAATCCTTCCGGCGCGTGCGCGCGTTGCCCCACATGAAGTTCTCGGTGTGCCACTTCTCGTCCGTGTGGAGCATTTCCTGCGGAGAGCCGAGGCCCTGCAGGATGGTCATGACGTTGGGCACCGGGTTTTCGTTCCGGAACCTTATGTACTTGAGGACGTCGTTGCAAAGCTCAAGGAATTCTCCCGGCCTGGCGAGGTTGATGTCCTTGGTGCCGCGGACGGCAATCGCCTTTACGCCTTTCGCGCCCATGACTGCGCCTATGCCCAACCGGCTGGCGCTCGACCTGCCCTGCTCGATCGACGCCGTAAAGACCCTGTTCTCGCCTGCAAGGCCTATGGCGGCCACCTGGGCCATCGGCTCCTTAAGCTCCTTGCGGATCAGCTCCTGCGTCTCGACCGCTCCCTTGCCTGCAAGGTGGGCGGCGTCGCGGATCTCGATCTTGTCGTTGTTTATCCAGATGTAGACAAGGCTCGGGGACTTGCCGCGCAGGATGATTTTGTCGTAACCCGCATATTTCATCTCCGGCGCAAAGAAACCACCCATCATCGAGTAGCCCATCAGCAATGTCTGGGGCGAATAGGTCGTGATGATGGTCCGGTTGGCGCCCGGCGCAGGCGTGCCGCCAAGAAGGCCGGCGCTGAATATGAGCAGGTTATCGGGAGAGAAGGGATCTATGTCTGCCGGGACCCTGTCCCAAAGCAGCTTGGCGTTCGTGCCCAGACCCCCGAGGTGAAGATCGGTATCCTTCTGGTCCGTCGCTACCCTTTCTACCCCCCCTCGTGAAAGATCGATTTCCAGATTAAAACCGGTTTCTGCGTACCTCATTAGTGGGCCTCTCTACTTGTTCTTATTTTCACGTACTGTATACCAACTCAATGCTGCTCTGTCAAGACATTTTTCGCTCATTAACGCCCATGCACTTTGGGGTGCAGCCGCCACGAGATTTCCTCGGAAACTCCTTTCAGCAATGCAGTCACCTGCTGGACCGACGCGTCCGGCATCTGGCCCGTCAAACCGACCGCCCAGATCGCCGCCTGGACGTCTTTGCGGCCCGACACAACAGGCACGGCAATGGCGACTATCCCTTCCAGGTACTCCTCCATGTCGTATGCAACGCCCTCTTCGCGTACTTTCAGCACTTCCGCCCTGAACACCGCTTTATCGACGATGGAGCGGGAGGTAAACCTGTGCAGCTCCGCGCGGGCCAGGACATCGTCGATTGCCTCGTCAGGCAGAAGAGAAAGCATCGCCTTGATGCCGGCCCCTGCCAGTACGGGCATCTGCAAGCCTATCTCGGCAGATACCTTCAGGCCATGCCCGGAATCGACTTTATCGATAACGATGGAGTGCCTGTCCGAGCGCAGCCCGAGAAACGCCGAAAGGCCGGTCTTTTCGTGGATTTTCTCCAGGTATGGGTGGACGGTCTGGATCAGGGTGGAGCGCTTGCCCGCCATGTTCGCAAGCACATAAAAACGTGCGCCGAGACCGAACTTTCCGTCGCCGTGATTTTCAAGGACATTCAGTGCCGTGAGGGTGTGGCCGATGTTGAAAACCGTGCTTTTGTTGAGGTCGAGCTTACCCGATATGTCGCTGATTCCCATAGGCCCTTTCGCCCTGGCAAGCAGCTCCAGGATGGCGAAGCATTTATCTATGGCGGGCACTCTCGTAAAAACGGGGGGCATAACGATCCTGCCTGTTTTATATATAGAACGCTTGTTTATTATAGCACGTTCCATTGGTACGCTGTCAATACCAATTGGGGCCTGTATGTGAAAAGCTGTTACAAGCCAGGGGTGTGTCAAGCATACGGCCGGCTGGAGCCGGGATCTGTCTGCCGGGCGCTCTCCTTGCAGGTCACGTCAAGCATATTTATACTCTAGGACGACGGACGCGCCGCCAATGTCGCCTATATTCGCGCATAACTGGCCCGTGAGTGAAATTTTCTAGCCGTTTTGCAGCCGTTTTAGGTTATACTATGCGTCGCTTGCGCCCATAGCTCAACTGGATAGAGTGCCGGACTACGAATCCGTAGGTTGCAGGTTCGAATCCTGCTGGGCGCGCCATTTTTTTTCGGCATCCAAAAAGGACATAAGAGAGTGGCAAGAAGGAAGACGAGGGTTATCAGCGTCGGCGGCGTGCGTATTGGAGGGGCCAACCCTATCAGCGTGCAGTCGATGCTCAAGACGGACCCGCAGAATTTTCCGCAGACGCTCGCCCAGCTCAGGGACGTAAAAAGGGCGGGCTGCGAGATCATAAGGATCGCCCTGCCCCAGGAAGATACGTGCAAGCTCATCCCGTTTTTGAAGCAGGAAGTCGATATACCGATCATCGGCGACGTCCACTTCAACCACCGCATCGCGCTGAAGGCCGTTGATGCAGGCATCGACGGCATCAGGATCAACCCCGGCACGATCAACAGCACGAAAAAACTGAAAGAGGTGGCGGTCGCCTGCCGCGACGCTAAGGTGCCTGTCCGTATAGGAATAAACGTGGGCTCCCTCGAAAAGAGGATCATCAGAAAGTACGCGAGGCCCGGCGCAGACGCAATGGTGGAAAGCGCCCTCGACGCGGTAAAGCTCTTCGAAGACCAGGGGCACCCTGCCCTTAAGGTCTCCCTCAAGGCGTCCGACATCCTGCAAACCTTAGAGGCGTACAGGAAGTTCTCCCGCGCATCCGACGTGCCCCTTCACGTGGGCGTCACCGAGGCGGGGCCTGTTTTCTCGGGCGTCATCAAGTCTGCAATGGGGATCGGCATACTGCTGAATGAGGGCATAGGCGATACGATACGCGTCTCTCTCACGGGCGACCCTGTTTATGAAGTGACTGCGGGATACCACATCCTGCGCGGCCTGGGACTGAGAAAGAGGGGCATCAACATCATCTCATGTCCGACGTGCGGCAGGTGCAGGGTGAACTTGCGTGAGACCGTCGAGGAATTCGAGAAAGCGGTCGCCCACGTTGACGCCTACATGGACGTCGCGATCATGGGGTGCGAAGTGAACGGCCCCGGAGAGGCGCGCGACGCGGACTTAGGCATCGCCTTCGGCGCGCAGAACGCCATCCTCTTCTCGAAGGGGACGGTCAAGAAGACCGCTATACCGAGAGAGCTTGCGACAAAGATTTTAGTCGAAGAGATCCACGACCTGTCCCGCTCTTAGCCTTTTTTCTCCAACTGACCCGCCGCCGCCCGTCTCGCCATTACCACGCGCTGAATCACAGTCAGGTGGGTAAGCACCGCCAGGACAACGACCATCGGCCGCAGCACATTGAAGAACAGCCCCACCAACAGCAGAATGACCCTTTCGGACCTCTCCAAAAGACCATTCCTGCACTCGATCGACGCAGCCTCCGCACGCGCCCTCGCGTAAGGGATGATGGCCGTCCCTATCGCAGCAAAGAACGCGATCATCGCGAAGACCGGGTCGGGCTTCGCCTCGCGCAGGAAATGGATCGAGATGCCGAGCATGATAAGGAGGTCCGAGTACCGGTCGAGCACGGAGTCGAGGAAGCCCCCGAACGGCGTTATCATCTTCTTGCTGCGCGCTACTGCGCCGTCGAGGAGGTCGAAGAAACCCGATATCAGGAGAAGGAAGCCGGCCACAAAGAGCGGCCACCCGCAAGCCGCAGACGCGGCGGCCAGGATCGAAAACAAGACCCCAAAAACAGTCAGGACGTTCGGGCTTATGGCCCTGCGGCCGAAAAAGAGTCCGTATAATTTGATCAGGAATGGATCGAGAGAATGGCCGATTTTAGAGCTAATCAAAGGAAATCCTGAGCACCCCGCGACAGTTTGAAGAGACCGCGGCTGTCAGCCCCGCGCGTTACCTGAACCTCTCCCCTTTTATGAACTCCTCGACCATCCTTCTGGCCACGTCGTCGGGGTACTGATGTATCGGGTGCTTCATGGTGTATCCCGATATCGACTCCAGGACGCCGCCTACGCCCCTGTCGCGCGCGAGCTTGCAGCACCTGATGGCGTCGATGACGCAGCCGCCGCTGTTCGGCGAATCCTCAACGGAGAGGCGCAGCTCCAGGTCTATGGGGATGTCCCCGAAGATCCTTCCTTCCATCCGGAGGAAGCAGACCTTGTTGTCGAGCTGCCAGGGTACATAATCGGACGGCCCCACGTGGATGTTATCCGGGTCTATGGGCTTGTCGAGAAGGGACTGCACGGCCTCGGTCTTCGATATCTTCTTGGACGCGAGCCTTTCCCTGTTCAGCATGTTGAGGAAGTCCGTATTGCCGCCGGTGTTGAGCTGGTAGGTCCTGTCAATGGAGACGCCCCTGTCGGAGAAGAGCTTGGCCAGCATACGATGGATTATCGTAGCGCCTATCTGCGACTTTACGTCGTCCCCGACGATGGGGATCCGCTTCTCCTCGAACGCGGCTACCCACCGCTCGTCGGAGGCGATAAAGACGGGGATGCAGTTGATCAGGCTGACGCCCGTCTCAAGGCAGCAGGTCGCGTAAAACCTGGCGGCCTCTTCCGAGCCGACGGGGAGATAGTTCACCAAAATATCGACTTTCCGGTCCTTGAGGATGGCGACGACGTCGTCGGGCGGCCTGTCCGCCGGGACGAACCTCCGCTCTTCGGGGTAGTCGGCCATGTGGGGGGAGACGCCGTCGAGCACCCTCCCCATCGAGACCGTCATATCGCCGTCCCTTAAAGCGGACCCGATCTTCTTCGTGCAATTCGGCGCCGCAAAGATGGCCTCGCGGAAGGGCTTGCCCACCTTACGCTTGTCTATGTCGAAGGCCGCGACGATCTTGATGCTTTCGGCCGTATACCCGCCGATCTCATAGTGCATCAAGCCCGAAGCGACGTCTGTTTCCCTCTTGACAGAGTAATAATCGATTCCCTGCGCGAGGGAGCTTGCACAGTTGCCGGTTCCTACAATCGCTATCCTGATATCGCGCATCAGCTCCCCTAGTCGTTTCTCATTTTTAGAATATTTATTAAAAAAAGTCAATCAAAACGGCCCGCGCCAGGCGGGACAATCAGGCTGTCTTCTTATATTGGCTCACTCCCATCTCGTACAAATCATTACCGAAAACATCGTTGATGACGAACAGCGGAAAATCTTCCACGAGGAGTCTTGATACGGCTTCCGGTCCGAGTTCCGCGTAAGCTATGATGTCGTATGTCTTTATGCATTTCGAAAGGAGCGCCCCGGCTCCGCCCGTCCCGCCGAAATAGACCGCCTTGTGCTCCCGGAGGGCGTCTTTTACTGCCTGCGACCGCTTCCCCTTGCCGATCATCCCTTTCAGGCCGAGGGCCAGAAGCGTCGGCGCATAGGCGTCCATACGGGAAGCCGTAGTCGGCCCGGCTGCGCCGATAACACGGCCCGGGGGCGGCGGGGTGGGCCCGCAATAGTAGATGACCTGGCCCTTGATGTCGAAGGGCAGAGGGCTGCCGTCGCGCAGCGCCTCCATGAACCGCTTGTGCGCCGCGTCCCTCGCTGTGTAGATATAGCCGGAGAGCAGCACCTTGTCCCCCGACTTCAAAGCAGTCACGCTCTCATCGTCGAGCGGAGTCCTGATCTTCTTTATCTCCATTCGTCCCCCTAAAGCGTCGCTTCCCTGACCCTGTGGGCATGGCACTGTATATTTACCGCTACCGGCAGAGACGCGATGTGGCACGGCTGTGTCTTGATATGCACGTCGAGCGCCGTGACCGTCCCGCCGTAGCCGCCGGGGCCTATCCCCAGCCGGTTTATCTCCTCAAGCACCTCCAACTCGAGGCCGGCGACGAAGGCATCCGGGTTCCTCGCGCCGAAGGGGACCATCAGGGCCTCTTTCGACAGCAGCGCCGATGTCTCGAAATTCCCCCCTATCCCGACGCCTACCGTAATCGGCGGGCACGGGTTCGGGCCTCCCTTTTTCACCATATCGATGATGAATTCTTTAATGCCGGGCACGCCGGCAGAGGGGGTGAGCATCCTCACCTCGCTGTAGTTCTCGCTGCCGCCGCCCTTGGGCATCACGACGATCCTCACCCCCTCGCCGTTTACTACGGACGTATGGATGATGGCCGGCGTGTTGTCCCCCGTATTCTTCCTCGTGAATGGGTCGCAGCAGGATTTTCTCAGGTAGCCTTTCGCGTAGGCGTTGCGGACCCCGGCAGTGACGGCATCCTTCAGGGGGCCGCCGGTCAGGTGCACGTCCTGGCCGACCTCGATGAAGAGGATGGCCAGGCCCGTGTCCTGGCATATGGGTATTCTCTCTTTGGCAGCCGTCTCCGCGTTCATAAGCAGCTCCCGGAGCACTTCCTTGCCTGCGGGAGACATCTCTTCCCCTACCGCTATCGTCAGCCTGTCCAGAACGTCCGGGTGAAGGTCGATGTTGGCTTCGATAAACAGCTTTTCGACTGCGGCTGCGATATCTGTTACCGGCACCTCCCTCATCGTTACTCCTTGTAAGCCTGGATGATGCCCTTCTCCATGAGGATGCCGACCTCTTCCTGCGCCCTCCTGATCTTCGTCTCGGCCATGTTGAATAGCTCTTTCTCGCTCAGCTTCAGGCGGGCGACGCCCTGCTCCATCGCTTTCTTCGCTACTGCGACGGCCTCCCTCGGGAAGACTTCCCATTCATCCATCGTGGGGAGCAGGTAGGTTTCGGAGATGCCTTTATCCTCGGCGCACTTGGCAAGCTCGACGGCTGCCGCAATGCACATCTCGTCCGTGATCGTCCTGGCCATGACGTCCAGGGTGCCCCTGAATATGGCCGGGAAGCCGATGGAGTTGTTGACCTGGTTCGGGAAATCGCTCCTGCCGGTCGCAACGACCCTCGCGCCCGCCTCTTTGGCGTCCCACGGCCAGATCTCCGGGATGGGGTTCGCGCAAGCGAAGACAATGCCATTGTCGGCCATCTTCGAGATCCATTCCTTCTTGATTACGTCCGGCCCGGACTTCGACAGGGCGATGACTGCGTCCTGGCCCGCTATGGCCTCCGGCATGTCGCCGTTCCTGTTTTCGCCGTTCGTCACCTGGGCCAGCTCCCATTTCTCCTTGTGCTTCTTCTGGTCGATGTCGTCCCTCTTCTTCGAGAGGATGCCCTTGCTGTCCACGATGAGCATCTTCTTCGGGTCCGCCCCTGCTTTGAAGAGCATGCGGGCAGTGCAGACGTTGGCGGCGCCCACCCCGATGAGCGTTATCTTCGCCTCATTCATGGGCTTCTTCACGACCTTCAGCGCGTTTATCAGGCCCGCGACCGTCACGGCCGCCGTTCCTTGCTGGTCGTCGTGCCATACGGGGATAGGGGCCTCGGCGCGCAGCTTTTCGAGGATATAGAAGCACTTCGGGTTTTCTATGTCTTCCAGGTTGATGCCGCCGAACGTCGGGCAGATGTACTTGACCGTCTTGATGAACTCATCGGGGTCTTTCGTATCCAGGCAAATCGGGAAGGCGTCGACGCCGCCGAGGTATTTAAACAGAAGGGCCTTGCCCTCCATAACCGGCAGGCCCGCCATGGGCCCTATGTCGCCCAGCCCGAGCACGCGGGTGCCGTCCGTCACGATGCCGACCATGTTCCCCTTGTTCGTCATTTCGAAGACGGCCTCCGGGTTGCGCTCTATCTCCCGGCACGGCTCGGCTACGCCCGGTGTATACCAGATGGAGAAATCATTGATGTCGCGTATCACGCACTTGGGTACAATCTCGATTTTCCCCTTGTAATAGGGGTGCATCTTCATAGCGTCCGCAGCCGGCTTCTTTGCCTTTGCCAGAAGTTCTTCCTTCGTTACCTTTGTCTCCATAATCTCCTCACTTTCCCGGAATTATTTTGTCGTGATTGTTATTTCCGGGCGCTCTTTTCGTTCCGGCCCGCCAAGCTCTAAACGGCGCCCTGTTACACTAGAACATTTTATAGACAATCACAGAAGTTTGCTACAATATACTTGATATTTCAAGCTAGAAAAGCGAAAAAATATGATCACAAAAGATACCACTTTGCGTGGGCCGGGCCCGCGCACCCGCCCCACGCAGGTGTGAAGGGTCGCGATTTTGCCGCTGGAGCGTGTCCTGACCCCAATGATTGCAATCTGTCCCGGTTTTGCTTATTATTCACGTAGAAACTTTTGCTTCCAGCCAGTATATTCTAGAGAAGGACCGAAATGGAAGGGCGCGCAGAGACTTCCGCGCATGTACCGGAAGACGTCAGGAAGGAAGTAGACAGGCTCGTAAAGGAGCTGAATTACCACAGCTTTCTTTATTACGTGCAGGACGCCCCGGTCCTGCCCGATTCCGAATACGACCGGTTATACAGGCGGCTGAAGGAGCTTGAGGAGCAATACGGGTACGTCCTGCCCGATTCGCCCACGCAGCGGGTGGGCGCGCCTGCGGCCGAGAGGTTCGGCAAGATCACCCACGCCCAGCCCATGCTCTCCCTCGACAACGCGTTCTCAAAGGAAGAGCTGGCGGAATTCGACAAAAGGGTCAAGCGGCTCCTCCGGACGGACGGGGAGATAGAATATACGGTCGAGCCGAAATACGACGGCCTCGCCATAGAGTTGACGTACGCGCGCGGCCTTCTCGCGTCGGCAGCGACGAGGGGCGACGGCCAGGTCGGCGAGGACATAACGAACAACGTCATGACCATCAAGTCGGCGCCTGTCAGGATCGCGGCGGCCGCAACGCCTGAGATCATGGATATACGCGGCGAAGTCTACATGAACATCGCTGAGTTCAAAAAGCTCAACAGGGAGAGAGAGGCAGCGGGCGAGCAGCCTTTCGCAAACCCCAGGAACGCTGCCGCCGGCACCGTCAGGCAGCTCGACCCCTCCGTCACTGCCTCCAGGCGGCTCTACCTCGTCTGCTACGGCGCAGGGAGGGTGCAGGGCCTGGACATACTCAGCCAAACCGGCCTCATCGACTGGCTCAAGGAGGCCCACTTCCCCACGCCCCTGTTCTTCAGGAGGGTGAAGGGCATCGATGCAGCGATAGAGGCAGTCTCCGAGATTGAAAGGCGGAGGGAGTCCTTTCCCTTCGAGACGGATGGGGCCGTCCTGAAGGTGGACGACTACACCCTTCAGCAGCAGCTCGGCTCGAAGACGAGAGAGCCCCGCTGGGCGATTGCCTACAAGTTCCAGGCCCACCAGGCGATCACCAAAATAATCGATATCCAGGGGAGCGTCGGCAGGACGGGCGTCGTCACGCCGTTCGCGGTCCTGGAGCCGGTGGGGATCGGTGGCGTGACCGTATCGAGGTCTACGCTCCACAACTGGGACGAGCTCGACCGTAAGGACATACGGGTCGGGGACACCGTCGTCATCGAGAGGGCGGGCGACGTCATACCCCACGTCATATCGGTAATAAAAGAAAGGCGGCCGGAAGGGTCGAAGCCTGTCGAGGTCCCGAAGACCTGCCCGGCCTGCGGATCGGCCGTCGTGCGGGAGAAGGACGAAGTGGCCGTCCGGTGCGTCTCCCTCTCCTGCCCCGCCCAGGTGCAGGAGAAGATCATCCATTTTGCATCGAGGGGAGGCATGGATATAGAGGGCCTGGGCGAAAAGAACGTGGCCCTGCTCTATTCCAAAGGCTTCATCGAACGGTTCGAGGACATCTACAGGCTGACGAAAGAGCAGATCGAGGGGCTTCCGCGCTTCGCCGAAAAATCGGCCCAGAACCTGATCGACGCTATAGAGCGGTCGAAGCGGACGACCCTTGCGAAGTTCCTCTTCGCCATCGGCATACCGCACGTCGGGGAATACGGGGCGCGCCTGCTCGCTGCGAATTTCCCGACGCCCGAAGCCCTTTACAGGGTAGATTCAGAGACTGTGCGGGACATAAAACAGGTAGGCGAGACGATAGCCGACGCGGTCGCCACATTCTTTGGAGACGCGGGGAACATAGAGACATTCGAGACGCTGAAGTCCCTCGGCGTAAGGCTCGACAACCCGGATTTCGTGGTTGCCGGGGCAGCCCCGGAAGGCGCGCTTGCAGGCAAAACGCTCGTCATCACCGGCACATTGCCGGAAGCGCGCGCCGAGGTCGAGGAGCTGATCGAGAGGCACGGCGGCCGGGCGGTCTCGCAGGTATCGGCCTCGACGGATTATCTCGTCGTCGGAGAGAACGCAGGATCGAAACTGGCAAAGGCGGAAAAATTGGGCGTAAAGAGAATCACATACGAAGAGCTCGTCAGTATGCTGGACGAAGGGGGATGACACCATGCAAGCCATCATCGTCGGGACATCATTACTGCGCTCCATGCTTTTCAAAAACTGGGAAGAAAAAACCATTGATACGCCATACGGCAAAGTGTCCATCAGGAAGGCGTCGCAATACGTGTTCCTGCAGCGCCACGGAAAGAAGGCGGTCCCTCCCCATATGATAAACCACAAGGCCAATATCTGGGCCCTGAAGAGCCTGGGGATCGAAGGGGTCATCGCCGTCAGCTCGGTCGGCAGCCTGAAGGCGGGGTTGCGCCCCGGCACCTTCATGATACCGGACGATTTTATCTCCTTCTCGCCGAACCCCAGCCTTTACGATTACGAGATGCACTTCACGGTACCCGTGATGGACGCCGACTACGCAGGCAGGATGCACCGCCTCTGCACGGGTATGGAAATGGAAGTTGTGCTCGGCGGCATATACATCCAGACTACCGGTCCGCGTCTCGAGACGAGGGCGGAGATCGGCGTGCTCAAGAAAATGGGCGACGTCGTGGGCATGACGATGGCGTCCGAGGCGACGCTCTGTATGGAATATGCGATACCCTACGTGACCCTGTGCTCGATCGACAATTACGCCAACGGCATCCTGAAAGTCCCTCTGTCGCTGACTGAGGTGGAGGACCAGGTAGGCAGGAACGCAGCCACCCTCGAGGCCGTCCTGCAAACGATCCTCGCCGAAGGGTTTTGATGGATATCCTGATCAAGAGCGTCCGTCTCGCCGACGGTCCGGTTCGGGACATTTTCATCGATAACGGCAGGATCGAAGAAATATCGCCGGAATGCAGGCGCCCCGCCCACAAGGTCATCGACGGCCGCAACAAGCTCGCCCTGCCCTCTTTCGTTAACGGCCACACGCACGCGGCAATGACGCTCATGCGCGGTTACGCGGACGACATGCCCCTGAAGCAATGGCTGGAAGAAAAGATATGGGTGCTTGAGGCGAAGCTGACGGGAGAGGACGTCTACTGGGGGACGAAGCTCGCCTGTCTGGAGATGATAAAGAACGGCATCACGGCCTTCAACGACATGTACTGGTTCTGGGAGGACTCGGCCAGGGCCGTATGCGAGATGGGCATGCGGGCCGTCCTGTCGGGCGTCTTCATCGACATGCTCGACCCGGTGAAGGGCCGCAAGCAGATCGACGCGAACATCGAGCTTTTCGGCATCGCAAAAAAATACAGCCCGAACGTCGTCTTCGCCCTCGGCCCGCACGCGGTCTACAGCGTATCGAAGGAGAGCCTCGCATGGGTGGGCCAGTTCTCAAGGCAGCACGACGTACCGGTCCACATGCACCTTGCGGAAAGCGCCGACGAGGCGCGGCTCACCCGCGAGAGATACGGCCTCTCGCCCGTCGAGCTTCTGGAGGAGCTGGGCGTGCTGTCGAAGCGGTTCGCGGGCGCCCACGGCTGCTGGCTGACTGAAGCCGACGCATCGCTTCTTGCGCGCTCCGGGGCCAACCTTGTCACGAACCCGGTCTCCAACCTGAAGCTCTCCGTCGGCAGCCTTTTCCCGTACAGGCTCGTGAAGGAGCACGCCATCCCATACTGCTTCGGCACGGACGGCTCATCCTCGAACAACGGCCTAGACATGATGGAGACGATGAAGCTCGCCTCTCTCCTCGGCAAATTCTCCACCGGGGACCCCACCTTCCTGCCTGCCCGCGAGGCGCATGAAAGGGCCACAAAAGAGGCAGCCCGTATCTTCTCGCTCGGCGACTGGTCGATAACGACAGGCTCCACCGCAGACATAATCCTTCTCGACCTGGCGAACGTCCGCTTCGTGCCGAACTTCGACATCTATTCCGATATCGTCTATTCCGCGAAGTCGTGCGACGTAGACACGGTGATCTGCATGGGAAAAGTGCTGATGGAGAACAGGCACGTTGAGGGCGAGGAAGAGATCATGGAGCGGGCCCGGCAGATCGCGAGGGGCCTGCCTTCACGATGAGGCTCGTCTGCGACGCCATGCTGGGGAAGCTGGCCCGTTACCTGCGCATGCTCGGATTCGATGCGGCCTATGTCCCGAACAGGGCAGCCCTCGACCGTATGCGGCTGAGCGACCCGGACCGCATCCTTCTCACGCGCCGCAGGGGTGCAGTTTCCGGCTTCAGCCGCACCGTGCGTATCGAATCGGAGATCGCGCGGGAGCAGCTCCGGGAAGTCAAAGCGCTCGTAAAGCCGCACCTCTCGCGGGACGCCGTCTTTTCCAGGTGCATCGAATGCAACGTGGAGCTTACGGACATCGACAAGAGCGACGTCGAGCCGTCCGTGCCGGAATTCGTTTACCACAATTACTCGCGCTTCAGGACCTGCCCTTCCTGTAAAAGAATATACTGGGAAGGCTCCCACAGCCAGGCCATGGCGGCGCTGATAGAGGAGATACTGGCATTATAAAGCAAGCGAAGCGCGCGCCGAGGGGGGAGGCTCCGCCGGCTTCGCCGCCGGAGGGGGCGCTGAGCCCCAATAATTGTGGATTGTAAGCGTGCCGAAGTTACAAGGGCGCCAGTCTGATGCGAAAAGCGCAGGAACCGAAGAAAGTCAAAAGCCGCTTTATGGGGGAAGGACAATAGCGTTCCCGCAGCGAGCTGCAAGGAGATATTCACCTAATGCCGCCCTTCCCTTTTAAAAAACTGATCGACCGGCTAAAGAAATTTTACGTGGACGACGTGCCTGTCGTCACGAGGCTCGCCCGCAAACGCGACCCGTTCCTCGTACTCATCGGCTGCCTCCTCAGCCTGCGCACCAAGGACGAAACGACGGATATGGCCATGCAGCGGCTCACCAAAACAGCCCGCACGCCGAAGGCAATCCTTGCGATGCCCGTTGCGGACATTGAGAAGGCCATTTATCCGGTCGGCTTCTACAGGGTAAAAGCGCGCCTACTGAAAGACGTGTCGCGGACAGTCATCGAGAAATACGGCAACCAAGTGCCCGATTCGCTCGAAGAGCTGCTGACTATCAAGGGCGTTGGGCAGGAAGACGGCCAACATCGTGATCACGGAGGCCTTCGGCATACCCGGCGTAGCAGTGGACACCCACGTACACCGCATCTCGAACAGGCTGGGCATCGTCAGGACCAGGACGCCGGCCGAGACGGAGACGGAGCTGCGCCGGCTCCTTCCGCAGGAATACTGGATACCGTTCAACCCGCTCATCGTCACCCACGGGCGCAGGACGTGCGTGCCCATCTCCCCTTTTTGCAGCAAATGCCCGGTGTGGGATATATGCGGCCGCGTGGGCGTAACGCGCTCCAGGTAAAGAGAGCGCATTAAGCAACCCCTGTTGCGCCGTTTCAAGGGCCGTAAAAACAGCCCCCTTTATCTTTTTCCGTTTCCGTCGATAATAGTTACGATTATGGAAAAGTGCCACGGGGTCCGAAAATCAGATAAAAGCCCGGGGCGCGCATCCGAGGATAATCTGCGGCCCAAAGTCCCTGCCGGCCAGGGAGGCGGCTCGCAGGCCGTCCGGAAGGCTGCGGCCCCGATGTCCGCCGAGGGAGCCGAGAAATTCAGGCTCCTTTTCGATAACTCCCCGGACGCTATAGTCCTGATAGACGGCGAGACGTACATAGATTGCAACGAGGCCGCCCTGGCGATGATCGGGTGCGAAAGCGGAAAGACCAGTTAATCGGCATGACCCCGTGGGAGGAAGCCCCCGAAAGGCAGCCGGACGGCCGCCTCTCGCGCGACGCGGTACAGGGAAAACATCCAGGGACCCTGCGTCAAGGCCGCAACCGCTTCGAGTTCCTGGAGAACCCGAGGGACGGCAGGGAGATACTGGTCGAGATTTCGCACACTGTGATCCCCATCGGGGGCAGACCGATTATTTATACCGTATGGAGGGACATCACCGAGCGCCGTAAGGCCGAGACTTCCCTCCAGGAATCGGAGAGGAAGTTCAGGGACCTGGTGGAGAAGTCCTTCGTTGGCGTCTATCTCCTCCAGGACGGCCTCTTCAAGTACGTCAACGCCCGGCTCGCGGAGATATACAAGCTCACGGTCGAGGAGATAACGAACATAAAAGGCCCCGCAGACATGGTTCATCCGGACGACATCCCGGAGGTGGACGAGCATATCCGCAGGAAGAACTCCGGGGAGGTCGACTCGACCCATTTAGCTTCAGGGCGATATTGCAGAACGGTGATATCCGCCATCTCGAAGCCTACGGCTCCCGAACCGTCTACATGGGCCGGCAGGCCATTATCGGTACGCTCCAGGACGTCACGGAGCGCAAAACCGACGAAGATGAGCTGCGCTGGAAAACGATTTTCCTTCAGGCCATGGTTAGCTCCTCGGACGACGGCGTCCTTATGGTGGATACCCGCGAACGGAGGGTCGTCGAGAACCAGAAAATGATCGATATGTGGAAGATACCCCAAAATATAGTGCAAAACGGGGATGAAGAGGAGAAGATAAAGTACGTGATGTCGGCGATCAAGGAGCCGCGCCGGTTCTACGACATGATCGTCCGCGTCTATAACCATCCAGGCGAGACGGTGCGGGGAGAGTTCGAGCCTGGCGGACGGTACGGTCGTCGATGCCGGCTCCCACCCGGTCCTCGGCAAGGAGGGGCAGCACTTCGGCCGCATCTGGAAATTCCGCGACATCACGGAAATGAGGCGGTACTGGGACATGCTGGAGGCCCTCTCTACGACGGACGGCCTGACGGGCATTTCCAACAGGAGGCGCTTCGACGAGTTCCTGGAGCGGGAATGGCGCAGGAGCATGCGCCAGCATTCGTGCATATCGATCATCCTGATGGATATCGACTATTTCAAGGAGTATAACGACTTCTACGGCCACCTTGCCGGAGACGAGTGCCTCAAGCGGGTGGCGGGCGTTCTTCAGAACGTAGTCCGGCGGGCGGGCGACCTGGCGGCCCGCTACGGCGGCGAAGAGTTTGCCTGCATACTCCCGGATACGGACGCCGAAGGGGCGATGGTCGTCGCAAACCGCATTATGAAAAGCCTGGAGGATCTCGCCATAGCCCACGTCCGCTCGCCGAGCGTGGACCACGTCACCATGTGCTGCGGCGTGGCCACCCTCGTCCCTGAAAAAGAGCAGAACGCGTCCGAGTTGATACGGGTGTCCGACCGTCTGCTTTATGCAGCAAAAGAAGAGGGGCGCAACCGGATCAAAAACTGGCCCTTCACGAAGGGAACGCCCGTCCCGACTGGGACGGATTGCAAGCCCGGCAGGAAGGACGGCATCGACTTCACAAACTTCGGCCTCGCGTGATAAGATTTACAAGTACACGACTCTGCTGTAACCAGCAGATCATAAAGCAAGCGAAGCGCCGCGCCGAGCGGGGAGGCCGGGGCACCCACCCGACGTAAGGAGGGAAGGGTCGGAGCTTTGCCCGTGGAGGGGGTGCTGAACCCAATGAGGATAGACGAAAAATCATTCGATGAGATCGTTAAACGCGCCGTCAGCCGTATTCCGGAAGAGATACGGCTTCACCTGGACAATATTGTAATAGCGGTCAGGAGACGGCCAACGGCGGGCATGCTGAGGGAAGTCGGCCTCCGGCGCACCGACGATTTACTCGGCCTCTTCCAGGGGGTGCCGCTCATCGAGCGTTCGGTCACTGCGCCGCCCCTGTACCCCGACACCATACTCCTCTTCCACGAGCCTCTCGAAAGGGCCTGCGATACGGTCGAGGAGTTGGAGGAGCAGATCGAGATAACCGTCGTACACGAAGTCGCACATTACATAGGCATGGACGAAGACCGGCTCGTCGAGCTGGGCTACGAATAGTTGTCCTGAATCAGGCACGAGAATTGCGGGCGGCTACCCTTTGCCCACCCCGATTTCCGATACGTTCGACGAATTAACGAATACACATTAAATTTCTTTAACATTTCCCTTGACATCCCGTTTCTTTATTAACTAATATTACGTTCAGTAGTATTAATTCATTTTAAAAAGGAGTTTGTTGGTATGCCAGTAGGTAAGGTAAAATGGTTCAACGATTCAAAAGGATATGGGTTCATCGAGCAGGACGAGGGGGGGGACGTTTTCGTTCATTATTCCGCCATCAAGCAAAATGGTTTCAAGACCTTAAAAACAGGGGAGCAGGTAGAATTTGAAATCGTAAACGGGCCGAAAGGGCCCCAGGCATCAAATGTAGAAAAAGTCGAATAAAAGGGGATTCACCTCCCCTTTTTCTCCTTTTCTTTCATCTCATCCCAGAGGGCATCCATTGCTGCAAGGTCGGCTTTTGCCAAATCCAGGTTATCTTCTATATATGCAAACCTTCGCAGGAATTTGTCGATGGTGCGCCTGAGGGCGTTTTCCGGATCTACGCCGTGACGCCGTGAGATATTGACGATTGTGAAGAGGAGGTCCCCGACCTCCTCTTCTATCTTGTCCGCGTCGCCGATGTCTTCCGCCTCTCTCAGCTCTGCGATCTCCTCGTGCATCTTTTCGTGGATGTCGTCGATCTTCTCCCAGTCGAACCCTACCTTCGCGGCCCTTCTCGATATGAGATAGGCCCGCAGCAGCGCCGGGAGTATCTTCGGCACGTGGGAGACCGGCGAGTAATCTTCCTTCTCCGCCTTCTTCATCTCGTCCCAGCGCGCCTCTATCGGCCTGTCATCGCCGTCCTTCCGGAAGACGTGCGGGTGCCTGCCGTACATCTTCTCATATGCGCCCCGAGCTACGTCCGTTATATCGAACTTCCCTTTTTCCCTGCATATCTGCGATATGAAAACGATATGGAACAATACGTCGCCCAGCTCTTCCTTCAACGCCTCGTAATCGGCTCTTCTCGATGGCCTCGATCAACTCGTACGTCTCTTCGAGAAGGAACGTCTTGAACGACGCCTCGGTCTGTTTCTTGTCCCACGGGCAGCCCTCATCGCCGCGCAGGGTTTCCATGAGCTTTACGAGCCTGGTGAATTCTTCCATATCGTCTCCATGATGAGGCCGGCCGCCTTCTCCATTACGCCCCTTTGCGTATCGAGAACGGCGCGGCCCGCGCCGGCAAGGTCTTTGCGGATATCAGCGTCCGTCATGACGAGCCTGATCTTCGCGAGCAGCTCTGCGCCGTCGCGCACCATGAAGCCCGCCCCTTTCGCCATGATGTCGTCGGCGATCTCGCTGAAATTCTCCACGTGCGGACCGAAGATGACGGGCGCGCCGACAAACAGCGGCTCCAGGATGTTCTGACCGCCGTACGGCGCAAGGCTGCCGCCCACAAAGGCAACGCGGCTGCCTGCATAGATGTCTATGAGGTCACCGACCGTATCGACCAGGACGATGCCGCCCGCCTCTTCGCGCCGGCCGTCCTTCATTGCCGAGTAGCGCGTTACCGGAAGACCCTCGGGCAGTTGCCTCTCTATCGCCGAGATCAGGGTCAGCTCCCTGGGGGCGAGGAAAATCCGCGCGTCGCCGAACTCGCGCTTCAGCGCCTCTATGACCGGCACGAGAATGGGAAGCTCTTTTTCCCTGATGCTCCCGAAGGTGATAATATTCCTCTCCGCGCCGGCCGCCGGAAGGCGCGCGGGCTCGCGATAGTATTTCAGGTTGCCTGCCGCCACCACCCTGGACGGGGACATGCCGAGGGATATGAACCTTCGGGCATGCTCCTCCGACTGCGCGATCACGAGGTCCACCGACTCTAAAATTCCCTTGAAGAAGAAAGAGAGACGGCGATAGCGCGGAAGGGCCCGGTCGGAAATGCGGCCGTTGATTATTATGACGGGTATGCCCCGGAGTGCGGCCTGCCATATAAGGTTGGGCCATATCTCCGTCTCTACCAGGACCAGCGCGGCAAAGTCCGCAGCCCCCATGAAGCGCCCGATGGAAAAAGGTATGTCGAGGGGCAGGGAGAAGACGTCCGCCGACGCGCCCAGCTTGCGCCGGAGCAGGTCCCGCGTATAATACGTGTTCGTGGTTATGACGATGGGGTTATCCGCTTTTGTCCGCAGGAACCCGATCAGGTTCTCCGCTACGACCGCCTCTCCCACCGAGGCCGCGTGTATCCATACGGCCCGCTTCAGCCTATCGCCCGACGCGCTGCGGGAAGATGCGCTCGGCCAGGTTGTGCCTGGTCTTGCGCTTCAGTGCGAGGAGCGGCACAAAGAAAGGCAGGGCCGCAAGAACGAGCAGATTATATATCAGCCGCCGCATACCATCCTGTCCGCCGCCTCCGTAAGGGCGACCATCCCCCGCTCCAGATTAGGCGCTGCTGCTCCAGGGCCTCTCCCCTGGTCTCCGGGGCACGTAGATGGGGTCACCCCACACGTAAAGGATTGTCGAAAAGGGGTAAGGGAGCACGAAGCCGTCCCATGATTTGAAAACTTTTTTTTTACTCGCGCTCGTACGTCACGGGCACGATGGGCCTGCCGCTTATCCTGGCCAGCTCGATTATGCCCTGCTTGACCCGGTGCCTCGGGCCCTTAGGCCCGTCCGGCGTTATGCCTATATTGGTCCCTGCGGCCAGCTCCGCGATCATCTCCCTGAACGAGGAGACGGCCCCCTCCTTCCTGCCGACCCCCGGACGGCCCCCATGCCGAAGTACGATATCACCCTCGCTATGAGCTCACCGTCCCTGTGGCGTGATATGAGCACCTTCACCCGGTTGCCCTTATAAGCAAAAGGCATGGCGAGGAGTCTGCCATGCCAGAAGCAGGCGATGATGTTTTCGCCGCCGTCCCACAATCGGCCCACGGCCTCCCTGTTCACGTGCTTTATCCTGAGGGTGGTCCGGAGGGCTATAAGAAACAGGTAGACGACGGGAGGAAGCAGGCGCGTCAGGTAGCGCCCGCCTGACTTTCCTTCTTAGACATTCTTCAGTCTCTTATCGATCCTGATGACCTTGTCGGTCGGCTCGTCCCTGAACTGCATCTCGTAGAGCCTCTTGTAGGGGCCTTCCGCCTCGATCAGCTCGCGGTGCGTCCCCTCCTGGGCAACCCCGCCGTCCGCCAGGACGACTATCCTGTCCGCGTTAATGATCGTGGAAAGCCTGTGGGCGATGATGATGGTGGTCCTGCCCTTCATCAGGTTCTCAAGGGCCTTCTGGACCTCCGTCTCGGAAGCCGTGTCCAGGGCGCTCGTCGCCTCGTCGAGGATGAGGATCGGCGCATCCTTATAGAGGGCCCGGGCGATGGCGATCCTCTGCTTCTGGCCCCCGGAGAGCCTTACGCCCTTCTCCCCCACAATCGTGTCCAGCTTCTTCGGCAGCTTCGAGATGAAGTCGTGCGGCATACGCGGAGCGTGATGGCCGCCTCGATCCTCTCGATGTCCTCCTCTTTGCCATGGGTGATGTTCGTTGGCGACCGTATCGTTGAAAAGGATCACGTCCTGCGTTACGAGGGCGATGTTCTCCGCAGGGAGTTGAGGCTGTATGTCCCTGATGTCGACGCCGTCGAGGGTGATCGCCCCCTCGGTCACGTCGTAGAACCGGAGGATCAGGTTGACCAGGGTCGTCTTGCCCACGCCGCTTTCGCCCACGAGCGCCACCGTCTCGTTCTTGGCTATGCGGAGGTTGATATTCTTCGAGGACCATCTTGTCTTCGTACTTGAAGGAGACATCGCGAAAGCTCGATCACGCCTTCGACGGCCGCATCTTGACGGCGTCGGGCTTGTCGCTGACCTCCGGCACGCGGTCCACGATCTCGAACACCCTCTGGGCCGCCGCAAGCCCCTGCTGGATGTTGTGGTTCTCTTTGTTGAGCCGTTTGATCGGCTCGTACAGCAAAAGGAGCGCGGTAGTGAAGGAGAAGAAATTGCCGGGCGTCGATGTGCCCGGAGATAACGGCCGAGCCGCCGTACCAGATGATGAAGGCGACGGCGATGCCGCCGAGCACCTCCATGACGGGCGACGAAAGGGCCTTCACTTTGTAGCGCTTCAGCACGATGCGGAACAGGTACTCGTTCTCCTCCTCGAACTTGCGCCGTCTTCGTATGGTTCCATCGTAAAGGCCTTCACTATCCTCTGGCCGGTGATCGTCTCGTGGAGGAAGCTCGTCAGCCTGGCCATCGCCTTCTGGTTCTGCACGCTGATCTTGCGCAGCCGCCTGCCGAAGGCGACGATGGGGTACGTCGCGAAGGGAAGGACGATAAAGGCGATGATCGCCAGCTTCCAGTCCCGGTAGAAGACGACGAAGACGAGGCCGACAATGGTAAAGGCGTCCTTCAGGACGGCCGTGAAGGAGTCGGCCACCGCGCCCTGGACGAGGCTTATATCGTTCGTGATGCGGGAGATGATCAGGCCCGTGGGCGTTTTGTCGAAGAAGGCGAGGGGCTGTAGCTGGAGACGCCGGAAGACGAGGTTCCTTATGTCCGTTATGATCTTCTGGCCGACAAAGCCCATGAGATACGACTGGAGATAATCGAAGATACCCTTCGCCAAGGTAGAGGAGCGATAACGCCGAAGGGGATCATCACCAGCAATGCGGCGTTCTTCTCGAAGAAGATCTTGTCCATCACGGGCTTGACGAGATAGGCGGTAAGCCCGTTCGTCGCCGCGACGAGGGACATGAATATCATGGCGAAGACAAGCTTCACCCAGTAAGGCTTGACGAATTCGAGGAGTCGCAGGTAAAGTGCCATGTTTTTGTCCTATCAGGCGGAGGACTTCTTCAGCCGCGACGGAGTATGGGTCGCGGCCCGGAACCACGAGACGATTTCGCAGGTCCTCCATCTCTTTCCGCAGGCCGTACGTGTCATTATTTATCATAGAAAGCACTGTTTTGGCAATGCTTTTCGGCGTCTGAGGACTGGATGAACTCGGGGTACACCTCATGTCCGGCGATTACATTCGGCAGGCTGATATACTTCACGCGGATGACCATCCGGGCGATCAGGTAGAGAGGATCGCAGATACCTTGTAGACGACGACCGACGGAACGCCGAGCACCGCCGCCTCCAGCGTCGCGCTGCCGGAGGCGACGATAGCCGCGGCCGCATAGGCAAGGCAGTCGTGCGAAAGCCCCCTGACGGGGATTATGAACGGCCTTCCGGCCAGAGAAGGGTGCAAAGACAGCGTCGTCAAGGCTTTCAGCGACGGGAAGGAGGACCGTCAGGCGGCCTATACCGGCGCCAGGCGGTCTACGACGTCTCCCAGCAGCGGGCAGGTGCCTGTTCTATCTCGTTTTGCCTGCTCCCCGGCATCACGGTGACTACGGTCTCTCCTGCCGCGATGCCGAAACGCCCGAAGAACTCTTCTTTCGTAAGAAGGGGTTTCACCGTGTGCAGGAATGGATGGCCCACGTACCTGACAGGGATGTCGAAGCTCCGGTAAAGCTCCTCCTCGAAGGGCAGGATGCAGAGGACCAGGTCGATCCGCTCTTTTATCTGCTTTATCCGGCCGCTCCTCCACGCCCATACCTGGGGCGGGATGAAATAGACCGTAGGGATGGAGAGCTTCCTGGCCAGCGCGGCTACCTTCAGGTTGAAGCCGGGGAAATCGACGAGCACCAGGAGGTCGGGCCTGCTTTCGGCGAGGCGCCGCCTGATCGCGCGATAAGCCCTCCATATGTGGGGCGCCTTCCCGAAGACCTCGCTTACGCCCGTGATGGAGATGTCCCGGTAATCGTGGATGATCTCGACGCCCGCTTCGGCAAGCCGCCCGCTTCCTATGCCGCTCCAGGCGATGTCGGCCGATTCATTCATCGCCCGGACGAGCTGTGCTGCGTGCATCTCCCCCGAAAGCTCGCCCGCTACGATTACGGCCGTCCTGCTCAAGGGCCTTTGACCCCCGTATGCGGAAGGCTGCGCTCGATCTCGCCGCTTATGTCGTTTGCCACGATCAGCGCGCGCAGTCCGTCCTCTCCGCTGACGACCGGCTCCGTCCCGTCTTTGACCGCCCGGACGAAGGCCCGCAACTCGTCATAGACGGGGTCCGGCTGTCGCTGCCCGCCACGTCCGCACCTTCGCTTTGCCGCCGCTGCGCCTTTTCGCTGACGGTCATCTCGCCCGGCCCCAGGTCGAGCGAGAACCAGCGGCCTTCCTCGAGGACCCTGAAGACCCTCTCCCTCGTCCGTCGACACCCTGCTTGCGTTGAGCGTTGCGACGCACCCGCCCGCGAACTCGATGCGCGGCCTGGGCAACGTCGATCTTCTCCGTAAGAACGGGCGCCCCGCGGGCGCGTCAGGCCCTTTATCGTGTCTTTTACCAGGGAAAGGACGAGGTCGATGTCATGGATCATCAGGTCGTGGACTACGTCGATGTCCGTCGAGCGGCCCGTGAAGGGGCCGATGCGGTGGGCCTCTATGAGGAGCGGCTTCTCAATGACGGCCCTTGCCTTGCGAAAGGGCGGGCTGAAACGCTCCAGGTGGCCTACCTGAAGCACGAGCCCCTTTTTGGCGGCAAGGTCGATCAGCTTCCTCGCCTCCGCCGGGTGGGCCGCAACGGGCTTCTCGATGAAGACGTGGACCCCGTTTTCCAGGAACTCCCTTGCGACCGCGTAATGGGAATCGGTGGTGGATGCGATGACCGCTGCCTGCAGCCCATCCGCCAGGGCATTGCCGATAATGCTCGTCAGCGGCGACGCCGTGCTCTGCTGCCGGCGCTTCGGCCTGCGCCCTGTCCGCGTCCACGATGCACGCAAGCCTCACGTCCCTCATGGCGGCGAGCTTGCGGGCGTGGATCTTACCCATGTGGCCCGCCCCGACAAGGCATAGCCTTATCGGCATATGCCCCTCTCGGAGGCGCGGATGAACGAGACAAGCTCCTTTACGTGCTCGCCCTTCAAGCTCTTTCTCGATAGTCTCGAGGGCCGCTTGCAGCGAAAGGGACGAGCGGAAGAGGAGGCGGTATGCCTTCTTCATCATCGCGATATCGTCTTTCGGAGAAGCCCCGCCTCTCCAGGCCGACGACATTCAGCCCGTAAAGGGCGGCCCTGTTGCCCTGCGGCCATGACGAAAGGAGGGACGTCCTTCGGCACGCCCGTAAGCCCGCTCACGAAGGCGTGCTTCCCTACCTTGCAGAACTGGTGGATGGCGCAAAGGCCCGAAAGTATGGCAAAGTCGTCAACGTGCACGTGGCCGGCCAGCGTCGCGCCGTTCGCCATGATTACGTTGTTGCCCACAACGCAGTCGTGCGCGATGTGGCTATAAGCCATGATGAAATTGTTGCTCCCCACCCTGGTCGCGCCGCTCGCCTTCGTGCCCCTGTTGATGGTCACGTATTCCCTGATGACGTTCTTGTCCCCACTGCGCAGGTCGTATCTTCTCCCTTGTAGGTGATGTCCTGAGGGGGGCCGCCGAGGAGACGAAGGGATGGATCGTGCAGGAGCTTCCGACGGTTGTCGCCCCCTCCACCGAAACATGGCTGATAAGCCTCGTGCCCGAGCCGATCACGGCCTTTCCGCCGACTGTGCAGTAAGGGCCTATCTCCGCGTCGGCCGCTATCTGTGCCCCTTTCTCAACAATGGCCGTAGGGTGTATCATAAATTCTCCTCATTCTGCTGGAGCGCCGCCATAAGCTGCGCCTCAGCCACCTTCTTGCTCGTCGACGAAGGCCTGCGCCTCAAAAACCCACATTTCTCTCCTGTGCTTCACGACCTCCAGCACCAGCTTCAACTGGTCGCCCGGCAATCACCGGCCGTCTGAACCTGGCCCCGTCGATGCCGACGAAGCGCACGTCGCCTTTCAGGTCGGGAAGCGACTTGAAGGCGAGGATGCCGCCCGTCTGCGCCAGGGCCTCGATGATCAGGACGCCCGGCATGATCGGCTTCCCCGGGAAATGGCCGGGGAAGAAAGGCTCGTTGAAGGTCACGTTCTTTAGGCCCACGATCCGCTTTCACCGGCTCGTATTCCGTGACCGGTCAACGAGAAGGAAGGGAAATGCGTGCGGCAGCAACCTTTGTATCTCGTCGATCTCGATCATTCTTTATCGCCCCTGCGCATGATCTCTTCCAGATCTATGCAATCCTCTCAAAAAGCTCCGGCAGCCTCTTCAGGGAGGCCTGCAGCCTGCAGCCATTCGCGGTGCGGCAGATGGGGAGTGCCTGCGATTACGGAGCCTGCCTTGACGTCCTTCGTAATGCCCGTGCCCCCGGCAGCCATGACCCCGTCGCCTATTGTAACGTGGTCCCTCACGCCCACCTTGCCGCCCAGCACGACGTTTCTTCCCAGCGTGCTGCTCCCCGCTATCCCGACCTGGGACACAAGGATCGAATGTTCCCCTATGGATACATTGTGCGCCACCATGGACGAGGTTGTCTATCTTGGTCCCCTGCCCGACGGAGGTTTTGCCGAGCGAGCCCCTGTCTATGCAGGTATTGGCCCCTATCTCCACGTCGTCCCCGATTTCCAGCGTACCGAGCTGGGGTATCTTCTTGTGGCGGCTGCCCGTCCCATACGTAGCCGAAGCCGTCCGAGCCGAGGACCGCCCCCGCGTGGATGATGACCCGTTTCCCTATGCGCGTCCCGGCGTAAACCGTGACGTTGGGGTAGATAACGGCGCCCGCCCCCACCTTTACATCCGCCCCGATGAAGCAGAACGGGTGGATCACGGCGTCTTCTTCCATGACCGCGCCGCTCTCTATGCAAGCGTAAGGAAGGACCGCGGCCTTTGGAGAGACGACCGCGCCGGCGGCCACACGGGCGTCCGGGCTGATGCCTCGCGGCACGTCGGGCCTCTTCTCGAAAAGGGCGGCGGCTTCCGCGTAAGCAACTCCGGGGTTCTCGACGAAGACCGCGTTTTCCCTGCGAAAAGGGCTGGGTCGGTCCCCTTCCCCGCTACGATGGCCGTCGCCTCCGACGCCTCCAGGAATTTTTCGAAACTCTTGTTCAGCAGGAAGGCGATGTCCCCCTCGTGCGCCTCTTTGATAGCGGCTATGCCGCGTAATGTCGGCTTCGCCGTCTCCGGCGAGGATACCTCCTATCTTCGCCGCTATCTCGCCAAGCTTAATCATCTTTTAGCAGGACCGGGGACCATTGAGGCACCGGGGACCGCGAAGCAGGCGTCTGCGCGGAAGGCGTCTGCGCAGCCGGGGCCTGCGTCGTTTCTCTTGGCCCATTCGTTATAAGCCACGATCACCTTGTCGGTGATATCCGAGGACTGCGCCGCGAAGAGTATGCCGCCCTGGCTCTTCTCGAATATCAGGGTATAGTGTTCGGTCGTGCCCATCCCCTTTATGACCTCTTCCAACTCCCTCAGGATCTTCTGGATGTACTCCTGGTCCTTCTGCTGCAGCTCGGACTGGAAGTCGTTCGTGATCCTCTGGTAGTCTTTGAGCTTAATCTGGTACTGTTTCTCCTTCTCCGCCCTGGCCTCCTGCGTTATCATGGCCGACTGCTTTTCCAGGGAGTCCTTCATTTTCTGAAGCTCGTCCTGCCTTTGGCTGACTTCTTTCTTGCGCTTCTCCAGCTCATCGGCAAGCAGCTTCCGTGCTTCCTTGCCCTTCTCGGACTCTATCATTACCTTCTGCAGGTCCACGTATCCTATCCTGATCGCGGGCGTCTGCGCCTGCACATGTCCCGCAAGAGGCGCAAGGACCAACGCGAGCAATGCCAACGAAACTGCACATATTCTCATAATTCCTCCTAGAATGGTCTGCCCATCGAAAAGTCGAAGACGTTGCTCTTCTCGCCCGGCTTCTTGTCCAGGTTGAAGCCCATCTCTATAGTAATGGGGCCCATGGGCGAGAACCAGCGTATACCGATCCCTGCTGCCGGGCGCAATGATTCAAAGAAATTGGTGCTGTTGAACCCTTTGCCGTAGTCGAAAAAGAGAAAACCCTTCAGACCCGCCGGCTTATATATATTGAAAATCCATTCCGCGTTGAAATAGAGTTCGTTAAGCGAGCCTATGACATCGCCCGTCGCCGGGTCCAGCGGGCCGGCCGCGCCGTACTGGAAGCCCCTGACCGTCTGTATGCCGCCGACGAAGAACCTTTCGTAAACGGGGACGGTGCTCCCCCCGTAGCCCGTGATATTCCCGGCCGTGCCCCTGAGGAAGAACGCCGTGCCCCACTTGAAGGGAAAATATTGTCCGTAGGATGCGACCGATTTGTAGAATTTGTTCTGGCCCCCAAGCAAGCTCGTCGCGTACTCGAACAGGACGGTGGCGATGGAACCCCTGCTGGGGTTCATTATGTCATCGATCGTATTCCTTACCAGGGAGACGTTCACGGCGCCCGTCGCGCTCGATCCCGCCTGGTTCTGGATGAAACGTGCCTGCGTCGGATTCTATGTTGTAAACCTTTATCGACTGGTACCTGTAGCCCAGGGAGCCCCTGACGAACTCGCTCAGCGGACGGGAGACGTTGACGCCGCCGCCCGACCCTTTATAGTCATACGTGCTGAAGATCCTTTCCGTATTGAAAATGTTATAACTGGTCGAAAAGTCCCGGTCGAAAGTATAGGGCTGGACAAAGGTCAGGTTGTAAAGGTGCGCTATTGAGCTGAGCGAGGCGGTCAGGAAGGCCGCGTTGCCCGTGCCCAGGATGTTCTGCTGGCTTATACTGCCGGTAAGCAACGCCTTTTCATACGTGCTGTAACCGACGCCGAGGGAGAGGGTGCCCGTCGGCTTCTCTTCGACGATCACGTCCAGGTTGATCCTATCGGGGTCGTCCGTCTTGATCGTCTTCAGCTCTTCCGACTTGAAGAAGGTGCTGTTCCGGAGCCTCCTCTTGGTCCATTTCATCTTCGTCGACGAATAAAGGTCGCCCTCGCCGAACCTGATCTCCCGCCTTATGACGTTGTCCCTCGTCTTTTCGTTGCCCATGATGTTGATGCGGTTGAAATAGACCTCGGAGCCCTTGGCTATGTCGAACGTAAGGTTGATCGTCGGTGGTCTTGTCGTCGATCTCCGTCATGGGTGCGACATCGACGAAGGCATAGCCTTTATCCTGGTACATGTCCGTCAGCATGTTGACGTCTTCATGAAAAAGGGTGGACCGGAACGTATTGCCCACTTTGCTCTTCAGCTTCTTCCTGACGAGAGCGTCGTCGAAGACGAAGTCGCCCTTTAAGTCGACGTTTGCGATCTTGTAGAGTTTCCCTTCCACCAGTGATATCGATATGGCGATCGACTTCCCGTCCGGCGAAACGGTTACTATCGGCCGGCTCCACCTTAATCCTGACGTAGCCGTAATCGTGGTACAGGGCCTCAATATTCTTCCTGTCTTCCTCGAGCACCTCTTCGTCGAGTATGCCCGACCCCGTAAACCACGAGAACCACCCCTTCTCGCCGTCCTCATGATCCCGGTGATGGTGCCCTTCTTGAGGTGCTTGTTGCCCGTGATGGTTACCTTGCGCACGTAGGCCCTGGCCGGTTCTTCTATGACGAACCGCACTTCCGCCTTGTAGCCCTTCTCCGTATCGATCTCGGAGCTGACCTTGATGGCGTAATAGCCCTTCCCCAGGTATAACTTCTTGATCTCCTCTACGCTTTCCTTAACCTTCTCGATGTTGAGGACAGCCCCGGACTTTATCTTCAGCTTATCCCGTATATCCGGGGTCTTCACCTTCTTGTTGCCCGCTATGAAGATCGCGCTGATAGGGGGCCTCTCCACGACTACGAACGTAAGGACCTTTCCCCTGTCAGTATCCTTGACGTCCACCATAACGTCGCTGAAGAAACCCGTTTTGTAGACATTCTTGAGGTCTTCCCCGGTCTTGGCGGCATCGTAGACCTCTCCCTCTTTGGTTTTAACAGCGTTCAGGACCACGCCCTTGTCGATCCTTTCGTTTCCTATTACCTCAACCTTTGCGACCTTCTCATTCTCCGCTGCTAAAAGCAGGCTGGAAGAGATGCAGCAAAACACGAGGAAAAAAAGCAGTATTCTCATTCAGATAGGAAAACTAACAAATAAAGGGGGAATTGTAAAGGTAAAAAGGTCACGTTCTATCAATACGGGCAAGGCGCGCCCGCTTCTCCTTTTTGGCCATGAAACCGGCCGGGTAATCGATCGCTGGTTTCAGCCGAATATAACTCTGGCAACCAGTAGTAGTACCATTCATCCGCCCGCGTTTCAAGCAAAATGCGACCGGCGCCCGAAGCCGGCCTGCTTGCACTGCCGCGGAAGCGCCATTAAAGTTACAAAAAGGGACGAATCTATCGCCGGATGGAAGGAGGGACCGATGACAAACGTCAAGGAGCTTCAGGAGCAGATCGTATCAGGGATGAAACGATGGGAGAAAATCGAGGATACCGCCCTGGCCTCTGCCTCGAAGATCATCGAAAAGAGCGATAATCCTTTTATCCGCCTCGTTATGGAGATTATCCGCCATGACACCGAGATGCACCGTACCGTGCAGGAATGGGTGGCCCAAAGCATCACAGGCGGCGCGGCCGAGCTTAGCTACGACGACATGGCCCGGGTATGGGAGCACGTCGAGCGGCACATGGAAATGGAGCGGCAGATGACAGCCATGGTCGATGAGATGCTCTCGACGGTCGCCGGCAAGCGGATGGTCATGCAGGAGTATCTCCTCAACTTCCTGCTCGAAGACGAAGCCAAGCACGCCCATCTATTGGAACGCCTGGAAAAAATAAAGCTGGGCCTCCTGCCCTGAAGCGCTTCATACTCACAGGCTACAGGAGGAGCTATCAAGCCTGTAGAGCCCATTAATATGATGAAACATTTCTTTTCAGACGTATCAGCCCCGCTCTATGCCACGCTTGATTGAAACGGTATCTTTCTTTACGGCTTGTGGGCACCGACGTTCTCGGCAACGATGACTTCAGGGATGGAAGGAGAGTCCGGGGGAGCGCGCAGCTCCGGCTCAGGGATGTTGCCCCAGGGCACATCGGGTGCCCCGGTGTGTATGACGCGCCACCTGTACCGCCCTATCTCACGCGCGAATACGGCCGTGTGGACGAAGGGTACGCTCCTGCGGTAAACAAGGAAACGCGGCGGGGGCTTGCTCCGGTCCTCGACCCGAAAGCAGGGGAGGCCGCCCCTGATGGCATTATCGGTATAGAACATCAGCGGGACATCTTCATAGTTTACCAGTATCTCGTCTCCAGGCGCGATAAGGGGGCGCAGGGTTTCAATCACCTTGCGATTCGGGTCCCCCTGGGGGGCGAAGACTTCCTCTGCAAGCACGCTCCATTCCGGCCTCACAAAATCGCCTGTAGGCGCTGTCCGTATAAACTGTTGGAGCGGGTACGCAACGACGTTCGACACAAACGGAAATACCACGAGAAAAGCGGCGGCGGCCCCTGCCGCGACGTACCGGAATGACTCCCGCCACCGCAAACGGGCGGCCGCAAAGGCGGCGCCTTCGCATAACACCCACGCAGTAACCAGGGCAGCCAGCGGAGACAGATGGACAATATAGCGATGAAACGCATAGGGAGTTACGCTCGGAATCCATACAAGCGCCGAAAAAAGGATGGCCAGGCTCACAAGCAGCATCATGCGGGCGGCCGGAGCCAGGGCATGCCAGCGAAGGCGGAGTACGGCGACCGCCCCTAGGAGGACTACCATGGCAATCAGAAATTGGTTCATATGAAAGAGGTTGAGGAGGAACTTGTCCGACCACGGGACACCCCCTGCGTGGAGCCTGCCTGCAAGATCGTAGTACCAAACCCATGGTGCAATCGACGCCCCGAGCGCGGCGCCCACCAGTAAGACCGGCCGTATCCGGCGCCGGGAGGTCCAGGCGGCTGCGGCCAGCAGGATGCCTGTAACCGGCCAGAACGACCCGTAATCCGTCTGAAACCAGCACCAGGCAGACAGCACGAAGAGCGCCCGGCCGAAAGCGCGCCCGGCTTGCCATCGCATGAAAGCGATCAACATCAGCATCATGAACAAGCCCGAGAGGGGGTAGTATCGGCACTGCCGGCTGTGGACGACCCAATAAACATTGGCAAGGAGCATGGCGGCTGCCAGCCACGCAACCAAGGGATCGTCAAAACACCGCCGGACAAGCAAGTAGAGGAGGAAGACGGTCAAGAGGGCGGCGGCAGCGAAAGGCGCACGGGCTGCGAGCGCATTGCGGCCGAAGAGGACGACCGAAGCACCCGCGAAGACGAACTGGCCCCAGGGATGAAAGGTCCAGGCGGTGTCCTTTCTAAAGTCTTTCCGGTTTACATAGTACCGGATTGCGGCCTCCGGCGTCCCGTCCGTTTATCGACTGTCCTTGCGTCCTCCAGATCGAACAGGTCCGAGGTCATCAGGTTGACGCCGTCATAGCCAGGGTTTCCCGTACTTCATCATGCGGGCGCCGAGCACGGCCGTCATTGCCTCGTCCTGCCACAGGTATTTCTCCCCGAGATTGAAAAAGAGGAAGACGACCGAGACGGCGAGCAAGATCGCCAGAGCAGCCCACTCCTTTGTTGAAACGCCAGATTGTGATGCGGGGCGGTCCTCGACATGCGCCGCCTGGACGCGCTCGGTCTTTCCCGCATGCTTTTCGTTACATGCGGCGGGACCGGGGTCCCCTTGACGCGGGAGGCACGTTTTTTTGTTCGTTCCTTTTATGCGGCATCTCTGCAAGCCCCGTTAATCTCATACAGCCGGGTTCCGGTCGCTCATTACAGGCGTCTGAATGATTATCACCAGTACGCCTCCCAATGCAAGAGAAATTTGTCAACCGGAATGGTCCGCCGGTCTAACTTTATGCGCGAAAACGGGCGCATTTCATGGTATTCTTTCTCCCGGATGAGCAAAGCCGGGAAAAATACGGGCAGGCAGACCACCGGCGGCGCCCGCCGGAAAGCCCCGGAGGGCCGGCCGCCAGGCCAACAACGAAGACCGCGCCCCAGCAGGGCCTCCCGCTCAAAGCGGACAAAGGGTCAGGGTCTTTCTTAACGATCACTATCAATGGATCTTCCTGGGCCTTATACTCCTTTTCGTAATCCTGGTGCGCACGAGGCTGCTCGGCTTCCCCCTCGAGCGCGACGAAGGAGAATACGCCTACCTGGGCCAGCTATCCGGCAAGGCATCCCGCCTTACAGCATCGCATCCAACATGAAGCTGCCCGGCACATATTTCATGTACGCCTTTCTCATGTCGCTATTCGGGGAGAACACTACCGGCGTGCATCTGGGGCTGATGCTCGCCAACTGCATCACCATACTTCTTGTTTGCAAGATAGGCGCAAAAACCGTAAACACCCTGGCCGGTCTGGTTGCCGCCTATTGCTATGCCTTTCTTTCTCTCAGCCCATCCGTGCTGGGCTTCGCGGGACATGCAAAACATTTCGTTGTCCTTTGGGCCATGGCCGGCTTGTTGGTCCTGCTTTACGCGGGCGAAGCCTCGCCTCCATCATCTTTTCGCTGAACGCCACTCGGCTCACCGCCGTCGAGAGGTCGGGCTTGTCCGTGCACAGCGCCGTCTTCGCCGAGGCGGACGCCGCCGCGGCGGTGTCTGCCAAACTTTTAGCGCGGCCTTTTGCGGGTCGGTGAGGCTAAGGCGCTTCGCCAGCGCGCGCAATTGTCGGCCGGAACCGCCTTGCTGCCGCACACCGCTCCGATCAGCTTGGTTTCAAGCCAGCTTTGCGCTGGAGCCGGGGCTGCCTATAGGGCCAGCGCCCCGAGTACCCCTGAAAGTCAAAAACCGACACGCATGATCGCTCCTCTTTTCCTGCGAGGCTCGATTCGGTAAGACGGCCCGGCTCGGCTTGGGATTGATGAGCGCAAAAATCGCGCTGGAGCAACTCCGAGGCCCGAGGGCGGCCTTCCCGACGCGTGCGGGCCAAGCGTCAAGCCGCGCGCACTTCGCCCGCCGCCTCGCGCGCCGGCGCGCCTTCGATCCACTTTTCCAAAAACGCGCCGAGCCAGGCCGAAACCGCGCCGTCGTGCTGATACCAGCCGGCCAGGTGTTCCTCGCGCGGCCGCGCGCCGGGGCGGCTCAAGGCGCTCGTGGCCGCGCGTCGTCCAGTGGCACATCATGTGGTAGGCGACTTCCGGGTGGAATTGCAGCGCGACGGCGCTTGGTTGCCGTGCCGGTAGGCCTGAACCGGAAAGTTGCCCTCGCCGGTCGCCAGCAGTTCGGCGCCGGTTGGCAGATCGAAGCTGTTCTTAATGTCATTGATAGCCGAATTGCGGGAAGCGAACGCCGCAGAGGCGGTCGGCCGCCTCGGTCGGATGCAGAGGATAATAGCCGGCCTCGCCGCGCGTGTCAGGATGCGAATAGACGCGTGCGCCGAGCTGGCGCGCGAGCAGCTGGGCGGCGAGGCAAAGCCCAGTAGTGGCCGCCCCTCCCGTAGCGGTACGGCAAGCCAGTCGATCTCGCGGCGAAATCGACGTGTTCGGTAAATTCCGTCGGCGCTCATCGGACCGCCGAAAACGATCACGCCGTCATGCGCCTCCAGACCGGCGGGAAGCGGATCGCCGAGCGCCGGTCGCCGGATGTCGAGTTCGACGCCGAGCGCCTGCAATCGCCGGCCGACGCGACCGGGCGTCGAATGCGCCTGGTGCAAAACGATCAGCGCCCGTCTCGGGCGGCCGGCTGCGGCCATTTATGTCTGCCCCTTTTGTCCCGTCGGGAACACGCTTCCCGCTTGATTAGCAAACCGTGTGCCGAAAGGGTTAACAAGTCATGGATATTTTTCAAGCGAGGTCCGCCGGGGCCGGTTTTTGGCGGGCTTGCGGTTGACGCTTCGCAAGCGCGAAGTCTATAAGCCGCGCCAGCAAGGCCCGGCGTCGCCCGGGCCGCTTTAGTCTGGCGCACGGCGCCCCTTGCCGTCGCAGCGAAGGATCCAGAGTTCATGGCCAATACCAAGTCGGCCCAAAAAGCCGTGCGCAAGATCGAGCGCAAGACCGCGATCAACAAGTCCCGCCGCAGCCAGATGCGCACCTATGTCAAAAAGGTCGAGGAAGCGATCGAGGCCAAGGACGCCAGCGGCGCCGCGACGGCGTTGCACGACGCCGCTCCGCTCGTCGCCCGCGCCGCGCAAAAGGGCATTCTGCACAAGAACGCCGCCTCGCGGAAGATTTCGCGCCTGACGAAGCGCGTGAAAGCGCTCGCGAGCTGATCGGCGGCAGCCCGCGCCGCCTGCCATGTCCGATGCGCCTCCCGATCGCCTGAGCGTCGATCCGAAAAGTCCGTTCTATGACGAGGCGCTGCTCGCGCGCGGCATCGGCGTGCGCTTCAAGGGCCAGGACCGCGACGACGTCGAGGAATATTGCGTCAGCGAGGGCTGGATCCGCGCGCCGGTCGGCAAGACCCGCGACCGAAAGGGCAATCTCCTGACGATCCGGCTGACGGGGGTGGTCGAGCCCTACTTCCAACTGCCGGCCAAGGACTGACGCGCGAGACTGCTGACAGAATTTGGCAGCAGCCTGCGCTAGGTCTCTCCCGTCCTCACACCGGGAGAAAAACCATGTCCGACATCTCTTTCCTGCTTTTCTACGTCGATAACGTCGCCGACAGCGTCGCCTTTTATGGGCAAGCGCTGGGGCGCACAGCGATCGAGTCTTCGCCGACCTTCGCGATGATCCCCGCCGCGCCCGGCGTCATGCTCGGGCTCTGGCGGCGCGATGGCGTCGAACCGAGGCCCGAGGCTCCCAATGGCCGCGGAGCAGCAGCAAGCGAGATCGCATTCGCGCTCGAAAACGACACAGCCATCGATGCCACGTTCAACAAATGGCGAGTGCGCGGCGTCGCGATCGCGCAGCCGCCGACGCGGCTCGACTTCGGCTACGCGTTCCTCGGAGTTGACCCGACGGCAATCGCCTGCGCGTGTTCGCCCCGGCGCAAGCTTAAGCCTGAAAACAGCTGAGCGGCGGGCGCCTACATGTTTTGCTCGCCCGCCGCCGCGAAAAGTTGAATGTTGCGCGCGCTTTTGGGAGGAGCGCCGTCAACGGACGCTTCGCTACGGCCGCGAATTCGTGAGTACTGCTGGATAAGGTGAACGGGTTGCCGGTTCTCGAGTTGCACGGCGTCTCGAATTATTTCGGGGCGATTCACGCGCTCTCCGAAGTCGATCTACCAATCGAGCCGGGCGAAGTCGTCGGGCTGATCGGCGATAACGGCGCTGGCAAGTCGACGTTCGTCAAGGTGATCGCCGGCAACTTCCCGCCACGCACGGCGAGATACGGATCGCCGGCGAGAGCGAGCATTTCCACAAGCCGGTGGAAGTGCGCCAAAGGGCGTCGAAGTGGTCTACAGGATCTCGCCCTCCCCAACAACCTGTGCGCGGCGGCCAACGTCTTCCTCGGCCGCGAGGTCAAGAAGAGGGTTCTTCCCGTTCCGTTGCTCGACCACAAGGCCATGGCGCGCACGCGGCAACTGTTCACCGAGCTGAAATCCGAGACCCGCCCGCGCGATCTCGTCCGGCAGATGTCGGGCGGCCAGCGCCAGGCCGTCGCGATCGCGCGAACCCGATTTTCCAAAGCCAAGATCGTGTTGATGGACGAGCCGACCGCCGCCATTCCCGTTCGCCAGGTCGCAGAGGTGCTGGATCTGATCCGCCGGCTGCGCGACCCCGGCATCGCGATCATCCTGATCGCACCGCATGCCCGACGTGTTCTCGGTCTGCGAGCGCGTCGACGGTGATGCGCCGCGGCGAAACGCGTGGACAAGCCCTCCGCGCGGCACGAGCCCTGAAGAAGTCACGGCCCTGATCACCGGCGCGATCAACAGGATTAGCCTGAAGTCGAATCCCCCTACCCGCCCACTCGCCCGCCGTTCGGCAACCTCTCCGTCAGACGCCCTCGGCATGCAAACGGGAAGATCTCGCCTCGCAGCGCCCTTATTGGCGCGGCAGCCTTCATGCCTCATCGACCGCTGCTGCTGCTCGATCTGCGCCCGATAAGCTTTCTGCAACCCGCGTTGTTCGCTACGCCGGCAATCTACTCCAACACCTCGAAGAACTTCAAGCTACATCAGCGATCGTGGCGTTGGGCTTCGACGCTGGTGATCATCACCGGCGGTATCGAATCTCTCGGTCGGCTCCGTGGATGGCGCTGGTCGCCGTGATAGACCTGCGATCCTGATGCGGGTTCTGACGGGCACGTTTCTCGGCACCATCCCCTATGCCGTGATGATCGTCGGCCGTCGCCGGCGGCATGGGCGCTGTCGGCCGCTCGTCGGGTTCGATCAACGGCTTGGTCTGATCGCCAAGATCAAACTCTCGCCGTTCGTGACGACGCTCGGCATGTTGTCGATCGCGCGCTCCTGCGCGGTGGTGCTGTCCGGCAATCGCATGATCTACAAGTTCGGCCCGGGCGGCGCGCAGGTTCAAGATTCTCGGCGGCGGCGA
>CAWFRA010000016.1:0-33050 GCA_963818095.1 uncultured delta proteobacterium
TTTTCACCTATGGCCTCCTGGGCGCCGCGGCGGCGGCCCTTGCCGGGACCGCTGCCGTCTCCGGCCTGAGGGGGCCCATTTCTGCCGGCACAGGGGCGGTCATGGTCCTTTTGGGCGCCGGGCTGGCAGTCGGGCCGTCTTTTCGGCTCATCCCTCATTCCGGATCGGGCGGAGCCGCGGCTGCTGCGGCTGCCCGCCTCTCCCCGCTTTTCTCATCGGGCCGCCTGGCGTCAAAGCTGGCCCTCGGGTGCGCCGCAGGCTTCCTTCCGTGCATGTTTTCGGCTGCCATGGTCGTCAAGGCGGCCTCGACCGGGAGGCCGGCTTCCGGGCTTTTTACCATGCTCTCCTTCGGCCTGGGCACTGTCCCCGCCCTGTTTGTTACCGGTCTTTCGGCGTCGCTTCTTACTTATAGGGCGAGGCTCGCCGGCAGGCGCGCGGCCGCGCTGATGCTGGCCGTGATGGGCCTGTTTCTCCTGTATAAAGGGATCACGGCGCACTGAGGACCGGAAACGAGGCGACCAGCCCAAGTGGCTCTTAATGCCTCTTCCTCTTTATGAGGGGGTGGCTCCGCCGGCTGATGCCGGTGGAGGGGGCGACGCAAGCCCCAGTAATTGTTAAGCCTCGGTCGGCTCCATGTCCATCTTGATCGCAAGGAATTTCAGGAGATCGCGGAGGGCGAGGATGCCCACGAGCTTGCCCCGGTCTATGACCATAAGGCGGCTGGTGCCTACCCTGTTCATCTTCTCAATCGCCTGGGTGGCGTCGGCTTCCGGGTCAATGGTATTGCCTTCCGTGCAGGTCTCGGCGATCTCCTTCACCGTGTGGCTGCCCCATTCTCCGCGCGGCACTTCTTTGAGCTGGTTGATCGTGACCACGCCCATGAGCTTCTCGCGGTCCACCACGGGGAACATCTTGTAATGGTAGCGGTAGATGTAATCTTCCATGAGCTGCGACAGGGTCACGGACGGATTGACCGTGATCAGCTCGGGCTTCATGAAACGCTCGTACGTGCTCCCCCTGGAGCGCCCGCTTGACGAGCAACTGGCGGTACCAGGCCTGCGAGGCGTTACGCAGGAACATGCCGACTAGGAACCACCATATGCCGCTGATAATGTTCGAATAAATGAAGAAGGAGACGATCCCCATTATCATCATCGCCGCGCCGAAGCCCTCGCCGATTTTGGAGGCGATGCGCGTGGCCCACTGGAGCTGTCCCTTCGCCCGCCAGAGGATCGACCGGAGCACCCTCCGCCGTCCAGCGGGAAGGCAGGCAGCAGGTTGAATATGCCCAGCAGGACGTTAAGATAGGCGAGGTAAAGCAGGACGGCCGTGTAAGGCGGCGGCACGTACGATGCCGACGCGAAAAGAGCAACCAGGTAGAAAATGGCCGACAGGACGAAGCTCGACACAGGTCCGGCGACAGCCATAAAGAATTCGACGGTCGGGCTGTTCGGCTCTTCCGTCATCTGGGAAACCCCGCCGAAGATAAAGAGCGTGATGCCGCCTGATTTGAGGTGGTAACGGCGGGCGATCAGGGAGTGCCAGAACTCATGGAAAACGATCAACATGAAGAGCCCGAGCGCGCCGGTCATCCCCATCCACCAGTACGTGCTTTTTTCCAGTCCTTTGTAATATGCCGGAAAGACGCCGGCGGCCAGCGACCAGACGATCAAGAATGCTATGATGAGCCAGCTCGCGTCCACGCTCACCGTAAAGCCGAAAAGCCTGCAGAGCTTTATCTGTCGACCGAACATTTTTGCTCAAGCCCTCTTGGGCGGGTCCTTCGAGGCAAACCGCTTTTTAGCTTATATGCATATATATAATGCCGGGAAGGCCTAAAGAAAAGCATGCTTACCGCCCTGCCCCTTAAAGCGCCCGTGCCGGCGGATGGCGGAAAGAAGAGAGTTATTCGTAACTGCTTCTTAATAAAAGCAGGCCGTGTCACAACCGTAAACAACCGGCCGGTACCCGTCTGTATAGAAGCCGGCCGCAAGGCCCTTTCTTCTTTACATTTTTTTTGTCTCTACAATCCAGAATGCCTTGTGCATATTATCACAAGGCATTTACAGCACAAATGTTCTGGTGTAGGATGTGGTTGTGGTCGTTGGGGTGGAACGGGGGTTCATGCGGCCGGTAAGCTCGAAGCATATCTACCCAAACCGGTAAACCAAGCGCCTGGCGGGCAGACATCCGCCGGGTGTCCCTCAGTCGAGCTCCGATAGAACAGCATGAGCAGGCACTATAGATATCCATCTCCTGAGACATCAGGCGAAGGACGGCCGGCAAGGATGCGCCGGGCAGTTTCTGGAAAATCGAAACTCTGGAGGAGAAATGGACAGAAAGCCAACGATCTTGCTTGTCGATGACGACATTGATTTTGTCGATCTGAACAAAGCCGTCCTGGAGAACCAGGGGTTTGCCGTCGTGCCCGCTTACTCCGGCAGAGAGGGACTCGACAAGGTGAGGTTCGAACAGCCCGACCTTATCAATCCACCTGATAATGGAGAAGCACGATTCGGGCTTTACGTTCGCAAGGACGGTAAAAGGCAGACCCTATCTATAAGAAAATCCCCATCCTCATGCTGACCGCCGCAGGGGGGGACTACGGGATGCTGGTTTTGGGAGGAAGCCGACGGGTACTGGATGAAAACGGATGATTACGCCTGCAAGCCGCTTGAGCCCGAAGAGCTGGTCCAGCGGGTGAAGGGCCTGCTCGCAAAAAGCAGGGGCGAGGCATAGGAAGCCACAGAAGGCGGGCAAAAGCCTCAGCTGATGATAACGATGGAGAGGAGTAAGCGTAATAAACCCACCGTTGACGGTAAGCAAAAACAAGCCGATAAAGGTAAAGCTGCCACCGGCCGGGTAAAGGCGCCCTACGTTGCAGTGGCGGCCCACGAGCTGCGCTCACCGCTCGCCGCCATTCATGGCTACCTTTCGGCGTACCTTTCCGGCGCCGCCGGGACAGACCCGAAAACGAACCGTAACATGCTCGAGCGGGCCAAAGTCAGGACGCTGACGCTCCTCGACCTGGGCAAAGACCACCTTCTCAGGCCTCAAAATGCTCAACTCCAAAAAAACAGCCAGGAAGGAGGCGGTGGAGCTGGGCGGCGCGATCAAGAATGCGGTGGAGATGATCACGCCCCAGGTGCGATGCAGGGAACATACGCGTCGACCTCGATATCGCCGGCCCCCTGCCCCCCGTAGAGGCGGACCGCGTGAGATGGAGCAGCTTTTCCAACCTCGTCTCGAACGCGGTCAAATATAACGTAAGAACGGCAGGGTGATAGTGCGGTGAAACCGGGCCGCCGTTTCGTAGATGTCAAGGTAGCGGACACGGGCGTCGGCATAGACAGGGAAAGTCTTCCTCATATCTTTGAAGAGTTCTATCGGGTATCGGGCCAGGAGACGCGATGCGCCGGGTACCGGCCTGGGACTTTCCATTGTAAAGAGGATCGTCGATTCACATTTCGGCAGGATAGGGTGACGAGCAAGGTGGGCAAAGGCACTACCGTTACCGTAAGGCTTCCCATGAAAGATTAGACAGGCATACTGAATCGGGGATAACGTCAACAAAGGAGAAGACATGGCTAAGAGAGCTAGATGTGAGCAGAGAGAAAGACCAACGAGATAGTCGAGAAGCGGCAGCTTGCGCCTTCCCTTGTCATGTGGAAGTTCTACGTGCCCGATATAGCCAAGCGCGTCAGGCCCGGCCAGTTCGTTGTGCTGCGGTCCGACGACACGGGTGAGCGGATACCTTTGACGGTAGCCGATTTCGACAGGGAGAAAGGACAGATAACGGTTATATTCCAGGAGGTGGGGCATCCACCAAGAAACTTGGCAAGCTGGAGGCCGGCCAGGTAGTCCTCGACGTCGTCGGCCCTCTGGGTAAGGCAAGCCACATAGAGAAATTCGGGACGGTTGTCTGCGTCGGCGGCGGCGTCGGCGTTGCGCCCGTCTATCCCATAGCCAAGGCGCTCTATCAGGCCGGGAATGAGATCATCTCGATCATCGGGGCAAGGAGCAAGGACATGCTCATCCTCGAAGACGAGATGAAAGCGATCAGCCACAAGCTCTTCGTCACGACGGACGACGGCTCTTACGGCCATCACGGGTTCGTCACCGACGAGCTTACGCGCCTCATCCGGGAAGGAAAAAGATCGACCTCGTCCTCGCCATAGGCCCGGTCGTCATGATGCGGGCCGTCGCCGAGGTAACGCGGCCGTATAACCTGAAGACCGTCGTCAGCCTCAACTCGATCATGATCGACGGCACGGGCATGTGCGGAGGGTGCAGGACAACCGTCGGGGACGAGACGAAGTTCGTCTGCGTGGACGGCCCTGAGTTCGACGCCCACAAGGTGAACTTCAAGGAGCTGATGCAGCGCCAGCAGATGTATAGCAGGGAGGAGCGGCGCGCTGCGTGGGACCACCAGTGCAAGCTGGAGGCCCAGGTGGCGGTGAAAAAAATCAAGAGGCGTGAGAGGATGCCGGAGCAGGAACCGAAGCTCAGGATCCAGAACTTCAACGAGGTGGCCTTCGGGTACACGCGGGAAAACGCCCTCCGCGAGGCCGCGCGCTGCCTGACGTGCAAGAAACCGCCCTGCGTCGAGGGGTGCCCCGTCGCAGTCCAGATACCCGAATTCATAGGCAAGATGAAGGAAGGCGACTTCATGGCCGCCATCCACATAATCAAGAGACGAACAGCCTGCCCGCAGTCTGCGGCCGCGTCTGTCCCCAGGAGTCGCAGTGTGAGAGCAAGTGCATACTGGGCAAGAAGGGGGACCCGATTGCGGTCGGCAGGCTCGAAAGGTACGCGGCCGACTACGAGCTTGCCGCAGGCGACGTAAGGGTGCCCCCGAAGCCAAAGCCAACCGGCAAGCGGGTGGCCGTCATAGGCGGCGGGCCTGCCGGGCTTACCGTTGCAGGGAGCTAAGCAAAAAGGGACATGAAGTGACGGTCTTCGAGGCGCTCCATAAGGCGGGGGGCGTCCTCGTTTACGGCATCCCGGAATTCCGTCTGCCGAAGGCCATCGTCCAGCGCGAAGTCGATTACGTGCAGAACTGGGCGCGGAGATGAAGCCGAACACCATCATAGGCCAGACTGCGACGGTCGACGAGCTGTTCGCCGAGGGCTACGACGCCATCTTCATTGGCACGGGCGCCGGGCTCCCTTACTTCCTCAACATACCGGGCGAGAACCTGAACGGCGTTTACTCGGCAAACGAGTTCCTCACCCGCGCCAACCTGATGAAGGCGTACCTGTTCCCCGAATACGATACGCCGATACGGATGGCAAAAACGGTCGCGGTCGTCGGCGGCGGCAACGTGGCGATGGACTCGGCCAGGGTGGCGAAGAGGCTGGGCGCAGACCACGTCTACCTTGTCTACCGGAGGTCGCGCGCCGAGATGCCCGCCAGGGCGGAGGAGGCACACCACGCCGAAGAGGAAGGCATCGATTTCAGGATGCTGACCAACCCGATAAGGATAGTCGGGGACGACAAGAACTGGGTCAAGGGGATAGAGTGCGTTAAGATGGATCTGGGCGAGCCGGACGCCTCCGGCAGGCGCAGACCCGTCGAGATAAAGGGGTCCGAGCACATCATCGACGTAGAGGTGGTCGTCGTCGCCATCGGCCAGGGACCGAACCCGATACTTACCCAGAGCACCGAAGGGCTGGCGCTCCGGCGGTCGGGCAACATCGAGGCCGACCCGGAGACGGGCAAGACGAGCCGCAAAGGCGTATTTGCAGGTGGAGACATCGTGACCGGCGCAGCGACGGTTATTCTGGCGATGGGAGCCGGGCGGAAGGCGGCGGCAGCCATAGACGAATACCTGAAAAACGGCCAATGGTAAGCAATCAATGAATGACGGCATGGGGCCGGCGTAACGCCCGGCCCCATTTTGTTGCAAACGCTCTGATGTTTCTGCAGACCGAAAGCGGCGCCCATCGCCGATTGCGATAACTTTCAATCTTGCCCGAAAAGCATAAGAAACAATTTCCGCTATATGCAGTTTTTTTAATAATTGCATACAAAAGTCTTGACCGGCCCCCTTGCTGATATGCTATACATTTACGGAGAGGTTTTCCCGTAGGGATAACGTCGAGCGAGCCCAGCCGCCGGGACCTGCCCGCATAGATACTCACCAGTCAGACAGCCGGCCGCCCACACTGCGAATTCTCATTAACTCTATTTTTTATGCTCAAGAAGGAGAGGGAAAGTGAAAAGGTATCATCTCAACCTGGTCTTGGTTCTCCTGTTACTTGCGTTCACGGTTTCACTGCTCGGCTGCGGAGGAGGTAGCAGCAGCTCCACGCCGGCGGCCGGCGGAGGGTCGATCTCGGGCAGTGTTGCGGCTCCGGGGGTGTGATTGCTCACAACTGGCACAATACTCTGCGGCGCATGTTCGCGCGGCTCTTCGTCAGCGAGGCAAGGGCGGGCAGCCCCGGCTGCCCGGCGTATCCCCCGTTGGCGCAGGCGTCACGGTCAGCCTCATCCAGATCGACAATTCGGGCAATCAAGTCGGTGCGGCCATAGCGACAACGACGACCGACGCGAGCGGTAATTATACGCTGACGACCCCGTAGGCTTTACGCCGACGCCTAATTACGTCGTCGTCGCCAGCAGCGGGGGAACGAGCGTCAAGTCTTTTGCCACCGGCACGAGCGTCGATGTGAATCCGTACTCTCACACCACAGTCGTCCTGATAACGGGCGCGGTCTCCGGCGCGAGCGGCCAGATCACCAGCGTGAGCATAGCCGACATTCAGACGGTCGGCCAGACCGTGCTCCAGGCGAGCGGGGATGTAATCACGGCCTCGACTACCGCATCCACGCTCTCGACGGACCTTCAAAGCAGCATAAACAACAATATCGAATCACCAATATCGTCAACAGCATCCCGGCGTCCGGCGCGATAACCGGGACCGTCATGGATCAGCAGAGGCGCGCCGGTTTCAGGCGCCAAGATCATGGTCCGCACCTTCGGCGACCAGACAACGATGGCGATTACGCGAACTAACCGCGGGGAACTATACCGTCCACGTGCCTGACGGGGAATCTACATCGTCGGCGCCCTCAACGATACGACCACGAGCACGGCCGCGAGCCAATGGTGGACCAGCACGGGCGGACGATGAGCCAGTTCGGCGGAGAAGGTATCCGTCGGCCGACTCCGGTCACCACGAACTTCAGCCCTCCCGCCGGCGGGCGAGTAAGCGGTACGGTAACGGGCGGAGGCGAACGCTTCCCGGCATTCAGGTGACGCTATGCGACTTTTATCCGGGCCAGACCCTCATGTTGACAACCAACCCCGACGGCACCTACAATTTCAACGTGCCCCCCGGCGCACGTACTTCCTCACCTTCCGGAACCAGACGCTTGCAGAGTACGGGACGGGCATCTGGAGCAGCACCATCCCCGGCGGAGGCACAAACAAGACACAGGCTGAGAAGATTGTCGTGACGGCCGGCGCCCATATCCTAGCCAGTATAGCCCTCGTAGCGGGCGGCAAGATCGCGGGCCACGTCACCACGAACGGGTCGAGCCGCTGTTGCGGGCATGGCCGTTAGGTTCCAGGACTCCGCGGGTGCCTATTCGGAAGCGACGCGGACCGGCCTGGACGGAAGCTACCGCATGTGGGTGCAAAGCCGGCGCGGGATTCTCCATACAATGTCTTCTCACGGGGACAGCAGTATTCAGGCTGACGACATCCCCCACGCCTCTGGGGCCGGCAGTGACCGTCACGGCGGGCCTCACCTCGACAGCCGACTTTGCTCACGGCCATGGGCAGCATCAACGCCACGGTTAAGGACTCAGGCGGGAACCCCCTCGGTGAGCGTGAACGTATATATATACGACACAACGGCCAACTACAATATGCTCGGGTGGGAGATCACGGGTGGAGACGGCAGCGTCACTCTCTATGGAGCTACAGCGACGAATTTCCGTGTAGCGTTCTGCGTTTTCGACGGCCGGACCATCGCCTCCCGGGCCTACAGCAGCGGCGGCTGACACAACTATCCGACGACCGGGACCAACGTTACAAGCACTGCTTCGCCGGGGGCGAAAACCTGGGAACGATCAGCCTTCCCCCCGGAGGCGTCCTTTCGGGGACGGTCCGCAAGGGGCGGCTCTCCCGCCGGCAACGCCCTGGTGCAAATTCGCCTCGGCGGCAAAACGGGCGCATATCCCTTGACGACGCGCACAATCAGCGACGGCTCATATCATGGTCGAGCCTCCCGGCAGGCACGATCGCAAGGCTTTGCGCAGCAGACAGGCAGTGCGAAGACTTACCCAACGGCGCGCCGCGAAGTTGATATTAGCGCCGCCTACTGCCGCTGGCCTAACATTCGCATACAGCGATACGGTGGGCCTAGGTGTTTATATAGCAAGCTAAGCTGACGGGATGGAACTACGCCCGCAGCGGCTTGCCTACTAACCGGAATATTCGGCCGGGCAGCGGGCGGGGCAAAAGCCCCAAAAAGAAAGGGCCTGCGGATTGCTCCGCAGGCCCTTTTTCAAAGACTGATTTCTTTTCGGTTACGTCAGGGCCTTCAGCTTGGTCTGGAGGTTCTTGACGAACTCTCTCTCGACCTCGTTCGCCTTGCTCCTCATTACCCTGTCGCCGAACATGGCCAGCTTGCCCACCATGTTCACGTCCATTTTGTAGGCAATCTCCACGTCTCCGCCGCCCAGCTCCTTCAGGTCCATGGTGATCTTGTCCTTCATGTGGCCGAGCTTCGTCTTGTCCACAGCCTCTCCCTCCATCTCGAGGTGCGTGGGCGCCTCGACCTTCGTGAGTACCTGCCGGCCCGACATCGTGACCTTGATGATGCCGACCCGCTGCTTCATGGTGACGTCATACGTCTTGTCGTCGATCTTATCGATCTTCTCGGCGCCCGGCAGGCAGGCGGCTAGGGCTTCCACGTCAAAAAGTGTATCCCAAAGCTTCTGGATGGGTGCGTTCACCGTGAACTTTCCTTCGATAATCATCTATCTATTCCTCCTGTCTTTCGGGCCTCGCGCCCGTTCGCTATTTCTTTGCCTTCTCAGCCTCTGTTTCTCGGCGTCCTTCTGGATGACTTCGCCGAGAAGGACATAGCTGGCTGTTTCCGGGCTTCGTGGCCTGCTCGATCATAAGATCGATAAACGACGTACCCTGGGGGGCGACAGCTTCATCGACCCATTTCCGGTGCGGCTGGTCGCCGGTGCCGAACATGTGACGCGCACAATCTATAGCACTGCCCGTTTTTGCCTTCTTACCGCAGACGGGGCATAATATTGGACCGCTTACGCTCATCGTATCCTCCTTTGGTTATTTCTTCTTCTGCTCCGCTTCTTTCTTTTCCCTGAGCGCCTCTACGACCATGTGCGGGCCTGCATCGGGCATTCCTTCATCTGGACGCCGAAGCGATGGAACAATGCGTTTCCAATCGCAGCCGCAGTCGGGTTCGTGAGGCCTTCGCCCGCTTCCTTCGCGCCGTAAGGACCCTCCGGCTCGTAGGTGTCGATCTCCGCGATGTTCGCCTGAGGCATCTCGGGCGCCTTTATCATCTTGTAGTCGACGAGGTTCGGGTTCATCAGCTTGCCGTCTTCGTACGGCATATATTCCAGGTACCCGTATCCCGCCGCCATCGAGAAGGCGCCTTCGAGCTGGCCGATGAGGCCCAGGTGGTTGATGGGCTGGCCGCAGTCGTGGGCGGTAAGGCTGTCGATGAGCGTGATCTTGCCCGTCTCCTCATCCACGTCGACCTCTACTCCCTGAAGCATGTAGCTGTATGCAGGGGAGATCATGCCCTTGCGATGAGGCGTATAGTAGCCGCGGCCCATGATCTTCTGGCCGTCTTTGCCGCGCAGGGCCTTCCTTACTAACTTCACGAAGTCCTCGCCCCTCTCCGGACGGGCGATGGCGTGCACCCACCTGTCCTTGATGTCGAGGTCGTAGACGATGTTGAGACCCGACTGGGCGTAGGCAAACTCCAGAAGCTGCTTCTTGGCGTTTTCCGACGCCATCTTCACGGCATTGCCCGACATGAGGGTCTGCCTGGAGCCCCATGCGCCGAGGTCCGGCGGGCAGTGGTCCGTGTCGCCCGAGTGCACCTTGATGTCCTCGACCTTTACGCCGAGGGTCTCTGCGCAGATGATGGCCATGGTCGTGTTGGAGCCCTGGCCGATATCGTGGGCGCCAACGTGCAGCTCGACCGTGCCGTCCTGGTTAATCGTGACGATCGCCGACGAGAAGGAGTAAGGCGTGTCGAACCAGTTGAAGATACCGCCCGACATGAACCCGCAAGCCGAGAGGCCGACGGAGTGGTTCTTCGGCATCGTCTTTTTCTTCTCATCCTGCCATTTCTTGATCTCGGTTAATGCCTGATCGATGCCGCAGCTTGCGATCGTCGCCTGGCCGGGCAGTATCGTACCTTCCTTGTGGGCGTTCTTCCGCCTCATCTCGATCGGGTCGAGGCCGAGGTCGGCCGCGATCCACTCGATCTGCTGCTCGGAGCACCACATCGCCTGGGGCGCGCCGAAACCGCGCATCGAGGTTGACGGGCAGGGTGTTCGTGTAAACGCGGTAGCCGTCATAGCGGTAGCCTTTCTTCCACTCATAGGGGAAAGAGTGGAAGAAGCCGGTCAGGTAGAGGGCCGTTGCGCCCATGCCCGTGTATGCGCCGCCGTTCGTGAAGACCTTCGCCTCGCGCGCGAGGAACGTGCCGTCCTTCTTCACGCCTGTCCGGGTGTAGTAGAACATCGGGGTCCGCCGCTTCGTGGCGATGAAATCTTCTTCCCTGGTATAGACGATCTTGACCGGCCTGTAGCATTTCATCGAAAGGATGGCGCTGCAGAAGATCGCGCCGTCCAGCTCGAACTTGCCGCCGAAGCCGCCGCCCGTGTACGCGCCGATGACCCTGATGTCGCCTTCCCTCATGCCGAGGACGCCGGCCATGAGGCCCTGCATATAGTAGCAGCCCTGGTTGGAGTGGTAGATGGTCATCTTCTTGTCGGGCGTGTAGCTCGACACCGCGCAACGCGTCTCCATGCACATATGGGCCTGACCGCCGCAGCGGAACCAGTCTTCCCTGATGTACTCGGCTTCCTCGAAACCCTCGTCGACCTCGCCCCACTCGATGTGGCGCGTGACGTTGATGTTCCGCTCGAAGCCCTCATGGATATCGGGAGCGCCCTTCTTAATGGCTTCCAGGGGCTCAAAGACCGCGGGAAGGACTTCGTAGTCGACTTCGATCAGGTCGAGGGCTTTCTCCGCTATCTCTTCCGTGACTGCGGCAACGCATGCGACGGGCTCGCCGATGTAGCGGACCTTGTCGACCGGCAGTATCTGCTCGTCGCAAAGGTCCTTATAGCGCCGCCAGATGCCCTGCTTCATGCCGAGGGTGTCCAGCTTTCCGCAGGCCGCTGCGACCACGCCGGGGTATTCCAGGGCCTTCGAGTAGTCTATGTTCTTGATGATAGCGTGGGCGTGGGGGCTTCTCAATATTTTGCCGTAAAGCATCCCGGGAAGCTTGACGTCGAACGTATAGGTGGCCCGGCCCGTGACCTTTGCCCAGCCGTCTACGTTGTGAACATGGGTGTTAAGTACCCTGAACGGCTCGTGTGGGTTGATTACTGTATATTTGTTCATGACTTTGCCTCCGTGTATTTGCCCTTTGCCACTGAATCGATGGCGCGGACAATGCTGTTGTAGCCGGTGCAGCGGCAGATATGGCCCTCGATCCCTTCTCTGATCTGTTTGTCCGTAGGGTTCTTGGTTTCCATCAAAAAGGCCGTTGCCGACATCAGCATCCCGGATGTGCAGAAACCGCACTGGAATGCGCCTTCATCGAGGAATGCCTTCTGGATCGGCGCAAGCACGCCGTCCTTTTCAAGGCCCTCGACCGTGAGGATCTTCTTTCCCTGGGCCTGAACTGCGAGCACGGAGCAGCCCTTGACGGCCATGCCGTCAACGATGACGGTGCAGGCGCCGCAGGAGACCGTATCGCAGCCCCTCTTGGTGCCCGTAAGCTCCAATACGTCCCTTATCGCTTCGACCAGAAGGGTCTTCGTGCTTATATAAACCTCGTAGTCCCGGTCGTTTACATTAAAATGCATCAATTGTTTGTCCATGACGGGCCTCCTTGTCAGCTGATCTTAGCCTTTTCAAAGGCTGCTTTCGCCATCCTCTTGGTGAGGATATTTATAAGATGGCGCCGGTATTCCTCGGATGCGTGGATGTCGGCCACCGGCTCGCAATCCTCAGCCGCAACCTCTCCCGCCTTCTCGAAAACCGCATCGGTCAGCTTTGCGCCGATCAGGACCTTTTCTGCCTCTTTAGCCCTGACTGTCGTCGCCGCCCCGTTGCCGAGCACGACTCTCGCGTCCTTGCACGTGCCTCCGCCGTTGAGCGTGATGGTGACTGCCACGGCCACGATGCCCTGGTCGCGAATCGAGGAGGTTGAACTTCTGGTACTTTGTCGCCGATTTCTTCGGAGGGCGGCGGCACGATCACCTCGACGATGATCTCGTCATGGTTCATTGCCGTCTCAAAAAGGTCCGTGTAGAAATCGTCAAGGGATATAACCCGCTCGCCGGAAGCCGAGGCGACCTTTACGGACGCGTTCAGAGCGGTAAGCACGGGGGCCGGGTCGCCCGCTGCGTCTGCGTGGGCCAGGTTCCCGCCGATCGTCCCCCAGTTACGCACCTGGATGGATGCCAGCTTCTCTTCCATTTCCACCAGGACAGGGTACTTCTCTTTAAGGAGCGCCGATTTCTCGATCGTGCGATGGGTTGTCGTGGCGCCCATCTTGAGACCCTCTTTCTCATCGAACTTGATGTAGCTCAGCTCGTCCAGCCCCTTGAGGTCGATCACATACTCCGGCGTCACGAGGCCCTGACGCAGGATTATCAGCAGTGACTGGCCTCCGCAGATAACCTTGCCGTCTTCCTCGTGCTCCGAGAGCATTTGGAGCGCCTCTTTGGCGCTGCCGGGTTTGAGGTAAGTGAAATCATAGATCATAAGCCTCTCCTTTCGATAAAGTCTTCGATGTTCACCATAACGCCCGGGCCGTCCCCTATGTCTGTAGGGAACTCCCAGCAGGTGAACGGCGCACTGCTCTTAACCCTTGGCCTCTCCGCGTCCGCCCCTTCCCGATTCCTCGAAGCCCCGCACATTTCCATGTGGCGGCCCCGGTAGATCGCGCATTCCCTGCATGGAATCTTCGAAAACGGACATACTCCTACTGCTTTTGATGACATACTACCTCCAACAATTATAACTCCACTTTGTTGGCGGGTCCAAGATTTTCCCGACGTCCGGCCACATTATTCATCTTAGCAATTGATTGTTTCCTATGCTGACCGGACCACCCGTTCAATCCAGTGGATTATGGTTAGTTTCATTGTTATGAACCCATAGGCGAATATACGATTAATTACATACGCTTGTCAAGGAGAATTTTGTGTGAGAGAAGGGAATCCAAGGTTTTTTGTTCACTATAGAAAACCGCATACCCTATGCACGTGGTTAAGGGACTTAAGGCTCGTCTCTTCCTATGCTGACCCCGCTGCCCTGGCTCGTGCCTATGCGTTTAAGGAAGGCGTCTTTTTTCTCAAACGGCACATAAATGTGATAAACGCCCCTCGGGAGCTTGTACTTGCGGATATGCAGGTTGTACTGGCGGAACGTCCTGTACGGAAGCTCCATGGCGGCGGCGAGGAACGCGGTATGCGTCTCCCGCTCGACATCGATGGTCAGCTCCGCGACGGCATAAGGTTTGTAGTAGTCGGACTTCTCTATCGGCAGGCCGTATTTGCGGGCATTGGAGAGTATCTCCTTCAGGGCCGCTATCCGGTAGACATACCTCTCGGTCTCCTCGGGCAGGAACATCTCGAAGAAATCGCGCGTGTTCTGGTTCTGCATCGCCTCCCTGATGCGCGCCTCGCCCGAGTTATACGCAGCCATGGAGACCAGCCAGTCGCCGAACTCGTTGTGGAGCTTATTCAGGTATCCCAGGGCGGACCGCGTGGACCTTTTTACACTGTACCTTTCATCGACGGAGTCGTTGATGAAGAGGCCTTCCCTCTTGCCCGTCTCCTTTATGAACTGCCACAGGCCGCCCGCGTTGGCCTTGGAGACTGCCCTCGGGTTGAGATAGCTTTCCGCTATGCATAGATAAATGAGGTCCGGAGGCAGGGACATCCTGTCTATCTCTCCGGAAACGACATTGAGGAACTTGCCGTAGCGTTTTACCAGGGCCGTAAGGAGGCCCCTGTTGTCCAGGAAATTGTAGAATTCCCGCTCGAAGCCCTCCCTGGCCTCCGGGTTTGAAAGGGGTATTGCCCTCTCGCACAGGACCACCCGCTCGGGAACGGGGGCCATCCTGAGGAAGATTACGTCCCGCTTGAGGACCTCCGCTTCCTTTTCCAGGTCTGCGATCCTTCTTTCCGGTGAAAGCAGCCTTTTTGCGGGCTGTGTCGTCTGTGCGTGAAGAGCGGGCGGGGGTAAGGAAGGGGCGGCAAGAAACGCCAGGCAGGCAAAAGCGCCGTGCGTCTCATTTCCGCGCCTCCTCCCTGATGATATCGGTCAGGGTCTTCACCCTGTTCTGCATGCGTTCCATAAGCGCCTTAACGTCCAAAAGTATGGAAGCCATGCTGTCGTGCCTCTTCCTGTAAATGACCTCCAGGTCTTTCCTCCAGTTCTCGGTGACCTCGGACTCCCGTCTGTTGGTTTCCAGCTCGAACCTTTTCGTCAGCTCCCGGCGCAGTTTGGGATCAATCTCCATCGAATCGCTCCTCTTCCTTTTCTTTTATAAAGTGCCGGTAGAAAAGTATCGCCGCGACCGCCCCCATGACAGCCAGCGGCATTATAATTTTTTCGTAGCCCCTGGTGTCGCTCACGAAGATGTAGACCACGTTAGCGAAGCTGTAGCCGACTATGGAGATTATGACTGCCCATACTATGGAGGACGCCACATCGATGATGAGGAACCGGCCGGACCCCATGTTGGCGCACCCCAGGAGAAGGAGGATAATCGAGCGGAAACCTGCCAGAAACCTCATGATAAAGAGGATCAAGTGGCCGTATTGATGGATGATCTTGTTGGACGTTGCGGCCCTGCGGCGAAGGAAATCATACCGCTCGATAATCTGCCTGCCGAAGAACTTGCCCAGAAAAAAGAAGGAGCAATCCCCGGCAAAGGTGCCGATGAAGGACCAGAAAATCACGTGCCGCAGCTTGAGGAACCCGAGCTTCGCAAATATCGCGGCAAGCAGAATGGTTGTCTCGCCTTCGATGAATGTTCCGATGGCTACGCCTACGTAGCCTAAGCGGGTTATGGTTTCTTCCACGGGGTCAAATTGTACACAGATTGAGAGGCGGAATCAAGTCAGGGGACCTCAGGGCGGCCGGACGCGCTATGGCATCTCCCGCCCCTGGCGTTGTCACACCCTGGCGGCTTTGGTCTGGTTCCTCTCAGCTATACGCATAAGAATGATGCCTATCTCGTAGAGGAGATAGAGGGGCACGGCCAGGAGCGACATGTTGTAGACGTCCGGCGTGGGCGTGATCACGCTCGCAGCGACTACTATTATCAGGACAGCGTAACGCCTGGTCTTCGACAGCTTTTTTGACGTGACTATGCCCAGCTTCCCGAGCACGAGCAGTATGATGGGCAGCTCGAAGGCGGCGCCGAAGGCAAAGACCATGGTGATGCAAAAGTGGACGAACCGCTCCGTGGATATCATCGCCTTGAGGACGCCCCCCTGATAGCTCAGCAGGAAGCCGATGCCGGAAGGCAGCACAATGAGATAACAGAAAACGCTCCCGACATAGAAAAGCAGCGCAGCGAAGACAACGTAAAGGTAGCCGTGAAGGAGCTTTTCGCGGAGCAGTCTCGCGGAACTCGCGCCACACGAGGAAGACTATGATGGGTGTTGCGAAGAAAAGGCCCGTGTAAATCGCCATCTCGACGGACGAGAAAAAAACCTCCGAAAGGTTGAAATAGTAGAGAGTGACGTGCACGTGCCGGGTGAGTAAGATTATGAGCTTCTTCGAAAAGAAAAAGCTGGCGGCGCTGAAGCACGCAGCCACGAGCAGGCCCCTGAAAACGACGCGCCTCGCCCCGTAAAGTATGCGGGAAATCTTCTCTCTGTCGATTTTAGGCAGCATTTACGGACTGCTGGGCGGTGCGTCCTGCCGCGACGGATTGCGCGGCCGCGAGCGGTGGGGGGTCAATAAATTACCCTGCTGCTTGCAGCATCGTATTAAAGCAAGCGTAGCGCCGCGCCGAGGGGGGAGGCTCCGCGGGCTTTGCTCGCGGAGGGGGCGCTGAGCCCCAGTAATTGCCTGTCGCAAAGCGTGCGGATACCCCGGAGAACGATCGGCACGTACTGGAATTATTGCAAGCATAGGCTTAATGTATTATTAAAGAAGAATAAAGTCAAACGCTTGCGGACACTATAGCAAAGGACCTTACTGGAAGAACACCAAGGAGGTAATCATGGACGTGCGCCGCGTACTCGTGACCGTGCAGGCCGCCCCCGATTGCATTAGCGTAGTCGGATACGCGGCAAACCTGGCCGAGAGGCTGCACGCCAAGCTCTATATACTGGATATTATTTATAATCCCTTTGCCTACACGGGCTGGAACCTGGCGATTCCTTTTTTGGAGCAGAATTACGAGAGCCTGCTTTCCTCCGTGAAGGATCGGCTGAAGGCAATGACGGAAGGCAAGCTGAGCGGGCGCATCGAAGTGGAGACGCTTGTGCGCGAGGGGGAGCCGGCAGGCCAGATCGCCGCCGTTGTCGAAGAGAAGAATATCGACCTGCTGATCCTGCCCGCCCATGAGGAGACCAGGATCGAGCACTTCCTGTCCGGAAAGATGACCGCAAAAATCGTCAGGACTTTGCCGTGCTCGGTGCTTCTCGTAAAACAGGACCAGGACGTCCTCTGCGGCCCCGCGCCCTAAAGCAGGCATCGACGCCCCTGAAGGAGACGCTTTCGATGTATGACCCGGAACAGTGGCCGACCCTGCCCCTCGACGCATGGAAGGAGACGTGCGAGACGGTGCGCCTCTGGACGCAGGTCGTTGGAAAGGTACGGCTGAAACTCGCGCCCCTTGTCAACCACTGGTGGAACGTGGCGTTCTACGTAACACCGACGGGCCTTACCACGTCCATGGTGCCTTACGGCAGCGGCGGGTTCGAGGTACGGTTCGATTTCGTGAGGCACCTGCTCACCGTCGACGTCTGCGGCCGCACGGAAGGCAGCGGCAAGATGTCCCTTGCGGCCGGTCCGGTGGCGGACTTCTACCAACGGTTCATGGAGCTCCTCCATTCCCTCGGGATCGACGTCAAAATATGGACGATGCCGCAGGAGACGGGGGCGCGCATCCCTTTTGAGGAGGACCGCGACCACACCGCCTACGACCCGGAGTACGCCCGGCGCTTCTGGCGCGTGCTCGTCCAGTCGGATAGGGTGCTGCAAATCTTCCGCTCCCGCTTCACGGGCAAATGCAGCCCGGTCCATTTCTTCTGGGGCGGCTTCGATATGGCGGTCACGCGCTTCTCGGGCCGGAGCGCTCCTCCACACCCCCCGGTGCCGAATATAGCCGACTTCGTCGTGCGCGAAGCATATTCGCACGAGGTGAGCAGCTGCGGGTTCTGGCCGGGCGGAGGCCCTGTCCCGGAGGCGGTTTATTATGCTTACGCATACCCCGAGCCGGCACACTTCAGGGAATATCCGATAAGCCCGGCAGGCGCCTTCTACTCCCGCGACATGGGTGAGTTTATCCTGCCTTACGAGAAGGTCCGTACTGCGCCCGACCCGGATAGCGAGCTGCTCGCTTTCCTTCAAAGCACTTACGTTGCGGCGGCGGAAACGGGGCATTGGGACAGGTCCAGCCTTGAGCGCCCCTCGCCCGAAGGCTGATGAGGCGAACGGCCGGGAGGTGCACAGGTAACAGGAGCTACCCCGCGCCGCCCTCCCCGTGGTACAATATGGGAGGGAGCCGCGATGGAGCACTGCAAAGGTAAGATCGTAAAGCTGCTGGTCGACCATTTCGGGAGCGATTTCCGCAGGATAACACACGCCCTCGAAGTCCTGAAATACTCCGAAAACATCATGGAAGAATACGAAGGGTGCGACTACGAGGTACTTATCGCCTGCGCCCTCCTGCACGACGCCGGGATAAAACCGTCGGAAGAAGCGCTCGGGTACAACAACGGCAGGACGCAGGAGCAGTACGGTCCCCCGGTCGTGCGGGCGCTGCTCGAAAGCATCGGATTCCCGGAAGGGAAAACAGCCAAAGTCTGTGAAATTGTCGGCAACCACCATTCACAGTCGCGGTACGATTACGTGGAGCTGAAGATACTGAAAGAAGCCGACAGGATAGTCAACAGGCGGGAGGCGGCCAAATCGTGAGGTACGCGGCAGGCAGGATAGGCCGGTGTTTTGTCGTCAGGTTCGAGCACGGCGACGATATCCTTGAGGGACTGTCGGCGCTCGCAGAGAAGGAGGAACTCGCAGCGGCCGTCTTCTATCTTCTGGGCGGCCTCAAAGAGGGCCGCATAGTGGCCGGACCCGAAAGGGAAGAAATGCCGCCCGAGCCCGTCTGGCGCGAGATCGCAGAGAGTCACGAAACAGTGGGTGTAGGCACCATCTTCCGGCACGACGGCAAACCTGCCATCCACTTCCACGGCGTCTACGGGAAGCGGGATGCGGTAAAGGCAGGCTGCCTGAGAGAAAATGCAAAGGCGTTCATAGTAATGGAAGCGGTCGTTCTGGAGATGGAAGGGATAGCGGCAAAGCGCGAGCGCGACGCCATCTCCGGCATGGTGCTTCTCGACCTTAAGGGCAGCGGCACCCCTGAGACCCGGTAATCCTCGATTTTTCTTGCATTAAGCCGTTGTTAAATGGTAATTCTCCCATATTATCCCAGGAATTTAACCGGGAGAGGGAGAGGATCGTCATATCCATGTACCGGCAATCCCTTTCATCAAAGAAACGGCTTAACCTGACAAGGGGGCTTGCAAGCCGCTCAGTCCGGGCGGCATTCCTTATGGCCATGCTACTTCTGACTCCGCCTTCCGCATGGGCGGCGCCCGAGGTGCAGGACCACCGCCGGACAGAGCAGCTCCTGGTGAAGAACATCGCGCCGGGCCAGGACGTCACAGACCATGAATGGGGGGTCGTACGGCTCGAGCTGGGAGTGGAGAAGAAGGGTGCGCCGCCGGAGACCGGCAGGAAGACGAAGGTCCGCCACAGCCCGCTCAGGGTCAAGGTAGACGATAAAGAAACGGCCTGCTATGTCGTCGATTCAACGACGGGATACGACGGCAAAAAAACGTACGCATACAGGACCCTCGCTATCAGGCTCGGCGCACAGCCGGGGCCGAGGGTCATCACGGTCCTTTACGACGGCCTCGTCAGAAGCGTCCACGTGACGTACAACCCGTCGGGGCAGCTCGAATTCGCCGACCTTTACGACCATCAGGCTATCTTCGGAAAAAAGCCCGCGACGATACACTGGTTCGGCTGCTACCTGCAGAAGGAGAGCGTCAAGGTCGGCCTCAACGGGCAACCCTTCCAGCCGGACATGGAAGTCACCCAGGACGCGCCCGAAATTATCGCCGGTCGCATATCGGCCGGCGAGAAGCTGAAACCGGGAACGAACAGGGTGCGGATAGAGGCCCTGGACATCAAGGGCGTCAAATGCGTAAGGGAACTGGTCCTCCACTACTACCCGGACAACAGGATACCTTTAGGCGATGAGTTCTCCCTCAGCCTCGGTTTGGAAGAGCCGAAAAGCGGGCCGTTTTACGATACGGTCGTCAAGGGGAGGGCCGTCGAGAAAATGCGCAGGTCCGGGCAGCGGCCGGCGCCCGAACGCATGGGCGGCCAGATGATCGTCCCGCCTGGAAAGGCCGTTATTGCATGGTTCAGGGCGGCATGGCCGGGTGAAAGCACGATCGCGACTACGATGAAGCAATATGCGACCGACGAGCCCATGGAAGTCGATAAGGCCCGCGTCGCAGTTTACCAGGCGTCTCAGCCCGGCGCCGGGCAGGGCGGTCTCGATAAATACCTAAAGTACCTGCCCTTCCGGCCGGCGCAGCGCACAGGCAAGTAACCGTTTCTATTCGACCTCGTGGCTAATATGATGTTTTCGCATCAGAGCGTGGAAATTGGGGCGGAGCAGTCCCACTTCTTCGGCCGCCCTCGTCACGTTCCCATGGCTTCTCTTGAGCGCGGCCACGATAAAAGCCCTTTCTATCTCATCGACGATTTTTTGTGTCGCCTCTCTGCGGATCTGCTTAAGCTCCTCAGCCGTTTTCGGCACCGGCGCCGGGCCTTTGCCGGCCTTCCTGCTGCCTAAGGCGAAGGCCACCTCCCGCGAGTCCGCCACCGGCTCGTCGATCATTATTACGAGCCGCTCGACCATGTTCTTCATCTCCCGGACGTTGCCGGGCCAATCGTAACCCTCGAGCAGCCGGAGCGCCTCCGGTGAAAAGCCTTCCACGTCTTTGTGCATGGTGCGGCTGTAATAATCTAGGAAGTAGCGGGCAAGCAGGGGGATGTCCTCTCTGCGCTCCCGCAGCGGGGGCAGGTAGATGCGGAAGACGTCCAGTCGATAGAACAGGTCTTCCCTGAAGAGGTTCTCGCCTATCATCTTTTCGAGGTCGCGGTTGGTCGCCGCCACGAAGCGGATATTGACTTTGCGGCTCCTGGAATCGCCCACCCTTTTGAATTCCTGCTCCTGGATTACCCGAAGCAGCTTGGCCTGAATATCGAGGTTGATGTTGGAGACCTCGTCGAGGAAGAGCGTGCCGCCGTCGGCGATCTCCAGGAGGCCCTGTTTTGTCTCCGCCGCGCCCGTGAAGGCGCCCTTGCACGTAGCCGAAAAGCTCGCTCTCGATAACGCTCTGGGCGAGGCTCGCGCAATCGACGACCACGAAGTTCTTCTCTTGTCTCCGGCTGTTGCTGTGGATGGCGCGGGCCACCAGCTCTTTGCCTGTGCCGCTTTCCCCGTTGATGAGCACGGTGGAATCGGTGGGCGCGACGCGCTTCACCAGCCCGGAGACCTCTTTCATCGCCGGGCTTTCGCCGATCATGTTGTCGAGCTCGAACTTGCGGCTCAGCTCTTCGCGCAGGTACCTGTTCTCCGCGACCAGCCGCCTGTGGTCGAAGGCCCTCCTACCGTCGTCGAAGCTCGTCGGGGGTGAAAGGCTTCGAGACGTAGTCGAAGGCGCCAAGCTTCAGGGAGGCGACTGCGGATTCGACCGTGGCGTAACCCGTTGATGATGATGACCGTCGTCTCCTGCCTCTGCTGCTTGATCTTCTTAAGGACGGCGATGCCGTCGAGCTCAGGCATCTTAAGGTCGAGCAGGACGAGGTCCGGCGGCCTCTTCGGCAGAGCCGGTCGAGCGCCTCGCGAGGACTGGTGAACGCCCTCACCTCGTAGCCCTCTTCCCGGAGCGCCTCGACGCAGCTCCTGCATATGTTTTCCTCGTCGTCTACGACGAATATCTTTCCGTCGGCCATGATTACCTTCCGGGCGCCCCGGCGAAACAGGCTATCCCAGGGGCAGCCTGATGGTGAAAGTCGTCCCTTTCCCCGGCTCGCTCTCCACGTCGATGGTGCCGTTATGCCTGTCTATGATGCCGTAGGAGACGGCAAGCCCCAGGCCCGTGCCCTTCCCCGGCTCCTTCGTAGTGAAAAACGGGTCGAACACCCTGGCCAGGTTCTCCTTGGGTATCCCGTATCCCGTGTCCGCGACCTTGATCTCGACTGTCCTGCGCCTGTCCACGAGCCGCGTGCCGATGCTTAGCTGCCCGCCCGTCGACATGGCGTCGAGGGCGTTGATGATAATATTGACGAAGACCTCCAGCATCTGGTTCGGGTCGAGCTGCTGCGAAGGGACTTCTTCGAGCGCCTTCGCCACCGTTATCCGGTTCTCGCCACCTTGAGCTGGTTCTTGGTCAGCGAGATGGCTGCCTCGATGACTTTGTTGATATCGCACTCTTCCTTCCTCGGCTCGCTCTGTCTCGCGAAGTTGAGAAGGCCTCTGACGATCTCCCTGCAGCGGGTCGTTTCATTGACGATGATCTCAAGCTTTTCTCTCTGCTCGCCATCCGCTTTCTTGAGCATGAGGGAGCTGAAGGTGAGGACCGATGTCAGAGGGTTGTTGATCTCGTGCGCGATGCCCGCAGCGAGCCTGCCTATCGACGCCAGTTTTTCGGACCGCATCAGGCGCTGCTCGTTCAGGCGCCGCTTCTCCTCGAGCTGCCTCCTGTTCTCGAACGCCCTCCCCACCGCCGTAGACAATTCGTCCGGCGTGAATGGCTTAGAGACATAGTCGAAGGCCCCGAGCTTCAGGGAGGCAACCGCCGTCTCGGCGGTCGCGTAGCCGGTAATGATGACCACCATAGTTTCGGGATGGGCCTTTTTGATGTGCCTCAGGACGTCTATGCCGTCCGCCTCCGTCATCTTCAGGTCGAGGAGGACCAGGTCAGTGGACCGGTCTTCGTCCAGGTACTGCAGCGCGTCATCAGCCCTGGTGAACGCCTTCACCTCATAGTCGTCGTCCTGGAGCACCTCTATGCAGCTCATGCATATGTATTCCTCGTCGTCGACAACGACGACCTTGCCTCGTAAGAACTGCCCGGCACGATTAACGGACTGAAACTCTGCGCACATATTTAACAGCTCCTTGACAAGAATCTAATCAAACTCGCTCCCGGCTTTCCGTTCGGGGTGGCCGGTTATCGGAAGCCTTATGAGAAAGGTCGTGCCCTTCCCGACTTCGCTTTCCACGTCGATAGTGCCGTTATGCCTCTCAACGATCCCGTAGACTACGGCCAGCCCCAGGCCCGTGCCTTTTCCGGGTTCCTTAGTGGTGAAGAAAGGCTCGAATACCTTCTCAAGGTCGTCTTTGGCGATCCCCTGCCCGGTATCGGCCACCCTGATCTCGACCCATTTCCCGTCCTGCGAAACTCCGGTGGAGATGTTCAGCTCGCCACCCTCGGTCAGCGCATCGAGGGCGTTGATGATAAGGTTGACGAATACCTCCGTCATCTGGCTCGGGTCGAGGTACAGGGCCGGTATCTCCCCCAGGTCCTTCTTTACGGCGATCGGCTTTTCCTTGACCCTCAACTGGTTTCCCATAAGGGCAAGGGCGCTCTCGATGACCGGGTTGAGGTCGCAGCTCGCCTTGCTCAACTGGCCTTGTCTCGCGAAGCAGAGCAGCCCTTTTACGATCTCCCTGCAGCGGGTTGCCTCCTTGACTATTATGTCCAGCTTCTCCTTCTGGCTCTCATTGCCTTTTTTCAAAAGCAGGCTGCTGAACGTGAGCACCGAGGTCAGCGGGTTGTTGATCTCGTGTGCTATGCCCGCGGCAAGCCTGCCGATGGAAGCCAGCTTTTCCGAGCGCATCATGCGCTGCTCGTTGAGCCTGGCGATCTCGCGGTCCCTCGATTCGAGCGAGGACGCCATAAGGTTGAACATGATCTCAAGCTCGCCCACCTCCGCCGTCGAGCGCGTGCTTACGCGCGCGGAAAAATCGCCCTTCGCGATCTTGTGCGAAGCGTGGACGAGGGCATTGATGGGCTTGACGATCGAGCCGGAAAAAAAAGTGGCCATGATAATGGCGAGGGCCACGCCGAATAGGCTGATGCCGAGGAATATTGCGATTGTCTTCGTCCGCATGTCAGCGAACTTCTGCTCCAGCGTAGCCACGGCTATCATGCCTATGATCTGTCCGCTCATGTTGCTTAAAGCCTCGTAGGCAGCCACGTACCCCTGGTGGATGACGGGGGCCTCGCCGACCCACCGGCTTCCCTGGCCGAGCACCGTGCGGGAGACTTCACCCGACAGGCTGGAGCCGAAGCCCCTGGTCCCGTCATTGTTGGTAAACGTTGTCGATATTCGGACGTTACCCAGGAACAGGGTCGCGCCCCCAACCTGTTTTCCACCGTACTTCTCGTTCTGGAAAAGGACGTCCCTGATCCTGTCCACAAGCGCGTCGTTCCGGTTCAAAAGCTCGGCGCCGCAGAGCACGCCCAGGACGCGGCCTTCCGCGGATATGATAGGCGACGCAGCCATGAGGACCATGGCTGCCGGCTCGGAAGGGGACGACGTTGCCAGGCATCGGGACTCGGCGTCCCGCCCTTCCCTGGCAACGGCTTCGCGCGACCATGCCTCAAGCGACGAAACGGCCTTGCCTGAGGTGAGGGCCCGGCCGACGACGGCGTCGCCGGCGAGATTATCTCCCGATTGGCCGGGGTTCCCGGCCCTGAGTATCACGTTCCCTTTCCCATCGGTGACATTCAGTATGTCCAGCCCGCCCTCTTTCCGCACCTCTTCGAGATACCGCTGCAAACCGGCGCGGTCCCCTTTCGATAAGGCGGCATGAAGCTTATTCTGGCTGGACGAGAATTGAACCGTGTTCAGGATGTTTTCGAGGCGATGGTACAGGACATACCTTGCCGAGTTCAGCGCGTTCCTTACGTTGGTCTCCGCCTGCCCCATGGTCCATTTGTTGATGAGCAGCGTACCCACCAAGCAGGAGATGAGGGTGGTGATGGCGATAACCGCAATGAACTTAATGACTAATTCTGACTTCAGACCGCGCTGCCAAAATTGTAGCATACAATCATACCCGCAAGAAAAACGCCGGGGTGGACTAAACCGGCCCAACGGGCCTGCCACCCCACCCCCCGCAATATATTAGCACAAAACGAGCGACAATAGGCATGGCGGTTGCCTCCAGCCGTCACTTTATACTTGAACAGGAAAGGGCTCCTGGCATAAGCTTCTTCTTTCGGCATTGCCCGTTACCGGATGGGGCCTTCCGCCGATTATTCCTATAAGCGAGACTAAAATGGCGATCGTGCAGAAGCAGCGCGGCTTTGTTATGTTCATCCTCGGCGGGTTGGCAGCCGTGGGGCCGCTGACGACCGACATGTACCTGCCGGGCTTTCCTTCGATAGCCCGAAGCCTGCATACCGACATCGCCCATGTGGGTTTTACCCTTACGAGTTATTTTTTCGGCTTCGCCATAGGCCAGCTCTGCGTCGGCCCTATCCTCGACCGGTACGGGCGAAAGAAACCGATGAGGTTCAGCCTGATCCTTTATGTACTCGCCGCCCTAGGATGCGCCCTCGCCGCCTCCATCGAACAACTGGTGACCTTAAGGCTGCTGCTCGCTATAGGCGGGTGCGGGGGCATAGTGGGCAGCAGGGCCGTAGTCCGCGATCTCTTTTCTGGAAACGAGATGGCGCGCGCCCTTTCCCTGCTTATGATGATCTTCGGCGTCGCCCCGATCGTCGGCCCGACGATAGGCGGCATAGTGGTCACGCTGTTCGGCTGGAGGTTCATCTTCGTCGCCCTCGCCATTTTTGCCGTGGTGGTGCTCGCCGCCGCGCAATACCTGCTGCGTGAGACGAAGGAGGAAGACCTTTCGATCTCGTTACGCCCGGCGAGCGTGGTGCGGGAGTACATCTCGGTACTTAAAAACAGGGAGTTCGCCATCCACGCAGGCGCCGCCGCGGGTGTCACAGGCTGCCTTTTCGCCTACATCGCAGGCTCCCCGTTTGTCCTGATCGACCTTTTCGGCTTTTCGGCAACGCAGTTCGGCTGGATTTACGGCGTCAACGCATGTTCTCTCGTGGCGGCCAACCAGGTCAACAGGATGCTCCTGCGAAGGTATGACAGCAGGTCGGTGCTCCTCGCGTGCGCCGTGTTCCAGTCTTCGACCGCCCTTGCCCTGACTGCCGGGACGTACATGAAGGTCCTGCCCGTCATCGCGTCGCTGATACTCATATTATGCGTGCTCTTCTGCTTCGGTCTCGCCCTGCCGAACGCGACGGCCCTTGCGCTTGCGCCTTTCTCCCGGAACGCAGGCAGCGCGTCCGCGCTGCTCGGCAGCGCCCAGATGATCGCAGGCGTTATCTGCACGGCTATGGTGAGTTTCCTGTTTGACGGTACGCCGTTCCCCATGTCGCTGATGATCTCCGTCTCCGCTGTCTATGCCCTGGCGCTGGCCATCTCTTCTGTGCTCCGCTTTCGCCGGTTGAGTCCGTAAGGGATACTTACGGTGCGGTAGACGGCCAAGGCGGAAAAGTCCACCGCGCCCGGTGTTAACCGGGTTTTTCCCGTTAAAAGCACCCCTGTCCCACGATACAACTTGCTGACGCCGTTTCTTCGGCCGCACCGTGCTTTCGCCTTGAACTGCCCATAAGATTTATTTTAGAATCGAAGATCGAAAGGGTCCGGGCGTTGCTCTCGCGAGCAACTCCACTGTCTTTGATTGGAAAGTGTAGTCCGTTGGCTCGCAGCAAAAGACAAGAGGAGGATCCGGGATATGGATGAGAACCTTTTCACGGGTGTATCGATCGGCTGCATCGCCTTTATCGTAAGCTGTCTTGTCAATTACTTGTTTGTCCGCCTGAACCAGACGGGTAGGCCCTGAAAGGACCTATTCGTCCACTACCGGGTTCGAAAGGGTGCCTATGCCCCATATGGAGCATTCGACCGTCTGTCCGGGTTTAAGGAACACCGGGGGCTTTCTTGTATAGCCCACGCCCTGCGGCGTGCCGGTGAGTATCACCGTACCCGGTAAGAGCGTCATGCACTCGGACAGGTAAGAGACGATCCGGCGGCATGGGAAAATCATATCCGACGTGTTCGACGCCTGCATGGCCACCCCGTCGATCCGGCAGGTGATGTCGAGGTTATCGCCGTCCACGTCCGTCTCTATCGCCGGCCCGATAGGGCAGAAGGTGTCATAGCTCTTGCCTCTCGCCCATTGGCCGTCCTTGAATTGGGCCGCCCGGTTCGATACGTCGTTTCCGACGGTATATCCGAGGACCGCGCCCGGCACGTCGTCTTCGCTTATGTTTTTGGCGCGCTTCCCTATAACGATAACCAGCTCGGCCTCGTAGTCGATGCTGTCCCGGTAAGCGCGGGGAAGCACTATAGGGTCGCCCGGACCGCACAGGGCCGTCGTCGTTTTAAGGAATATCAGCGGCGCCGGAGGGTATGCCATCCTGGTTTCGTCGGCGTGCTTCTTGTAATTGAGGCCCAGGCAGATGATATTGGGCGGGGAGACCGGGGCAAGGAGCCTGACCGCGTCCGGCTTCACCGTGTCGGCCGTCCGGTTGAGACCGGCAAACGGGTCTCCCTTGCACCTGTAAATAAGACCCTCTTCGACGATGCCGTATTCCTGCCGTCCTTCATAAAGAAATCGAATGATCTTCATATCATGTCCTCCGCCGTGCGATTATTGGGATAGGGCTGCGCCTTACGTGTCGCGGCCAAAGCGCCTGTGCGCCAGGAACCACTCGTCGGGCCTCTCCCTGACGATCTCTTCCAGAAACGCGTTGACCCTCCTCGCGTTCCGCGCGATAAGCTCGTCGAGGGGCGCGCCGTGCCGCTCTATCAGAAGCGGCTCGTTATAAACGATGGTATACCGGAGGAAACCTTCCCTCCTGGCGTAGACCGGCACGACGGGCACGCCCGTCTTCATGGCAACCGCCACAACGCCCTTCGATGTGGGCACCTTTTGCCCGAAAAGGTCTACCCAGACGGCCCTCGACCGTTTCTCCCTCTGGTCTCCCAGAAAGGCCACGATGCGGTCTTCGGCCAGGAGCCGGGCTACGTCGCGTGCCGTATCCCTGTTCGGAATGATCGTAAGCCCCGTCGAGCCCCGCAGGCCGTTAATAAAATCGTTCAGCCTGGCATGCCCCTTCAGTGGGCGCGCCAGAGCGACGATCTCACGGCCGAGCAGGATCGAGCTGAGACCCGTTATCTCCCAGTTCGAATAGTGGAACCCCAGGGCCAGGACGCCCCGGCCGCCGTTAAGGGCTTCATCGGCCCGCCCCCTTTTCTCCAGCTTGAACCGGGCGCCGTACTCCTTTCTCGGGACAAATTGGAAGAGCAGGCTTTCGATGAAATTGACGCCCAGCTTCTCGAAAGCAGCCCCGCGCTACGGCCCTGGCCTCGCCCGGGGCGCGGTCCGGCATTATCCTGCGGGCGTTCGCCACGGCCACGTGCCGCCTTTTGCCGAGGCAAAGAAAGGCTATGCCTTCCCAGTCCCTGCGCCTACGGAGGTGCACGCTCTTTCGGGAAGGACGCGCAACAATTGCTGAAAGGTCTTTAAAAAGCAGATGAGGAGAAAATCGATCATAGACAAGGTCGGGGTTGCCCTAAAGCGCCACGTGCGCTGCTTTAGTCGCGCACTGCCGGCCGTTTTCCTTTCATGGTGCCCGAAAAGGGCGGTCTTTTCGTCTTATGCGCGATCGGCGCGCCCGTCAATCTCTACTCCTTGACGGGGATTGCTTCGTCGATGAGCATGATGGGTATGTCATCCTTTATGGGGTAAAGGAGCTTGCAGCCGCGGCAGACCAGACCGTCCCCCGCGCTGTTCAACGTCGATGTCGCCTTTGCATTTGGGGCAGCAGAGAATGTCAAGCAACTCCTTCTTTATCGGCATGGAAGCCTCCTGGTCGAGTCTCCCGTTTCGTTAATTCGCTTGTCCCTGTTGGCATTCTTCATGGCCGGCTCAAGAAGGTCCCCGAGGGTGGAAAAGGCCCGCGTCTCCTCCCGCGAGAAGCTCGCGACTTCCTTCTTCTCCTCGGCCTTCCTCTGCGCCTTTGTCGAAAGGCCTATCCTCTTGTCCCTCTCATCGACATTGATGACCGTGGCCTTCACCACGTCGTCGATGGCAAAAAGCTCCGAAGGGTGCTTCCCCTTGCCGCTCTCTATCTCGGACAGATGGATCAGCCCTTCGATGCCCTCTTCGATCTCGACAAAAACGCCGAAATCGGTAATGCTCGTAACGTAACCCTCGACGATGTCGCCCACGTGGTAGCGCTCCAGGAGCCCCTTCCAGGGGTCTTCCTTGAGCCTCTTGATGGAGAGGGAGAATTTTTTCTGCTCTCCGTCGATATTGAGGACGAGGGCCTCGACGAGGCCCCCTTCTTGTAGCTTTCGGCGATGACGTTCTTCCTCCGCGACCACGATATCTCCGATATGTGGACCAGCCCGTCGATGCCGTCCTCCATACCGACGAAAAGCCCGAAGTCCGTAAAGTTCTTTACCTTGCCCTTCACTATCGAGCCGGGCGGGTATTTCTGCGCAAGCTCCTTCCAGGGGTCGGTCTTAAGCTGCTTCAGCCCAAGGGAGATCCGTTTCTTCTCCTTGTCGATGTCGAGGATCTGAAGATCGAGCATGTCGCCTTTCGATACGAGCTTGGAGGGTTCCGCATCTTCTTGTCCCAGCTCATCTCGCTCACGTGGAGAAGCCCTTCCAGGCCGGGCTCCAGCTCGACGAAGACGCCGTACTCCACGACGCCCACCGCCTTGCCCTTAACGCGCGAGCCGACGGGGTACTTCTCGTCGATGTTGAGCCAGGGGTCTCCTTTCAGGTCCTTGATGCTCACCGAGACCTTGTGCTTCTCGAAATCGATCGGTCATCACCTTGACCTTGACCTCGTCGCCCAGCTTCAGGTGCTCCTTGGGATGGGTGATCCTGCCCCACGTTATATCGTTGACGTAGAGGAAGCCGTCAACGCCGCCCAGGTCGATGAACGCGCCGTAATCGGTGATGCTCTTGACAAAGCCGTAGATGACCTGGCCTTCCTTGACATTCTTCCAGAACTCCTTGCGCTTCCGCTCCCTTTCTTCCTCGATGAGCATGCGCCTGCGAGACGATCACGTTAGCCTTTTTCTGGTTGACCTTGATTACCTTGTACTTGAGATGGCGGCCGATAAAGGAGGCAGGGTTCTTGACCGGCTTTATATCGACCTGCGATATGGGAAGGAAGGCGTTCACGCCTATATCGACCATGAAGCCGCCCTTCACCTCCGAGATGATCGTTCCTTCGACGGGCGTCCCTTCTTCGAGGGATTTGTCGATTGTCTGCCACAACTTGATGCCGTCGACCCGCTGCTTCGAGAGCACGAGAAGGCCGTCTTTGACCTCCCTGCCCGCTATCATCACTTCCACTTCATCGCCGACGCTGACCGTGGCGCCGCCCGATTTATCGAGGAATTCGTCAAGGGAACCTTGCCTTCCGATTTCAGCCCGACATCGACGATGACGGAGTCGCCGTTTATATCGATAACTCTCCCCTTTATGATGTTCCCTTCCTGAAGGTTTCTCATAGAGGTTTCATAGAGTTCCTCCATCTCCTCCTCTGTTGTCTTTTTGTGCGCTGGTATCGACCGTCTCTACCATGCATTTCCCCCTAAAGATTTTTTACACGCCTCTCCACTTTTTCTATTATGAAGTCGGGGGTCGAGGCTCCCCCCGCTATCCCGACTTTTTTTACCCCGTCGAGCCACTCCGGCCGGATTTCGTCCTCCGTCTCGATGTGATAGGCCCGCGGCTGGATGCGCTTGACTGCGGCGAAGAGCTTCGTCGTATTCGAGCTGTTCTTGCCGCCCACGACCAGCATGGCGTCCACCCTGCCTGCCAGGTCGATCGCCTCGTCCCTTCTCACGCTGCGTGCTCTCGCAGATGGTGTTGTAAACCCTCAACTCCTTCGCTCTGCATGCCAGCGAGCTTACCACCTCTGCAAACGTCTCCTCGTCCAGCGTGGTCTGGCTCACTACGCCGATTTTTTTGGCTGCAATGGAGAACGAATTATGCAATACAATACCATCGTTCCCCAAATAACTCAACACACTTTTTACCTCCGGATGGTGCTCATCCCCTGCAATCACAACCTTATAGCCGTTCCTGAGAGGTAGAGGCCGCACGTTCCTGACCCTCTTCACATAAGGGCAGGTCGTGTCGATGGCAACAAGGCCCTTCGCCCGTATATACTCCTCTTCTTCCTTCATGATGCCGTGGGACCTGTAGGCGACCACGCCCTTCTCCAGGCTGTAGACGTCGTCTATCGGCACGATGCCCTTTTCCTCGCAGCGTCTCCACGACCTGCGGGTTGTGGAGAAGGGGACCGAGGGTATAGACCGTCTCCTTCCTGCGCTCGGCCTCCTTGAGCACCCGTCGACACGGCCCTGTTGACGCCGAAGCAGAACCCGATATGCTCAGTCTTGATGACTTCTATCATCTTCAGTGCCTGCCTTACGTGGGCTTCCAGTGACAGCCACCACCTCCTCGACGGTCTTCCCCGTCGTATCCACGGAGATGGCGCCTTCCGGCCGGACGAGCGGCGCTATGTCCCGCTCGGAGTCGGCCCTGTCCCTCCGCTCCATCTCTTCTTTCACCTTCTCCATGCCTGCCGTGCCCTGCCGCCGGACGACTCCAGGTGCCTCCTTCTCGCCCGCTCGGCGAGGTCGGCGTCCAGGTAGAACTTCACCTCGGCGCCCGGAAAGACCACGGAGCCCGTGTCCCTGCCTTCGGCCACTATGCCCCCCGCCTCCCCTATCCGCCGCTGCATCCGGTGCAGATAGGCCCTGACCCTGCGCGTCCTGGGAAAGGGACGAGGCAAGCATCGAGATCTCGGGCGTCCTTATGCGCTTGCGTGATGTCCCGGCCGTCCAGACGGACGACGGTCGCGCCCGTCGAAGGAGAATTCGAGGGCGAGGCCGGCAAGGAAGGCGTCCATGTCTTCGGGCGGGCGCTCCGCGTAGGCGTAGGCTACGGCCCGGTACATGGCGCCCGTGTCGAGATACCTGTAGCCGATTGAGTCGGGCGAGCTGCCTCGCGACGGTGCTCTTGCCCGCCCCTCCCGGTCCGTCGATAGTGATGATAAGGTCTTTTCTTTTCAGCTAAGCCAGCCTCTTCAGCGTCTCTATGAAATACCTTGTTCTCGTCCATCGTCCCTACCGTCATCCGTATATAGTCGGGAAGCCCGTACCCGCCGAGCCAGCGCACCAGGACTCTTCTTGTCGAAGAGCCTGTCCGTCAGGCTTTGGCGCCGGGCCCTACCTTGATGAGGATGAAGTTCGCCTCTGACGGCCGCGCGTCCAGACCGAGGCCTTTAAGGGATTCGTAGAGGTATTTCTTCCCTTTCCGGATGTTTTCCAGGACAAAGGCCAGGTGGCTTTCGTCGCTCAAGGCGGCCTTTGCCGCGATGAGGGCCATCATGTTGACGCTGAAGGGTTGTTTCGTCCGCTCCAGGAAGGAGACGAGCGACTTTTCCGCTATGCCGTAGCCGACGCGCAGGCCGGCAAGCCCGTAAGCCTTCGAGAAGGTCCGCATGATCAGGACGGGGCGCCGGTCGATATAGCTGATGGACCGGGGGAAAGCTTATTGTCCGAAAATTCCGCATACGCCTCGTCCACGACGACGAGCGCCTCCGGCGGGAGCTTGTCGAGGAAGGCGCCGAAGGCCCGGTCCTCGAAGATCGTGCCCGTAGGGTTGTTGGGGTTGCAGAGGAAGACGAGGCTGCGTTTTCTCGCTGACCATCGCCGCCATGCGCCGAAGGTCGGTGCGCAGAGGAATCGAGGGGCGCGGCCGCCACTTCGTAGCCGTAAATGCCGGCGGCTATGCGGTAAAAGGCGAAGCTCGGCTCGGAGATGAGGACTTCCGTCCGGCCGGCCGTCCGCAGCGCCCTGCAGGCCGTCTCGATCATCTCGTTGGAGCCGTTGCCGATAATGATGTTCTCCGGCGACAGGCCGTACTTTTTGGCGAGGAGCGAATTAAGCTCAGCCTCGCTCTCCGGGTACCTGTTGACATCGAAAAGGGCGTCGGCCATCGCCTCCATAACGGCAGGCGACGGGGGATAGGGGTTTTCATTAGACGAAAGGCGGACCCAACCCGCATCGGCCCCGTAAAGGGCCGCCTTCGGGTAGAAGGGCACCCTCCGTATCGATGCGTCTATGGACAGCTTCATCCCTTAGCCCCCACCCTCTGGTCTTACATCTTGTATTTGCCGAAATCGTCGGGCGAGAGGTTTTCGAGGATCTCTTCCCATTCCTGCGTATCGACGACCACCTTGTCCTCTTTCTTCGACAGCTCGACCTTCAGCCGATTTCTTTATCACCTGCTCGTCCACGGATATCGTGGCGCCGACCCGGAGGGCCAGCGCTATGGCGTCCGAAGGCCGCGCGTCTATGACGAGCCGCCTGTTTCGACTTCAAGGTGTATCATGGCAA
>CAWFRA010000017.1:0-82801 GCA_963818095.1 uncultured delta proteobacterium
AGGCGGAAATCTGGCCGAATTTCCTCTGGCGCGCGGCGGATTTGAAAATCCCCGTGTTCCTGGTGAACGCGCGGCTCTCCGACCGCTCGTATCCGCGCTACCGGCGGTTCGCCTTCCTGTTCCGGCAACTGTTCGCGTCGTTCGCCGGCGTCGGCTGCCAGAGCGAGCCGGACGCCGGGCGGCTGCGGGCAGTCGGCTGCCGGCCGGCCGCGGTGCTGCGTGATCGGCGAGTCTTCAAGTTCGACGCCGGGGGCTCACGAACGCAGCCGGCTGGACGTGCGCGGGTTGCTGCGCCAGATCGGCGTGCCGGACGACGCCCTGATCCTCGTGGCCGGCAGCACGCACGACGGCGAGGAAATCCTGCTGGCCGGCATCGCGCGCCGGCTGCGGGTGAAATTCCCCAAATTGTTCCTGGATCCTGGTTCCGCGTCATTTCGAGGAACTTTCAGCGCCGGGGACATCGGCCAAAAACTGAAGGCGCGCGAGGTGAAATTCATCTTCCGCAGCGAAATTTTTTCCAGTTCCGGACTGCCGCCGGACGACCTGGACTGCCTGCTGGTGAACTCGACCGGCGAACTGAAGTATTTCTATGAGCCGGCCGCCGTGGTGTTCATCGGCAAAAGCCTGACGGCCGTGGGCGGCCAAAACCCGGTGGAGCCGGGCGCGCAGGGCAAGGCGATCGTCTTCGGGCCGAACATGCAGAATTTCACCGACATCACCCGCGCGTTCCTCCAAAAAAACGCCGCCGTCCAGGTGAACAACGCGGAGGAACTGGAACGGCGTCCTCGGCGAACTGCTTGCGGATGCGCCGCGCCGCGCCGCCCTGGGCCGCGCCGCCCTGGAAGTCGTCGCGGAAAACCTCGGGGGCTGTCGAGCGGACGGTGGAGATGATCGTGCCGCAGCTCGAACGCCGGGGCATCTTTGTGGAAAGAAAAAAATGAGCGGACGGCGTTTCGCCGCTTGACGAACCCGCCGGCAATTTTCATATTCGCCCTGCCTCCGGATCCCCTGTCGCGCCGGAGACCGTATGTCAAAACCCAAGCCCCGGAAAAAATCCGCGCCCGCGCCCAAAAAAAACCGGCCGCCGCCGCGCCGGCGGATCGCGCGGCGGAGCTGACCGCCAAAATCAAGGAGCTGGTCCAGCTGGCCAAGGAGCAGGGCAGCCTGACTTTCGACGACATCAGCGAGGCGTGGCCGGAGGCAGGTGTCCACGCCGGAAACCTGGAGGAGATCTACACCAAGCTCCGCGAACTGGAGATTGAAATCGTGGACCAGGCGGAAATGGACACGGCCAAGGAAACGGAGGAGGAGACGGAAACACGCCATCTCGATGCCCTCGACGATCCGGTGCGGATGTATCTCAAGCAGATGGGCGCGGTGCCGCTGCTGACGCGCGAGCAGGAGGTGGCGATTTCCAAGCGCATCGAGCAGGCGGACAACGAACTGCGGGCGGAAGGTCCATCGTTTCGGGTTTGCCGGCAAGGAACACATTGCCCTGGCGGAAAAACTCCTGGCCGATCCGCCACGCGAGCGCTTTGACCGCGTGGTGCTGGACCAGCAGGTGGCCGGCCGAGGCGCACTGAAAAACCTCCAGCGGCTGGTCCCCGCGCTGCGGGAATTGGACGCGGAGGTGGACCGGCATTTCAACCGGTGGCGCCGCGCACCAGCACGCCAAGCGCAACCGCGAACACGACGAATTCCTCAAGCTCGACAGAAACTGCAGGCGGCGCTCCCGAAATTTTGCTTCAAGCAAAAGGTCACCGAGGAAATTGCGCTCGTCGCCGAAAACATCCACGACAAATTCCATTACTGCGTGCGGGCGCTGGCCGATGCGCAAACCCAGCGCGAATCCTCGGCCCAAAAACACCTGCTCGAGGCGGAACAGCAGAAGCTCCGCGCGCTGGAGGAGTTCGTCCGGATGCCGCACGAGGACTTCCTCCAGGCGTTCGACCGGCTCCGCGACGCGGCCGCGCGGGCGTTGCAGGCAAAAACCGAAATGGTGGAGGCCAACCTGCGGCTGGTCATTTCCATCGCCAAGCGCTACACGAACCGCGGCCTCTCGTTCCTGGACCTGATCCAGGAAGGCTGAGGTATTCGGTATCGATGAATACCAGTCGCAACTCGAGGACCGGCGCTCTCACTATCGCCGGACAGACGTTCGTTGTCACCCAATCGGGGAGGTAAGCACCATACGGGCTCGATAAAACGCCCGTCTGTCATTCGTTTACTTTCCTGTAAAGGCAGGCGGCCGCTTTTCGATGAAATGGGCGACGCCTTCCTTGAAATCGTCCGACTGAAGGCTCAGGCGCATCTCCGCGTCGGCCAGGTCGATTGCCTCCGCGAGGGTTTGAAATTGCGCGCCGTATATTTGCCTCTTCATTATTTTCAGCGAGCGGGGCGATACAGCCGTGGAAAGCCTCGTACCGACTGAAAGCGCCTCTTCGAGGAGCTGCTCGTCCGGGACGACCCTGGAGACGAGCCCCATGCGGAGCGCCTCTTCCGCGCCGACCATGCGCGCGGAGAAAAGCATGTCGAGGGCGTTCGACATGCCGACGATCTTGGGCAGCATCCAGCTCATGCCGTGCTCGGCTATCAACCCGCGCTGGGCAAAGAGCGTTGAAAACCTGGCGCTTTGCGATGCGATGCGTATGTCGCAATATAGCGTGATGGCGAACCCGATCCCCACCGCAGTCCCGTTTAAGGCCCCGATAACCGGCTTGGGGATGGCGGGAAAATAAGAATAGCGCTTCGAAAAATCGGCCCGCACGTCTCCGAGTTCCTTGATGTTCATCCGGGTTTCTTCATCCACGTTGTCCAGCGCGGATGCGCCCTGCTCCGTCGCGGTCTTAAGCTCGGACATGTCCGCTCCGGCACAAAACGCGCGTCCCGCCCCGGTCAGGATTATCACGCGCACCGCCTTATCCCGCGCCGCCTGAAACATCGCGTCGCGCACCTCCTCGGACATGCGGGGCGTCCATGCGTTGAGCCTGTCGGGCCTGTTAAGCGTGATGGTGGCAATGCGGTCGGCTACAGTGTACAGAATCGCTTCGAATGCCATTGTTCGTTCCCCCCTACCCCTTCGATGCGCGGCTTCCCAAGACGCGGTACCATGTCCCCCCGTATCGCGCACATGGTCACTTTAACTGTTTATTCTTTTTGGCCTGCTATGTCAAGAAAATCGCAAACGGCACGCGCGCGAGGCCCGCGCAATGCGTAAGCAAGCAAAAGATGCTTCTTGACCGGAAACGTTAATCCCCCTATACTCGTTGTTGTCATAGACAGGCGGTTCTTATCGTGAGATCGTCGATTAGAATGTTGTCGCAAGAGGGTTGACGAATGGCAGGGACACAAAGGGAATTTCAGGTTTTCGCCAAACCGGCCGGCTCCGCCTGCAACCTGGCGTGCCGCTACTGCTATTACGCGGGCAAGGAGACTCTCCGGCAAAGGCGGCCCGCCCGGCATGGCCGGACGATGTCCTGGAGGAGTATATACGGCAGCATATCGACGCCTCTCCGGCCCGGAAGTCAGGTTTTCCTGGCACGGAGGGGAGCCGACCCTCCTCGGGCTGGATTACTTCCGGAAAATCGTGGCCATACAGGCTAAGTACAGACGGCCCGGCAAGAACATCACGAACGGCATTCAGACTAACGCCACGCTCCTCGACGAGGAGTGGTGCCGTTTTTTTGCAGCGGAAGGTTTTACCGCGGGCGTCAGCCTGGACGGCCCGGCGGAATTGCACGACCGGTGCCGCCTGACAGGAAGCGGCGGCGCCGAGCCACGAGCGGGCGATGCGGGGCTACCGCCTTTTACGGCAGCATGCGGTACCCTGCGATATACTCTGCGTGGTCCACGCTGGGAATGTCGGGCATCCCGTCGAGGTGTACCGGTTCTTCAAGGAGATAGGGGCCGGGTACATCGGGTTTCTGCCTCTCGTCGAGTCTGCAACCGGCGGCGGCGGCTTGAGCGAGCTTGCCCCATCGCCTGATGCCTTCGGCGATTTTCTATGCGCCGTCTTCGACGAATGGCTGGACAATGACGTAGGGCGGTCAAGGTGCAGATTTTCGAGGAGGCGATTGCGGCCGGCCTCGGCAGGGAGCACGCTTTCTGCGTCTTCCGGAAGACGTGCGGCGATATCCCCGTCGTCGAGCCTAACGGCGACTTCTTTTCCTGCGACCACTTCGTGGACGTGGCGCACCGCGTAGGGAATATAATGGAGACCTCGCTGGCCGAGCTGCTGGAAAGCCCCGGCCAGAGGTCTTTCGGACAGGCGAAGCTGGATAGCCTGCCCCGCTATTGCAAGTCATGCGAGGTGCTGGCGATGTGCAACGGCGGGTGCCCTAAGGACCGCATCCTGCTGCGCCGGACGGCGAAGACGGGCTCAATTACCTTTGCGCCGGATACAAGCGCTTTTTCACGCATTGCGGCCCTTTCGTCAAGCAGGTCGCGGCTTTATCGGAAACGGGGCATGCCGATGGCGAAGGGATGTGCCGGCGGCAAGGCCGCCCGCGAGGAGCAGCAAAGCCGGGCCGCAACGACCCCTGTCCCTGCGGCAGCGGCCGGAAGTACAAGAAATGCTGCATGGGCAAAGTGACGCCCCCGGCCGGGCTCGTCGCCCCATCCCTACGTCTTTAGTTTCTCCTTCAGGAAGGCTATCGTGCGCTTCCACGCAAGGTCGGCGGCCGCCTTGTCGTACCGGGGAGGGTTAGTATCGTTGTTGAAGGCGTGCTGCGCCCCTTCGTACATATAGAGCTTGTAATCGACGTGCGCCTTCTTGAGCGCCTCCACGTAGGCCGGGATGCCCTTGTCTATCCCTTCGTCGTTGCCTGCGTAATGCAGGAGCAGGGACGCCTTGATCTTCGGCACGTCCTCGGAAGCGGGCTGCCTTCCGTAGTAGGGGACCGCGGCAGTCACGTCGGGCGAATTGACGGCAAGCTGGTTTGCCATGCCCCCTCCCCAGCAGAAACCGACAACGCCGACCTTGCCCGTGGACATGGGGTTGGTCTTCAGGTACTTGACGGCTGCGATGAAATTTTTTATCGTCGATTGCTGGTCGAGCTGACCGATAATGGATATGGCCTTGTTCTCGTCCGCCGGGGTGCCGCCAAAAGGCGAGAGGGCGTCGGGGGCAAGTGCCAGAAAGCCTTCCAGGGCCATCCGCCTGCCACGTCGGCGATGTGCGCGTTGAGGCCCCGGTTCTCGCTGATTACCAGGACACCCGGCAATTTCGCGTCCCCCTTCGGCCTTGCCAGCTTTGCGCTGATCTCGCCTGTTGCGCCCTTGAACTTGACGTCTTCCGTAATAAGGCGGGGGTCGTCCTTCGGAACGATGTCTGCCATGGCTTGCCTCCTTTCCAACGAGGTCAGAAGCGTGCCCGCCGCTGCCGCCCCTCCGGCGAGGACGGCCAGCCGTTTTAGGAATTCCCGGCGGTCCAGCAACCCGCTGCCGTACTTATCGAACAAGTCCATCGCCTTCCTTCCCGGCTTCTTCTCCATATCGACCCTCCCTTTGTATTGAGCGGCCCGTCTCATGAAAGCGCTTACTATTATTCTAAACTATATGGCTTTAGTTGCAAGAAGTGTAGGGAAAAGATAGGGCGTTATTTCGCAACGTCATATCAGCGAAGGGCGAGAGGCCCAAGGGCTGACACCTGCCACGGTTGCAGTAAGCATTTTGGAATCAACTTGTGGATTCCCTGCAGCTTGCTGCAGGGAGACCTTTTTCCGCTTCGCTCCGTGACAATTATTGGGGTTCAGCACCCCCTCCACGGGCGAAGCCCGTCGGGCACCCGCTTTGCGGGTCGTCCCCGCTCGGCTCGGCGCTACGCTTGCTTTAATACCCTGCTGCTTGCAGCAGGGTATTAATTAACGCTTTAGCCGATCATCTGGCGGCCGATGTCGAAGGCCTTAAGGTTCATCTCCTCTTTGCCGGGCATTGTAGAAGCGATGACGCCGGCGAATGCCTCCCTGGGGAGGGGCAGGACGCCTGTCGCGGCCAGGGCGCCGATCAGGATTATGTTCGCAAGTATGGCGGAGCCGAGCTTCGTCGCCTCATCCGTCGCAGGCAGGAGCCAGTGGCGGCGGCTGAACTTGCCGAGCCAGGCTTCTATCTGCTCGGGGGAAGGGTATTCGTCCTCGCCGCAGATTACGCCTACCGGATGGACCGGCCTGTTGTTGGAGATCACCATCACGTCCGGGTTCCCGTATTGCGCGAGCACCCGCATAGCCTCGATAGGTTCGAGGCTGACTATCACATCAGCCCTGCCCTTCGGCATCAGCGGCGACCAGGAGCCCGTGCGGGAAATGCGGAGATGGCTCATAACGGAGCCGCCGCGCTGGGTTGCGCCGAAGGTCTCGCCAATGGTCACGTCGAGGCCCTGGTGCACGAGCACGTTCGCAAGGATTTTGGAAGCCAGGACATTCCCCTGCCCCCCGACGCCGGCGATGACAACGTTGTAAGGGTCGTGGGTCAATTTATGCTCTTCCATTCTGGTTCATCTCCCTTTTCTGAATTGCCCCTTTCGGGCAGACCGAGGCGCATACGCCGCAGCCGGCGCACAGCACGCTGTCCACCCGCGCCTTCCCCACCCCCTTGTCCCAGATGAGTGCCGGGCAGCGGAAGGCCTTGCTGCAAAGCCTGTTGCAGCCGCATGATTCCCCGAGGCAGAGTGTTTCATCCACCTCCACCTCGAATTGTTTCTTGCCTTTCTTCTCCGGGCTCAGCGCACAGGCCTGGCGCAGCACAAGCACCTTTACGCCCGGCGGCGCCTCCATTATGGATAAGAGCTTCGCCTGGGTGTCCTTGATGTCGAAGGGGTCGGCGGTCACTACGGGGGCGCCGAAGCCGCGGCAGGCTTCCTCTATGTCCACGGCGCGGACCGTCTGGCCGATTGCATTTAGCGGGCTGCCTGGGTGGGGCTGGAAGCCTGTCATGGCCGTGCCCCTGTTATCCATGACGATGAAGACCGCGTTCGACCGGTTGTGGACGGCATTAACGAGCGCGGGCAGAGCGGAATGAAAAAAGGTGGAGTCGCCGCACACGGCGAGGACGGGCTGCTCCATGCCGAAAGCGCCCAGCTTTCCGAAGCCGGAGGCAAGACCGCTCCCGGAGCCCATGGCGTGGATGGTCTTAACGACGTTGAGGCCCGCCTGCATGGTGCCCAGGGCATAGCAGCCGATGTCTCCGCAGACAAAGCCGTCGCGGTCGTCGAGGGTGAGGACCGTGTGCATGGACCAGTAAGAGGCCCGGTGGGGACAGCCGGGGCAGAACGTCATCATTCGCCTCGGAACGTATTTGGCCACAACCTCTCCCAGCTCCTGCTGAAATTCGGCATCGGGTGAGTGGACCTCGATGCCCAGGAGGCGGTTCAAGGCTTCCATAACCAGGTCGGTGTCTATTTCGCCGACGGACGGCAGGGTGCCGTCGCGCTTTCCGTGGAATTCAAGGACCCCCAGCTCGGCAGCAAGCTCCGCCGCCAGGACCTTGACGTTCTCCTCGATGAAGGGGAGCAGGTCTTCCACTACGAATATCCGGCGGCACATCTTGAGGTGTCTGGTCACAAGGCCTGCGGGTAAAGGCCATGTTGTGCCAAGCTTCAGAATGCCGACTCTTCCGGTGAGACCCAGGAGGTTGACGGCCTCCCGGCAGTATAGATTACACGCCGAACTGGTTATTATGAGAAGCTCAGGGTTGGCAGGCCCCGTGTATGTGTTGAAGGGCGACGTCTCGAACAGCTCAGCCGCCTTCTTCAGCTTTCCCTGGTTCCTGCGGCGCAATGGGATTGCCGTTGGCGGCTCGTTCGCCACGGGTCCCTCCATCTGGCCGAGAAAAGGGCCGTGGAAGTTAAAAACGGCAGACGGGTGAGAAACGGGCGGCAACTCCCCGAGAGCGACGACGCCGCTTGCGTGCGACATGCGGGTCACGCTCCTGACCATCACGACGGTCCTCAGCTCTTCGGACAGGTCGAAGGCCCACTTCGTTATCGTCCGGGCCTCTTCAATATCGCCCGGCTCGACCATGGGCAGCTCCATCATGCGCGCGTACTGTCGGGAATCGACTTCATTCGTGCTGGAGAGCGCCCCGGGGTCCTCACAGGAGACGAGGACCATGGCGCCACGGGTCCCGTACTGGGCCAGGGGGAGGAGGAAGTCGGATGCGACGTTAACCCCCACCTGTTTCATGACGCACATAGAGCGCAGGCCGCTGAAGCTTGCCGCAGCGGCCACCTCCAGGGCCACCTTTTCATTGGTCGACCATTCCACGTAGAGCCCGCGTTCGGCAGCGACCTCCGCGAGGCGCTCCGGTATCTCGGATGACGGAGTCCCCGGATAAGAGCTTATGACGTTCACGCCGGCCTCCAGGGCGCCCCTTGCGATGGCGTCGTTACCCTGGAGAAGGCGAATCTCTCCTGCTTTACCTTCGACGATGCTAGGCATGGCTTCCTCCATCAGTTCCCGAAATAACAGCGTCGAGGACGTCCGCCGGCACCCGCAGCAGGGCCCTCTCCGTCTCACCCGCGCAATTCACGAGCCCCCGGTCCTTGAGGGCCTTAAAGGCTCGCCGTTTCTTCGCGCCGGATGCTTCGACGAGGTGCTCGATAGTCGCGGACGGCATCGGCTCCGCGACCAGCAGGCCGGCTGCTACAGCGCCTTCCACAAGGGCACGGCCTGCGGCGGTGCGCACCAGGAGCGTATTCCAGCCGGGCGCGCCTTCATGCATCCCCACGGATATGTCGGCCCATTCCGACGTCATGTCCGGGCAGAGGCTGCACGTGTCGGGGATAAAGGGCCTTATCTCGTCGAGGGGTATTTCCATGACCTCGTCGCCCAGGTCTACCCGGAGCACGCCGGCCGGAGGCGGAGGGATGTCCATGCCCTTGACCCGCGAAAGGTCGAGCCTGCCGGCGAGGTACGCGGATATGGCCCTTTGATCCAGGGACCAGTTGCAGAAAAGCCCGATCACGAGGGAGACGGGGTCCGCGAAGTCGTCCCGATGGAGGGGGTTGGTCCTCATTTTGGCGAGTGCCGTGACCTGGCAGGGCGTGCCCACGAATGCAAGGCGCCGCATGCCCGAAGCCGCCGCCCGGTTCAGGGCCGCCAGCGTCGGCGCGGCCTGGAACTTGGAGGACGCGCAGGCGACGACCTCGCCGGGAGTCTTCGCGAGGACGGGTACTGGGCCTTTCTCGTCGCTCGCCGTCAGGACTGCCGCCTCGATCAGTCCTTGTTTCATAGCGGCGATGAGGAGGGCCGAGACCGTGCCGCCCCCCTGGAAGGTCCCTTGCGTCATCGCCTTGCCCGCCTTTGCGGCGTAGGCCGCCTCAAAGGGGCCGATGGGATCGCCCTTGTAGGATGTGTGCCAGTATGTCCCGGCCAGCTCGTCAAGGTCCACCTCGGCCTTCGGGCACGCCGCGTAGCAGCGCCCCTGAGGAAGGCCGCAGGCAAACAGCCGGACGGTCCTGCCCCGGTGGTTGCGGAAATATGGACACAAGTCGACGCAGGCCCCGCAGCCGATGCAAAGGCCCCGGTCCTGAACGTCGCTCGCTAACTCACCTGCGCCGAAAATTCTCATGTAAACCTCACAGTTCGATTTGACTTTCCCCCGGTCCTGCCATGCGCCCGTAAGCGGCGAAGATCAAGCACCCGGGAAAGTCTGTATGGTCGCGTCCGGCAAGACATAGGCGTCCACCGCCTTGCCCCTGTAATCCTCGTCCAGCACCTTCACGATCTCCTTGATGTCGCTATACCAGAATATCTCGTCGTCCCTGCCGAAGCAGTAGCTGCCTGCAATGTCCTTGCAGCGTGAGTACAGGAAGATCCTGCGCACGTTCGGGCCCTTCCGCCTCGGACCTCCGGCCAGCCTGCCCCACGTCTCCTTGCCGAACCGCCCGAACACATAGTGCACCACCTGTCCCATCTCGCTGTCGCAGAGGCAGACGATGTCGCCGCCTTCGTCCTTCAGGAGTTTCTCGGACTGGGCCACAGCGATGGCCGCCTCGTTGCCCTTGGCGTAGACGTTCGCGAAGACGATGTCCGCCTTGCCCGGGACCGCTGAAGCGTAATGGTCGGGCGCCAGGTTGAGCATATAGTCGTAGAGGCGGTCCGGCTCCCCGGCGAAAATATCCGTCCCTTCCGCGTCCGAGTTGACAAGGAAGTCGATCTTTATATCGAGGCCCGCTATCTTCCCGAATTCCCTCATGTCGTTGTGAAACGCATTTCCCGTCACGTTCCCGAGCTCGAACTTCATGCCCTCCCATGAAAGCATCCCATGATGGTGGGTGATGGCATCGATATGGGCGACGCCGGGCATGACGATCTTGTAACCTCCGCCGTAGCCGCAGAAAGCGTGGGGAACGAAGGAGCCTATGCCGATGGTGAGGTCGCAGGCGGCGTATTCTTTATTGACCAGGACGGGCGTGCCGAGGGCTGTTTTGCCGAAGTCCTGCGCCGGTCCATGGCAGTTGTGGTTATACACAGGGAATCGCTCCATCACGTCGGCGCCCAGCTTCTTCCGGAAAGACGCGTTATCGAGGGCCCCGTGCGCACCGAGGGCGCATAGAAAGCGGACCTGCCCATCCGCGATCCCGCATTTCGCGAAGAGGCGGAGCAGGGAAGGGATGAGGCGGAACGCCTTGGTGGGCCTGGAGATGTCGTCGAAGGCAACGCAGACTTCCTTGTGCCCCGAGACTAGCGGCGCGAGGCGCGAGAGGCAGGCGTCGTAATCGGCTTCGTCGAGCACCCGCTTGCGGTCCCCGTTCATGCGAAGTATCTGCACGTTCCAGCGCTCAGGCAGCTCCAGCTCTATCGTTCCCCCGCCTTCCCAAAGGCGGTGATTCAAACATATCGGGTTATTCATGTTGTTGGCCCGCCCACCTGGCCGTCCACCGCGCCTTTCCTTCCGGGTTGACGGCGTAGGTCGGCCACTCGCCTTTGAGCGCCTGGAGCACCTGCGTCATGGGCCTTCTGTGCAGGTCGTAATCGGAGACGACCGAATACCAGGCGCTGTGGCCGGTTAGTATGACGTTCGGCATTCCGAGCAGCGGGTTGTCGGGCGCGATAGGCTCTTCGACGGTCACGTCTATTCCCGCCCCGGCGATGAGTCCCTCCTGCAAGGCGCGTATCAGTCCTGCCTGCTCCACGACCCCTCCGCGCGACGTATTGATGAAGTAGGCAGTCCGCTTCATCTGCTTGAACTCGCCGTAGCCGAACAGGCCGTTCGTCTCCGCGTTTAGCGGGGTGTGGGTAGTCACGAAGTCGGCCTCGCGCAGCAGGGTTGCCATGTCTACAGGCGTCACCCCTCTGCTTTCCATGACAGGCTTAAGCACGTAAGGGTCATAGCCGATCACGCGCATGCCGAGGCCTCTCGCCTTCATGGCGACGACCGTGCCTATCTTTCCGATGCCTACGATGCCGACCGTCTGGTCGCGCATTCTGAACATCGGGGCGGCGAACTCGTTCAACCCTTTTCTGTCCTGGGTGAAAACGGTGCGGTGCGTCCTTACGGCCCTGTCTATGGGGAAGAGCTTGTGGCCCAGTGCCAGCACAAAGGCCATGGCGAGCCCAGACACCTCGTCCAGGCAGTAGTCGGGGACGTTTGTGACCGCTATACCCAGCTCGGATGCGGCCTCCAGGTCGACCGTGTCGTAGCCTATGCCGATGCCCGCTATGATGCGGCACTTCGGAAGCGCCGAAAGGAGCCGGCGGTTGAAAGGATGGACGGAGACTACACCGATAATGGCGTCCGCGTCACCGGCTGCCTTCAGGATGTCCTCCTCGGTCTTATACAGGCCCTTTTCCAGCGCGACGCCGGAGCCGTCAATTAGCTCGTAGCCGAAATCGATGCCCGGTACTCCGAATATATTGACTACCTTCAAAGCCATGGTCCCTCCTTATCTCGTTGCTTTATCATCCCAAAACCACCGGAAGCCACATAGCTAACTGCGGGAAGAAGAAGAGGAGCGCGGCGCAGGCCGCAAGGCTCAGCAGAAACGGATAAACGCCCGCATAGATCACGTTGAACGGCTCGCCCGTGATATTCTTGACCACGAAGACCGATATTGCCACGGGCGGAACAATCACGCCGATCATGAGGGTGACGCCTATCATGATCCCGAACCATATCGGATCGAACCCGAGCTTGATGACCGCCGGGTAGAAGATGGGCGTTGCAAGTATCATGAATGCCAGGTCGTCCATTATCGAGCCGCCGAGGAGGTATATGAAGATGATCAGGACCATGACGAGGTTCCTGTTTATGTGCAGGCCGCCGACCCAATCCGCAGTGATGAATGGGATATTCGTCACGGCCAGGAAGTGACCGAATACGACCGAGCCCCCGATCAGGATAAGGACCATGCATGCCGTCCGGAGCGACTCCTCGAATGACTTGAAGAGCTGGCGCATGGTGAAACGGCTTTTCGCGACGGCGAGTATCAGCACGGCCGCCGTGCCTATGCTTCCGGCCTCCGTCGGCGAGAACCACCCCAGCATGAGGCCGCCGATGACTATGAGGAAGATCACGCCGACCCATAGGAATTCGGGTGCCGCCTTCATCCTGTCGTGCCACGAGGACTTCGGCGCGAGCTGTGCTATAGCCGGGTTTATCCTGACCCATCCGTAAATGACGACGAGAAAAAGAAAGGAGATCAGGATGCCGGGAATGATCCCGGCGAGAAAGAGCTTTCCGATCGACTGTTCGGTTATGAGGCCGTAGATCATGAGCGGCACGCTCGGCGGTATGAGCATGCCCAGCGTCCCCACCGACGCCACGACGCCCGTGGAGAGCTTCTTGCTGTAACCGAGGCGCGACATCTCAGGGATGGCGATGCCCGCGAAGGTGGCGCAGGTGGCGAGCGTGGAGCCGCACATGGCCTTGAAAAGCGTGGCGCCCACGACCGTCGTCATCGCCAGGCCGCCCGGAATATGGCCCACGAACTTTGAGGCCCCGCTATATAGCTTCTTGGCTATGTCGGAGTTCGAGGCCACCTGGCCCATGAGAACGAACAGGGGTATAACAGTGAAGCCGTAGGAAGTGAACGTGTCGAAGAAATCCTTGACCACCTGGTTCGAGGCCGCTTGCCAGGTCCCGAGGTAAACGAGGCCCAAAAAGCCGATTATGCTCATGCCGTAACCGAGCTCGATCCCCGTGAAGAACGACCCTACGAGCAGCAGTATGCCGATGATGCCTACAGTGACCTCGCTCATTGGGAACCTCCGGCGGCTTTTTTCGCGTCAACGAAGAGAACGAAGCACTGGACCAGGCAACTGAAGGCAAGGCCGAGTGAGATCGGATAGAACGGGAGCCTGAAGACAGGCGTTACCTCTCCCGATTTAATAAGGTCCATGCTCATTACTATAAAGTTCCAGCCCATCCATGCGAAGAGAGCAATGGAGGCGATGCGCGTGAAGACTTGCAGCGCGGCCGAGGCACGTCTGGGGAGTCTCTCAAGCACGAGGTCGACCGCGACGTGCGATTTGAGCATGGACGTGTGGGGCAGCGAGAAGCCGACGACAATCGCTCCCAGGAATGAGATGATCTCGAAGTCGCCCACGATCGGTTTGCCGAAGGCCCTCATGACGACATTAAAAACGGTAAAGACAAGCATAAAGGCAAGGGTCACCCCTGCAATGACGAGCAGGGTGAGACAAAACCTTCTTTCGAGTGCGAGCAGTCCTTTCATTGTTTTCTCCGCGTCCGCGCGCCGCTCCCTATTTTGCGTTCTTGAGATAATTCTGGATCCAGGCCAACGCCTCGTCGCCGCGCACGCCTTTATCTTTCGCGCGCTTCACGTAGGCGTCGAGGAGGGGAGCCACTTTTTGCTTCGCCAGGGCCTCATCTTCAGGCGTCGCCCGCGTAATGTGCTGGGTCGCCTTGAACATCTCCAGCGCTTCGGCGTCGAGGTCGTTCCACAGCTTTGCCTGCTTTACGACCCATTCCTCGCTCATCTTATCGATCGTGTCCTGGATGTCTTTGGGGAGCGAGTTCCACTTCGCCTTGTTCATGGCTACAAAGAAGGGGTTCGCATATCCTATCGACGTAATATCATATGTGTAGTGGCATATCTCGCCCAGCTTCCACCCTTTCAGCGTCTCCATGGGAAGAATGGTCCCGTCGGCCACGCCTCTTTTGAGGGAATCGTAGAGCTCGAGCATCGGCATCGTGGTCGGAGTGCCCCCGAGGGCCGCGACGATCCGCGCGTTGTCGCCGTTGCATTTGATGCGCATCCCTTTCAGGTCCGCGATCTTCTTGACGGGCGTCTTAGTATGGATGGGTGTTGGTCCGTGGGAATGGAGGTAGAGCACCTTCACGTCATCGTACTCCTTCGGCCTGAATTTCTTATAGAAGGCGCTGACCGCCTGCGTAGCCTGCTCGCCGCTCTTGAAGCCGAGGGGCAGAAGGAAGGCCTCGGTGAGAGGCATTCTGGCCGGCGTGTAGGCGTTGATGCTGAAGCCGACGTCCACGATCCCCTTGACGACCCCGTCGTACATCTGGTTCGCCGTCACCAGCGTGCCGCCCGGGAAGTAGGAGACCTTGACCCGCCCGTTAGTCCTCTTTTCGAGCTCCTTGCACCACTGGTCGGATAACAGGCTTATGGGGTGGGTAGGCGGCATGAAGCTGGCGTACTTCAACTTTATCACCGATTCGGCTGCCGAGCCCGTCGTTGCCTGGCAGAGCAGAAACAAGAGCATGCCCGCTATTATCGAGAAGGACCTAAACGAAGATGCCATATCTTACCTCCCTATGTAGAACCTTTAGTATCCGTGGTCGGAGCAGGAACGGGCCTGCCGGGGTATTCCGGGAAATAGCCCAGAGTGCGGGATATTTCTTGCGCGGTCTCGATCAGATCATGGACCAGCACTTCAATTTCTGCGTAAATGCGCTTTGCGTCTCCCGACACGCTCAGGGCCGCCTCCAGACGGCCTCCATGCCCGAGGATCGGCGTGCCGATGCAGGCGAGACCGAGCACGTTCTCCTCCCGGTCGATCGAATAACCCCGGCGGCGGGTGGCCTCTATGTCTTCCAGGCACTTCTCTTTCTGAATGAGCGTATTCTCCGTATAGGCTTCCAGGTGTGTCCGGTCGAGGTAGGCCTCGACCTCGTTCCGTTCGAGGCGGGAGAGCAGTGCCTTACCGACCCCCGTGCAGTACGCGGGAATACGCGGCCCGATCTGGTGCACAAAGAAGATGTGGGAGCGGGGTTCTATGCTTACTGTCAACAGGGCCGCGTCAAGGTCCCAGATCGCTATGCGCGAAACGAGACCCGTCTGCCTGGCAAGCTGGTATGCAGGGCCCGCGCCATTCCGGTTGACGGCCAGCGTGCCGGCCATTACGATGCCCAGCTCGTAGATGCGCATCCCCAGGTTGTACTTGCGGGTCTGCGGGTCCTGCTGCAGGAACCCCCTGTTGACGAGGGTGCGCACGAGGCCGTGGACCGTAGGCTTGGGCAGGCCGATGGCACTCGCTATCTCGGTAATGCCCAGGCTGGGCGTATTGTTGGTGAAGAGGCAGAGAAGGTTCAATGCCCGGTTAACAGACTGAATCCCATCCTCTCTCTCCATGACAGCCTCACATTAAAGGTACGGTTAGACGGCGCGCGTCAAGCCGGTTGGTCTTTACCAGTGCCATGTGTTCGATATTATCGAACACTGGTCGGTCTTGCCGAACAATTACTTTTACGACATTCCCATTGCTTCTGTCAACAGATTTTTTTTGCAGCCTTAATCACCCTAGGAGAGCCGGAAGCCACGTGGCTATCTGGGGGAATAAGAAGAGGAGCGCAGCGCAAGCCACGAGGGCGAGAAGAAAAGGATAGACGCCTGCGTAAATCACGTTGAAAGGCTCCCCGGTGATGTTCTTGACGATGAAGACGGCGATGGCGACAGGGGGTATGACCACCCCTATCATTATCGTGATGCCCACCATGATCCCGAACCATATGGGGTCGAAGCCCAGCTTGACGACTGCCGGGAAGAAGATGGGCGTCGCGAGGATCATGAAAGCGAGGTCGTCGATAAATGAGCCCCCGATCAGGTAGATAAGGATGATGAAGACCATGACGATGTTCCTGTTCAGGGGAAGGCCGCCTATCCAGTCGGCGGCGACGAAGGGGATCGTGGTGACGGCCAGGAAGTGGCCGAAGACCTGGGAGCCGGCTATCAGAAGGAGGACCATGCAGGCGGTCCTTAAAGACTCATCGAAGGACTTTTTGAGCATCTTGAAAGACAAACTCCGCTTCGTCAGGGCCAGCACCAGGACGGCTCCGGTTCCTATGCTCCCGGCCTCGGTAGGCGAGAACCACCCTAGGATGAGGCCTCCGATGACGACGAAGAAGATGACGGCGACCCAGATGAAATCGGGGAAGACTTCATTCTCTCCGCCCAGCTCGACTTCGGGGCCCGCTGCGCGATGGAGGGGTCGATCTTGACCCATCCGTAGATGACGAATATGAAGAAGAGGGATATCAGGAGGCCGGGGATGATGCCCGCCAAAAAGAGCTTGCCTATCGACTGCTCCGTCACTATCCCGTAGATAATGAGTGAAACGGAAGGAGGGATGAGCATGCCGAGGGTGCCGACTGAGGCGACTACGCCCAGGGAGAGTTTTTTATTGTACCCGAGGCGCGTCATCTCGGGTATCGCTATGCCGGCAAATGTTGCGCAGGTAGCCATGGTGGAACCGCACATGGCCTTGAAGAGGGTCGCCCCCACTACGGTGGTCATGGCCACGCCCCCGGGGATGTGGCCCACGAACTTCTCTGCGGCATTGTAGAGCTTCTTCGCTATATCCGAATTCGAGGCGATCTGCCCCATGAGGACGAAGATGGGGATGACGGTGAAACCATAAGACGTGAAGGTATCGAAGAAGTCCTTGACGAGGTGGTTCGAGGCTGCGGCAAACTTGCCCAGGTAGGCGATGCCGACGAAACCTACGATGGTCATGCCGAAGGCCAGCTCTATGCCCGTCAGGAACATCGCGAGGAGTATACAGATTCCGACTATACCGGTAGTTATCTCATTCATGCTTCTCTCCGACGATCCGTGCGATCTGTCCGGCGAATACGACGCACTCCACTATGCAGCAGAGGGCGAGTCCCAAAGAGATCGGGTAAAAGGGCAGGCGGAACACGGGGGTAACCTCCCGTGACTTCATGAGGTCGAGGCTCATGACGACGAAGTTCCACGCTATCCATAAAAAGAGAACAATTGAGGCGATCCGGGTGGCGATCTCCACTATACCCTTTGCCCTCGGGGTAAGCTTCTCTATCAGGAAGTCCACGTAGACGTGCCCCTTCAGGGACGTAGTATAGGGAAGGGAGAAGCCGATGACCACCGCCCCGAGGAAGGAGATGATTTCGTAGTCGCCGACCAGGGGCCTTCCCGTGAAGGTCCTCAGGAGCACGTCAGCGAGGGTGAAGATGAACATGAAGGCAAGGGTGACCTCGGCCACGACTAGCAGCCAACCGGACATTTTTTTCTCAAAAACGGACCACATGGTTATTCCTCCCACCGGCTAAGAAAAAAGGGGCGGCTTAAGCTTCAGGCGACCGCCCCGCAAGCCGTACCGGCTTTAGTCCGCCGATGCGCCCTTAAGCCAGTCTTTCGACCACTTGAGGACTTCTTCCCCGGGCAGGCCCTTTTCCTTCATGCTCTTTATGTAGTTGTCGTAAAGGGGCTTCATCATGACCTGCATTTTTGCCTCGTCGGCCGGACTGGCTTTGTAGATATTGTGCCCCGCCTTATTGACGAACGCGACTGCGTCGTCGTCCACCCAGCTCCAGAGTTTCGCCTGCTTCTCGAACCACTCCTCATTGAGCTTATCTATGGTCTGTTGGATGTCTTTTGGTAAGGAGTTCCACATATCCTTGTTCATGACCACGAAAAAGCCGTTCGCGTACGAGGACCCGTGGTTCACGTATGTATACTTGCAGACCTCGCTGAACTTCCAACCCTTCAGGGTCTCCATCGGGTTGAGGACGCCGTCGGCAAGGCCCCTCTTGATGCCGTCGTACGTCTCGAGCATGGGCATCGTGGTAGGCGTGGCGCCTGAAGCGGCGATCACCTTCGAGGTATTGCCGTCGCCCTTTATCCGGAGGCCCTTCAGGTCTTCGATCTTTTGCACCAACTTCTTTGTGTGGAAGAACGCAGGACCGTGGGCGCTCAGGTAGAAGACCTTCACGTCATCGAATTCCTTCGGCTTAAATTTCTTATAGAAGGCGTTCGACATGCGGGAAGCCTGGGCCCCGCTCTTGTACCCGTTCGGAAGTACGATGAATTCAGAAAGGGGCATACGGCCGGGCGTATAAGACATGATGCCGAAGCCGACATCGGCGACGCCCTTAACGACGCTGTCATAAATCTGAATTGCAGAGACGAGGGTGCCGGCCGGGAAGAAGGTTGCCTTGACCCGCCCGTTCGTCCTCTTCTCCAACTCCTTGCACCACTGGTCGGAGAGCACCGAGATCGGGTGGGTAGGCGGCATGAAGCTCACATACTTCATCCTTATAACTGATTCGGCAGAGAAAGCACGCACGGGCAGGACGAAAGCGGCGAGCACGACCAGGCAGACGAAAAGAAAAAACCTGCTGTTACAAACCTTCATTGCAATACCCCCTTGCTTTTGTTCCTTCACACGCCCAATGCCGATGCAAGGGCCGCGATGGTTTCGATAACGAGTTGTGAAAGCCGAAGTGGTGCGACATGCCGTAAAAAACCCGGACCATAGAGACGTGCGGGCGGAGAGCCTAAGATTACCTTGCTACCCATTGCTAACTTTCTGCCGTACTCCTCTCCCCCGATCCGTTCACGCCCTTTGGACCCTGATCACGGCGTCATTGCATACAGTAAGGAAGGTCATCCAGACGTACAGAAGATGTACTCAATTTCATCTGCTTAAGTCAACAAATATTTTCTATAGAAATAGTGTCCTCTGTAATTTCAGTTACTTATGTCCATGGCCCTTGGAAATACTGCATACACTTTGTCAAAGGGCACGGAGGATACAAAAAGGCGCTTTGCAGCGTGATTGTCGACTTTTAAATGGGGGATTCTTTTTCGCGGAAGCCGGTTCAGGGATGCGAAGAAAATGGCGGAGGGAGTAGGATTCGAACCCACGGGAGGCGTAAACCCCCAACGGTTTTCAAGACCGCCGCTTTCGGCCGCTCAGCCATCCCTCCGTCTTCCCTATTTTACCGTCTGCTTACGGTGTTTTCAAGAAGCGAGAGCGAAGCGCGTCCCTTTTCAGGGGCTTTTCTTCAGATCCTCAGCTTATCGATGTCGAAGGGGACCTGCTCTATTGTGCGCGTCTCGGCCTCGCCCCGGCCGGGCGTGACGGTCACGGTAACGGGAAAGGCGCATTCCTTCGAATAAGAGGCGATGACGTTTGCGGACGTGCGGATTGCCTCATCATTTGCCGGTCCGACCACGAGCGCAGATGGGCCTTTGAACGAGACGGGCGTGATAAGGATATGGCCCGCGAGCGAAAGGCTCCGTATCTGCTCGTTCTCGGCCTTGTCCCGGCCCACTATCAGCTTGGTCTCTTCGGATAGGCGGAAATGGCGCCCGGTCTTGAGCAGGGCTGCGTCGTACATCGTGCAGCCGGGGTTGAACTGAAAAAGGTCCCGGAGCCTGCCGGCGAAAATGGAGTCGGTCAGCAGGCATCCTCCGGCGGGGCAGCCGAACTCCTTCAGGTCGAGCTCTTGGGCCAGCTTGTACTGGCCTTTGCGCGACCTGCCCGTAAAGTCGAGGAGCTTCTGCCTGTCGACGATCCCTTCCTGCTCGGGGAGCGTCGGCGAAAAATGCTGGGCGGACAGCGGCCGCAGGATGAGGCCGGCAAGGCCGCTCTCTCTTTCTATGAGGGCCATTGCGTCTCTGCGTTGGGACATCGGCCTCTGGCCGAGCACTTCCCCTGTGATCAGGAAACTCGCGCCTATCTCATCCATAAAGCCGCGCGCTGCCTTCAGCATGAAAATGCGGCAGTCGATGCACGGGTTCATGTTGCGCCCGTATCCGTGGGGCGGCGATTGGACCAGACGCAGGTAATCGAGGCCTTTCACCTTTACCGCGACCTCCACGCCCAGCTCGCTTGCGCTGCGCACGGCCTGGTGGCCGCAGCCTTTGTCTGCTTTTGCGGTGCAGTTGCAGAAAGGAGACGTAAAATGGAGGGCGATTACTTCGACCCCCTGGTCTTTGATGAGCCTGGTGGCAAGGACGCTGTCGAGTCCGCCGGATAGCAAAGAGACGGCTTTTCTGTTCATGATACCTCGGATTGTTGCTTTTCATCATTCTATTCGCTTCTGCGACCCCCTGTCAAGGACGTGCGCCGCTTGTAAATCCGGGCTTTAGGAAGAATTCCTCAAATTCGATTGGACTTCCCTTGACAGCCCGGAGGGCGGTCTTATATTGGAGTTAGGACATACCGGTTTCACAAGGCGGGGCCGGGAAAAACGATGAAAACGGCGCCGCATGGCGTCGCAGCCGGTACCGCAAGCGAGTGTCACGATTACAAGGAGGTCGGGAATGAAGAGGGTGTTGGCGCTTACTGTAGCGGCGTTGTTCCTGGCAGTGTCTGCATCGGGCCTGTATGCAGCGGACAAGGAGCCGCCTAAAGACGCCAAGTTCATGAAAGAGGCCGCTGTAGGCGGTATGTTCGAAGTCGAGGCAGGCAAAGTGGCGGCGCAGAAAGGTACGAGCGACGAAGTGAAGGCGTTCGGCCAGCGCATGGTCGATGACCACGGCAAGGGAAACGCGGAGCTGATGCAGCTCGCAGACAGCAAAGGCGTCAAGCTGCCCGCGGCGCTCGACAGAAAGAGCAAGAGCAGCCTGGATAAGCTGAACAAGGCAAGCGCGGCCGATTTCGACCGTACGTATATAGACATGATGGTCAAGGACCACAAAGAGGACATAAAGGCCTTCGTAAACGAGTCGAAGAAGGGGAAAGACGACGACGTGAAGGCATTCGCGGCGAAGACGCTGCCCACCCTTCGGGACCACCTGAAGATGGCCCAGGACATGCAGGCCAAGATGGGCGGTAAAACGAGTAAATAAGGCGTATCACTCCTCCCTAAAAGAGATGGCCACCTACACCCCTTAAACCCCTATGCCCCGGGTGGCCATCTCCCTTTTTTATTTCTCGCCGCCATGCCGGAGAAAAAATGGCTTGCCCTACGGCCTTGCACCGACCAAAATATAGAATGAGTATATATTAAGGCTCGACAAGGAATCGCCCGTGCATTACTTCCCGATAGCGCTGCCTTTTCTGCTACTGTTCGCCCTCTTTCTCGTTTTTCTCGTTGTTCTGATCGAGATCGGCATCCTCAGGTATGCCTATCAGCGGATCGGCATCGGGCGGCGTCACATGTTCGCGCTGCTGGTCCTCTCGTTCCTCGGCAGCTACGTGAACATCCCCATATACGAGCTGGCCCCCCACACCACTCAGTCCGACGCGGCGATCTCGTTCGGGGGCATGACTTACGTTGTTCCGGAAGCGAGCGGCTGGCAGGGCACGGTGGTGGCGATCAACGTGGGGGGCGCCGTCATCCCGACTTTGCTTTCCCTCTATCTCATGCGTAAGAACCGGCTCTATCTGCGCGGCCTTCTGGCCATAGGCATAGTGGTGTTCGTTGTCCATGCACTGGCATACCCGGTTAAAGGTGTCGGCATAGCCGAGCCTGTCTTCGTCCCGCCCGTCATCTCGACAATGGTCGCCCTTTTACTTTCGAGGCGTTACGCGCCTCCTCTGGCCTACATCTCCGGGAGCCTCGGCACCCTCATCGGCGCGGACCTGCTGAACCTCGGAAAAATCCGGGGACTGGAGGCCCCCGTGGCGTCGATCGGCGGGGCCGGCACATTCGACGGCATATTCTTAACAGGCATCCTCTCGGTCCTTCTCGTCAGCCTCATGACACCCAAGGAAACATCCCTCGATACGACATGATCCAGCGGTCTTGCAGCACAGAAGCAAAAGGAGACAACATGACGCCATTGTCGCTTCTTCGCCGGGCGGTATCCGCCTTTTGCCTTCTCGCAATCATTCTCTTTTTGGCCGGAAGCGCGCAGCCGGACGAGTCCGGGTATAAGCCGAGGCCCGGACAGGCGGGCAAGGACGTGATATGGCTGCCAACCGAGCAGGCCGTGGTTGGGAAAATGCTCGATCTGGCAGGCGTCAGCAGCCGGGACTACCTGATAGACCTGGGATCGGGTGACGGCAGGACGGTCATTGCGGCGGCCAAGCGTGGGGCGAATGCCCTCGGTGTTGAATATAACCCGGAGCTGGTGTCCCTGGCGCAGCGGAACGCCTCGCGGGAGGGTGTGGCCGACAGGGCCAAATTCGTGCAGGCGGACCTGTTCAATGTCGATTTATCGCGGGCGACCGTAATCACCATGTTCCTGCTGCCTGACATCAACATGCGGCTCCGGCCGATCATCCTTTCGCTCAGGCCCGGTACCCGCATCGTCACGAACAGCTTTGACCTGGGGGACTGGAGGCCGGACGCGTACGCGGACGCAGACGACGACTGCCCGCTTTATTGCACGGCCTACCTGTGGGTGGTGCCTGCCCGCGTGGAAGGCGCCTGGAAGCTCCCGGAGGGCGAGCTGATGCTCAGCCAGGACTTTCAGGCGGTTTCAGGGGTCCTCCGCTCGGCTTCAGGGCAGGCGCGCATCTCGAAGGCCACCCTGCGCGGCGACCGGCTCACTTTCACGGCCGGCGAAACGCAATATGCGGTCAGGGTAGACGGCAGCAGCATGGAGGGGACGGCAAGTAAAGACGGCAGCACGAAGCAATGGCGCGCGACCAGGACGGGCGAGTTTGCGAGCGCGTCGAGGTAGACGAATTCTCCTTAGGTCTTAATGCGAACGGGTGTGCGTTGTCGCCAGGGGACGCTCGCCGGGTGCCTTTGTGCGATTCACGGCCGGGACTGTCCCTGCTATAACGTCTGCCACGTACGATGCGATGCTCCGGGATGCCTCAGCGCGGCATCGGGAAAAGCTGGGCCAGGCGTTAAGGTCGATCAGGAAGGTGCGGCCGTCGGGGGTGATTACCGCGTCGCCGCCGTATATCTCAAGCCCGATTGCCTCCGCAGCCTGCCTTGCGATAGAACGCAGGTCGGTCAGCCGGTCGGCCCCGTCCCCGTTTCCGGAGGCGCCGAACCCAGCGAAGTAGCCGTTGCGTATGCCGTAGAACTTGACGACCTCTCCCTCCAGGTGGTCCTGGATGACGACCTTCGATATTTGGTGGCTCCTGAAGTAGCCGAGGGCTGCTGCAAATTCGGGCCCGGAAGTCACCTTTACGACGTCCCCGGGGCTTATCCTGTGGACGTCGCCCCGCTTTAGCCAGTAATGGCGAAAAGAAGGGGGCGCTACTTCCTTATTCGCATAGCCGTCGTCAAGTGATATGACCTCGCCGGAGGGCACCGGAAGGCCCGCCGTCTCAAGCGCCTGCACGAGAGCGATGCGCCTGCACGTGTATATCGCGGAAGGCGAGTTGATCACACGGGCGCCTTTCTCGCTCAATGCCTCAAGGAGTGAAAGGGCCCGGCGCGACTGGGCCATCGTCAGCACGCAGCCGGCCGCAGGCATGGACGCATCTATCTCGTCTAAGCTGACCGCACGGGTTTCGCAGCCCAACTCGCGCAGCTCGAGGAGCGCCGCATCCATGATCTGCTTGTCGTCTTCAACCCTTCCGGGAGAGAAGACTTCTTCTCTGTAGATACCCAGCACGAGCAACCTGAATACCTCCATTTCTTCGGCGTAATTTCGAAAAAGCGGTAGGCTTCAGCGCCCGTCCCCGGAAATGTTTGATGGGAGACAGTTGGCGAAAAGCGCCGCGATCCTACCCTTAGACTTCAACCTTATACCCTTAGCCGGGCCCGTGGCAGTAGTACCGGGCGCACACACTATTTTAAACCAATGCATTCCCGGTTTCAATCAATATAACGTCAGCCGGCCCCCGGAAGGACCGCTCCCCCAAAGCCGATGCGTTCGGTTCTATCCCGCAGTTTTTCGGAAAATGCCGGAGATACTGCCCATCTGCTTCGGAAATGCGGTTTATTTCAAGCCTTTCTTAATATGGGCCCGGACGGCGATTAATTCAACCGAGTGAAGGTGACGCCGAACTTCCTTTATAGGATCCCGGCTTCCGCAGGCCGCCCTTGACGGTCTTCCTTATTGCCGACTCCAGCTCCTGGCCGCTCAGGGGCTTGAAAAAGACGCGTATCTTGTCGGCGCGCATCCTGCGGGTTGTCGCAGCGTCTATATAACCGGAGTATAAGAGCACGGGGAGGTCGGGGCGCAGGCGCCTCAGCATGGCCGCAAGCTCGCCCCCGGAGAGGCCGGGCATTACCTCGTCGAGGACGCAGATATCGAAACCGTCCGGGTTTTCGGCAAAGGTTTTAAGCGCGGAGAGCCCATCGGATTTGGACGTGACGATAAAACCGCGTTGCTCCAGGCATGACGCGGTTACCGAAAGGACATCCTCTTCGTCATCGACCAGAAGTATGTGGAGACCCTCTTCCGGATTCACGGCTGTACCCCCTTAATTCGGGGCTAATGATACCGTTCCGATCCTTGCAAGGTCCTATCTGGATGGCTCCATGTTCAAAACCATCCCATTCGAATATAGCACATATGTATTCGATAGTAAAGGGTTATTGTATACTTTTTAAAACATGCCGCGCGATGCCTGTTTTATCCTCCGGCTTTGGCGGGCGCCTGCGGCTCTGCCGCCTCATTGCCTAAATCGGGGGGCTGGGGCTTGTACGTTTCGTTCAGCAGCGGGGAGGACATGATGAAATCGGCGGTCGCCCTGTTGCAGCCTATCGGGACATTGTAGAGGACGGCAATCCGCAGGAGGGCCTTTACGTCTACGTCGTGCGGGTGGGGCTGCATCGGGTCCCAGAGGAATATGACGGCGTCTATCCTGCCTTCGACGATCAGGGCGCCCAGTTGCTGGTCGCCGCCGAGAGGCCCCGATTTCAGCAGATCGAGGTGATAATCGAACTGCTCTTTTTCCAGCTTCTCGCGGATGACGTCCTCGACCAGCTTCCCGGTCGCCCCCGTACATACGAGCCTGTGCTTCACCAGCGATTTATAGTTGTATTCGAACCATTCGATCAGGTCTTTTTTGCGGTTGTCGTGCGCGACGAGCGCTATCGTCTTGATTGTGTCCATGAACATCTCCCTTTCAGCCGGAAACTTCCGGCCTGCTATTATACCATACCGGCTCGAAGTTAAAAAACCGCAATGAAAAGGCGGAGAATCGGTGAATTCCCCGGCTTTCGGCACCGCATCAAAACTGTTGACGTTTTCCCAATATTAAATGTATTGTAAAAATGAAGGGGCTGAAGGTCCCAATTAACTATCAAAAACGGGGTGGAGCATGAAAAAAGCGGCGCTGTCGGCCGGCATAGCCATCCTCCTGGTTACCGGGGTTTTTTGCAGCATCTGCTGTGCCCAGCAGGAGAAGCCTTTCCCTACGAGGCAGATCAACTACACCATCTGTTTCGATCCGGGGGGACAGTCGGACAGGGTGGCGCGGATGCAGCAGCCCCATCTGAGCAGGATATTCAAGCAGAAAGTGATAGTCGACTACAAGGTGGGCGGCGGAGGCGCGCTCGGCTGGAAAGAGCTGGTCAGGACGAAGCCTGACGGCTACGGCGTCGCCGGGTTCAACGTGCCGCACATTATCCTTCAGCCCATGCAGCAGGAGGTTGGCTACAAGACGGAGCAGATCGTCCCGGTGGTCCTTTTTCAGAGGACCCCGCTGGCACTGGCTGTACTGAAGACGAGCAATATAAAGACGCTTCAGGAGTTCATCGACCAGGCGAAGAAAAGCCCGGGAAAGATGACGGTAGGCGGCTCCGGCACGTTCTCCGGCTACCACATGGCGGCCCTTCGCTTCGAGAAGATGACCGGTACGAAAGTGACTTACGTGCCGTTTACCGGCACCGCGCCCCAGATGACTGCCTTTCTCGGGGGCCATATCGACTCCATCTTCGGCACTTCCGACGACCTTACGCGGTACAAGGACAAGGTGCGCGTCTTCGCTTTCGCCACGGATAAGCGGTTCAGCGAGTTCCCGGACGTGCCCACTTTCAAGGAGCTGAAATACGATTTCATCGAAGTGGTGGACCGGGGCGTTGCCTGCCCGCCGAAAACGCCCGAATACATCATAAAGAAACTGGAGGCCGGCTACCTCGAGGTATCGAAGCTTCCGGAGATACAGTCGCAGATGAAAGCGGACGGGTTTATCCCCATCTCAATGGGCCACGATGAAAGCAGGGCGTATATCTCCAGGATGACGCAGGTCTACAAGGAGCTTGTAGCCGGACTGAAGAAGTAACGTTACAACTTATGAAGACTCAGCGCACGGCGGATATCCAAAGCGGCATATTCCTGGCGGTGTTGGGGACTCGTCATACTGGGCGCAGCCTCGCAGATCACGGGCGGCCTGGAGGAGAGGCTGCCGCCAAGGACGCTCCCTTATACGATGGGCTTTTTCGTCTTCTTCGGCGGCCTTCTCCTGGCTGTCAAATCCTGGCGTTTCAAAGGCGAGGACACGCCGATCTCCTGGCCGGATAAGACGGGGACCAGGCACGTTATCGTAACAGTCGTGACCCTCGCCGTCTATCTGGCCCTGATCGAGCCCATCGGCATGCCCATAGCGACTACGCTCTACATCTCGTTTTCGGTCTGGTACCTGCGGAAAGGCCGCCGGAGGGTCCTTTGGGCTGCCGCGACGGGCCTTATATCCGGGGCCGTCGTCTTCTTCCTGTTCATGCAATTTCTGGAGCTTTCGTTCCCCGCCGGTATCTTGCAACCATAGGAGGCGTTTTGCTTTTTTCCTGGGATTATTTGCTGCAAGGATTCATGACGGCGTTGACGTGGCAGAACCTGATGTGGGCCACCATCGGCTGCCTGATAGGCACGCTCATCGGGGTCCTGCCCGGGATCGGCCCCTCCTCCGGCATAGCCATCCTGCTGCCCCTGACTACGATCCTCCCGCCCACGTCGGCCATTATAATGATGGCTGCTATCTACTACGGGGCGATGTACGGGGGTTCCACAACCGCCATCGTAGTCAACATACCCGGCGAGGCGTCCTCCGTGCCGACCGCCCTCGATGGATACGCAATGGCCAAACAGGGCCGGGCCGGGCCCGCCCTGGCCATCTCCGCGATATCGTCTTTCTTCGCGGGTACGCTTAGCCTCGTGGGACTCACCTTTTTCGCGCCGGTTCTGGCAAACTTCGCCCTCGCCTTCGGCCCGGCAGAGTATTTCGCCCTCATGTTCATGGGCCTGAGCCTCATCATAAGCCTTTCCGGGCGCGCGCTGCTCAAGGGGATCATCTCGATGTCCCTGGGACTCACCGCCTCCCTCATCGGGCAGAACCCGCTTACAGGAGCGGCACGCCTCACCTTCGGCTCAGTCGATATGATGGCGGGGATCAATTTCATCAGCGTCATAATAGGGCTTTTCGCCATCAGCGAGATCATGGTCAACGTGGAGCATTCGATAAACCTGATGTACGATACGAAAACGCTCGACTGGATGCCCAAATGGCGGGACATCAAGCAGTGCTTCGGCGCGATGCTCCGGTCGACGGGCATCGGCTTCTTCCTGGGCCTTCTGCCGGGATGCGCCCCGGCGGTGACGACCTTCGTGGCCTATGACGTCGAAAAGCGCCTCTCGAAGCACCCGGAGAAGTTCGGAAAGGGCGCAATCGAAGGCGTTGCAGCGCCCGAGGGGGCCAACAACGCGACGACGAGCGGCGGGTTCGTGCCGCTGTTTGCCTTCGGGCTTCCTACGGGGCCGGCGCTGGCGGTGCTGCTGGGCGGCCTCATGATGTACGGCCTTCAGCCGGGGCCGATGCTCTTCAAGCAGAACCCGCAGTTCGTGTGGGCCGTCATCGCCAGTATGTACATAGGCAACGTGATACTCCTCGTGCTCAACCTGCCCCTCGTCGGCATGTGGGCGCGCATAGCCCTTATCCCCTTCCCGGTGCTCGGTCCCCTGATTGTCCTCTTTTCGGTGATAGGGGCCTACAGCATCAGGTTCATGCTCTTCGACGTCTGGGTGGCGCTCCTATTCGGCGTGATTGGATACGCGATGCGGAAATTGGGCTTCCCTATAGCGCCGATGGTGCTGGCAACCGTCCTCGCGCAAATGCTGGAGACGTCCCTGCAGCAATCCCTGCTCATCTCCCAGGGCTCTCCGCTGATCTTCTTCACCCGTCCCATCGCGCTTGTTTTCATGATCCTTGCCTTTCTTTCGATTGCGAGGGGGCTGTGGGTGCAGATTAAGACGCGCGCTCCGGAGGTTGCCCTGGAGGACGAATCATGATTGGGGTTCAGCACCCCCTCCATGAGCAAAGCTCATGGAGCCTCCCCGCTCGGCGCTGCGCATGCGCTTGCTTTATGACCCTGCTGCCCGCAGCAGGGTTATTCATTTTCAGGGGCGCGGGTAGTTGTCCAGCCTCAGGCCTTTCTCTTTTTGCTTTTCGACCGGCGTCCCGAAGAGGCGCCGTGCCTTCTGCAGCGCGTCTTCCTCGACTTCGTCGTACCACAGCCTGAATTTCTCGGTCAGCGCCCGGCCGTAATCGGTCAGACGATAGCCTTTTCTGTAACTGCCCGCCCTCTCTATCAGCTTGTTGCCCAGCACGGCTTCCGTTTTTTTGATCTTGCCCCACGCGGCCCGGTACGACATGCCGAGATCGTCCGCGGCCTTGAGGAGAGAGCCGTGGTGTTCGATGCGCTCAAGCAGCTCAGCGCGGCCCGGCCCGAAAAACACCCCCTCCTCCGTCTCAAGCCAGAGGTGGAGGTGCATAATGCAGCCCCTTCTTGTCGGCATCGGTCGAGCCTCCCCACTAAAGATTTCGCAACGAAAACATGATGATATCGCCGGCTGACAAAGTCAATAGAAAAAGCCGCCCGGTTGTCGGGCGCACCCGGCGCCGTCCGGACAGGCAGTCTCTACTGGGGCAGGGGGAGAAGCGGAAGCCTGCTGCGGCTCTTCTGCTTTGTCGATGTTTTTTGGGACTCCGAGTCGCCCGTCTTGCATGCGCCTTTCGAGCCTTCAAGGCATTTCTTCCCGTCCGTCCAGGTCGCGCCGCTCAAGTCGGCCCCCGCAAGGTCGGCGGCATCGAGGCTTGCGCCCGATAGATTGGCGCCGGTAAGGTTTGCGCCCTGGAGCCTTGCGCCGATCAGCCGCCCGCCCGATAGGTTCGCCTTCGACAGATTGATATGCCACAGGTTAGCATAAGAGAGGTCCGCACGCGAGAGGTCTGCGCCGGACAGGTCAGCGCCCGAAAGGTTGCCGCTGGAGAGGTCTGCCCCCGCCATTTTGGCGCCTGCTATCCTGGCATTGGGCATCTGCACGTCATTCATCACGCTGCCCGCCATATCCGCGCCGGCGAGGTCGCAATCCCCGCACCTGTTCGTCTGCCTGACCTTCTCCAAATCGGCAGCATTGAACCCGAAAGAGGGTACCGTAAGGATGCAGAAAACGAGAACTGCCGCTCCGGCCCGCATCGTTTGCGCGGCGTATCGCCTCATCTGTCCCATCCGGGTCTTCGCCCGTGGAGCTTTTCCCTGAGCTTGTCGAGTTTCCTGCTCTGGTCTTCGTTGAGCAGCTTCCGTACATCGGCGAAGCTCTCCTGCACGATCTTCTCCGCTTCCGGTCTGGTCTTTTGAAAATGCTCCCGGAGCCTTTCGTCCGTGCGGTTGACTATCGGCCTTATCGCCTGCGCCTGTTGCTCTGAAAGGGCCAGCTCTTTTGACAGCTCCTTCATGAGGCGCTCCGTCCTTGTCTTGTGATCGGGGAAGCGGTGAAACCTGTGCTGTGTGAAAAAATGGGTGCCCACCGACCCGATAACGATGCCCAAAAGGAGCACGAGCGCTATTCCGGCAAAAGATCTCCACTTTGTCATAGTGCCCCTCCTATACCCCTAATACCTGTGTCATCGCTGCCTCTTCCGTGCTGCTGAAGAACGATTGGAGAGGGTCGGCGGAGACCGAGCCGAAGGTGACCAACAGGCAGATCAGCGCGACCGTAAGGACGCAGGAAACAGGGGCGAGCCGCCACGCCAGCTCTTCAAGCCCGGCCGCGTCTCGCTCTCCGGACCCGGATGGCCCGGCCTGCCGCACGCGCATCATTACCCTGTCGCACAGATGTGCGCCGGCCTGCGCGTTATCCCTCGCGCGGTAAGCTTGCCTAAGCATGGCGTCAAGTTTGTTCCGGTCGGGATCGAAAATATTCATCGATCGCTCCTTTTTCCGTTTTCTTTAGTTAGCAGCCCCCGGAGCTTTCTCCGGGAGCGAAAGAGCCGCACCTTCACGTTTGTGGAAGACCAGCCGAGGAGCGCCGCCGCCTCCTTGATCGACCTGCCTTCCAGGTAGACAAGCTCGAGCGCCATCCTGTCACCGGGCGACAGCTTTCCGAGGGCGTAGTCGAGTACCTCCCCGGCCTCTTTCTGAAGGCCTTTCTCGCGGTATGACTCGCTGGACGTATCCGAAAGCGCTTCCTCGAGCCACGCCTGGTGCCGCTCTGTAAAGGCGCTTACGGGAAGCTCCGGGCACTTGTACCGTGCCCTCCAAAAGTCGTAGCACGCCCGTACCGATATTACGGAGAGCCAGACCGGGAAGCTGCCGTTTTTAAAAGTGGGCAGCGACCGGTAAGCCCGGAAGAAGGCATCCTGCACCGTGTCATCCAGGTAATCGTAAGGCACGTGCTTTCTTACGACCCCGGCCACGACGTTTTGGTATCTCTCGACCAGGTAGCGAAAAGCATTGACGTCGCCGTCTATAACTCGGCGGACGACCTCTGCGTCGTCCTGGTGGGGAGCTTCTTCCATAGCTGCTGTATTATAACCCAACTCAAGGTAATCCTTAACCATATAGTCGCCTGTTTCCGACCAAAGGTTACACGGCAGGTCGGCGGCGGTCTGCTGCGCCGGTGGCACACAACTTGCTGTGCTGATTGCGTATCTATTTGCATCAGGAGGTGTGGCTATGGGAAAGAAAAGCCTGGTTATTGGCAGTGGCGGTGCTCGTCGGGATCTCTCTTCTTATTCCGGTGAAGAGCCATGCGTGGCGCGGCTGGCATGGCCGCGGCTGGTACGGACCAGGCCTGTTCGCCGGCGGAGTAGTGCTCGGCGCTGCAATGGCGCGGCCGTGGTACGCCGCTCCCCCACCCGTTTACGTCTACCCGCCGCCTGCGGTCGTCTACAGCGCCCCGCCTGCCGTTTACGCGGCCCCCGCCCCGGCATATGCTGCGGCCCCTGCGCCGGCCTATGCCGCTCCCCCGCCGCCCCAGGCAGCGGCCCCCGGCCCTCCTGTACCGAGCAGGGGGCAATGGGTGGACGTGCCGGGCCAGACCGTGAACGGCCGTTGGGTGCCCGACCACAAGGCCTGGGTGCCTGACGCCGAATAAAAGAAGTGCAGGACAGGCGGCGCGTTACGAACAATCTTGTCGAAACGTGCCGCCTGTCTTCGACCCTTTTGTCGATCATTGGGGCACAATCGTTGGGGCTCAGCCCCCCCTCGCGCGGCGCAAAGCCGCGGCAGCCTCATCCGGCTCAGCGCCCCCTCGCCGGGCAAAGCCCGGCGAGCCTCCCTGCTCGGCGCTTCGCATTCGCTTGCTTTATTACTGCCGCGCTCGGCGGGCTCGCCCTGGCAGTAATCGGGTTCAACACCTAGGCGACTTATCCACCGGCCTCCCGCTCGGCGCTTCGCATTCGCTTGCTTTATTACTGCCGCGCTCGGCGCTCGCTCCGGCAGTAATCGGGTTCAACACCACTTACAGCGACGGCCTCCCTCCCGGCGCTGCGCTTACGCTTGCTTTGTAATCTGCAGCAGAGTCTTTTATTAGAGGTCATTATAAAGGAGGGGGACGAAGCCCCGCGATAGATACAATCGTCAGGGCTTCGCCTGGAGGGAAACATCGGGGTGAATCTATTCGGTCAGGCTCCTTGCCCGCCGGGGCTAAGGAGTGGGTGCGCTGTTTTAATCAATTGATCGGTTTATGCGGAAAAAACTTAAGGGCTGGCCCTTTCAGCCGTTTGCCGGGCTTTCCGTTCAGGCATGTTTTCTTTGCTTATGCCGGGCGGCGGCCGGGCACGATCGGGCGAGCGACTGGTTTTCAATTGACTTGAGCGGCCTATACACGTTACCATTTCCACGAAAGGAGTGCTCTAATGCGCATTTCGGTGGTCGGTGTAGGTTATGTAGGGCTTGTAAGCGGGGCGTGCTTTGCGGAGACGGGAAATACCGTTGTCTGCATGGACATCGATAATATGAAGGTGGAGCGCCTGCAAAATGGCGAGATACCCATATACGAGCCCCAACTGGAAGAGATCGTCAAAAACAATCTGGCCGAAGGGCGTCTCCGGTTCACTACCAGCGTAGAGGAGGCCGTCGCCCACGGCCTGATCATATTTATTGCAGTGAACACGCCCCAGGATGAGGACGGGTCCGCAGACCTGCGATACGTGCTGACCGTGGCCCGCGATATAGGCAGGTGCATCGAGAAGTACCGCGTGGTCGTCGTGAAATCGACGGTGCCGGTAGGCACCTGCGAGAAGGTGAGGGATGCGATCGCGGCCGAGGTCGAAAAACGCGGCCTCGATATCCCCTTCGACATAGCCTCCAACCCGGAATTCCTCAAGGAAGGCATGGCCGTCGATGACTGCATGAAGCCCGAAAGGATTGTCGTGGGCTCCCCGAACAGCAGGGTCGAGGAGATCCTGGGCGAGCTTTATGCCCCCTTCGTAAGAACGGGCGCCCCTCTCATCTCTATGGACCTGCGGTCCTCGGAGATGACGAAGTATACGGCCAACGCAATGCTCGCGACGCGCATCTCCTTCATGAACGAGATAGCGAACGTCTGCGAGCGGGTAGGGGCGGACGTTATGAAGGTCATGAGGGGCATAGGGACCGATTCGCGGATCGGGCCGAAGTTCCTCTTCCCGGGGGTAGGCTTCGGCGGCTCCTGCTTCCCGAAAGACGTAAGGGCGCTGATAAAGACGAGCAGTGAGTTTGACTATGATTTCTCGATACTCAAGCGGGTTATGGACGTAAACGAGGCCCAGCGCTTCTACTTCCTGGAAAGGATAAAGTCGTTCTACGGGAAAGACCTTAAGGGTAAGAAGTTCGCGGTGTGGGGGCTTGCCTTCAAGCCGAATACCGACGACATGAGAGAGGCGCCGGCTATTCACATCATCAACGGCCTGGCGGAAGCGGGCGCGCAGGTGTTCGCGCTACGACCCCAAGGCGATGGAGTCTGCCTCCCACATTTTCAAGAACGGCGTCCTTACCTTAGGCAAGAACCAGTACGACGTGCTTGAAGGGGCCGACGCCCTTATACTCCTTACGGAGTGGCTCTCTTTCAGGGAGCCGGACTTCGAGCGGATGAAATCGCTGATGAAGGCGCCTGTCATATTCGACGGCAGGAACCAGTACAACCCGAAGACCCTGGCAAGGCTCGGCTTCGCCTATATCTGCATCGGCAGGCCGGACTCAAAGCGGGCCGGCGCGGAATAGGGAGACAATATTTGTATGCCTATAAGACGTACCTGAAGCCTAAGCGCGTTCTGGTAACGGGCGGCGCCGGGTTCATCGGCTCCCATCTTTGCGACCGCCTCATTCGCGACGGGCACGAAGTCGTCTGCCTGGATAATTTTTTTACCGGCATGACGGCGGAATATTGCCCAGCTCCTCGACCACAAGGGCTTCGAGCTCGTTAGGCACGACGTCACGCAGCCGATCCTCCTCGAAGTCGATTGGATCTTCAACCTGGCCTGTCCGGCGAGCCCCATCCATTACCAGTACAATCCGGTCAAGACGATAAAGGTCAATGTCCTCGGCGCCCTGAACATGCTCGGCATGGCGAAGAGGGTGAGGGCGAGGATCTTGCAGGCTTCCACCAGCGAAGTCTACGGCGACCCGGAAGTCCATCCCCAGACGGAGGAGTACTGGGGGAACGTCAACCCCGTAGGCAAGAGGAGCTGCTACGACGAGGGCAAGAGGGTGGCGGAGACCTTCTTTTTCGATTACCTGCGCCAGAACAACGTGGACATAAAGGTGATCCGCATATTCAATACTTACGGGCCCAGGATGAGGCCCGATGACGGCCGCGTGATAAGCAACTTCATCGTATCGGCCCTGGGGGGCGAAGAGATCACGATTTACGGCAGCGGGAAGCAGACGAGGTCATTCTGCTACATCGACGACATGATAGAGGGAATGATACGGATGATGGACTACGAGACGGGAGAGAGCCCGAGGGAAAAGGATTACACTGTGCCCCACCTCTCGGGGTTCCCCGGCCCGCTGAACCTCGGCAACCCGGAAGAGACGCCGATTGGCGCACTGGCGGAGAAGATCGTCCGCATGACCGGCTCTTCATCGCCCATCGTATATAAGAAACTGCCCGAAGACGACCCTAAAAGGAGGTGCCCCGATATCTCCAAGGCAAAAAGCCGCCTTAAATGGGCGCCTGAAGTGAAACTCCGGGAAGGGCTGCAAGAAACCATCGATTATTTCAAAAACGTTCCTTCGGACGGCTGCGATCCTGTATAATATTTAATATGACAAGACGTGAGGAAGAGCTGGCCCAAAAGGGATGGGAGAAGCGCTTTATAGCGGAAGAGCCGCGCCTTTTGGAAATGAGGGAGATGTACGAGTCGATAGGCTTCGACGTGCTCCTTGAGCCGCTTCCGCCGAAGGAAGAGCTTGCCGCATGCGTGGAAGGCGGCTGCACCGCCTGCCTCGAGCTCGATCCGGAGAGGTACAGAATTATTTACACGCGCGCGGCGGGAAGGTTCATAGAGGCGCCCTGGCGTGTTGCTTACTTGAACAGGTCCTTCCACGCCTTTTGCGCGTCCGTGCGTGGGTCCTTCTGCCCGGCGTCGTCCTTGAAGCGGAAATAGTCGCAGTAATTCGACCTGTCCTTCTCCTTGACCCTTTCCACCTGGGGCTCGAAGCACTCGTTCGCCCTGTTCTTATCATAAAACGTGCAGTTCAGGCAGACGCGCAGGTCGGCCCCGCACTTCTCGCATTCGTCCTGCCTCGATACCTTTTCCATGTTCACGGCTGCGCCGCACTTGTGGCACTTTTTCATAGCTTCTCCAGAAGGTCTCGCATGTCGCGTATCGCGCCGTCGTTTGCGGCGGCCGCAGGGTCGTAATGGTAGGAATCTATGCCGGCCAGGCGTGGGACATCGAAATCGAAAACGCGATGGTCGCCCACGTGGGCGATCTCCGAGGGAGATACGTCGAGGTCTGCGCACATGCGGCGGTAAAAGCCCTCTTCCTTCTTGACCATCGCGAAATCGCTCGTAGCCGAGATGGTGCGGGTAAAATACCTGCCGAGCCCGGTATGCGCGAGCTCTTTATCGACAAAGATCCGGGCCGCGTTAGAGGCGATGACAAGGCGGTACTTCGCGCTGAGCGCCTCCAGTACCTCGGTCACGTGCGGAAGCGGGCGTATGTAGTCGGCATAGCGGTCGAGGAGGTCGGGGACAGAAACCGCAAGGTCGAACCGCCGGAGCCAGTAGCCGATGTCGTACCACAAGAGGTGCGACTCACCGATCGAATCGTATGCCTTTTTGACCTCGGAGGCGGCTTCAGTCCTGGACATCCCGCGCTTTTCGGCGTAAACCCCGGGGACGCCGTCCAGCCAGACCATATTGCCGTAAAGCCCGTCGACTAACGTGCCGTCGAGGTCGAAGGAAATAATCTTTTTCATTCCGGATTATACCACACAGCGCAACCGCGCCGTTCCACCCCCCCGGCCCGGCGCCCGCCTTATTCGCGGCACGCTCATTTAGTCATGTCGATTACGAGGTCGCCGGCCCACTTCTTGTTTTGTGTGTACCAGTCGACCGTGGCCTTAAGCCCGTCGGCGAGGGACACCTGCGGCGACCAGTCGAGGAGGCGTCCAGCCTTCCCGACGTCCGCCCATGTCGCAGCCATGTCTGTCTTCTGGAACGGCTCCCTTCGCACAGCGGCCTTCTTACCCAGGTATTGCTCGATGAGCGAGATTACCTCATTCAGCTCGTGGGGCGTGCTGTTGCCCAGGTTGATGACCTCGAAGCCGACGGGTTTGAGCGCCTTTACGGTGCCCTCCGCTATATCGGAGACGAAGGTAAAATCGCGGCTTTGCGACCCGTCGCCGTAAAGGACCAGCTCGCTGCCTTCATCGACCCATTTGATGAACCTGAAGATGCTCATGTCCGGCCTTCCGGCGGGGCCGTAGACGGTGAAGTACCGCACGACGGAGGCGTCGATGCCGAAAAGGTAGTGGTACGTGTAGAGCATCGCCTCGGCCGCTTTTTTCGATGCCGCATATGGAGAGATCGGCGTATTGACCGGAAGTTCCTCGGAGAAGGGCATCTTCTGGCCCGCGTAGAGCGAAGACGTTGATGCGAGCACCATCTTCTTTACGCCGTGTTTTCTCATCAGCTCCAGCAGGTTGAGGGTGCCGTTTGCGTTCGTGCTCATATAGACGAACGGGTTCTCCATGCTGTAACGGACGCCGGCCCTTGCCGCGAGGTTGATGACAGCGTCTATCCGGTTTTCAGCGAATACCTCGCCTAACGCCCGGATGTCCTCTATATCGGCCCGGTAGAAGGAGAAACCTTCACGGCCCTTCAGGTCCGCAAGCCTGTGCTCCTTCAGCCGCACGTCATAATAGTCGTTGAGGTTGTCGACGCCGACCACGCGCCTGCCTTCCGCGAGGAGTCTCTTGCCTGTTTCCCATCCGATGAACCCGGCTGCGCCGGTGAGTAGTATGGTCTCCCTGTCCATCCGAGCGTTCCTCCTGTGGGTGCTTCCCCTTGAGTGATTATGCTACAAAGCGGGCCGCAATGCAATCCGGCGGCCGGAAACAGGGCGTTTGCACAGCTTGCCGGGCAGGCTGAACTGCCCTTGAAATAGGCTATTCGATGATATATTCTTTTTCCATGGAAAGGGAGCACCGCCTGTATTTGAAGGTGGGAGACCAGGTTTTTCACAAGCACTACAGACGCTGGGGCAAGGGCGTCGTGGTGGAGGAAAGGACGTCGGAAGTGCCCGGCGGCTTCTGCTATGTCCGCATAAGTTTCGGGGACGGGAATGTCCGCGTCTTCGACAACAACTTCAGGAGCCAGCAATGCTGCTACTACGCAGGCATACGAAAGATAAATGAGGAGTGGGAGTAGCGCGTTGCCCGGTCCGTTTCGCTAAATATCTCCCCATTCATGCTGAAGGATCGAAAGCACCGCCAGGCCGGCCGTCTCGCAGCGCATCACCCGCCCGCCCAGGCTCACCGGGATAAAACCATTTTTCACTGCTGTCAGGACCTCGTTTTCGGTGAAGCCGCCTTCGGGTCCGCACGCTATGACGACCCTTTCGGGCCTTTCTCCTTCCGCTCGTTCGAGGAAGTCCGTAAGGCGGGTGCTCCGCTCTTTCTCGTAGAGGATGAGCTTGAGGCCGCCGCACGCGGCCGCATCGGAGACGACCGCTTCGAAGGTCCGCCACGGCGCAACATGCGGCACGACGCGCCTTCTGCACTGCTCGACGGCCCGCCGCGCCACCGCCTGCCAGCGGTGCGATTTATCCTGGCCGCTGTGTGCCTCCGCCGTGACGCTCCTTTCCGACATGCATGGGAAAACGGCCGCTGCGCCCAGCTCGGTCGCCTTCTGGATGATAAGCTCCATGCGCTCCTTTTTCGGGACCGCCTGGATAAGGATGATATGGAGGGGCGATTCGCTCCCGAAAGGAAGCTCCTCGAAAACGCGTACCTCGGCTTCCTCCCCGTCGATGCGGACTATGCGGCCCCTGTATTCGCCGCCTTCCCCCTTGACCGTAACGATGGCCCCCCTCCTCGTCTCCGACAGGAGCGAAAGGGGCACCCGCCTATCGGTCTCCATCGGCCGGGTGGTCCTCTTTTGACAATTGTTTCCGCTGTGTCCTTGAATTTCTTTTGTATGAACTGTTCGGGAAAATTCACGTGCTCCAAATAACCGAGGGCGTTCTCCTCGAACTTATCCACGAGGAAGGCCTTGACCGCCTGCGAGGTTCTTGCCCGGCACGCCCGGCTTCGTGATCTCCCGCAGGTATTCCGCCTCGGCTGCCCAAGGCCTCCGTTACGGCCTCATTGTAATGGGGGTGCGACTCGAAGGAGCACAGGTATTCTTTCTTCACGCCGACCTTGCAGCGGATCATAAGCTTTACGCTGGAGTAATCGCCGTAGTAGCTCGACCGTATCGTCGAGAATCTCCACCTTGAGGCCGTTCGCCAGATGCCATGTCCTGATAAGCGTAGGCATCAGACCTCACCTATCTGCCACTCTTCGTAGTGCGCGGATTCAAGCTCCGCGATGAAACGGGAGGGCCGCAGGATCACCGAGCCGACCTGCCTGTCGAAGACCATCAGGGGATAGCAGAGATAGAGCTGGTCCATGGCGCGCGTCGCCGCCACGTAGAAGAGCCGCCTTTCCTCCTCGGTCCCGCCCTCTTCGACGGCCTTCGGGTTGGGGAAGCGCCCCTCCGCGCACCAGATGACGAAGACAGCCTTCCATTCGAGGCCCTTTCGCCTGGTGGATGGTGCTCAGGACGACCCTTTCGTCCTCCGTGGCCGCCGGACACCACCTCTTCTCCGCTGATGCCGCTCATGAGGGAAAGCTCGGAGAGGAAGTTGACGAGCGAATCGTAATCGCTCGAAAAGTTGATGAGCTGGTTGATGTCCTCCAGGCGGTTCTCGTGGTTGGGGTACGTGTACTTCAGGTATTCCATGTACCCGTGGCTCAGGACGGCGGAGAGCATGTCCGACAGGGCGTCGTACTTGGCAAGGCCCTCCAGCTCGCCGAAGAGCTTCGACAGCCTCTCCACGTTTCCGGCTGCATGGCCTTGAAATGCTTGCCCTATCTCCTTGGTGATGAAGAGCCGCACGGGGTCGTCGAAGGTCTTCAGGTAGTCGTAGATGTGGTCGGCCGTCTTCTTCCCTATGCGGGGGAACATCTTGAGTATCCTCTTCCAGGATATCTCGTCGCCTGGGTTGACCATCACCCGCAGGAAGGCCACCACGTCCTTGATGTGCGCCTGCTCGAAGAACCGCAGCCCGCTCCTGATCTCGAAGGGGATGTCCCGCCGGGTCAGCTCCATCTGCAATTCCATCGAATGGTAGTGGGCGCGGTAGAGGACCGCGATCTCGTTCAGGGGGACGCCTTCGTCGCGCAGCTCGAGTATCCGCTGGGCGACGAATTCCGCCTGCTGGATCACGTCCCGCAGGGACGTCACCACCGGCGCGACCCCGCTCCTCTTGACCGCCCTCAGGTTCTTCTCGAACTGCTCGCTTGTTGTGGGAGATGGAATGGTTGGCCAGATCGAGGATCTCCGGCGTGCTCCTGTAGTTCGTCTCCAGCCTGTAGACCTTCGCCTCCGGGTATCGCCTGGGGAAATCGAGGATGTTGCGGAAGTTGGCCCCCCTGAAGGAGTAGACCGACTGGGCGTCGTCGCCCACGACGGTCACGTTCCTGTTTATCAGGCCCATGAAATCGACGATCTCCGCCTGGATCCTGTTCGTGTCCTGGTACTCGTCAACGAGGATGTGGGAAAAGACGGAGGCATAGTATTTCCTCAGGGCCTCGTCCTGAGCGAGCATGGCGTGCCAGTAGAAGAGGAGGTCGTCGAAATCCATGGCAGTTCGACGCCTTTTTCTTCTCCGCGTACTTCCTCCTGACCACGTCGATCTCGTCAAGGATGTCGATGAAATAAGGGAACCGCGTGTTGACGGAGTTTTCCAGGTCCTCCATCGTGTTGATGGAGTAGCTGAATATCTCCTTCAGCACGTTGCCCTTCGGGAACCGCCTCTCCTTCGTGTCGATCCCCGCCTCCTTCGTCGCAAGCTCGATCATGTCCTTCGCGTCCTCGTTGTCGAGGATGGCGAAGTTCGGCTTGAAGTCGATCCTGCGGCTGTTCTGCCGGAGGATCAGGTTGCCCACGTGGTGGAACGTGCCGCCCCATATGTAGCGGGTATCCATCTTGATGAGGTGCTCCACGCGGTGGAGCATCTCCCTGGCGGCCTTGTTCGTGAAGGTGAGGAGGAGGATGGCGTTGCGGTGCAACGCCCTTTTCGAGCAGCCGGGCGACCCTGTAAGTGACGACCCTGGTCTTCCCGCTCCCCGCCCCGGCGATGACGAGGATGGGGCCGTCAGGGGCCGTGACTATGGCGAGCTGCTCTTCGTTCAGCTCGTTTTCATAGTCGAGAAGCGGCTTGTGGGGCGAGAGGTCGCGGTGCAGGGTATACTTTTTCACCAAAAGAGTATCGCCCACCGGGGCTTTGCTGTCAAGCCAGGTATAAGGGCCGGGTTAATTTCGCGCCTTTCCCCTGTCTCTCGGGGCCGTACGTCCTCACGTACCGAAAACGTACGCTCCGGGCGGCGGCCCCTCGATCACGGGGAAATCCATCGAAATTTCCTCCGGCCCCGGCAGTCAGCAGTCCAAGAAACGGGGCAAAAACGCAGCATCAAAGACAGGCGGGTGTGACTATACCTCAATTACCGTCAAGCCGATTCTGCACATTGGCCCGCCCCCTTTTTCTTGTTGTTTGCCCCTTCGGGAAGTGGTAGCTTTATCTTACACAGGTTTAAGTCCGCTTGAGGCGGACCGTATGGGAGGGAGGAGATGGGCGCGAAGCTGCGAAGCAAGGATTTCAGTCCGGAGGTCCCGCAGTATTACATGCGCAGGGTCTTCTTCAAATCCATGGGTGCAACCGACGAAGACCTGGAAAAGCCGCTCGTCGCCATTGCGAACACGTGGAACGAGATACTGCCCGGATCCTACCACCTGGACCGCATCGCGGCCGCGGTAAAACGGGGCATTCGTGGAGCCGGAGGCATGGCCACGATCTTCAACGTCCTTGCTCCCTGCGACGGACAGGGGAGCGGCAACACGGGATTCAAATACGTTCTTCCGAGCCGGGACCTGATCGCCGCTTCCGTTGAAATGATGATCGAGCATGCGAGCTATGACGCGGCGGTGATGATCGGCACGTGCGACAAGATCGTTCCGGGGCTCTTGATGGCCGCGGCGCGGTGTAACCTGCCGACCGTTGTCTTCACGGGCGGCTACATGCCTGCAGGCCATTACAAGGGGGAAAGGCTCGACTGCTCGTCCATGGGCAGATATTTCGTCATGTACCGGCAGGGCAAGATTTCGAGGGAGCAACTCCGCGAAGTGGAAGGCGCGGTCTGTCCGGGCCCCGGGGCCTGCTGCCTCATGGGCACGGCGAACAGCATGTGCATCGCGTCGGAGGCCTTCGGCATGTCCCTTCCCGGAAACTCATCCCTCTGCGCCACCGACCCTGCCCTCGAGAAACTGGCCGAGGAAGCGGGACGCAAGGTGATGGAGCTTCTCGACAAGGACATCAAGGCCCGGGACATCATGAGCCCGTCGGCCTTCACCAACGCGGTCAAGGTCTGCTGCGCCACGAGCGGCTCCACCAACCTGACCCTCCATTTTCCGGCCATCGCCCATGAGTTGGACTACCCCTTCAACCTCGACGATTTCGAGCGTATAAGCCGGCAGACGCCTTCGATCATGGAGATCAAGCCGTCGGACCCGCAGTACCTCATGGAGGACTTCGAGCGCGCGGGCGGCCTCCAGGCCGTGATGAAATCGATGGGGAGCCTTCTCGATACGAAAGTGATCACGGCGAACGGCAAGACACTGTCCGAGAATCTGGAGAGTGCGCAATATCAGGGACCAGGAGATCATCCGCCCCCTTTCCAATCCGAAAGGCGAAAACGGCGGCATCGCCATCCTGAAGGGCAACATGGGCCTCGCCGTGGTCAAGCAAACGGCGGTGAGGCCGGAGATGCAGCGGCACCGCGGCCCGGCCAGGGTCTTCGAGCAGGAGGAGGACTGCATCGACGCGCTGCTCTCCGGAAAGGTCAGGGAGGGCGAGGTGCTGGTCATCCGGTATGAAGGGCCGAAGGGCGGTCCCGGCATGCGGGAGATGGTCATGGCCACGTGGCTCCTCGTCGATATGGGCCTCGACAAATCGATCGCCATCGTGACCGATGGAAGGTTCTCCGGCACATCGGGCGGGCCCTGCGTGGGCCACCTCGTGCCCGAGGCGATGGACGGGGGACCGATAGCGGTTCTCCGGGACGGAGACATCATCGAGATCGACATAGCCGCAAGGTCGTCAGCGTGGAGCTGAGCGACGAGGAGATCAAGGAGCGCCTCACGCCGTGGACGCCGCCGCCGCCGAGGGTCACGAAAGGATACCTCGCCCATTTCGCGCGCCATGCGACAAGCGCTGACAAGGGCGCCTACCTGGAGTAGGTCGCTTTCAGGATAACGGCTTTGGTTTGGAACATTTCGGAGGAGAGCGTCTTTAGGACAATAAAGATCAAAGGAGTTCACATGAAGAAACTGATTGTCGTTCTATTGCTGGCAGCCGGGCTTTGCCCCCTGCTTTTCGCACCGGAGGCGGGTGCGGCCAACACGATCAAGATAGGCATCGTGGACAGCTATTCGGGAGGCGCGGCCGCCTTCGGCCTCGACCTTCTGGACGGCTTCAAAATGGCAGTAGCGGAGATCAACGGGCAAGGCGGCGTCCTGGGCAAGAAGATCGAGTTTGTCACCAGGGATGAGAAGTTCCAGCCTGCCGTCGCCCTCTCGATGGCCAAAGAGCTGGTCATGAAGGAGCATGTGGACCTTCTGATGGGCACCATCAGCAGCGCCTCCGCGCTCGCCATATCTTCGTTCGCGAAGACGGAGAAGATACCCTTCCTCTGCACCTATTCGAAAAGCGACAAAATCGTCGGCGAGCTTGGCCACAGGTACGTTTTCCATATGGCCGAGAACACTGCAATGGCGGGCAGGGCGGCAGCCGCGGTCCTTGCGAAGAAGCCCTACGTCAAGTACTGGATAGCGGGCGATGATTTCGAATACGGCCACGCCATCGTAGACGCCACATGGAACCGCCTGAAACAGCTTAAACCCGGCGTTCAGCTTATCGGGCAGAGCTGGTGGAAGGTGGGCGAGTCCGACTTCGTCCCGTACATAACCCAGATCATGGCAGCGAAGCCCGATTTCGTCATCATGGGCTCCGCCGGCGCGTCCGTAATCGCTTTCCAGAAGGCGGCGAAGGCGACGGGCATGAGCGCCAAGATCCCCTTCTATCAGCATACGGCCATCGAGTTTACGGTGCTTTCCAGCCTGGGTCTCGAATGCCCGGAAGGGGCCATAGGGACCGCGAACTACCTGTTCTATTATCCGAAGACCGCCGACAACAAGGCGTTCGTCGACTCCTTCTGGAAGGTCTACAACAGGTACCCGGCGCAGCCGGCTTTCTACGGCTACAACGTCGCCCACTTCATCGCCAAGGCTTACCAGAAGGCGGGTAGAGTAGACACCGGAGAAGTTCATCGACGCCCTGGAGGGCATGACGATGGACAAGACGGCCATCGGCACCCTGGAGGTGCGCAAGTGCGACCATCAGCTCTTGCTGCCCACCTTCTACGGCGTAACGAAGAAGGTGCCGGAGTATAAGAACTTCCTTATCGGGACGGACATCCTGACCGTCTCGCCGAAGGACGGCGCGCGCTACGTGCGAAGAGATCGCAGCCGCGAGGGCAAAAGCGGGCAAGTAAAAGGGAGGAACGAGCCGAACAAAAAGCGGCCGCAGCATCGCCTGTGTTCAAGGGCCGATGCTGCGGCCGTATTCTTTTTGAGAGGGGTCTCAGGCAAAAGCGATCTTAGGGGCTTTCCGCTCCGGCAGCCGGTAGTGCTTGTAGCGCCGGATACCCGACCATCATCGGATAATGGCTTGAATGATCCTTCGGTATGCCGATCAGTTCCCTGAGCTGCGGCGATGAGAGGAGCGCCCCCTGGAGCAGCCCTGCCCAGCAGGTGCCGAGGCCGAGGGTCGGGGCAACGAGGTCAAGGTAGGTGAGGGCTATGGTAAGGTCGACCAGGCCGAAGGCAGACTCTTTCGGGGCCGAAGCCACGATGAGCACGGGCGCCTTCCTGAGTACCGAATCGCGGCCCGAGTCCCAGGTGGTAATCACCCTCGCCATGTAGGGCTTGGCAACCGCAATGGAAGGGTCGGCTTTCAGGACCCCCCGCAGCCATTCGGCGGCGCCGGCGGCGATCGCATTGATTTTCTCCGGGTCCGTATGGACCAGCCATCTGCACCGACTGGCTGTTGCCCGCAGTCGGCGCGTAACGGGCGAGCTCGATAAGCCTCGTCACCTTTTCCTTTTCCACCGGCCTTTCCTTAAAGAGCCTCACGGAGCGGCGCGACCGCAAAAACTGCACCGCCCGCGCCTCGTCGATGGCGAGATTTTTCGTCGATGACGGGAGCATCTCCTGCGGGAAGCCTTCATGGCTGAGCGCGCCTTCCGGGCAGACCGCCACGCAGTGGCCGCAGAAGATGCAGGCTGCATCCCCGCCCGGCACTATTTCAGGGAGCCCGGTCTGCTCGGAAAGCCTGATGATGTCCGGCGAGCAGTCACGCGTGCAGGCGCCGTCCTTCTTGCATTTTGTTTCGTCGATCTTTATGAGTCCCATCGATCACCTCATTCGTTCGGTTTATTTTCAATGCCTTCCCGATCTGCATTTTCCAGCTTATCATAATTTTGCCTTGTCTTCATCGAAGCCTACGTTTGCGTAATATGCGATGATGGTTTCTTACCTTTTCGTATCCCTTCGCTGCTCCGGAGAACGTATTTGTTCTTTCCGGCGGCGCGGCCTGATGCTTACAATAGGCCGGTATCAGGCCGTTTCCGGACCTCGGCGGTAAAGTTTTCTTACTATGGCACGGTTATTGGATTAAGCGGTAGTGGGGCGTCTTTGATTATCACCCGCGAAGGCGCTCTCCTCCCGGGCCGGACGACGCCGTCCGGCCCCCAAATGCACCGCAGCATCCGCCTGAATGCCCAGGCGACTCACAATAAATAGAAATACGCTGAAAGGACATTGACAAAGCTCCCGAAGCGAACAGATCAAAGGAGGTCTAAATGAACAAGACACATGGATGGAAAAGGGTTACACCGGTATTTGCGGTCCTGCTGTTCCTGTTTTTCATCGCGATCCCGGGCGGTCAGGCCCGGGCCGCGGAACCGATCAAAGTCGGGGTCCTTCATTCCCTGAGCGGCACCATGTCAATCAGCGAGGTGGCGGTCAAGGATGGAACGCTGATGGCGATTGCGGAAATCAACGCGAAGGGAGGGCTTCTCGGCAGGCAGATCGAGCCCACCGTCGAGGACGGGGCATCGGATTGGCCCACATTCGCGGAAAAGGCGAGGAAGCTGATTTCCAAGGATAAGGTAGTCGTCGTCTTCGGCTGCTGGACGTCGGCGAGCCGCAAGGCCGTCCTTCCCGTCTTCGAGAAGGCCGACCATCTGCTCTTTTACCCCGTTCAGTACGAGGGACTGGAGGCGTCGAAGAATATCGTTTATACAGGCGCGGCACCCAACCAGCAGATCATGCCGTCCGTGACGTGGCTGCTGAAAGAGAACAAGAAGAAGTTCTTCCTCCTCGGCTCGGATTACGTCTTCCCCAGAACGGCCAACCTCATCATAAAGGCTCAGCTGAAGGCTGAAGGCGGAACACTGGTGGGAGAAGAATACACGCCCCTCGGCCATACCGAATACAGCACCGTCATCAATAAGATCAAGGCAGCGAAGCCGGACGTCGTTTACAACACGCTGAACGGCGACAGCAACGTGGCCTTCTTCAAACAACTCCGCGCGGCAGGGATCACGGCAAAGGACATTCCCACCATGTCCGTGAGCATCGCGGAAGACGAGATCAGGGGTATCGGCGCAGACAATCTCGTCGGACACTACGCGGCCTGGAACTATTTCATGAGCATGAAAACGCCTGAAAATGATGTTTTCGTGAAGAATTACAAGGCAAAGTATGGCGCTGACCGGGTGACGGACGACCCCATCGAGGCCGCCTATTTCGGTGTCTATCTCTGGGCTGAGGCCGTAAACAAGGCAAAGAGCGCGGACACGGCAAAGGTCAGAGAAGCGGTCAGGGCATCTCCTATAAGGCCCCCGAAGGGCTGGTGACTATAAGCGCGATCAACAACCACACCTCGAAGATCGTGCAGATAGGCAAGGTGAAGAGCGACGGCCAGTTCGACATCGTCTGGACGTCGGGCAAGCCGGTTGCGCCGGATCCATTCCCCTCTCTCGTGTCGAAGAAGAAGGTCCTCGCCCCGGGTAAGATCGTAGACAAGTAGCAGCAGCGTCGGGGGGTGGGAGTACCCCTCCTCCCCTTCCCGCCCCCCAGCGACCACGAGGTCTATATGGAAGCGGTTCTCTCGCAACTATTCAACGGATTGAGCTTGAGCTCGATCCTCCTCCTCGTCGCGCTGGGTCTGAGCATCACCTTCGGCATCATGGGCCTCATTAATTTTGCCCACGGGGAGTTTCTCATGATCGGGGCTTACGTGGCCTATGTCATGCAGCGATTTATCTTCGGAGGCCACGCGGGGCTCTCTTTCCTCGTCTCTCTGCCCGCAGCCTTCATTGTGGCGAGCATGATCGGCCTCATCGTCGAGAGGGTCCTCATCAGGTTCCTTTACGGAAGGCCGTACGAGAGCATCCTGGCAACCTGGGGACTGAGCCTCATCCTGCAGCAGGGGGCACGCAACGTTTTCGGCGCCAACAACGTGGACGTGAGCGCGCCGCACTGGCTCCAGGGGGGCGTGCGCCTGCTCGCCGGCTTCCAGCTTCCTTACAGCAGGATCTTTATTCTCTCCCTCGCCGTCGCGGCGATACTGGGCATGTATTTCTACGTCAACTACTCCGTGAGCGGAAGGCGGATGCGGGCGGTCATGCAGAACAGGGACATGAGCGCCTGCATGGGGGTGAACACGAGGAAAGTCGATTCCCTTACCTTCGCCATTGGTTCGGGCATAGCGGGCATAGCGGGCTGCGCGGTGAGCCTGCTCGGCTCGATCGGCCCTTCGACCGGCCAGAACTACATAGTCGACGCCTTCATGGTCGTGGTCCTCGGCGGGGTCGGCAACCTTGCTGGAACCATCGCGGGCGCCCTCATGATCGGCCTTACCAATCCGCTATTCGAATACGTGACCACGTCCAGCATGGGAAAGGTGATCGTTTTCACCCTCGTGATCGTCTTTCTCCAGTGGAAGCCTTCCGGTCTTTTCTCGTTGAAGACAAGGGCGTTGGACTAAGGTGCAAGGCAATGACGACAAGAAGAGTCATTTCCTCAATCCGCTGCAACGGCCACTGGGCTATTCTTTCTCGGCTGCGTGGTGCTCTTCGTCCTGCCGCTTCTTCTTGTCGGATTTCCGGCTTAACCTGTTGGGCAAGTTCCTCACCTTCGCCATCGTGGCGCTGGGCATCGACCTCGTCTGGGGATACACGGGCATCCTGACCCTGGGACACGCGTCTTCTTCAGCCTCGGCGCGTATGCCATGGGCATGTACCTGAAGCTCCAGTCCGAGAGCCTTCCCGATTTCATGATGTGGAGCGGTCTCACCGAAGCTTCCCTGGTTCTGGAAGCCCTTCGCCCATGCCTGGTTTGCCTTTCCCATGGTAATTCTCGTGCCCGTTGCAGTGGCCGTCGTCATCGGTATCCCCACTTTCAGGGCAAGGATCAAAGGACCGTATTTCGCCATCCTCACTCAGGCGTTGGCCCTCGTCTTCTCGATCCTCTTCATCGGGCAGCAGCCGTATACGGGCGGCACGAACGGCATCACGAACCTCCAGGGCATCTTCGGCTATTCCCTGTCGGAGCCGGCAACCATGAGGGGCCTTTACCTCGTGACCGCCGTCATCCTCATCCTGGTTTTTCTCTTCGCCAAATGGCTCGTATCGACGAAGACGGGCAGGATTCTCGTGGCGATCCGGGACGGAGAGAACCGCTTCAGGTTCCTCGGTTACAACTCGACCCTGTTCAAGGTCGCCGTTTTCGCGCTGTCGGCCGGCCTGGCCGGTCTCGCGGGCGCTCTCTACGTGCCCCAGGTGGGCATTATCTCACCATCCATGATGGGCATACTCCCTTCGGTCGAGATGGCGATATGGGTCGCCGTCGGGGGCAGGGGCACGCTGATAGGCGCCGTCGTCGGCGCTCTCGTCGTCAACTTCGCAAAGACGTACCTTAGCGAGAGCTTCCCGAGCAGTCTGGCTCTATTTTCAGGGCGCCCTATTCATCGGCGTCGTACTGCTCTTCCCGCAGGGCATCGTGGGGCTTGTCGCCAAGCTGCCCTGGCTGCGCAAGGCCCGGATTGCGGCGGCGAGCGGATCAGGCAAAAGCGTCTGCGATGAGAGGGTAGCGATGGAGAAGACGATTATTCGGATAGAGGGCGTATCAGTCGATTTCAGCGGGTTCAAGGCCCTCAACAAGGTGGATTTCTCCATGGATACGGGAGAGCTGAGGTTCCTCATCGGCCCGAACGGCGCGGGTAAGACGACACTCCTCGACGTCATATGCGGCAAGGTGAAGCCGGTAGAAGGGCGGGTGCTCTTCGGCGACGGCATCGACTTCGAGAAGCTACCGATTACGAGATAGCGAGGTGCGGCGTAAGCAGGAAATTCCAGACCCCTTCCGTCTTCGAGAACCTGACCGTTTTCGAGAACATGGAACTCTCCCTGAAAGGCGGACGGGGCCTTCTCGCCTCTGTTTCGGAAACACACGAGCAGCGAAAAGGACCGGATCCATGCGGTCCTGCGGACGGTGGACCTTGAAAAAAGGGTGTTCAGCAAAGCGGGCGATCTGTCTCACGGAGAGAAGCAGTGGCTGGAGATCGCCATGACCATAACGCAGGAGCCGGCACTTCTCCTGGTGGACGAGCCTGTCGCGGGCATGACGGGGCGGGAGCGAAGCAGGACCGGCGAGATCCTGATGGAGACCGCGCGGGACAGGTCGGTACTCGTGGTGGAGCACGATATGAACTTCGTCAAAAGGTTCGCCCGGAAGGTAACGGTCCTGCACGAAGGAAGGCTCCTTTGCGAAGGGACTTTCGAGGAGGTCGGCAACGACCCGACGGTGATCGACGTATACCTCGGCAGAGGCGGAGAGGCGCAAGAAAATGGTCATTAGCAGTATTACAAGCTCATACGGCGAGACCGTCATCCTTCGAGAGTAGAGATGGATATCCCGGAAGGCAGGGTCATCGCCCTTATGGGTCGCAACGGGGTCGGGAAAACGACACTGTTGAAAACGGTCATGGGGCTGCATCCGGCCCCTCGGGCAAAGTGGAATATGAGGGCAACGACATCACCCATTGGAAGCCCGAGGCGAGGTCCCTTGCGGGCGTGGGTTACGTGCCTCAGGGGAGGGAGATATTCCCCTACCTTACCGTCCGAGAGAACCTCGCGGTCGGTCTCGAGGCCAGGAGGAAGAAGGCCGTCCATTCCCGACGGCATATTCGATCTCTTTCCCGGCCTCAAGAGACATACAGAACAGGAAGGGCGGGGACTTGAGCGGCGGCCAGCAGCAGCAGCTCGCCATCGCCCGCATCCTCGTCACGGAACCGAAGCTGCTTCTCCTCGACGAGCCAACCGAGGGCATACAGCCTTCCATCGTTTTTGAGATCGAGAACACCATACGCTTCATCAAGGAGCAGGGAAAGCTTTCGATCCTCCTCGTGGAGCAGTACGTGGAGTTTGCGCTGAGGCTCGCCGATTTCTGCTACATAATGGAGAAAGGGAGCAATAGCTTTTCACGGCGACGTCAGGGAACTCAGCCAAGGACGAGATAAAAAACCATCTGGCCATATAGGGAGGGAAAGACGCATGAAAATGATCGTTGCGATCCTAAGGCCCGATAGACTCAAGGGGGTGGAGGACAGGCTGAAGGAGTCGGGTTTTCCCTCGCTCACCGAGTTCAGCGTCCGGGGCCGTGGGAAAACAGAAGGGTATCACCATAGGCGACATGCACTACGAGAAGCTGCCGAAATCCTGTCTCCTTCTCGCGGCAAGGGACGCGGATGCGAAGACCATTACAGAGATCATCATGGAAGCGGGAAGGACCGGTCACATAGGGGATGGAAAGATCTTCGTGCTGGACATCGAAGAGGCGATGCGGATACGAACGGGAGAGCGCGGCGAAGAGACGCTGTAGCCGCCCTTGTGGGGGGACCCGCCTGCATCTGCCTCAAGAGGGCCTCTTCGCTAGGAAGAGTGGTCTTGGGGGTGATCCGGCCAGACCATAAGGACGTAACGCCAGTCAACGGAGGGATAGGGCATGAGATTATCTGAGAGGGAAAAGGAGAAGCTCCTTATTTATATGGCGGCCAGTCTCGCAAAAGAGCGGAGGGCCAGGGGCCTGAAGCTGAACCATCCCGAAGCGATCGCCGTCATCACTGCGGCGGTGCTCGAAGGTATACGGGACGGAATGAAGGTTGCGGAGCTGATGTCGTTCGGCGCAACGATACTGAAGAAGGACGACGTCATGGAAGGCGTGCCGGAAATGATCAAGGAGATCCAGGTGGAGGGCACTTTCCCCGACGGCACGAAGCTCGTGACGATCCACGACCCCATACGGTGAGCGAAAAGAAGGAGGCGTCATGATCCCGGGAGAATACATAGTCGAAGGAGGGCGAGATCGAGCTCAACGAAGGGAGGCGGAGCGTGCGGCTGCTCGTGAGCAACACAGGAGACCGGCCCGTGCAGGTGGGCTCCCACTTCCATTTTTTCGAAGTTAACAAGGAGCTTTCCTTCGACAGGAAGCGGGCGTTTTCCATGAGGCTCGACATTCCTGCGGGGACTGCAATCAGGTTCGAGCCCGGGCAGGAGAAGGAGGTGGCCCTCGTCGAGCTTGGCGGCCGAAAAGTAGTCCACGGCCTCAACAGCCTCACGAATGGGTCAATCGAGAACGAATCAATCAAAGAGGGTGCCTTAAAGGCGGCCAGGCAGAAGGGCTTCGGAGGTGCATGAGGTGGGAACGCGAATCGACAGAAGGCAGTATGCGGACATGTTCGGGCCGACCAAGGGAGACCTGGTCCGTCTGGCGGACACCGATCTTTTCATAGAGATAGAAAAAGACTTTGCAGTTTACGGCGATGAGGTGAAGTTCGGAGGAGGCAAGGTGATTCGGGACGGCATGGGGCAGTCTCCGGCCGCCACAAGGAGGGAAGGCGCCCTCGACCTGGTCATCACCAACGTCGTGATCCTCGACCACTGGGGCATCGCAAAGGCGGACATCGGCATCAGGGACGGGAAAATATGCGGGATAGGCAAGGCGGGGAACCCCGATCTCATGGACGGCGTCACCCCGGGCATGGTGGTGGGCGCGTCGACGGAGGCGATCGCCGGCGAAGGGCTTGATCGCGACTGCGGGAGGAATCGATACCCACATACACTTCATCTCACCCCAGCAGATCGAGATGTGCCGATCGAGTCGGGCATCACGACGATGATAGGCGGAGGCACAGGCCCGGCCACGGGCACCAACGCCACCACGTGCAGCCCCGGCGAATGGAATATCCACCGGATGCTCGAATCCATCGAGGCCTTTCCCCTCAATTTCGGCTTTCTCGGCAAGGGCAATTGCTCCATCGCCGGCGCCCCTGGAAGAACAGATCGAGGCAGGCGCCATCGGGCTGAAACTGCACGAGGATTGGGGCTCCACCCCCGCGGTGATCGATACGGCCCTCTCCGTCGCTGACCGATATGACGTCCAGGTCGCAATCCACACGGATACGCTGAACGAGGCGGGCTTCGTGGAGGAGACGATCAAGGCCTTCAAGGGAAGGACCATCCACACTTACCATACCGAGGGCGCAGGCGGGGGCCACGCCCCGGATATCATGAGGGTCTGCGGCGAGGCAAATGTGCTGCCCTCGTCGACCAAACCCACCATGCCCTTTACCGTAAATACCATGGACGAGCACCTGGACATGCTCATGGTCTGCCACCACCTCGACCCCCGCATACCGGAAGACGTAGCCTTCGCAGATTCGAGAATCCGGGCGGAGACGATTGCCGCCGAGGACGTGCTGCACGATATGGGCGCCTTCAGCATGCTCTCCTCGGACTCCCAGGCGATGGGCCGCGTAGGCGAAGTGATCATCAGGACCTGGCAGACGGCGCACAAGATGAAGCTACAAAGGGGGAAGCTCCCGGGCGAGGACCGGGCGGAAACGACAACGTGAGGGCAAAGAGGTACGTCGCCAAGTATACGATCAACCCCGCCATAACCCACGGGATATGCCGACTACGTGGGATCCCTGGAGAAGGGAAAACTGGCCGACATCGTACTGTGGGAACCGGCATTTTTCGCCGCAAAGCCCGCAATGGTGATAAAGGGAGGGTTCATCGCCTACTGCCCAGATGGGCGACGCCAATGCCTCGATCCCGACCCCGCAGCCTTACATGATGAGGCCCATGTTCGGGGCGTTCGGCCGAGCCCCGTCCAGCACATCCCTCGCCTTTCTTTCGAAAGCCGCCTTCGAAAAGGGCGTCCACCTTGAGCTGGGCCTGTCCAAACAGGCGGCATTCGTGAGCAACTGCCGGTCCATCGGGAAAAAGGACATGGTGCACAACAACTATTTGCCGAAGATGGAAGTCGATCCTGAGACCTACATTGTGAAAGCGGACGGGGAGATCCTCACATGCGAACCTGCAGCCGAGCTGCCGATGGCGCAAAGATACTTCCTATTTTAGCCATGATCATCATAGAAGAGGTCATCAGGAATGCCATGATTCCCGCCGGCAGCGAGCCTGATGCGATCGTCATGGGCTGGCAGGAACGGAGAAGCACGCGGCAGCGCGTAAAGACGCGGAAAGGAGGGGGCTTGCCATGGCCCTTCCGACGGGCACCGTGCTCATGGACGGGGACCTCCTCTACGTCGGGCACGACTTTCACGTAACGGTCGAAGCCGAGGCGGAGGATGTGCTCGTTGCACCGCTGCAGGACGCCACGTCGGCGGCGAGTCCTGGCGTACGAGCTGGGCAACAGGCACCTCCCCGTTGCGATCGACCACAACTTCATCGCGACCCCGTACGATCGCGTCGTGGAAGACATGATCGCAAGACGGGCATGCCTGCATGCGCAGGAAAGAGAGGTTCGAGCCGGCGAGGAACGCGGGGAGTGCGCACCACAACATGAATGACCCGGAACAATTCCTTACCGCCCTTCAACTGGGCGATTCGTTTTTCCCTCCGGTGCGCTTTGCTTACTCGTCCGGTCTCGAAACATTCGTGAGCGATGGGCTCGTCTGCAGGCAGGGAAGACCTCGTCGCTTCATCGACTCCTATCTGCCGGTCTCATTCGCCCGGGGCGATCTGATCTTCGTAAGGCTTTCTCTCTGCGGCCGTGGAGGGCAAATGGAGGAGATAGTCCGCCTGGACGGCCTCGTCCATGCCATGAAGCTGGCCAAGGAGCTGGCGAGGCGAGCATGCAGATGGGAAGGCAGTGTCCTGAATGTGGCGAGCGTCATCTTCCCCGCTTCAATGGCGCCGTCTCTGCTTGAGCTTTTGGGGGAGCGCAGGATCCGGGGCCACCATTCTGTCGTTTTCGGGGCCGTGTGCGGCGATATCGGCATCTCCACGGAAAGCAGCCTTTGCACTTATCTGTATTCTACCATAAGCGCCCTCGTGAGCGCAGGGGTAAGGCTCGTGCCGCTCGGCCACAGCGACGGGCAGCTTGCAATAAGCGGGTTGATGCCTGTTGCCGCCCGGTTCGCGAAGGAGGCGATGCGCCTCGGAAAAAATGATATATCGACCTTCGCGCCCGGCATCGAGATTCGCGCCATGCAGCACGAGCACCTGTTTACCAGGCTTTTCAAGTCTTAGGAGCAAGTCATGGAAAAACCCGTAAGGATAGGCGTAGGAGGCCCGGTCGGCTCGGGGAAGACGGCGCTCATCGAGCGGCTTTGCAAGACGCTTTCGCCGGAGTTCTCGATATGCGTCGTGACGAACGACATCTATACGAAAGAGGATGCGGAGTTCCTGATACGGGCGGGCGCGCTGCCTGCCGAGCGGATCAGGGGCGTCGAGACGGGCGGCTGCCCCCACACGGCGATACGCGAGGATGCCTCCCTCAACCAGGAAGCGATCAGGGGCCTTGTTGCGGCGTTTCGCGACCTCGACATCGTATTCGTGGAAAGCGGCGGAGACAATCTGGCGGCCAGCTTCAGCCCGGAGCTGGTCGACTGCTGGATATACGTCATCGACGTGGCGGGCGGGGACAAGATACCACGGAAAGGAGGGCCGGGTGTTACGAGATCGAGCCTGCTGGTCATAAACAAGGTCGACCTTGCGCCGATGGTCGGCGCAGACCTGGGCGTAATGGAGAGGGACGCTGCGATCATGCGTAAAGAGAGGCCCTCCGTGTTTACCAACCTGAAGAACGGGACGGGTCTTGACTCCGTCGTCCGGTGGATAAAAGAGGATGTGCTATTCATTGGCCGGTGAGCTGAAGCCGGACGGCCCGGACCTCCGGCTGGTCTTCGAAAGGCGGCGGGAAGGCACGATCCTCGCCGAATCTTTCTCCCGCATGCCTTTCCGGGTGCTGTCGTCTTTTTATGCGGGAAGCGGCCGCTGCGCGTATGTCTACGTGGTCAACCCAGCGCCCGGCCTGCTGGGCGGGGACAGACGTGCAGGTGGAGATCGAGCCTCGGCCCCGGCGCGCATGCCTTCATCTCCGGCCCGTCGGCGACAAAAATCCTGAAGGGTGACGGCACGCCTGCCGTGCAGACAACGCACGTCCGCCTCGCAAAAGGGGCTACGCTCGAATTTGTCCCTCCCTACGTCATCCCGTTCCAAGGCGCGTCATACGTGCAGAAAACCGTGGTCCATATGGAAGAGACATCGACCTGCCTGCTGCTCGACTGGTTCACGACGGGAAGAATAAGCAGAGGGGAGTCGCTCGCGTTTGACGCCTACGACAGCCTGACAGAGATATATTCGGGCGGAGGCGCAGTCGTCCGCGACCGTTTCGTGCTGCGGCCGAAAGAAGAAGACTATCGTGCCTTCGGGCGGCTCGAATCGTACGACGTGTCGGCATCGATGTACCTCGTGCATAACCGGCCGGAGGTCTCGCAGGTCCTTGTGCAATCCCTCAGGGAAGCGGCCGATGATGCTGCCTTGCTGTGCGGCGTGAGCGCGCCCGATCCGGGACGCACCGTAGTGAGAATGATGGGGCGGAGCGTGCCCCCGGTACAGAGGACCGTTGCCGGCGTGCTCGGAATAGTGCGGCGGACGCTGCTCGGGATCGAGGATGAGGAGCTTTTTGACAGGCTGTTTTACGCGTTGTGACGGTGCGGTCCGGCCCTTGATTTTACGGCCTGAAGACCTTATTATTAACGCTGGATAATCGGTCCCGGGACGGAGCATGGTACTGCTCGTAGACGACGAACAGGAAGTAACCGAGTTGATGGCGACGGTCCTTGAGCGCTTGGGCTACACGTCTATTGCCGTCAATAGTCCACTTCAGGCGCTTGCGCTCTTCTCTGACGCCCCCGAAAAATTCGACATCGTGATCGTGGACGAGATAATGCCGGGGATGAGAGGGACCGAGCTGGCGAGACGGATCATCGGCGTAAAGGACGATATCCCCGTAATCCTAGTCACCGGCTACGGCAGCATCATCCCTGAAGACGAGGTCCGGTCGAGCGGCATACGGGCGACGCTCACCAAACCCGTGCTGAGAGACCAGCTCAAGGCCATTCTCGACAGCCTGTCTATCAACAGAAAACAGTTTCAATCCTGAAAACCAAAGTCTCCCGCTCCTGTAAGCGCGCCTATCCTATATCGAGCACCGTATACCGCCCGTAGGGGACGAAGGCCACCCGGGCGTTGTGCCCGTGCCTCGCGAGCGCATCACGGTACGCATCCCTGATGGACCCGTAAACATTGAAGCCTATATCGCGGGCGAAGGCGTGGTTTTGCGGGAGCGTGACTATCTTTATGTCGTAGTCGATCATAGCGCAGTATGTCTTGAACCTGATCCCCGCCGCCCTCAGCCTGCTCGATTGGTTGTAAAAGACCGGTATGGCTTTGAGGAGGTTTTCCCGCGTCGCGGGCATATGCGGCTTCAGGAGGTCCATGAAGGCGAAGCCCGGCAGGGCGTGGTATCCGGGGCATGGGGAGGCGAAGATGATCGTGCCGCCCTTATTCATTATGGGAAGACAGTTCTGGATGGCCCAGCAGGTGTGGTAAAAAAGATGATCGGTGGGGGCCGAGGTGCCCGCGACCACAATATCCGCCTTCCGCTCTTTGAGGGAAGAGGCGTCGATTCTGTAAATCCGGTCGTACTTCCTGACTGATTCCCTGTGGGCTTCCACGAAATCGCCGGCGTTTATATCGACCGTCTCCAGCCTGTTGTTGACGATCACGTTAATTCCCATCGAGACGCCCGCCATGCGGGCCGCCTCGTACTTGTCCAATTGGATGCTGCATTCGTTGTTTCCCGGCGTGCAGTCGGGGGCGAGCGCCATGAAATGGTTCTGCTCGATCGTATCAAGAGACGTGACTGCGGGATTGATCATACCCGACCCGCCGTACCCCCAGAGGGTTGCCTGCGTAGTCCCAAGGGTGATTATTACATCGGCTTCCGCCACCTTCCGGTGGATGTAGAGGGGGACGCCGAAGCTCGTTATCCCCCTGAAGACGTAATTCTCCGGCTTGCTCACGTCGTTGCAGACGATATCGACTCCGCTGTCCACAAGGTCGCCGCCCAGCTTCTCCCTGATCTGCTCCGGGGTCAGCGGCACTAGCCGGGCGTTGCCGATTACGATTGTCGGGTGGGCACCAGCCTCCCTGATCCGCGCAAGGAGCATAGGCACGATGGCGTCGGCGGGCGCCTGGCGGTACTGGTTCTCGATGATGACGGCCACTTTCTGACCTTCAGCGAGTATCTTAGAGAGCTTCCCGCCGCCCACGGGGTGCTCGACGGCCCAGTCCAATGCCCCCAAAAGGTCCTTCAGGGGCTGCGGCTCCTCGGGAGCGAAGACACCGGCCAGGTTCTCCGGGCGGACCTCCATCTCGAGGAATACCCCTCTTTTTTCCGGTGTTTCGTAGGGAACAGGCAATGTCACGGTTTTGCGCTGCACGCGACCCCCCTCACGCTTCGTTAGTCGGATTTGCCCAGATATACCTTGCGGACCTCGCCGTTCGCCAAAAGCTCGCCGGACTTGCCTGAAAGGATGATCCGCCCCGTCTGAAGGACGTAGGCCCGGCTGGAGACCATGAGGGCAAGGTTGGCGTTCTGCTCCACGAGGAGGATCGTCATGCCGGACCGGTTGAGGGCCACGGCGGTCTCCGCCACCCTTTCCACCATGATCGGGGCCAGCCCCAGAGAAGGCTCGTCGAGGAGCAAAAGCTTCGGCCTCGAAAGCAGCGCCCGCGCTATGGCGAGCATCTGCTGCTCCCCGCCGCTGAGACTCCCCGCCATCTGGTGCCTTCGCTCGGCAAGTATCGGGAAAAGGGCGTACATCTTCTCGAAGTCTTCCTTCAGCCCGTCCGCGTCTTTCCGCAGGTATCCGCCCATCCGCAGGTTCTCGAATACGGTCATGTCCGGCCAGACCCTTCTGCCTTCCGGCGAATGGGCGATCCCCCTCTTTGATGATCTCGAAGGGCGGCAGGCCGCCGATCTCCTCGCCCATGAACGTGATGTGGCCAGCGGCCCGCGCAAGAAGCCCGGAGATGGTGCGTAGCGTGGTCGTCTTCCCGGCCCCGTTCGAGCCGATCAGGGCGACCATCTCGCCCTCGTTGACCTCGAAAGAAATACTCCTCAGGGCCTGCACGTTGCCGTAATATGCCGACACGTCGCTTAAATAGAGCATTTCAAGCCGCTCCCCAGGTATGCCTCTATCACCTCGGCGTTCTCGCAGACTTGCGCGGGCGTGCCTTCGGCGATCTTCTTTCCGTAGTTCAGGACGACGATGCGGTCGGAGATGTCCATCACGATGCTCATGTCGTGCTCAACGAGGAGTATGGTGATCCCCTGCTTACGCAGCGCGAAGATAAGCTCCATGGTGGAGCGCGATTCCTCGGGGTTCATGCCTGAAACCGGCTCGTCCAAAAGAAGCAGCTTCGGGGCAGCCCCGAGGGCGACGGCGATCTCGAGGAGCTTCTGCTCTCCGTACGATAGGTTCCTCGCTGCGACGTCCGACCTGCCGGCCAGCCCGATGAAGTCGATGATTTCCCTGGTCCGGGCTGCAACTTCCTTTTTCTTCCTCCTGTATGACGCGGAATGAAAAAGGGTGGGCAGGAAGCGGGTCTCCGCGCCTTTATGGCTGCCCATCAGGACGCATTCCTCGACGGTGACTTCCGGGAAAACGCTCGTCTGCTGGAAGGTCCTCACCAGTCCGCAGGCGGCGACCTGGAAGGGGTGCAGGCCTGTAAGGTTGTGGCCGCAAAAGTGGATGGACCCGGAGGAAAGGGAGGTGAAGCCCGTTATCGCGTTGAAGGCCGTCGTCTTCCCTGCCCCGTTCGGGCCTATGAGGCTCAGGATCTCCCCTTGCCTGATCTCGAAGTCGAGATGGTCCACGGCAATGAGACCGCCGAAGCGGACCGTAAGGCCCTCGGTATGGAAGAACTTCTCGCTCACTTCGGTTTTCTCCTGGCGGCTATAATGCCGGGTAGCATCACGATCCCCCTGGGGAGAAAATACGATGCCCAGGATCAGGACGAGGCCGAAGATCGGCAGGCGGTATTCCTTGGCGAACCGCAGGTATTCCTGGAGGAAGATGATGATCGCGGCCCCCAGCACCGGCCCTATTAGCGTGCCCCTGCCTCCCAGCACGACGCTCACCAGGATGGTTATCATTACCGAGAACTCCGCGATCTCCGGGCTTATGTACGAGACGTAGTGGGCGGAGATGCTGCCGGCTACGCCCGCCAGCACCGTGGAGAGGATAAAAGCCAGCATGGCGAAGCGGAAGGCACTGATCCCCACCGACTCCGCAAGCGGCTCGTTTTCACTGATGGCCCTGAAAGACCTGCCTATCGGAGAGGAGACGACCCTTTTGGTCAGCCAGTAGACGGCGGCCACAAAGGCCAGGAGCAGGTAGTAGAAATGCACCTTGCTCGTGAACACCATGCCGAACAGGGAGGGGGGCGGGATGTTGCCCAGGCCGACCGGGCCGTTGGTCAGCGACACCCAATTGAAAAGGATGACGTGGATGATGCCCCAGAAGCAGATAGTCGCTATGACGAAGGAATGGCTCCTCCATCGCAGGGCGATCACGCCTATCAGGAAGCCGAATATGCCCGTGACCACGCCTGCGAAGGCCAGCCCCAGCCAGAAAGGGAACCCCCATTTGAGGGCGGCAAGCGCCGAGGCGTAGGCGCCTATGGCGTAGTAGGCCGTGTGGCCGAGGGACAACTGGCCGATATAGCCGAAGATCAGGTTGAAGCCCATCGCCAGGATGGCGAATATGCCCACCATGATGAAGATATGGATGTCATAATCGTTCGTCAGGACAAGGGGCAGGGCGAGGAGCGCCGCGAATAACAACCCGTAAAGGATGACTGAGACGCGCTTGCTCATACCCTTTTCATCCGCCCGAAAAGCCCCGATGGCCTGAACAGCAATATGAGGAGCACCAGCACGAACCCGATGAGGTCTTTGTATTCTGCCGTGATGTAGGCCGCCCCGAGACCCTCCATTACCCCCAGCATGAGGGCGGCGAAGATGGCCCCCAGGAAGTTCCCCATCCCTCCGACGATCACGATCACGAAGGCCTTCAGGATCACGCTCTCCCCGACGTTGGGGTAGATGATGTATATGGGGCCGAGGAGGGCGCCGGCCGTCGCAGCGAGGCCTGCGCCGAGCATAAACGTGAAGGAGAAGACCCGGTCAATGTGCACGCCGACGAGGGCCGCCACGTCCTTGTCCTGGAATGTGGCGCGCATCGCCATGCCCATGGTCGTCTTCTTGATGAAGTAATGGGAAAAGAGTATGACCGCCACCGTCACTATGCCCGCAAAGAGGTTCATCCGGCCCAGGAGTATCGGGCCGATATGAAGGGGTTCCGTCGAAAAAGGGGAAGGGATCATGCGGGGGACGGAGCCGAAGACGAGCAGGCCCGTGTTCTGGAAAAAGATGGAAATGCCTATGGTAACGAGGGCCCCTGCCACCAGGATGTCCGTTTTTTTGTCGCGCAGCTTCTTCAGCAATAACTTTTCGCAGATGTATCCGATGCACATGACCAGGATAACCGAGGCGGCGATTGCGATGAAGTAATTCGCGCCGAGGAGTTGCATGAGGAAGAAAGTTATCATGCCGCCCAGCATGTAGAACTCGCCGTGGGCAAAGTTGACGACGTCCATCAGCCCGTAAATCGTCGTGAGGCCCACGGCGATCAGGCCGTAAACGCCGCCTATGATAAGGCCGTTGACGAGCTGTTGAATGAAGATCGACATTATATTTCAGGCACCGTCCGCGGTCCGCGCCACCCTCGCTCCCTGGAGGGCGGGGCGGGGTGAAGGGGTAGCTGCCCTCACCCTGTCACGCGTTCCCTCCCGCGCGGTTTCCGGCATATAAGCCGGGTCTAATCCTTTGTGGTCTGAAACCCGATAACCTGGGGTACGCCTTTCTTGTTCTGCGCGACGAAGGCCAGGGGGTGCGCCTGACCCTTTGCGTCGAATTTGATCAGGCCCTGTATCCGGTGCGACTCGATCTTCGTCATGCCGTTCTTGATCGAATCCCGGTCGGCGTTTCCAGCCTTGCCGATAGCGTCGGCGATAACATAGACGCCGTCATAGCCGCCAACGGCGTATTTGTCAGGCATGCCCCTGTCCGGGTAGCGCTTCGCGTATGCGGCTGTGAACGCCTTGTTCTGGGGTGAATCGTAAGTGTAGACATAGGGCATCATCGAGTAGACACCCTCGGCTGCGGCGCCGGCCAGCTTTATAAACTCATCAGAGGCCGTCGCCCCGTGGCCGATGAAAGGCATCGTCAGGCCCATTTCCTTGGCCTGTTTGAAAACCATTGACGCCATCAGCGTTTCCGCCTGTACGGCGACTGCGTCGGGGTTGAGGGACTTTATCCTTGTCAGGTACGGCTGGAAGTTCGTCTCGTTATTGGGGACCAGGTCTCCCCTGAGGAGCTCGCCGCCGTTCTCTTTCATCAGCTTGCCCCAGGCGTCAAGCGCAGCGCGGCCCCACTCGTCGTTGGGACCCATGTAGCAGAGCTTTTTTATGCCGAGCTTGGTGCCTATGAACTTGGCCGCCACAGCCACCAGCATGGCCTCCTGCGGACAGATCCGGAAGTAATACTTGTATCCGCCTTCCGTCAGCTTCGGGGCAGTCGAGATGACCGTCACCATGGGGGTCTTGTTCTTCTCTGCGATCGGCTGGACCGCAAGGCTCGCCGTGCTCCGCAGTGCGCCCATTACGACCGCCACCTTGTCGCGGTTTATCAGCTTCTCCGCTGCGGCTACGGACTGAGCGGGCATGCCCTGTCCATCTTCGACTATAATCTCTATCTGCCGGCCTTTGAGGACGCCGCCCTTTTTGTTTATCTCCTCCGCTGCCAGCTTCGCCCCGCAGACGACCGACTGCCCGTCGAACGCCATGACGCCGGACAGGGGATAGATCAGGCCGATCTTGACCGTCTCCGCCGCGGATACCTGGACCGTCCAGGACAGGACGAGAACCGCCAACAGGACCAATATTACCTTTTTCATTAACTCCTCCTCCATTAGCGTTAACGCGTCGTCCGCGTGTCTGTCCGGGGTGCGTGAGCAGCAAGGTTTTCTTATTGGCCGCCGGATGCGTGCGGACCTTATCTCTGAACGTATAATATTAAAAGGTTAGTCCTATTGTCAAGGAGAAAAGAATCGACCCGGTTTTGGGAGGAAACGCGCGCAAAAGCGTGGCGCTACGGGAAAGCGGCCCTATTATATGTGATGGTCTTACAACCTGAGGAACCCACCGGGAGATACGCTCGTCGCGAGCATCACCATGTTTATGTGCCGATGGGTCATCCATGATTCTGCCTGCCGGTTCTCGGGCTGAAGCCAGAACGCTTCGATAGCCTCCGCCAGCCGCCCATACCGTTTCAGGGCCCTTATCCGGTCGTCCAGGTCGTGTTCTTCACGAAAAAGCGGCCGCATTTTCTTCCCGATAGGTCCGAAAGCATCTGAAGCGCGCGCAACCCTATCGACAGACCGAGCTCGCGGAAGGCCAGACGGTAGTCTGCGGGAAGCTTCATCTGCTCCTGGTCGAGGGCCTCAAGGCCCGAGAGGGCGGACTCCAGCAGAATGACAAGCAGGCCGGACTGCGAGAAACAGCCTGACGCCATCAGTTGGGCCACGCGGAAAGCGTCGGACAGCAGACCGCCGATGCCGAGGGGGTCGTCGGTGGCCCAGCTCCTCCCTTTGCACATGCCGGCCATATCGGCGATCTCCGTCTCCAGGTCCGTACAGCATTTCCGGATCTTCCGCGGCTGTTTCCGCAAGCTGGGTGTACGTGATCAAGTCCGTCCAGAGGATCATGGAGACCCATGGACCGGACCAGAGGATAGGAGAGGTCCGTGCTCATCTTCCAGTACATCCTTTTCTCTCTGCCCGGAAGGCATAAACGAACCTGGCATGGCTGATGCGGGCAAGCTCCACGGCCCACCTGTTATAGGCGAATTCCCCAGTCACCCTCGTGACCCGGTTAAGGGCGTGCATCCACTTTGTCAGGTAATGAAAATACTGGCCGTCCCTGTCCCATTCCAGGCGTTCATCGAGGGGCTCGGTGCTCTTGCGCTCCTTGAGCTCCTTGCCTATCCTCAATCCGCCTGCCGTGGGATGGAGTCGGCCTTCCTCTTCGTCAAGGCCGCTGATCCAGCCGTCCCTGGTGTCGTCCTGCCGGTATCGTCCGAGCGTAGAATGTACCTGCCCGACGAGCTGGAGCGCCAGGTCCTTGAATTTCACGTCGCCCGTTTCCTCGTAAAGGCCCAGGAAGTTGCAGACGGCGAAGGCGTCGGTCCAGAGGTAGCGTCTCCGGGGGGCCTTCGGGCGCAAGTCCGGTGAGACGGGCGAAGTCTGTCATGATCTCGCTTGCGAGTGATATATCCACGGGGGCGCCTGTCATCTCCTTATTATATATCGTTTATGATAGAACGTGGTCAAGGGTGAGGGGAACGGCGTTGAATTAGGCATGTTGTTCTTGCAATACAGCATTATTGGCGGCTATGATTAACGCATGACTGAGAGGATGGAAAATGCGCAATAAATCGCGTCGGGAGTTTTTGAAGAAGGCGGCCCTCGGGGGCGCGGCCCTCTCCGTTATGGGGTTACCCCCAGTGCGGCCCAAAGCAAACCCGCGGTCAAGATCGATATGCCGAAGTCAGCCGCTCCCATGGAATACGTTCGTAAGGTTGATTTTGAGGCCATCGCCAAAAGTGGCGCCAACGAGCGCTTGACCCAGGTCCTGTTCGATCAGGCCTCGGGCGCCAGGACTTGCTCGATCTTTTGCATCAAGACGCCCGCTGGTGGCGGCTCCCCGGCCGGTATGCACGTCCACGCGGTCGATCAGATCTTCTATATCCTGAGCGGTACGATGAGTATTGAGATCGAAGGCAAGCAGTACAACTGTTCCTCCGGTTCGCTGATCGTCTTTCCTGCCGGCGTGCCGCACCGCAATTGGAACGGCGGCAGCGAGCCTACTGTTCACCTGGCCTTTAATACGCCGCTGCCTGACCCCAACGTTCCATTCGCCAAGTCGGTTTAGACTGACAGAGTAGATCAACCATTCTGTAATTGAGGAGGGCGCTATAGCTAATGAGTTCTACTCGGTGCAATGTCTGGGAGAAAGGCCGTGTTTACCAGTCTTTGCGATCGTGATACGCCGCAGTGACTTCCGCGAAATGTTCCGCCCGGTCATCAACGAGGGGTATTACCTTCCCCTCCTGTGCGACCCCATCCAGAGAGACGGTCGTTGCCCCATCTTCTCCTGCGGGTCTTTGCCGGACCTTTATATGGTACATGGTTTCACGAAAGCGGTAGTGCACGGTGAAGCCATCCCATTCGGCGGGGAGGCAGGGCGCAAAAGAGAGCTTGTCCGTTTTTAGCGTGAGACCGAGGAGTGATTCCACGATAAGGCGGTACATCCATGCGGCCGACCCCGTGTACCACGTCCATCCGCCCCTTCCCGTGTGCGGCGGGACTGCATAGACGTCAGCCGCGACGACGTACGGCTCGACCTTATATCGTTCTATGCCCTGTGCCGACTTCCCGTGGTTCACCGGGTTGATCATGGCGAGAAGCTCCCATGCCCGCCTGCTGTCGCCAAGTTGCAGCAAATGCCATGGCCGCCCAGATCGCCCCATGGGTATACTGCCCGCCGTTTTCCCTCACGCCGGGGAGATAGCCTTTGATGTAGCCGGGATTCAGGTCGGATTTGTCAAAAGGCGGGTCCAGAAGCTGGACGAGGGCGTCGTCCCGGCGAACCAGGTGTTTATCGACCGCGTCCATTGCCATCCGGGAACGGGCGGCATCACCCGCACCCGACAGCACGGACCAGCTTTGCGCTATCGAATCGATCCGGCATTCGGGGTTCTCGCCGAGCCGAGGGGGGTACCGTCATCGAAGTAGGCGCGGCGATACCACTGCCCGTCCCACCCGTTCTGTTCGATGCTGCGGCGGAGCCTGTCGGCCTCGCTTTCGCACTGCTTGCTGAAATCGAGATCGCCCCTCAGCCGAGCGATCCGGGAAAACCGGCCAAGCACTTCACACATGAAGAACGCGAGCCAGACACTCTCGCCTTTGCCTTCCCGGCCCACCATGTTCATGCCGTCGTTCCAGTCGCCGGAACCGATGAGGGGAAGGCCGTGCTCGCCTCTCTTGAGGCCCCTTTGAATGGCCCGCACGCAATGATCGTAGAGACTGGCCGTCTCCTCGGACCGGGCCGGAAGGTCATAATAGGAGTCTTCCTCAGGATTGACAGGGCGTCCTTTGATGAAGTGAACCGTTTCGTCCAGTACCCCCGTGTCGCCGGTACTCTGGACATAGCGGCACGTTGCGAGGGGGAGCCAGAGGAAGTCATCGGAACAGTGGGTGCGCACCCCACGGCCCGCCGGCGGGTGCCACCAATGCTGGACATCTCCTTCCGGAAACTGGCGGCCCGCGCAAATAAGCAGGTGTTCCCGCACCAGGCGCGGCTCGGCGTGGATGAGGGCCATGGTGTCCTGCAACTGGTCGCGGAAGCCGAAAGCGCCGCCCGACTGGTAGTAGCCGCTTCGTCCCCAGAGGCGACAGGCGAGCGTCTGATACACGAGCCAGCCGTTGGCAAGGAAGTTGACGGACTGATCGGGTGTCTCCACCCGGACTGCGCCGAGCGTGTGGTTCCAGTAGCGCCATACTCCGTCCAGTGCCTCTCGCGCCGCGACAGGGTCGCGGAAGCGACGGGCAAGACCGGTTGCCTCATCGGCGTTTTGCCCCGAGCCGAGAGTGAAGACGATCTCCCGTTCTTCTCCGTCGTCGAGATTGAAGGCCACTTGTATCGCTCCGCATGGATCGAGTGCGGCCCCGACCCTGCCGGATAAGTGTGAGCGGCCCATGGCGGCGGGGTGGCTGAGGTCGCCGTTACGGCCAAGGAACTCGGTCCGGTCGCCGCTTACGGTCCGGGCGGTATTGTCCACGTTGAAAAATGCGACCCGATTGCCGAATTCGGTATTGTAGGGATTGCGTGCGAGCAGCGCGCCCGTTTGAGGATCGATTTCCGTAGTGACGTGCATGACTGTTTTGGGCCGCACGTCTCCCAGTACCCATTCCACGTATCCTGTAGCCGACAACCGCCGCGATCGGCCCGAGCGGTTGCGCACCTTCAGGACGATGAATTTAACGGGCCGGTCCATATCCACGTACACCCACGCCTCCGAAGCTGATCCCACGCTCGACGTGCTCGAACACCGAGTAGCCGAACCCGTGCCGCGTGACATACGGGGTGGCGCCCCTGGCGGGAAGCGGCATGGCAGACCAGAAGTGGCCGCGCTCTTCATCGCGAAGGTAAAAAGCCTCCCCTCCGGAATCGCTCACGGGATCGTTGTGCCAGGGGGTGAGGCGGAACTCGTGGGCGTTCTCGCCCCACGTGTAGGCAGAACCGCTCTCCGACACCATGGTGCCGAAGCCGGGGTTTGCCAGCACGTTTACCCACGGCGCGGGCGTTACCTGATCGGGCCGGTCGAAATGACATACTCCCGCCCGTCCGGCGTAAATCCCCCTATTCCGTTGAAGAATACCAGGTCTTCCCTCGGCATGGGTGCTACGGCGGGCGGGAGGGGGCGATGCGTGCGGGTCGGAGCCAGGGCGGGCACTGTCGGCTCGGCAGGGCCCCGGCGGTCCATCTGTTCCGCGAGCGTTCCCCGGCCGTCGCTGATGACGGCCCGTGCGACGGCCTGGAAGAGGGGGCGGTCTTCCTCGGCTATCTGGTCGGCGGCCCTGACGAAGATGCCGCCGGGTCGATCCCGCAGGTTAGCGTCGGCGCCCGCGGCGATGAGTCCCATGATCTGGTCGTGCAGCGCCTGCCGGTAGCCGGCATGGTCTTCGTTCCAGATCACCAGGTCGACGGCCAGTCCCTTGAGCCGCCAATACGCGTGGGCCTGGATAAGCTGGCGCGCCAGCTCGATGTTCGCCTGATCTTCAATGCGAAGAAGCACGATCGGAAGGTCGCCGGAGATGGAATAACCCCAGAGGCCCGATTGGCCCCGGAGGTTCTTCAGCAGGAGGCCGGGGCCGGCGCGAAGCGCTGAATTGGCGTAAAGAACGGAAGCCGCGAGCCGCGCGTAAAGTTGCACGTCGGCCTCTGTCGCATTGATTTGCCGCAGGAGCACCTGACTATGGGTCCACGCCAGCTCGAAAACGCGGTCGGCAAGATGGCGGTCCTGGTATTTTCCGACCAGGCGCACGCATCATCACGGGTTTCGCCTACGCCGGTGACTACGTTAACCGATGCCGATGCCCCGGGATCGAGGGTTATGCGACACCGGACGGCGACGATGGGATCGAGCACCGGTCCCTCGCTGCCGGACAGGGGAGAGAGGCTACTCATCGCAGCGGGCGCGGCAACGGTGTTCCCCCGGCCGATAAATCGCGCGCGGTCGGTCTCATAAGACATCTCGCCCGCTTCCGCTCCGTGGACCGCCATCACATGGAACATCCACGGCGGTTGCTCATCGACGGAACGGGGCCGGCGGGTTGCTATGATCGCGCTCTGCTGCCGGATGATCTCGGTTTGAACGAAGAGGTTGCTGAAAGCCGGGTGGAGTGCGTCCGCGGCAGGCGATGCAAGGACGACCTCGGCGTAGCTCGTGATGTCGATTGTCCGTGCCGTCTCCGAACGGTTGGTAATGGTGATCCGGCGCAGCTCGGCATCGTCCTCGGGTGATACCGCGATCTCCGTATGGGTATCGAGGCCCTCGTCCCGGCGGCGGAACTCCGCCCGCCCTTCCGAGAATATCGCCTCGTACTCTTTGGATGCCTTGCTGACCGGCTGATAAGCCGTCGACCAGTAGACGCCGCTCGCGACATCCCGGACGTAGCAGAAGGTCCCCCAATTGTCACGGGTGGTGTCTTCACGCCAGCGGGTCACCGCTATGTCTTTCCACCGACTGTAACCGCCGCCTGCGTTGGTGATCATCACATGGTATCTGCCGTTCGACAGGAGATGTACCTCCGGCGTGGGCGTGTGAGGGGTCGTGTAGACGCGTACCGGCTTCTCCTCCGCGGGATGTGCCGCCGAATGCGCCTCGGAAATCGGATGCGTGCGAGTAGAAGGCCGTGGCCTTTGGCAGCCGTTCCTGAAGCAACAGCACGGTTGCCTGGAATGCGGGGTCCGACTCGAATCTTTTTTGCATGGGCCGGTCGAGCAGCAGGTAGGCGAGGGACAGGAGGCTCATGCCCTGGTGATGGGCCATGAAGGACCGGACCACGGCGTTCGAGCGGCCTCGGGGCAGGTGGGTCGGGGTGTAATCGACGGCATCATAAAAACCGTACCTGCCGAGAATCCCGTGGGAGGCCAACGCCTCAAGGTTCCTGGCTGCCTCCTCGGGCGCCACCATGAGCGCCAATGCCGAGGCATAGGGGGCAATGACCAGGTCCCCGGCGAGTCCCCGTTTGAGTCCCAGGCCGGGCACGCCAAAGGCGGAATACTGGTAGTTGAGATGGCCGTCGATCATATAGTAGCCCGATTCTGAAATACCCCACGGCACCCCCCGCTTCTTTCCGTAGTCGATCTGCCTTGCGACAGCCGCTTTGCAGGTCTGGTCGAGAAGCGTGTGCTCGTAGGTCGGCATCACGATGAGCGGCATCAGGTATTCGAACATGGAGCCGCTCCAGGAGAGGAGAATCGGCTCTCCGCCGGCGACGGTGAGGAGGCGGCCCAGGGCAAACCAGCTTTCCTGGGGCAGTTGTCCCAGCGCAATGGCAACGAAGCTGCTGAGCCGGGCCTCGGACGCCAGCAGGTCATAGTAACTCTCATCCCTCCGGCCGTCGCTCACGTTGTAGCCGATGGTGAGCAGGTGGCGCGGCCTGTCATAGAGGAAGTCCCATTCCATGCGAAGGGCGAATTCCCCGGAAAGGACGCAAGGTCAACGAGTGCGGCAATGCGCTCCCTGGCGCGCGGCTTGACTCGATGACGAGCCCCGTGAATGCATCAAGTTCTGGTGCTCCCCGGCCGTCCCAGAGACCGATCTGCTCCCTGGCAAGCGGCCGCAGCTCATCGTCGAGGCAGGCCAATTCGCGTAACGTCGGGATGGTGAGACGGGATCCGGAGCGATCCGATGATGTGGAGCGAGCCGAGGCAGCCACAGGGCCAGCTCGTCGAGGGCGGTCCGGCACTGCGCCGTCAAAGGCGCGGGCCCACCATAGGGCGTCGCTGTCAGGGGCGGCCGGAAGATCGCGGACCAACTCCGCGGCAGAGGCCGCCAGGCGGTCGATGCTTTCTTTCACAGTCACGAGCGTTGAATCCGGGGAAAAGCGCGCGCCGACTCCAGGTCCTTCTCCAATCGGGCCAGAGCGGCAGGCTTACGTGTCCCGACCGCATCCGAAAGCACCATAAACGTGTCCCAAAGACCGTCAAAGAGCCGTGCTCCCAATGGTTTCTCATCGGGCAGCGCGAGCAATCCCGCCCGTAAGGTGAGAAGGCTTGCGGCCAGGTTCCCGCTGTCCACCGACGAGACATACATGGGTAGCAGGGGTTTCAGGGACTCCGTGTCGTACCAGTTGTAAAAGTGGCCCCGGTGCTTCTCCAGGCCCGCCATCGTGCGGAAGGCTTTGTCCGTGCGGTCGATGAACTGTCCGACGGAAATGTAGCCGAAGTCGCATGCCGACAAATTCGCAAGAAGGGCAAGCCCCATATTGGTAGGGGATGTCCGGTGCGCAACCGCAGCAAGCGGCTCTTCCTGATAATTGTCGGGCGGCAGCCAATGGTCGTCAGGGCCGACGAAAGCCTCGAAGAAAGCCCAGGTCTTGCGGGAAAGCTTCTTCAGGAAAATGACCTGCTCCCCGGTCAGCCGCGATCTCCTCGGACGCAGGGGCTTGCTGATCCACCAGGCGATGACCGGAGAGACAAACCATAGGCTCAAGATCGGCAAGGCAGCGGGCAGTGCGGCAGGCCGTGCATACAGGAGATAACCCGCCGTCGCAGCGGCAATGAGCGGCGCGATCCACATGGCCAGCAAGGACCCGGCAAGGTCCGTCCGGCTCGCCCGGTCCGCTTCTCCTGAAGGGTTCCATTCCAAAAGACCCCTGCCCGAAACCAGCATCTGCCACAGGGTGTGCAGAATGGCGGCTACGCCGAAGAACGCCTCATGAGGCAGGCAGAGGAGCACGAAGATCGCCTGGTTTGCGCTTCTGCCCGCGGACCGGGCCGCGCCGGCGAGATGTTGCCCTGTGAGCGCGTCGTCGGGCTTCTTCAGTATCTCCATGAGGGAGCCGATCAGGGAAGGGATCAGCACGACAGCAACGATCGATGCAGTCCAGAACCAGGGGGACGGCAATGCGCACCAACCGGCCAGCGCGAGAAGCGTCAATGCCGGCGACACGAGGCTGCGCCGAAGATTGTCGAATATCTTCCAGCGCGACAACGGGGTGAGCGGGTTCTTCCTGAAGCGGGCATTGAGGCCGGGAACGCCGGGGAAGAGCCACCTGAGGACCTGCCAATCGCCCCGGATCCAGCGGCGGCGGCGGCTCACGTCCGCGCTGTACCGCGACGGGTACTTCTCAAGCAACTGCACGTCGCTGATGAGTCCCGAGCGCACGTAACACCCTTCGATGAGGTCATGGCTCAGAATAAGGTTCTCGGGTAAACGTCCTTTGAGCACCCGCTCGAAGGCGTCAACGTCGTAGATGCCCTTGCCGATGAACGAGCCTTCGCCGAAGAGGTCCTGGTAGACATCGGAAACAACACGGGTGTAAGGATCGATGCCGGCATCGCTCCCCCACATGCGGGCATAGCGCGAGCGGTCGGTGCCGGGCAGGCTTATCGCCACCCGTGGCTGAAGAATGCCATATCCGGCCACGATGCGCCCCTTATCCGCATCGTAGAGAGGAAGATTGAGGGGATGGGCCATTGCCCCGACGAGCTGCCGGGCCGAATCGCGGGGAAGCTCCGTATCCGTGTCGAGGGTGATGACATATCTGACGTTCGACAGGTCTTTGGTATCGCCGACTATGAGAGAGAATCCGCTGCCTGCGCCTCCGCGCAGAAGCGCATTCAGCTCTGCGAGCTTCCCCCGCTTCCTCTCGTAGCCCATCCAGGATTGTTCCTGCCGGTTCCATTCACGGGGGCGATGAAACAGGAAAAAGAGGTCGCCGGCCGGGCCGCTGTATTTGTCGTTCAACGCTTCTATGCTTTGCCGGGCCAGCGGCAGGAGTGCTTCGTCCCCGGCCGGCTCCTTCTCGGGGGCGTCCCGGAAATCGGTAAGCAGGCCGAACCGGAGGTTGTCGTCCCGGTTTGCCAGGAAGCGGACTTCCAGGGCATCGGCGAGATGACCGATATTCTCAGGGCTCGTCAGCATGGTGGGGACCACGACCAGGGTGGACGATTCCGGAGGAATTCCCTTGGAGAAGTCCATTCGCGGCAGCGGACGGGGCGTGACAAGGCGTGTCGTGAAAAGGTTGACCAGTGCGATGGCGAGCGAGCTTGCCGGGAAGAGCGAGAGCACGCCGACGATCCAGAGCAGGGAGCCATGTGCCGTGATAGCCGGTCTCGGCGACCATGCCTGCGGCAAAGACCAGCACGAGAAGAAGAATCGAGCCCAGATAGACCGGCAGGGCAAACCTCCGGCCAATGCTTCGGACCATGTCGGCGACGGACGACCTGACCCGGACGCGGGCTTCGAGCTTCGGCAGTCCCTCGTCGATGAGGTAGTAACCCACGTGTCTCGCCCGGTCATCGCCGTCTGTTCCGGCAACATATTCCCCGGCGAGACCTATCGCGGCAAGGGCCACATCGCTTTCCGCGACCCCGCTCTTCTTTGCTATCTCCTCGACGACATGACGGTAGCGATCGCGGGTGGCAAAACTCATCCTGCCATAGACCCCGGCAGGGTCCTCCCGCAAGGTCCGTTCTACGGCGCTCATCTGTTCGACGAATTCGCGCCAGTCCATGGCGGAAAGGAAGCGCAGGCTCCCGATGCTGTTGCTCATGGAAAGCTGGTCGGCCGCCTGTTGCTGGTTTTCCGACTGTACCAACTGTTCGATGTCAGGTACGACCCGGAAAGTTGCTGCTCCAACCAGGTAAGGGGGAGCGCAAGTGGGGCGCCGTGTCCCTGGAGGCGACGGGTAAACTCCGCAACAAAGGAACTGACCATCGGCGGGTTTGACCTGGCCATGTCGGCAACTGTCAGGATCAGACTCTTCGGGTCGGTTTCTGCCGTCTCCGTTATTTTATCGGCCCAGTAATCGGCGAGGTTCCGGTCGATTCTGTCGGTGGCGATCCGCGTTGCAACCCTTCTGAGGTTCTCGATCAATGCCAGACGCAGCATGATGGGAATCGCCCACAGCTCGCCCAACCGCAACGTCGTAACCGTCTGATAGGCGGCGACGAAGCTTGCGAGGCCCTCCGGGTCTACCCGGCCGTCGCCGTGGGAAATCGTCTCCAGGGCGATGTCGTATACGCGGGGGAACCCTCTCCCCGTGCCGTCTTTAAGGCGGGGCAGTCCCTTGGCGTATCCCTTCGGCAGCAGCCTTTTTGCCGTCCGAATTTGTTCTTCGATAAGATAGAAGTTATCGAGCAGCCATTCTCCGGCCGGGGTAATCCTGCGGCTTGCCTTCACTGCCTCAGCCACTATGTCGCGGACTTCAAGAAGGACCGCTTCGTTTTCGGCAAGCCTTGCCAGCAACCTCTCCGGGGCATGATCCTCGCCCACTGCGTGCAGGGCCGCGAGGGTCCTGCCGTGCTGCTCCATCTGAGAGGCGCTGAACAGGTCGGACCGTAGCGGCGCATCCGCGCCGGCGCCCTTTTTCGTGAGCGCGCTTCTGTGAAAGATGGCCCTTAAAGGGGAGAGGTTTCGGTTCATCGTTCACAAATCATGTGTTTGGGTCCTCGCGGCATGTTCCCGTCTCCTCTTTTCGCCTGTGTTTCTTGTTTGGCGACCGTATCCCCGGCCACTATGATAGATCGCCGCTTGCAGCCTGTAACGGCGCTTTTATTTTATTGGGGGTTTGCTGACGGCACCCCGAGCCTCGGATGGCTTTTCGTGAATACGTGGAGGCGGTTAAACGTGGGTTGGTTGCTGATAGCCACCAGCGGAACGCATGTATTATACCACGATCGCCAAAGAAAAGGTCGTACCACTGGACGCATCTCTATAATTGCCGTCGCGAGTGGGCAAAAAGAGGTAATGTGCTGATTGACAATTAAATGGAGAATGCCCCGGTGGCTTCGTGAGATAAGGAAAACATGCTTCCTTATCGCTAGTTGACAATAATTGATATCGTGATCACTATTGGATTAAAGAAGGCAAGGGCGCTGAAAGAGCGACGTCCCCGGCTGAAAACGCAGGAGGGCCCATGAGAAGCGCAGGAACTGCTTTACTCGTCGGCTGCTTCATGGCGGTTGCCCTGGTATCCGGCTGTGGCCACAGCAGCAGCGGCGGAGATCCGCCCTCAGGCCCCGCGGGAGTCGCGATCTCAGGGAAATTGTCTTCAACCGGGTACCCGACCGTGCTTGCCATTACCCGCGATTGGGCCGGAGCGCCCAATAAAGGGACAGTCGCGGCCGACGGGAGCTTCAGTGTTTACGCGTACTCGACGAATCAGAACCCGGCGGCCCTGGTGTTCGTCGGCCCGGGCAACCCGTATCTCGAGTTTTCCGCCGAGTTGATGAACTCCATGCCTCTGGGCGACTTGAAGGGTACCAGCCTGAACCTGGGCGCCATGACCGTTTCGGGAGGTGTGGTGGTGCCCGGCCGGGACCCGTTCAGCGATGGCGACTTCAACTTCGACCCGGCCGAGGTGAGGGCGCTCAGGCTATTGAGCTTCGACTTTTTCGTCTGTGGCGGTTGAGCCGGACGCGAACGGCAACGGTGTGATTGACGTCCTTGAGGGAAGGTTTTTTCTGCCGTATATGGGTTACTACATCAACGGCGCTTTCTCGGGCGGCACAGTCGGCACGGTCGGCACCCCTCTGTCGTTCGACCATTTCAATTTCTGCTTCAAGAGCATCGATGCTAATCCGCCGCCTGCCTCAGCCGTTAGTTTTACGCTGCCGTCCGCCGCAGGTCTTTCGAACGGCGCCGCCGTCGCGGACGGTCCGGGGAGGTATTGCACCAACCCCTTCAGTCCTGCGACACCGCCGGGTGGCAATTATACGGCTACATACAGCGGCGGCCTTCTCACATTTGTTCTGCCCGACCAGTCCACGGCCCCCTCTGACCTGCCCGTAATAGTGCCGACGGTGCACCTCAACGCCGACGGCACCATCAGTACGCTGAGCTGGGACTACCGGCTGGGCGACGGGACGAACGAAGGCGCCGTGGCCGGCGGCAAGCTCATAACAGGATTGAGGGTCTACATGAAGGACACGACGGGCAATAACAGATACTACGACTCGGGACAACTCCCGTCAGGCGCGTTGAGCGTTGCGGTTGGTTCCGGGATCGTGTGGAGCCATGTCACCCTCGTTGAGATAGACCTCTATACGATATACAACGGGTGCGTAATATTCTATTTCACTAAGTGACGCAAGAAACGATGATGCGGCTATAAGTCTGCGCTTGGCTGTGCTTGCGTCCTCTCATTCGCGCGAAATAGTGATTACAAATCTTCGTATGCCAAGACAGATAACGGCTCCGGATTGACATCTTCGGAAATGTACCGTACGATACAAACAAATTTTAGCGATGAGGCGATAAGACACGTGAAAAGGGCAATAAGAGTATTCCTTGTCTCCTCCATGCTGTTCCTGCTGTTCGGCGCCGACATCCTCATGGCCCAGGGCAGCGCCACGGCAACACCGGCAAGAAAGCTCGTTGTCGGCGTCCTTCATGATCCTCCTTACATCATCAAAGAAAGAAACGGAGAATGGACAGGCCTCAACGTCGAGACATGGAGGGCGATCGCCAAGGACTTGAAAGTCGAATACGCATTCAAGGAAATGACGTTCAATGAATTGATCGACGCCCTGAAGAACGGAACGATAGACATCTCGATAGAGGCGTTCTTCATGCTGGCAGAGAGGGAAAAGCTATTCGACTACTCCGTTCCGTTCGGGAACACCAGGCTCGCACTGGCGGCACTGCCGGGCAAGGTATCTCATCCCTGGTGGAGGGCAGTCAAAATCCTTCTTTCCTGGGGGACTTTGAAGACTGTCGGGTCGCTCTGCCTGATACTATGCTTTCTCGGTTTCCTTCTCTGGCTCGTAGAGCGGAAAACAAACCCGGACCATTTTGGGGGCGGAACGTTCAGGGGTATAGGCAGCGGTATCTACTGGGTCGGTTCGACCCTTGCTTCCGGCGTCTGTTTCGGCGTTACCCTGAAGTCTCTGACTGCACGCTTCCTGGGTCTCGTCTGGATGCTCGTGTGCGCTGTTGCCCTGAGCGCATTGATTGCCTCTTTAACAAGCTCCCTTTATGAGAGCCGTACGATGACAGACACCGTTAACGAGGAATCGCTGCGCCATATGCGCCTCGGCGGCGTCAGGGAAAGTGCGGAGGCGACCGTGTTGAAGAGGCTCGGAGGCAAATACGTCTTGTACCAGGGGGAAACAGAGGCCCTTGAGGCGGTGCTTAAGGGTGAAGTCGACGGACTCCTGTACGACGAGATCACGCTGCACTATCACAGGGACAACGATTACAGGGATAGGATATCGGTCAATCCCACGGAGTCCCGAAGGTTTGCGTTCGCCTTCGGACTTCCCAGGGAAAGCCGCATGCGGAAAGATGTAAATCACTCCTTGCTGAAGCTCACGGAAAGCCCGGCCTGGTCATGCCTCTTGATGACATACAGGATCGAACAGAATTTTGAGCCGAGTCAGACGGTGCCGGCAAGAAGGAGAGGGAGGTAGGCAGCCTCCTCGCATTGCCCCGTTCTTTCTCGCAGAATGATGAGTAAGCCACGAGCCCTGGGAAATAGCCTTTCATGCAGCCCCGGCGACTTTCCGCAGTTGGGCGAGCAGATTATCCTCCACGTCGATGAGACCTGTTTCCTGACGGTTCCTGACGAGCCGGCTTTCGTTCTCTCCGGGCACAAAGATTTCTTCAACCCCGGGGAGTTTCTTCGCGATCTTTATCTTCTGAACCATGGCCGAGACACTTTTAGCGAGCGTGCGCTTGTCCGTCAGTAGTTCCGGATCGATGGCAAAGATCAGATGACCCCAATTCCCCTTGCTGTTGCCGATGCCGCAAAAGGCGGCCCCCACCAGCGGTCCGGCCAGGATCTCACAGATGAGCGCGAGACCCGATCCCTTGTAACTCCGGTCAAAGGAGCGGATTGCACCTGCGATGGCCTGCTGGGGGCTTGTCGTCGGTAAGCCGTTGCTGTCGTAGGCAATATCGGCCGGGATATCTTTGCCTGCTGTCATCGCCTCTACCAGACCGAAATACGTGATGCTTGCAGTCGACATATCGAGAATGATGGGGTCCGATTCCGTCGGGATGGCGACGGCTAAAGGATTCGTACCGAAGACCGGCTCATAGGAACCGTAAACGGCAACGCGTTCCGTCGACCGGCCGAAGGCAAAACCGATGAGGCCTTCCTTGGCCAATTTGGAGACATAATAGCCGATGGACCCGGATGATGTGTTTGTATTGAAAGTCCCGGCAATGGCAAATCCGTTTGCCCGCGCCTTCTCCAGGGTGATTTCCGCCGCCTTGCCGACGACGATCATGGCGTGGTTCTTATTGCCGTTGATCCGGGCGGAAATGGGGGTTTCCTTTTCGATGATAATTTCTCCGGCCTGCGGGTCCTTTGGAATACCTGCGCCAATAAGCTTTACGACCCCCTGATTGATATCCCGTGTCTGGGCGTAAAGCAACACATCTGTAATTGTGTCAACTTCCTTGTCCCGATAGCCGTAATGCATGACAGCACGACGGGTAAGGTCTTCAAGCTCTTTAATAGATATCTTCATGCGCCTCCTGAAGATTACGCTGCTGTATGCCGTTAGCCTGTCTGATATTGGAATCCCTCCGGCCTTCCATCCATCCCCGGTATTCGCCCGCCTGCCGGCAGACATGAACGGCCGGTTTTATCCTCACCTTTGCCGGAAAGATGTTCTTCCCCCTCACTTAACGGCAGGTTCTTTCTCTGCCGTCCCTGTGGCGGAGTTCCCCTTCGTTCCCGGCTCGCTGGCGGCGGCGCCCTTTTGACCCGACGGAGGGGCAGGCCGTGGACGCTGGACCCCGTATTTGACGACCGGCTCGATTTTGTACGGCCGGTCAGGGGCGGGCGTCAATCTATCCGACGGGCGCGGGGGCGGCCCGTATTTGACCTTAAGCCCCGCGTCAGGCTGCTGCGCGCCAGCCTTGCCCGACAGCAGCAGCATACCGCATAGGAACAGCCAGACGATCTTCCTGAAGCTGAACAACTTTTTTGCGAATGCTTCCAGAATTCTCATATACGCTCCTTGCCGTGAAGGCAGTTGAAGTGGCAGACGTCCGGTGCGTTCGTGTCGAAATTCCACAAGTGGAGGCTGTTTCCCTTGCATATCCACCATTGCGCGCAGTCCCGGCAGCTCCCCTGCCTCATCCACTGCCGGTCCCTGAACGGCTGGAACTTGTTCTCCCAGCAGTCGGCAAACGATTCATTTCGGATGTTGCCCTGGACGAGCCTCCTCGACACGCTCGGGCAGGCCGATATCTCCCCGTGCGCGAGGATGCCGCCTATCTCTATCCCGGCCCGGCAACTGTAGAAGGCGTCCCTCACTTCCCTTTCGAGCTCGCACCCGAGGAACCCCTCCTCGTCTACCGATACGCGTACAGGCGCGCCTGCTTTCCTGGCATCCCTTGCGAACTCATAGAGCTTTCTGTAGTCGTCCGGCCGCAAAAGGAGGTCGTAGTTCCCCCTGGCCCTTCCGCCGGGAAACAGCGTGATGAGACGCCATTCCCGGACCCCCTCTTTTTCGATGAACTCGTGGATGTCCGGCAGCTTGTCTACGGTTCTCCTGGAAACGGTCGTAGCGACTTCGAGGCCCGAAAGAAACGCACGGTCCCGCAAAGCCCGAACAGCGCCTATCGCCCTGTCGAATGAATCCGCGTTCCGTCTCAGCCAGTTGTGGTCCTCCTTCAGGCCGTCGACGCTGACCGTAACCGTACTCATGCCGGCAGCCCGGCATTGCTCGATCACCTTTTCCGTCATCGCGAACCCGTTAGTGACCATCCCCCACGGGAAGCCTAGCGCCGAGATCCTTTCGGCCACCGCGAAGATATCCTTTCGCAGCAAGGGCTCGCCTCCGGTGATGGCGACCATTATACCTTTCGGGTCGTACCGCGCGGCGACCGATTCGAAGCCGCCTATGATCTCTTCCGTCGTCAACTCGAGCCGCGTGTCTTTGGCGGACGAGCAATCACTGCCGCAGTGAAGGCAGTTGAGGTTGCAAGCGAGCGTCGCCTCCCAGAAGAGGTATCGCAGGCTGTGTTCCATTGTGGCCAGGCGCAGGTATCGCGACCACGCCCTTAACTGGAGCCGTTTCTTAAGGTTACCGAGCACCATGCAATTACCATGTTAACATAAGGCGCCGTCAGTCATCCAGAGGGCCGGAGTGAAAAGGTGAAGAAGCACCGCCGATATGGTAGAAATAGATCGTGAGATGCCTGTTTTTTTCCAAAATGACACCGAATAATTGCAGGCTAATAATCATTTGCGCTGTCGTCTCTGCCGCTATCCTGCTTGCCTTGCTTCCCGCACGGGTACATGCCGACCCGTGCGATACGGAAATTCCCAAGGCCATACGGCTCCTGGAAGAAGGCGTCGACGTGAACACGCATGACGAATATCAGAGAACCTCTCTGCACTATGCGGCATTCTGTGGCAAGACCGAGTTGGCTGCCCGGCTGATCAAGAAAGGCGCGGACGTCAGCGCCCGGGACACGGACCGGAATACCCCTCTGCATACTGCGGCTTGCGGAAGCGTAGGCCATGCCGACGTGGCTGCTCTGCTGATCGAAAAAGGCGCAGATGTAAACGCCAGGGACAAAGAGCAGGCCACACCTCTGCACATTGCGGCCGGCGGAGACGATGCCGGGTTGGTTACTTTGCTCATTAAGAAAGGTGCAGATGTAAACGCCAGGGATAAGGACCGGAAGACTCCGCTGCACGAAGTGGCATTATTGGGAGCAGGCAATATCAAGGTGGCTGCTTTGCTGATTAAGAAGGGCGCCGATGTAAACGCCCAGGATAAGGAGCACAACACGCCGGCCATGCTTGCGGAGAAGAATGGCCATACCGAACTTGCCGCGATGCTGCGCAAGGTCCAGGATAAAAGAAAATAGGGTATAGATCGACAGCGGCAGCTTTCGTACGACGCCATCGTCAACTATAAAGAAGTTTTGCCTGCGCCCATCGATGACCTGGTTGCCCATCACATGCACACAAAAAAGACAGCGCCCCGATTCTGGAACCCTGCCCTTGCACGACCCTATTTTGAGTATTTACACCGGAAATATGGCGGAGGGAGAGGGATTCGAACCCCCGGTCCGCTTATCAGGCGGACAACCGATTTCGAGTCGGCCCCGTTATGACCGCTTCGGTATCCCTCCGTAATTGGAAAAACTTCTTGAGCAGGCTTTCGCTTTTCTGGCCCAGGACGCCGCCTCGCACCTCGACCTTGTGGTTCGAGGGGAGGGCGTTCGCGTCGATGGCGGAGCCGAAGGCGCCTCTTTTTTTATCGAAACACCCGAAAACGAGCCTCTTTATCCGCGCCTCCTGGATAGCGCCCGCACACATAATGCACGGCTCCATGGAAACAAAGAGGGTGCAGCCGAGAGCCGGTAATTCCCGAGCGCCTGCGATGCCCGGCCTATGGCCAGAAGCTCCGCGTGGGCCAGCGGCGAGTTGCGCGTTATGGTCAGGTTGTGGGCGCTTGCCAGGACCTTCCCGTCCCCGACGTTATGACCGCCCCTACAGGCACCTCTTCCTCTTCAAAGGCCTTCAACGCCTCGCTCAGGCACATCTCCATAAACAGCTCGTCCGGCATGTCTTAATATACCTGCGGGCAGGCAGAAAATCAAATAGAGGCGTAAAAACCTTCTAAAAGCGGGTGACCGGAAGACAGTGACCCTCTCCTTCATCCTGAGCACATAATCGGGCCTGACGCCTTCCTTCCACTTTGGGTAACCCCCGACCCAGACATAACGCAGCAGCTCGTGGAACTGTTCCTTACTGAAAAGGTAGTCGCCTATCTCCATCGTGGACGCCGTGGCATCGACTATTATCTGCACCCGGCCTGCCCTCTCGTACCGCTCGATCATCCCTTTCACTGCGTCCCGCGTCCTGTGGCCGTCCGGGTTTTGCGCAAAGTCTTTCGTCTCCCTGGGAAAAGGAAATATACGGTATACGTCGCCGATAAAGCCCCTCAGGTCCACTCCATGGATGGCGCCCGCCAGGTTCCCTATCTGCTCGTTCCTGAGCGTGTAGACCTCCCATTCCGCACGCACGTCTTCTCCCGGCGCAGACTGCGCAATTGCCTCGATGTGGCTGCAGAAATCGGAAGCGAAGATGAAATAATTATCGAGCAGAAGGAGGTCCGTTTCTATATTGAAGAAGCCGAATGCAATCTCGCCGTGGCTCAAGGAATTGAAGGCAAGAGGCATTCTTAATTATATCAGCAGGGGATGCCTAAAACAACCCGATTATGCTATATTTGAAGGATGAACACGCAGGAAAAATATGAGAAGCTCAAAGCCGACCTAAAGGCGCTCGGCCGGGTCGTGGTCTGTTTTTCGGGCGGGGTGGACAGCACCCTGCTTCTGAAGGCGGCCGGAGAAGCACTCGGCACGGAGAACGCGCTTGCCCTGATCGCCGGTCGAAGACCTACCCGGAAAGGGAGATCGCAGAAGCCGTCGCTTTCGCGCGCGCTTCCGGCATAAACTTCGAGGTGATCGAAACCGACGAGATGGGCGACGATTGCTTCCTGAGCAACACGAGCGAGAGGTGCTATTTCTGCAAGCAGCCACCTTTTCGGCCGGGCATGGGAGATAGCAAAGCAGCGGGGCTTCGGGTACGTGCTGGAAGGGTCGAACGTCGATGACCGGACGGACTACCGGCCGGGCCGGCGCGCGGGCGCAGGAGCTTCCGTGAAAAGCCCGCTCCTGGACGCGGGCTTGGGCAAGGCCGACATAAGGGCGATTTCCGCGGACCTTGGCCTTCCCACCCACGATAAGCCGTCGCTCGCCTGCCTTGCCTCAAGGATACCTTACGGCACCAGGATCGAGGCGGAGGTGCTCGAAAGGATCGAGAGGGCCGAGGAATTCCTGCGCGGCCTCGGGATAGGCCAGGTGAGGGTCAGGTATCACGGTCAGGTTGCCCGCATCGAGGTGGTGGAAGAGGACTTCGACAAGGTGATGGCCGCCAAAGACGAGATATCCGAGGCGCTGACGAAGGCGGGCTTTCTTTACGTGACGCTCGACCTGAAGGGGTACAGGACGGGGAGCATGAACGAGGGGCTTACGCCTTCCGGCTAAAGGCCGTAATTGCGCCTATTTTCCCGCCCCGCGCACCTCGACAAAGATCTTCCTTGCTTTGCCTTTTCTGTAAACAGTGATCTCGAAACGGCCGGCGGACTGGAGAGAGGCCCGGTTCTTTTCCAGGTCGCGGGCGGCTATGCCGTTAACGGCGGTGACCCGGTCGCCCGATTTGAAGCCTATTTTTTCGGGTATGCTCCCCTTATCGATCTCGAATAGCTCGTAACCCGCCAGTTTTCCGTCCTTATCGACGCGCGTCTTTATCGCCACGCTCGAAAGGACGATCTCGTTGTCCTTTTTGGCGTCCTCGGCAAGCTCCTTTGTGACGACGATAAACTTTCCCTTCCGCGTGACCTGGCCCAGGTAATAGGAAGCGTCGGCGTTTTACGCCGCCGGGTGCGGTTTGGGCGGAGGCGGGCGGCGCGGCCTGGCTGCCTCCCTGCTTCACCGTCTCGGCGCCGGCGAGCGGCGGGCGCAGGATCGGTTGCGGCGCAGGCTGACTGTAGCAAACATCACGGCCGCAAATCCAAAGGCTATGACGGCTGCCCATACGGCCGCGGGCCGGGCTCGGAAGCATCTAATGTGTCCGGTCATCGCAAAGTCCTCTGTTTTCCCCCTAAAAGAGGGAGGCTACGTTTTTTTTGTTCTTTGGAAATGCTATACTTCATACTCGGTTTTTGAGAAGGTAAGGAAACCGGCTTCTTCTATAACTTGGTGCCGAAGAGGGGACTCGAACCCCTACAGGCTTGCGCCTACCAGACCCTGAACCTGGCGCGTCTGCCAATTCCGCCACTTCGGCGCTACGTTTATTATAGAGGAAAGCCGCTCAAAGTCAAGAGGTGAGGATGCGCGTTTTCGAGTCGCTGGACATCAAAGAAAAGTTCATCAGGCCGGTCCTGACTATAGGAAATTACGACGGCATACACACAGGCCACATGCGGATCATCGAAAGGGTGAAAGAGCGGGCCGGGGCGATTTCCGGTACGTCGATGCTTATGACCTTCTACCCCCACCCCCTGCACATCCTTAAGCCTGACAGGGAGCTGGCGGCAATAGCGCCGTTGTCCGTGAGAAAGCGCCTTATCGAGCAGGCGGGCATCGACGTCCTGTTCATCGTGCCGTTTACGCCGCAATTCGCCGATCTGACGGCCGAGGATTTCGTCGAATCGATCCTGGTCGAAAAGCTTGCCGTTGCAGGGGTCGTCATCGGGTACGATTTCAGGTTCGGCCGGAAGGGCCGGGGCGACACGGCCTTCCTCGAAGAGGCGGGACGCGCACACGGGTTTTTCGTCGAGACGGTCGGCGCGATCACGCTGGACGGAGAGAAGATAGGGAGCAACCGCATAAGAAGGCTGGTGGCCGAAGGGGACGTCGCTACCGCGGCGCGGCTGCTGGGAAGGCCCTTTGCCGTCGAAGGCACGGTGGTAAAGGCATTCGGCAGGGGCACTACAATAGGCTACCCGACCGCCAACATAGAGACGGACTATTCGCTCATCCCCGGTAACGGCGTCTACGTGACAGAGGTTGAATTCGACGGGACGAGGCACGGAGGGGTCACGAACATCGGCAACAATCCGACGTTCGACGGCCGGAAGCGCTCGATAGAAACGTTCATCCTCGATTTCGACGGCGATCTTTACGGCAGGAGAATCCGCCTCAATTTTCTCGACAGGCTGAGAGGCGAGATCAAGTTCGCGGACGCAGGCGAGCTAAAGGCGCGCATAGCGGCGGACGTTGAGGCCGGCAGAGCAATCCTGCGGCGGCGAGGCCTGTAAGCGCGGCAAT
>CAWFRA010000018.1:0-25831 GCA_963818095.1 uncultured delta proteobacterium
TTCTAAAACACCCCAATGAATATGTTCTTCTATTTCATTGGTTTGAATTGTTTCGTACACGGCATTATCCTTAATTCTGGTAACAAAACCCGTTTGATTCTCGCTAAATTTCTTGAAAGCCTTATAATCGTTGTATCCTTTATCGAAAACATAAATGGTATTTGAATCCATTTTTAGTTTTTCAAGCAAAATATGGTCGTGGGTTGCTGCTTCGGTAAACCACAATAATTTGGGAACAGTTTCATCAACATTGATGACAGTGTGTACTTTTATACCTCCTTTTTTCTTCCCATTTTTCGGATTCCGTCCAACACATTTAAGAATATCTTTAAAAAGGCTGATTGTTGTACTATCAAATATCTCTATTTGTGCGGTATGATGAGGGCGTCGCCGTCCGCCAGGAAGACCTTCTTGACGTAGCGCTCATACGCCTTCGCTTCTTCCACGTCCTCCCTTATCTCTTCAAAGCTCTTGACCCTGAACTTCTTGTCCTTGAAAGAGCCGCAGAAGGCGCACCTGTTATGGGAGCAACCGACGGTGACCTGGAGTATAAGACTATAAGCCTCGCTGGGAGGCCTGTAGATCATGCCTTCGTACTTCATTTCTCAATCCTGTAAACCTTCTCGCCTTCCCTTATGAAGCCGAACTTCTTGCGCACGACTTCTTCCAGGTAGCGGTCGTCAGTCCGCAGACGGTCTATCTCGGCCTGGAGCGCCCGGTTCTCACCCCGGAGCCGCTCGATCGAGGCGTCAACAGTATGTACGCGGCTTTTCAGCTTGAGGTATCCGACAACGCCATTCTCCGAAAGGCAGACAACGGAAAGCAGGGCGAGGGCCAGAGCGATAAGGCCATACTTCTTCGCCGCATCCGCCAACATGATGTGTTATCTTAACGGCTCGCACCTAAAAGTCAAATTATTCCAACGGGGCCGGGTTAATTTCGCGACGCTGCGCGCAAAAGCGATCTCTTACCGGCGCGAAGCGCAAAAGGTACTTTTCCTTGCATCTTGCGTAGATAACAGGCTAGAATGAAAAAAGCATGAAGGAAGGGCGACAAGGGACGGCGGGGACAAGGAGACGGCCGGGACGGCGGCTTTATCCCGGCTATCCCCTCCCCCTGGGCGTCCACCTGCACGACGACGGGGCGCAGTTCGCCATCTTCAGCCGGAACGCAACTGCGGTAAGCCTCCTCCTCTTTGACCGTCACGGGGACATCGAGCCGTCTCAGTTATCGACCTCGACCCTTTCGCAACCGGACAGGCGACATCTGGCACATATGGGTCGAGGGCGTCACGGCGGGCCAGCTTTACGCCTACCGCATCGACGGGCCGTACAGGCCCGCCGGAAGGGCAGCGCTTCAACAAGCACAAACTGCTTCTCGACCCTTACGCGACCGCCCTGTCGTCACGGTCCGACTGGGATTTCCTGAAGGGCCAAAGGGCTTCGACCCGGCTGCCCCCGGCGGCGACCTTTCATTCTCTACCGTGGACAACGCGGATTCCGTGCCCAGGTGCGTCGTGACGGGCAACCGCTTCGACTGGGGGGACGACATGCCGCCCAGGGTCCCCTGGTCGGAGACGGTCATCTACGAGACCCACGTGCGGGGTCTTACGGTGCACCCCTCGTCGGGCGTCGAGCGGCCGGGCATCGTACAGCGGCCTCATCGAAAAGATACCCTACCTGAAAGAGCTGGGCGTCACGGCCGTCGAGCTGCTGCCCGTGCAGGAGTTCAACGAGCACGAGCCGGACAGGCTCAACCCGCTCACAGGCGCGCCCCTCAAGAACTACTGGGGGTACAGCACGGTCTCCTTTTTCGCCCGAAGTCGAGCTACGCGGGCGCGCGCGGCGAGGGCGGCCAGGTGGCCGAGTTCAAGCGGATGGTAAAGGAGCTGCACGCCGCCGGCATGGAGGTAATCCTGGACATCGTCTTCAACCACACGGCGGAGGGCAACCACACGGGCCCTACCATCTCGTTCCGGGGCCTCGACAACACGATCTACTACATGCTCGAACAGGACAGGCGGTTCTATAAGAACTATTCCGGGATGCGGCAACACGGTCAACTGCAACCACCCCGTGGTGCGCCAGTTCATCATCGACTGCCTTACCTACTGGGTCATCAAGATGCACGTAGACGGCTTCCGCTTCGACCTCGCCTCCGTCATGGGACGCGACGAGAACGGCGAGATCATGAACAACCCGCCGCTTCTCGCCGAGATATCGCCGAGAACCCGATCCTGCGGAATACGAAGCTGATCGCCGAGGCGTGGGACGCGGCGGGGGCGTACCAGGTCGGCTCCTTCCCCGGCCACAGGTGGTCGGAATGGAACGGCAAGTACCGCGACGACATCCGCATGTTCTGGCGCGGCGACCCGGGGATGGTCGGCGTCCTGGCGTCCCGCATAGCGGGAAGCGCCGACATCTACCAGAAGGCGGGCAAGGAGCCGCTGAACAGCATCAATTTCGTGACCTGCCATGACGGCTTCACGCTGAACGACCTCGTCAGCTACAACGAAAAGCACAACGAGGCCAACGGGGAGGACAACCGGGACGGCACGGACTGCAACTACAGCTTCAATTACGGCGCCGAAGGGGAATCGGACGACCCCGCCATAGAGGCGCGTCAGGCTACGGCAGATCAAGAATTTCATCGCCACGCTTTTCGTCTCGCGGGGCGTGCCTTTCTTTCTCGGGGGGCGACGAGTTCAGGCGGACGCAGAAAGGCAACAACAACGCCTACTGCCAGGACAACGAGATATCCTGGTATGACTGGGGACTGCTTGAGAAGAACCGCGGTGTCTTCAGGTTCACCACGGAGATGATCGCATTCCGGAAGAGGAACGAGGTGCTCAGCAAGACGACGTTCTATACGGACGCGGACATATCCTGGCACGCGCCCGACGGCGGGCCGCAGGGCTGGAACTACGAGAGCCGGAGCCTCGCCTGCATGGTCCACGGCAGAGACGAGCTCTATCTGATGTTCCATGCAGGCCCGGAGGAAGATGGAGTTCGTCCTACCCGCCGCACCCGGCGGCAAGACATGGCGGCAGGCAGTCGATACGTCGAGGACCCGCGCCGGACGACATCTGCGCCGCCGGCGCTGAAATACCGCTTATGTGTCACGACCGCTTCACGATGGCCGGACTCGGTCCTTCGCAGTACTGGTAGCGCGATGAAAGGACCGCCTTCTATCCCCTTTTTCTCGACCTTAACGGAAAGCTCTGCATCGTGGTCGGAGGGGGCGCGGTCGCTGCCGCAAGGTGCGGGCGCCCTTTGCGGTCGGGCGCGCAGGTAAGGCTCGTCAGCCCCGCAGTAACAAAAGGCATCGCCCGTCTTGCGGCCGAAGGGAAGATTGAGCTTGCGCAGAGAGAATACAGGAATGGGGACCTGAAAGGGGCCAGCCTCGTATTCGCTGCCACGGGCAAGGACGAAATAACCCGACGGGTCAGGGCGGAGGCGAAGCGGCGGGCCGTCCCTATGAACGCGGCCGACAGGCCGGACCTTTGCGATTTCATCGTCCCGTCCACGATTAAGAAAAGGCCCCATAGCCGTTAGCCATCTCGACATCGGGCGTCCTGCCCATGCTGTCGAAAAAGCTGAGGCAGGAGATCGCAGCGGTCCCTGACGGCCGACCACGCCGCCTGCGCAAGGCGCATAGGCGCCTTCAGGCGTTACCTGCTGGAAACGTGTCAAAAACGCCGGTGACAGAAAGCGGATCATGGCCCGCGTCGCCCGCACAAACATCCCCGATCTCGCCCGCATGAGCCTGGCGGAAATGAAGAAGAAGCTTCCTAACTTTCGCCTCTACGAGTGCGCATGCAGAAGGCCCGCCAGGAGTCGTGCGTCCGCCCTGACCAGGTCGCGCACAAGGCAAGCGAGCGCCCGGTAAAAGGCAGTCTCCCCGCAGCATCCACCCGTCGCAGCAGAAGCGGCACCCATCCGAGCAGATGGCCGGAGACGAAATCGTGGCAACCTGCGCATCTCCGGCGGGGTTGGGCATTAGGCCCGTCGCGGGCGATCTCGCCGCAAGGTCCGGCGCCGCAAGCGCACCTGAAGAGAAGCTCCACGGCTATGTGGTCATCAGGCTCGCTGAAGGCGGGGTCCTTCACAAAGCCTTTAGCCGCATAAGCCCTTATAACGGCAAGGTGGCCGGACCGTAAAGGCTGCCGTCGCGATAGCACGACTCCGTTGGACAGACCGACTCTTCCCGTCCTCCGAGAAAAAGCCCCGCGTAATCGGCGGCGAGGCGCGCAGTCCGCACGCCCTTGACGGAATCGAGCACGTTGCGCACTGCCTCCCAGACTTCCGGTTCCTGCCATATATCCCGCGCCTCGTCAAGAAGGGCGGTAAGCCGTCCGCGAAGCCGGGTGATCGACGCCCTCGTCGGCGTGTCCGCAAGGACCGGCGCAAGGGACCAGTACAGGGCCGAAGAAACGACGAGGGGGTCCGGCGAAGCTTCGGCCATACTTACAGGTAAAAGACGGAAGGCCGCGTGCCAAGCTCGGGCCTGGCCGGCTTTGCGCCATTCTTTATCAGCCTGGCGACGGAGAGGCCGGGTCGTCCCTGTCGCCGAAGACCCTGGCGCCCGTCGTGCACGCCTCTACGCACATGGGCGGCATATTCGCGGCGATGCGGTGGAGGCACCAGTCGCACTTGTCTGCCTTGCCGGCAACGTGGCGCCGGTTAGCCTCCTTTGCCTTCTTCGCCATTTCCTCAAAAGGAAGGGGCTTGCTGAAATAGAGCTTTTCCGGGTTGAGACGCCTTGCGTCGTAGGGGCATGCCTCGATGCACTTTCCGCAGCCGATGCATGCGTCCTGCTCCACGACGATAATGCCTTTATCATTTTTGGACGTGGCCTTGACCGGGCAGGCCGGGACGCACGGCGGCGCTTCGCACTGCATGCACACCGCCACGTCCCACGCGGTGTCTGCGCGCTCTGTGATGCGCGTGCGCGCGCAGCCGGGAAGCGTGAGGTTCTCCATCTTGCAGGCGACCGAGCACGTCTGGCACCCCGTACAAAGGTCGTTCACTATCACCATGGCGTATCTGGCCATAACTCATTCCCTCCCTATATGACCGCGCTGCCGGGCGCTTTCCTTACGTTGCAGAGCGCCGACTTGTACGGCGGGAAACCCTGATATGGGGTCGAAATCCCGGGTCAGCATCGTATTCACGTCCTGCTTGGCCCACCCGTGATATACATCGACCATGCCTGCCGTCACCATGTCCGTAAGATGGGCCCGGACCGATGATATGGCCGTGCGCTGTTCTCGATAAAGACCTTGTCGCCCTCCTTGATCCCCCTTGCGCCTGCGTCCTTCGGGTTAAGGTTGACCACCGGCTCCGGCTGAATTCGCTGACCCACGGCACGTCCCGCCACTTGGTATGCGTATAGAACGGCACGCGGGCGCCCGTCATAAGGACAAGGGGATATCTCTGCGCCATCCGCGGGTCGGACACGGGGCTTTCGAGCGGCTCCTTGTACGTGGGCAGCGGGTCGATGCCGTGCTTTTTCAGGATCGTGGAGTACACTTCGACTTTGCCCGTAGGCGTATCAAAGCCCGGCTTCCCGTCGGCGCGGAGCATGCCCAGCTCGTATTTACTTTGATCTTCGGCGGGGTCTGCGGAGGGCGAGGCGACCATGCAGCCGTCTGCGTTTTTCAGTCGTTCGACTGTAAGGCCCGTGGGCTTAAGGTCTTCATTGATAACCGCCTCCAGGCTCCCGTTGAAGAATTCCTCTTTGAGCCCAGGGCAGTCCCGATATCGACGATGATCTGCCAGTCTTCGCGGGCTTCGCCGAGGGGCTTCACGGGCTGTCTCTGGTAGACCGACCTGCCGAAGACTGCGGCAGGGGCAAGCCGCTCGAAGCATGTGGCCGCCAGGAAAAGCATATCCACGGAATCGTGCGTCCAGGGGCGATAGAAATAATCGGCCGCGACGGCAAAATCGAGCTTGCGGAGCGCCTTCTGGTAGAGGTGCGGCTGGGGCCACATCTTCGCGTTGCCGCCGAATATCACCATCGCCCGGATCTTCCCCTGCGTCTACGTACTCGGGCAGCCTGTTCATCTGTATCTCGGAGACAAGCTCCGCCCAGACGGGGAAATAGCTCGCGGTCCGCGCGCAAGGGCTGGAGCTTCGGCAGGAGGTCCGAGCGGCGGCAGAAGACGGGGTGGCCGTCCGTCGTGGACGGCAGGATTGCGGCGGGGCGACCATCATGCCGCCCGGCCTGTCGAAATTGCCCGTTATGGCGAAGAGCGAAAAGACCGCCCTATATTCTGGTTTCCGTTCGTGTGATGGACGATAGGGGAGGCGCTCACCATCACGGTGCTCGGACCGGCAGAAAAGGCCCTGGCCGCCTCGACTATGCGGTCTGCGGGAACACCCGTGATCTGTTCGGCCTTCTCCGGCGGGAAGTCCTGGACGTAGTCTTTCAGCTCCTCGAAGCCGTGGACCCACTTATCGACGAATTCCTTATCGTAGCGATTCTCCTTGATGACGACGTGCATGATCCCCAGGGCGAGGGCGCCGTCGGTGCCCGGCCGTAAAGGCAGGTGATAACCGTCGAGGGTGCGGACCATCGGCGTCCTGCCGGGGGTCGACGACAAAGAAGCGCACGCCCCGCGCCTTTGCCTTGATAAGCCCCTTCATGGCCGTGGCCATCGAGTAGGACTGGTTGACCCCCCAGATAAAGCAGTTCTTCGTCTCCTTGCCCGGGCCTGCGCCCGGTCGCGGCAGGCCGGACAGGAGGAGGCTGCTCAGGGAGACGGACCGGAAGCAGGTGGAGCTTTCCGTGCCGTAATTGGGGGAGCCGAAAGAATAGGCAAGCCGCTGCAGGACGGGGCGCATCTCTTTCGGGTCTCCCGTAAAGAAAGCGACCTTGTCAGCCCCGTGCTTTGTCCTTGATCTCCTTCAGACGGGCGGCAATGGTCCCTATCGCCTCGTCCCATGAGATGCGCTGCCAGCGCGCCGGCCGCCCCTTGGGGTTCGTCCGCTTAAGGGGGTACCGGAGACGCTCTGGATGGTACTGTTCCTGGAGCTGGGCGTAGCCTTTGGAGCAGATCGTATTGTTCGGGTAATTGTGGTCCTGCCGCGTCTCCAGCCGCGTGATGACGTTGCCCCGCCTGTAATAGACCATGCCGCACATAGGGACATGATTGCAGCCGTCACAGTACGTATAGCCCATTTTCTCGGCCGCGACCTGTGCAAGCTCTTCCGCCGAGGCCCTTCGCAGGAGCCCCCCGCAATCCAGAAGGACCGCCGACGAGCCGGCCACGGCTACTGTTTTGAAAATTCCCTGCGGGTTTGCCTCATGCCTCTCCTCCTCCGTGCATTATGCGGGAAGCCCCATTCCCGCACAATGCATAAGGAATTGTATAACTACTCTCCTGTGCCGGTCAATTGGTTTTCGGGCCATCCCGGACGGAACCGCGACTTTCGTCGACATTTTCCTCCCGCTCGATTACATTCGCTTGACTAACCGGCGCTGTCGTAGGATATTTATGATCATTGCTGACCCGCGGAGGTGCCTTTCATGAAAGCCGGCTCGCTCGCCATGTTGCTCGTCTCCTTCCTGTTGATGCTCTTTCTCGCCTCCCCGGCCGCGATAGCGCGGACGCGCCAAAAGGACCGGTCACGATTAAGGTGGAAGGGGCCAAGATGCCCCCCGTCGCCTTCTCCCATGAGGCCCACCAGAATCGCGGCATCGACTGCGCGAAATGCCATCACAAAGACCCGAAGGACCCCAAAGCCTGTACGACCTGCCACGAAAAAGAGCCAAAGGGCGCGGCAATCCCGGCCAAGGAAGCCTTCCACAATACGTGCATAAGCTGCCATAAAGATGTGGCTAAAGACAGGATTCGAAAGCGCCGACTAAATGCATGGAATGCCATAAGAGATAGCTTTTCGCCAATGCCGACGTCTGCCTTCGACGGGCGCGGCTTTCCGGTCGGGCCGCATTGGACGGGGTCTTTGAAAAAGATAAGTCCGGGAAAAAGCGCCGCCTGCCTGCTGTTGCTGGCGGTGCTTCTGTTTTTTCTCCCTTCGGGGGCTGCGGCCGCCGTCACCCCGGAGGACTGCCTCGGATGCCACGAAATATACAAAAACGTCAACCACTCCGGCGTCAGTTGCACGGACTGCCACACTACGATAACAGCATTGCCCCACGAAGAGAAACTACCGAAGCCGGATTGCCGCACGTGCCACGATGTGACCGCCGGCCGCTACGCGGCGAGCGTCCATAAAAAGAAGGGCCTTGCCTGCAAAGACTGCCACAACGTCCATTACCCGCAGAAAGACAGGCGCACCTGCGCGTCCTGTCATGCGGGCGTGCAACATAAGGGCCTGCCCGCAAGGGCGGACCACATAGACAGGCTCTCCTGCCTCGCCTGTCATGCAAAGCCTGAAAGCACCGGCATGCAAATCCGCCTCTCAATCGAAGGCACGAAAGGGATAACGACCGCCGCCATCGACAAAAACGGCAACGGGGTCGTCGACGGAGCGGAATGGCGCGCCCTCGAAGAGACGCTTCGCAGCTCATTCAAGGGGAGATACAGGATAGAGCGGACCTACAGCGCGAGCGCGGACCCGCATACGGTAACACCCTCCCCTGCCGCCTGCGGGAGCTGCCATTCGGCAGGCGGCCGCTTTGCGTCTGCTAAGCTAATCGTCAGCGGACCGCAGTCCTTCAAACTCGCCATAGACCCCCGCATATTCGTGCCCGAGCTGCCTCCACCCAGTGACTATGCAAAAACGCCGCACGGGATGGCCGGCGTGGCCTGCGCAGATTGCCATACGGGTAAGGGGACGGCGTCTACCGCCTGCGGCCGTTGCCACAATGATGCCGAGCGCGCCTATAGCCGCCTCTCTCCATGCAAAGGCCGGGGCCGCCCGCTGCACTGATTGCCACGACCCGCACAAGATAAAACTGTTTGGAGCACTCGGGGCAAAGGAACGCGTTGCCGTCTGCGCCCGCTGCCATACCGATTACCTTCAAAAGCACGCGTGGCTCCCGAACACCGCCCTCCACTTCAACTACCTCGAATGCGCTTCCTGCCACAGCCCGCGCTCCGAAAAAAGCATGGTCTTCTTTTTCGCGCGTAATACGCCACAAGGCAAGGCGCGCCTCAACTATAACGATCTGGCCGGACTATACGGGGGCGAGCCCTCCGTGCAGCTCAAAAGAGACAGCACGGATGAAGAGATCGGCCGGCTTTTCGCCGTCCTTAACCGGAAGGACCCGAGCGTAACGATCGACGCGTCCATCAGCGTGACACGGCCTTTCCATGATTATTCGGAAAAGCCGCATGAAGTCAGACACTGCGTCTCCTGCCACTCGGCTAAGGCCACGTTTTACAGCTCGATGTATTTCATGATGCCGGCCGCGGCCGGGACCGGTTATATCCCCGTCAAGGGCACGCTGCTCGCCTCCTATCCAATCGCGCGTTCCGTCGATTTCTTCCTTTTGAATGAAGACAGGCTGAGCGGGAAAGAGTTTCTGGGCTTCCTGCTTCTCAGGCCGATCACCCAGGGGGCGGACCTGGACTTCAAATGGGTCGATTTTGCGGGTTTCTGGCTGATTATATTGGCCCTTGCCGGCGTCTGCGTGCACATTATCCTGCGCATCATGGTGAGAAAATGAGGCCGCTCCATCCCCTCTGGCTCCGTATCTGGCACTGGATCAACGCGGCCCTCGTGCTCCTTTTGCTCGTCACGGGCATGCAGCGTCAGCGTTTCGGGCCTCCATATGTTTCCGTTCGATAAGGCAGTGCTGATACACAAGGTGCTCGGGTTCATTATGATCGCCGGGTTCCTTTTCTGGCTCGTCGCGGCCCTCGTGGACGGAAGCCTGGGCCGGTTTTACAGGCCGCGGGGGAAGGACGTGCTCACCGCGTGGCCGCAGGGGCGCTACTATGCCTTTGGCGTCTTTAAAGGGGAGAAGACCCCTTTCCCGGCAACGGCCACCGAAAAATTCAATCCCCTACAGAAGTTTTCCTACATCGCCGTCCAGTTTATCCTTACGCCTATAGTGGCGGCCAGCGGCGTACTCTTCAGCGACATAGGGCGCTTCCGCCGCGCCATCGACTTTATCGGGGGCCTTCCGGTCCTCGACTCGATTCACGGAGGCGCAGCCTATCTCTTTATGTGCTTCCTCATCGTCCACGTCTACATGGCGACGATGGGCAAGACGCCCTTCACGCACATTAAAGAGATGATCACGGGCCGCGCGGACGAATAACAGTTATTGGGGCTCAGCGCCCCCTCCACGAGCAAAGCTCGACCCTTCCCTCCTTACGTCGGGCGGGTGCCCCGGCCACCCCCCTCGGCGCTGCGCTACGCTTGCTTTATGAAGCTGCTGCTTGCAGCAGGGCCATTTGCCGCGCATGGCAATTCGTTTATGCGTCGTGTATAATATTACGTTTCATGATTGCCGGCGGAAACAATGGGGTGCGTGAATGAGCAGTATATGGGTGCTCTATGCGGCTCTCGGTCTCTATCTTTCTTCCGCCTTCTGCTACCTGGGCGCGCTCCGGGCAGCCGGCAACCGGCTTGAGAGAGCGGGCCGGCGCCTTCTTATCATCGGCTTTTTTGTCCACCTCGTCGCCCTGGTCCTCCGGTACTTCGTCGCCGGCTACACGCCGATCACCAGCCTTCACGAGTCCCTTTCTTTCTTCGCCCTCTGCATGGCTGGGTTTTTCATCTTCCTGCGGCGCGTCTATAAAATCGAGTTGCTCGGCGCCGTGTTCGCGCCTGTCCTGGTCCTTATGCTCATAGGTGCGCTGGCCGCTCCGGCCGCAATCCGGCCTTTGCCGCCCGTCCTGCGGAGCTATTGGCTGCCCGTTCATACGACCTTCGCCTTCATAGGGAACGCCGTCTTCTTCTCCGGGTTCCTCGTCTCCATTGTCTACCTGTTCATCGAGCGGGGCATAAAGAAGAAGCGGATACGCGATGTCTCGGGCCGTTTTCCCTCGCTGGAAGTGCTCGACCGGATCAATTACAAGTGCATGTCTTACGGGTTTCCGTTCCTGACGATAGGCATCATCACCGGCGCTATCTGGGCCGAGATGGCCTGGGGCTCGTACTGGAGCTGGGACCCCAAAGAGACCTGGTCCCTCATCACGTGGATCATGTACGCAATACTTATCCATAACCGGCTTGCCATCGGCTGGAGGGGGAGGAAGACGGCATACATGATGATCGCGGGCTTTGTCTCGGTCGTGGTCACCTTCATCGGGGTAAATCTTTTCATCGGCGGCCTCCACGCCTATATCTAAGTGATTATGCACATAACCGTCCTCGGCCTTAACCATAACACCGCGCCTCTCGATATCAGGGAGAAGCTCTATATCTCCGAAGAGGCTGCGCACGGGCTGCTGGGCGAGCTGAAGGCCGCAGGGGCGCAAGAGGCTGCCGTCATCTCCACCTGCAACAGGACGGAAGTTTACGTCACCGGGCCGGAACAGGACGCGCAGGGCCGGGCGGCAATCGATGTTCTGACGGGACGCTTCGGCGCGGACTCCCTTTCCTCCTACACTTATCTTTTGACCGATGAGGAGGCCTACAGGCACCTTTTTCTGGTCGCCTCCGGGCTCGATTCGATGGTCATAGGGGAGCCGCAGATACTCGGGCAGGTCAAGGACGCCTACCGGTCGGCGAGCGGAAGCGGGGCCGCCGGCCCTTTTCTGGAAAAGGTGTTCAACCGGGCCTTTCAGGTGGCAAAACGGGTCCGCTCGGAGACGCGGATCGGTTATAACCCCGTCTCGATCAGCGCAATGGCGGTCGATCTCGCCCGCAAGATATTCGGCGCCCTCGAACGGAAACAGATACTCGTAGTCGGCGCAGGCGAGATGTGCGAGATCGCGCTCAAGCATTTCCGGAAGGAAGGCCTGGGGGAGGTGCTCGTGACGAACCGCACCTTCGCAGCGGCGCAGCAGCTTGCCGAGCAGATAATAGGGACAGCCCATCCATTCGAAGCCCTGGCGGACCTGCTCGTGCGGGTCGATATGGTGCTCTCTTCCACGGGCTCGGAGAAGCCGATCATCGACAAGCCGATGGTTATGGACGCCATGAAGAAGAGGAAGATGCGCCCCCTCTTTTTCATCGATATCGCCGTGCCGAGGGACGTCCAGCCTGCGGTAAACAACATCGAGAACGTCTATCTTTATGACATAGACGACCTGAAAGACCTGTCGCAGGCGCATCTGTCCGAACAGGGTCGAGGAGTCCCGCAAGGCGCACGATATCGTGGACGAAGAGGTCCGCAAATTCTCGCTGTGGCTCGGCCGGCTCGACCTGAACCCGGTTATCGCCCGCATCCGGGAGCATCTCGATGCGATGAGAGACAGGGAGATGAAAAAGACGCTCCAAAAATTGAAGGACCCGGACGACGAGACCGTCAGGCAGCTCGACCTGCTCACGCGGTCGATCGTCAACAAGATCGTCCATCCCCATCTGGCCGCGCTTAAGGAAGACGGCAGCCGTGAAGTCCTCGACCTGATAAAACAACTACTGCTCGGAGAAAATAATGAAAAAGAAGTGGATAATAGGGACGAGGGGAAGTAAGCTCGCCCTGATCCAGACGGAGTATCGTCCGGGAAGGCCTTTTACGCCTTTACCCTGAGATGGAGTTCACTGTCAAGGTCATTAAAACAACGGGTGATTCCATCTGGGACACGCCCCTCTACCTGATCGGCAGCAAAGGCCTCTTCATAAAGGAGATCGAGGAGGAGCTTGCAGCCGGCGGGATCGACCTGGCGGTCCACAGCGTCAAGGACCTTCCGACCGAGCTTTCCGACGGGCTGCGCTTGAGCGCGGTACTTAAGAGGGAGGACCCGAGAGATGCCTTTATCTCACTGAAATACGATACCCTTCTCGGCGTGCCGCAGGGAGCCAGGATAGGCACGAGCAGTATGCGCCGCAAGGCGCAGATCGCTGCACTAAGGCCGGACATCGAAGTCGTCCCGCTAAGGGGCAACGTTGACACGCGGGTAAGGAAGCTCGAAGCCGGCGACCTCGACGCCGTTATTCTCGCTTGCGCGGGCGTAATGCGGATGGGCCTCCGGGAGAGCATAAAAGAAGCGATCTCCCTGGATGTCATGGTGCCGCCCTGCGGCCAGGGGGCCATAGGCATAGAGGCGAGGTCTGCAAGCGAGGCCGAGGAGCTGGTGCGCCCCCTCGACCACGACGCGACCGCGTTCGAGGTGGGCCTGGAGCGAAGGTTGCTCCGGGCATCGGCGGAGGGTGCAGCGTGCCCCTTGGCGTCAACGCTCAGCCTTTCAGGAACCGGGTCGCGGTGCGCGCCGTTTACGGAGAAGAAGACGGGACGATACTGTTCAGGGCGGGGTGGAGGGCGACCGTGCGAAGGCGCCGCCCTGGCGGACAGGCTGCTCTCCGAATTGAAAAGTGCCGCGAGCGGCCGCGGCCGGTAAAAAGCGAAAGACGAAGGGGTCGATATGGCAGGACATTCGCACAATTTTGTAGAAACCTTTGACGGCTTCCTCGGTTACGGCCTGGACAGGCAATCCAACGAGAATACAGTGCAGGTCTACCTTCAGAAGTTCTCGGACGACCTTCTCATGCAGACGCTCCTGAAGCGCATGACCGATGACGACCTGACTGATGTATTCGAATTGGTAGCCAAACTACTCAAGAAATATCTCACCGAACCAGAATATCACAGACTGTTTCTAAGGGGCTGATACCCTTCCTTCGGCATTTCGGTTTTTTGTCTTTAGCGGCCGGAAGATTTTCGATGGAATTCGCGTTGATTTTCGAAGGCGCGGGCGGAGCGTACGTATCGTGTATGTGAGAACCGCGCCGAGAAAAACGACGCGAAGGCCGCGAAAGATCCGGCCCCCCCTTTAAAAACTCGCCTGGCCCGCGGGAAAAGAGAAGCGCGTTATACAATCGTCCGTCTCAGGTCGGCCCCGAGCTGACTATAATCCGCTCGTCCGGCTGTATTTTCAGGCTGTCCCGCCCGCTGCCTTCCTTCGGCTCGATCACAGGGCGATGTTCCCATACCACATCCGCTCGAACTCTGTCGCCGACACGGTCGTGTTGCCCAGCGCGGGGTCGGCCAGAAAGACCCTGCCTTTGTCCATGCCCTTGAATATGACGAAATGCTTGTACTCTCGCAGCAGTATGGCCACGATCGACGGCTTGTTCAGCGCAACCAACCCTTCCGTATCCGTCTTGTACCCGATAGCGCGGTAGCCCATGTGTTCGGCAAATTTCTTTATATCGAGAAGGGAGAACCCTTTGCGTTCGACGATCTTGTCGACGTTGCCCGCCTTGAACATGGCGTCGATCACCTTTTCCTCCGAAATAGGATCGCCCAAGTAGAACTTGAATATAGTCGCAGTCGAGGCTGCCCCGCAGCTATAATCGTAGGTCTGCTTGACTATGTTCCGGTCCTTGAAAGCCGAGGCGGGCTTGACCTTCGGCTTGATCGTCATCGAGCCGAACGGCCCGCTGCCTATGGGAATGCGCATCTCGCAAAGTGGCTCACTCTCTGCCGCATAAAGGGCGGCAGGCAGGAAGAGAAGAAACGCAATAATGAGCAGCTTCACACGGCCCCCTTGTCTTTTCGTCAGTAAGGCAGGGGCTCGCCTTTTACGGCCGCGCCCTGCCTTCATAGATGATGCGCCCGGTGCTCTCCCGACTCTCGACCCCCTTGTGACGGACAAATCCAGATTTTCCAAGCAAGGGGCGTGCCAGGCGCGCCGCCTGTTGGTATTACCGGCTATCCGGCACTTCCAGCCACGACAGACTGTAAAGAAAAGAATACACATGTAAAGATTTTTTCCATAACATGAGGCAGGTATACGTGTTGTTGCAGGCGGTTTTTCGCGTGATCCGTGCTTGCGCCGGGTGAGTTACTGGCCGAAGATCGAGACGGACTTCTGGGCGAGGAGGAGGAAGTCCCTCGGGAAGATGCCGAGGTAAAGGAGCGCGCCTATGCTCACCAGCATCACGACGACGTAGGCCGGGGAAATATCTATTTTGCCCAGCTCCTTCACGGGTTCCTTGAAATACATGTACATAAGCACGCGCAGGTAATAATAGGCGGCGACCGCGCTGTTAAGCATGCCGATGACGCCCAGCCAGTAGAAGCGCGCTTTCATCGCGTCGCTGAAAATGTAAAACTTGCCCGCGAACCCCGCCAGCGGCGGTATGCCCGTCAGGGACAGGAGAAAGATGGTCATGCAGAGCGCGACGAAGGGGTGACGGCTCGCAAGGCCCGCGTAGCTGTCGATGTCTTCGTGCTCCTCTCCCTTCCTGCCGAGGACGATCACCACCGTGAAGGCGCCGAGGTTCATAAAGGTATAGGCCAGCAGGTAATAGAGGATGCTCGACGAAAGCACCCTGTCGCCGGTCACGAAGGCAATCAGGATATATCCCGCGTGGGCGATGCTCGAATAGGCGAGGAGCCGCTTGATGTTGTTCTGGACGAGGGCGGTGATGTTGCCCACGCACATGGTGAGCACGGCGATGAGCCAGAGCACGCTCGACCAGTCCGCTATAAACGGGTAGAAGGCCGTATAAAAGACCCTTAGGAAGGCGCCGAAGGCAGCGGCCTTAACGCCTGTTGCCATGAAGACGGTGACGGAGGTCGGGGCGCCTTCGTAGACGTCGGGCGTCCACATATGGAAGGGCACGGAGGCGGTCTTGAAACCGAAGCCGACAACCAGCAGCGCGATGCCCGCAAGGAAGACCGGGTCTGCCGCGAGGTTCCTGGCAGTCGCGACCGTGCGCACCATGCGGATGTCGATTGCGCCCGTCGAGGCGAAGATGAGGGCTACCCCGTAAAGGAAGAAGGCGGTTGCGAAGGAGCCGAGGAGGAAGTACTTGAAAGACGCCTCAAGGGCGGCCGCCTGCCCTTTCAGGAGCCCGCAAAGAATGTAAATCGAAAGCGACATCAGCTCAAGGCCGATGAATATCGTGATAAAGCTGTTCGACGAGACCATCACCATCATGCCCAGCGCGGCGAAAAGCAGAAGTGCATAATACTCGCCCGCGGGCATCTCCTCCCGCTTCGTGTACCCCAGGGATATCAGCGCTACGAGGAAGAGGATCAGGAGGAATATGGCCTTGAAGAAGGTGCCGAAGCCGTCGATGGCGTAGAGGCCGCTGAAAATGTCCGTCCGCACGCACCAGAGGTGCATCGTGAAATAAAAAGCGAGGGCCGACCCGATAAGGGTGAGCACGACCGCCCATCCTGCCGCGGCTTTCGTGAGCGCGCTGCGTCCGCAAGGAGAACGAGGAGCCCGAAGACAGCTACCGTTATCTCCGGCAGGATCCATGCAAAATCGGAAGGGGACGGCATTATGTTCATCCCATAACCTCTATCGGCTGCCTGCGCCGGGCAGCTTGACCGCCACGGCCGGCTGCTTGACCGTCATCGTCGAATAGTACGCGTTCCTCTCATTCACAAAAGTCAGGAAGCCCTGCACGGACGTGTCCATCTTCTTTAAGAACATCTTCGGGTAGACGCCCATGAGGATGATGAAGAAGACAACGCAGCAGAGGGTGAGCACTTCCCTCGCCCCCAGGTCCTTCACCTTCCTGTTCTCCTCGTGCTTGATCTCGCCGAACATGACCCGCTGGAACATCCAGAGCATGTAGACGGCGCCCAGTATCACGCCTATAGCGCCGAGGATACCGTAAAGCTTGACGGACTTGAAGGCGCCGAGCAGTATCAGGAATTCACCGACAAAGCCGTTCGTCCCGGGCAAAGCTATGGACGAAAGCGTGACAATCATGAAGAAGATCGCAAAGATGGGCATCGAGGCGGACAGCCCGCCGAAATCGGATATCATCCGCGTATGGCGCCTCTCGTAGACCATGCCGACCAAGAGGAAGAGGCCGCCCGTGCTGATGCCGTGGTTGAGCATCTGGTAAATGCTCCCCTGCATGCCCTGCATGTTGAATGCGAACATGCCGAGCATAACGTAGCCCAGGTGGCTCACGCTCGAAAACGCGATGAGGCGCTTCATGTCGGGCTGCATCATGCTTACGATGGCCCCGTAAATGATGCCTATCACAGCAAGCGTGCTCATAAGAGGTATGGCGTCGAAGGCCGCCTTGGGGAAGAGCGGAATGGCGAACCTCAGGAACCCGTACGTCCCCATTTTCAGGAGAACGCCGGCGAGGATTACGCTGCCTGCAGTCGGCGCTTCGGTATGCGCGTCAGGCAGCCATGTATGGACGGGGAACATGGGGACCTTGATCGCGAACGAAAGGGCAAACGCGGCGAAGAGCCAGTACTGTAGGCCGATGGGCACGGTCGTTTTGTACAGGTCGAAAACATTGAAACTCGGGACGCCCGTCTGGGCCGCATTATGGAAATAGAGTACGAAGATCGCGAGCAGCATGAGGACGCTGCCGACCATCGTGAAGAGGAAGAACTTGATGGCTGCGTAAATCCTCCTCGGTCCGCCCCAGATGCCGATGAGCAGGTACATCGGGATGAGCATCAGCTCCCAGAAGATGTAGAAGAGGACCAGGTCGAGGGCGCAAAGCGTCCCTATCATGGCCGTTTCCAGGAAGAGGAAGGTGATGTAGTATTCCTTTACCCGGGTCTGTATCGACTTCCAGGAGATGAGGACGCAGAGGATCGTCAGGAAGGTCGTAAGCAGCACGAGGAGCAGGCTGATGCCGTCTATGCCGAGGAAGTAGCTGATGCCCCATTCCGGGAACCATGCGGCCTTCTCCACGAACTGCATGCCCTTGGCCTGCTCGTCGAAGACGAAGAAAAGGGGCAGCGAGATGGCGAACTCGACAATCGAAAAGGCAAGAGTGAAGCCTTTGATGAAAAGCTCGTGCTTCCTGCCCACGAAAAGGAGCACTATGGCGCCGAGGAGCGGCACATAGATCAGCGTGCTTAGTATGGGAAAGGAAAGCTGGCTCATATCACCCTACAGGATCACCCTTATAATGAGATAGCCGAGCACCAGGATCGCGCCGAACAGCAGGGCGAACGCGTAGCCCTGCACGTATCCCGACTGGAACAGCCGGATCAGGCCGCCGATGGCGCGGATCAGCCACGCGACACCGTTAATCGTGCCGTCGATGAGCGTCTCATCGACCACCCTCTTGCAAAAGCGGCCGAGCCCGAAAAGCCCGCGCACGACAGTCGCCTGGTACAGCTCGTCGACGTAATACTTGTTATTGACCGTCCTGAACACGCCCGGCATGGCTGCCACGAATTTCCCCGGTATGTCGGGACGGCGTACGTAAAGATAGTAGGCGATGAAGATGCCCGCGAAGGCGATAATCACGGCTGCCGCCATCAGCAGCCCTTCTGCCGAAGAAGCCTGGGCGTGCGCCTGCGCGCTTTCAGCGAATGCCGGCGTGACGAGATTGAGGGCAGGCGCTGCCGCCTCTTTCGCCGGGCCGAAGACGGGCTCCAGCCACCGCTCGAAATAGTTCGAGCCGCCGAGTATATGCGGTATGCCGACCCATCCGCCCACAACCGAAAGGACGGCAAGCACCATAAGCGGTATGGTCATCACCTTCGGCGACTCGTGGATATGGTGCTTCACGTCTTCCGGCGCGCGGCACTCGCCGTGGAACGTAGTGAAGAACATCCTGAACATATAGAAGGCGGTCAGGCCCGCGGTGACGGCGCCGATTATCCAGAAAGTAAGGCTGCCGCCGTAGTTGGCGAAGACTTTCCACATGATCTCGTCCTTGCTGAAGAACCCCGAAAAACCGGGCACGCCCGCAATGGCGATGCAGCCCGCAAGGAACGTCCAGTAGGTTACGGGGATGCGCTTCTTGAGCCCGCCCATCTTCCGCATGTCGAGCTCGCCGCTCATGGCGTGCATAACGCTGCCCGCCGCCAGGAAGAGGAGGCCTTTGAAGAACGCATGCGTCATCAGGTGGAAGATGCCCGCCGCAAAAGCGCCCGAGCCGACGCCCACGAACATATAACCCAACTGGCTCACGGTCGAGTAAGCGAGCACCCGCTTGATATCGTACTGGGCGCAGCCGATGGTCGCAGCGAAAAGGGCGGTCAGCACGCCTATCGAGCGTGACGATGAACATCGTCGTCGGCGCCATGACGTAGAGGAAATTAAGCCTGGCGATCATGTAGACGCCGGCCGTAACCATCGTCGCCGCATGGATGAGCGAGCTGACAGGCGTCGGACCTTCCATCGCGTCGGGCAGCCAGACGTAGAGAGGGATCTGGGCGGACTTGCCCGTTGCGCCCACGAAGAAGAGCAGCGTAATGATCGTCGCGGCGCAGCCCGTAATCAGATGGGCGTTTTTCTGAAGCTCGCCGAAATCGAGCGTCCAGACGCCGTGGCGCGCCCAGAGTAGTCAGCAGGAAGAATACACCCAGAAGGAAGCCGAAGTCGCCTATCCTGTTGACGATGAACGCCTTCTTTCCTGCGTTCGCCGCACTGTCCTTCTTGTACCAGAAGCCGATCAGCAGATAGGAGCACAAGCCGACGCCCTCCCAGCCGACGAACATGAGGAGCATATTGTTCGCCGTCACCAGTATGAGCATCATGAAGACGAAGAGGTTCAGGTACGTGAAGTACCGGGCATAGCCTTCATCGTCGTGCATATAGCCCGCAGAGTAGACGTGGATGAGAAAGCCCACGCCCGTCACCACCAGGCACATAATAATCGAGAGCGAATCGATCCTGAAACCGACCCTGGCGGTGAAGTCGCCTGAGACGATCCAGTCGTAAATATTCTTGTCGAAGAGCCTCGCGTCAGGGGCGAGCTTCAGAAACTCCAGGAAGATCAGCGCCGAGACGACGAAGGAGATAAAGAGCGCCAGGCAGGCGACGAACGAGACAACCCCCTTGGGCAGCTTCCGGCCCAGGAATCCATTGATAAGGAATCCGATGCCGGGCATTACCGGTATGAGCCAGATGTAATCAGCCATCGCCTAACCTTTGAGCAGGTGTATCTCGTCCACGTTCACGCTCCCGCGAAGCCTGAAAAGGAGCACGAATATGGCAAGGCCTATCGCGGCTTCCGCAGCCGCAACCGTCATTATAAAGAAAACGAAGATCATTCCGTCCACGGTGTTGAGCATATTGCCTGCCGCGATGAACGCGAGGTTTACGCCGTTCAGCATCAGCTCGATGCACATGAAGACGATTATCGCGTTCCGCCGCGTAATCACCCCGATGGCGCCGATCGTGAAAAGCGCGCCGCTCAGCGCGAAATAGAAACTCACAGGCACTCCGTGCAGCATATGCTCTCCTGACTCTCCATCACCCCGGCTGCAAGCGTTGTTTCAATCCCGCCGGGGATTTATCGCTCAACCCTTTTCGCCCCCACGGCGCGCCAGAATTACCGCCCCGATAATACCGACCAGAAGCAGGACGGAGGCTATCTCGAAGGGGAAGAGGTACTTCCCGTAAAGGGCCGTTCCTATGTCGGCCACCGTGCCGACCGGGCTTGTCGCGGCCGCCTGGGGCGCCTTCGACCGCAGCGTAAGGACGGCAGCCGCGATCTCGATGAAAAGGATCACGGTAATGACCGCGCCCAGGGTCTTCGGCCCTGAAAGCTTTGTTTTGTAAGCGAAACCGGTTTCCAGGTGTATCAACATGATAACGAAGACGATCAGCATCATGATCGCGCCCGCGTAAACGATCACCTGTGCGACAGCGATGAACTGGGCGTTGAGCGTAAGGTAGATCACCGCAATCGAGAAGAAGGCCACGATCAGCCACAGCGCGCCGTGGATCGGGTTGCGGCGCGTCACCATCATGATCGCGCCGACTAAAGCGAGCGCAGCCGCGAAGATGAAAACAACCCACTGGAATGCGGGGCCGATGAAAGCCATGTCGCTCATCGTTTGTCCTCGTACATGTCGAGCAACTTCTGAGTGTCGAGGATAAAGTCGGACCTCGCGTACTTGACGTACTCGAAGCCAGGCCCGCACTTTATCGCGTTGACGGGGCACGCCTCCTGGCAGTACCCGCAGAAGATGCAGCGAAGCTCGTCGATCTCGTAGCGCCTCGGGTAGCGCTGCCCGTCCTCGCGCTCGCCTATCTCAAGCGATATGCACTTCGAGGGACAGACGGCAACGCAGAGGCCGCAGGCAACGCAGGTCGTATCGCCTTTCTCGTCCTTCCGGAAATAATGGATGCCTCTCCACCTGCGGGCCGGTACGTTCTTCTGCTCAGGGTACTGGATCGTGATCGGCCGGGAGAAAAACCGGGAGAGCGTCAGCCTGAGACCTTTGAGAAGGGGTCTTATTATCATGCTCCCCTCAATGCGACCACGAGGGCGGTAACGACCACGTTTGCGAGGGCGAGCGGGAAGAGAACCTTCCAGCCGAACTGCATGATCTGGTCGTACCTGAGCCTCGGGTACGTGCCCCTCTCCCAGATGAAGAAGAAGACGAGCACACATACCTTAATGAAGAACCATAGCGGCCCCAGGCCGGGATAAGACGACGAGAAGGGCCCCAGCCAGCCGCCCAGAAACAGCGTAGTCGCGATGCCCGCCACTGCCGCCATGTGGGCGTATTCCGCCATGAAGAAGAGTGCGAACTTCATGCTGCTGTACTCGATATTGAAGCCGCATGCAAGCTCGCTTTCGGCCTCCGGCATGTCGAACGGCGTCCGGTTGATCTCCGCGAGGCCGGCTATCATGTAAAGGACGAAGGCGAACGGCTGGTAGACGATGAACCACATGCTCGATTGCGCCTGGACTATATCGGTCAGGCGCAGCGACCCGGCGAGTATCACAGTCCCGATGACGATAAGGCCGAGGGCGACCTCGTAGCTTATCATCTGCGCCGCGGCCCGAAGAGAGCCGAGCACGCCGTATTTGTTGCCGGAGGACCAGCCGCCCAGCACTATGCCGTACTCACCGAGAGTAGCGAAGGCGAAGATATAGAGCAGGCCGATATCTACATCGGCGATCACCATCTTGAAGGCGCGTCCCAGCAAGTGGACCGTGCCGCCGAACGGGATCACCGCAAACATGCAAAGGGCCGAAAAAAGGGCGATCATCGGGGCCATGACAAAGAGCGGCTTGTCCGCGTTGGCCGGAACGATGTCTTCCTTCGTAAAGGACTTGATGCCGTCCGCAATAGGCTGCAACAAACCGAAAGGCCCTACCCTGTTCGGGCCGAACCTGACCTGGAGGCGGCCGAGCACCTTTCTTTCCGCAAGGGTAAGGTAGGCGACGAAGCCCATGAGCACCGCGATCACCAAAAGGTTCTTGACGACGGCCTCTATGAGAAAAAAGAGTATATCCATCATCTCACCCTTTCTGCACCTTTACCTCGACCCATTTCGCCGGGGTGTCGATCAGACCTGACGCCTCTTTGCGGTCCCTGAATACTATATATTCGAGCACGCCGGGCTTGAGGCCCTCCTTGACGGAGAGGGGCTTGCTGACTGTCCCGCTTTTCGACGAAACCTGCACTACGTCGCCTTCGGACAGGCCATTAGCCTGCGCGTCCGCCGGCGACATGAAAGCTTGTCCTCCGAGACGGGATAGCCGGGGTGCCTGTAGACTGCGGCAACGCCCTTCGAATAGATCTCGCGTGTCTGCCAGGTGGTGGTTGCTGAAGATGTCCCTCATGATGAGGACGTAGCTGCCGTTGCCTGAAGCGGGCGTTGCGCCGTTTGCTCGTTCGGCCCGCCTCTGCCCGGCGCTCAGGTACGGGCGCCTCTTCCCTGCCGCCGTTTGCGACGATGAGCCCTTTTTCCTTCATGTACGCAGTTACGTCATGGGGCGAGCGGAAGGAAGGACCGCCAAGCCGGACGAGCACCTGCGACAGGAACGTAAAGCCGGGGTACGCTGCTTCCGACTCGCAGTGCGTGACGCGGGAAAGCCGCCTTATCGCGCCGTCCCCCGCGAAGAAAGTGCCTTCCTTCTCCGTGAACACGCCGGTAGGCACGACCATGTGGGCATGCTCCATGACGGTCGTCGGAAGGGCGTCGCAGACGAGGACGAACTCTTTTGCGGCTATCGCGGAAGCGGTAGTCGTCCCGGTATATCTGCAGAGGGTTTTCTTCGTAAAGGAAGAGCGCCTTTACGGACGCATCGGCGATAAGCTCGTGGGGTGATGCAGCGCCATCGAGTATGGAGGCCGCGCCTACCGCGTTGGCAGCCCTCGCGACAGGCATGAGCAGGCCTTTTTTGTCCGTCCCGAGTCGCGCAGCTACGTCGAGCAGGGCATCGAGGCTCGCTTCCGACGCGCTTATTCCCGAGCCGAAGATCACCGCCACATTGGCAGCCTTGCCGATGAGCGCGCAGGCGCGCGCGAATTCACGGCCATCGACGCCGGCCTCTCCAAGTGCGCGCTCCACGTCCTGGACATTGGACTCCGGGCGGCAGCCGTCCGGCAACTGCTGGGCCAGAAAGCCTTCGAGGGCGCCGAAGAGGGCCGCGTCTTTGCCGGGGGAGACCTTAAGGTGGCAGTCCGCAAGGTTCGATAAAGCCGCAGGTGCGGGGTCGATTACTATGATCCTGCTGCCTTTCAGCTTGTAGGCGTCTCTCACCCTGTCGCCGAGGACATGGTTATTGGAGAGCAGGTCCGCGCCCGCAATAATTATCAGGTCCGCGTCCATCAGGCGGTCGTACGAGTAAGGATAGGAAAGGCCCCTCTTCCCGTATGCCTCCCACACCCTGCCCGTGTGGTACCAGGCGGAGCTTGCAAGGGCGCTCTTTTTCAAGCGGCCCGCGATTTCCCTGACAAGAAATATCTCTTCGTTCGTCGCCCTTGGGGAAACGACGAAACCGATGCCCTTCCCTTCCGCATCGAGGCTGCGGAGGCGCTCCGCTGCTGCGGCCGGTGCGTCCGACCCAAGCTCTGCGTCTCCGGCCCTGGCGCTTACGATGCGCGCCTCGTGGTTGACGAAGTCGTAGCCGAACCTGCCCATCACGCAGAGGGAGCCCCGGTTCGGCATGTTGTTCACGTTCTGTATCACGTCGGTGACATAGTCTCCGTCCCTGACGTCCATCTCGAAGGTGCAGCCGAAGCCGCAGTGCGGGCACGTGGTAAAATGGCGCTCGACCTGCCATAGGCGCGCCTTTATCGGGCTCAGGTTCTCCGTCAGCGCCCCGACCGGGCAGACGAAGAGACACTCGCCGCAGGAGACGCAGTTGCGGCCGTTCGCAGGCGCCATTTTCGCGTCTATGCCCGTCTCTACGAGGTCGAGGACGTGCCTGCCCGAAACCTCCCTGCACGCCTGGATGCAGCGCAGGCAGAGGACGCAGCGGTTCTCGAAATACTTTATAAGCGGTGTAGCATAGCCCTCGATCTTTTTGCGGCGCGTGACGGAGAGGTCGGCCTTCTCGATGCCGTGCGCGAATACGAGGTCCTGAAGGTCGCATTCGCCGCCCGCGTCGCAGATGGGGCATTCGAGTGGATGGTAGGCAAGGATAAGCTTCAGGTAGTCCTGCCTCATGGAAAAGAGCCTGTCGGAGCTGGTGCGGACCGACATGCCGTCCTGCGCCGCCGTCTGGCACGAAGCCATGGGGTTGGCGTAGCCGTCGACCTCGACTATGCAGATGCGGCAGGAGCCCAGGGGAAGCAGGTTCGCATGGTAGCACAGGGTGGGGATGTTGATCCCGTTCTCTCTGGCCGCCTCGAGAATCGTCCTGCCCTCGGCCGTCTCTACCGTCTTACCGTCTATAGTCAATCGTATCATTAGCTTATCGCAGTCCTAAACAGCCACCATGCCGATGCGCCAGCAGCGCAGGCACCTGGAGGCCTCTTTTGTGGCCTCGTCCACACGGAAGCCTTCTTCGACCTCGTCGAATGTCCACTTCCTCGTATCGGGCGGCAGCATCCGCAGCTCTTCGCGCCGCTGTCCTCCCGCTATACCCAGGTTCTCGTCTTTCTGGTAGACCTTTATCTTGCCGAAGAGGTTCTCGAAGCGCTCCCTCTCGGAAGGCACGCGCGACTGCCCTTTGAGGTACTGGTCGATCCTCCAGGCGGCTTTTTTGCCGTTTCCGCAGGCCCTTACGAGCACGTCCGGACCGGTCTCGCAGTCGCCAGCGGCAAATACGCCCGGGCGGCTTGTCTCGAACGTTTCCTGATCGACCAGCACGGTGTTCCATTTCGTCATCTGGACGCCCAATTCGGCATCGAGGAACGAAAGATCGACCGCCTGCCCGATGGCAGGGATGAGGATATCCGTCTCTATGAGGAATTCCGAGCCGGGTACAGGCACAGGCCGCCGCCTGCCGCTCTTGTCCGGCTCGCCAAGCTCCATCCTGATGCACTCGACTGCTATGACCTTGCCCTCATTGGCGATGACCCGCGTCGGGTTGCAAAGGTAATGGAACTTGACCCCTTCTTCCTCGGCGTCGTGTATCTCGACGGGGTCCGCCGGCATCTCCGCCTTCGTCCTCCTGTACACCAGGTTGACATCCGGCTTGCCGATGCGGAACGAGGAGCGAACGCAGTCCATGGCGACGTTGCCGCCGCCGACGACGACCACTTTCTTGCCTGCCGGATACGGGTCTTTCCCCATGTTTACGTCGAGGAGGTACTTGACGCCCGTTATAAGCCCTTCATAGCCCTTGTCTTCGCCTTCTACGCCCATCGGAGAGCTGTTGTGCGCCCCGACGCCTATGAACAGGGCGTCGATAGGTATCCGCGATCTCGCGCAGGCCGATGTCCTTGCCGACAGTCGCGCCGTATTTTATTTCTACGCCGAGGTCTGCCAGCATGGAGGCCTCGAAGCCGAGGACGCTCCTGGGGAGGCGGTAGTCGGGGATGCCGACGGCCGCCATGCCGCCCGGCTCGCCCAGGCGCTCGAATACGGTCACTCCGTAACCCATCTGGGCGCAATAATAGGCGACCGAAAGGCCGGCCGGACCCGCGCCCAGGACGGCCACTT
>CAWFRA010000019.1:0-167404 GCA_963818095.1 uncultured delta proteobacterium
GGGAGCAACTGTGTTCGATGTCAAGAGATTTCATCGGACGCACCAGTGGGTATTGGTCCTGACCATGGCATTTAGGATGACGAGAAGTTTTCTCATACAGGCGGTTATTGCAACTTTGGGGAGCTTGCCGGCATGGATAAGACGCTCGTAAAAGGCTTTGATTACCATGTTGTGACGGATCGCAGTGAGGGCCGCCATGTATAGGACTGCCCTGACATCGGCCCTGCCGCCGAAGATCCTGCGCCTTCCCTTGAACTTGCCGCTGTCCCGGTTGAACGGGGCCAGGCCGACCAGAGCGCTGATCTTCTTTCGGTTGAGGTGTCCTAGCTCAGGGAGTCGTGCAAGGAGCATGGAAGCGTTTACGGGGCCTATTCCTTTGACGCTTCTCAAGAGGTTCTCCTTTTCTCTCCATAAGGGACTCTTCTTGATAAAAGAGGAGATATCCTTGTCTACTTTACCGATGCATTCCTGCAACCACTCTATATGGGCCTCGATATCGGGTCTCATCCAGTCCGGGGCGGTTTCCAAGCGGTTCCTCTCCATGGTAACCATCTCGACAAGCTGCCTTCTTCTTGCTACGAGGGTTTGGAGGCGATTGGCGTCCTTATCCTTCAGAGCCCTCGCTTCCGGTCTTATGGCCTCCCCGAAGCGGGCTATCGTCTCCGCGTCTATTGCATCCGTCTTGGCCAGCTTTCCCGTTGCTTTCGCGAAGTCCCTTACCTGCCTTGGGTTGATTACGACTACGGGAAGGTTGCGCAGCGCAAGAGTCTCCACGACGGGGACCTGGTATCCACCTGTGGCTTCCAGTACTACCAGCTTAGGGTGCGCATCCGCCAGTAAGCGGGCAAGTTCCTTCCGCCCCTCATCATTGTTAGGAAGCTCTTTCCGGTATCCGGCGTCACGAATACTTCCAAGGTGTCCTTTGCCACATCTATACCTGCGAACCTTTCCATATATTGCCCCTCCTTGCGAAATGCGGGCTTCATAGCCCGAGCAACTGTTCGAGCTTGTATGGAATGGGGTGTGACGACCCTTGCTCCCCGCCGGGATCATGGTCCCAGAGGCTCATCGGTCTGTCACACCCTGATGCACGGAAAGACTATTATAACCATAAGTCAGGGCATGGGAGAACATGGATATAAGATACAAGGCTCGCCGGGCTTTGCCCGGCGAGGGGGGGCTGAACCCCAATAGCCGCAGAGTAAACCGCCGATAACAGGGATAGGCCGAAGCACCGACATAATCTTCACAAGCCGCGCCGCAGTGTCTCTTCCTTTTTATGAGGGGGAGGCTCGCCGGGCTTTGCCCGGCGAGGGGGCGTCTCGAGCCCCATTGATAGATGCCCGCCCGTCCGGCCTTCGGACAATGCTTCGGCCGGACGGACGGGCCTTTGCAGGGCTAGTTAGTTTGCCTTTTCCTGCCGCGCGCCAGGCCTGCTGCGGCCGGGATTGCGACGGGGAAGAGGAAGAGCAGCGTTAATGGATATTTCACTCCGTAGACAATGGGCGTCAACATGTACCGGGTTACAGTGCGGAGCGCGTCGTGGCGCCCTATGTATTCAGCCACGGGCGGTGAAAGCCGGTAGTACATATGGACGAACGCCGTGCCGATGGGTTTGTAAGCAGGATTTGTCCCTGAAGCCCCCCAGCACCATGACCTCGGGTGCAAGGTAGCGGCCGTAGGCCGCAGTTGCGATGAAGCACCCGCCGCCGCCTCCCCCGCCCAACCCGCCGCCGGGATCGCCCGATGCAGAGGCGGAGCCCGGAGCCCCGCCGCTGGTACCTACCGAGGGTATACCGTTAGCCGGGGCCGCGCTGCCGTCGAATGCTCCCATGTCCCATGCGCCGGATGACGGCCTGGCGTTCCATTGAAATCGACAGGAGCGATACCCCACGTGTTCTGCATGATCGCGAAGACATTCTCGGGAGGGCTGGCGGCGCGGCTGCAGGTTAAGACCCGTACCGATGGCCAGGAGCCACCGCCAAGCGCGAAGTCCGCGTTCCCGGGGTTACTGAAGTTCGCGTGCCAGCCTTTGGTGGCGCTGTCCCCGAATGGCTGTCCTGACCGCTTGCGGCCACCCAGGCAGCCAGATTGGGGGGTGATGTAGAGTAATTGTAAATGGTAGTGGCGCTGCCGGATGCTATCGGCGCGATATAGGTGTATGCGAGCAGGGCCTCGGAGCCCCGCCCTGGTCGAACCCGTTATAGTCGCCGACGTACATGGGCGCCAGCGGGTTGCCGTTGATGCTCGGATTTCCCAGGAGCAGGTCCGCATTTCCCGTGCCGTTCTGGTTCTGATAAAAAATCGTATTCACGCTGTAAATGCGCGTAGGCCTGGTCGGTGCGTTGTCCCCGTCCTGGTTCAGAAGCTATAGACCCATCGCCGTTGTTGAGGGCAAAGACGCAGTGATAGATATATAGCTTACCCCCGCGTAGACGCACATGCCGTCGTGATAATTACCGTAGCTGATACAGTTAGTAGTACTGGCGGGCATTCGGGTTTCCGGCTTTGTCCGTTGCGTAATCGTCCGCGTTCGCCCCGAAGCCTGAAAAGGTCTGTGTCGCAACGCAATTGAGATAAAGGATATTGCCGCATAGCGCCCCGGCGGCTCGCCAACGCAACCCGTGTCAAAGCCCTCCGGTGATCTCCCCGCGCTGCAGTTGACGTAGGCAATAGTCCAGGAATGCGTCGTCCAAAACCCCATAGTGGCGTCCGTCCCGCCTTCCTGCGAGCCCGGCGCGTTTCCGATGTTGTGGGCGTTGCAGTTCTGGAAAACACCCTGGGTGCAGCCGAAGTTGTTGTCGCCAGTGTAAAAACCGCCGTTATTGGCACGCGAGTTTCGTCACACTCGACATTGTAGATGTAAAAGTACCCTGGCTGTGCAGATAGAATGAATATGAGGCCGCTGAGTAGACCCTCATGTTCTTGACGTTCAGGCCCTGCATCGGGTTCGATTCGGACGGCCCATCCGCCTCAAATCCCCGGTTGGTGCTGTTCTCCACGTCGAAACCCTGCGCGCTCGCGCCATCCAGTGTCACATAGTTCGTGTTCGTAACCTGGATCAGCGCGCCGTACTGGCCGAGGCCCGCGCCGCCGCCGTTAAAAACAACGTGCCGAGCCCACGAAGCGAGCCGGGCTATGGTGATGGGGGCCGATGGAGCGTCCGAGTAATGGCCGCTATCGATGCTGACTGCCCTGTCAGATTGAAGCTCGCGCCCGACTTGATGAGATCGTGTCGCCGCCGTTGATCGTCGGGAAGCTGCCGCTACGGGTCCCCCGGGACGTGGGCCCAGGGCGATGACTGGCTCGTCCCGGGTTGCTGCGTTGCCTGTCTGGGGGTCCACATAGTATCTCGATGCAGCCGCGAGGCCCGGCAATACAAGGCACGCGATGGCCATGCACGACATGATTACGAAGACTTTCAGACCGCTGGAAAATCTCATAGATACATCCTCCTGACTTTTTACCGTCCGGTGTTGTTCCCTATTCGTTTCAGAGAGGTTAGTGGACGACTTACTTTAGGCGGTTAGTTTTAATACGTAAGACCCATACTTGTCAACACCTTTTTTACTATGGGCGGTGCAACGTAGGTATACACCGCCTGTTGGCGGGCAAATACGGAGAAGCAGAAAAAATATCCTGGCGTGAAGCGAAAAGGGGCTAAGGAGAGGCGCCGGTCCCTTCTACGGGACCGGCTGGAAGATAGGGATATAAGGCCCTGTAACTACCCGGAGGCAAGCAGGATACGCACGGCCCAGCCTTCCGGCAGCCTGTAGACGTGCTCCACCGGGACTGCCGACCCTTCGTACTCGTGCGCTTCCGCCCGGCCTGTGCGCGTATCGAGGCGCACCGTGAGGTGGACAGGCCGTTTCCCCCAAGGTCCACCCTCTCCTCTACGACCGGCGGAAGACCTCCCGCACCCTCCCAGTTTATCTGGATGAACCCGGTGGAGCGGTCCCCTGTAAGTCCGTCGAAGACCGGGCGGTGGACGAGGGCCTTATATGCGCCGTGGTCGTTGACCTGCACGACCTCTCCCCCCGTGATCCGGGGGGAGACGGTGACGCCCGTCGCCGAGGCGAGCTTACGGCTGAAGTACCCGTTTCCCAGGAACGTCGCTAATACGATAAAGACGGCAATGACCGCCCAGGTATATCCGAGTATCGGCTTCAATCTTCCCATGCAACACCTCCCTTCATCCTATCATGTGGCCCGTGGCGACCAGCTTGATGATCCTCAAAACGGCGTCATTCACCATGCCCCCGCCCATAATAGCGAGGAACAGGAAGGCAGGGTAAATGAAAAGCAGCCTCTGGCCGTCGCCCTTCGCGGCGGGCGCCGTGCCCTTCACGTGATAAGAGAGCGCGCCCTTCGGGCATAGATCGATGCACTTCCCGCACTTCATGCAGGTGAGCCTGGTCCCTCCGGCCTCTATGCTCTCTTTGTCGATGGAGAATGTGGGGCAGTTGCGGCTCGCAGAGGCCGCACTTTACGCACTTCTCTTTATCCGCCCGGATCCCGACGGCGCTCGCTTTGTTAGTAAAGGACTGGAAGGCGCCGAAGGGACAGAAAAGGGCGCACTGGGTGCGCCGCTTCGTCAGGAAGGGCAGGACCACGACAAGGCCCAGGAACAGAGCGATGAATATGACCATCTGAATGAGCGTCGTGAGCGAAATCACCTGCACGTATTCCGTCACCGCTTTGAAGGGGCACAACCAGTAGCAGTACGTCGGCGACAGGCTGGCGGCGGCAGACAGCACAATGACCAAAAGGACCGCAAAGGGGAGATACCTCCAGGGACCGGACGTGAGCTTGACCAGGGGCCGCTTGATGATGCGCGAAAAGCCGTCTTCCAGGCCGCCGAAGAAGCAGCCCCACCCGCAAAAGCCGCGCCCCAGCGCAAGCGAGGCGCCGATCCAGATGATGAACATGCTGGCGGCGGAGTGGAGACCGCCAATATAGACGCGGGGAATATGAGCGTCTTGCCAAGGGCCGCCGGGATAAGAGCCATGGGGATCACGATGTGGCAGAAGGGCGCCTCGGCCCGCAGGATATTTGCCTCCGTCAGGGCCATGCTCCCCCGCACTTCCACCACCTGAGAAATGAAAGAGATGACGAAGGCGACGGCGTAAACGATGAAGAGCACGGCCCGGTAGCGGTCCGTCCTGCCTGTATACCATCAGGAAAAACAACAGGTTGAAAAAGACAAACGTGACGCTAGGGCCATGGCGTCGCGCCGCGCCCGCAGGGGCGATGTCTGCCTGAGAGCATCATGAACGTCAGGAACATCATCGGCAGGGCGATCAGGAAGGCCGCAAGGGGTGTGCGGCGGCCTACCGGCCGGGCCTGGCCGACTTCGGGAGCGGAATTGGGCCGTGCTTCGTTTTTCATAAGCCTTTAATACCTCCTGCAAGCATTATTACCCCGTAAAAAAGTAATAGACGCCCATGAGGCCGGCGGCGAGCCGACCGACAGTCTTCACGGCGGGATAGGCGCGAAGCGGCCCAGCAGGGGCGCAGGGACAGAGAAAGACGGACGTGCCCGAGAAAGAACATGAAAAAGAAGAGGCTGTAAGACAGGCTGCCTTTCTCGGCCGACCCGGCCATGGCAAGCAAAAAGGGGGGGCAAAGGCTCAAGCCCGTGGCCAGCCCGGCGCCTAAGGGGCAAGGCAGGAAGGCGCAGGCGGCCGGGGAGGCCGCCAGGCGGGACGCCCATCTGCAGGAGGCGCCGAGCACCGGCCGATACCGAAAAAACCGTAAAGGACGAGGGCAATGGCAAGGGCCATGTAGGCGAAGCCGAAGACGGGCGTCCTGTAGCCGTCTTTCAAAAGCGACGCACTGACTGCCCAGGCCGCAACGCCAAAAATAAGATATCCGGCCAGCCTGCCGCAGAGGAACCGGAGGAGCACGCCGGCACTTGCCGCCGTCCCGCCGCCGCCGGCCATAGCAGGGCACGAGGACGGGCGCGCAATAGGCCAGGCAGACGCCGCCGTTGCTAAGACCCAGGAGAAAGGCCTCCATCGCCCTCTTACCTCTATTCCCTTTTCTCGCTTCCTTCATACGCTTCAATACCGTATCGCACCAATCGACGGACATTTGCGACTGCCTGCGCCCGTAATCGAGCGTCATCCGCCAGAACAAGACATCGTCCTGGTTGCCTGTCTTGCCGGAATGCTCCTCGATGAAGGGGCGATTTGCTTTTCGTATTTATCAAGAAGGCGGCGGTGATATTCCCTCATCCGTCCTATATGCTCCATAAACGTCACGCGGAAGGCGCGCCCCGAAGAAGACCTTTATGAACATGGGCGCGCGGGGGGCCGGGGCTTCCGGGGGTTCGGCCAGCCAGCGCTCGAACTCCTTTTCTCCTGCCTCGCTGACTCGGTATACCTTGCGGCTCGGCTTGCCGTCCTGGTGCTCGACGGTCGATGCGACCCAGCCGCTTGCCTCCATCTTCCCCAGTGTGCGGTAAATTTGCGGCAGGGTGGCGTTCCAGAAGAAATAGATCGACTCCTTGAACCTCGCCTTGAGGTCGTAGCCCGTTGCGGGTCCGTAATGGATGAGGCCGAGAAGTGCATGGGGTAAAGACATCGAACGCTCCTATCGCGCCATAAATGCGCGTACTCATATGTGCCTATGCACATAGTAATACACGCACATATAGCTTGTCAAGATATTTTTTTGTCTTCTCCGAATTTTATTCTTATAGCTGCGGCGGGAAACCTAACCAGATGGGATTAAGCGCATCGTTATATAATTTGTAAAAAATAGAACCCGATATTACGGACAGTGGAAGAGTATTCCCTATTCGGTATTATTGACAGCACCTACAAGTAGTGCCTTCCGACGTTTCAGAATTCTTACAGAATGCCGTGACTAATGTTGAAGGTAAAGTACAAATACTCCTAATAACCAAGAAACGCTTTTAGCCTTTTAATCTGGCTCTCGGTCATTGAGTAGCTTGCGGACGTAGGCCCTTTCGACTTCATAAGAATAGTACCAAACTCTTTGGTTTTGATTTTTCCATCCACCATCTTATTCGACTGCAATTCGATCTTACGCTCCTTCCCCGTTTTATCCAAACACACGAAAGACTTCAGTTCTCCCGATGGCGGCTTACCGTCGAAAGAAAAGTCCATGCTACCGACATACGCCCCACAGTCAGTTTGTCTTTAGGCGTCAAGGGTCTATACTTCTCATCCTCTGGAGACCCAGCCGCGAGAAGTAACGGAAAAAGAACGATCAATGCAATCAGGAACACGCAAATTCTAGACCAATGTCTCATAGCTCCAGCCTCCTTTTTTTGGGGGAACTATGGGACTATAGGGTCTTGCAATCATACATCTGTCCCCACCTCCCTCAGCGCATACCGGCCAGCATCCGGCGCCTATCTACCCAACTAGTCTAACCACTCGAAAGTGAGCCGTGCAAGAAAAAAACAAAATTATGGGCTTCGGGAAGCAGTCCTTACATGACCTGACATTGTCCGATGGATCGAATCTCAACTCTTACGGCTGAAAGAGGGTTTGGAGCAGATTTGCCTTGACTGCGAGGACAGGTCTGACCAATGGCTCCTTATCGGGAGTATCCTCAACGACAATTTTATTTAGAAATAAGTCGGCGCCCGCTACGGTCTCATCTACGAGGCGCTAAAGGGTTGAGCTCAGGCTGCGCCCGCTCATAAATGCCAGTCCTAGGTATTTCTTTACGGCCGTCCTCCGTATACCAGGGAGAATCTTGCACCGTGAAGCCGTAAAGCTGCTGCCGTCCTCCATGCGCAGCCTCGCCTCGCTGCCTACGTCCGAGGCGGTGATCACAGCGCCGTTCGTTCCTTCGAACTCTACGAACACCCCTCCGGCCGAAATGTTCCTCACGTCGACGAGGACCTCCCCATGGCTGTGGACAACCGACAGCTTCATCCCTTTTGGCTCTTCCCGCGGATATATTCTCCTTTCGACTCCCATAAACACCCCCCGGTTATGCGTTCTCGTTCTACGACTATTATCGGAAAATAGCGCGTATCCTTAATCCCGGACTGCAAACAGACGGCTCGTTCCATGGCCGCATCCGGAAGAAGAGATAGCGATCTGAGCCTTGCTGGGGACGAAACCGGAAGGGAGTTTCTCTGCTATTGCCCATGAGTACCGTCTTTCGAAGGGAAAGCTTGAAATAGTCGTTTCAATTTTGTGGCAGTCGCCTTATAATGCAAAGAGGCTACTACACACAGGGTAATAGCAACACTTCAACGGCGGAAAGTGGTTGGTTGTAAATGCAGATGGGAGATGAATCGCGTGAGCACGACAAAAAGGGTCATCAACAAGCTGTATCTTACACTCTTACCGGCATCAGTTAGGCGTTCTGCGATAGTCGCCAGATTAAAGCAGATGCAGTTCGGACACAACTGGCTTTACGACTCTGATTACTACGAGGGGGCGATTGAAGGTCCGGCGGCCCGTAGCGCGGGGAGAATCGCTCAGTCTATTTTCGACGACTTCACGGTCACGCAAGTCATTGATGTCGGCTGCGGTACGGGCGCGCTGCTCCAAGCGTTGCGTGACAGGGGCTGCGAGGTGTTTGGACTTGAGTATGCCGAGGCAGCTTTCAAGTACTGTCGTGCCCGGCGACTCAACGTTGCGAAGTTTGATTTGGAAAAGGATGAGTTTTATGATGCACGCACCTTTGATTTAGCGATTAGTATGGAAGTCGCAGAACATCTTCCGGAAATAGTTGCAGACCGTTATGTAGACCTTCTCACCCGATTCTCATCAATAATCGTATTCACCGCCGCGCCGCCTGGTCAGGGAGGGGTGGACCACGTCAACGAACAGCCACCTTCATATTGGATAAACAATTTCGGCAGCGTGGCTTCGAGTACGCTGAGGAGCTCGTCACAACGCTGGCGTGAAACCTGGAAAGCCAGCGGTGACGTCGAAAGCTGGTACTACCAGAACCTTATGATTTTCCGACGGGTGCAAGCGATCTAACTTATGGGCGCACCAGTCTCCTTGCCGACCAGCCCCCTGCTCCTCAGCCTTGGGCTTGTCGGCCTCGTGCGTATCGGGAGTAGAGGAGCTTCGGCAAACAGTCTTCTTCGAGCATGAAACATCGCCGGCGGGGCCATACATCCAGCGTCGCGAGTCCGGCCGCCGGGAGTAGTACGCAGTTGCTTTTCGCCTTTCGTCTTCGCTCTCCTTCGCAGCCGCCCTGGTGCTTACTGCTTTTTCTGCTTCGCTTTGACCTTCTTCCCCAGCCCCTGCGACAGGCGCTGCAAGGCCCGCGACTTATCCGCAGGGTCCAGGTGCACGTCCAGGATGGAGAAGCACTCCGTGCACTTCCGGGCCTCCAGCAGGGCCGCCTCCAACTGGTCCTCCGTCTTCACGTCGAACCCCCTGCCCGCCCCCAGGATCTCCGGTATGCGGCTGTATCTCCACAGGGGGATATCGTTGAACGCGCCGTCGAGCATGGGGCGCTCCGTCCCATAACCCAGGTTGTTCAGGACAACCACGATGGGGTTCAGGTTAAACCGGGCTATCGTGCCCAGCTCCATCCCCGTCATCTGGAACGCCCCGTCGCCGACGAGCACCAGGGGGCGCAACTCCGGCCTGGCCATCTGCACGCCCAGGCTCGCAGGAACGGCAAAGCCGAGGGACGTATAGTACGCCGGGGCCAGGAACTCCGTCTCGCTGTGGATCGTCATGTCTGCCGCGGCGAACATGGCGTCCCCGGGGTCCGCGATGACGACCGTCTTGTCGTCGAGGAAGGCGTTCAGCCGTTGAAAAAGGTATTGGACGGTCACCTGCCTGCCCGCAACGGGGCCGCGTTGCTCGTGGGCAGGCGGGTGGGGGATCTCCACGGCCTCCCTGCGGGTTATATCGGCCTTAAGGAGACCGCTCATGAAGTCCCTGGCCGTCACGTCCTCGTAATGGTGGTAGCGCACAAGCACCTTCTCGGTGCTTACGTAGATGGAGCGCCCCTGCTCCAGGCGGGCGGTGAAGGCCCCCAGGTCGATGTCCGTCAGCAGCGCCCCAAGGAGGATCAGGCAGTCGCTGGACTCGACGTACTTGCGCACGTCCCTGCGCCCTACGGCGCCCTCGTACAGCCCTATATAACGTGGGTGGGACTCTCTGATGACCGATTTCGAGAGGAGCGTGGAGGCCACGGGGATATTCGTCTTCTCCACGAGGCGCAGCAGGGCGTCCTGCAGCCCGAACCTGTGCAGTTCGACGCCTGCTATGATGAGCGGCTGTTTCGCCGCGTTGATCATGGCGACCGCCTCTTCCAGGGCCTCTTTCAGGCCCTCGGGATTGCTCCGCGCGGCCGCCGGGCGGCGCTGGTTGTACGGCTCCACCGGGACGGAAAGCATGTCCCTGGGCAGCTCTATATAGACCGGGCGCTTATAGGTCGCCGCCTCGTTCAATACGCGGTCGATCTCGCGGCAGGCGGTCTGGGGTCGTCGATCACCGTCGATGCCACGGTGATCTGCTCGAATATCTTCAACTGGGTATCGAAGTCCCGGACCCTGTGGTGCAGGAGGGCCGTTTTTATGCGCTCGTTCCTGCCGGGCGCGCCGCTGATGACGACGACGGGCGACTTCTCCGCGAAGGCCTGGGCGGTAGGGTTGGTCACCTTCAGACCACCCACGCAATAGGTGATGCACGCCGCACCCATGCCGTTCACCCTGGCGTATGCGTCTGCGGCAAAGCCCGCGCCCTGCTCGTCGCACGTGTTGATCAGCTTCAGGTCGCTCTCTTCAAGATCATGGAAGAACCCAAGCACGTAATCGCCCGGCACGCCGAAGACGTGGCGCACGCCCCGCGCCTGGAGTTGCTTGATGAGATAACTGCTTACCGTGTAGGATACTGCCATGATCGCACCCCCAAAGATATGCGCCGCCGGCCGCCGGCGCCCTGTACGACCCTTCGTCTGCACCCGGCCGGTGTCTATCCTATTCTCCTGCTATTCCGGATCGTCTGCAAGTCAAAAATCACTTCCGGCCCCCTGCGACCCCAAACGCGACCACGATAGGCCGGCGTTCTTGCTTTCAGGCCGCCCGATGGTGTATATTTTGCGCTGTTTTCCGCGCAAGCGACCGCGAGGGCAGCATGTTCCTTTCCGACCTCGATAAAGAGATAGCAGCACTCAAAGAAAAGGGGCGTTACCGGTTCCTGAGGCCCTTATCGACCGCCCAGGACGCGCTGATTACCATCGACGGGAGGCGGCTCGTCAACTTCGCCTCCAACAACTACCTGGGCCTGGCCAACCACCCGGAGATCGTAGCCGCCTTCACCGCCTCGGCCGCCCGCTACGGCGTCGGCACGGGCGCGTCGCGCCTGATCTGCGGCCACATGGACATCCACGAGGAGCTGGAGACGGCCCTCGCCCGCTTCAAAGGGGCGGAAGCCTGCCTGACCTTCAGCTCAGGATATCTGGCAAACCTGGGGATCCTTGCGACCCTGGGCGGGCCCAGGGCAACGGTCTTCTCCGACGAGCTGAACCATTCGTCCATCATCGACGGCTGCCGCCTCTCCCGAAGCCGCGTCGTGATTTACCGCCACGGGGACGCAGGCCGCCTGGATGCGCTCCTGAAGGCATCGAAGGCGCGGCGCAAGATCATCGTCACGGACAGCGTCTTCAGCATGGACGGCGACATCGCCCCCCTGCCCGACCTCGTCGCCCTGAAAAAGCGGTACGGGGCCGTCCTGGTCGTCGATGACGCCCACGCAGTAGGCGTGCTGCCGCCGCGCGGCTGCGGGTCGGCCGAATATTTCGACCTGCCCCCCGGCGCCATCGACGTGCAGATGGGCACGCTGTCGAAGGCCCTCGGCACATACGGGGCCTATATCTGCGCCCCGAAGAAGACCGTCGATTACTTCATCAACACGTGCCGGACGTTCATCTACAATACAGGCTTGCCGCCCGCCCTGGCCGGGCGCGGCGATAAAGGCCGTGGAGATGCTCTCCACAAGGCCGGACCTCCTCGGCAGGCTCTGGAAGAACAAGGAGACTTTCGTCGCGGAGATGGCGCGCCGGGGCCGCCCGTTGAGAGCCCGAGCGCCATCATGCCGCTTATCACGGGGGGGGACCGGGAGACGATGGCCGTTTCCGCGGCCCTTTACGAGCGGGGCTTTTCGTCCACGGCATAAGGCCGCCTTCCGTCCCGGAGGGGAGCGGACGGCTGCGGCTGACGCTCATGGCGACGCACACGACGGAGATGGTGCGCACGGCCGCTGCGAGCGTCGACGAGCTGTTCAAGGAGGCAGGGATTGGATCGCACTGAGAAGTTGCAGCGCCTCGACAAGTCTGCCATCTGGCACCCCTTCACGCAGATGGCCGACTGGGAGAAGGAGGCGCCCCTAATCATCGAATCGCGGCGAGGGGAACTATCTCATCGACACGGAAGGGCGGCGCTATTTCGACGGCGTCTCGTCGCTGTGGGTAAACCTCTTCGGCCACCGCAGGAAGGAGATCGACGACGCAGTCCGGGCGCAGCTTGACCGCGTCGCCCATTCGACGTTCCTGGGCCTCTCCCACGTCCCCGCGATAGAGCTTGCCGGAAAGCTCCTCGCCCTCGTCCCGCCGGGCCTCTCCCGGGTCTTCTACTCGGACAACGGCTCGACCGCGATGGAGATCTGCATCAAAATGGCGTACCAGTACTGGCAGCTCAAGGAGGGCTGCGCGGCGAAAAAAGATTTCCTGACCCATACGGAGGCCTACCACGGCGATACGATCGGGGCCGTCTCCGCGGGCGGCATCGACCTGTTCCACAAGATCTTCCGGCCCCTCCTCTTCACGACGCACCGCATCCCTACGCCCCACTGCTACCGCTGCCCCTACGGCCTTGAGCGGCCGTCGTGCGCGATGGCCTGCGCGGACAAGATGGAGGAGGCCGTGCGCGGCCTTGCCGGACAGGCTCGCGGGCTTCATCGCCGAGCCCCTCGTACAGGGGGCGGCAGGGATGCTCATGATGCCCGAAGGGTATCTCGCCGCCTGCGCAAAGTGACGGCCGAGTGCGGCGTCCTTCTCATCTGCGACGAGGTGGCTACGGGCTTCGGCAGGACGGGGACGCTTTTCGCCTGCAACCAGGAAGGCGTCTCTCCCGACCTGATGTCCGTCGCGAAGGGGCTTACGGGCGGCTACCTGCCGCTTGCCGCCACCTTCGCAACCGAAGAGATATATGCGGCCTTCCTCGGCCGGTACGAAGAATTCAAGGCGTTCTTCCACGGTCATTCATATACGGCAAACCCGCTCGCCTGCGCAGCCGCGCTTGCCACGCTCTCCATCTTCGAGAGCGAGCCGGTCATTGAGCGCGTGGCTGCGCTGGCCCGCACTATGGCCCGCGAGTTGTCCGCCCTGCGCAACCTGCCGCACATCGGAGACATCCGCCAAAAGGGTCTGATGGCAGGCATCGAAATTGTGGCAGACAAAAAAACGAAAGAGCCCTACCCGCCCGAAAAGAAAATCGGACAGCGCGTTGTCCGCAAGGTCCGGGAGAAAGGCGTGATCCTCCGTCCTCTGGGCGACATCATTGTCTTCATGCCGCCTCTTTCATCGACCGATGACGAGATAGAGCACCTCATCCGCTCCGCAGCCTGGGCCATGGACGCTGTCTTGAAAGAAGAGGCAGCCAATGGATAGGGGAACCGACGGCCGGGGAGCCGGGATATTCGTCTCGGGCACGGACACGGAAGTCGGCAAGACGTATGTGACCTGTCTGCTCTGCAAGCAGCTGCGAGAGGAAGGGAGAATCATCCGGCCCTTCAAGCCTGTGGAGTCGGGCTGCGAGAAAGACCGACACGGAAGGCTCATCCCCGCCGATGCAGCCGCGCTGCGCGATGTTGCGGCACCGGGGCTTGCCATAGAAGACGTCTGCCTTTACAGACTCACGGCGCCGGTTTCGCCCCACATGGCCGCGAGAATGGAAGGCGTCGAGATCGACACGGACAGGATCAGGCAGGCGATACGGGAAGGCGAGAAGGACGCGGACCTGGTGATAGTAGAGGGCGCAGGCGGCATAACCGTGGAACTGCGCGAGGGTTACTCCTTCGCCCAACTGGCGGCGGACCTCGGCTACCCGGCGCTGCTCGTAGCGGAGAACCGCCTGGGCATACTCAACCAGGTCGCGCTGAACGTGCACTACCTGGCGCAGCAGGGCATTCCGCTGCTCGGCGTGATACTAAACGACCGCACAGCGGACGTGTCACCGGCGGCGAAAACGAACGCGGCGGAGTTGCAGCGCGTGTGTGGGGAGGCGTACTTGGGCAGTGTCGGCTATGCGGAAGCGTCGATTCCTGATGAGGTGTATCGGCGCTTCATGAGTCGTATCGCAGGACTTTAAACTGTTTCTGTAGCTCGGGCTTCACATCGGCAAGAATCTTGAGTACTTCTTCGCGGCTCTTCACGTCAAACCTCTATACCGTCTCCAGATAGAGTTCTATAGCTTCTCTTATGTTCCTAATCGCATCTTCCATGTCGTCGCCTTCGCTCAGGCAGCCCGGCAAATCGGGAACGGATGCGACGTATCCGCCTTCTTCGCTGGGCTCCAGTACGACTTCCAATTGCATAGCCCACCTCTATCAGAAGTATATACCATTTGCAGATTCGGATGATAAGGATTTATGGCTCGCTTAAGCCGGCCGCTTAAACACCGTGGCGCACTCCACCGCCGGAAATTCTCTGCCCTTATACTACGCTCGCAACGGCCTCATAAATTTCCGGATACCGAAAAACAAACCCACTCTCCGTCAATCGCCGGGGTACAACCCTTTGCCCCTTCAGTATCACCGAACCGAATTCTCCCAGAACCAGGCGGATCATAAACGCCGGCGCCGGCAGGAAAGTACGGGCGGTGAAGCGCCTTGCCCAATGCCCGCGCCAGGTCCCTGTTCCTTACAGGGTTCGGCGCGCAAAGGTTCACAGGTCCGGCCATTTCGGGGTGAAGTAGGAGAAAAGCGAACGCTTCCGTCAAATCATGCATATGTATCCACGAGAACCATTGGCGCCCGCTGCCTATCGGCCCGCCGACGAACTTCCTGAAAAGGGGTATCATCTGGCCGATCGCCCCGCCTTTCGGGCCGAGAACGATACCGAACCGGGTCGTCACTACCCTCGCCCCCTTCTCGCGCGCCCTCAAGGCTTCTCTCTCCCAGTCGACTGCCAGTGTGGCGAGAAAATCATCTCCAGGGGGCGACTCCTCGGTCAGTACCTCGTCTCCGTGGAACCCGTAGTATCCCACGGCCGACGTGCTGAACAGGGTAAAAGGTTTTTCCGGCGCGGCCGGGATACCCTCCACCAGGTGTCTCGTCGTCGCGAGCCTGCTCTCTCTTATCAGTTTCTTCTGCTCAGGCGTCCACTTCGTAAAGATGGACGCCCCGGCAAGGTTGACGGCCGCATCGTGCTTTCCGACGATCTCCTGCCAGGGTCCGCGTTGGGTCGGGTCGGCCTCAACGAATGCCATTCCGGGCAGATCCGCCCTGCCCCTCTCGCCGGGACGTACCAGCACAGTTACCGTATGGCCGTCCTTCGCGAAGCGGGCGGCAAGGCTTGTGCCGACAAAGCCCGTTCCCCCGGTCATCAGGATTCTCATGATTGCCCTTCCTGTCTGTAATCGTTACCTTTCATATAATCACTTTTTCTGTCGCGGAGAAGACGGAGGCTGCCTCACTATGAGAAAGGTAATCGTCAACGACACGATGCAGCGCAATTACGCATACGTCCTGAGCGAGCCGGAAGGCAAAAACTTCCATCCCGGTTTCACGCCCGATTTGACGCCCGGTGAGATGCTGCGGCTTGGCGTCTTCGGCGGCAAATATATGACCGACTGCCGGAAAGAATTCCCGGCTGTATGGTTCAAGAACGCTAAGTTGTGTCATAAGCGCCACGACCCGGTATTGAACTTCTTCGGGGTAAACGCTTCGTTGCCCCTCTCCGAATGGAGGAAGCGGGGATGGATCTATCACGAGGACCCGAGGGGCTGGTTCCAGTGGTATTGCAGGTACTGCATGGGAAGAAGGTGCCCCGATGACGAGCGGCAGATAAGGCGATGGAGGGCGATCAAGAGGCACATAACTCAGATCGTCCGTAATTGCCGCCCCGGCGACCTCGCCTGCCGCAGGAGGCAGAGACAGGCTGTCCTTCATTGGGCCTACGACAGCCGGAAGATATAAGGGCCTTCCCCACAATATACCCCGCTATTTCGTTTGTCCGCACGCCCGTCCCGTCCTGAGGCCCCCTTGTTTCTGCGCCGATCGTAGGGTAAAATAGGCGGACGGAAGGCAAGGGAGATATGGGCAAGAACATCGTAGAGAAAGTATTTCAGGCACATCTGAGAGACGGCGCATATGTGCCCGGCGACACCATAGGCATAGCAATCGATCAAACCCTCACGCAGGACGCGACCGGCACCATGACCTATCTGCAATTCGAGGCGCTCGGGGCGAACCGCGTCCGCACTGCCCTCTCCGTCAATTACGTAGACCACAACACGCTCCAGGTCGGCTTCGAGAACTCGGACGACCACCTTTACCTGGAAAGCGTTTGCGCCCGGTTCGGGGTCGTCTACTCGCGGGCGGGCAACGGCATTTGCCACCAGGTCCACCTGGAGCGTTTCGGCAAGCCAGGCACAACGCTCCTCGGCGCGGACAGCCATACGACGACTGGCGGAGGCATCGGCCAGGTCGCAATCGGCGCAGGCGGGCTCGACGTGGCGCTTGCCATGGCGGGCAGCCCATTCTATCTGACGTGCCCCAAAGTCTGCCTTGTCAGGCTTTCCGGCAACCTCCCCGACTGGGTGACGGCAAAAGATATCGTGCTCAAAGTACTTTCCATCATCACGACCGCAGGCAACGTCGGCGTAGTCCTCGAATATGGAGGGCCGGGAGTAGCAGGCCTTTCCGTGCCCCAGCGCGCGACGGTAGCCAACATGGGCGCGGAGACGGGCGTCACCACATCCGTCTTCCCTTCGGACGAGCGTGACGCGGACCTTCCTGAAGGCCCAGGACCGCGAAGCCGACTGGCAGCCCCTTGCGCCGGACGCAGACGCCCGTTACGAGAGCATCATCGACATCGACCTGTCCGCGCTTGAGCCGCTCGTCAGCCTGCCACACAGCCCAGGCAACGTAGCCAGGATATCGGACGTCGGCCCCATGCCCGTCGATCAGGTCTGCATCGGGTCGTGCACCAATTCTTCTTACCATGACCTTATGGTCGCTTCCACAATCCTCAAAGGGCGCAGGGTCCACCCACGCGTCAGCCTCGGCATCGCGCCGGGCTCCCGCCAGGTGCTCCGGATGCTCGTGCGGGACGGCGGACTGGCCGACCTGATAGCTGCGGGCGGGCGACTCATGGAATCTGCCTGCGGCTTCTGCGTGGGCAATCACTTCTCGCCCAAAAGCATGGGCGTATCCGTGAGGACGTCGAACCGCAACTTCGAGGGGCGCTCCGGCACCAAAGACGCAAAGGTCTACCTGACAAGCCCGGAGGCGGCAGCAGTCGCAGCGGTAACGGGGCAGCTTGCCGATCCGCGCGCCTTCGGCATGCCATACCCGAAGATCGCGGAGCCGGAAACGTACATGATCGACGATTCCATGTTCGTATTCCCTACGCCGGAGATGGCGGATACGCCCATCGTGCGCGGGCCGAACATAGGCGAGCCGCCGAAGAACGGCGTAATGCCGCCGGACCTGGACGGCGTTGCAGTAATAAAAGTGGGCGACCGCATTACAACGGACCACATCATGCCTGCCGGAGAACGGCTGAAGTTCCGCTCGAACGTCCCGAAGTACGCCCGCTATGTCTTCGAGAACATCGACCCCGGCTTTGCCGGCACCTGCATGGAGAACAAGGCCCGCGGAGTGCACAACGTGATCGTGGCGGGCGACTCCTACGGGCAAGGGTCGAGCCGCGAGCACGCGGCGCTTTGCCCCATGTACCTGGGCGTCAAGGCGGTCATAGCGAAGTCGTTCGAGCGCATCCACGCTGCAAACCTTGTCAACTTCGGCATAATACCGATGGTCTTCGCCGACGCGGCAGATTACAATAAGGTACAGGCGGGCGACCGGTTGACGGCCGCCGGCTGGCGCGATGCAGTCGCGAAAGGTGCGCCGGTCATCGTGCGGAACGGGCGCACGGGCGAGGCGTTCGCCTGCACGTGCCCGATCTCCGAGAAACAACGCGCCATCGTCGCTGCGGGCGGCCTTCTCAACTACGTATCGGCCAGCAGGGACGCGGGAGGCCCTGCAGATGCCGAAGATTAAGGTAAAGACCCCGATAGTCGAAATGGACGGCGACGAGATGACGCGCGTCATCTGGGCCCTCGTCAAGGAGCGCCTGATCCTGCCGTTTTTCGACGTCACCCTCGAATATTACGACCTCGGCATGAAAGTGCGCGATGCCACGGACGACCGGGTGACCCTGGAAGCGGCTCACGCTGTGCGGCGGCTCGGCGTCGGCGTGAAGTGCGCGACCATCACGGCCGACGAGCAGCGCATGGCAGAATACGGGCTCAAGAAGGCATGGCCTTCGCCCAACGGGACGATACGCTCGGTCCTCGACGGCACCGTATTCCGCAAGCCCATCATCGCCGGCAACATCGCGCCTGCCGTCCGCTCGTGGAAAAAACCGATCATCATCGGCAGGCACGCCTACGGAGATATTTACAGCGGCGTAGAGATGAAGATCGACCGGCCCGGACGCGTCGACCTTGTCTACACCGATTCGGAAGGCCGGGAGAGCCGCCTGCCCGTCCACGACTTCAAAGACGCGGGCGTGGTAATGGCGATACACAACCTGGAGCCGTCGGTGCGCTCCTTCGCGAAATCCTGCATCAACTGCGCCCTCGACGAGGGCACGGACCTCTGGTTTTCGATGAAAGACACGATCAGCAAGAAGTACCACGCCTTTTTCAGGGACGTCTTCGCACAAGAGGTGGCGGCCCGCAAGTCCGACCTCGACGCGGCAGGCATCGCATACAGCTACATGCTCATCGACGACGCGGCCGCCCGGATGATGAAGCAGGAGGGAGGCATCCTCTGGGCAGTCAGCAACTACGACGGCGACGTCTTCTCCGACGTTATCGCCGCCGGCTTCGGCAGCCTCGGCATGATGACCTCCGTGCTCGTTTCGCCGGATGGCAAATACGAGTTCGAGGCGGCCCACGGAACGGTGAGGCGCCATTATTACGAACACCTGAAAGGCAGGCCCACGAGCACAAACCCCGTGGCGTCCATCTTCGCCTGGACGGGCGCGATCAAAAAGCGCGGCGAGCTCGACGGCGACGCAGAGCCGGCCGCCTTCGCCCGCAAGATTGAGGCGGCAGTGATCGCCTGCGTCGAGGCAGGCATTGCCACGAAAGACCTTACCCCGCTTATGACGCCCGAGCCGGACCGCCCCCGCACGACCGAAGAATTCATCGACGCAGTAGCAGCGCGCATCGCATAGCGTAGCGTTTCAACAATAACTTTACCCCGTGCCCAGTGGTCGTCATTCCGGCGAACGCCGGAATCCAGGCTAAAAAGACTGGATGCCGGATCGAGTCCGGCATGACGTAATCTGCGAAGTTATCCGGCCAGTGTATTGTCTCAGTGGGTTTGCCGTTTTTGGCTGCTTTTTAGCCCTCCCGTGTTATACTACGATTCATGAGAAAGAGGGAGCCGAGAAGGAAGGAAATCCGTGTCAAGCGCATGGTCCTCATTATCGTCGCCATCATCTGCGTCGGGACCATCGGATACAGGCTTCTCGGCAAACCGGGCACTACCCTTCTCGACGCCCTTTACATGACGGTGACCACCCTCACGACAGTCGGCTATGAAGACCACGTCGGGGTTCACGCGACGATGGCCGGCAAAGTCTTCTCGATTGTCTATCTCTTTGTCAGCGTCGGCGCGATGTTCTACCTTTTTACGGCCCTGGCTGCTTACATGGTCGAGGGAGAGGTAAGGAAGGTCTTCAGGAGGAGAAGCATGGAGAAACGCATCGAAAAGCTGAAGGGCCATTATATCGTCTGCGGGATCGGCATGGTGGGCCTTTACATAGTCCACGAGCTGTACGAGACGAAGAGGCGGCAGGTCGCCGTCGATGCCGACCCCGCCCAGCTCGAGGTCCTGAGTACGCGCAACATCGACGTCCCGATGCTCGTCGGCGACGCGACGGAAAATGAAGTGCTCGAAAAGGCGATGATAAGGGAGGCAAAGGGCCTTTTCGCCACGACCAACTCCGACAACGACAACATCGTCATCGCCCTGACGGCCAAGCAGTTGAACCCCTCCCTGCGCGTAGTTTGCAGGTGCAATGACACGAAGAACATCGATAAGATAAAGCGCGCCGGCGCGGACACGGTGGTCGCCCTCAATTACATCGGCGGCCTCCGCATGGCGTCCGACATGACGAGGCCCCACGCGACCGATTTCCTCGAATCGATGCTGCACGACAGGGAACAAGCGTTACGCGTGGAAGAGGTCCGGGTGCCTGAAGACTCGAAATACATGGGCAGGCTGTCGGAGACCTCGACTTCACGAACATGGGCAACATGCTCCTTCTCGCAGTAAGAAAGGGCGGCGGCAAGTGGATATACAACCCGCCGGCGACACTCGCGCTCGAAAAAGATATGCACCTGATAGTCCTGGCAACACCGGAAGAACGCAAGCTGCTGCAAGAGGAGCTACGGTCGACGGAAGGCGCGTAACCGGTCTATTGTACGTTGAGGACGACGCGCTGAGAAAACAACGCCAAAACCGCAAAAAGATCACGGCCTCACCCCCCTATCGGGGAAAATAAGGAAAAGTAATGAAAGGATACCGAATATTCCTTTTTTTATTTCTTGTTATGTTGGCGAGTGTTTTGTTTCAAGACTTTCAAATCATGTCTTCAGAAGCTGGTGCGGCTGAACGGGCAATTTTATTAGGGCCGTTCGGGGAGCCGAAGCTGGTAGCGGATCAGTTCGAAAATTTTCAATATCCGATAAAAGTATATTCCGACGCGGAAATTGACGTATTCATTCCGGATGTTACAAACAGCGGGTGGATTGACTGGTTTGGAAAGCCTTTTTCCGAAAAGGGGTTATATGAGGTGTGTCTTTATACACATTTCAAAAAATCGTCTTTCTGTGAGCGAGAATTTGCAAAAGGCAACCCTGCTTTAGTTATAACGTGCTCCAATCTATATTATCAGCGGCGTCAGATTCGTGTAGATACGCGGAATAAGACCGCTATGGTCTTAATAACATATTGTTCGATAACAGTGCCATGTACGCGAGGGCGGAAATACAACACGTGATGAAGACATATTTATTGCCGGGCGGGGTTAGCCCTCTTTTTGCAAAAGAAATTGATGCGGTGACCGCGATCATAACTGAAACAATGAAGCGAAGGGGGCAGGGGGAGAACATGGAATGAAGACGGGGAGGCTGCCGGCAATTTTACTTATCCTGGAGCAGCCGGACCATGACAGATATTTTATTGCCATGATTTTTCAAATGACATTTGATTTTGGGCCCAAATTCTTTAAAGACAGATAACCGTAAAATAATTTCAGCGCCACTTATTTAGGTTTCCGGCACTTAGCTTTCCCACCCTCCCCCACCCCGCCGACGGTTGACACGCCCCCCCGCTAATGGTACTTTTTAGCATGAAAGTAGCTATATCAGGTAAAGGCGGAGTGGGTAAGACTACGCTGGCTGGCGTCATGGCTAGAATCCTTGCCGCACAGGGCCACAAGGTGCTCGCCATCGACGCGGACCCGGACGCCAACCTCGGGAGTGCTATTGGCATACCTGCCGAAGACGTGCAGCGGATGAAGCCGCTGGCTCAGATGCGCGATCTTATAGAAGAGCGCACCGGGGCCAAGAAGGGCGCTTACGGGGCTTATTTCACGCTCAACCCGAAGGTCGAAGACCTGCCCGACCGGTTCTCTCTATCCAAAGAGGGCGTCAAGCTGATGGTCCTCGGCACCATCCCACAGGGCGGCGGCGGCTGCTTCTGCCCGGAGAACGTAGTGCTCAAGAGCCTGCTCGCCCACGTCTTCGTCGAGAGGCAGGAATACCTCATCGTCGATATGGAGGCGGGGCTGGAGCACCTCGGCAGGGGCACCACGGCCTACATGGACGCCCTCATCGTCGTGGTCGAGCCGGGCAGGCGGAGCTTCCAGACGGCCCGCCAGGTGAAGGAGCTTGCGGCGGACCTCGGCATCCGCCGGGTCTTTGTCGTTGCGAACAAGGTGGCGGGAGACGCGGACCTTGCCATGGTAAAGGAGCACCTTCCCGACATCCCGCTGCTCGGCTCTATGAGCTACAACGAGAAGGTGATGGAGGCGGACAAGCTGGGCGTCTCTCCGTACGATACGGACGCCGTTATCAGGGCTGAAGTTGAAAAGATCATAGCGGCCTTCGAACAAGCGGCGGCATGAGACGCGTCCTTTCGTGGCTGAACCTCGTTTTCACGACGATCTTCCTCGCCCTCATAGCACTCGCTATAGCGCCTTTCGACCGTAAGGGCAACGCGGTGCACGGCATGGCGCGCTTATGGGCGCGCACCATCCTTGCGTGTGCCGGGGTCTCCGTCTCCGTCGAAGGCACGCAGTCGCTGGGCGCGCCGCCGTTCCTTTTTATGTCGAACCACTCAAGCGCCCTCGATATCCAGGTCCTTCTGGCCGCTATGCCCCTGCCCTTCAAGTTCGTAGCAAAGCGCGAGCTTTTCCGCATCCCCCTGTTCGGGTGGGCGATAAAAAAAGCGGGCTACATCAGCATCGACAGGGAGAACCCGAGGGAGGCCCTGAAGGCCATTGAAGAGGCAGTGTCGAAGCTCGCGGAAGGCACGAGCGTGCTCATCTTCCCGGAGGGGACGAGGAGCAAGGACGGCAGTCTCCTTCCCTTTATGAAGGGCGCGTTCTCGCTGGCGGCGCGCGCCGGGGCGCCCATCGTCCCGCTTGCCATGGTCGGTACCTACGGCCTCCAGCCGCCGGGGCATGCCGTGCCCCGCGCGAAGGGGCGCGTCGACGATCCGCATGGGGAAACCTATACCGATAGAAGGAAAAGGTTTATCCTATAAAGCGGAGCTTATGGAGAAAGTCCGTAAGTCGATAGAGGGTTTGAGAGATGTCGGATGAGCTGAGGAAGGAGATCATAGGAATAGGGCTGGCCGGCCTTTTCCTCTTCATTTTCGTCAGCCTCCTCTCCTATTATCCTTTCGACCCGTCCCTCAATAGCGTGGCGGCCGGCGGCGCAGTGAAGAATTTCTGCGGGAGGGCGGGTTCCTACACGTCCGATTTCCTCGTCCAGCTCTTCGGTATGATGAGCTACGCCCTGTGCGGGTTCATACTCGTCTTCGCCGTCATTTTACTGCGGAAGAAAACGGTCGCCCGCCTGCCCATCCTCGCGGCGGGCTTCGTCCTGCTCTTCTTCTCACTGTCGTCGCTTTTGCAGATCGCGGTAGGCACCGTGCACCTGAGGGGCGTCTCCATACCCTTCTCGGGTTTCGTGGGCGACCTGCTGGGTCGCGGCCTCCTCCATGCGTTCAGCTATTTCGGGAGCCTGCTGCTCTCAATAGTGCTCTTCCTCATATCGCTCTTCCTCATCGCCCAGGCGCCGCTCTTCTCCATAGTCGGCGCGCGTTTCGCCAGGTGGAAAAAGGCCGAGGCGCCCGCGCCCCCTGCCCCCCGGATAATCGACGACGCCATGAGGGAGGAAGAGAAGAAGGAAGAAAAGCAGAAAGGGAGGGAGAAGGAGCGGAAGGAGAAGAAACCCGTCCAGGAGTTTTTCGATTTCGTTAAAGATATCGGCCCGTACAAGCTGCCGCCTGTCTCGCTCCTCGACCCCGTTGAAAAGGGAGAGGTCAAAGTCGATAAAGAGAGCGCCCAGCTCAACGCGCGGATACTGGAGAAGAAGCTTAAGGACTACGGCATAGAAGGCCGCGTGCTCGAGGTCAGGCCCGGCCCGGTCATCACCATGTACGAGTTCGAGCCTGCGGCGGGCATCAAGGTAAGCCGCATCGCGAACCTGTCGGACGACCTCGCCATGGCGCTCTCCGCCGTCTCCATCAGGATAATCGCCCCTATTCCGGGGAAGGCCGTCGTCGGCATCGAGATACCGAACAAATCCCGCCAGACGGTCTACCTGAGGGATATCATCGAGTCGGACGAGTTCACCACCTCAAAAGGCCTCCTTACCCTGGCACTCGGAAAGAGCATAAGCGGGGAGCCCTTCACCGCCGACCTGGCCAAGATGCCGCACCTTTTGGTGGCCGGCTCTACGGGGTCCGGCAAGAGCGTCTCCCTGAACACGATGATATGCAGCGTCCTGTTCAAGGCTACGCCCCTTTCAGTCCGCTTCATGATGATCGACCTGAAGATGCTGGAGCTCTCCTTTTACGACGGCATCCCCCACCTCCTGCTCCCCGTCATAACTGACGCAAAGAAGGCGAAGACGGCCCTGCGGTGGCTGATCGACGAGATGGAGAGGCGCTACCAGTTAATGGCCGAGAAGGGCGTGCGGAACATCGAGAAATTCAACCAGAGGACGCACAGGGAGGACGGCGACGACCCGCTGCCCTATATTGTGGTCGTCATAGACGAGCTTGCCGACCTGATGATGGTCTCCTCCAGGGAAGTCGAGGAATATATCGCGAGGCTCGCCCAGATGGCGCGCGCCTCCGGCATACACCTGATACTCGCCACGCAGCGGCCTTCCGTCGATGTGCTTACCGGCATCATCAAGGCCAATTTTCCGGCCCGCATCTCCTTCCAGGTCACGTCAAAAGTCGATTCACGTACTATATTAGACATGAACGGCGGTGAGAGCCTACTGGGGTCGGGCGATATGCTCTTTATGAGCCCCGGCCTGGGCCGGATACAGCGCATACACGGGCCTTTCGTTTCGGAGGGGGAGATAAAAAGGATTGTCGAGTTCCTCAAGAACCAGGGGCAGCCGCAGTACAACGAGGAGATCCTGGTAGAGCAGGAAGAAGGCAACGGGGACGGCGAGGAGCTGAGCGACGAGAAATACGAGGAGGCGGTCAGCTTCGTATCCGAGAGGGGCGAGGCATCGATAAGCATGGTGCAGCGGCGGTTCAGGATAGGCTATAACCGCGCCGCCCGTATCATCGAGAGGATGGAGCGCGAGGGCGTAGTGGGCCCGTCCACGGGGATCAAGCCGAGGGAGGTTTTTAAGCGATGAGGACAATAACGGCAAAGACTCTCCTCACGGTTGCCTGCCTTTTGCTGTTCGGTGCAAGCTCACTCCATGGCGAGACGCTCGACAGCCTGAAAAAAACATACAGCGGGATAACGACGGTGCAGGCCCATTTCCGCCAGCAGATAAACGTATCCGCCCTCAAGAGGCAGCGGGAGATGGAGGGGGATTTCTTCTACAAGCGCGGGAGAGGCTTCGTCTGGCGCTACTCGGTCCCGAAGGAAAAGGTATTCCTGTACGACGGGTCGGCCGTCTGGCAGGCGGAGGCCGACAAGCCTTACATCACGAAGGACAAGGTTGACAGGCAGAAACTGGAGGGCAGCTTCCTCGACCTCGTGGACGACGTGGCGCGCCTCGATACGATCTTCGACCTTAAAGGGTCGGCCAGGGAAGACGACATGGAGGTGCTGGAGCTTGCTCCCAAAAAAGAAGGCATGTTAAAATCCGCCCGCATCTGGGTCGATGCCAAAGGGATCGTGAAGCGGATAAAGATCGTCGAGATCACCGGCAACGTCAACATGATCGAATTTTCCAGCATCAAGGTGGGCGTCTCCCTGCCCGACAGTCTCTTCGTCTTCAAGCCGGACGGCAGAGAAATTGTCGATTCCCACGGCAACAAAGTGATGAGACAGCCAGGGGCAAAATAATATTCATATGGCTCTCCACAAGGACCAGGCAATCATCCTCTCAAGCAGGGTGTTCGGAGAATCCGACAGAATCCTCCGGTTCCTGACCCTCGGCTCGGGCAAGCTCTCCGGCATCGCCAAAGGGGGCAAGAAAAGCCAGAAAAGGTTCATGAATACCCTGGAGCTGTTCAATTGCGTGAATATCGAATACTTCGAAAAGCCGGGCGCGGGGCTCGTACGCATCGACAGCGCAGACCTGCTGGCTGCGAACGCCGGCATCGACGCGAGCCTAAAAAGGATGTGCATCGCCAGCTTCTTCGCCGAGTTCGTAGACAAGATGACCAGGGAAAAAGAGCGCAACGAGCCGCTGTTCGCGGTACTCAAAGAAGGGCTGGAAGAAGTCAAGAACCTTGAATTTACGTACTTCCGTATACTATATTATCAACTCCGCATGCTCCATCACCTTGGATACATGCCGAACTTCAGGACGTGCATCCAATGCGGAAAAGACGTGGCCCCGGACGAAGCAACGTCCTTTTCGAACGAGAGGGGCGGTGTGGTCTGCCCGTCATGTTCAAGGCGGCTGCCGCACAGGCAATATCCTCCGGGCCTTTTCGCCGGGCTAGCCGCGCTGACCGACACACAGGGCGACGGCAAAAAGACCTGCGCGCCCGGCTTCGAGCGCCACGCCAGGGAGCTGATGGAGGCGTTCACGTATTACCATTTAAATATCGAGCTTAAGTCTTATAAATTGCTTAGAGGGATGGCAGACTGATATGTATTTCCAGCACCTTATTCTCGAGCTTCAAAAATTCTGGGCAGGCAAAGGGTGCGTGCTCCAACAGCCTTATGATATGGAGGTAGGCGCAGGCACCTTCCATCCGGCCACATTCCTGCGGGTCCTGGGTCCGGAGCCCTGGAAGGCCGCGTACGTGCAGCCGTCGCGGAGGCCCACGGACGGCCGCTACGGAGAGAACCCGAACAGGCTTCAGCATTATTACCAATTCCAGGTCATAATGAAGCCCTCCCCCCTCGACATCCAGGACATGTACCTGTCGAGCTTGATGGGCCTGGGCATCGACCCGGCCTACCACGACATTCGCTTCGTCGAGGACGACTGGGAATCGCCCACTCTCGGCGCGTGGGGCCTCGGCTGGGAGGTCTGGCTCGACGGCATGGAGATAACGCAGTTCACCTATTTTCAGCAGGTGGGCGGCATCGACCTTTCGCCGATAAGCGTCGAGATCACTTACGGCATCGAGCGCATCGCGATGTACTTGCAGGACGTGGACAGCGTCTATAAGATCAAGTGGAACGAGTCGGTCTTATATGGGGACATCTACCTGGCGCCCGAAAAAGAATACTCCATATACAACTTCGAGGAGGCGGACGCGTCGATGCTCCGCAGGCTCTTTGACAGCTTCGAGGCCGAGGGTGAAAAGCTGATCAAGGAAAGGGAGCTTGTTTATCCGGGGTACGATTTCTGCCTGAAGTGCTCGCACGCGTTCAACGTACTCGATGCGCGGGGCGCCCTTTCGGTTACGGAGCGGGCCAATTACATCGGCCGGGTCAGGAACCTCGCCAAGCTGTCTGCGGAGACTTACGTCAAAAAGAGGCAGGAGATGGGTTTTCCTCTCCTTGCGGGAGGCGCCCGGTGAGACAGCTACTGTTGGAGATAGGCTGCGAAGAGCTGCCCGCACGCTTCATAGCCCCTGCAAAGGAAGGGCTCCTGAACCTCGTGAAAAACGGCCTCGCGGAGCTGCGCATAGAGCACGGCGCGGCCAGGGCCTTCGGAACGCCCCGGCGCATAACCCTCATCATCGACGACGTGGCCGATAAACAGAAAGAGACGGTCACCGTGAAATTCGGCCCGCCGGCGGCACGCGCATACGACGAGAAAGGCAACCCGACGTCTGCGGCCGTGGGCTTTGCACGCTCCCAGGGGGTTGACGTATCGGAGCTGAAGGTCGGCAAGAAAGATGCGGCGGAGCTTCTCTGCGTCGAGAAAGTGGAAACAGGCAAAGAAACGGCAAGCGCGCTGGCGGCATTCCTGCCGGACGCCATTTTGCGCGTCCCCTTCCAGAAGAAAATGCGGTGGGGCAGCGGGGCCTACGAGTTCGCCAGGCCCATCCACTGGATAGTCGCCCTTTTCGGCCGCGAGATAATACATTTCAACGTTGCAGGCATCGCAAGCGGCAACGTATCGAAGGGGCACCGCTTCCTGGCCGAAACCGACCCTGTTATAACCGGCCCTTCCGCCTACCTCGACGCGATGCGCGCGGCCTTCGTGATAGTCGATGAAGAAGAGCGCAAGTCGATGATGGCGGCGGACATCCGCGCCATAGAGGAAAGGACGGGCGCCCGGGGCGTTGCCGGGGCCGACCTGTTAGATGAAATCATGTACATCACCGAGTACCCGCACGGGCTTATGGGCAGGTTCAACGACGATTACCTGGGGCTGCCGAAACCCGTGCTCGTCAACGTGATGAAGGGCCATCAGCGCTACATCCCGCTCGAGAACGAAGACGGCACGCTCGTCGCCGCTTTTATCTTCTTCGCGAACACGGTACCGGCGAGCCCGGTCGAAGTCGTGCGGGGTAACGAGAAGGTGCTGGCTGCGCGCCTTGCCGACGCCCGGTTCTTCTTCGATGAAGATAAGGCTACGCGCCTCGATGCGCTCGCCGACCGGCTCGACGCCGTCAAGTTCCATAAGAAGCTGGGCAGCCTCAAGCAAAAAAGCGAAAGGACCGAGCGCCTGGGCCTCGTACTCGCGGCCGGGCTGGGCTTCACCTTCAGGTCGCAGGTAGAGAGAGCGGCCATGCTCCTCAAAGCCGACCTGCTCACGCGCATGGTCGGGGAATTCCCCGAGCTTCAGGGGACGATGGGCAGGATTTACGCGGAACACCAGGGGGAGGAGCTGGCAGTCGCTTCCTCCATACAGGAGCACTACTTCCCGATCGGGACCGACGCGACACTGCCGAGGACCCCCCTCGGCGCAGTCATGGCCTTAGCGGACAAGATGGATTCCCTGATCGCCTTTTTCTCCGTCGGCATAACCCCTACGGGCAACCTCGACCCATTCGCGCTTCGCCGGCAGGCGATAGGCAGCATAAAGATCGTAATCGACAAGGGCTACCATGTCTCCCTCGCCGCACTCATCGACGAAGGGTACGCAGCCCTTTCTGACGTGCCGGGCAGGGTCGCGCCTGAGACCCTTAAAGAGACGCTGACCGATTTCCTCGCTACGAGGTTCAAGTTCCTCATGATCGAAGAAGGACACAACCAGGAGTTCGTGAATGCGGTCCTTCCCGCGCTGGGAGCCGATATATATGACGCCTACCTGCGCTTGCGCGCGCTGGAGACGCAGGAGTCGATAGAAGACTTCCGCAGGCTCCTGGTGGGCTTCAAGAGGGTTTACAACATCACGAAGACACTCAAGGACGAAAAGAAGATCGATACCGCGCTTCTGGCCGAGAAGCAGGAGCGGGACCTCTACGAGCTGTTCGAGGCGCGTAAAGACGCCTTCGCCGCGGCGATGGCCGAGCGTCAATACGCCGACGCATTGAAGGTGCTCGTCGGATTCAAGGAGACTATCGACGCGTATTTCGACAAGGTGTTCGTCATGGTGGATGACGAGGCCCTCAAGAGCAACCGGCTGGGCCTGCTGACGAAGATAAAAGAAATGTTCCTGCGTTTCGGCGACCTTTACAAAATACGTATCGAAGAGCTGCAATAACAACTATGTTCATTCGAAAAGGGAGTAATAATGGCTAAATGCGTTTATTTTTTCGGTGGCAGCAAGGCCGAAGGCAACCGGCAGTTAACAAACCTCCTCGGCGGCAAAGGCGCGGGCCTCGCCGAGATGGTCAATATCGGCATACCCGTACCGCCGGGCTTCACGATCACGACCGAGGTCTGCACGCTCTTCTACGAAGCGCGGATGAAGTTTCCCAAAGGCCTGGAAAAAGAAGTTCTGGCCGGCCTTCGGCGCGTGGAAGACCAGATGAAAATGCGCTTCGGCGACCCGAAGAACCCGCTGCTTCTGTCGATCAGGTCCGGCGCCAGGGCCTCCATGCCCGGCATGATGGACACTGTCCTCAACCTCGGGCTCAACTCGAAGACGCTTGCGGGCCTTGCCCGGCTTACGGGCAACGAATGGTTCGCGTGGGACTGCTACCGCCGCTTCGTAGCAATGTACGGAGACGTCGTCCTCGGCCTCAAGCCGGAGAACAAGAAAGAAGAAGACCCGTTCGAGGCTATCATCGACGCAAAGAAAAAAGAACGCCGCATCAAGCTCGACACGGAGTTCACCGTCAATGACCTCCAGGACCTGGCGGGCAACTTCAAGGCGCTTATCAAGAAGAAGCTCGGCGTGGAATTCCCGGAGGACCCGCTGGAGCAGTTGTGGGGCTCCATCGGCGCAGTCTTCAAATCCTGGAACAACGACCGCGCCGCCACTTACAGGAAGCTGAACAACATACCCGCGTCGTGGGGCACGGCAGTCAACGTCCAGGCGATGGTCTTCGGAAACATCGGCCAGGATTCGGGCACGGGCGTTGCGTTCACGCGCGACCCGTCGACCGGCGCCAATGTCTTCACCGGCGAATACCTGCTGAACGCACAGGGCGAAGACGTAGTCGCAGGCACGAGGACGCCGCAGCCTATCAACAAGGCGCAGAGGGGCGATGCTAAAGTCCCATGCCTCGAAGAAGAGATGCCGCAGATCTATAAGCAGCTCCTGAAAATACGCTCCATCCTCGAGCGCCATTTCAGAGACATGCAGGACGTCGAGTTCACGATCCAGCGCGGTAAGCTCTGGATGCTCCAGACCAGGAACGGCAAGCGGACATCTTTTGCCGAGTTTAAGATCGCCGTGGATATGGTGCACGAGCGTCTGATCGACAAGGAAGAGGCATTGATGCGCGTCAGCCCTTACGGCCTAAGTCAGATCATCCGGCCCATCTTCGACCCGAAAGATGTACAGAAGGCGTATAAGAACGGCAGCCTCGTCGCCAGGGGCCTTAACGCAGGGCCGGGCGCAGCTACGGGTAAGGTCGTCTTCAACGCGGACGACGCCGAGGCCGGGGCGGCCAGGAAAGAGCGCGTTATCCTGGTCAGGATAGAGACGTCGCCTGAGGATATCAGGGGTATGAACGCAGCCCAGGGGATACTTACGAGCCGGGGCGGCATGACGAGCCACGCAGCGCTCGTGGCCAGGCAGATGGGCAAGGTCTGCGTCGCGGGCTGCGGCGAGCTCGACATCAGCTACCGCGACAAAACGATAAAGATCAAGGGCAAAACGATAAAGGAAGGCGACTACATTTCCATTAACGGCAGTACGGGCGAGGTCTTCGTGGGCGAATTGAAGACGATCCCGTCGGAGGTGCTGCGCATTCTCGTCCAGAAGAAGATGAAGCCTTCTACATCAGGGATCTACAAAGATTTTGAGTCTCTGATGAAGTGGGCCGATGCTGCAAGGCGCCTCGGCGTCAGGACGAATGCCGACCAGCCGGAGCAGGCGAAGCTTGCCGTAGCTTTCGGCGCGGAGGGCATCGGCCTTTGCAGGACTGAGCACATGTTCTTCGAAGGCGTGCGGATCGACGCAGTCAGGGAGATGATCGTCGCCGAGGACCTGAAGGGCCGCAAGAAGGCGCTCGCAAAGCTCCTGCCCATGCAGCGAGGAGATTTTGCAGGCATTTTCCGGGTAATGAAGGGCATGCCCGTCACGATAAGGACACTCGACCCGCCGCTGCACGAGTTCCTGCCGCACGGCGAGAAAGAGCTAAGGGACCTGGCGGACAAGATGGGCATCAAGTACGAGCGGCTGGCGGCAAAAGTGGCAAGCCTCCAGGAATCGAACCCCATGCTTGGGCTGCGCGGCTGCCGTCTCGGCATAATGTATCCTGAGATCACGGAGATGCAGGCGCGGGCCATATTCGAGGCCGCATGCCAGGTGAAGAAGTCGGGGACCGACGTGAAGCCGGAGATAATGATACCTTTGGTCGGGGACGTGCGCGAGCTGCGCATCCAGAAGGACGTGGTCGACCGGGTCGCCCGGGAGGTATTCGACAGGCGGAAGATAACGGTCGAATACATGGTAGGCACCATGATCGAGGTACCGAGGGCAGCCCTCACCGCCGACGCCATAGCGGAGCTTGCCCAGTTCTTCTCTTTCGGCACCAACGACCTGACCCAGATGACATTCGGCATGAGCAGGGACGACTCCGGTGCATTCCTTCGCGAGTATGTCGAGAAGGACGTCCTCGATTACGACCCGTTCGAGAGGCTCGATGAGGCGGGCGTGGGCAAGCTAATGGAGATGAGCGTCGAGCTCGGCAGGAAGGCGCGCCCGAAGCTGAAGATAGGCATCTGCGGAGAGCAGGGGGGCGACCCTTATACCGTAAAATTCTGCCACAGGGCCGGCCTCGACTACGTGAGCTGCTCGCCGTATCGCGTGACGGTCGCCCGTCTGGCTGCGGCCCAGGCTGCGATAGAGGAAAAGAGGGCAAAGAAGCCGGCAGCTAAAAAATCCGCAAAGAATTCGAAAATAAACAAACGCGGGAGATAAAAGGGATGAAGGTCCTGCTCCACATCTGCTGCGGCCCTTGCACGGTCTATCCCTTGCAGGCGCTGCGGGAGGAAGGGGCCGATGTGACCGGGTTTTTCCACAACCCCAATATCCATCCATATACGGAGTTCCGAAAGAGGCAGGAGGCGCTCGTGCAGTACAGCCGGGTCGCCCTCCTGCCTTTGATTATGGACGAGACGTACGACATTGCCGCCTTCCTTCGGGCGGCCCTGGCGGCAGGCGAGGACCGCTGCCTCGCGTGCTACAGGACGCGGCTGACTGCCGCTTTTGAGAAGGCGGCGGAGCTGCATGCGGACGCAGTGACTACTACGCTCCTGTACAGCATCTACCAGAAGCACGAGGCCATTGCGGAAATCGCCTCTGGGCTTTCGGCCCGCTGCGGCATCTCCTTCCTCTACCGTGATTTCCGGCCCGGCTGGCGCGAGGGGCAGGACGAGGCGGCAAGGCTCGGCATTTACAAACAGGCTTACTGCGGCTGCATATTCAGCGAGTACGAGAGGTTCGGCCCCAGGGCCAAAGGCGGCAAAGGGGCGCAGGCCGGGGGAGCGCGCAAGAAATGATGCCGGCAGTCGGCAAGATGCTTATTATTCTGGGCGCAATCATCATCCTCGCCGGGGTGCTTCTCCTCCTCGCCAACAAAATACCCTTCATAGGCAGGCTGCCGGGCGATATCCTCGTGAAAAGGGAGAACTTCACATTCTACTTCCCGCTAACGACGAGCATAATCATAAGCGTCGTGCTGTCGCTCATTTTCTGGATTTTCAGAAAATAGACCGGGGCAGCCGATTTCCATTCCAAATTTTTGCGAGCTTTGTCATAATCTAACAAACGGACAATTCAGGGGGGGGCCGATGAAGACAGATGACGGCATATCCAGGCGCAGGTTTCTTTCTGCATCGCTCGGCGGGGCAGCCGGGGTGCTGCTGGCGGGCAAGACCTTCGCCCAGAAGAAAGATGAGAGGGCGCCGAAGGGCGAGACGCGGACACGCCTCATACTCCTGGGCACAGGCGGTGGGCCGAGGCCCAACAAGCTGCGCAATCAGGCCTCCCTGGTCATCATCGCCAATAAAGTGCCCTACGTGGTCGATTGCGGCAACGGGGTGAGCAGGCAACTGGTAATGGCGGGCGTCAACCTTACCGGACTCAGGCACATCTTCATAACCCACCATCACTCCGACCACAACCTCGAATACGGGGCGCTCATTTACAATGCCTGGGCCACCGGTTTCAAAGGCAGGATAGATACCTGGGGGCCGCCGCCGCTTGCGGCAATCACCAGGTCCTTCCTGGAGGCGAACAAATATGATATCGAGATAAGGATACCGGACGAGGGCAGGCCGCCGCTTGCCCCGATGATCGCGCCCCACGAGTTTGTCAAAGAAGGGCTCGTAATGCAGGACGAGAACGTGAAGGTGACGGCCGCCCTTATGCATCATCCGCCCGTTGTCCCGTCCTTCGCCTATCGCTTCGACACGCCCGGCCGCTCCATCGTCTTTTCCGGCGACACGACCCCCTGCGACAGTCTCATCAAGCTCGCCGAAGGAGCCGACGTGCTTGTCCATGAAGTCATCAACAGGGAGGCACTTTCACGGCTTATGGCGCGCGTACCCAACGCCGACAGGCTCGTCGGCCACATAGTGGACAGCCACACTACGCGGCAGGACGTGGGACTGGTGGCAAAAAAGGCGGGCGTGAAGAAACTCGTCCTGACCCACTTCGTCCCGGCCGACGACCCGTCCCTGACGGACGACACGTGGATAGACCCCGTCAAAGCGAATTTCGACGGCGATGTAATAGCCGGCAGGGACCTGATGGAGGTATGACAAAAAAAGCGGCAGCCCCAGTTGACAGGAAAGCGCCGTAAGGGTAATTTCTTCCAAGGGATTGTCCGTCATATGCAAATTATCCTGAAAGCGCTCCTCAGCCTCGTAGTGATCTTCGCGGCTACGGCCGCAGCGAAGAGGCTGCCCTCAGCAGGCGGGCTCATAGCTACCATGCCGCTGGCAGGGGCGCTGGTCCTTGTCTGGGTCTACCTGGAAAACGGCGGCGAGAAAGGGATCATGCAGGTCTTCTCGAAAGGCGCGCTATGGGGCATACTTCCCAGCATAGCCTTCTACCTGGTGGCGTTTATCTGCTTCAAGTGGGAGCGGTCGCTCGCAGTGACGCTCATCGCCGGCTTCGCTGCCTGGGGTTTGGCCGCACTCATACACCAGTCTGTCATAAGGTAACAAAGCGGCCGTAGCGCCGGGGACTATCGCATGTTCCTCGGCTGCCCGGTGAGGGCCAGCACGTTCTCCCACAACCATCCGTGTTCCTCGATTTTCTTGCGCTGCGACACCGCGAGCGGGATGGGCACGTGCGTGAACTGGTTGCGCCAGTGGCCTACGACCATGTTCGTCCTGCCGCTCATAGCTGCGTGGACGGCCTGGAACCCGAGTAAAAGGCAATAGCCCGAATCGTCCGCTTCCGCGAGTACGCTCCTGATCGTATAGCTCGGGTCGATATATTTAAGGTTCAACGTCATGCCTATCTCATTGAAATAGTCCTTGATACGGTCGCGCAATACGATCCCTACGTCGCCGTATCGTATGTTCCCCGAGGCGTCGAGCTCCTCCTCTCCCGACATGATGTTACGGCCCGCGCCCTCCGCTACGACGACGACAGCGTGGCCCCTGTTGACGAGCCGTTCTTTCAGCGCCTTGAGAAAAGCGTTCATGGTAAACGGGACCTCGGGGACGAGGCAGAAGTTGACCTCGCTGGCCGTGATCGCGGCGTATGCGGCGATGAAGCCCGCTTCGCGCCCCATGAGCTTCACTACGGCGACGCCGTTCCTGTACCCCCGCGCTTCGTTGTGGGCGGCCATGACAGCCTTCCTGGCCTCTGCCCCGGCCGTGAAGAAACCGAACGAGCGGTCTATATATGAGATGTCGTTATCTATGGTCTTCGGTATACCTATGACCGATATGCGCAGTCTTCTCCGCTCGATCTCTTCGCTTATGGTCGCTGCGCCCCTTAACGTGCCGTCGCCCCCTATGGTAAACAGTACGCCAATGCCCAACCGCTCCAGCGTGTCAACCATCTCGCCGACGTCCTGCGGACCGCGCGAAGAACCGAGGAACGTGCCGCCGACCCTGTTGATGTCTGCTACCATTTGGGGGGTCAGCCTGAGCGCCTCGGGCGCGTAACGGGCAGTAAGCCCTTCGTAACCGTTCATGAAGCCGTAGACCTCGGTGACGCCGTAATGATGGTAGAGGCTCAGGACGGTCGAGCGGATAACGTCGTTGATGCCCGGGCAAAGGCCGCCGCAGGTGAGGATGCCGCACTTCAGGCCGGCAGGGTTAAAGAAGATCTGCTGCCTCGGCCCCGCTGCCTCCATGGCCGGCGGCTCGAGCCCTGCATCGATGTACGGCCTCAAATCCGCCGGGTCGCCATGAAAGAGCACGCGCCGGCTTTCCGATACGTACCGTTGCGTCGCATGCGGCGACGGGATCTCGCACGGTCCCAACCTCTCCACGGCAAAATCCAGCGGGCCTGCGCCTGTCAGCTTATCGGGCATGAACTTTATCCTCTCCCTTTCCATTCATTATTATCGGAACATTTGGAAACGCGCTTTAGGCCCGCTGTTTCTTAAGCGGCCGGGATTGTAGCGTACAACTCTCATCCGTTGTCTCCGGCGTGCTTTTCGATTTATTGTGGAATCAAGAGCCGATTACACGTTGAAGCGGATGTGGAGAATGTCGCCATCCTGCACAATATATTCCTTTCCTTCTACCCTTGCCAGACCTTTTTCCCTGGCAGCGTGCTCGGAGCCGACGCGCGCGAAGTCGGCGTACGGGATGACCTCCGCCCTTATGAAGCCCCGCTCCATATCGGAGTGTATTCTGCCTGCCGCCTTCGCAACGGGCGTCTCTTTCTTCACGGTCCAGGCACGCAGCTCCTTGCCGACGACCGTGTAAAACGTGACCAGGTCCAAAATGTCGTAGCCTACTTTGATAATGCGCTCTATGCCGACCTCCGTCATGCCGTACATCTCCATGAAATCGGCACGTTCCTCTTCCGGCAGACAGGCAAGCTCCTCTTCCAGCTTCCCGCAGATAGGGACGACCTTCCGCCCCGCATGAGCGGCGAACCGGCCGATCGCATCCGGCGCCTCCCGCCCCACGGCCGTCTCATCGATATTGGCGATGTAGAAGAAGGGCTTCGCGCATATGAGGTTGAAGGAGCGGAGGACCTCGACCTCTTCGGCCGTCATGCCTCCCGTATCGATGAAGCGGCCTGCCGAGAGCATGGCCTTTGCCGCTTCCAGCACGGAGCGCTCGTCCGTGTGCTTCTCCTTCGACACCCTGGCCAGGCGGTCTATCTTCTCTATACGCTCCTCGACTATCGCCAGGTCCGCTATGATCGTTTCCGTCTCTACGATCTCCGCGTCCCTTACCGGGTCTACAGTCTCGTAGACGTGGGGGACGTTGCCGCCTTCGAAGCACCTGACTACGTGGGCGACCGCGTCCACTTCCCTGATCTGGCCGAGGAACCTGTTGCCCAGGCCCTCGCCTTTGTGCGCGTCCTTGACGAGGCCTGCTATGTCGATGAACTCAATCGTCGTCGGCGTCACCTTCTCCGGCGCACTCAGCCGGGCCAGGCCGAACAATCGCTCGTCCGGCACGGGCACGATGCCGACGTTCGGCTCTATCGTGCAAAAAGGGTAAGGCTGCGCAGCTACGGCAAGCGCCGTGAGTGCGTTAAATATAGTCGATTTGCCCGAGTTGGGAAGGCCGATGATGCCGCAGGAAAAGCCCATGCGCCCTCTCTTTACTGCTTGTTGAACAGGCTCATCGCTTTCTCGGCACTCTCCGCAAGAAAGACCTGGACGGCATTCGCGGCCCTGTCAAGGGCCTCCGAGAGGACAGGCCGCTCGCCGGGTGCAAAGCGGGAAAGCACGTAGTGCTCCGGCTCTATCGCCGGGTCTCTCCCGATGCCGATTTTCATGCGGTAGAAATCTTTCGTGCCGAGGGCCTCCGCGATGGAGCGCACGCCCTTGTGCCCGCCGTCCCCTCCGTCCCGCTTGATGCGGATGCGCGCAAGCTCCATATCGAGGTCGTCGTGGATAACGAGCAGGCGGTCCGGCGCGATCCCTTTCTTGCGCATGAGGGTGGAAACAGGTCCGCCGGACAGGTTCATGAATGTATCGGGCTTGGCGAGGAGGAAGCCGTCCCCCTCGCCTATCGCGCAACCCGCGAGTTTCCGTGAGAAGGGGATGGAGCTTCCTTCAGAAAACCTGTCCAGGACAAGATATCCTACGTTGTGCCGCGTGCCTCTGTAAGCCGTTCCCTTATTGCCAAGACCGCAGATGAGGAACAAAAAATATTATTCCTCCTTCTCCTTGGCAGGCGCAGCAGCCTCTTCCCCCTCGGCCGGCGCAGCAGCAGCCGCCGCAGGCGCCTCTTCCGCCTCAGGCGGGGTCAGGCCGACAACAGCGACGTCGGGGTTGTCGAGGAGCTTGATCCCCGGCAGGGAGACCTCACGTATATGGATGGAGTCGCCGATATCGAGGTTCGATATATCGATATCGATCTTTTCCGGTATCTGGCCGGGAAGACTTTCGACCATGACCGCGCGCAGGTGCTGCTCGATCACGCCGCCTTTTACGAGGCCGACCGGCTGGCCGACGAGATGGATGGGCACTTCGACCTGCACGACCCTTTCCATCGATACCTGGAGAAAGTCGATATGGAGGATCGTACGGTCCACCGGCTGCTTCTGCACTTCCTTTATCATCACCGGCCTTTCAACGTTGCCCGCCTCGCCTTTCACGGCCATCCTTATGACCGCGTTGCTCCTGGCGTGCGCTTCGAGCCGCCTCCAGTCCTTTGCGGAAATCGAAAGGGCGATAGGCTCTACGTCTCTGCCGTAAACGGTGGCGGGGATGGAGCCTTCCCTTCTGAGCTTGCGCGCCTGTCCCTTGCCTCTACCGTCTCTTACCTCAGCCTGTAAGCGAAGTTCTTCCATGATGCTAATCCTCCTCGTTGCATTATACGAATAACGAGCTCACCGACGCGTCATTGTGGATGCGCCTGATGGCTTCCGCCAGGATGGGGGAGACATCGAGCACCCTGACCCTTTCGAGAAGCTTTGCCTTCTCCCGAAGAGGGATCGTGTTGGTGATCACTGAGCTCGTGTATAGGTGACTTATTGAGCCTCTCGACCGCCGAGCCGGAAAGCACTGCGTGCGTGCAGCAGGCATAAACCCTGGTCGCGCCGTCCCTTATAAGGGCCTCGGCGGACTGCACGATCGTGCCGCCCGTATCGATCATGTCGTCGAGCAGTATGGCGACCTTTCCTTTAACGTCTCCGACAATATGCATCACCTTGGAAACATTGGCCTTTTCTCTGCGCTTGTCAATGATGGCGATCGTCGTGTTCTTCTTTCACCCGTTTTGCGAACTCGCGCACCCTCTCGACACCGCCCGCGTCAGGAGAAACTATGACCATATCCTCGCTGACACTGGAAAGATAATCGAGTTGCACGGGCATTGCATAGAGGTGGTCGACGGGTATGTTGAAAAAGCCCTGTATCTGGCCCACGTGCAGGTCCATGGCAAGCACCCTCGTGGCGCCCGCCACTTCTATTAAGTCCGCCACCAGCCGCGCCGAGATGGGCGCCCTCGGCGCCACCTTCCTGTCCTGCCGTCCATAGCCGTAATACGGGATGACAACGTTTATGCGCGCCACAGACGCCCGTTTGAGCGCGTCGATCATGACGAGCAGCTCCATGATATTCTCATTGACGGGCGGGCAGGTAGGCTGTATCAAAAATACGTCCATTCCCCTGACCGACTCCTCGATCTCCACCTGGATCTCGCCGTCGCTGAACGTCGCTACGCTTGCCCTGCCCAGCTCGATCTCCAGATACGCGCATATCCTTTCCGAAAGCTCGCTGTTTGCCCTGCCGGTGAATATCTTCAGCCTGTTCACTTTAACCCGTCCTCCTGAAAAATCTTATCTAACGATTACGCCGGGTCGGAAGGATTCGACGCGCGTGTGCCGGTCCCTAAGACCGCCTTCCTGCCGCGTAAATCCGATCCCAAACGATTGTATACAATATATTTCAAGCCTTTCATTCCTGCACGGTCGGCCTTTTACGCTTTTAACTCCTTCAAGTACAGGGTCAGGGTCCTTGGGGTGGCCCTGCTCCAACAATCAGACGGCGATCTTGCCTATCTCTTTCTCGTAGGCGTCGAGCACCCTGGCCTCGATCCTCTGCCGGGTATCGCTGTTCAGCGGGTGCACAGTGTCCCTGTAAGAACCGTCCTTCATTTTCTTACTAGGCATAGCCACAAAAAGCTTGCTGTCCCCATCGATCACCTTGAGGTCTCTGATAATAAAGCATTCGTCGAATATAACAGATGCATACGCCTTCACTTTCTTCTCATTAACCGGATAGATCTTCACATCGGTGATTTCCATATCCGCCTCCCTCTTAAGCACTGTGTGCTATGAAGACACTGCCTGGACGTCCCACCTCCTCCGAAGCTTTACGAGCACTTGTTTCGTCCTCGAAGATACCAAAAACGGCGGACCCGCTCCCGCTCATGAGCGAGCCGAGTGCGCCGCCCCCCCTAAGCTGCTCCTTGATTGTCTTTATTTCCGGACATATCGAGGCTGCAACTGCTTCCAGATCATTCTCCAATATATCCGCAACTTCGCTTACTTGTGAAAATTTCCCGGAAACTTTATCGTCATTTTCTTCGTTTGTCAACACGATTCTTAGTCCGCGGTACACCTCGGCGGTGCTTATGGCCACCCCCGGATAGACCACAACGTACCAGATTTTCGGCAATTCTATTGGCGTTATGCGCTCTCCGACGCCTTTCATGATGCACGATTTTCCGTACAAAAAGAGGGGCACGTCGGCCCCAACCTGCCTGCCCAGCCCGGAAAGCTCCCCGGGCGTCAGGGAAAGGCCCCAGGCGTCAACCAGCCCTTTCATGACCGTTGCCGCGTTCCCGCTGCCTCCTCCCAGGCCGCTGCCGAGAGGGATGCGCTTTTCAACCTCGACGGAGACCCCTTCGGGCCTGCCGCACCGCTCCTTTAGAAGCATTATCGCCCTGTATATCGTGTTGGCCGGCCCTTCCGGCAGCAGGCCCCGGTCGTCCCTGACCGTGACCTCGCCGTCTTTGGCCTCTCTGATATGCATAACATCATAAAGGGAGATGACATCGACGAGGCTCACCAGGTTGTGATAGCCGTCCGGCCTTTTCCCCACTACCTTAAGGTAAAGATTGACTTTCGCCGGCGAAAGCAGCGTTTTTTCGAACACGTCACCGTCCTTCCTGCCCGGCCCCTCCTGCCATGCGTCTTTCACGGCAGAAAAAGCCCCGGCACGTCGCCTTGCTCCCTTAACTTACGCTTACAGCCTTTATGTCGAAGCTGTCCGCGGACTGCATCGACTTCGAGACGATATTGATCTTGACCCCGTAGCTGCTCTCCAGATATTCGAGCGCGGCCTTCTCCTCTTCTACGAGAAGCCCCGCCACCTCGGGCGAGAGGTGGACGTCGAACAGCTTGCCGTCGCCCTTCCTGCACATAATGCGCAGCTTTCTCAACACCTCGTAGCAGACTATATACCTCGATTTCACGTAGCCGGCGCCCTCGCAGACCGGGCACTGCTCGGTCAGCATCGTGACCACGTTCTCCCGCGTCCGTTTCCGCGTCAATTGGACGAGCCCAAGCTCGCTGATCGGGTAGGCAAACGTCTTTATCCTGTCTTTCTTCAGGGTGTCGAGGAGCGCCTTGAAGACGGTCTCCCTGGACTCCTTCTTCTCCATATCGATGAAATCGACGACGATTATGCCGCCCATGTTCCGCAGCCGTATCTGGTAGGCTATCTCCTTGACCGCTTCCAGGTTCGTCTTCAGGATCGTATCTTCCAGCCCCCTCTTGCCGAGGTACCGCCCCGTGTTGACATCGATCACGGCAAGGGCCTCCGTATAATCGAAGACGATGTAACCGCCCGACTTCAACCAGATCTTCTTCTGCGTCAGCTTGGAGATATCGACCTCGATGCGGTAGAAGTCGAATATATCCTCTTTTTCTTCGAACAGCTCCAGCTCGGTGTGGTCCGCAGGCAGATATTCCTTCAGGAACTCTTCGATCCTCTTATAAAGGACAGGGTCATCGACGATGATCCGCTTCAAACCGTGCGCGTGCAAGTCCCTTATGACGCGGAATATAAGCCGCAGGTCGTGGTGGAGCAGCGCGGGCGCCCTCGCCTTCTTCGCCTTCGCCTGTATCCCCGACCACATACGGAGCAGGAAATCGAGGTCCGCGGTAAGCTCGTCCTCTTTCTTGCCTTCGCACGCTGTCCTGGCTATCAGGCCGAAGCCTTTGGGCGCTATGGTCTTGAGTATCGCCGCGAGCCGCTTGCGCTCCTCATCGTCCTCTATCCTGCGCGAAACGCCTATATGCTCGCTTGCCGACATGAGGACGATGAGCCTGCCCGGAAGCGTGATGCGCGACGTCGCCCTGGTGCCCTTCTGGCCGATGGGCTCCCTCGACACCTGTACAATGACCTCCTGGCCCTCCTCCAGCACCCCTTCGATGCGCTCCCCTGCCTCCGGGGGCGTGCCCGTCTCCTCGAACTCCTCGAGCATCATCATGTCCGCGACGATGTCTCCAACATAAAGGAAAGCCGACTTTTCGAGGCCGATATCGACAAAGGCCGCGTCCATGCCCGGCAGTATGCGGACCACCCTTCCCTTGTAAACGTTGCCCACGATGCTCCTGTCGTTCTTCCACTCAACGAAGAACTCGGTCAGAGCGCCGTTCTCCAGGAAGGCGATCCTCGTCTCACTGAAGGTCGAATTTATTATAAGCTCGGATGCCATCTATTCTCCTGTTCTCTGCCTTCACGATGCGCACGAAATCGCCGGAAAGCCACAGATCCTTGATGCGCGCCCCGGCGGCAGACCGGTAGAACGCCTTTTCTGGTCCGTCTTTCAGCCTTATCACTTCTTCGTCGAGGCCCTTTTTTCCGACGAGTAGATACCCGCAATCGGCGAGGCCGTTCATAGGGCCGCTTATTGCCTCCATGACCCTCATGCCGGCCGGCAGCCGGGCGTTTATGCGTTCCGCGAACCCGGCGTCCGTCTCCGCGCCTTGCGTGCCCTTCGGCCTCCATCTCGATCATCTCGCAGGTCGATTCTATGCCGACCGGTAAGGCCGCAGACAGGGAGACACGCGGCTTGGGATGGTATTTTCCGTGCATCCTCATGCGTATGCCTGCCGAGCGGATTGCCCTCAAGAGTATATCGACAGTGTCCAGGTGGCCGATATACCGCGCCTCGCCGCGCTTGGCGTACCTGATCGTGACCGTCCTGAAGGAAGGCAACCCGGCGGACGGGCCGTCTTCTGCCTGCATTACCTCGGCCGCTGACGTTGCCAAAGGTGCAGGCGCAGTCGGGCGGATTTCGGGGATGGACGGCCCTCCCGCCTTCGCATCCGATGCCGCAGCCTGCGCACGATGAGTAGCAGCCTGCCGTCTTGCGCCCGGCCTCGGCAGCGTCCATCTCAGCAAGCAGGAAAGACTTATCGACGCCTGTGGAAATAAAATCCCACGGAAGCGCCTCGTCGGTCTTCCTGGCCCCCAGCAGCGACGCCTCTAGGCCGTCGCCGGCTGCCAGCCACCCTTCGTAAAGGGACGGATCGAAGAACTCCGTCCACGCCTCCAGCCTTACGCCCTTTCGCGTGAAGCTCCTCGAAAAGAGGGGCAAGGCGTTCGTCGCCCCGCGAGATAAGCGCCTCTACCCGCGCCGTTTTTGCGTCCCTGACCGTTATCTTGACGCCCCTGCCGGCTGCGGCCCTCCTTACTATCTGCGCTTTTTCGCGCAGGGCCTCCTCCGTCTCCATCGGAAGCCACTGGAAGGGCGTGTGCGGCTTGGGCGTAAAGGGCGAGACGGACAGGTTGACCTCCATGCCGCACTTTACGAAGGGCCTGATAAGGTCGCGCACGGCCAGAAGGTCCTCTTCACGCTCCCAGGGGAAACCGATCATAAAATAGAGCTTGACCTTCCTCCATCCGAGCCGCCTCAAAAGCGGCAAGCGGGACGTCAGGAGGTCCGTGTCTATATCCTTGTTGAGCCTGTCCCGCAGCTCCGCCGTGGATGTTTCGAGGGCGAAGGTGAACCCGCCCCTCGCGCCCTTCGCCAGAAGCTCGATTTCCTCCTCCGCGATGCTGCCTATCTTCAGGGAAGGAAGCGAGACGGAGACTTTGGGATGGTTGCGCCTTATATACTCGATGAGGGCGGGGAGCGCGCTGTAGTCGCCCGTGCTCAAGGAGAGCAGGCCGATCTCCTCGTAGCCCGTCCCGGCGAGCCCTTCTTCTATGATCTCCCCTAACCTGCCCAGCTCTCTCTCCCTGTACGGCCTGTACCCGAACCCTGCGACGCAGAACCTGCACCCGTTCCCGCAGCCCCGCGATATCTCGATGTTGAGCCGGTTGTGGACGCTCCCGACAATAGGGATGGGCGGCCTGACCGGGTGGTAAGAGGCGTTCAGGTCCTCGATATAGAGCCTTTTTACGGGCCGCCTCGAGAGGGGGGAGTAGACGCCGTCCAGCCGGGCGACCTCTGCGACCAGCCGGTCCCTGGGCGACCCACGCAAGCCCCTGACCGTCCGGACGATCTCAGGCAGCACTTCCTCCGCCTCGCCCACAACGATTATGTCGAAGAAGCGCTCGAAAGGCGTAGGGTTGAGCATGAGGGGGCCGCCGCCGATGATAAGCGGACCATCCTGTGCGGTCTTCGGCCCTGATCGGTATGCCCGCCAGCGACAGCATATTGAGAAGGTTCGTCACGTTTAGCTCGTATGTCATGGAAAACCCTACGATATCCATCCGTGACAAGGGCGTCCGGGATTCGAGCGTAGAAAGGGGCTCGCCCCTCTGCCGCAAGTACTCTTCCATATCGCGCCACGGGCGCAAAGCAACGCTCGCACCAGACGCCTTCAAGGTTGTTAAGAAGCTCGTAAAGCAGAAAAAAACCGAGGTAGGACATGCCGATCTCGTACATGTCGGGGTAGCAAAGGCAAAACCGCACGTCGCCTTCGCGCACGTCCTTGACGGACCTGTTAGGCTCAATGCCCAGATACCGCGCAGGACGCTCAATAGTTTTCGGAAAAACCAGCATACAAACCTCGATAAGCCTCTCTGTCACTATTATACATGATCGGGGGGGATTCGTGAAGCTTAGGCCTGTATTAAGGGGGGGCCTGGCTCTTTTCGCGCCATGCGCCTGTCTCTCCGGGCCGCACGTCCTCACATACAGAAAGAGTATGCTCCGGGCGGCGGCTCTCGATCACGGCGCTCGACCCTTTCCTCCTCACGTCGGGCGGGTACCCCGTCGAAAATAGCCAGGCCCCCTCAATTGCTTTGCCGGACGCTATCGGGATTGGTAGCGCTTATCTCAATATCCCCCCGGCGTATAGCTTCCTGTAGTCCGCAACCCAGCACTTCTCGTTGGGCTGCTTCATTTCAACCGGCAATCGTTAGTGAGAGGCCGAATCCCTGTTTCTGAATAAAGTCATAATGCGAACGTTTGCTTTGTAGAATTCGCTTGACACCTGCCGGTTTTTACGCAAAAATCATGAAAAATAAAATCTTCCCCGGTATCTTAAGTCTTCTTGGGGTAAGCAGCGCAGCCGTGCCGGGGATGGGGGAATCAAATGGGCAAACGGGATATACGGTACAGGCCGATCAGTATGCTGCTTGTCGCTGTTGCCGTTTTACCCGGCCTCATAACCTTTCTCGAATGGGGCACCCAATCCACGGCTTATGCCGAGGAGCGGGTCGTGACGGCGCCCAAGCTTTCGGCTGATAAAGGCGGTGCCCCGCAGGAAGAGGCTGTGAGCCTCTCAACCTCTCAGATTGAGGCGTGGCACGCCCTGGCGGTAAAGCCCGCCCTTCCGGAAGAAGTCCAGCGATATTGGGTGGCGGCCGAGGATGCTCTCGAGAATAAGGCTTTTCAGAAGGCGGCCGGCTATTACGGAAAAGGCCTGAAGATCGAGCCTCTCTGGCCCCAGGGACAGTACATGGCCGCCATAATCGAGAGTGAATTGCATCAGTACGGGCGGGCTGCCGTCCATATGAAGAATTACCTCGCTCTTGTCCCGGACGCCAAGAACGCCCAAGCCCTACGGGATAAGATGTACCTGTGGGAAGTAAAGGCGGGGGAGGCTCCGTCGCGGCCGGCGACATCATTAAGGAAGTGAATCGCCAGCCTATCGGGAACCTTTTGCAGCGGGGCGCACCATACCACGGATAGGTGAGCGATGGGAGGGGTCAGATGAATAAACAACTACAACTACTTGTCCTGGCGGCAGCGTTTGTCCTTGTCTGTGCCGTCGCTCCGGCCGCGCGTTCGATGGCGGCGGCTCCTGGCCCGCCGACGGTGACGGTGCGGGCGCCCGAGCTTTCGGCTGATAAAGGCGGTGCCCTGCAGGAAGAGGCGGTGAGCCTCTCAACCTCTCAGATTGAGGCGTGGCGCGCCCTGGCGGTAAAGCCCGCCCTTCCCGAAGAAGTCCAGCGATATTGGGTGGCGGCCGAGGATGCTCTCAAGAATAAGGCTTTTCAGAAGGCGGTCGACTATTACAGAAGAGGACTTGCCATTGAGCCTCTATGGCCCCAGGGACAGTACATGGCCGCCATAATCGAGAGTGAATTGCATCAGTACGGGCGGGCTGCCGTCCATATGAAGAATTACCTCGCGCTTGTACCGGACGCAAAGGACGCCAAAGCCTTACGGGATAAGATGTACCTGTGGGAAGTGAAGGCAGGGGAGGCGCCAAAGCTCTTCGGCCTGTCCGTCGGGGACATTACGCCCGACGTGGAAAAGGATCCGGTGGACAGGGCCGGGGTTGTCGTGCTCGACGTAGACACTGGGAGCACCGGCGAGAAAGCCGGCGTCGCGGCCGGCGACATCATTAAGGAAGTGAATCGCCAGCCTATCGGGAACCTTGCCCAATACCGCGCAGCCGCGCTAAAATCCGGGAAAGGCAAACCCGTGACTATCTTTCTAAAGAGGGGCTCCAAGACGTTTTATGTCGTCTTCAAGGAGTGAAGGCCGAAGAGGCTCAGCGCTCACGGACACAGCAAAGGGTGTTGTCAAAGCCGCAAGCAAAACCGGCAGGGAAACCGACAAGGAAGAATAGACTATTGGAAGGAGCACGCCGATGAGGAATCATTTTCTGATTCTGGCTGTTGCGGTCATTGTATGCGGCCTCAATGTGTTTTTTGTTTCCCCGGTCCAGGCGCAGGGAGGGTGTGTAGCCGCACCATGCGACTGCACGAGTGTCGGGGGCAGCTTCCACTCTCCTGAAGCTAAGTGGTGTAATTACCAGCTCTGCTATAACCAATGCATGAGTGAGAGACGTGGGGGCGGTACCGGGGCCGGCGCAGCCGGCGGGCTTTCCCAGCCCTTCTTCAACCTTGGATACGCCATCGGACAGTCGATCGGTAAGGCGATTGTTGGCGACCCGGCAGAGGAGGCCGCCAGGCGGGCAGAGGCGGAGGCGAGGGCCGTTGAAGCGGCGAGGCAGGCCGAAGAAGCGCGCCAGAGGGCGGAGGAGGAGGCCCGCAGACGAGCGGCAGAGGAGGCCCGCAAGAGACAGGAGACGTTCGACCGCATACTCGCACAGGCCCAGCTTTCCGAGGGGTTCGCCTCAAGGGAGGATGCTCTCCCGGTAATGCTCAAGGACGACCACCTTCGGCCGCAGGGGACCTCCTTGTTCGGCCTCGGCGGAGGCGCGGGTGGCTCGACCGCCGGTGCGGCCAGTAATGACAACGCCAGAAGGACCCAAGGCTATTCTGCGACTTCGGCGGCCCCCGCGTCGGTAGGCGGCCTGCCCGTTATGCTCCGCGACTCCAACGTCGTCGACCTGAGCGACAAGAAACCTCCTTATGTGGTCGACCCCAATACCGTGAAGGGAGGTGCAGGGCCACCCCCGGTGCAGACCGCCTCGGCCAAGCCTGCTGCTCCAGCAGCACCCGCGCCCTCATTGGGAGACGAGTTTCTCTTCGGCGTCAAGGGTACCTTCCCGAAACACCCCGGCCAGCCGCTCTTAAATCCCCTGATCGAGCTTCCTAAAGGGGAGAGCCTGCCGACAAAAGGCGAGATGGGTGACGCGTTTTTCGCCCGCCTCAACCAAACGAGCTTAGGCCGGAAGATAGCCGAGGAGGACTATCAGCAAGTACTTTTCCATCTCGATACCGAGAAGCCCTACCCGAGAGGGCAGAGCCCCGTGGTCGACAGGATTATAGATCAAAGCATCAAAAAGATCGTGGACAGGGAAACGAAGGCCATCCGTGAGGCATGCAGAAAAGCGGCTGCCGACATGAACGCCAGTTTCAAGGACATGGAGAAGAAAGGGATCATCAAACCCGGCGACAACCTGGCTGAAAAAGAGAAGACGGACGTAGTCTATGAGAACGAGCTCATGACAGCCCGCCACAGGATTTACGGACAGCTTGAAAACGACATACGCTCGGCAAAGGTCAGGTCTGAGAACAATCTATGGGTCGTCAAGCGGTTCGCCGATCACGTACAGGACCCCCAGTTCTTGGGCGGGCCTACTGCAACGGCATTGAAGAACCCGAAGCAGATGAAGGACCTGCTCGGTAAATATATGACGTATTATTACGGTGATCTAAAATAGGCCGGGCAGCGTGAGCGGTTTTCATCCTTCGCCTACCGCACTGAGGCGTTTCTTTCTTCCGGTTATCTTCATGATGGGGTTAGGGTGCCGTTCTAGCCCTCGTGGGTGAAGTGCATATCTTTCCCGGTTGATAACAATATAGATAAGACCTGGGTCGGCGGTCGGCCGGCCAGTCCCCGCTTCGCCGTCTCCCCCCTCCCCCTGACATTTTTGTCTCTCCAATAGCCGCCTTGCTCGACACTTTTGTGTCGATATCAGGGGTGCGTCAAGCACTGCAATATTCGTATCTATCCATATTCACCGGGCTTTTCGAACCGGGCACGCATGTTGCTTCACTTGAAACTTGAAACGGACGGTATACAAAGCCGTCTGGCGACTATGAAGGGTAACGGCGTAGAAGGAGGAAATTAGATGCGAAATGTTCTGGCAGTTTTTTTGGTGACCGTGCTGTTTGCAGGCACGGCATCGGCGGCGGGGATGTTCGGGCCGCCTGAGCCTTTGGCGGACCCTGGCAAGTTCTCGCTCGACGCGGGTTACATGCTCGACAAAACCAAAATGAAGCAGGGCGACGACCGGATAGGAACGCGGTCGAACGAGTATTACCTTCAGGGGAATTACTCCTTCCTGAAGGATTGGGAAGTCTACGGCAGGCTCGGCGGGGCCGACATGGTGGCCCATAGCACCGACACGCAGCAGCGGTTCGGGGCAAGCCCGAACATATTCGGCTCGCTCGGCTTCAAAGGCGTGGCGTACCGTAACGGCAATTTCGCCTTCGGGCCTTTCGTCGAAGGCACGATGTACGGCAATTACAGCGGAGTGGCCCGGAACCAGTGGGAAACGGACGTAGGCGTCACCGCCCAGTACAAGATAAAGGCGGTCACGCTCTACGGCGGTCCCTTCGGGTACTGGCGGCAGGCGGACAGCCAGCTCGCGCTCAACCCGCCGATATCGCAGGATGACATGAAAGAGAGAAAGAACGTCGGCGGCTTCCTGGGCGTGCGGTTCCCCATCGTGCAGCAAAAGGTATTCCTGACGGCTGAGGCGCAGATGAGGGACAGGCCCGGCATAGGCGCGTCACTGAGCTACAAGTTTTAACGCCCTCACCCTCCATAGTCATTAAGGGGCCGCGATCTTTCGCGGCCCCATTGCATTTGCGTCATCCGTTCCAGTCGGCCACAAGAAGCGGCTGTATATGAGGATGCAGATTTGGGTGAGCGCGAGCCCGAGGAACGGAGGCGTACTCTTTTGTACGTCGGAGTCCCGCAGGGTGAAGCGCGACGCCTTCCTTGCTCTTGGGAGAGGGGAGGCTCCGTCGAGCTTTGCTCGCGGAGGGGGCGCTGAGCCCCAAGACTGCGCGCCTCAGATACAGCCGCTCCACCCTTGATAAGGTTCGGGCCCCTGTGCTATCTTAAGGTCACGGGGCGTGGCGCAGCATGGCTAGCGCGCTTGCCTTGGGAGCAAGAGGTCCGGGGTTCAAATCCCCGCGTCCCGACCATAAAATCCGCTCGGCACCCGTGTGACCGCAACCCGGCAAGAAGAAACGAGAAATCCTATGAAGTCCCGCTCTATCCTTACACTGTCCGCCGCCCACGCGATAACGGACATCAACCAGGGTGCAATCCCCGTCCTGCTGCCTTTCCTCATAAGCGCCTACGGGCTCACTTACGCGGGCGCGGCCGCCATCGTTTTCGCCACGAATATATCCTCTTCCCTGGTTCAGCCGCTCTTCGGCCATTTCGCCGACAGATACCCGAACCGGTGGCTTATGCCCGCCGGTATTCTTTTCGCAGGGCTCGGCCTTGCGCTTGCGGGCGCCGTCCCCACCTACCATCTGGTGCTGGTCGTCGTTGCCGTCAGCGGCATCGGCATCGCCGCCTTCCATCCCGAGGGCGCCCGTCTCGTAAACGATCTTTCGGGCGCCAGGAAGGCAACCGCCATGAGCCTCTTTGCCGTAGGCGGACAGGTCGGCTTCGCCATAGGGCCTCTACTTACAACCCTCGTTGTCGCCTCTTTCGGCCTGACCGGCACGCTCTTTTTGGCCGTCCTTCCGGTCTGCGCGGCCATTGCCATCGCCGGCTTACGCAGTTCCTTATACTCTGCGGGACAGACCGAGAGGGTCGCCTCGAAGCCTGCTCGCGGCACGGTCGATGCAGTCGATGCGTGGAAACCTTTCGCCATCCTGACGGGGGCCGTCTTCTTCCGGGCATTCGCCTTTTACGGGCTGAATACCTTCCTCCCCCTTTACTTTATCGACGTGCTGCACAAATCGAAAATGATGGGAGGCACGGCCATGACGGTATTCCTGGCAGCAGGCGCTTGCGGCACGCTCGCCGGCGGGCGGCTGGGAGACAGGTACGGCTACCGCCCGGTGGCGCTCTTCGCCTTCTGCTGGGCCACCGCCCTCATGCCGGTATTCGTTCTCATGAGCCAGGCATGGGCAGCCATACTTATCCTGGTCCCCCTGGGCTTTGCCCATTTTATGTCGATGAGCCCCCTCGTCGTCCTGGGCCAGAAGTTCCTGCCGACGCGCGTGGGCCTCGCCTCCGGCGTTACGCTGGGACTTTCCGTTTCCATGGGAGGCATCGCTGCACCCGTTGTCGGCCGGATTGCCGACGTCTACGGGATGCCCCAGGCCTTCATGGCCATAACCCTCTTTCCCGTGATTGCCGGTTGCCTCGTCCTCGCAATGCCCGGCACTCATCCGGCCACCCGCCCGTCCCTCGCGCAATAGCCGCCCTCGGGGCACGTTCACGGGCCGTCATCGGCCTGAATAAACTTGTCGCTTCCAGGGCCTCGTTCTCGACATAAATGTCGAACCATGCCGCCAGCCAAAGGACAACGCGCAGACTATCACATAACAATTACAGTGACTTATTGATATTCGCCGATATGGCATTTTCTATGCAACATACGGATATGGCCGGTGCAGGGACCGGGATAGAAGGCTCAAAGGAGGCGCACCATGAGGTTATCGGCAATGGCAGTAATCGCAGGCATCATCGTCGCAGCATCCGTATTGCCGCAGGCGGTATCGGCCGCACCCGTTTCCGTCGGGGTCGCAATAGGCGTGCCGGGGCCCATGGTAGCCTACCCTCCACCCGCGTACTACGCGCCCGGCTACTATCCGCCGCCCGTATACGGGCCGGGGGTCGTAGTCGCTCCGGGATACGGCTGGTACGGCCGGGGACGCGGGTATTACGGCGGCCCGTACTATCGCGGTTATGGCGGTTATCACGGCTATTATCACGGCCGCAGACGGTAGCGTAGCCCGCTTGAGACTACGCCCGCAAAAGGGTATACTGTCGGCGACACGGACCGCAAAAAAACGAGCTTGTACGCGAGCTTACGAATAAAACCAGGCGTCCGGGAGAGGAGAAACAGGCATGATCGAAAAATTCAGGAAGCTGTTGCCCGCCTTCCTTATGGTCGCGATGGCGGCTGCCGCTGTACCGGCATGGGGCCAGGCGGGCGCACCCATGGTCGTGGGACGGGTTTCCCACGTAGAGGGGGACCTGCTGCGCTGGGTCCCGGAGGACAAGGATTGGGCGGCCGTAGTCAGGGACGTCCCTTTCGCAGCCGGAGACGCCCTTTATTCAGGGGCGGAAGGCAGGTCGGAGCTTACCGCCCCTAACGGCACGTGGATGAGGGTCGGCAGCAGCACCCAGATCCAGATTATCTCCATGGAGCCGGACGTGACCGAAGCGGACGTTGCGGGCGGCATGGCGCGCTTTTTCGCCAGGGGACCGAGCACGGTCATCAAGGCAGACTGCCCGTTCGGCTACGTAATAGCGAACCCCGGAACCATTTTTGACTTTTATGTCGGCGAGAACTCCGTGGAGGTCGTGCCCCTCAGGGGGACTGTCAGCTTCGTCCACGCAGCGACAAACGCCCGCTACGATATCGCCGCAGGCTCGCCCTCCATCCTGGCCGACGCGAACCAGGTGGCTTCAGGCGCGGGCGCCCCGGACCCCGACTGGAGCGCATGGAACGCCGGCAGGGACAGCTTCTGGGCGGCGAAGGCCGGCCAAAGGCAGTCCATCGGATACCTGCCCCCTGCCCTTTACGACGATGCTTACACCCTCGATGAGAACGGCAGATGGGAGCTGGTCCGCTACGACGGGGCCGACCGCTGGTTCTGGAGACCCACAGGCGTACCGTCCGGCTGGGCGCCCTTCACCATGGGACGGTGGACGGAGTGGTACGGTGACCAGACGTGGATACCGGCAGAGCCTTTCGGCTACGTCACGCATCATTACGGCAACTGGGTCTTCGCACGCAACGCATGGTACTGGGCGCCGCCCGTGGTCGCCCCCATACCCGGACGGCCTCTTTTGACAGTCGGCTTCGGCTGGTACCCCGGAAGGGTCTCGTGGATTTCGAGCGGCGCGTATGTCGGGTGGGTGCCTCTGGCGCCGCACGAGCCTTACTATTGCCGGCACGGCTGGGGGGCGCCTGGATTGACCGTAGTCACAGACGTTTCGATCGGCGGAATCAACATCAGGATAGGCGGTCTTGCCTATGCCGGCCTTGCCGTCCTTGTCCCGCAGCATAACTTCTATAACGTCTCAAGTTACAGGAGCGTGAGGGTGACGAACGTAAACGTCACAGCGATCGTCAACAACTACCACGGCGCGCCGGTAGTCAGCAACAGGGTGATAGCGAACTACGGTTCGATGAAGGAGCGGTACAACTTCACGAACGCCGTAGTCCATGAAAAACCGCACGCGAGCGTGGTCGCCAGGATCGAGCACAACAGGGAGGTCGTGGTCAAGGGCGGAAGGCCAAGCGCAGCAGTGCTTGAACACCAGGTAAGGACGATTAAAGAAGTAAGGCCCGCCCCTGCCGCCCGCGTGATGCAGCCGAAGATGACGAGCTACATCGTGCCCGCCGCACAGGTGAACCGGCCCAAATCCGAAGTCTCGTTCCAGCAGAAAGAGATAAGAGGGCCGGCGAAAGGTCCGGAGAACAGGCAGGCTGTACCCCAGAAGCCGGGTCAGCGGGAGGCCCAGCCCGGCCAACCGGCGCTCATGCCGCATCAGCCTCAGGCCGGACAGCCGGGGCATACAGAAGGCATCTCAGGGCGTCCGGTGCAGCCCATCCAGCAGGGCCCGACCCCTGTGCGTCCGGAGCCGATCCGTCCCGCCCCACAGCGGCCAACGCCTGCCCAGGCAGGACGGCGGCAGAGAGGCCGCAGGCCCCTCGCCCGGCAGAAGCAGTCCAGCAGCCGGCCAGGCAGCCGGAACCTCAGAGGCCGCCGCAAGCCGTCCAGCGGCCGCCGCAGCCACAGCCTGTACCTGTAAAGCCCGTTCAGGCGGTGCAGCAGCCTGCCAAACCGGCGCCACCGCAGCAACAGCCGCCACAGCAGCAGAAGAAGCCGCCCGAGCAGAAAAAACCGCAAGGCGAGCACAAGGAAGAAAAACACTAGGCAGATAAAGAAACAGCGGAGGGCAGGAGGAACTAAACCTGCCTGCCTTCCGCCTCCGATAGAACGGCCCTCGCAGCAGAAAATTTCCTGTAATATTTTTTGATCTTCTCGATATTGCCTGAGGCTACGGCTGCCGTAAGGTCGCCCTCGGCTTCAGCAACGTCGAGGAGCAGGTAGTAGTCGAGGGATTCCTTCATGTGGGCGAGCACTATCATGCCCGTTATAATCGGGTGGTTGTTGGTCACGTTCGCGTCCTTGAAGCGCGTCCCGTGCTCAAGCTCCACACCCAGGCCCATCCTGAACTGCTCCGGGTCGATGGGCATCTTCCCGGTGTTCACCTCCGCGAGGATCCGGGCCGCCTCAACGGGTGTTGCCTCCGGCTCGGGAAGGGCTGTCCAGTCCCTGATGCCCAGCTCCTTACACACCCGCCGCACTTCGTCCGCAGTTATATAATCGGGAAGTCTCATCGTCTCCTCCTTTGCATAGTTGCAGGGAGCTATTGAATTTTCTTGATTTGAAGGTCATCACTCACGCTCGTGACATCGGGCGTATCCTTGGCAATGGCCAGCATTTTCTCTTTCGCCTCGCGATTGGGCACTACGCCGGAAAGCGCTACCCTGCCCTGGATGGAAAAGACCCTGGGGGGTTGCAGGCCCGCCTCGGCTATTCTGGACCTGATCTGGGCCGCGATCTCGCTATCCGAAGGGGCGCCTGCCTTCATCACTGCCGTTTTGCTCTTACAGCCCTGAAAGGCAAAGAGCAAAAACACCACGCAGAGCAGGCATAGAAAGCTGTTTTTCACGATAGCCATAACCGTATAAAACTTATTGTCCATTTGCCGAACGGTCAATCCCGTCCCTGATGGAAGCAATCAATTTTTCCAGGTCTTCTTTCCGCAGCACCTTCAGAAAATGTAGCTCGCCCGCTCCCAGAAGGTCGCTTATTATCTTTACAAGCCTTTCGTTGTCTATGTTTATTTCTGCCTCTGTCATGACATACATAGATAATCGCAAAGAAGCCCCTCAGTCAAGTCAAAACAGCCGCACGCAGTAAATGACCCTGCTCCTTTGCAGGGTCATAAAGCAAGCGTATGGCGCAGCGCCGAGGGGGAGGCTCGCCGGGCTTTGCCCGGCGAGGGGGCGCTGAGCCCAGTAATTGCTCAAAACCGAAGCCTGGATTGACTTATCGCAAAGCGTACCTATATTTTAGTAGTTGACAAAAAATGCCGGAGGGGCTTATGAGGGGTAGGCAACTTATCCTTACCGTGCTTCTGTCGCTGCTCGTCATCTCCTTCGCTACGCATGCCGCAGCTCAGGGGTTCTTTCCCTTAGGCGGCTGGCCCATTCCGACAACGCCGCCGTCGCCGCCGTCCACGCCGGTCGGACCCCCGTCTCCAAGCATGATGCCTCCTGCCCCTCCCCCGGCGGGAAATACGTACATGGGAACGGGCGGTATATCGGAATACGGCGGCACCTTGTCAGGAAGCACCGTTCTCTCGACCTATGGAACCGACCCCATGGGAGGGCCGGCGATGGCTATGCCGGAGTCCCCGTTATCGGTCGCCCCCTACGCGCCGGTCGTAACGCAGACAGATGAGATCCTGCGCGGCACTTACCCGTCCGGCTCGGTGGGCACGAGCCGCGTTGCCGGCTCTTATGGTGGAGTCGCGGTGGCGTCGGGAGGGACAAGGCCGCTTATGCCTACGCCCGGCGGCCTGCCGGACACCGTGCCTCTGCCGGGTCTCGGAAGTACGATGGCCCCGGGGGGCGCAAGCGCGCCCGGGATGGCGGTCCCCTCAACTGGAAAGAGATAAACAGCAGATAGAGAACGCAGGCAGGCCCGCGGCACCGTGCGCACAAGCCCCGCCGCAGGTTTTAAAAGGGCCGCAAAAAACACAGGCTTACGGTCTGCCTTACCGCGTCCCTTCTACTTCCGGAAGCATTGATATGTTGCTTTGATATTCTTTGAGGACCCGCTTCGTGAAGGCGGTCTTCGGCTGGCCCTTGTCGTTCTGCCGGGCCTTGGCCTTGGTGGTCCCGACATTGTAGGCGTTGAGCGCGGTAGGCAGGCTGCGGAAGTCTTCAACGAGACGGGACAGGTGGTAAATCCCCAGCCTTATGTTCTTGTCGGGCTCATGGAGGCTGTTTGCGCCGTCCCAGGCTACCCCGGCGTCCTTGGCGATATACTTGGCAAGGGACGGCTTGATCTGGAAAAGACCCCTCGCCCCTTTTTTCGATACCACGTCCTGCTTGAAATTGCTTTCGACTTTTATTACGGCCAGGGCGAGCCGGTAATCGATATCGTGCTCGATCGATTCATCATACACCTTATCGACCATGGCCCTGAGTTTCTCGTCGTGAATACGCACGGACTTGCCCTTGAGGTGCGCAACAACCCTTTCCAGGACGGCGTTTCTCTCCAGCGGGTCCTCAGCCGACGCGCGTCTCATCGTGAACGCCGTGAGGGCGACCGCCGTAATAAAGAAAATAGAGATTATTATCAATACTTCTTTTCGTTGCCTTCTCACCACATTTTCCCTAATTTTGTCGGCCAGAGGTGCAAGAGTCACAGGTGCTATAAGTGTCCCAGTATATATTGTATGCGGATGAAAAACAAGCAAAAACTTACTTTAACGGTCTCTCAAGTATCGTTATTTGCGGGGGTGTCGAACTATACCCGCTAAGATATCATACACTTAGCTCGTGACCAACGACCTTCCTGGAGGGCTATTCGTCCTCGGAATTGCCTGTCTTCCGGGTCCGTTCGAGGATGGCCTTGAATGTCTTCATATCGTAGTTTGCGGTAGTGATGAACTCCTCGTCCGACTCGAAGTACCAGGCGAGCATTTTCCTTAGCTTATCGAGGGGATACATCTTGATCAGCTCAACGGCTATCTTGCCTTCCTTCTCGTAGCGCAGCGACGGTTTTCTCTGAAATTTGAGCGTGTAGCCCTCACTGTATGCGTCGAGCAGCAGCTTCATGTCGGAGAAGGCATGGACCTTGGCCGTTTCTTCTACAGGCTGCTCTTCGCTTCCTGCGGCCTCTTCACCCTCCACGGGGGCCGCCCGCTCCTCGGGTTCCTCTTTCCCGGCGGACGGGACCGTCTCCTGCTTCTGCTCGGCGTACCACTCGGCCGCAAACTCCCTGTAGACGGTCTCGATGGTGAGTACCTCCTGCTCCTTTTTGGTAGCAATCAGCCTCTTCACGATGGTATAGAAGGCGTAGACGGCCGTGTGGATGTCCCGGTCTGTCTCCTTCCCTTCGAGGACGCCTATGTTCCTGAAGCGTGACAGGTCCACGATGGGATAGGTATTACCCTGCATGTCGAAAAGATAGACGCCGAAGGTATTCTTGGGGATGTCGCCGGCAAGGTCGATCCGCTTCACGTAATCGAGATTTACCATACCGTTATGGTCCGTCTCTATCCACATAACCGGGTCACAATGCTCCCCTTCACGATAATATAGGGCCGATATCTGCCTATGCACACGGGGGTGCGCGAACACCGAACTCACCGTGCCGCCAAGCCTGCTTCCGTCTTGCGCACTATTTTCCAATCCGGCCCCCTTGAAACTTCAAGCCGCAAACCCGACCTTATTAGTAAGGCGGCGCACCGGGGCGGATCAGGTCCGTGGTGAACCGGTATCCATAAGGGGGAGGATACCGAAAGCGTGAACCACCGGGCCGGATGGACGGTTAAGCCCTGACTCCCTGGGTCCGTCCCCGGAAAAACCCCGGACGCCGCCTCCACAAAAGCCCTTCCCCGGTTCATTTTACCGTCAAAACGTGATATACAGTAATAAATGAGCGTATGTGCAGGCCGAGAGGGAGAGGTCGGATAATATGGTTTCCAACCGGGCAATATCTAATGCCATGACTATAAGGCTGGACGCGCTCGTAGAGGGCCTGCCTCCGATGCCGCCCTTTGTCGAAGGCATCCGGAGGGCCCCAGGAGGAGGCCCACCTTGAGCCGCAGCGACACGGTGCTCGCGCTGCGCAACGCCCTCCGGTACGTGCCCGAAGAGTGGCACAAGGCGCTCGCCCCGGAATTCCTCGACGAGCTGCTGACAAGGGGCCGCATCTACGCGTACCGCTTCAGGCCCGACGGGAGGATCAAGGGTAACCCCATCGACTCGTACCGGGGTAACTGCGTAGAGGGCAAGGCCTTTCAGGTGATGATCGACAACAACCTGGATTTCGACGTCGCCCTTTACCCTTACGAGCTCGTTACCTACGGGGAGACGGGCCAGGTGTGCCAGAACTGGATGCAGTACCGCCTGATAACAGCATACCTCCAGAAGCTGACCGAGGAGCAGACGCTCGTGGTCGAGTCCGGCCATCCTGTCGGCCTTTTCAGGTCAGGCCCGCGCTCCCCAAGGGTAGTCATCACCAACGGCCTGATGGTGGGCGAGTTCGACGACCAGGAAAACTGGCAGCGGGCGGCTGCGCTGGGCGTGTCGAACTACGGCCAGATGACCGCCGGGGGCTGGATGTACATCGGGCCCCAGGGCATCGTCCACGGGACCTATTCAACGGTCCTGAACGCGGCGCGCCTCCGGCGGTCCGCTTCCGGCGACGCAGATATGGCCGGCTGCCTTTTCGTATCCTCGGGCCTGGGCGGCATGAGCGGGGCGCAGGGCAAAGCCGTGGAGATCGCGCGGGGCGTCGCCGTCATAGCGGAGGTAGACCCGTCGAGGATAGAGACAAGGCACAGCCAGGGATGGGTCGGCCGGGTCGCGACCGACGCCGCGGAAGCATTCCGCCTTGCAGGCGCAGGCCGTCAGCGGAGAAGAAGCCGGCCTCCATCGCTTTCCTGGGCAATATAGTCGATCTCCTCGAATACGCGGTTGCGCAGAACATCAATATCGACCTGCTCTCCGACCAGACCTCATGCCATGCGGCATACGAGGGCGGCTACTGTCCGCAAGGGCTCAGCTTCGAGGAGAGGACGGAGCTGCTCGCCACCCAGCCTGCCGTCTTCAGGGAGATGGTCGATCGCTCCCTCAAGCGCCATTTCGAGCTTATTCGCACCCTGGTCGGCCGGGGGACCTATTTCTTCGATTACGGGAACAGCTTCCTGAAGGCCATTTATGACGCGGGGGTGAAGGAGATTTGCAGGAACGGGACCGACCCCTGGACGGCTTTATCTTCCCTTCATACGTGGAGGACATCATGGGACCGCTCCTCTTCGATTACGGGTACGGCCCTTTCAGGTGGGTGGTCTTGAGCGGCTCGCCGGAAGACCTCGCCAAGACGGACAGGGCGGCCATGTCCTGCATCGACCCGTCGAGGCGCTTCCAGGACAGGGACAACCACGCCTGGATCAGGGACGCAGGCAAGAACAAGCTTGTCGTGGGCACCCAGGCCCGCATACTCTACCAGGACGCGGAAGGGCGGGTGCGGATCGCCCTTAAGTTCAACGAGATGGTGCGCAACGGCGAGATAGGGCCGGTCATGATCGGCCGCGACCACCACGACGTGGGCGGCGCGGACTCTCCCTTCAGGGAGACGGCGAGCATCAAGGACGGCAGCAACATCATGGCGGACATGGCAGTCCAGTGCTTCGCGGGCAACGCGGCACGCGGCATGAGCCTCGTGGCGCTCCATAACGGCGGCGGCGTAGGCATAGGCAAGGCGATAAACGGCGGCTTCGGCCTCGTGCTGGACGGGAGCGAAAGAGTAGACGAAGTCATAAAGAGCGCAATACCGTGGGACGTCATGGGCGGGGTCGCGAGACGCGCCTGGGCGCGAAGCGGCCATTCGATGAGACTGCTATCAGACTATAACGCGGCCGGCAAGGGAGCCGGACCACCTGACCCTGCCCGTACCTTGCCGACGAGGACGCGGTCACGGTCCAGCTCGTCGACAAGGCCTTTTCGGAGGAGCCTGCCTTGAAAAAGATCGTCGAGTGCGTGCCCAATTACAGCGAAGGAAGGGACAAGGAGAAGATCGGCAGGATACTCTCCGCCTTCAAGGGAAAGAAGGGCGTAAGGCTCCTCGACCACGAGCAGGACGCAGACCATAACAGGCTGGTCGTCACGGTCATCGGCGAACCGCCGGCAGTCGCTGCGGCCGTTCTCGCCTCCGTCGGCGTCGCTGTGGAAGTTATCGATTTACGCAAGCATTCGGGGCAGCACCCGCGCATGGGCGCAGTCGATGTCATACCGTTTATCCCGGTAAGAAACGTCTCCGATGGCTGAGGCGGTCGAGCTTTCCAGAGAGGTGGGGCGCGCACTCGCCGAAAAATACGGCGTGCCCGTTTTCCTCTACGAGGAGTCGGCCTCCGACCCGGCAAGGCGCGATCTGGCGGCGATCAGGAAGGGTCAGTTCGAAGGGATGGCGGAAAAGCTGAAAATGCCCGAGTGGAAGCCCGATTACGGCAAGGCCGGGGTCACATCCGACGGCGGGCGTTGTCGCCGTAGGCGCCCGCATGCCCCTGGTCGCCTTCAACGTCAACATCGATACCCCGAATATGGAGATCGCCTCGGCCATAGCCAGGGCCGTCAGGAATTCGAGCGGGGGCCTGCGCTACTGCAAGGCTATCGCCGTAGACCTCAAGGAAAGAGGGCATCACGCAGGTTTCGATGAACATGACGGATTTCACAAAAACCCCTCTCCACCGCGCAGTCGAGCTTGTGCGGTCGGAGGCGAGGCGGTACGGCGTCAACGTGGTAGGAAGCGAGGTCGTCGGGCTCGTGCCCATGGCGGCCCTGATCGACGCCGCGGCCTATTATATGGGCCTCGAGCGCTTCAGCATCGACCAGATATTAGAGACGCGGATGGAGTAAGAGTTAATGGATGGAAACGTAGTCATAAAGAACGCGTCCGAGCTCGTTACGTGCAGCGGGCTGACCGCGAAGACAGGGCGGGCCATGTCCGACCTGGCAGTCATAAACGGCGGGGCCGTTGTCATCGAGAACGGCGTAATTACGGCTGTGGGCCGCACGGACGATGTCTATCCGGGGCCGCAACCTCTCGGGCTTCGAGGTGATAGACGCGACAGGCAAGGCGGTGCTGCCGGGTTTCATCGACTGCCATACGCATTTCCTCTTCTGCGGGGTACAGGGCGGATGAGTTCGCGTGGCGTCTTGCCGGCCTCTCCTATATGGAGATCATGGAGCGGGGCGGCGGCATCAGCCGGACGCGTGGAGGCGACGCGGCTGGCGACGAAGGACGAGCTTATCGCGCGGGCGCAAAGCGGCTCGACAGCATGCTCTCTTTCGGCGTCACGACCTGCGAAGGGCAAGAGCGGCTACGGCCTGGACCATGACGACGGAGATAAAGCAGCTTCAGGCGATGGAGGCGCTCGACGCCGCCCACCCGATCGACATGTGCCCGACCTTCCTCGGCGCCCACGCCGTGCCGAAAGAATACAGGGGCGATCCGCGACGGGTACATAGATTACGTGCGTCCGGACGTGCTGTCCCGATGTTGGCGCGCCTGGGGCTCGCCGCAGTTCTGCGACGTTTTCTGCGAGAAGGGTGTCTTCGACCGTCGAGCAGTCGAGGCGGCTCCTCAAGGCCGCACGGGCGCACGGCCTCGGCAGTCAAGGTCCACGCGGACGAGATGACGCCCCTGGGCGGCGCGGAGCTTGCGGCGGAACTGGGCGCTATGTCCGCCGACCACCTCCTCCACGCATCCGACGAAGGGATTAGGGCAATGGCCGCGCGCGGGGTCGTCGCCGTGCTGCTGCCGGCGACCGCCTTCAGCCTGAAAGAGCCCTATGCCAGGGCGCGTTCATGATCGACCGCGGGTGCGCGGTTGCCCTCGCAACGGACCTGAACCCGGGGAGCTGCTTTTCCGAAGTCGATCCCGCTCCTTTTTGCCCTCGCCGCCCTTTACATGGGCATGACGATCTGAGGAGGCGGTAACGGCCTTTACGATAAACGGCGCGGCGGCCCTCGGGCTCGCCTCAAGGGTCGGGAGCATCGACGCAGGGAAGCAGGGCGACCTTGTGATCCTGGAATTCCCATCCTACTGATATATCCCTTACCACGTCGGCGTGAGCTGCGTGGAGAAAGTGATAAAGAAGGGACGCGTTGTCTTACGATGCATCAAAAGCGGAAAACAGGGGGCGGCCATGCTGACGGACCTGACCGTTAAAGAATATCATCGAGCGGCTCGCATCAGGGGAGGCCACGCCCGGGGGGCGGCTCCGTTTCCGCGCTCGCCGGGGCGTTGTCCGCGGCCCTTTCCCGGATGGTCTGCAACCTGACCATAGGCAGGAAGGGTAACGATGCAGCCCTCGACGAGCGTATGGCAGCGCATAGAGCGCAAAGCGGCCGAGCTGGGCCGCGCGCTGATCGAAGGCGTAGACCGTGACGCCGAGGCATACGTGCAGGTAATGAAGGGATACCGCATGCCGAAGAACTAGCGAGGCGGAAGTCGCGGCAAGGGAGGCAGCCATACAGGAGGCCCTCAGGGGAGCGACCCTTGCCCCCCTCAGTGCGGCGCGGGCTGCGTGCAGCTTGATCGACCTTGCGAAAGAGGCAATGACTTACGGGAACAGGAACGCGTACAGCGACGGCGTCGTGGCGAAGCTCTGCGCCAGGGCGGCAGTCCTCGGCGCTGCCGCGAACGTGCGGATAAACCTGCCGTCCGATAAAGGACGAGGCGTTCCGCAAGAGTACGCTGTCCGGAAGATCTGAAAGAAGCGCTCGGAAAGAGAAGGCCGCTCGACAAGGCGCAAAGTAAGGACCGGCCAGGGAGGAAGATGCACCTTTTTATCGAGCAGTTGCTGAACGGCATCGCGCATGGGAGCGATCTATGCCCTCATGACGCTGGGGCTCGCACTGGTCTACGGGATCATGCGCATCCTCCACGTGGCCCATGCCGCCGTCTTCACGATAGGGGCCTATCTGCGGGCCTCTTTCTTTTCCGGCGCAACGGGCAGTCTCCTTGTCGCCTTCATCGGGTCTATGGTAGGCTGCTCGCTCGTCGGCGTGGCCATCGAGCGGTTCCTCTATTTCCCCCTGCTCAAGTATCCGCCTTACGTGCCGCTCATCGGGAGCATCGCAGTCATGCTCGCCAGTCCAGGAGGCGGCGCGCATCGTGGCAGGCGCGAATATCCTCACCTTCCCCGCGAAGCTGCCCTTCCCCGAAGTCTACCTGGGCGGCATACACATCTCGTCGGCCCTGCTCGCGATCTTCTCCCTGACTGCGGCAGTGCTCCTCGCCCTCTGGTACATAAGCAACCGGACGGAATTGGGCCTTGCCATGCGGGCCGCCTCGCAGGACATGGCCATATCGGGCGCCATGGGGATCAACAGCCACCTGATCGTGACGATCACTTTCATTATCGGCTCTTCGGTTGCGGCCATCGCGGGCGTGCTCGTCGGCATCTATTACAACCAGGTCTATCCGACAATGGGGGCGGTGCCCGCGTACAAGACGCTGGCCATAATCGTCGTCGGCGGGCTCGGCTCCGTGGAAGGGGCCGTTGTCGCCTCGCTCCTGCTCGGCGTCGTGGAGACGTGCTGATAGGCTACGCGAATATCCCCCTGCCCGAGAGACGCCCTCGCCTTCATCGCCATGATAGCCGTCCTCATGTGGCGCTCCGAAGGCCTCCTGGGGTCGCAAATAGGATGAAGGGATGAGCTCATACGTCATCACCATAGGGACCATCATCGCGATCCAGGCGGTCGCCGTCTGCGGGCTCAACGTGATAGTCGGCTTCGCGGGACAGATATCGCTCGGCCACGCTGCATTCTTCGGCATCGGGGCCTACACCGCCGCCCTGCTGGCGACGAAGGCGGGGCTGTCCTTCTGGACGGGCCTGCCCCTTGTGATCGGCGTCAGCGGCCTGATCGGCTTTTTCCTCGGGACTGCCGAGCATCCGGGTCAGGGAGGACTTCCTCGCCATCACGACGATAGGGATTAATTTCATCGTCGAAGCGGTCTTCCGGTACATCCCCTTCTTCGGCGGCGCCTTAGGGCATAGGCGGCATCCCGCGCATCACGCTTTTCGGCATGCGGATGAAGGGGATGTCATTCTTTCTGCTCTGCGCCGGCTTCCTGCTGCTGACGCTCCTTTTCTGCTGGCGGCTTCGGAAGAGCTGGGCGGGAATCGCCTGCGCCGCAGTAAGGGAAGAAGAGGCGGCGGCATCGACGATGGGCATCTCGCCGGTCAGGTTCAAGCTCCTCGCCTTCGTTATAGGCACCGCCATTGCGGGCCTGTCAGGCTCCCTTTATGCCCATTACATGCAGTTCATCAGCGCGGGAGACTTCTCCTTCCCCGTCTCCATCGCCCTTCTCGCCATGCTCGTTCTTGGCGGCATGGGCACTCTTTGGGGGCCTGTCGTAGGCGCGGTGATCCTCGGCGCACTGCCGGAGGTCTTCCGCCCCCTGGTCGATTACAGGATGCTCTTTTACACGGTACTGCTGCTCCTCACGATCCGCTTCCAGCCACAGGGGCTTCTGGGCGAGGAAAGCGCGGTAAGGCGCATACTTGCGCCTCTCCACGTAAGAGGCAGGCGATGAGCATGCCCGCGCCCTTACTTTCCGCCCAATCCGTCTCCAAGCATTTCGGAGGGCTGAAAGCCGTCGACCGGGTGGACATAGACCTTTTCCCCGGCGAGATACTGGGCGTGCTCGGGCCTAACGGGGCGGGAAAGACCGTTTTTTTCAACCTTGTAAGCGGCATATATACGCCGACGGGCGGGCAGATATATTTCGAAGGCAGGCGCATCGACGGCTTTGCGCCCCACATGATCGCAGAGGCAGGCATAGGAAGGACCTTCCAGATAGTCAAGCCCCTCAAGACGCTGACGGTGCTTGAAAACGTCCTGGTCGCCTTCGGCGTCGGCCTCTACGGCAGGCTCTGGCAAATCTGGGGCAGATGGAATGTTCGCTCCCACGTCGAGCAGGCAATGGCAATCCTTGAAAAGGTTGGGCTCGCGCACCTGGCCGACAGAACGGCGGGCCTTTTGCCCCTCGGCAACCTGCGGCGGCTCGAGATTGCGAGGGCGCTGGTCGTCGGCCGCACGGTGCTGCTCCTCGACGAGTCTTTTTCCGGCCTGCGCCATGAAGAAGTGATGCAGATAGAGGCGCTGGTCCGGGCCATCAGGAAGGACGAGGGGCGGACGGTGATGCTGATCGAGCATAACATGAGCGTCACCATGGGCCTGTGCGACAGGATCGTCGTCCTCGACCACGGCCGGAAGATAGCGGAAGGACCGCCCGCTCAGATACAGCGGGACGAGCAGGTGATCGAGGCATACCTGGGGGTCGCGGAGGCCGGACATGCTCCTTGAGGTCAACGGCCTGCATATGGCTTACGGAGACATAGAAGCAGTCTGCGGCTTCGACCTGGAGTTGCGCGCCGGGGAGCTTGTCTCGATCATCGGGGTCAACGGCGCAGGAAAAAGCTCGATCCTCCAGGGCGTCATGGGCATCCTGCCCTGCCGCAAGGGCCGCATAATGTACAAAGGGCAGGACATCACCGGCATGCCCTCCCACGCGCGGGCCAGGCTGGGTATCAGGATGGTGCCCGAGCGGTCCCGCATTTTCCCGCGTCTCACCGTTTACGAGAACCTGATGGTCGGCCTCTACGGACTTCGGAGAAAGCTGCCGGTCGAAGAAAGAGTCGCATGGCTTTACACGCTCTTTCCGGTGCTCGCCGAGAGGAAAGACCAGCCCGGCCAGACGCTTTCGGGCGGCGAGCAGCAGCAGCTCGCCATCGCGCGGGCACTCATCTCCGGCCCGGAGCTGCTTTTGATCGACGAGGTATCGATGGGGCTGATGCCCAAGCTCGTCGATGCGGTATTCCGCCTCATGCAGGAGCTGAACCGCGATCACGGGCTGACAATGCTCCTGGTGGAGCAGAACGCGGCCGCCTCCCTGAGGATATCGAGCAGGGCGTACGTGTTGGAGACAGGCACGTGCGTGCTCCACGGAGCGGCTGCGGAGCTTTTGGAGAATGACAGAGTCAGAGACGTATATATGGGGACTTCTACAACACAATAAAAAGGAGGTAAGTCATGAAATGGATCAAGGCGTCATGCCTGGCGGTGATTTCCTTAGCGCTCCTGTTCGGCGCGTCTTTCGCCATAGCAGCCGACACCGTGAAGATAGGCCTGCTCGCACCCCTCACGGGAGATGCGGCAGCAGACGGTGAGAGCGTCGCTAACTCGGTCAAGCTCGCAGTCGAGCGCGTCAACTCGACAGGCGGCCTTCTCGGTAAAAAGGTAGAGGTCGTAATGTACGACGACAGGGCCGACGCCAAGGACTCGGTCGCCCTTTCGCGCAAGCTGATCGAGCAGGACAAGGTGGTCGCCGTAGTGGGCGGATCCTACAGCACGCCCATGAGGGCGGTCGCGCCTATCTACCAGGAAGAGAAGATACCTTTCGTGGCGGCCTACGCGGTGCACCCCGACATCACCAAGGCGGGCAATTTCTGCTTCAGGAACGGCTTCCTCGGCACGGTCGAGGGCAAAGCCGCGGCATACGCGGGCGTAAAGATGCTGAAGGCCAAGAAGATCGCGCTCCTGGTGAGCGACAACGACTTCGGCCGCACCTTGTCTACGGGTTTCAAGTGGTATATCGCCAACAAGGCAGCCGGGGCGGCCACGATCGTCTCCGAGCAGGCCTACCCCTTCCCCGAGAAAGACTTCCGTGCCTATCTTTCTAAGATAAAGCAGGAGAACCCGGACCTGATCTTCGCCAGCGGCTACTACTTCCAGACAGGGCCTGTCGTGAAGCAGGCGCGCGAGATGGGGATGAAAATGCACATAATGGGCGAGGAAGGCGCGGATTCGCCCAAGTTCCTTGAGATCGCCGGCAAAGAGGCAGCCGAAGGCTTCGTCATCGTGACGAACCTTAACAGGGACGACAAAAGGCCGGAGGTCAAGACCTTCCTCAGCACCTACGAGAAGCGCTTCAAGATCCAGCCCGACATGGTCGGCGCGTCGGCCTACGACGCCTTCATGATGATCTGCGACAGCATCAAGCGGGCAAAGAGCGTGAAAGGCGACGACATCCGCAACGCCCTGGCGAACATTAAGGACTTCAACGGCCTTACCGGGCAGGTGAAGAAGTTCGTCAAAGGCGAGGTCGTCAAGGACGTGCAGGTGCAGATCGTGAAGAACGGGCGTTTTCACAACCTGGGCGTCGTAAGCGAGCCTGATTTAATCACGCCCAGCGAATAGCGGTAAACTTGAAGACACCGGGGCGGAAGGGGGGGCGTCCCCCCTGCCCCGCTTTAAGGTGGCCCCAGGTACACGGGGAAGGAAAAACAGGATAATGGCAGACACTGACGAACTATTACGGCTGCTCGAAGAGAAGCTCGAGATGACGCGCAAGATGATCGATGAATTTGAGGAGGGGATGGATTACGCGACCCATTGCAGCCTTCAAGGCTTCGCTGAGGGCATCGCGTACACCATAGAAGAGATCAAGGGGCTAACCGGCAAAAGCGCGTAAGCGGGGGCACATGCAAACGGGCAGGGAGGGCGCAGTGGGGCCGATATCCACCTCTATCGGGGAGAAGGGAGAAGCTCGCCTGGCCTTATCCGGCCGCATCGGCCTCGACAACCTGAATGACCTTATCCGCCAGTCCGCCGCCCTTTTCTCGAAGGACCCACGACATATCATCGCAGACCTCGGCCGCCTCGAAGAGGCGGACAGCGCGGCTGCCCTCTTTCTGCTCCAGATGGAGGATGAAGCGCGCCGCCGCTCCATACCGTTCGAATTCCTGAATATACCTCAGCGCGTTCAGAGCATCATGGACCTTCTGGACCGGGACGCCCTTCGGCCTGCGCCGCCCCTGCCGGTAAGGTCCCGGAACATCTTCGAGGCGATGGGGGAGACAACCGTGCACGTTTTGGGCGACATCGCCCAGGTTATTACCTTCGGCGGCACCCTGCTCTGGGAGGTTGGCCTTGCGGTCCGGCACCCGTCGTCCGTGCGATGGAAGGATGTCATCGTCTACATGAAAAAGGTGGGCGTGGACGGCCTGCCTATACTCGCCCTCATCAGCTTCCTCATGGGTCTCATCATGGCGTTCATGTCTTCGCTGCAATTGAAGCAGTTCGGGGGTAACGCGTACGTCGCCTCCCTGGTAGCCCTGGCGATGGTCAGGGAGCTCGGCCCCATTATCACGGCCATCCTGGTCGCCGGCAGGTCCGGCTCGGCCTTTGCCGCGGAGATAGGCACGATGGTGGTGAACGAAGAGGTCGATTCGCTGACGACAATGGGGTTCAGCCCCATAAGGTTCCTTGCCGTCCCCAAGCTCCTTGCGGCAGCCCTCATGGTGCCCCTGCTCACCTTTTTCGCGGACCTGTTCGCTATCATCGGCGGCATGTGCGTCGGCATCCTCGGCCTCGATCTCACATTCCATACATACGAGCAATACACGTCGTGGGCGATCACCACGACCGACATATTTAACGGTGTGATCAAGTCCGTCACCTTCGCCATCCTGATCGCCGCTATAGGGTGCCAGAGGGGGTTCGCGGTCAGGGGAGGGGCGCAGGCGGTCGGCGACGCCACTACCTCCGCCGTCGTATCGGGACTTTTCCTTATCATTGTGACCGACTCTGCATATGCGGTCATATTCAATTACGTGCAGCTGGTGAGGGCCGACGTGGGCGAAACCGCCGAAAAAGCGATAGAAGTCGAGGGTCTTTCCGTACGCTACGGGGACGATGTCATACTGGAAAACGTTAGCTTCGACGTGGCGAGCGGCGAGATCGTGATCATCGCGGGGGCAAGCGGCTCCGGCAAATCGACGCTTCTGCGCCACATGATCGGACTGGCAAGGCCGTCGTCCGGCCGCGTGCTGATCTGCGGCGTCGATGTAGCGAGCGCCTCCGACGACGAGATGCGGCCGGTCAGGCGGGAAACGGGCATGCTCTTCCAGTCGAGCGGCCTCCTCGGGTCGATGACGCTCGCTGAGAACATCGACCTGCCGTTATCGGGGTTCACCGACCTCGACGAGCAGATGCGTGCGGCCATCGTGCGCGAGAAGCTGGCTATGGTGGGACTTTTGGGCTACGAGGACCACCTGCCGAGCGAGCTTTCGGGCGGCATGAGGAAGAGGGCCGGGATCGCAAGGGCCATGGCCCTCGATCCGGGGATGCTTTTCCTCGACGAGCCCTTCGCCGGCCTCGACCCGATAACTTCGGCAGGCGTCGAGGACCTGGTGCAGAAAATAAACAGGGGCATGGGGACAACGATGGTAATTGTGAGCCACGAGCTCGAAGCGATCTTCCGCCTGGCCCAAAGAATAATTATCCTAGATAAAGGCAAAAGGGGTATAATTGCCGAGGGCGACCCCCGGGTGCTAAGGGATAGGCCGCCCAATCCTCACGTCAGGCATTTTTTCAACCACGAGATAGAGGAAAAGGAAGAGCCGGGAAGGCGGCGCACTTAAATGGTACAGCGCAGGGCTTATTTTCTGGTCGGCCTCTTTGTGACCCTCGGGATTATCCTGGGGGCCGCAGCCATCATATGGCTCGGCGCGAACAAGTATTTCCAGCCGGGGGCCGTTTACGCAACGTACTTCGACGAGTCCGTTCAGGGACTCCAGGTCGACTCGATAGTCAAGTTCAGGGGCGTTGATATCGGCACGGTGCGGAAGATAGGCGTAGCGCCCGACCAGCGGCTCGTCGAGGTGATCATGAAGACTCGACGGTAAGGATTTCAACATCCAGGGCGTCGTGGCAAAACTGACGCTCGCCGGCATAACGGGCATCGTTTACGTTGAGCTCGACCGCACGAAGCCGGGCGAAGCAGGCGTAAAACCAACAACCTTCCAGCCGCCCTACCCCGTCATACCGTCCGTGCCGTCCAATATCAAGCAGATAGAGAGCGCCATCACCGAGATGATGAAACAGGTGAAGGAGATCGACTTCGCCGGGATATCGCGCCAGGTAGCCAGGGCGATCACCTCCCTTGACAAGTTTTTCAACAGCCGGCAGGTCAAGGACATCATGCGGGACGCAGGCAGCGCAATGGCGAAGCTCTCGGACGCCGCGGAAAAGATGGACAAGTTGCTTGCCGGCGGGTCGCTCGACGAGGCAGTCGCAACTGCCAGGGACGCCGTCAAAGAGGCCAGGTCAGTGATAGAGAGGGCCAGGGCCGAGCTTGAGCGCGTGAACATCGGGCAGACGGCCGCACGGGTGGACAGGCTAGTCGAGGGGACATCGGGGAGGGTGGACTCCGCGCTCGCCGAGGTCGAGATTACGGTCGGACACGCTGCGGCGCACGGCCGAATCCGTGGAGGAGCTGGCAGACAGGCTGAAGGCCGACCCCTCGGCGCTCATCTTCAGCAAGCCGCCGAAAGGAGAATAGCATGCGGGCGAAAACTGCCGTCCTTTACGCCGTTGTCCCCCTCGTCGCGCTGATGCTTCTCGCGGGCTGCGCAACCACGACAAGACCGGCATACAAAGTCGAGCTGTACACGCTCGACTACCCGCCCCCGGCCCTCAAAGGCGCCGTTGCCCCGATGGACCAGGTGGTGCGGATAGACAGGTTCTCCGTAGCGCAAGGCTTCAACAGCACGGCCATGGTCTACAGCCCGGGGGCTTACAAGCTGGCCGTCTATCAGCACAACAGGTGGAGGGTCAACCCCGGCGACATGGCGGGCGACTATCTGGCCCGCGATTTCCGCGCCTCCGGCCTGTTCAAAGCGGTCTTCTCAGGCCCCAGGCAGAATGCGGCGCGCTTCCAGGTCGAAGGAATAGTCGATCGGTTCCTCCAATCGAAAGAGGCGGACGGATGGAAGGCCGTCCTCGTGCTGGAAATCACCCTCCTCGACATGAACAAGCCGTCCGTGGCTGAAAGGGTTATATTTCAGAAGCAGTACAACGCCGCAGAGCCGATTCCCGAGCAATCGGCCGGTGCTTTTGCGAAAGGGATCAGTACGGCGATGTCCAGGGTATCGGCGGAGATTATAAACGATACAGCGGCGGCAATTGCAGCACTGATCAAGTAATCATAGCAAACTTGCTGCCTGTTCTCGGCCGGAGAGATTTTCGATGGAATTCGCGTTGCTTTTCGAAGGCGCGCAGCGGAGCGTACGTACTGGGTACGTGAGCACGCCGCGTCGAGAAAACGACGCGAAGGCCGCGAAAAGATCCCGGCCGCATGAAAGCGCTTGACGCTGGGGTCAAGCGGTAATTAGAATACTAACAATGACCGAACCCAACTGGCTAAAAAAGGCAATTGACAATGTCCTGTCCCGAAGCGACGACGGGGACGCGTCCGGCACGCCGGACGAGATGATCGACCAGGCCGCAAAGAAGGCGTTCAGGATCAGCACCGCCCTCGGCCTCATTCCCGGCCCTATCGGCATGGCGACCATCATCCCGGAGGTTGCAGCGCTGGCGGGCATCCAGATCGGCCTCATCCGCCGCATTGCAGGGTTTCACCACAAGGAGGAAACGGTCTCGCCCGAGCTGGTCCTCCTTATCCTGGGTAATGTCGTAGGGGTGGCCGGAGGCGAGGCGCTCATCAGGAAGATGGGCACCGCCATTGTCATGAAGTCGGTCAATACGGAAGTAATCAGGGGCATATCGAAGGCCGTCGGCACCCGCATCGTCGAGCGGGCGGCCGAAAGGGCGGCCGGACGCTGGATACCCGCGCTGACCGCGCCTGTCTTCGGCTATATGTCGAGGTCCCTTACAAGAAAAATAGGCAGGGAGGCAAACAAGCTCTTTGCCATGGATATCACCGTTGCGCCCGCCCCGGTAGCCGCCATTCCCCAAACATAGGTTTTACGCTTTTCGCTTACGCCCGCTCGCCGTCCTCCACCAGCCTTCTGGTGCGGTCTATATGGAAATAGACGAGGAACAGGGGGTTGTTCTCCTTGATGTCGGGGACTGTGTAACGCTTCTGCTCGAGCAGCTTGCAGATCGACTCGCTGTCCATCTCCTCTTTCACCCGCGTCAGGTAGAGCCGCACGCCGTTGGCATGGCCGCCCGCTTCCATGAAAAGATAGGATGCATGCGGGTTCGAAGTAAGGTCTTTATGCGTGAGGTGGTCCGGCATTATGAAAGCAACCGTCTCGTCGTCCATCACATTGGGACGATCGTAGACGGCCGCGTTGACCTGGCCGCTGAAATCGGCCGTCGCCAGGATGCCGACGCCGTCCGTCTTTTCGAAATAATCCCTGATGTCTTTCACTCATCAACCTCCAACTTTTTTTGCGGCGCAGGCAAGACACGGCCGGCGACAGCCCGCTTGCCCATCTCATAGAAATTACCGGGCAAGGGAGACCAGGGTTGCGTCCTTGCGCCTGGCAGTCCACGTCCTGATGTGCTCGGGGAACGCGCGGTCCCGCACCATGCCCTTGATCTCGTCTCCATCGATGCTGCCGCTCAGCGTCACGGCCCCCGCCGGGCCGTCAAGGCCGGCAAAGCGGAACCTGTCGCCGTCCACCGGGGCGCTCCTTACGAAAAAGAGCTTGCCGTCGAGGTATACCCTCCCCGACACCTTCTGAAAATCCTGCTCAAGGTCGAGCTGTATGCCGGATGCGTTTTTGTCGGCCTCCACCCTGCCCTCCCAGCGGCCGCTCATGTTCGCCGGGACGATCCACAGGTAAAGGTAATTCGACCTGATCCGTACACAGTGGTCGGGCGTCCACAGCTCCATGTGGTGGCAGTACGAGACAATCCGGGTGCAGGGTTTCAGATCGGATAAGAGTTTAGGCCGCAGCCTGCGGTTGACTTCAGGGAAAAGAAACACGAAAAGGACGGTCGCCTCACCGATATCGCTCTTGAAAAGGTCCGCCTTCACGAAGCGGACGAGATGGGCCACCTGCTCGGTGCAGGCGTTCTCGCACGACTCCTGGACCCTTACAGGGTCGAGGTCGATGCCGACGCCCCTGGAGCCCGTCTTCCTGGCAGCGCCTATGACAGCGCGGCCGTCCCCGCAGCCCAGGTCGTAAACAACGTCGCCGGACCCGACCGACGCCATCCTGATCATCTCATCCACGACCTCGCGCGGGCTCGGCTCCCAGCCCACATCAAGCGACGGGCCACCTAACCCGATGCGCCCCAGAAAGCCAGTAGTCTGGTCCTGACGCTCTAAATTCATATATGTCTCTTCGAAAGAAAGTGAGGCTAAGGGGCACCTTTGTCAAGGTGCCCCTTAGCCTCATGCATAGAGAGGGCCGGGATATCATCCTATTGCAATTGAATCCAATCTGCTATAATTGAGCGGTAAGGAGCGAGAGTTGTCGAAAACGATTAAGACGAAAAAAGAGATAACAAACTTGTTAAGCAAGAACACGGAGCGTTTGGAGGAGTTTGGCGTAAAACGTATCGGCCTTTTCGGGTCGTTTGTTCGGGGAGAGCAGCGGCCTCACAGCGATATTGATTTTCTTGTGGAATTTCAGCCCAGGAAGAAAACATTCAGTAACTTCATGGGGTTATGTTTTCTTCTTGAGGAGTTGTTGGGAAGAAAGGTTGAGGTCGTCACAAAGGAGTCTTTAAGCCCTTACATCGGTCCGCACATACTTGCAGAGGTCGAATATGTCCGGCTCGTCGCCTGAGTATCTTCGTCACATACTTGACGAGACAGTCTTCGTCTCTTCAAGAGCCAAAGGCGTCTCGAAGCGGCAGTTTATGAAGGACGAGACCCTAAAGCGGGCATTTGTGCGAAGCATTGAGATCATAGGCGAAGCCAGCAAGAAGCTCCCCACTGACTTGAAGCAGAGGTATCCTGGTATTGAATGGCGGTCTATGGCAGGCATGAGAGACCGGCTGATTCACGGTTACTTCGGCATCGATTATCAGGTTGTCTGGGACGTTGTTCGCAATGAAATCCCTCGGCTCAAGGAAGCAATCGAACAAATGCTGGAGCGCGAGGTTTCGCGATAGGCGCGGCTTAAACCCACGATTCTTGACCACAACGCAGGCAAGATTAAATATTTAGCTTTCATATATACCGCAGGGCAACGATCACGGCCTGTTGAAACATGATATAATCCGCCATGTCTTTCACGGCGGACCTGCATATCCATTCACACTACTCTATGGCTACCAGTCCCCTGATGACGCCTGAGGGGATTTGGCGGTGGGCGCAGATGAAGGGGATCGGCGTTGTGGCGACTGGGGACGCTACCCATCCCGGCTGGCTGGCAGAGCTTGAGGAGAAGCTCCAGCCCGCCGATAACGGTTTGTTTACCCTCAGGGCTGCCTGGCGGCGGCCAATCGATGTGCCGGGTGCGTGTCGGTCGGATGTCTCTTTCATTGTTTCGGCGGAGATAAGCTGCATTTACCGCAAAGACGGCAGGACGCGCAAGGTCCACTGCCTCGTGTTCTTCCCCGACATGGACTGCGCCCGGCGCCTGAGCGCCGCCCTCTCGAAGATAGGCAGCGTCTCGTCCGACGGCAGGCCCATACTTAAACTCGACGCGGCAGACCTGCTGGCTATGACCCTCGACGTCTCCGGCGAGGCCCTGTTCGTCCCCGCCCATGCGTGGACGCCCCATTACTCGGTATTCGGCGCGGTATCCGGGTTCGATTCGCTTGAGGAGTGCTTCGGCGACCTCGCGCCCTATGTCCCCGCGATAGAGACGGGCCTTTCCTCCGACCCGGCAATGAACCGCCGCGTGAGCGGCCTCGACAGGCTCAACCTGATCTCCAACTCGGACGCCCACTCGCCGTCGAAGCTGGGCAGGGAGGCGAACATCTTCGACACGGAGGTCTCGTACGGCGCGATACGGCAGGCCCTTGTAACGGGCAGCGGCGTACCGGACACGATAGAGTTCTTTCCGGAGGAAGGGAAGTACCATTACGACGGCCACGCGGCGTGCGGCGTCTGCTTCCCGCCGCAAGAGACAATAGCGCACAATTACCTGTGCCCGGCCTGCGGCAGGCGGCTCACGGTCGGCGTGTGCCACAGGGTCGAGCTTCTGGCCGACAGGCCCGCACAATGCGCGCCCGGACAGGACGCGCACTTCCGGACGGTCATCCCCCTTGTCGAGATACTGGCGGAGGTCACGCGCAAGGGCCCGGCGTCGAAGGCCGTCGCCGCGATATACGAAAAGCTCCTTTCGTCGATCGGCAGCGAGCTTACCATACTTCTGGACGCGCCTTTGGATGAGATCGCCCGCGCATCGACTCCGCTTACTGCCGAAGGCCGTCGGCCTCGTGCGCCAGGGCAAGGTACGCGTCTCCCCCGGCTACGACGGCCGCTACGGACGGATCAAGATATTCGAGGACACCGCGCCAAAACTTTAATTTGCGCCTGCGGATGAGGTAACATACCCCAATGCACCGGCTGCGCAAGAACAATATCTCCTGGTTCCTCGACGACGACTACCCCGGCCTGGATGAGGCCGTCGCCGGCATCGTCGAGGAGGCGGACGTCCGCAGGGGCTACGCATCGCGGCCGTGCGGCGACGGGAAGATATTCGTCAAGTTCTTCCTGGAGCACGGCATCGCAGGGCTCGTACGCAATACCATCATGCCGAGGGGCAGGAAGGAATACGACCTCGGAAAGCGCATCCTCGCGGGCGGGATAGCCACGCCCCGCCCCCTCGGATACGGCACGGGCGCGGGCGGCTCCTTCATCATACAGGAATGGGTCGAGGGCCGCACCTTGCGCTCGGCCTTCTATGATGCCGCAGCCGAAAAGCACGCGCTCCTTGACGCCCTCGCGCGCCTGCTAAGGCAGCTTGAAGGCGCGCGGATCAGGCACAATGACCTCCACCTGGACAACGTCCTTTTGAGCGACGGCAGGCTACACCTCATCGACCTGCACAAGGCAAAGGTACGCAGCACTTTCAGCCCGGACGACGCAGCCGCGAACCTCCGCCAGGCGCTCAGCATGGTCCATAAGCGCATGACGGAAGAGCAGCGGGCGCGCTTTTTCGAGGACGCCGGGCGGCCGGACGTGCGCAACGCAGTCGAGGCCGCCTTGAAAGCTCAATGGGGCGCGTGGGTCGAGAGCAAGAAAAGAAGGGCCTTCTCCGATACGTCGAAGCTCGCGGTTCGTGGGCGAAGGGTCTACGTCAGGGGCAAAGAGGAGGAAGGCCGGGGCGCTTTCACGGCCCTTTTGAAACAAGACAAAAAGGTGCGGGTGGAAAGACACGCCGACCACGTCAGGAAAGTTTACGGCCGCAGGCACAAGCTTAAGCGGGCATGGGAGAACTGGGTCGCCCTGGAATACGTGACGGGCGACGTCGTGCCCCGGCCGTTCTACGTAGAGAAGGCGTCACTCTTCGGCAGAGGCTTCGTCGCGATGGAAGACTTAGGCGGACAGGGCGAGGAGCTTGACCGGTTCCTCGACAGGCATTACGACGCGATGGAGACGGGCCGGAGGCGGGCGTTTATCGGCTCCCTCGCCCTCTTCCTGGGGCGCCTCCTCGATACGGGCATCATCCAGAAAGACCTGAAGGCGTGCAACGTCTTCGTGATCGATAACGGCTTCCGGCTCCTCGACGTCGAGGACATAGGCTTTTATGCGCCGACTGATGCCGACCTTATCGCAATGCTCGTGCAGCTCAATACATCCGTACCCCGGCGGATACGCGCGTCCGACAGGATGAGGTTTTTCGTGGCCTGGCCCGCGTATTTCCCTTCGACAAGAAAGTCCTTTTCCGGCGCGTGGTTGATGCGTGCAAGGGGCGCGAAGTCGTCTACGAGGGCGTCTCGGGACTCAAGAGGGAATAAGACCCAAGGCTATCGGGGCGTAAGGGCCGAAAGCGCGTCCGTTAGGCTGCCTTTAACCGTCTTCCCGCCTGACTCGATCACAAAATGGCCTTCTTCAATGCCTGCCCCTTCCGTCCAATCAGGGGCGATCCCCGATGCAGCGAGCCTTTTCAGGTTTGCCCGCCTGTTACCCGTGAGATGGGGGACGTCGCGCCGGTTGACCGAGACGCGCGCCTCCGCCGCCGCAAAGCCTGACGAGGCGTGCCGCGCAATCACCGCAAGGCAGAAGGCCTCCGATTTGACGAGGTAGCCGAAGGCGGGATGAAATGGGCCTGCCGCCATTTTCTCCCGGAGGACTTCATTTTCGGTCAGGCCCATCTTTATGGTCCTGATGCCCCGCTCCCATGCGCTTACATAAATAAATGCGGCCTTCGCCACCGCGGATTGAAGGTCATCCGGCGAAAAGCGGCCCTCCCTGAAGTCCTCGCATAAAGGCGTCCCATCAATGACGACGAGGGGGTAGATACGTATGAACGCCGGGGCCAGCGCCGCAATATTGGCGGCCGTCTCCCGTAAGTCAGCCGGCGTCTCGCCGGGAAGGCCCACCATCACCTGCAAGGCCGTCCGGAAGCCCTGCCCGCTGAAAAACCGGACGGCGGCGCGCGCGTCTTCGGCAGTATGCCCCCTGTTCAGGCGGAGGAGGATATCGTCATTGAACGTAGGCGCGCCGATCTCTATAGTTTGCACGCTGTATCGCTTGAGGAGCGCAAGCACGTCCTCTGAGACGGCGCGCGGCCTGACGGACAGGCGCATGGCTGCGATTTTGTCGCGGTATGGGTCGAGGAGTTGGAATACCGACTCGATCCGCCCGGCCGGCAGACCCAGCAGATCACCCCCGTAGAAGGCGACCTCCGCCGGGGCGGACAAGAGTGGCGAAGAGCCGGCCGATCCGCTCTTCCAGCGGCGCGGCCTGCCCCCCGTTATATGCTCCTGGTTGCAATACGAGCAGCGCCGGCCGCATCCCAGGTGCGGCAAAAAAATAGGCGCGATCATTGCACTTCGATCTGCTTCAAAAGGAGGGTCGCGGCGTTCTGCTCGGCCTGCCGCTTGCTCTTGCCCGTACCTTTCGCCTTCAGCTCCTTGCCGATGTAAACGTGGATGCTGAAGCCGTCCTTTGTTTTTCTGGTCATACGGTATTTCGGCAGGATGCCCCACTTCTTTTGCGAATACTCCTGAAGCACGTTCTTCGGGCTTTTCTCCTGGAGCTTTACCTCGTCGAAATAGGGCCAGAAGAGCCGCCTTACTACGCGCGTGGCCGACCGCATGCCGCCGTCGAGATAGACGGCGCCGATCAGTGCCTCCAGCATGTTCGAAAGGACTTTCGAGTCATGCGGCAGAACGGCCTTTCCGTTCCCGTAAGACATATGCTCGTCAAGGCTGATGGCGCGGGCTATCTCCGTGAGCGTGCCCCTCCTGACGAGGCACGACCTCGCGTTGCTCAGGAAGCCTTCGTTCTGGTCATTGTATTTGCGGAAGAGCAATATGCTGATGACGGAGTTGAGGATGGCGTCGCCCAGGTATTCCAGTTTCTCATTTTCCGACTTGACCAGCGTCCGCCTGTCATTCACGAAAGAGGCGTGCGTTATCGCCTGGGCAAGGAGCTCCCGGTTCCCGAACTCGTACTTTATCGTCTCTTCCAACAAAGAAGAATATTCAGTCAAATCAGATTTTGAACGCCTCTTCTTTCCCGCTGTATTTTTTGCGTAGCTTCGGCTTTTCTATCTTGCCTGTCGGGTTCCTGGGCACCTCGTCCAGGAAAATCTTTCTGGGCCTCTTATACTTCGGGCAGCGGCTCGCAGAACGCGAGGACCTCTGCCTCCGTTATCTCCTTGCCGGGCACGCAGTCCACGATGGCGACGACGATCTCGCCCAGCCGCTCGTCGGGCAGGCCGATAACGGCCGCGTCCCTTACCTTGGGGTTCGTATGGAGGAAGTCTTCGATCTCCACCGGGAAGACGTTCTCCCCTCCGGTGATGATAACGTCTTTCTTCCTGTCCACGATCCAGATAAAGCCGTCCTCGTCGAACCGGGTCATGTCGCCCGTGTAGAGCCATCCGTCGCGCAGCGCCTTGGCCGTAGCCTCGGGGTTGTTGTAATACTCCCTCATCACCCCGTCGCCCCGGACAATCAGCTCGCCAGGCTCACCCTTCGGCACGTCGTTGCCCTGCTCGTCCACGATGCGCGTCTCCCAGTTGAAGCCGGGCACCCCTATCGCTCCGACCTTGTGCGTGTTCTCCATGCCGAGATGGACACAGCCCGGCCCGGTCGATTCCGAGAGGCCGAAGTTCGTGTCATAGTCCATCTTGGGGAAGTACTTGCGCCAGTGCATGATGAGGCTTGCAGGGACCGGCTGCGCCCCTATGTGCATAAGCCGCCACTGGTCGAGCTTGTAATTCGATATTTTCAGCTCTCCGCTGTCGAGCTTCAGCAATATGTCCTGCGCCCACGGCACGAGGAGCCACACGATGGTCCCGCCTTCCTCGCTCACCGCATCCAGCACCCATTCGGGAGAGACGCCTTTCAATATGACTGCGGGGCCGCCCACGATGAAGCTGCCGAACCAGTGCATCTTTGCCCCCGTGTGGTACAGCGGCGGTATCAGGATGAACATATCTTTCCTGGTCTGGTGGTGGTGGGCGTTTTCCGTGATGCAGGCGGACGCCATGTTCTTGTGCGTAAGCAGGATGGGCTTCGGCTGCCCGGTCGTCCCGGACGTAAAATAGAGCCCGCACGGGTCGTCAAACTCGATCTCGGTGGCAAGGCGCGTCGCCGGGGCCGCGTTAACGAGCTTCGTGAAATCCTCGGCGTATGAAGGGATCTCCTTGCCCAAACAGATATATTCCCGCGCCGTGAGCTGGTCTTTGACCGCGTTTATCCTCGGCACGAACTCTTCGTCGAATACCATCGCCTTCGGCTGGGCGACGTCGCAGCAATACTTCAGGTCTTCCGCCGTAAACCGGAAATTGAGCGGCACGACCCACGCGCCCGTCCTCACTATACCGAAATAGGCCACGAGCCAGTCAATGGAATTGTTCATGAAATGGACGACCTTGTCGCCCTTCTCGATGCCTTTTGCCCGCAACACGTTCGAGAACTGGTCGGCCCTGTCGCTGAATTCCTTCCAGGTTATCCGGCTACGTTTACCCACGGCCGGCGCCCTCTCCACGAGCGCCAGGTCGTCCGGGTACATGCGCGCGTTCCTGGCCAGAATCTCACCTATATGCACATCCATCTTCCCCATCTGCAACCCCCCTCACAGATAAATTGTGTATACCGTTTTCCCCATGCATCCCAATCTATCATGGCAAAAGGCGTCTGTCCAGAAATTTAGAAGCGCGCTACTTCTTGCCGAATAGGCGGCGGGCGATGCGTATAAGCGGATTATTTCGCAGCCTGTCTATATGGGCCATTTTGGCGGGCTGGCGTACGACATCGGTCAGGGTCGGGTAGACGTGGATAACAGAGTCGAGCTTGTGGAAAGGGATGCCGAAGGTCTTGAGGATCTGGGCCTCATGGATCAGCTCGCCCGCCCGATCGCCCAGGATGTGGGCGCCGAGCAGCATGCCTTTGCGGTCGCAGATGAACTTGGCCATGCCGAACTCGTCGCCTTCCGTCTTCCCCCTGTCCGTATCGGCAAACTTCCACCTGTATACCCGCACGCCCCGTGTGCCTCGCCCTCGCCTCCTCCTCGGTGAGACCTGCGTGGGCGAATTCCGGGTCGGTAAAGGTGCACCAGATATAGTTGTCGTATGATGGCAGTCGCCTTGAAGGGGAGCAGGGCGTCGCGGGCCGCGATCCTTGCCTGGTATTCGGCCATGTGGGAGAACTGGTATGGCCCGGTCACGTCGCCGCACGCATAGATATTGCGGCCGGTCGTCCGCATGTGGTCGTCTGCCTTGATGCCTTTCTGCGAATATTCGATCCCCGCGGCCTCGAGGTCGAGCCCTTCGATGTTCGGCCTGCGGCCGACCGCGACAAGGAGCTTCTCCACAACGAGGCTCCTCCGGCCTGATGCGTCTTCGACGGCGACGTCGATCTTTTCACCGTCCCGTTTGGCGCCGACCGCCTTCGTCCCGGTAAGCAATTCGACGCCGTGGCCTGCCATGCGGCCGGCCAGAAGGTCCGCAAGCTCGACGTCCTCCCTGGCCAGTATCCGGTTACCCGCCTCGATAACCGTTACCGCAGTCCCCAGGTAGGCGAACGCCTGGGCCATCTCCATGCCGATGGGACCGGCGCCGAGGACGGCCATCGAGGCAGGCAGCCCGTCGAGATCGAAGAGCGTCTCGTTCGTAAGATAGGGTACTGCGTCGATGCCGGGGATGGCGGGCACGAGCGGTGAGGAGCCGGTGCAGATGATGAAGCTGCGGGCGGAGACAACGCGCTTCTCCAGCCCGATGTGATGTCTGTCGAGGAAGCGGGGAAGCCCTATGATAAGCTCTATGCCGAGGCGCTCCAGCACCTCCGGGCTGTGGCCCCGGTAGACCCTCTCGATAATCGAGCGCACCCTGGGGAAAACGCCGTCCGTCGTATAGGGCGAGGCCGGCGGCGCGTTCCGTGCGGCGAAACCAAGCCCCACCGCCTCCGGGTCCCCCATCTGTCTGTAGGCCCTGGCCGTCTTTATGAGCGCCTTGCTGGGGACACAGCCATAGAGGGTGCACTCCCCGCCCAGCCTGCTTTTTTCGACGATGGCGACTTTCTTGCCCAGGCCCGCGCCCAGCTTCGACGCGACGAGCCCCGCGGCTCCGCCCCCGATCACCACAAGGTCATAATCGTAACCCACGGGCCCTCCGGAAAAACAATTTCGTGCCCCCCTTGCTCAGGCCCTGGAGCCCGATCAGGCGGTCTTCAACCCCTCCGTCATCAGGTCGGCCACGGCAGTCGCGAAGGCCGCCGGGTCTTTAGGCCTCGACCCTTCTATAAGGAGCGCCTGGTCATACAGGAGCCTCGCGTAACGGTGCAGCACGGGGCTTTCCTTATCCTTCTCGAACAGGCCGTTCATCGCGGCAAAGAGCGGGTGGTCGCCGTTGATCTCGAGTATCCTCTTGTTGTCCGGCACGTTCTGGCCCATGGCCTTCATGATCCTCTCCATCTGCGGGTTGATGCCGCCCTCTTCCCCGACGAGGAGGCACGCCGAGTCCTTCAGCCTGCCCGAGAGGCGCACGTCTTTCACCTCGTCTTCCAGCTCCTCCTTGATGAGGTCGATGAGCTTCCGGTATTTCTTCTCGCGTCTTCTCCTTCTCCGCCTTCTCCGATTTGTCGAGATCGACATCGCCCGCTACGATCGATCTGAACTGCTTGTCTTTGTACGAAAAACCCGGACATGACGAAGTCGTCGACCTCGTCGAGCATGATGAGGACCTCGAAGTCTTTCGCCCGGAAAGCCTCCAGGTAGGGCGATCTCACCGCCTCTTCAAAGGACGGTCGCAGGCATGTAGTAGATATACTCCTGCCCTTCCTTCATGCCGTCCACGTATTCCTGAAGCGTCCTCAGCTCTCCTTTCCCGCCCTTGGTAGAGGCGAAAGAGAAGCAGGTCGGCGATGGCATCCTTCCTCGCGAAGTCGTAATAAATACCTTCTTTCAGGAACTGCGCCGAACTGCCTGTAAAAGGCGAGGTACTTCTCAGGCTCGTCCTTCTTCATCTCGCCAGCGTGTCGAGCACCTTCTTCACGATGCTGTTCCTGATGATCTCTACCTGCCTGTTGTTTTGCAGCATCTCGCGCGAGATATTGAGGGGAAGGTCGGAAGAATCGACGACGCCCTTGACAAACCGCAGATAGGCGGGCAGCAGCTCCTCGCAGTGCTCCATGATCCTCACCCGCTTCACGTAGAGCGTGGGCCCCATCTTGTAGTCCTTCCAGAAGATGTCGAAGGGCGGCTTGGAAGGGATGTAAAGGAGGCCGGTGAACTCGGACGTGCCTTCCGCCTTGTAGTGGATCACCTTGAGCGGGTCTTCCGTGTCGTGGGAGACATGCTTGTAGAACTGGTTGATACTCTTCGGGCGTAATCTCCGATTTGTCCCGCAGCCAGAGGGCTTTCCGCGAGTTGAGCGTCACGTCTTCCTTCAGCTTGACGGTCTTCGACTTGTCGAGCTCGCTCGGCCTCTCCCTCTCGACCTCCATCACGACGGGGTGCTCGATAAAATCGGAGTAGCGGTGGACGACGTCCCTTATCTCCCATTCGTCGAGGTACTGCTTCTCGTCCTCCCGGAGATGGAGCATGACGTCCGTCCCCTTCCCTTTCTTCTCCGTGTCTTCGAAAGTGAAGCAGCCGTCGCCCGTCGATTCCCACTTCACGCCTGTACGGTCCTCGACCCGGCCTTCCGGGAAAGGACCGTGATCCGGTCGGCCACCATAAAGGAAGAATAAAAACCGACCCCGAACTGGCCTATCAGCTCGGGGTTGTCCTTAATGTCCTTGTCCCTGCAGGGCCTGGAGGAATTCCCTCGTGCCGGAGCGCGCGATCGTGCCGAGGGCCTCAACCGCCTCGTCCTTTGTCATGCCGATGCCGTTGTCGCTGACGGTCAGCGTGCCTTTTTCCTTGTCCGCCGTGATGCGGATCGTCCATTCCCCGTCGTCTCTCCTGGATGGCCGCGTTCGTGAGCGACTCGTACCGCGCCCGGTCTATCGCGTCCGACGCGTTGGAGATAAGCTCCCTCAGAAAGACCTCCTTGTGGGAATAGAGGGAATGTATCATAAGATCGAGAAGCTGCTTGATCTCGGTCTTGAATTCGCGTGTTTCCCCGCTCATCTATCTGCCTCCTCGTTCATATTTTCCAGAAAAATGCGGCTCTAGCCGGACTTCCCGGCCGGTCATCACTAACTAATATAACGGAGAAACCCCCGGCAGGCAAGTTAGCCCGTTAAGGCGGCCGGCAGATTGAGCAGGATAAGGAAAAGTCGTTTATTGTGTGGGCGGCCGCAACGCGGCCCGCCCATGATAAAAGCAGGACCGGTCCCCCCATCAGATAGGGAGGGGGGGGAGGGGAAGGGGGACCGGCCTCGCGTCTTGCAGTTTTTGCGGTTCCTGTCAGGAAAAGAACGGCATGCGATCGACCACTTCCAGCTCTTTCAGATATTCCCGCAACTGGTCGGCCCCGTCGCCGGCGAAATCTATGCAGCCGGACCCGTTGAAGAATATCCTTACGCCGTGGTCCTCGCCATGGTCTACATCGATATAATCAACGTTATCCAGGTTGAAAAGCTTATCTTTAACTTGCATAAATTTGGCCACTTTCGCCTCCCTGGTCAGTATTTTGTTCTATAATTAAATATAATGACGCCGTGCCTGTCTGTCATGGCGGCCACACAAAGAACGGCCGGAAAGGACGCTGCCGGAAGGGGACATACGCTTTTCGGGCGCGCATTCGGTTGGAGGCCACGTGGATAACTATAATGGAAGCGACATAGGCGGGACGACAGGCGAAAGGCGGGACCTCTACGAGCTGCTTGTCTTTCTCTTTCTGATATGTCCGGCGCTCTTGCTCCCCTATCTCGCCGCCGCCCGCATCCCCGCGAATTTCACCTTCACTGCCGCCGGGACGATAATCCATAACCTGGCTTACCTGTGCCTCATCGCCTATTTCCTTTGGAGAAACGGGGAGCCAAGGGAGCGCGTCGGCTGGGTAGGCGGCCGCGTCGGAAAAGAGATGATCCTCGGCTTCTGGCTTTTCCTGCTCATGTCCATCACGGCTACCCTTATCCAGCACGCCATACAGGCGGCCGGTATAACGCTGCCGGCCCACCCGGTGCCCTCTTCCCTCATTGCCCGCACGCCTGCGGGATATGTCCTTACTTTCATACTGGTGGTCGTCGTGGCCGTGTCCGAAGAGACGATCTTCAGGGGATACCTGATACTGCGGCTGGCAACGGTGACGCGCAGCCGGACGGCGGCGGTGCTCATCTCCACGGCCATTTTTTCGCTGGGACACGGCTACGAAGGCGCGCTCGGCGTCGTGGCCGTCTTTTTCATAGGGTTATATCTCGCGTTAGTCTACCTGTGGAGGGGAAGTCTGGTGGCGTCGATGACGATACATTTTCTGCAGGACTTCGTAGGGCTCTTCGGGGCAGCCCTCTCGAAGCACCTGAACGGGTAGCCCATTTCGCAAAACCCGGATCAGCCCTTCTTGCGCAGCTCCAGGTCCACCTCGCCTGCGAACGCCTCGGCCAGCTTTGCCTGGAGGCTGTCGAAGGCGGTCTGCTCTTCGAGCTCGACGACAAGCTCGCTCTCATCGAGCACCTTGAGGCGCCCGTATTGCCTGACGATCTCAATCACCTTGTCAGGCTCGGTCGTAACCCAGCCCTTCATGCGCCGCAGCAGCTCCTCGCCATTGAAAGGCCGCTCGATCGTCAGATCGACCCTGCGCCCTTTGGCCTCCCAGCCGACGATGGCGGATGCGACCAGGGTTGGAGTGACAGGGTCATGCATAGCGGCACATCTGAGCCATAATTTCGCGCGTATCATATATCCTCCCTATTTTCAGTTCTATAAGGTCGGCTGCATCATAAAAAAAGCCTTTTGTACATTGACGTTACGCCACATTCAGCATAAAATCGACATGCACGGCATCGAACGGGAAGATTATTTTGCCGTCGTCTGTCTTAACCAGGATGCCCGCTTTCAGGAGGGCGTGGATATCGCTATGGACCGCTTTTACGTCTCTACCCGCCCGCCGCGCCGCCTCGCGGATAGTCATCGGTCCGGCGCCGGCCATTATTTTCAGCAAATCCCACCGTTTGCCTGATAGTATCCTGAAAAGTAGGGTAGGCGTTTCGAAACTGATGAATGCGCTCTCCGAATTTCCCTTCATGGCCGAGATGAACCGGCTGTTGCTCTTCGCCCGCGCGCTGACTTCGAGCGTCACAATGTTCATATTAGAACCTCCAACTGTTGACCATCTGGACAAAAGCATACTCGAAAGTATGCGGCGTTAGTAAAAGAGTAGGTCAGCCGCCATGTTGGCATAATAACAACAGTACCCTATGTGGTCAATAGGTCCAACATGGGGTACTGTCAAATTTGAGGGAGGCGTGTGTCCGCTTGTCTTGTTATACGCCATTGATTATAATATTACGAAAATACGATAGATGGAGATAAGGGATGGAAGCAGTTAAGATTTCTCCAAAGTTCCAAGTCATCATTTCAAAACGACTTAGGGACGCCTTGAAGCTATCGCCTCGGCAAAAGGTCCAGATGGTTGTTTATGGCAACAGGATAGAAATGGTTCCCTTAAATGCGATCTCGGAGATGAACGGATTTCTGAAGGGAATTGACACAACCGTTGAAAGAGAACCCGATAGATTGTGAAATTATGAAACTTTCACAGATTATAAAGACGCGCAGGAGCATACGGGCATTCAGAAGCGAGCCTGTGCCGAGGGAAAAGATCGAGGAGCTGCTGAGCCTCTCCCTCCGGGCGCCTTCTGCTATAAACCTCCAGCCCTGGGAAATTACGGTAGTCATGGATGAGGAGCGGGAGAGGCTGAGCAAGAAGCTGCTCAAGTCATACAGGGAGAAGAAAATCCAGTGCAGCCCCGGCAATGTCAAGCCGCTTGCGCAGGTATTTACCGCGCGCGGCGTCGCGTCCTTCGAGGGCATGAAGCCCTATCTCGACGAAGTGGGGTCCGATTTCAACACGTATATCAATGAGGGGAGCTGCAACTTTTACGGGGCGCCCGTGGCCGCCATTATCTGCATCGATAATGCCTTCTCTAAGGCCCGCCTGGTGGACATCGGGGCCCTGCTCGGCTATCTGGTGCTCGCCGCCCAGGACATGGGGCTTTCCACGTGCCCCATCGGGTTGATAACAGCCTATGAAGACGAGGTCAAAGACGCGCTCAATATCGCTGAGAACAAGGACGTAGTCATCGGGGTCGCCATCGGTTATCCCGATGAATCGCACCCCGTAAACCGCTTCATATCGCCCAGAGACGGGATCGATGAACTGGTGCGGTGGATAGACTAAAGCCGCTCGTCGCGCCCCGGCCGGCGGCCCAAAAGGCGCTTCTTTCCGGCTGTCTCTACTTCTTATCCTGCAGGTGCCTCTGCAAAAGCTCGCCGAAGCTGCCTAGGCCCGCCTGGCTGTCATCGTCCGACTTGCCGCGCGAGGTACTACGATACTTCTTGAAGTCGTCCTGCGCCTGCTTGTCGGAGACCGCGCCCCGGCTCAACGACACCTTCCCCGTCTGCTTGTCGGAGTTTATGACTACCACCTGCATCCGCGTTCCCGGCGGGAACATGCGGCTGTGGTTGGAGCCCTTGGGCGTACCCATCTCCGAATTGGGGATCAGTCCGCTTGCGCCGGTGTCGAGCTTCAGGAAAATCCCGTAGGGCATCACGCGCTCGACTACGCCTTCGAGCACCTCTCCGACCTCCGGAAGCGGCACTTGCTCCTTCGGCTGCTCCAGCGTCAGCGATATCTTCTTGTTCGCCTGGTCTACGGCCAATACCTGCGGCTCAACCCACTGGCCCACCTCGACAATCTCTTTGGGGTGGTTGACGTGCCTTCCGGCGCCCAGGTTCGAGATATGGATCAGGCCGTCTACGCCCGGCTCCAGGTTCACGAACGCGCCGAACGGGGCAAGCCGTACGATTACTCCCTTAACCTTGGAATCTACCGTGTACCTGTCGGTAACACCCTCCCACGGGTCCGGCTGGAGCGCCTTTAGGCTTAAGGTCAGCCGGTTCTTATCCCAGTCGAGGCCGATGATCCTTACGGTGACCTCCTGACCGACGGAGAGCACGTCTGAAGGCTTTTCGGCCCTGTCCCAGCCGATCTCGCTCGCCGGGACGAGACCGTCAATGCCGCCCAGATCGACGAACGCGCCGAAGCCCTGGACCGACCGGACCGTACCGGTCAGCTCCATACCCGTCGCAAGCGTTTCCTTGAAGGTCTGCAGGCGCGCCTGCCGCTCCTCTTCCAGGAGCGCGCGGCGGGAAATGACTACGTTCCGCCCGTCGTTCTCGAACTCAATGACCTTGAAGGCGAATGTCTGGCCCACGTACTGGTCGGCGTCCCTGCTCACCCGCAGGTCCATCTGGGAGAAAGGACAAAAGCACCTGACGCCGCCCACCGACACATCGTAGCCGCCCTTTACGGCCGCCCTGACCTTACCGGTAACGGGCATGCCCGCGTTAAAGGCATCGCGGATGCCGGCCACGTCGAGCGTGGAATAGCCGCGTATGCGGGTGGTAAGACGCTTCGTGCCGTTCTGCACCGACAGGAAAAAGGCGTCAACCTCATCCCCCGGCTGAACGACGCACGTTCCATCTTCCTTGGTGAACTCGGAGAGACTGATGACCCCCTCGCTCTTGCCGCCAAGGTCAACATAGACCATATCGCCCGAGATGCTTATCACGGTCGTCTTGATCTTCTGTCCCGGCTCCAGCCTGCCGGGCATTCTGCTCTCCTTTTCGAAGAGGGCAGCGAAGTCCTCCTCCGGTCTGGCGACCTCGTCTATAGGGTCGTCAATCATTCCCGTTGCCACCGTTTCTTCCGACATATCTTCTGTTCCTCGCTTTCGCTATGTTTTATTGATGTACTGTGGATTCGATCAGGCGAATAGTCTACTACCTTACACGCAGCATGTCCATAGGTGCGGCACCCTATCTTCAATTCTTTTCATAATAAAGGCGACTTGCAGCCTGAAACTGCCTGCGGAGGCACTGTCGGACCCACCGCGGCCCTGGGCGCTCATTTGAGCGGCCATTCACCCCTTTCCTTAAGCACGTCCCTGAAGACCGTAAGGGCCTCGTTCACCTTCGGCATACCGCCGTAAGGGGCAAGCTGAAAGAAGACTTCGGCGAGCTTCCTGGGGTCGCAGCCCACGTTGAGCGCCGCATTGACGTGCAGCCGCAGCTCAGACGCCGCACCCAGGGCAGCCAGCATCGCGCAGGCGGCCATCTGCCTCTCCGGCAGCGTGAGTACGCTCCTTGAATAAAGATTGCCCGTGATGAACATGGACAGGTCGTTCGCCAGGTCCCTGTCGAACTCCTTCCACGTCAGGTAAGGCGGGTCCATCTTGATCCCTTTTCCGAACAGCTTCTTTGCCGTCTCCTGCGTTCTCTTCCTGATCTCGTCGTCCATTCCGGCTCCCTTCCATTAGTGGTGCACAGTTGTAGCATTTGACGCGAACCCAGTCAATATTAACCGGCTTTTCACCCTCACCCCGGCACTCTCCCCTCGTACATCCCTCAAGGGAGAGGGAAATCGCGCCCTTCTCCCGGCCCCCCGCCCTGCCTGCCGGCGAACCGCCTTTTTCCCTTTCTCAAATTATATCCATCGCTTCGGGCCTTTACGACATGGGGTCGCCATGAAACGGTCCGCCAAAAAGTTATGCTTTTGTCGGACTGCCCGACTCGGTTATACTATTGATATGGTGGACGGAAGCACGGACGAGGCTGACGGGCTCGATTATCCCATAGACGGTTTTCTCGACCTGCACACGTTCAACCCGCGTGAGGTGAAAACCCTTGTCGCTGATTACCTTGAGGCGTGCCGCGAGCGGGGGATACTCCACGTGAGGATCGTCCACGGCAAGGGCGCCGGGCAGTTGAGGGCTACCGTGCACGCGGTCTTACGCCGCCTGCCGGGAGTCGAGTGGTTCCGGCTTGCAGGCCCGGAGGCGGGCACATACGGCGCGACAGAGGTGGGGCTTTCGGCGAAAGACAATAAATGAGACTGCTGAACCAGCAGGGTCATAAAGCAAGCGTGATGCGCAGCGCCGAGGGAGGAGGCTCCATGCGGCCGGGGCACCCGCCCGACGTAAGGAGGGAAGGGTCGCCTGGAGGGGGCGCTGAGCCCCAATAATTATCTTTCGGCGAAAGACCCTGCATCCCAGGAGGGCAAGACCCTATGAAGATCTATTTCGCTCATCCGGCATTTACCGATGCACAAAAGGAGTTCAAAGCGCGGTTTCTCGAATCCTTCCGCTTCGCGGTAGAGAAGAAACACCTGGAGAAAGGAGCGCCCACACCCGAAGTCATCGACCCCTTCGAGTTTGCGCCCGACGTGGAAAGCGCGGGGGAACATAAGACGCGTTATTCCAAGGCCATTGCGTCCGTCTGCTGCCGCCTGATGGAGGATTGTTTCATTATAATAGCCGCAGCCGACGACGTCGATACAGGCGTCGCTTTCGAGCTGGGCTTCGGTTACGCGACGGACATACCGGCCATCCTTATATCGGAGACGGGGGCGGCCGACGAGGTCAACGCTATGCTCGGGGGCACGGCGCAGGCCTCTATCACCAACGTGCTTCACGGCGACCGAATGGCCGCGCTGGTCGATCTCGTTTACGGCTTTTGGGCGACACGGCCTTGAACGCGCAGTCGCACGCCGGCGGACGTACTATTTAAAACGCATTTTCTAAAGCGAATGACGCCAGCTCGAGATGAGTGAGGATAGCCGCACCAGGACGGCCGGCGGCTCAAGCTCTTCGGGGATGAGGAACATCTTGTGTTCCCTCGCCCATTGGCCGACGCTGCCCCTGGACGACAAACAGGACAGGGGGATCGAGAGGACCAAACCCGCGATAACGGGCAGGAAGAGGAATAGGAGCATGGCCGATATGTTGTAGGCGATAACGGCGAAGGCGATGCCGATAATGCAATGGACCCACAGCCCCTGCACCGCTTCCCGCAGGCTGATGCCCTTGTCGTCGCGCTGCTGGCTGCTCCAGCCGATGTCCCTTTCCAGAAGCGTGCTGATGATGAAGCCGCTCTGAAAGAGCATCATGGTCGGCGCGAGGAGCGCGGAGAAGACCGTCTCCATGCCCATCCCCAGAAAGGCGTGGCGGATGCCTCCGAATTCCGTGGCGCATCTCCGGTAGCGGAGCAGCAGGCCGAAGCTGAGCAGCCTCGGGCCGACGAGCATGACGACCATGGAGATGAAGAGGCCTACCTGCCACGCGCCCACCCCCTCGGTCTTCATGGAGAGGGACGCCGTGAGCGTGTTGACATGGAGGTAGTGGACCGCGCACAGCAGGCTGGAGAGCAGGAAAGAGAGCCACAGAAGTGACGAGACGTAGGACATGACGCCCATCGGCGAGGTGGAGCCCGGTAACCGGTGAAAGCCCCGGGCGGGGAGGATGCGGACGTGCTGAAGGTTGCCCTGGCACCACCGCCAGTCCCTCTTGACGTAGTCGAGGACGGTGGGCGGCGCCTCTTCATAGCTCCCGCTCAGCTCGGGCAGGAGCAGCACGGACCAGCCGCCCGCTGCGCATAAGGCCGCCTCGACGAAGTCGTGGCTCCTGATATAGCCGCCGAGGGGCGGTCTGCCCGGCAGCTTGGGAAGCCCGCAGTTCTCCATGAAGGCGGAGACGCGGATGATGGCGTTGTGTCCCCAGTAATTACCGTCGCCCATCTGCCAGAAGGAGAGGCCGCCGAACACGAGGGGCCCGTAAAGCCTCGCGGCGAACTGCTGAATCCTGGCGAAGAGCGTGCTGTGATTGACGCTGAATGCAGGCACCTGAATGATGCCGACCCGCTCGTTAATCTCCATGAGACGTGCCAGTGTGACAAGGGTGCTTCCCGTCATGACGCTGTCCGCGTCGAGAATGACCATGGAGTCGTAGCAATGGCCCCATTTGCGGCAGAAATCGCATGATGTTGCCCGCCTTTTTCCCCGTGTTCTTCCTGCGCCTGCGATAGAAGATGCGCACGTTCCCGCCGAGGGCCTGGCAGAGCTTCTTCCAGCCCAGTCTGCTCCGCGATCCAGACCGCCGGCTTGGTCGAATCGCTCAGAATGAAGAAATCGAAGGCCCCGAGGTGCCCGGTCTGGGCGAGGGACTCGTAGATCGCCTGGAGGCCGGCATAGATCCTGGCCGGGTCTTCGTTATGGATGGGCATCAGGATCGTCGTTGCTCGACGTGGGCCGCTTCGGTTCCGCCCCTTTGTCGGGCCATGTATCGCCATTCGTCTTCCATCCGAACCACAGTTTGATAAAACCGGCCACCGCGTTCCAGAAGAGCGCGGAGATCCAGGCAAAATTGATAATGAACAGGGCTGCGACCACCCTTTCTATCCAGGCGGCATGCGAGCCGCTCAGGCGGCCAACCACCCCTCCGGCGCCGGCTACCGCCGACAAGAGGACGGCTGCAAGCACCAACCCTCTGCGGGACCTGGGGAATAGCGACATGCGGCCGCGCTGCGGCAGGCCGCGAAAGAAATGAACGACGTCGTCGAAGTTCGCCATCTCAATCGGTTGCGCGGCCATGGTGGAACTGGCTGCATCGGTATCGATGGCGGGCGGCACAGGCTCGCGCTCGCCGGGCTCTCCGTCTATGTGGATAACGTCTCCCATGGTGGGCTCCAAAGCGCTTATGAGCTGCTGCCTGTCGTCCTTTTGGAAGAAACAGCCAAGCGATGAAGACGTATCAGAATGTCAATTTGAATATGGGGCCGCGACCGCCGTTTTTCAAGTGGCGTGCGCGGCCCGAAGGGTGTGCGGATGAGAGAGTGCGGGCGGGATGCAAGCTCGCCCCCGGCCCGCTTCGTTCCTTGCGCTTCCGGCGCTATTTCATGCGCGCTTCGGCTGCCTGCCAGTTCACGTTCTTGAAAAAGGCGTCGATATAGCCGGCCTTCTTCGTGCCGTAGTCGATCATAAAGGCGTGCTCGAAGACGTCCATAATGAGTATCAGTTTACAGCTCGAAGGATGGCCCTGGTCGTGCTCGTTGATCCAGAAATTGATCAGCTTGCCGTTCGTAATGTCCTGGTAGAGGGCTGCCCAGCCGATGCCCCTCATGCCGCCGACGGCGCGGAAGTCTTTCTCCCACGCTTCCAGGCTGCCGAAGTCCTCGGCCAGTTTCTTCGCAAGCTTGCCGTCCTTCGCAACCCCCTTCCCGCCGAGGTTCTCGAAGTAGTACTCGTGCAGGCGCATGCCGTTGAATTCCCATCCCAGCCTGCGGTGAAGCTCGCCAAATTCGGGCGTCGACAGGTCCTTGAGCTGGCCGAATGTGTCGAGGAGCTTGTTCGTGTTCGTCACATAGCCCTGGTAAAGGGTGAAATGGTTGTTCAGTAATGTATCGCTGAAGCCCTCCATGCCTATCAATTTAGTGTAGTCCTTCGCGCTGTACATACCCTGCCTCCTTTTTCTATATCGGTCTGCGGGCGCACAAGCCCATGATCGAATTTAAAGAAATATAATGCGTTCGAGGGCCGTTCGCCAGAAAAGCTTAAGCGGCGGCCACCCTTTTCTTGAGCACAAGCGACCCTCCTGCACCGGCGAGGGATACCGCCAGGGACAGGAGGAAGGCATATGTGAACGTGCCGGTCGCGTCCTTGATATAGCCCCCGACCAATGGTCCAAGCGCCTGCCCTATGCCGAAGAAAAGCGTGATGAAGCCCAGCCCGGCAGGCGCCAGCCTCCCACCCACGGCGTCGCCTGCTGCCGCAGCCATGATCGTCGGTATCGAAAAGGCCGCGATCCCGAAAACGGCAGCCGAAAGGTAATAACCCGTGTAATCCTTCCAGAAGGCGAAAACGAGGTAGGCGAGGGCCAGGGTGAGGTAGGCGAGCATGGAAGCCGTACCTCCTGCCCAGCAGGTCCGAGAGCCATCCATATATAATCCCGCAAAAAATGCTGAAAATACCCAGCACCCCGAATATCCGTCCGGCCGTCGTGGCAGGCACATGCATCTCCCTGGTAAGGTAGGCGACAAAGAAGGTAAGGTAGATGATATAGGAAAAGCCGTACATGAAATAGACCCCGGCCAGCTTCCATATCTCCGGCTCGACAACGACGTCCCTGAAAGCGGAAAAGAGCGTGACCCTCGGTCCCTGAGGCGCCGCCTGCCCCCCTTCCCCGCCGCACAGCCCCAGGCCCTTTTCTTTGGGGTTATCACGGAGGAAGGCAAAACAGACGAAGGCAAGCACGAAGACGATAACGCCGAGGACAAACCAGGCATATCGCCACCCGTGGACCCCGAATGCCGAGATGATGGGGGGTAGCATCATACCCGAAATGAACAGGCCGCTCCCGATGCCCGCAGAGACGATCCCCGTTGCGAGCCCTCTTCTCTTCATGATGAACCAGGCGGCGGGCAGCGCCATAATAGGCACGTAGCTGCCTCCGTTCCCCGCGCCTGTTATGAGCCTCATGAAGAATGCGAAAACAAAGGAGTTCGACAGCCCTGTCAGGAACAAACTGACGCCGATGACGACGAGTGAGATGAAGACGACCTTGCGCACTCCGAAGCGGGCGGCCAGGAAGCCGCCGACAATGGCAAGGCACAGGTAGCCGATGAAATTACCCGTCGCGATTGACCCCAATTGGGTGTAGTTGAGGCCAAGCCCGTCCTTCATGGAAGGCAGGATAACGGAATACGACATCCTGCCGAACCCGTGGGCGAGGACGGTTACGAGAAAACCCATAGCCGCTATAATCCAGGCGTAATGCATTATCCACCCCCCTTTTACACCATTTTAGAAAGACGAGGGCGCAGGTGTCAACAACTTAAAGGCAGGCTTTGATGTATTTTTATACGGCCTATGCGGGGTCGTCCTTCGCTTTTACCGACGGTATACGCGACTCGCATGGCACCTTGGTCTGGCACAGACCGCAGCCGTATGCCTCCAGGCCGAATGCCTCCCTGGCGTGGGCGGTCTGCACAGTGTCGATATATTCCTTGCATTTCAGCTTGTCGTGACCTTGCTCGGTGATGGCGCCGACCGGGCAGCGGGTGATGCATTTGCCGCACTGGCCCTGCGAAAAGAAGAGGCAGTATGCGTGGTAATCTTCATAAGGCCGTTGCGTAGGCGGTATAGTGAGGCGCGCCACTACCGACCCGCAGCGCATGGCTTTCCCCACCGGGGTAATCAGCCCGTCGCAGAGGCCGAATGTGCCGAGGCCCGATACGAAGGCCGCATGCCTCTCCGACCAGCAGGACGCCATGCCGAACTTTTCCGACATCTTCATGGACCACGCTGGGGAATTCTGCGGCGCCACCGCCTGGTAGCCGGCCTCCGTCAGCTTTGCGGCAACGTGCGTCCGGAGCTTCCCGTTGAACTCCTCCCCGAACCTCCTGGCGCGGTACCACCGCTCGGATGCGTAAACCTTCTCCTTCCTCGTATCCGCCTTCGTCGCCCGTGTCATCGGCAGCACCCATGAGATGACGGTAAGCTGATCGGCGGTGATCCAGAGGTCGGGGTAAGTCTGGCTGAATGCCTCAAGGGGGGTCCAGAGAAACGGCCCGATTGTCTCCTTGAGCTTTGTATACAAAGGGTCGGCCCCGCCCGAAAAACCGACTAACGGCATATCGAAGGCAGGCTCGTTTTCCTTATTGCGAAGGCTGTTCTCCGGAGATTTCGCAAAGTCCCTGATGGATTCTTCTATCCATGCTGACAGGCTGAACCGGTCTTTTGTCGGCATAACCAGGACTCCTTGATCCATTCCGGGGCTTCAGCGATACCTGAATAAGCTTGAGGCCAGTCTATATTATAGCAGAACCCTACCCCATCAGCCAACGATTTTTGCATACGACGCGGGCAAATGACGGTTTTATGACGGCCTGTGTCATCTTCCTCATCGCCCCTACCTTTCCGGCAGCGTCGGAAGCCGGGGGCCCTGCGGGCGGTATGTCCGGATTGTGCCGTCATTGGCCGCTAAAACGATGCCCACGGTCACATTCGCCCTCTCTGGCACACTCATTGCAACTCAGCTCATTCATAATGGAGAACCTGGAGAAAACCGAGTGATAACGATTACCGGATTTTCCCCGTTTGCCGACCAGGACCAAACGGCAATCGACCGGCCGCCGACGCCCGCCGGCGACAGCATGAGCGCCTTTGTCAACCTTCTGGCAACGTGCGTGGCCCGTATAAGCGAGCAGGCGCACCCGAAGCAGGGCACTCAGGCCCCGCAAAGCGGCCCCAATGCCGCTACAGGCATCGACAAGCCATCGGCCGGAGGGACCGGCACCATGAAAGCCGCGCTCCGCTTTGTCCTCGACCACGAGGGCAGCGGCTATGTTGCAGCCGACGGGAACGAGTCGTCCAGGTACGGCATACGCCAGTCGACCGCCGAGCGCTTCGGCTATCAGGGGAGCGTGAAAGACATGTCGCGGGCGCAGGCGGAAGCCATCTACACGAAATTATGGGCCGAATCAGGCGCGCAGGCCCTGCCGCCCCGGCTCGCAGTCGTCCATTTCGACACGTATATGAACAGCCCCGCCGCCGCACGGAAGATACTCCGTACCTCGGGGGGCGATACGGATACATACCTCCGCATGCGCTCCGAGCGCTACGCGCGCCTCGGCAGGATGAGGCCGGAGCGGTATGCGCGATACATGAAAGGCTGGATGAACAGGATCCACGACCTGCAGGCCATGGCTGCCACGGGCCCGCCCGTTGCAAAAGCGCCCATTTAAACGTGGCTCAAAACTCCACGTCCCCTCTCCTTTCCCCTCCTCGCTGAAAGGCGGGCATAAAACCCCGCCTTTCAGCAACTCTATCCTCCCGGCGGTCAGCGGCCGTGAAGGATTCCCCTTCTGTTGCAGCGGCATGAGAGCGGCCTTACATTAGAAAAAAAGAGGAGGTTGCTATGGAAAGACAGTTACACGGCAAGGCCCTCGTTACATTCCTCCTGGGCGGCGCGATGGGAGCCGGGGCGGCAGTCCTCATGTCGAAGGTCTGCAAGATGAGAAACGCAGCCGGGCAGAACGGGGCGGGAACAGCGCCAGGGCGGCCGGCAACGCCATACTGCGACGTACCTGAAGGCGCAGACGTCTGCTTCCCCGAGCGGTAAGGACTTAAGCACCCCCTCGATCCTTCTGAAGAACCCGCAGGGCGTCCACTGCGCGATAGCGGCGCGAGCGCCCTTATTGTTGCGACCCCGCCGAAACGCCCGCGCGTGAGACTGTTGAGGTTGAACGGGCGGTGCGGACATGATAACTTATCTGCATGGATGAGATTGACAAAATTGAAAGAGAAGTGCCGGCGGAGAAAAGCTCCCTTCCCGCCAGTTTCGACCCCCTAAAGCAGTATCTGAACGAGATATCGCGCTATCCGCTGCTCACAAGGGCAGAGGAAAGGAGGCTCGCCGACAAGGTATTCAAGGAGAAGGACAAAGAGGCCGCCCGGCTGCTCGTCCTGTCGAACCTGAAGCTCGTAGTGAAAATAGCCCTCGGCTACTACAACACCTACATGAACGTCCGCGACCTCATCCAGGAGGGCAATATCGGCCTGATGCAGGCGGTGAAGAAGTACAACCCCTACAAGGGGACCAAGTTCTCGACCTACGCCTCTTTCTGGATCAGGGCCTATATCCTGAAGTACATCCGCAACAACTGGAGCATGGTAAAGATAGGCACCACGGAGAGCCAGAAAAAGCTCTTCTACGGCCTGGAGAAGGAAAAGAGGAGGCTCGAGGCGAAGGGGCTCCTCCCCGCGCCCCAGCTCCTGGCGCAAACCTGGACGTTACGCAGGCGGAAGTGGAGGACATGGAGAAGAGGCTCGTGATGACGGATGTCTCCCTCGACCAGCCGCTTATGCCGACGGCGAAGAGACGATGATGGACATGGTGAAGGGGGACGACAACATCGAGGAGATGGTCGAGGAGAGGGAGAAGAAAAAGATAGCCGCCCGAAGGATCGCCGAGTTCAGGAAGACGCTGAACGAGAGGGAGCTCTACATCTTCGAGCACCGCATCATGACCGATGAGCCCATGACGCTCCAGGCGATCGGGGATCACTTCAATATCTCCAGGGAGAGGGCGAGACAGATAGAAAAGGTCCTTTCCGACAAAGTCTCGAAATCCCTTATAGGGCGAGGCAAAGACGGCGCGGGAAAACTCGCCGGGCGCGAGCGCGCAGGTCTTTCCGGGTTAAGGGCGGCGCCTCCCGCCGGTGACGGATCCCCGGCCTCGGTCGCGAGCGTCGGAGGTGCGGTTCCGCGCTTCGAGGGCGAGGATTTCGCGGGTAGCCCGGGTCCCCTAAGGGATTATGTTATATGACAAAGGAAAGAAGGAGAAAGGTTTATGTATGAACAGGGAGTGATAAGGCCGCCCAGCGAGGCATCGAGCCTTCTGCTCAGGGTGACCCGCAACTGCCCCTGGAACCAGTGCGTCTTCTGCCCGGCTTACAAGGGGGTGAAATTCTCGCGCAGGACCGTCGAGGAAGTGAAGAAAGACATAGACGCCATGGCGGACGAGCACAGGGGCTTCGGCCGCGTCAGCTCGGTCTTCCTTCAGGACGCGGACAGCCTCGTCCTGCCGACGGACGACGTGGTCGCCATACTCGAATACCTGAGGGAAAAATTCCCGAAGATCGAAAGGATAACGACTTATGCCCGTGCAAGGACGCTCAAGCGGAAGAGCGTCGAAGACTTGAAGCGCTCAAAGAAGCGGGCCTGACAAGGGTCCACGCCGGCATGGAGAGCGGCGCGGCCAGCGTCCTCCAGCTCATTAAGAAGGGGTTGACGCCGGAGGAGATGGTCGACGGGGGGCAGGCACGTGATGGACGCGGGGCTGGAGCTGTCAGAGTATATCATGCCGGGCATTGGCGGCAGGACGTTGAGCGAAGAGCACGCCCGGGAGACGGCAAGCCGTGCTGAACCAGATACGTCCCCACTTCATAAGGGTGAGGACCTTTGCCATGCACCCTGCCTCGCCGATGCAGAAGATGGTGCGGGAGGGGACGTTCGTCCCCATGGCGGACGACGAGATAGTCGGCGAGTAAGGCTGCTCGTCGAGAGCCTCGATGAGATGCACAGCTATTTCTCCTCGAACGATTTCAGCCTGAACCTCCTCATGGAGGTGGACGGCTTCCTCGACGAGAAGAAGGCGTCATGCTGAAAGACGCTCGATGCCTTCCTCGCCCTTCCGAAGAGGGAGAAGCAGATCTATATCCTCCTGCAGCGCTCCGGTTATTTCCGCTACCCCTCGACGTGGTCAAGGACGGGCTGTCCTCGCCCAGGTGCTGCCCGAAGATAGAAGAGCTCGAAAAGGAAGGGGAGGACGGATTCAACCGGTACATCGACCACCTCAAGTCATACCAACTGCCCCAGCCGCAGACGGATAACTGGTGCTGAGGCGCCCGTGGGCGCCGGGCCTTCAGCTTTTAGCTTGACACCGCGCAACGGAGACTATCCAATAATACATATGGACGCCTACGACTTCAAAAAGACTGCGAAAGGGCCGCTTTTTCCTGGGACTTCACGCTTTTGTCCGCCACCTTGGCCCATCCCTCAAAGCGCGAAACCCCATGCGGAAGGCCCTTAAGGACGTGCATCGCCATCCGGACCCTCGCACGCGCCGCCTGAGGCGTTATTTGGCCGCGAGGGAGCAATGTCGATCCCGAGAACATACTCTTCGGCCACGGGTTGACGCAAATACTCGACGCAATCCTTGCGGAACGGCCGGGCAAGGTGCTTGTCCCTTCGCCTCTGTCGCCCCATTATGCGCTCTTTGCCGGCCGTCACGGAACGGAGATTGTCCCCTTCCCGCTTGCGAAGGACCAGGGGCATGTCATCCGGCCGGACGCGCTTAGTTACGGCCCGCCTGCCTGACGTCGGCGACCCTTTCCTGCCCAACCCGCATATGGTGACCGGAGCGGTCGCGGAAAAGCATCTCGTGGAAGAAATAATAAGCGCGTTTGACGGTTCCCGACTGCTCTGCTCGTAATCGACGAGGCGCTTGCAGGCTTCGCAGGCGTCGATTCGCCGGTCGCAAAGGCCGTACATACGGCCAATGTCGTCATCGTAAGGAGCTTCTCGCTCTTTTACGCCCTGGCAGGCCTTCGCCTCGGCTACGCCATAGCGAGCTTTGAGACCTGCGGCCGCATCGCCGCTGCCATCGAGCCCTGCCCCGTTAATACGGTCGCGGAGGCAGGCGCGCTGGCCTCTATGCGCGATGCCGGATACCCGGAGAGGACGGCCGGTTTCCTCGCGGCTGAAAGGGCCTATATGATGTCCAAACTCGCCCGCATAAAAAGGGGTCGCAGCAACGGAAAACGGCCTGCAATTTCGTTATCGTCACGGTCGCAATGGCCGCCACGCCCTGCGCCGGCGGCTCCTCGCAAGGAACGTACTTGTCGATATTTTCGAGGAAGAGGAAGGGACGGCATACCTGCGCGTACCGCTGCGCACGAGGCGCGAGAACGCGCGCTTTGTAAGGGCGCTGGCACGGGCAGTTGCGGAAGGACGGGCCTCATGACGCGGCCTGCCCGCTCTCCCGGCCACCCCTTACAGGCCTCCGGCCTGTGGGCTGCCCTTCTCTTCTTCCTGGCGCTCGCCATCGGTGCAGCCGCGCCCTGCAAGGCCGACGACAAGGCGGCCGATGTGATACTGGGCAAGTGGGAAGTAGCAGAAAGGACGCCCATATAGAGATATACAAACAGGATGACCGATATTTCGGCAGGATCTGCTGGTTGAGAGAGGACGGCGAAGAGAAACCGACGCGCAGGAGTCCAGGATGTACGAGATACCCAAAGTCGGGACGCTTATAGTGCGCGACTTCCGCTTCAACGGCAGTGATTGGAGGGATGGGACCCTCTATGACCCGACGGACGGCAAAAGTTACAAAGGCATAATCAGGCTCGACCCAAAAGACCGCCTCCTCGTGAGGGGCTACCTCGGTATAAGCCTTCTCGGCAGGACCACCGTCTGGAGGCCAGTGGAGTAGCTCGGCGGTCGAACGACCGTTTAGAAATACATCCCGACCGCGATGATGTTCGCGTTGACCGACCAGTTGGGTCTGGCGGTCCCCCCGTTTGAAAAATGGCGGAACCGGTTTTCTATGAAGAACCTGCCTGACCGGTAGCCGATACCCCCCTGGCCTATGAAGAAAAGGTGCGTCCCCTGCTCGTGGAAGCCGATCGTGCTGTACGCCATACCGGACCCGCCCATCAGGTAGAAACCATCTTTGTGCGTCTGAAAGGGGTAATACTTAAAACCCACTCCCACGCCGAAATCGGCACCCGCGTTCGGGTTGGACACGTATGACGCGAAAGGCTCGACCATCAGGGCAAGGCCCTTCCATAAAATCGGCCGTTCGTACAGGTACATCGCCTGTTCGAAATCATACCGCTTGCCGCCCTCTACCTTGCCTGCGGGCCTCCCTTCGTCCCATGCTGCAAAGCCGTAGCCCAGGGAAAAGGCATTCTCTCCGCGCGCCGTCCCGCCCGAAATAAACAACAGGCTGGCAACCAGCGCGCATAAGCAAACACGCGCTTTCATCGAAACCCTCCGGTCGTGCGGCCTGTTTTGCGGTTGCTTCCCACTCCATGCCGCCATCTTTTTGTTGTTTGCATCAGTATACTACAGGATATGCTTTCATTTCTCTTTTTTCCGGCTTTTGGCTTGAGCCGGTTGCAACCATGCGGCTCTTGTGCTAAATTTGGCCCAGGCGAATATATGGAAAAAGGAAAGATATATCTGGTCGGAGCAGGTCCCGGGGACATAGGACTCCTTACACTGAAAGGCTTGCGTTGCCTGCAAAAAGCGGACGTCGTCGTCTACGATTTCCACATCAACCCACAGATACTGAGTTATGCGCGGCGCGACGCGGACCTCGTCTTCGCGGGCAAGAGGGGCGGCCACCATGAGATGTCCCAGGACGAGATCAACGCCATCCTTATCGGCCGAGCGGCGGAAGGCAGGACAGTGTGCAGGCTCAAAGGGGGCGACCCCTTCGTCTTCGGCAGGGGCGGTGAGGAGGCCGAGGCGCTTTCCGGGGCCGGCGTGCCCTTCGAAGTGGTGCCCGGCGTAAGCTCCTCCGTCGCCGTCCCCGCATATGCGGGCATACCGCTGACCCATCGCGACTATGCCTCTTCCTTCGCGGTCATCACGGGCAACGAGGCGGCATCCAGGCCGCGGGCCTCGGGTTGGTGGGCCGGTCTGGCCGGCTCGAACGATACCCTCGTCTTCCTGATGGGCGTAAAGAACCTGAAGACCATTGCGCAGAGCCTCATAGAGCACGGCAAGCCCAAAGAGACGCCCGCCGCGCTGGTCCGCTGGGGCACGAGGCCGGAGCAGCGGACCGTGGTAGCGCCCCTCGACCGTATCGCGGAAGCGGCGCTCGACGACAACATACGGCCGCCTGCCATACTCGTGGTCGGAAAAGTGGTCGCGCTGCGGGAAAAACTCAAATGGTACGAGGAAAAACCCCTTTTCGGGCATAGAATACTAATAACGAGGGAATTCACGGACGAATACGGACCCCTCGCGGACCTCGGCGCCGAGGTCTTCGAATTCCCCACCGTCCGGATAATCCCCCCTTTGGATTTTAATGAAACAGACGCCGCGATAGAGAGGCTTTCGACGTATAACTGGCTCGTCCTGACGAGCGCCAACGCCTTCAGGTGCTTTTTGAACAGGCTCATGGAGAAAGGCAGGGACATAAGGGACCTGAAGGGGATGAAGGTCTGCGCAATCGGGTCGAAGACGGCCGAGGCGATAGGACGCTTTGGGATCAGGGTCGATATGGTCCCCGCCGAGTTCAGCGCGGAAGGCCTCATCGACGCCTTCTGCGCATTGGGCCGTCCAGGCGAAAGTCTTGCCGGACTGAGCATCCTGCTGCCCAGGGCCAGCGAGGCACGGGACGTCTTCCCCGGGAAGGTGGCTGAGCTTGGCGGGCGCATAGAGACTCCGGCCGTATACCGCGCGGTCAAGCCGGAAAAACACGCGAAGCGCCTTCAGCGGTTCATGTCGGAAGGGCGCATATCGATAGCGACTTTCACGAGCGGCGCCACCTTCCGCAATTTTTGCGATATTGCGGGAGAGGCATCAGCCGCCCTCCTCAAGGACGTAGCAATCGCGGTGATAGGCCCGGTTACAAAAAAAGCGGTCGAAGAAGCCGGGCTGAAGGTCTCCATAATGCCTCCCAGGGCAACCATACCGTCCATGGTTGAAGAGATCGTCCGATGGGCAATCAATGAAAAGGGGCGCAGCAAAACGCGCTGACCGGTCCGATGTCAACCGATAACCTGAAAAGGATGCTCGACCCTGAAGAAGGTCGTCCTTGTCGGCGCGACGGACAGGCACGGTTCGCTCGGCAGGGGCATCCTTGTAAACCTCCTGCGCTCCGGGGCACAGACGATCCTCGGCGTCAACCCGAACAGGCGGGCGGCCCTCGGCGTCCCTTGCAGCCCGTCCGTATCCAGGCTGCCGGGGCCTGTCGACCTTGCCGTGATAGCCGTCCCCGCGCCCCTTGCGCCGGGGGTGGTCGAAGAGTGCGGCAGGGCAGGCGTTGGCGGGGCAGTCATCATCACGGACGGGCGCGCCGAAAAAAATGACGCGGGCATGCAACTCGACAGGAAAGTTATAAAGGCCGCGGCCCCTTACGGCATACGGGTCATCGGTCCGGCCTCGTTCGGCATCATCAGGCCGGAGATAGGTCTCAACGCCAGCTACCTCCGGGCGGACCCCGGCAGGGGCAACATAGCATTCGTCGCGCAGAGCGGCCAGCTCGGCAACGCGTTGCTGGAATGGGGCGTAGAGGGAAGCGTAGGCTTCAGCATGTTCGCCTCTCTGGGGGACATGGTCGATGTGGACTTCGGAGACATCATCGATTATCTGGGGAACGACTACACCACGCGCAGCATCCTGCTCGACATGGAGCGCGTCGTCAACGCAAGGAAATTCATCAGCGCCGCTCGCGGCTTTGCCCTCACCAAGCCCATCATTGTCATGAAATCGGGCCGGTCCGCCGAAAGCGGCAAGGCCGGGGCGGCAGGCGACGACCGCGTGTACAGCGCCGCTTTCAAGCGGGTCGGGATATATAGGGTAAGCGAGGCGGAGGACCTGTTCGGAGCGGTCCAGGTGCTCGAAGCGGACCATCTGCCGGCAGGCGGCCGCGTCGCTTTCATATGCAACGCGGCAAACGTCGGGACTATGGCTGCCGACGCCCTGCTCGATCTGGGCGGCAGCCCGGCCCGTCTCTCGGCCGGCACCATTGATGCCCTTGCCCCTCTCCTCGGGCCACAGTGGGGCGGAGAGAACCCCATAGACCTGGGCGACGAAGCGGAAGCGGGCATATACGAGGAAGCGGTAAGAACGTGCGCTGCGGACGAGGCGGTCGACGGCATCATCGTAATATGCACCACGATTACAGCGGCCATACCGGTCAAAATCGCCCACGCGATAGCCGGAGCCGGCGCAAAGGCACAGAAGCCGGTCCTTGCGGCGCTTATGGGCGGCCAGTCCATGCGGGAAGGAAGGGAATACCTGCGGAAGCACAAGATACCGGCCTATCTAACGCCTGAAACGGCCGTAAGGGCCTATACCGAGATGTTCACGCACAAAAGGGACCTCGAGCTTCTCTACGAGACGCCGCTGGACCTGATCCCCGGCGGGCCGCAGCCCAGGAATCATATCGCTACCTTTATCCAGAAGGAGGCCAAAAAGGGCCTGACCTCGCTGACACACGACCGGTCGATGCACATTCTTAAACAATACGGCATACCTGCCGGGCGGGGCGGGGCAGCGGCCGACTACGAGCTTTATCTGGCGATGGACCGGGACAGGGAATTCGGGGCCTTCGTGACCTTCGGCCTTGCAGGCATGGGCCGCGACATCTTCGATGACCGTGCCGTCGCCCTGCCGCCCCTCAACCAGACCCTGGCAAGGAGGCTGATCGAGGAATCGAAGGCGTTCAAGGTGTTGCAGGGGTACCGTGGGCGGAAACCGGCCGACATGCTGGAACTCGAAGGATTGCTGATCGGCTTTTCCAACCTGGTCGTCGATTTCCCGCAGATCGCCTCGATAAAGATCGAGCGCCTCGTCGTCTCAGACGGAAGGCCCCGCGTCCTTGACGCCCGCATCTTCCTCGACCCCGCCCCTGCCCAGGGGAGAGGCGGCTATCCGCACCTCGTCATTACCCCCTACCCCACCAGGTATATGGCGTTCTGGAGGATGAGCAACGGGACCGAAGTGCTTTTGCGCCCCATACGCCCGGAAGACGAGCCGATGCAGTTAAAGCTCTTTCGCTCGCTGTCGAGAGAAGCGGTCCGGGACCGGTTTTTCAGCCCCATAAAAGAGATGAGTCACGATCTGCTAGTCAGGTTTTGCAATATCGACTATGACCGGGAGATCGCTATAGCGGCCGAGGTCAGCAGGGGCGACGAGCGCCGCTTCGCCGGCATTTCCAGGCTTATTATCGAGCCGGACCTCAAGGCCGCCCAGTTTGCCGTGATCGTCCACAACGACTTCCAGGGCGGGGGCCTCGGATACAAGCTGGTGGACGTGCTGATAGGCATAGCACAGGAGAAGGGGCTGGAAGAGATCTATGGGATAACGCTCAACGAGAACGACAATATGATAGGCCTGGCCAGGAGGCTCGGCTTCTCAACGAAGCTTATGCCGGACGGCATTACGAAGCTGAGGCTAAAGCTCAAATAGCTCGCCTACCGTTTGTCCAGGGCCTCCCGCAGTTTTTGCGAAAGAACGTTGATCGTGAACGGCTTTTGAATAAAGGCCTTGCAGCCCTGCTGCAACATGTTCGTCACGCTGCCTTCCAGGCTGTAACCGGACGAGACGGCGACGCATGCACCCGCGTCTATCGCCAAAATGCGTTTAAGCGTCTCCTCGCCCCCCATGTCGGGCATGATGACGTCGAGGACTACGAGGTCGATGGCCGCGTGCTCTTTCTCGAAGATTTCGATGGCCTCACGCCCGCTTGTTGCGACCATAACGGAATAACCGAGCACTTCGAGCATGTCCTTGCTCACCGAGATTACTGCCTCCTCGTCGTCCACCAGAAGCACGGTTTCCGCGCCCCTTTCCACCTGGTTTTCCATGGGCGCAGAAGCAGGCTTATCGGCCGCTTTTTTCGACGCGGGCAGGTAGACGTCGAAGCTGGTCCCCCGCCCCTTTTCGCTCGTGACTATGATGATACCCCCGTGCTCCTTCACGATATTGTAAACGGACGCAAGCCCCAGGCCCGTCCCCTTCGAAGCTTTCCTCGTTGTGAAAAAGGGCTCGAATATACGCTCCTTCGTCTTCTCGTCCATCCCCTCCCCCGTGTCGGAGATGGAGGCCCGCGCGTATTTCCCCGCCCTGGCCGCGTAAGGCCGGACGAACTTACGGTCGAGTATGACATTTTCCGTCGTAAGGGAGAGGGTGCCCCCGCCCGGCATCGCCTGCCAGGCATTCACATAGAGGTTGAGCAGCATCTGCTCGATCTGCCCGCCGTCAGCATCGACCATCCACAGGTCTTCCGGTAGGGTCGATCTTATTACGATCTCCTTCCTGGCCCGGCCGAACATCTCGGAGCTTTTCCGTACTATCGCGTTAAGGTCGCACGGGGCCATCTCGTATTTCGCCCCGCTCGCGAACCCGAGGAGCTTCCTTGTAAGCTCCGAACCGCTCTTCACGATCTCCTCGATGATCTTCACCTTTGCGAACGTCGGGTCTCCGTGTTTAAGGCCGTGGAGGATCAACGAAGTGTGTCCCTGGATGGCCATGAGCAGGTTGTTGAAGTCGTGCGCGATGCCCCCCGCAAGCGACCCTATGGCCTTTATCCTTTCGGCCTTCGCAAGCTGCTCGCTGAGCTTCCTCTGGTCGGTCCTGTCGAGGACGACGCCCAGGATTGCGTCCGCGCCTTCGTCTTTGACAGCCCGGCAGAAAACCTCGGCATGGACCGTCTGCCCGTCCTTTCCCGTGCCCCGGAACTCGTGCTGCACGGCCTCCGCACCCCCGGAGAGCAGCCTTTCGAGGTTTTCGACGACCATCGGCCGGTCGTCGGCGCATGCCAGGTCCGCCGGCCCCACGACGCCCGCCATCTCTTCGGGGGCATAGCCGAATACATCCGCCATCTCGCTGTTTACATAGGTGAAGACGCCGTCGCGCGCAAGGTAGACACCGGTCATCGGCTGCTCGATAAGGGCGGCGAGCTTGCCGGTATATTCGATGAGGGCCTGACCCGCGTCCTCCTGCCTCTCTCGCGAAGCGGGCCGCCGGGCCGCTGACTTCCTCTGCGAGCGCTCCTGCCCGCCCCCAAGCCCTGTTTTGGTCTTATCTTCCCCGTCCATGCCTGTGTCCTATATCCTGGTGTGCCCTTCCGGCCTATGAAGCCCGCATGCTGTTGTTATGTTTTACCCAGATTGCGCACGGCCGGTCAAGACCTTGTTTGGCCGGCGGGAAGATAATCGTTCACATAGCAGCGCAAGTATGGTATTACTACTTGCGAAGCTCTCATGTTTCGTTGCTTTCAGGCCGGTATAGAAGAGCGATGCGGTTGTCCAGGTTTCTGCCCAAAAAGTTCAGCTCGCGCCTTTTCCTTGTAACACTCATCGCCGGTCTCGTCCCGGTCGCCATTTTTGCTGTCCTTATCGATTTTTACGGCGGCCGCATAGAGACAGAGATCAGGCGGAGCATCGAGAGAGGGTACGAGCACGACGTCTCCCGCAATGGCATGATGCTCCGCACAATAGGCGAGGCATCCGTCTACGGCAGGGTACTGGACATCGCGGAGCAGCTCGATATGGTCATCCAGTCGGTACCCTGGATGACCATATCCGACCTCCAGAAAGACAGCAAATTCAGGGAATTGGCCATCCAGACCATCAGCAGGACCGGCTACACCTTCGTCTTCGAGCCGGACAGGGCAATGGTGCGCTTTCACCGGGACCAGCGGCTGGAGAACAAGGGCCTCGCAAACGTTTCCGGCCGCCTGCCGGACCTCCAAACCATACTGGAAAAAAGCCTCAAGGGACCGGGGACGGTCTGCGGCTACTACAGGCTGCCTGCTGGAGACGGCAGCATCATGAAGCGGTTCATATATATCGTCCCCCTCCGTAACTCCACCGCCGACCGCGTGCGTCTGCTCGTGGCGGCCACGGTCAACGAAGACGATTTTCTGGAACCTATAAAGCAGATGGAGGCGGAGCACAACGAGACGAAGCACTTCCTCCTCAAGGCATCGAAGGGCGTGATACAGTCATTCAGGCATACGGGCCTCGCCTGGATGGGCTTCGGCATACTCACCGTTTCTATAATCGCCGCGGTCATGGGTCTTTGCCTGTCGAGGGCCGTGACCCACCTCAGGCGGGCGACGGAAAGGGTCAACAGGGGCGATTTGTCGACGCCGGTGAAACCGTGCGGCTCGGGCGAGGTCGCCACCTTTATCACGGATTTTAATACGATGGTGGACCAGCTCGCCCGGACGACCGTCTCCAAAGACCTGCTCCAGGCGAGCGAGGTAAGGCTCAGGGAAACCAATGAGAGGCTGAGACAGGAAATCGCGGAGCGCGAGAGGATGGAAGAAGAGCTGCTGAAGGCGCGCAAGCTCGAATCGCTGGGCGTCCTCGCCGGCGGCATAGCCCACGATTTCAACAACCTCCTCGCAGTGATAATCGGCAACATATCTTTGGGAAAGATGTCCCTGGCCGAGGACGACAAACTGCTGGGACGGATGGCGGAGGCCGAGAAAGCCTGTCTCAAGGGCAAAGAGCTTACCTACGAGCTTCTCGCGTTTGCACGCGGCGGGGAGACGCTCCACAGCCTCGTCGAGCCGGCCGCCTTCGTAGAGGACTGCGTCCGGTCCTGCCTCGGCGATTCCCGCCTCAGCGTCTCATTCTCTTTTCCGGGCCGCCTTCCAGCCATCGCCATCAACGAAGGACAGATGCGCCAGGTCATCGAGAGGCTGGTCAGGAACGCGGACGAAGCGATGCCGGACGGGGGCAGCCTGGAAGTCGGGGCGGAGGCGGTAAGCCTGAATGGAGATAACCCGCTTGCCCTGAAGGAAGGGGGCTACGTGCACGTCTACCTGCGGGACGAGGGACCGGGCATAGACGCTTCGGGCCTCCGGCGCGTATTCGACCCCTATTTCACCAGCAAGCAGATGGGGCAGGAAAAGGGGACGGGCCTATCCTTGAGCATCTGCTACTCGATAGTGAGAGACCACGACGGCTCGATTAGCGCCGAATCGGGCGAAGGCAGGGGCTGTACCTTCCATATCTACCTGCCTGCAAGCCAGGACGGGACCGGGGCGGCGTAGGGATTGCAAAGGCACAAAAAAGGCCGGGCTGAAAACAGCCCGGCCCATTGATTTTACCAGGTTTGGCGAACTAGCTCGCTGCGCCTTCTTTAAGCACGCAAAAGTCGTTCGCGCTTGTCACGCCCATGCAGGCGTCGATCGCCTCGTCCACCCTTTCGATGAACTTGAACTGCATGTTCGATCTTGATGCTCTCCGGCACCTCTTCCAGGTCTTTCTCGTTCATCTTCGGCAGCATGACGTTCCTGATGCCCGCCCTGCGTGCAGCAAGCACCTTCTCCTTGATGCCGCCGACGGGAAGCACCAGCCCGCGCAGCGTGATCTCGCCCGTCATCGCCACGTCGTTCCGCACGGGGCGGTCGGTGAGCAGGGAAACAAGGGCCATCATCATCGTGATGCCGGCGGACGGGCCGTCCTTCGGTATGGCCCCCTGGGGCACGTGGATATGGAGGTCGCTTCTTCTCGAAAATGTCTTCCGGGATCGTGAAGTCCTGCGCCTTGCTCCTTATGTAGCTCAGCGCCGCCTGGGCCGATTCCTTCATGACGTCGCCGAGCTGGCCGGTGAAGGGTCAGGTTCCCCTTGCCCCGCATCTTGGTCGCCTCGATGAAAATGATATCGCCGCCGGTGGGGGTCCAGGCAAGGCCGGTCGCCACACCGGAATACTTAGTCCTTTCAGCCACTTCCGAGTAATGTTTGATAGGCCCCAGCAACTTGTGGATATCGCCGGCGAGGACGGTCGTCTTCTCCGTCTTGCCTTCGGCCACATCCTGCGCAACGGCCCTGCAGACTGCCGCGATCTCGCGCTCCAGGTTCCGGACGCCCGCCTCCCTCGTGTAAGAGCGGATGATGACCTTCACCGCCTCGTCGTCGAACTCGACGAGGTCGCTCGTACAGCCCGTGCTCCCCAAGCTCCTTCGGAATGAGGAATTCCTTTGCGATCATCAGCTTTTCCTCTTCCGTGTAACCGGGCAGCTCAAGGACCTCCATCCTGTCTCTGAGGGCGGGCGGTACGGGGTCCATCAGGTTCGCCGTTGCGATGAACATGACCTTCGACAGGTCGAAAGGCACTTCAAGGTAATGGTCGCTGAACGACCAGTTCTGCTCCGGGTCGAGGACTTCCAGAAGCGCGCTTGACGGGTCGCCCCTGAAGTCCATGCCTATCTTGTCCACCTCGTCCAGCATAAATACGGGATTGTTCGAGCCCGACTTCTTTATCCCCTGGATCACCCTGCCCGGCAGGGCGCCTACGTAGGTCCGCCGGTGGCCCCGTATCTCGGCCTCGTCCCTTATGCCGCCCAGGGATATCCGCATGAACTTCCTTCCCAGGGCGCGGGCAATCGACTTGCCGAGAGACGTCTTGCCGACGCCGGGCGGTCCCACGAAGCAGAGTATGGGTCCCCGCATGTCGGTCTTGAGCTTCCTGACCGCCAGGTATTCGAGTATCCTCTTTTTCACCTTCTCCAGGTCGTAATGGTCCTCATTGAGGATCCTCCTGGCGTCCATGATGTTCAGGTTGTCTTCAGTCGAGTACGACCACGGCAGCTCGACGAGCCAGTCGAGGTATGTCCTCGCCACGGTATATTCGGCGGACATGGTGCTCATCTTCGACAGCCTGTCCAGCTCCTTCTCAGTAACCTTCTGCACGTCGGGGGGCATCTTCGCCTCGCCCATCTTCCTGCGCAGCTCGTCTATCTCGGTGTACCGCTCGTCGGCCTCGCCCAGCTCCTTCTGGATCGCCTTGAGCTGCTCCCTGAGGTAGTATTCCCTCTGGGTCTTGTCGATCCCTTCCTTGATGTGCGACTGTATCTTCGTGGAGAGCTCAAGTGTCTCAAGCTCCCTGTTGAGCATGATCGTGACCTTCTTCAGCCTCTCTTTCAGGTCGATCTTCTCCAGCACTTCCTGCCTCTCGGCTACGCTTATGTTGATCGTCGATGCGACTAGGTCCGCCAGGTTCCCCGGGTTCTCTATCTTCGTGGCAATCTGGGCAAGCTCCGAGGAGAGGTAAGGCGCGATCTCGACCGCCTTCTTGTAGAGGTTCTTCAGGTTGATGTACATCGCGTCGATCTCGATGTCCTTCTGGTATTCCTCGAAGATCGGAAGGATGCGCGCCCTGAAGTGCGGCTCCCTCTGCGTGAACTCGACGAGCTTGAACCGGGCCAGCCCCTGCACCACGATCCTCTGGCTGCCGTCGACCATCTTAACCATTTTCATGATCGTGGCAACGGTGCCTATGGTGTAGAGGTCCTCCTGCTCGGGCTCCTCGATGTCCGGGTTCTTCTGCGTTAAAATGGCCATAAGCCTGTCCTTGCCCATGGCCTCGTCTATCAATCTTATGGACCGCTCCCTGCCGACTACCAGCGGCACAATAAGGTCGGGATAAGCCACAGTGCCGCGCAAAGGCAGAACGGGCACCTCAGCGGGAATGAACAGCTTGTCCTTTACAGTCCTATCATTCTTAAAGCCGATAACCATTTAGTTATACCTCCCTACTTCTTGACGTCCTCGAATTCGACGTCTACGACATCGTCATTGCCCCGGCCGCCTGACTGGGTGCGGGCTTCCTGTTGCTGCTGCCCCGGCCCCGGCTGCCCCTGCCCCTGCTGGGGGCCGCCAGCCGTCGTCTGTTTGTAAAGGACCTCGGCCAGCTTGTGGGACGCCTTCGTCAGCTCGTCCATAGCGGACCTCATCTTGTCCAGGTCCCCGGTTTTCAGGGCTTCTTTGGCCGCATCTATCGTGCTTTGGGCGGACTGCGCGTCCTCGGCGCTTATCTTGTCTTTGCTGTCAGCGAGCGTCTTCTCGGTCCCATAAACGAGGTTGTCGAGGTGGTTGCGCAGCTCGATTTCCTCTTTCTTCTTACGGTCTTCCTCCGCGTGCATCTCTGCGTCCTTCACCATCTTCTGGATATCGGACTCGCTCATACCGGTAGACGCCGTTATGGTGATCTTCTGCTCCTTGCCCGTCGCCATGTCTTTGGCCGATACGTGGAGGATGCCGTTCGCGTCGATGTCGAAAGTGACCTCTATCTGCGGCATGCCCCTTGGCGCACTCGGAAGGCCGATCAGGTGGAACCGCCCGAGCGTCCTGTTATCCCTCGCAAGCTCGCGCTCTCCCTGGAGCACGTGTATCTCGACGCTCGTCTGGTTGTCTTCGGCCGTCGTGAATACCTGGCTCTTCCGGGTCGGGATGGTCGTGTTCCTCTCGATGATCTTCGTCAGTACGCCGCCCAGCGTCTCGATGCCCAGGGACAGGGGCGTGACGTCGAGGAGCAGAACGTCCTTCACCTCGCCCGCTAAAACGCCCGCCTGCACGGCCGCGCCGAGTGCCACGACCTCATCCGGGTTGACGCCCTTGTGCGGCTCCTTGCCGAAGAACTGCTTCACCATATCCTGCACCTTGGGTATCCTGGTCGAACCCCCGACAAGGACCACCTCGTTTATGTCGGACGGCTTCAGCTTGGCGTCGGCAAGCGCCTTCTTGCTGGGCTCCATCGTCCTCTGGAACAGGTCCTCCGAAAGCTGCTCGAGTTTCGCCCTCGTCAGCTTCATGTTCAGGTGCTTGGGGCCGGTCTGGTCGGCGGTTATGAAGGGCAGGTTAATCTCCGTCTCCATAGTCGTTGAAAGCTCGATCTTGGCGCGTTCCCCCGCCTCTTTGAGCCTTTGCAGGGCCATTTTATCCATCGACAGGTCGATGCCCTGCTCTTTCTTGAACTCGTCCTCGATCCACTCCATAACCCTCTGGTCTATGTCGTCGCCGCCGAGGTGCGTATCGCCGTTCGTTGATTTCACTTCTACGACGTTGTCGCCCACTTCCAGGATCGATATATCGAACGTGCCTCCGCCGAAGTCGTAGACGGCGATTGTCTCGTTCTTCTCCTTATCAAGCCCATACGCAAGGGCCGAAGCTGTAGGCTCGTTGATGATGCGAAGCACGTTGAGGCCGGCTATCCTGCCGGCATCTTTCGTCGCCTGCCTCTGAGAGTCGTTGAAATAGGCAGGCACCGTGATAACCGCGTCCTCAATAGTCTGCCCTAGATAATTTTCGGCAGATTTCTTCAATTTCTGAAGGACAAAGGCCGATATCTCCTGGGGCGTGTACGCCTTCCCCCTTGCCTCGACCCTCACAAGGCCGTTCTGGTCGGAGACTATCTTGTAAGGTATGCGTTTGCTCTCTTCCTGTACCTCACTGTATCTCCTGCCCATGAACCGCTTTATGGAAAAGATGGTATTCTCCGGGTTGGTGATCGCCTGCCTTCTCGCGACCTGCCCTACCAGGACTTCTCCGTCTTTCGTGAACGCTACGACGCTGGGCGTAAGCCTGCTCCCCTCTTCATTTATGATAACCTTCGGCTCGCCGCCCTCCATAATGGCGACTACCGAAAAAGTGGTCCCCAGATCGATTCCTATTACTTTCTTTGCCATAGTCTCCTCCCGAAATTTTTATGCCCGTAAGACAACTCTAATATAATCCGCCCCCCGAAGCTTGTCAACAAACGGAAACCTCGCAATTACAAAGGAAAATAGCCACTTTTTCCCATTCCGGGGACCGTTCTTCCCCTCACCTGTGGGGAGGGGGACAACAAAAGCAGTGATGCTACGCTTCGTCCGGACCCTCGATGAGGTCTCTGACGAAGTGGTCCATTATCCTCAAGTCGTCAATATCGCCGTTCTCGCCGGTGCCTGCCTTGCGTTTCATCCCCGCACCCATAGGACCCTGCCCGCCGCCGGGCTCGACATCCCTAAGATCGTCATGCACTCCGCTCATTGCGCTTCCTCCAAATAAAAAAGCCGCTTTCAGGCTTTTCAGGGCCTAAAAGCGGCTAAAAAAAACCGCCTAAACCCCCGGGTCCAACTACCCCAGGGCTTAAGCGGTCCTTCTCACCGGGATAGCTGGTTAGCTACCCCACCACCACATACCGCACGTCATTTGGAAACAGACTGCATCAAAAACCATACGGAAGGGTATCACTGAAAGCACTTCCTCGTCAATCGATATTTTTTAGGGTCTGGGCTATTTTGGATGATAGACGCCGTGATCGGCGGGCCGTCCGACGAGGCTGTACAGTTGAAGTACGCCGAGGAGGTACGGGCCGGCGAGACAGGCCGGGGCACCCATGCACAACCGAGTGCGTGGGTCGAACGCCAAAAGAGCCCAGACCCTCCCTATGCTCCATTCTCCTTGTGTAGTAGAATGGCATATTCGAAGCCATCGATCAGTGCCAGGAACGCTGCCTTATTAATATTCTCCGACGTCGCGGCGACGCTCCATATCTCCTTGCCGTCCGTAAAGATCGCCGACACCTGCACCATGGAGGACGTGCCCGCCTTCGTGTCATGCACGCTCGAAGTAAAGTCCACCAGTTTCAATTCCTTAATAAACGGGAAGATGGAGACAAGGCATTTTTTCAGCACGCTCGCCAGCGCGTCGACCGGGCCGACGCCCGTCGCGGCCTCGTGCATCTGCATCTGGTCGGCCTTTATGCTCACAGTGGCCTCCGGCCGGTGGCCGTCGTCCACGAGTCTGTACGAGCCGAGCAGCTCGAAGGGCTTCACGTAGCTGTCCAGGGCCCGAAGGATGCTCAGCTCTTTGGTGGCGTCCCGCATCTTCATCAGACGCTTCATGCCTTTTTCTCCTCCTCCAGAAGCAGCTTGTAATCGATGCTGTCAACGAGGGCCTGCCAGCTTGCCTCTATGACGTTCACCGATACGCCGACGGTCTCCCACGTGCGGACTCCGTCGCTCGATTCGATGAGCACCCTTATCACCGTGCCTGTACCTTCCTTTGTAGAGAGCGCCCGGACCTTGTAGTCCACGAGCGTCATCGTGCGGAGGACGGGGTAGAACTTGTAGAGGGCCTTGCGCAACGCGCCGTCAAGGGCGTTGACCGGGCCGTTGCCGAAGGCCGCCGTGTGCTCCACCCTGTCGCCCACCTTCAGCATGATGCTCGCCTCCGACGGGGTAAGGCTCTTCTCCTGCTTTTCCGCAAGCACCCGGAAGCCGATCAGGTCGAAGAACTTCTTATGGACGCCCATCGCCCGCTTCATGAGCAGCTCCAGGGAGGCCTCCGCGCTCTCGAACTTAAACCCGCCGTGCTCCAGCTCCTTTACCCGCTTCAATACTTCCCTGGCCGCCTTCCTGTCCTTCTCCATGTCGAGGCCGAATTCTTTCGCCTTCGCGAGTATGCTTGCCTCGCCGGACAGATCGGACACCAGCACCCTCTGGCTGTTGCCGACGAGAGCAGGGTCTATGTGCTCGTAAGTGGCCGGGTTCTTCCTGATCGCGCTTACGTGGATGCCCCCCTTGTGGGCGAACGCCGAGTCCCCCACGTACGGGCGGTGCTTGTCGGGTATGAGGTTGGCCACTTCATCGACGAATAACGACAGGTCGCGCAGGGCGGCCAGCCGACCGCCGTCGATGCCCTCGCATCCCATTTTCAGGACGAGGCTAGGGATGACCGAGCAGAGGTTCGCGTTGCCGCACCGCTCCCCATAGCCGTTGATCGTGCCCTGAGCGTGGACGCACCCCGATTTCACCGCCTGGAGCGTATTGGCGACTGCCATCTCCATGTCGTTGTGGCAGTGGATGCCCAGCTTAACCTGCACCGAGGCCCTCACTTCTTCTATGATGCGCCTATCTCGAAGGGCATCGTGCCGCCGTTCGTGTCGCAGAGCACCACCACGTCGGCCCCGGCCTCTTCAGCCGCTTTCACTGTCTTAAGCGCATACTGCCGGTTGCGCTTGTAGCCGTCGAAGAAGTGCTCGGCGTCGAAGAAGACGGTCCTGCCTCTCTCCTTCAGGTAGCGTATAGTTCCGTCGATCATTTTCAGGTTAGTGTCCAGGCCCACTTTGAGGACGTCCCTCACGTGGAGGTCCCAGCTCTTGCCGACGACGGCCGCGTGCTCCGCCTCAACGGAAAGCAGGGACCGCATAACCTCGTCGCTTTCCGGGTCGGAAAGCGCGTTCGGCTTCAAAGTGCTGGAGAACGCCACGATGCGGGCGTGCCTGAGACGGAGCTTTCTTACCTCGTCGAAATATTCGAGGTCTTTGGGGTTCGAGCCCGGCCAGCCGCCTTCGACGAAATCCATGCCGAAGTCATCCAGCTTCTCGGTGATCCTCAGCTTGTCGTTCATCGAGAAAGCGATGTCTTCCGACTGCGCGCCGTCTCTTAGGGTGGTGTCGTAAAAAATGACCTTCACTGCTCTTCCACTACCTCCGAGGCGTCCAGGCCGAAACCCGTATGGAGCGCCCGGACGGCCAGCTCGCCGTATTTCTCCCTGATCACGAAGGATATCTTGATCTCGGACGTGCTTATCATCTCGATGTTGATGCCCTCGTCCGACAGTATCCGGAACATCTTCGTCGCGATGCCCGAGTGCGTCCTCATGCCGGAGCCGACTATCGATATCTTCGCTATGTCCTCATCTATGGCCAGCCGTTTAGCGCCCAGCTCCTGCGCCACCGACTCCATCAGCTTGTATGCCTTTTTGGCGTCCGACCTGGCCGTCGTGAACGTCATGTCCGTGAACCCCGCGTGGCTCACGTTCTGGACGATCATATCGACAACGATCCCTTCGTCCGCCAGGGGCCCGAAAATCTTCGCGGCGGCGCCGGGCTTATCAGGCACCTCGCCGATCGTGATCTTCGCCTCGTTCTTATTGTACGTTACGCCCGCAACAACCACCTGTTCCATTGTCGGCACCTCCTCGCAGACGAGTGTCCCCTTGCCTTCCGTGAATGATGACTTGACCAGCAGCGGGACGTTATATTTCCTGGCGAGCTCGACGGACCGTATCTGGAGCACCTTCGCCCCCAGGCTCGCCATCTCGAGCATCTCTTCGTAGGAGATGCGGTCGAGCCTGCGCGCCTTCTTCGTGATGTTGGGGTCCGTCGTGTAGACGCCGTCCACGTCCGTATATATCTCGCACACATCCGCCTTGAGAGCTGCGGCTATGGCCACGGCGGTCGTATCGGAGCCTCCGCGGCCCAGCGTCGTGATATTGCCCTCCCCGTCGATGCCCTGAAAGCCGGGGACAACTACTACCTGGCCTTTCCTGAGGGCCGCCCGTATCTTCTCCTCTTCGATGTCCTCGATCCGGGCCTTGCCGAAAGCGGAGTCCGTGACGATCCTGACCTGAGAGCCCAGCATCGAGACCGCGTCCTCGCCCATCTCCTTGATCGTTATGGCAAGGAGCGCGGAGGTAACCTGCTCCCCCGTCGAGAGAAGCACGTCCGCCTCCCTGTCGTCGGGGAACCGGGAAAGACTGCCTGCCAGCTTCAGCAGGCGGTCCGTCTCGCCGGACATTGCCGAGACGACGACCACCACGTCCGCGCCTTTCCGTTTGTACGATAAGACCCTTTCGGCGACGTTCCGTATCCGCTCAGGGCTCCCTACGGAAGTGCCGCCATATTTGTGCACGACCAGCATCCTCTACCTCCATCACGATGTTCCTCTCATTCTCCCCAACGACGTGCAGCGTGATTCTGATGCCTTCCGGCCAGAAAGGGACGCGCTCGGCCCATTCGACCGCTACAACCCCGCTGTCCAGACAGTCCTCCAACCCTAAGCTGTCCGCGCCCGACCCTTCAAGCCTGTACAGGTCGGCGTGGCACAGCCCGATCCGGCCTTCATATACGCCGACAAGCGCAAACGAAGGGGAAAGCACGTATTCCCAGTCGGAGACCCCGATCCCCTTCGCGAGTCCTTTAACGAGCTGGGTCTTTCCAGCGCCCAGCTCGCCGTAAAGCAGGAAAAGGTCGCCCGGCATGGACGACGCTCCTATATGTGCGCCGATGGCGATTGTATCAGAGGGATTTCTCGATATAAACTCTATCCGTTCCATCCCTGATATCCCGCAGCGCCCCGCCAAGCCCCGAAATGAGATCGCCCGCAAGCATGTCCATGTCGGTGGCCCCCGCTGCATACGTGTCCGCAACATAACCGTGCAGATAGGCGGCGAAAAAGGCGGCTTCGGTCAAACCGTAGCCCTGGCCGGCGAGTCCGCCCGTAAAGCCGGTCAGCACGTCTCCCGCGCCCCCCTTCGACAGAGCGGGGTTGCCCGTCGGGTTCAGATAAGCCTCGCCGTCCGGCGAGAAGGTAATAGTCGGCGCGCCCTTGAGGACAAGGCAGACACCGTACCTGGATGCGAAGCTCCGTCCCATCTCCAGCCTGTCCGCATTGACCTCGCCGGGGGTCTTGCCTACCAGGCGGCCGAACTCTCCCGGATGGGGCGTAAGGACCACCCTGCCCTTCCGCTTCTTCAAAAGGTCGAGGTGACCTTCAAAAGCGCCTACCCCGTCGGCGTCGATCACGAAGGTGCTGTCCAGCTCGCGATACAGCCGCCTCACCGCCTCCATCGTCTCCGGGTGCCTGCCGAGGCCCGGCCCCATCACGATAACGTTCCTTTCCGCAGCAAACTCCCTGACCGCGTCATAAGACGCAAGCGAGAGAAAACCAATGCCCGCGTCGTCGTAGGGGAACGTCATCGCCTCGGTCAGCTTCGTGGCGAGGATGGCGTTAAGGCTCTCGGGGATGGCGAGCGTCACCAGGCCCGCGCCTATCTTCAGGGCTGCAAGGGACGTCATTGCCGCAGCGCCCGTTTTGCCTGCCGAGCCTGCAACTACGGCTACGTTCCCGAACATCCCCTTATGCGCATCGAGCGGGCGCGGCCGGAAAAGGCCTCGGAGCATGGGGCCGTCGACAAGACGGGCTTCATACCCGAGCGCGCCTTGTGCAGCCTTCCGGCAGCGAGATATCGACTACGGTGAGCTTCCCTCTATATTCGACGCCGGGATGAAGGAGCTGCCCCAGCTTTGCGTGACCGTAAGTGTAGGTATGGACTGCCCGGACTGCGCGCCCCAGCGGGACGCCCCGCAGGCCGTCGAGGCCGGACGGGATATCGACCGCAATCACGGTTTTGCCCGACCGGTTCAGCCCGTCGATCACTGCGGCCTCCAGGCCGCCCACGTTTTTCGAAAGGCCGGTGCCGAATATGGCGTCAACCGTCAGGTCGGCTTCCCTTATGCCCGCAAGCACGGCCGCCGGCTTTGGCGCCGCAACGACGGCGCCCCCCATCGACTCGTATAGCTTCATGTTCGTCCGGGCGTCTCCCTTGAGGGAGTCTGCGTCCGCGAGGAGAAAAACCTTCGTCTCGAAGCCTTCCTGCTTTGCGTATCGTGCGATTACGAAGCCGTCTCCCCCATTATTGCCGGGACCGCAGATAACAGCCAGACGCATGCCCGGCCGCAAATAGGCCTGCCGCATGAGCCTGTACGTGGTCCTGCCCGCGTTCTCCATCAGGACGGCGGACGGTATGCCCCACGTATTTATCGCGTAGCCGTCGTACCTTTTCATCCTTTCGGGAGAGAGCACTATCATTGTTACCCCTTCAGGGCTTTATCATATCCTGACCACAGATACGGCAAACTGCCGCTCGTGCGATATCGACACCTCTTGGTATTCCCTGTCCTCGAAGCGTATAAAGGGCCTGCCCCTGCTCCCGGACACGACCTCTATGCCCTTCCAGGGGAGCCGCCTGCCCCACGCCTTCATGAACGCCTCTTTCGCCGCGAACCGGCCGGCGAGAGACTCGGCCCATCTCTTTTTTCGCGCCGCGTACTCGATTTCCGAGCCCGTGAATATCTTGTTGAGGAACCGGTCGCCGTGCGTATTTCTCGCGCGCTCGATCCGCGCCACCTCGATGATGTCTATCCCGATCAAGCCTGACCCCTGCCGGCGTCGGGCGCGCGGACCAGGGCAACCATGTCCCTGACCGCCTGATCCAGCCCGGCAAAGATCGCCCTGGCGATAATGCTGTGGCCTATGGAAAGCTCGTCGATATAAGGGATTCCGGCTACGGCCCGCACGTTGTCGTAGTGGAGTCCGTGGCCCGCGTTCACTCCCATGCCGGCCTCCTTGCCCATACGCGCGGCGGATATTACCCGCGCAAGCTCCGCCTGCTTTACCTGGCCGGCAGGCGCATCCGCGAAATGCCCCGTGTGTATCTCTATCATATCGGCGCGTGCGGATTTGGCCGCCTTCACCTGGGCCTCGTCCGCGTCGATGAAAAGGCTCACGGCTACGCCTTTTTCCCGGAGTTTCGAAATTACGCCCGCTATCCTGCCCGTGTTGCCCGCTACCTCCAGGCCGCCCTCCGTCGTCAGCTCCTGCCTTTTTTCCGGCACCAGCGTCACCATGTACGGCAGGACTTCGGCCGCGATCCCGACCATCTCGTCCGTGGCCGCCATCTCGAGGTTGAGCCGCGTTTTTATGACCTCTTTGAGCAGGCGCACGTCCCTGTCTTTAATGTGTCGCCTGTCTTCCCGGAGATGCACGATGATCCCTGCCGCCCCTGCCTCTTCCGCAATGCAGGCGGCATAGACGGGGTCCGGATAGGAGACGCCGCGCGCCTCCCTCAGAGTCGCAACGTGATCGATGTTTACCATAAGCTCCGGCATCGTTATCCCTTCAACTTATTATTGGGGCTAGCGTCGCCCCCTCCACCGGCAAAGCCGGATGGAGCCTCCCCCTCAAAGACTCGCTTACGCTCGTGGCTTGGATACCCTGCTGATAGCAGCAGGGTCATTTATTCCTAGCTTCCGATCTTCCTCAGCACAACCCTTGCCGTCTCGGGTACGACCTTCCTCGCCTCCAACGATTTTGCATCGAGAGGGATGACGAGGACTTCCTGCTGGCGCGTGAAATTGCCGCTGACCGGGGCCGTTTCCAGGACGTCCTTTTTCTGAAGCGACTCCCTGGGGCCTTCCACATAGACATACGCCGGGCGGCAGGAGGCGACCTCATAGGCGCCTTGCCACTTCTTATCCAATTTTACTACAACGCGCATGCGCTTTTCCACTATCTTGTCCACCTCGACCACTACGTAGTCGGGCTTGGTATCCTCTACTTTCAGGCCCGGCGGGACGATCACGTCCCCTTTCCCGATGCTGAAGACATGGCGGCCCTCTTTCGCCCTTGAAAGGTTTATGGGCACCCTTATCTCTTCCGCCCTAACGTTCTTCAGGATCGATGGAGACCCGTTTACCGTCACGAGGATGTTCCGTATCTCCGCCTCCCTGATGACCGCGCCCTTTTCCAGATTATTAAAGGAAACGGGCACCATGAAGCCCATCTTCGACTCCCCCATGTACGTCGTGGAAAACCAGAGAACAACGGCAAGCACCAGCGCAAGCGCCTTGAGCCTGAAATCGTTGAAGATGAATTTTCGTACGAAGCCCATGGTTAAAACCGCCTCCCGTGCCTTAGCCGCCGGAAACCGCCTCCCGGCCCAGCAGCAGGGACTTGAGCGCTTTCCTTAGCGCCTCGGGGGCTAGTGTTCCTGGTGATCGCGCCCGCTGCGCCATATGAAATCTGGCCCGTCTCTTCGGAGACGACCACCGAGACCGCGTCCGCCACTTCCGTGATGCCGACGGCCGCGCGGTGCCTGGTCCCGAAATCCTTATCTAGCGTCTCCACCGTCGAGAGCGGAAGGACACAGCTTGCCGCCCTTATCCGCCCGTCCTTTATTACGACCGCGCCGTCGTGGAGCGGCGAGGTCGTTTGGAAGACGCTTATCAGAAGCTCCGCGTTAACGTCCGCGTCTATCTTCACGCCGCCTTCCAGGAATTCGTCCAGCCCCACCTCACGCTCCAGGACGATCAGCGCGCCGGTCTTCTTCTTGCCCATGATCGTGCACGCATTGACGAGCTCGTCATAAAAAAGCGTCTCCTGCACGTAGGAGATCCTGCGGAAGAACGGGCTCCTGCCCAGCACGAAAAGCATGTGCCTGATCTCGTTCTGGAAGATAACGACGATCACGAGCACGATGGACGTGACGAAGCTGTTGAGCATGAAGCCAAGGGTAAAAAGCTCCAGCTTCTTCGACAGGTAAAAGGCCGAAAACACCATGATGATGCCCACCGTGAGCTGGAGCGCCTTGGTGCCCTTAATCAGAAGAAGGATGCGGTAGATGATGTACGCGACGATCAGTACGTCGAGGACGTCCTGCCACCTGACGGCGTGCGTCATGGCCTTATTCCCTGTCCGGGAGCGCCATGAGGGCCTGCATGAACTTCATGACCCTCCGCGTCCCCGCCACGTCGTGTACCCTCACGATGTCTGCCCCGTTCCAGACCGAAATAGCCGCGCTCGCCAGCGCGACCTCGGCCCTGTCTTCAAGGGCGGTCGATCCCAGTATGCGGCCGATAAAGGACTTCATTGACGTGCCGATGAGCACCGGCTTTCCCAATGTCTTGAGCCGGGGGACCTCTTTTATGAGGGCCAGGTTATCCTCCAGCCTTTTGCCGAAGCCTATGCCCGGGTCCACCACAATGTTATCCCCGTCGATGCCGTTTTCTACGGCAAAACGTATCCTCTCGGCCAGGAAATCCATAACCTCGGCCACTACGTTCTCATACGACGGGCTCACCTGCATGTCTCTGGGCGTGCCCTTTATGTGCATCAGGATTATGGGCGCCCGCGCCTTCGCCACTACGCCCGCCATGGCGGGGTCGAAGGAAAGTGAGGAGATGTCGTTCACCATGTCCGCGCCTGCAGCCAGCGCGGCCTTAGCGATGGGCGCCTTGTAAGTGTCTATGGAGATAGGGATATCCGATTTCTTTCTGATGGAGGCGATTACCGGGACGATCCGCCGCAGCTCTTCTTTCTCGGGAGTGGGATCGGAAAAGGGCTTTGTTGTCTCGCCCCCGATGTCGAGGATGTCGGCGCCCTCCTCTATCATGCGGAAGGCGCGCTCTATCGCTTTGTCTTGTGTGAAGTATGCCCCGCCGTCATAGAAGGAATCGGGCGTCACGTTCAGGATGCCCATTACGAGAGGTTTATCCTTGAACCGTTTCCCCCAGGCCATTGGTCCTTTCCTTCATGATGTCGTCTATCTCCTGCCCGTCGAGCACTTCCCGATCGAGAAGGGCGGTGGCGATGGCGTGCAGGGCATCAATATTCTTCAGAAGGATGGCCTTCGCCTTCTCGAAGCATTCCGATACGATACTCTTAAGCTCCGAGTCGATATCGTTCGCAGTCTTCTCGCTGAAATCCCTCTGCCTCATCATCTCTTTGCCGAGGAAGACCGGTTCCTCTTTCTTGCCGTAATTGAGGGGGCCGAGTTTTTCGCTCATACCCCATTCGCAGATCATCTTCCTGGCGATCTCGGTGGCCCGCTCTATGTCGTTGCCCGCGCCTGTCGTCTGGTGGTTGAGGACAATCTCCTCCGCGGCCCTTCCGCCGAGCAGGATGGTGACATTGTCGGTAAGGTATTCCTTGGAATACGTGTGCCTTTCATCGATAGGCAACTGCTGCGTCAAGCCGAGCGCGCGGCCCCTCGGGATGATCGTAACCTTGTGGATGGGGTCCGAATTCGGCGTCATCTTGGCAACGAGCGCATGCCCTGCCTCGTGGTAGGCCGCATTTCTCCTCTCCGGATAGGGTATTATCATGCTGCGCCTCTCGACGCCCATGAGCACCTTATCCTTCGCCTCTTCCAGGTCTGCGATCTCGATTTCCTTCTTGTTTTGTCTGGCCGCGATCAGGGCGGCTTCGTTGACAAGGTTGGCCAGGTCGGCCCCCGAAAAACCGGGCGTTCCCCGGGCGATCACGGAAAGGTCTATCGACGGGGCCAGCACGGTCTTCCTCGTGTGCACGCCGAGTATCTCTTCCCTCCCCTTCACGTCGGGGATGGGCACTACTATCTGCCTGTCGAACCTGCCGGGCCTCAGCAGCGCGGGGTCGAGCACGTCGGGCCTGTTCGTGGCGGAAATGACGATGACGCCCCCGTTCGACTCGAAGCCGTCCATCTCGACGAGCAACTGGTTGAGGGTCTGCTCCCTCTCGTCATGCCCGCCGCCGAGGCCTGCGCCCCTGTGCCTGCCGACCGCGTCTATCTCGTCGATGAAGATGATGCAGGGTGCGTTTTTCTTGCCCTGGTTGAACAGATCGCGGACGCGGGAAGCGCCCACGCCGACGAACATTTCGACAAAATCGGAGCCGCTGATGCTGAAAAATGGCACGTTCGCTTCGCCCGCTATAGCCCTGGCAAGGAGCGTCTTGCCTGTACCGGGCTGCCCGACGAGCAGCACGCCTTTCGGTATCCTGCCGCCCAGCCTCGTAAACCTCTTGGCGTCCTTGAGGAACTCGATAATCTCTTCCAGCTCTATCTTCGCCTCTTCGATGCCGGCCACGTCCTGAAAGGTGACCTTATTCTCCCTCCCGTTGGCCATGCGCGCCCTGCTCTTGCCGAAGGCCAGGGCCTTGCCTCCCCCCGCCTGCATCTGGCGCATGAAAAATATCCAGACGCCTATTAACAGGAGCATGGGGAACCAGGAGACAAAGATCGACTGCCAGATGCCCGAGTCTTCGTCGGGCTTTGCCTGCACCTTTACCCTGTGCTGCCGCATAAGCTTCAGCAGATCGGGGTCGTCGGCTGCAAACGTTTTGAAGTCACGCCCGTCTTTCAGGATACCGCTGATGTTCTTGCCCTGGATGGTGACGGACGTTACCTGGTCGGCTGCCACGGAGTCTACGAAATCGCTGAAGGCGACTGACTCCAATTGTTTCCTCGGCTTATGATAGATGTTGAAAAGGAACAGGATAAGCAGGATAATAAAAAGCCAGATGAATACGCCCTTATTGAAAGGATTGACACTCTTGTTTTTCATGACAAGGAGTTTTAACATAAAATCCGTTTGTTTTCAACAGCCTCAACGGGAGGAGCGCGGCCAATGACAGGGAAATCGGGCGGGAAGAAGCGGGTGCTCGGCATAGTCTGCTCGCAGAGGAAGCTCGGCAACTGCGAGCTATTCATAAAGGAGACGGCGAGGCACGTACCAGGCGGGTGCGACCTGTCCCTGGTCCGGCTGCCCGCCATCGACATCAGGCCCTGCAAGGGCTGCTACCGGTGCCTCGACGAGGGGATTTGCCCCATCGAAGACGACGTCCCTTTTATTAAAGGCCTCATAGCCGAAGCCGATGCCCTTATCATTGCGTCGCCGGTCTATTTTCTCGGTGAATACGGCAGCGTCAAGATGCTCCTCGACCGGGCCTTCTCATTCTTCTCCATTATGGAGCATACGCGCGGGAAACCCACCATACTTGCGGCCACTTACGGTCTCCAGGACAGAATAGGCACAGCGCCCCAACACCTCCTTACCCTTGCCGCCTTCCTGGGACTCTCGGTAAAAGGCGTGGTCACTTTGAAGGCCGCCCTGCCCGGAGACGTACTTTTGGGGGACCACCTTCAGACTGCGGAAAGGCTCGGACTGGGCCTCTTCGCGCCCGGAGCGCCTGAATGCTCAGGCCGTGCCTGCCCGTTCTGCGGCAACGACGTGGTGCGCGTTCGGGAAACGGATTTCATCTGCACGGTCTGCCACGGCTCGTTTGATATCGCCGAAAAAGGCGCAGTCAAAGGGACGCCGGGCTGGGACGTGAGCAACGTTAAGTTCATCGAAGACCACAGGGTCTGGCTGAAAGGGATGAAGGAGCGGTTCCTGGCCAACAGGAAGGAGATCGTCCGGCTGACCCAGCCTTACAAAGAAATGGGCCGGTGGGTAGGGCCGGAGGGCGGCAGCAAGGAATAATCGCCCGGCGGGACGAACCTTCCCCCCTGAAAATTCATGCCCGTAGCACAATGGGCGATTATAATTGAATAAAATCACTTCTCATTCCAGGGGGGACTGCAATGTTCAGGGCGCTTCTATCGACAGACGGACGGTTACCGGCCCTTGTGCTTCGCCTGTTTCTCGCCGTAGTCTTTTTCCCGCACGGCGCTCAGAAGGTGCTTGGCTGGCTCGGCGGGCCCGGTCTTGCGGGCTCGATGAACTTAATGACGACAAAGCTGCACATACCGCTTGCCTTCGCCATTTTGGCCATCGCGGCTGAATTCCTGGGCCCTATCGGCCTTTTCTTCGGCTTTCTCACGAGGATCGCGGCCTTCGGCATAGCGGTAGAGATGGCTGTCGCCATTTTCCTCGTGCACCTGAAGTTCGGCTTTTTCATGAACTGGTTCGGCCAGAAGGCAGGGGAAGGTATCGAATATCACCTGCTCCTGATAGGCATGTCGATAGCCCTTATGATCGCGGGAGGTGGGACACTGTCTATCGACCGTGCCATCACCCGTAAGAAATAGGCGCTGGTTCAAATATCCCGGCGCTTATTTTATGGGGACAATCGCGAATATAAAGGCCGACCACAGGGAATGGGAAACGATCTGCAGGAGTAAATCGCGCCGCCAGGCGTAGAGCGCTCCCCAGAAGGCGCCTGCGAGGAGCGCAGCGACGACGAGCACCAGATTGCCCGAGAACAGATGGACGGCAGCGTAGACGGCCGTGGCTGCCACGTAGCCCCGGACGGTCCCCCAGCGCTCCATCATCCGTGATTGCAGAAAGCCCCGCCAGAAGATCTCCTCGCCCGGTCCGGTCACGAAAAGCAGCAGCAGGCAGATGAGGACCCTGTTCGTCCCGCCGCCTAGGCCATAGATGCCGCCTACCTGGGCCGGCGCCTCGTGCAGCACGAGTGGGGCAATTGCGTTGGCGAGAAAGAAAAGGAGATAGAGCACGGCAGCGGAAAGGACGCCAAGGAGAACCGATTTAACACGGAAAGTTATCGCCGGCCGCTGCCACAAGAGCGAGTAAGTGGAGACGATGATGACGGAGAGACCTATTTTCTCCCAGAAATTGCCCCATGCCCAGCCGAAGGTAAAGCACCAGCAGGCAAAGGCGAGGATGACGCCCCCGGCTATCACATAGACACTATTCTGTTAATGATGAGACCGGCAACGAGGAGCAGGCCGAAGACCGTGTTGAGCTGTGCGGTGTTCGCGTCCGCCGCGTCGGGGACTTTCACCGTAAATATCTTCACCAGCTTGAGGGCCTTCGGCAGCGAGAGAAGGACGAGCAGCGTCCAGGGGCTCAGCAGACCCGCCACCACCATGAGGGCCACGAAGAGGTAGGCGGCGGCGATCATCAGGGCGTACAGGCGGATCGACCGGGCTGCGCCGAGGATAATCCCTATCGTCTTGATGGGCTGGCGCGAATCGTAATCAATGTCCCTGATGTTGTTGGCAAATAAGACAAGGGCCACCAGGACGCCGAAGGGTATCGACACGGCCAAGGCCTTCAGTGAGAGTGCCTGGCGCTGCACTGCGTAAGCCCCCTCGAACATCAGCGGTCCCCACATCACGAAGACGAAGACCTCGCCCCATGCCTTGTATTTGAACTTTACCGGCCCGGCGGTGTAGAAAACGCAGGCGAGAAACCCGGCGATGCCGATCCACAGGACTACAAGGGAGCACTCGAAGGTAAGGATAAGACCTATGACAATGGTAATGCCGGCCAGGATCATCCCTTCCGTAAGGACCTGTCCGGGCGTGAACATCCCGCTCAGGATGGGTTGCGGTCTGTAAGCCGCCGTAGGGCAGTCGGGCTGGTCAACGCCGTAGCGCGTGTCGAAATAATCGTTCAGCACGTTGGCAGTGGCGTGGAAGCAGACGATGCCGATGCAGACAAGGACGAAAGAGCCCCAGAGGACCGGGCCCTCTTCGGCAGCAAGGATTGTCGCAATGGAGACGGAGATCAGAGACATCGGGAAGGACCACGGCCTGGTCGCGATGAAGGCGTCCTTGATTTTATTCACGAACTTTTCCACTCTTTAATCCTCCGCGCTTTACGCGCCTGCATTCAGTATCCCCATGCTATTATTAGACTACTAACGGCCGGACAGGTCAAGAAGCGGACCCCGCGCAGCATCGATATGTCAGGCACGCTCCAGCAATGCAAGCGCCTCGAAATGCGCAGTATGGGGAAAGAAATCGAAGGGTATGACCTCCCTGGCCCTGTAACCTCCGCCCAGGCCTTTCAGGTCCCTCGCAAGCGTCGAGGGGTTGCAGGAAACATATGCGATCCTCTCCGGGCGGATCCGCCGGATCGCAGCGACGGCATCCGCGCTCATACCGCTTCTGGGCGGGTCGATCACGAGCAAGTCCGTTTTCCCCGCAGCAAGGCGCGCTGCTCTTTCCGCCATGTCCTTTATAAACCGGCAGTTCGCCGCCCCGTTCACGGCCGCGTTTTCCTGCGCGCAGGCTATATTTTCTCCGCTCGAATCTACGCCTGTCACGTCTATTTGCGGAAGCCGCCGGGCCATAAAAACCTCAATGGCCCCCGAGCCGCAATAAAGGCCGAGCACACGGCGCGCATTCACGTCCCTGGCAAAACCTGCGATCCGCTCGTAGAGCAGTGCCGCGGTCATCGGGTTCGGCTGAAAAAAAGTCGGCGGGTATATGCGGAAGGAAAGGTCTGAAAGGCGCTCCTCGATTGCGGGCCTGCCCCAGAGGAGCCTGGTCGCGCCGCCGGATGTAACATAGGCGCTTACGACTTGCGGCAGCTCTGCGCCAAGCCTTCCCTCAAGCGGAGCAAGTGCGGGCGCCACGTCGGAGGCGGCGACGACGTGGAGCATCACTTCGCCCGTGCCTTTCGCCTCCCGGATGACAAGCCGCTTGAGCGCGCCTGCCCCTGTCTCGTCGTTGTAAGCGGTAAGGCCCGCGCTGTGAACGGCTTCCATCACCAGAGGGAGCAACCGGGCAACGACGGGGCTGAAAAGGTCGCAGCCGCCAATCGGCACGATCCGGCCTGCGTATGGGCTCAAAGGCGAGGACCGCCCGGCGAGCCCTGCGACAAGCCGGCCGTCTTCCTCTCCGAACGACAGCTCTATCTTGCCCCGGTAACAATAAGCATCGACGGAAGGGACGATGGGCGAGACTTTTATCGCCGACACGTCCTGCCCGCCTATTCGGGCGAGGGACTGGGCAAGGTGGTTCTCCTTGAGCTTGAGCTGGCCGGCGTAGCTCATGGCCTGGAGGTCGCAGCCGCCGCAGGCGCCGAAATGCGCACAGCGCGGCGCCTCCCGAAGCAATGATGCCTCCTCGATCGCGACGACCTCGCCGTAAGCGAACCGCTTTTCCGCCCTGACTATCTTTATACGCACCCTGTCGCCGGTCACGGCCCCGGGGACGAAGACGACGAGCCCTCCCAGGCGCACTACGCCGTGTCCCGCGGGCAGCGCAACGTCCTGCACAGTCCCGGAGTACTCCCCGCCGACCTCGATGCCTTCTATCGCCTTCTCGCTCATCGGATTATTTTATCATGAAAAGACCGGCAAACGGTTACGGCTTCAGGAAGAGCCGGAGGGCCTGCCTTATCTCTTCCGGCGCCGCCCTGCCCGTATCGACTTTCATGATACGGAATGAGGGCACGTCTTTCGGCTCCTCCATAACCTCGAGCTGCCTCTCCAGCACGGCCGGGTGGGCGTCCGATACATCAGACCCTTTCCCGACCCTCCTTTGCACCCTCTCCCTCAGCACTGACGCGTCCGCGAAGCAGGAAACGAAGAAAGGGTTGAGCCCCTCGTTCATGCAGGCATCGTAGAAGAGCCGGACCAGATCGGAGGAAAGGAACGTCGCGTCAACGACTACGCGCTTCCCTTTCCGGCAGGCAGCAACGGCCTCATCCGTGAGCACGCGGTACGTACGCTGCGTCGTCTCGGCGTTATAGAGGCCCGTCCCGTAATCGACGTAGACGTGGTCGGCCGCCTTCAAACCGGCAATGCCTTTGCGCACCTCGTCCGAGCGAAGGACGAGCGCGCCGGCTATCAACCCCCTGGCGGCCTCGGACTTGCCCGACCCGGCCGGCCCCATGAGCACCACGGGATTGAAGACCGTATGCGCCTGTTCGAGGTAATACCGGGCGAGGGCGAAGTAGTTGCCGGCCCGCTTCCCGGCAGCCTCGCCTGCATTGCGGTCTTCATCTTCAAGCGCCTTTGCCGTGAAGCCCTCGATCTTCCCGCGCACGACGGCCCGGTACGTTTTGTAAAACCGCAGCAGGTCCACGGAGCAGGCCGAAGGGAAACGGGAGAAATAGGCGCACGAGACGGCCTGCGACAGGTCGTGCCTGCCTTTTTGCTCCAGGTCCATCAGGAGGAAGGCAATGTCCTCCAACACGTCGCCGATCCGGAACCGCTTGTTGAACTCGATGCAATCGACAATAACGGGCGGCTCTATCAGGCAGACGTGCTGCGTGTGGAGGTCGCCGTGGCCCTCGCGCACAAAGCCCCCGGTCTTCCTCTGCCCGAAGAGGGCCTCGTTGTCGCGGATGAAGTCGCGTGTTTGCGCAACGAGCAGGCCGTAAAGCTCTGCGGCGATGGTAGCACCCCGGAAAGGCCCTATCTGCTCGAAGTTCTCTTCCGTATTCGTGCGCACCGACGAGAGGCCGCCGTACGGCCCGGCCCGGTGCACAGGCGCCTGACGATGGAAGCGGGCTATCATCGCCCCGACGGCTGCGGCTTCCTCCTCAAGCAACCGGCCCGCGGCGATCAGGCTTGAAAGGAGCTTCTCCTCCGGTATCGTCTTCATTTTGACGGCGTACTCGGCTACGTGCGCACCCTTCGACCTGCGGAAGGAATACCGGCCGTCTCTTCCATATATCGGGACTACGCCCAGATAGACGTGCCCGGCCAGGCGTGAGTTGAGAACCACTTCTTCGTGACAGTAGAAATGCCGCTTTTCGAGCGTCGAAAAATCGAGAAACCCGAAGTTGACAGGCTTCTTGATCTTATAAACGTACGCATCGCCGACAAAGACCTGGGAAATGTGCGTCTCATGGTATGTAATGGACGATGGTCTTTCGGGGTAGCTGGAGGGCTTGAGAAGAAAGGCGATCAGGTCGTTACCGTGCGTGCCCACATGATAACTTACACTTTCATCTGCCCCTTGCACAAGGGGCAGATGACTAACCGCCGGCCCTTTCTCTTCTGATTAATCTGGCTGTTTCCTCGTAGATGCGGCTTCGCGGTCCGACGGCCACAACCTGTACCTCCGTCTTCGTAACCCTGTAGATAACCCGCATACGGCCTATCCTGAAGCTTCGCAGCCCGGCCAGATCGTCTTTAAGGGCCTTTCCCGATGTCACATCGGAAAGGATGGCTTCAAGGCAAGCTCTCACCTTCTTCTTGAGGCCAGGATGCATTCCGCGAATGAGGTCCGCCACGTCTTGAGGCAGCCGCAGCTTCAAACTGCTACCTCTCTTCAAAGAGGTCCTCCAGGGTGTAAAGTATTGCCTTCCGACTCTTCAATTGCTGAAGGCCGCTCCTGATCTCTTCTACGAACCCCGGCTCAGACTTCACCGCAATCGTCTCTTTCCAGCTCTCGAACTCCTCCGGGCTCACCAGTATAGCAGCGGGCCGGCCATTCCTGGTGATGACGACCTCTTCATCCGTTGCCTCTACCTGATCCACAAGGCTGCTCAGTTTCATCTTTACTTCGGAAAGAGGTAGCGTCTTCATTGTTGCCTCCAATTATGGTTGACCATAATTATGACCATAATATACCACCGGGCCGATGTGCCGTCAATCACTGATTAGCGGCCGCTCTAACAGAATTGTCGATCATCGACGCGGCTTTTCGACAATAAATAGAACGTACCTTAGTTTGCCGATTTCCGGGCGATACGGTGCAGCGACTTGTTACGCCCTTTAGCCGCAAGCTCCTGCTCTATTCTGTCGGACAGAAAGACCTTAACCAGGGACTGATAGGGCACGTCGCGCTTGTTTGCCAGGAGCTTCAGCTCCTCCAGCATGGATGCAGAAAGACGAAGTGAGATAGTCTTCACGGAAGGCTTCAGATTGGCCATGGTCCGCCTCTCCGCTTTCTTCCAGTCAACGTATTCCGTCGAATCGTGCTTTTGCCAGAAATCCCTTTCTTCTTTTTCACTTTTGAATTGGGGAATTTTCTTCTTCATGGGTTTGATACACCCTCCTTTCCTTCTTATTCATGTCTCTCGCGGATATGATCCTTAGCTTATCCGTGCGAACCGTGAAGACGAGAAACAATAGCCTGCCGGAATCCGTTTGCCCCAGAGCATAGAACCGGTTCTCGGTTTCCGAGTGCTTCTCGTCAGCTACTCTATCACTTCCTGAAGCCTGACGTAGTTTATCTTGCCCGTGCCGAGTTTGGGCATCTCTTTCAGGAAGACGACGCGGCGGGGGACGGCCAGGTCGCTGAACCCGTTCGCTTTAAGTGTTTCCCGCACGTTTTTCTGCTCTATCGCCGGGTTGTTCGTCACCACGATGAGGCTTTCGCCTTTTTTCTCGTCGCTTACCGCCATGACCGCCAGGTCTTTACGGCCGGCCAGCTCGCGGGAAAGCACCTCTTCCACCGAGGAAAGCGAGATCATCTCCCCGCTAACCTTGGCAAACCTCCTCAATCTGCCGACAATCTTCAGCGAGCCCTCTTCCGTTATCTCGACGATGTCGCCCGTGTCGTACCATCCCCGGTCTTCCGCGGTGCTGCGCGCAGCCGCCTCATCGTTGAGATACCCCTTCATCACGTTCTTGCCGCGCACCAGCAGCCTGCCTGCCGTCCCGCCTTTGCCGTCGATGCCTTCGACCGGCACAATCCTGTGCTCGATGCCCGGAAGCAGGGCGCCAACCGTCCCGTATTCATGCTGGAGGGCGCTCTCGATGCTAAGGAGCGGCCCGCATTCGGTCGCGCCGTAACCCGATAAGACCCGTATGCCGAACGTCCTCACGTAGCGCTCGAAGACTGCGTCGGTGAGCGGCTCGCCGCCGCAGAAGATGTGGCGCAGCGAATGGAAGTCGTAAGGGTTCGCGCGCCTGCTATACCCGTTGAGGAAAGTATTCGTGGCGAGCAGGATCGTACATTCGTTGTCATAGGCAAGCTCCGGCACGATCCTGTAGTGGAGGGGGCTGACGTGGAAGAACACCCGCGCCCCCGCAAATATGGGGATGATCGTGCCCCCGGTCAGGCCGAAGCTGTGGAACATGGGGAGGACGTTCAGGAAAGAATCCTCCGGCGTCACGCCGATCCTTGAAAGCCCCTGGTAGACATTCGTGATGATGTTCTCGTGAGAAAGGCATACCCCTTTCGGCAGGCCCTCCGAGCCGGACGTAAATAGTATCGCGGCCGTCTCCTTTTCTTCACCTGCGCGCATAGCGCGGAAGCCGCCCGGAAAGAAGGCCCGAAAGAGCGCGAATAGCTTGTCGCCCAATCCGACCTCGTCTTTCAGGTCTTCCAGGAAGATCGTTTTTCGCGTCCCGAAGACCGCGTCCGTCAGCTTGAGCCTTTCCAGGAACTGCCGCGACGTGATGACTGTGCCTATATCCGCAAGGTCCATAGAGAGACCGAGACCGCGAGGGCCGCTCGAATAATTAAGGAGGACGGGCACCTTGCGGTAGAGCTGCAAGGCCATGAAGATGACGGCGGTTACGCTCAGGTTGGGAAGCATGATGGCGATGTTGCCTTGAGCGATCCTGGAAAAGCGGCGGCCTAAAGCAAAGGCCCCTGCCAGCGCTTTCCCACGGCTCAGCCTGCGGCCCGTCGAGTCGTTGAAAATCTCCTTTCTGCGGTCCTGCAAACAGATCCGGATAAATTCCCTGCCGAGTGTCGAGGGCTTGTTATGCGCCTCGAGATAAACCTCCGCGAGCATCGAATAGATCGCCCTCGTGGCTGCCCCTTTCCTCTTCCTGTTCGGCAGGTGCCCCAGATGCATCGGAGGGCGCAGCTCGCCGATAGTTACGGTAATGGGCGCGAAGACGCGCCGCCCCTTGTGCTTCTTCGCAAAGAACGTGTTGTACGTGTTCTTGATATATATGGGGAGGATGTGCGCCCCCGTTCTGAACGCAACAAACCCCGTCCCGTCGTATATCTTCATGAAATGGCCGGTCGATGTCCGCCGCCCTTCCGGGAAGACAAGCAGGGGGCGGCCCTCGTCGACCATGCGGACGACGTCCTTGATCGCATAAGGGCTCATGAAGTCGATGGCAACGAACTGGTCGTCCTTCAGAAAAGGCCGCAGCCAGCGGTTGGCGGCTACCGTCCTGTCCACAACGATGCGCATGGGGAGGCGCAGGTAGGCCCAGAGGATGACCCCGTCTATGTAAGAGGCGTGATTGGCTACAATGACGAGCTTGTCGAACGACGTCGGGACCCTGTCTGCACCTTCTATCTTTATGCGGTGCACGCCCTTCAGGTACGCCTTGAACAGAATGCGCAAGCCCGCCTCGTAACATTTTCCCAGGAAGCCTCTCTTTAATTCCGCGCCTCTGTCCCGGCTCATGCGTATGCTCCCCCGGTCGTGCGGCGTGTTTTCAGGGTCTTTGCCGCGAGGACCATCCAGAGAAGCGCCGCGACGAGCAGCGCTGCCGGGAGGACCAGCATGCCTTTCTGCAGATCCCCCGCCATGCGGTCCGCGAGCCGCCCGACCACTTCCGGCGAATAGAGGTCGCCGAAGAGATGTATCATGAATATGGAGACGGCCATGGCGCTGCTGCGGACGTTGACCGGTACCGTCTCCAAAATCAATGTATTGACCGGGCCGGTGATGAAGAAAAGCAAAAAGATCGAAGCCGCGAGGAAGGCCATTGAAAGCCCTGCGCTCCCCGCGAGGATCGCGCAGAAAGAGAAAGGAAGCGCCAGCGCGATGGAGCTGGTCAGCAGCAGGGCATAGCCTGCGGGCGTGCGCCTCTGCCACCATGTACCGAGGAGGCCGCCTGACAGGCTTCCGATTACGCCTGCAACGATCAGGACAGCCCCGAAGAAACTGTCCGCCCGGTTCAGCGGCATGCCGTGCACCTTCTCAAGGAAAGTCGGTCCCCAGAACGCGAAGGCGCCGAGGGCGAACGTATACGCCACATAACCCCAGACGACAAGGCTGTAATCAGCATTGGCGAAGAGCCGGAGCACGTCAGGCAGGCGCGCCTTAGCAGCGTGCACGGGCGCACCTTCCGATTCTCCCCTGGCCGGTTCCTTAAAGGGCAGAAGGACCAGTGCAAGCAGAAGGCCCGGAGCGCCGGCCACATAGAAGGCGTACCTCCAGCCCCAGTGGGCTGCGATCTCGCCGCCGAGTATATACCCGGCGGCCGACCCGACCGGGATGGCGATGTAGAAGACCGTGAGCGCCATGTTCCGCTTCGCGGAGGGCCAGACATCCGAGATCAGCCCCGGGCTCAGGCTCCCGTAACTCGCCTCCCCCACACCGACCATCGCCCGGAAAGCAAGGAGGGCGACAAATCCCTGGGCCAGACCGGTCAGCACGGTCCCCAGGCTCCAGACGAATACCCCGAGGGCAATGAGGGCCTTCCTGGAACCCCGGTCGCCCAGGTAGCCGAAAAACGGCGCCGTAATGAAATAGCCGAGCATAAAGGCCGTGAACATGCGGCCCGAATCGCCATAACCGAGCCCGAACGCCTCAGCCATCGGCGTCCTCACGGCTCCCAGCACGTAGCGGTCGAGGTAATTGAAAAGGTTCAGGCCGGTGAGTATGATGAGCAGAGAGAAGGGAGATAGTTTTCTATTCATCATAACCGCTTTTTCAAGGCGTCTATCTTGAACAAGTGAAACAGATAGTATTATCAAGGTTGCCGGTGGCGATGTCAAGGCGAACGGAACCGGCAAGACGGGGCTAAACGAGAGCTTGAAGGGGCCGGATATTATCCCGGCCCCTCTTGATTACTTAGTCGGCTTCGCGTCCGCGTCTACGATGGAAATCAGCTCCACCTCGAAAATAAGGGTGGCGTTCGGCGGTATCGTCCCCTCCACGCCCGCTTGACCGTAAGCAAGCTTGGAAGGGATGAAGAACTGCCACTTCGCACCGGGAGTCATCAGTTGCAGCGCCTCGGACCAGCCGGGGATCACCGCGCTCACCTGGAAAGTGGCAGGCTTGTTGCGCTTGTAAGAGCTGTCGAACTCAGTCCCGTCGAGGAGCGTGCCCCGGTACTGGACCGTGACGGTGTCATAGAGCGTCGGGGTCAAGCCCGAGCCCTCCTTCAGCACCTTGTATTGCAGGCCGCTGGGGAGGGTCTTCACGCCGGGCTTTTGTTTATTCTGCGCCAGGAATGTCTCCTCCTGAGCAGCCGATTTTCGCCAGCTCCGCATTGCGTTTTTCGGCCAGCTCCCTGTTGAGGGAATCCATGACCTCCTGCGCCTCCTGGTCGCTCAGGGCGGGTTTCGCTCCCGTAATCCCGTCTCTGAAACCCCTGATGAAGGTATCGGTGTTAAGGTCAACGCCCTTGCTCTTCATGTCTCTCCCAAGGAACACGCCGACTACGTAGCTGGCCTTTTCTTTCTGCGTCTGCAATGCAGGCTCCTGCGCTGCGCAGACGCCGGCAGCCAGAAGCAGGACGGCACACGCCGCTATAAGCTGTCTCATGTCTTCTCCTTAAATCTTACTCGATGGCAGGCCCCTCTGAGAGGGCCGCAAGCTTCGTCTCGAACTCCCTCGCCGTTTCTGCGTGGGCGCTCCGACGCCGATTCCAATTCCGCGAACAGCCGGTCGATCATACCCTTCGCCTCGTGGATCGAGACGGAGAGCGACGCAATAGCTTTGCCCTGCCCACCGGCCGAGGCGCGAAGGAGCGCCGCGTTGTCCTCCTCGATCCGTTTTTCAAGCCCCATGATCGTCTTCTCCAGCCTGTCAATCTCCCGCGCCAGAGGCGAGAGCATGCGCGAGCGCTCGGAGATTATCCCGGCGCGCATGCGCTTGATTTCCTTCCTTTCCGCCCTCTGCACTTTCTTGACCGTCCGGTCACCCTTTACCGGCGCAACCGCCTGCTCGTCCTGCCACCCTACCCGCTCCAGGAAGTCTTCATAACTACCCTCGAAAAGCCACGGCGGACCGCCGTCGAAGACGATCAGGCGGTTTGCGACCGCGCGGAGGATCATCTCGCTGTGGGTGGCGAGGACAACGGCGCCCTCGAACTCGTCGATCGCCTCTATCAGTGAATCTATCGATTCCATGTCCAGGTGGTTGGTCGGCTCGTCGAGCAGAAGGAGGTTGGACGGGGTTACGAGCAATTTGCCCAGGAGCACCCGGCTCTTCTCTCCGCCTGAGAGCACCGTGATTTTCTTGAGTGCCAGGTTGCCCTCGAAAAGCATGAGGCCGCAAATGTCGCGGCTGGACGCCCGGCTCGAATCGGTTGTCGCATGGGTGATCTCTTCTTCGACCGTGGCGTCCGGGTTGAGGCCGTCTATTCCCGCCTGCCCGAAATAACTCGTCCGCAATGCCGCAGGCCTTCCGACATTACCTGAAACGGGCTTCAGACCGCCCGCCAGAAGGCCCAGGAGCGTCGTCTTTCCCTTGCCGTTCTTCCCTATCACCCCGATCCTGTCACGCCTCGCGATGGGGAACGTCAAACCTTCTATCAGGGGGGCCCCGCCGTCATAGGCAAAGCTCAAATCCCGCACTTCCATGAGCCACTTGCCTGAAAAAGGCGCTGCGGGGAACTGGAAGTCGAGCATCTTCTCGGCCTGCAGCTTCTCCAACTCCTCTTTCTTATCGAGCATCCTGATCCGGGACTGGACCGCGCGCGCCCTGGTCGCCTGGGCGCGGAAACGGTTAATGAACTGCTCCAGCTCCTTCCGCTTCCGCTCGTCGTTAACACGCGTCTTCTCGTACACCTCTTCTTCCATCAATATCTGTGCATAGAGCTTGTGGGTCGATCCGGCTATTTTCCTTATGCCTTTCCCGTGGATGCCCATCACGTGGGTGACCGCTTCGTCCATGAAGCTCCTGTCGTGCGTGATGAGTATGAGCTGGCTGCGCCATTCCTTGAGGAAGCGGCCCAGCCACCGGACAGACAGGATGTCCAGGTAGTTTGTCGGCTCGTCGAGGAGAAGCAGGTCCGGGCTCGATACGAGGGCCTTCGCCAGGCTCAGGCGCACCTGGAAGCCGCTCGAAAGCTCCGCGGGGGGCCTGTAAAAATCGGAATCGCCAAAACCCAGGCCGGAAAGGACGGCCTTGACCTTATACGTCTCGTCCGTGCCGTCCTCGTGCCTTGGCAGCACGGAGGCGGCCTCGGCAAGGACGTTCGCCTTCGCGAATGAAAGCGTCTGGGAGAGATAGCCTATCGTATAGCCCCTGGGAATGTTGAGGCTCCCCGCATCGGGCGTCTCCTCCCCGGTCATCAGCCTTAAAAGGGTCGTCTTGCCGCTGCCGTTCCTGCCGACCAGGCCGATACGCTCGCCGTCCCCGACGGTGAAAGATACCTGGTCGAAAACGACCTGCGTACCATAGGTCTTCGTAAGGTTTGTCACTGAAAGCATAGGGATTCCCGGGCGAAAAGAAGATGTCGCAAAGCGGAATATAGTCTACACGAGACGCCGGCCAAGTGCAACGGTCAGCGCGGCACGGCTAGCGGAATCGAGACAAGGCAACCGGACAGGCAAGCATTTGTTGCGGCCGATTTAAATAGGCGTTAAAATTGGGTAATGGACGGTAAAAGACCCCAAGGCCGGGCCGCGATTGTGCGAAAGTCTTCGTCGCCGGCGAAACCAGGAGGAGAACTTATGAAGACCGCAATTCTTGCCTCCATTATAGTCCTTTTGTTTGTCGCTGCCGCCCCGGCGGAGGAGAAGTCGCCCAGGGCGATGACGGACGGTTTCTTCCGCCTGCTTGTGGAGGACAAGGCGCCCCAGGCGTTCGATCTCGTCTTTTCCGGCTCGCCGGTCGCCAAGCTGAAGCCCGAGGAATCGGACATGCTGAAGCAGCAGACCCATGACTCACTGGCGGCCAACGGGAAAATCCTCGGATACGAGTTCATCAAGGAAGAGAGGTTCGGAGGCTCGCTCGTCCGCCTCGTCTACCTGCTGAAATCGGAGACGGTCCCCACCGTCTGGCAGTTCGTTTTCTACAAGCCCAAGGCCGATTGGTTCCTGCTGGGCGTCACTTTTTTCGATGACGCGAACGGCCTGGACATCATGCGGTAGCACCCGGACAAGAACAAAGCGCGCGAAGCCCCGGCTCATCCTTCGCCTTACAACGGCTTGACGAATCGGCCAATAAGGGGTTATATTGTTAGTCGAAGTTAGGCAGGAGGTCGTTAGAAATGCCCATTTACGAATATGAATGCTCGGGTTGCGGCAAGCGGTTCGAGATATTCCAGAAAATCTCGGAAGAGTCGCTAAAGGAATGCAAGGCCTGCGGAGGCCGTCTCAACAGGCTTATCTCTATGTGCTCTTTTCAGCTAAAAGGTACCGGCTGGTACGTGACCGACTACAAGTCGCCGGTCGATGGCGCCAAAGGCAACGGGCACAAACACGATACGAACAAGGCCGACGATAAGGCGGCAAAGACGGAGAAAACGGAACCGAAGTCCGAAGCCAAGCCGGAGAGCACAAAAAGCGAAGCAAGTGGAGGAGCTGCATGAAAGCTGGAGACAAGGTCAAATTCCCCTTCGGTAAGAAGGGTGAGATGGAAGGCATAGTCGACCGGGTGTTTGAGAAAAGCGTCTATATCCGCGTAGACATGCCGAGGCAAAAAGGCAAAATAGTCAAAAGAAAGGTCAACGACATAAAAGCCTGAAATTCGTTAAGACGCAGCCCTCAGAAAAATTTATCTCTCACCGTAAAATTGCTTGACATGTTCGTGGTTCGTGTTATACGATGTACTCTTACGTATAGTACAACCGGGCCGAAGGCGATGCCGGGTTTAAGCTTGAGCAAAACCGGGCGCTTTCGTTGCATGTTAAACGCAGAAGAGTGGGCTGTGATACGTCCTCGCCTCTATCGGGGAGAGGACAAGGGCGCCGGACGAAGGGGGCCATGAAGAACTTCGCAATCGCCGAGATCGGCTGCGCAACGGCGCTGCTTGCGCTGCTCGTTACACCCGGTACGGCTAATATGGATCACAAGCCCGCATTGCGCCTGTCGGCAGGGTCGATCGCCGGTAACGCCAAGATAATCAACGAGTCGCCCCGCTCATGCTTCCGCGTCGATTCACGCGGAAAATGCTACGTGCCCGTCTGGTCGATAGGGGCTGCTGCTCCGGACTCTTCCCCGGCAGGCGTCGCCCTGCCTATCCTCGACACTGTCTACTATGCCGATTCCGCGGGAAACGGTTTTACGGACAGCCCGTTCGCCGGGACCGAAACGTCATGGCCGGCAGACACGTTCGACATCGGCTTCACCCAGGTCTCTTTTCCCTCCACCGTGCTGCTCTTCGGCGCGGGCCTGCTTGCGCTCGTTGGCTTCCGGAAGCGATTCAACAAATAATAACGGCGGTTTTTTACGGCCTGTTACTTGTAGTAGTCCTGCAGCGGCTTCACCCTCAGGTCGCCCTTCTTCATCGTCTCTATGGCGTTCACTACGGCCTGGGCGCCGGAGATAGTCGTCGTGTAAGGTATTTTGTACTGCACCGCGCCGGCCCTGATGAGCACCTCGTCGTTCTTGGGCTTCCTTCCCGAAGGTGTATTTATGATGAGGTGGATCTCGCCGTTCTTTATCATATCGACCACGTGCGGCCTGCCTTCGGAGACCTTGTTCACCATGGTCGTGTCGATGCCGCTGTTCGCCAGTATCTTCCCCGTCCCCCTCGTCGCGTAGATCCTGAAGCCGAGGTCGGAAAGCTTCTTTGCGATGAAGACCACGTTCCTTTTGTCCTGGTTCTTGACGCTTAAGAACACGTTGCCGTCGAAAGGCAGGTTCTGCCCGGCCCCGAGCTGCGCCTTCCAGAAGGCCGCCCCGAAGTTGGTGTCGATGCCCATGACCTCGCCGGTGGATTTCATCTCAGGCCCGAGTATCGTATCGACGCCGAAGAACTTGTTGAAGGGGAAGACTGACTCCTTAACCGCTATGTAATCGATCCCCACCTCGCCCTTGATCCCCACGTCCGGCAGCTTCAGCCCCGTCATGACCTTCGCCGCGGCTTTCGCCCACTGGACGCCCGTAGCCTTGCTCACGAAAGGCACGGTGCGAGACGCCCTCGGGTTGACTTCCAGCACGTAAACCACGTCGTTCTTGACTGCGTACTGGATATTCATGAGGCCGATAACGTTCAGCTCTTTCGCGAGCTGATGGGTGTTGGATTTGATCCGCTCTATGAGGTCGTCGCTCAGCGAATACGGCGGCAGGGCGCAGGCGCTGTCGCCCGAGTGGATGCCCGCCTCCTCGATATGCTCCATGATCCCCGCTACGACGCAATTCTCCCCGTCTGCGACAGCGTCCACGTCGATCTCGATAGCGTCCTCCAGGAACTTGTCTATGAGGATAGGCAGGTCGGGGGAGGCCTCATACGCCTTCTCCACGAATGACTCGAGGTCTGCCTCCGCGTAGACGATCTCCATCGCCCGCCCCCCGAGCACGTACGACGGCCGGACCACGATGGGGTAGCCTATCACGCGGGCCACTTCCTTGGCCTCCGCGAACGACGTAGCGATGCCGTTCTCCGGCTGGGTCAGCTTCAGTTTCTTGAGGAGGGCCTTGAATTTCTCGCGGTCCTCGGCGATGTCGATGCTCTCCGGGGTAGTCCCTATGATGGGGACGCCCGCCTTCTTGAGGGAAACGGCAAGGTTGAGGGGCGTCTGCCCGCCGAACTGGACGATGACGCCGTCGGGCTTCTCCCTGCTCGCGATGTCGAGGACGTTCTCGAGTGTCAGCGGCTCGAAATAGAGCTTGTCAGAGGTATCGTAATCAGTGCTGACCGTCTCGGGGTTGCTGTTGACCATGATCGTCTCGTAGCCCAGCTCTTTCAGCGCCAGGGCCGCGTGAACGCAGCAGTAATCGAACTCGATGCCCTGCCCTATCCTGTTCGGCCCCCCGCCCAGGATCATGATCTTCTTCCTGTCGGAATCGCGCGACTCGTTCTCGGATTCGTAGGTCGAATAGTAATAAGGCGTGTACGCCTCGAACTCGGCCGCGCAGGTATCGACGAGCTTGAAGACGCTCGCAATCCCGTGCTCCAGTCTCCATTTGCGCACTTCCGCCTCGCCGACGCCGAGGATCAGGCCTATCTGCCTGTCGGAATATCCGTAGCGCTTCGCCCGCAGCATCAGATCGACGGAGATGCCTTCACGCCCGGAAAAAAGAGGCAGGTCGCTGCGCTCCGCCCGAAGCTCATTCTCGAACGTTACGATCTCCTCGATGTTCTTGAGGAACCAGCGGTCCACCTTCGACAGGTTGTATATCTCTTCGATATCCATGCCCGCCCTGAAGGCGTACCGGATGTAATAGACCCTGTCCTTGTTGGGGACGATCAGCTTTTGCCTGTATAACCTCCAGGTCGTCCGGCCCCTCGGGGTGGCGGTCGTCTATGATGCCGTGCGTGCCCGTCTCCAGCGACCGGAAGCCTTTCTGCAAGGCCTCCTTGAACGTCCTGCCTATGGCCATCGCCTCGCCCACCGACTTCATCGAGACGGTCAGCGTCTCATCGGCGCCCTTGAACTTTTCGAAGGTGAACCTGGGCACCTTGACTACGCAGTAGTCGATGGTCGGCTCGAAGGAAGCGGGGGTCTTCTTGGTGATGTCGTTCGGTATCTCGTCGAGGGTATAGCCCGACTGCGAGCTTCGCCGCTATCTTCGCGATGGGGAACCCTGTGGCCTTCGAGGCGAGGGCGGAGCTTCTGGAAACCCTGGGGTTCATCTCGATGACGACCATGCGGCCGGTGTCGGGATGGACCGCGAACTGGATGTTCGACCCGCCTGTCTCTACGCCTATCTCGCGTATGATGGCGATGGCGGCGTCCCTCATGATGTGGTATTCCTTGTCGCTCAGGGTCTGGGCCGGGGCTACGGTGATCGAGTCGCCCGTGTGGACGCCCATAGCGTCGAAATTCTCTATCGAGCAGACGATGACTACGTTGTCCTTCTTGTCCCTCATCACCTCCAGCTCGTATTCTTTCCAGCCGATAACGGACTCCTCGATGAGGATCTCGTTTATCATGCTGCTCTCTATGCCCCTGGCCGCCAGGGCCTCGAACTCCTCGACGTTGTAAGCCACGGAAGCGCCCGTCCCGCCCAGCGTGTAGCTCGGCCGGATGATCGCGGGGAAGCCTATCTCCTTTACGACCTTTCGCGCCTCTTCCACGCTGTAGGCAAAGCCCGAAGTGGGTATCTCAAGGCCGATCCTTTCCATGGCCGCCTTGAACTCCTCCCTGTCCTCGGCCTTCTTAATGGCCGCGTAGTCGGCGCCGATAAGCTCGACTTTGTACTTTTCGAGCACGCCCCTCTCTGCGAGGATCGTCGCCAGGTTGAGCCCTGTCTGGCCGCCCAGGGTCGGCAGGAGCGCGTCAGGCCTCTCCGCCTTGATGATCGCCTCAAGTACCTCCGGTATCAGCGGCTCGACGTACGTCCTGTCGGCCATGGTCGGGTCGGTCATAATGGTGGCGGGGTTGCTGTTGATGAGGATGATCTTGTAGCCCTCTTCACGGAGCGCCTTGCACGCCTGGCTCCCCGAGTAGTCGAACTCGCACGCCTGGCCGATCACTATAGGCCCCGACCCGATGAGAAATATGCTTTTGATGTCTTTCCTCTTAGGCATGGCGCTCCTTCCTGAATGCCTCCATGTATTGCCTGAATTTCTGAAAGAGATAGTAAGAATCGTGGGGTCCGGGCGACGCCTCGGGGTGGAACTGGACCGAGAAGATCGGATAGATCTCGTGCTCCATACCCTCCAGTGTGCCGTCGTTCAGGTTGACGTGCGTGGCCTTTACGGATTTGCCGTCGAGCGACTTCATATCGACCGCGAACCCGTGGTTCTCCGATGTGATGTAGACCCTGCCCGACAACAGCTCTTTAACGGGCTGGTTGCCGCCCCTGTGGCCGAACTTCAGCTTGTACGTCTTGCCCCCGTACGCGAGGCCGAGAAGCTGCTGGCCGAAGCAGATGCCGAAGATGGGCGCCTTGCCGAAGAGCTTCCTTATCTCCACGACGATATCGGGCACGCCTTCAGGGTCGCCTGGGCCGTTCGAAAGAAGGACGCCGTCCGGCGAGTACGAGAGAATATCGGCGGCGCTCGTGCGCGCGGGCACGACGATCACCCGGCACCCGGCCTTCTTGAGCATGCGGGGTATGTTCATCTTCACGCCGAAGTCCATGACGACGACCGTAAAGTCCCCGCCGTCGCCTTCGAAGACGTAAGGCGCGGGGCACGTAACGCCGGCCACGAGGTCGATGCCTAAGATGCCGGTCGATCTTCCGGGCCTTCTCGACGAGGCTGTCACGGTCGAGGTCTGCGGTCGATACCATCGCCTTCATCGCGCCTTTTTCCCGGATGTGCTTCGTCAGGGCCCGCGTATCCACCTCTTCGATGGCCATGATCCCGTGGCGCGAGAGGTAGTCGAGAAGGCCTTCCGTCGCGCGGTGGTTGCTCGTGATCTTGCTGAACTCCCTGGCGATGAAGCCCGCGACCTTCGGGCCTCCCGATTCCACGTCCTCTTCGTTGACTCCGTAGTTGCCTATGAGCGGGTAGGTCATCGTGACTATCTGGCCGCGATATGAAGGGTCGGTCAGGATCTCCTGGTAACCCGTCATGCTCGTGTTGAACACGAGCTCGCCTTCCGTTTCCCCCGCAAGGCCCGCAGACCTGCCTTCGAAGCAGGTCCCATCCTCAAGCGCGATCAACGCCTTCATGCTTTTCCTCCGCAGGCCTTCACGCAAAGACCGCATATATGATGTCCAAGGTTCCTCTTATTCTTGAATTCCCGCAGCATATCGTAACACCCTTTATGGTCGAAGCCGGAAGGGTCCGCCTTGATCGACGAAGCCGGGCAAGCCCTGGCGCAGCGCCGAGCACTGCCCGCAGCCGAAATCGAGCGGCGCATCAGGCACAAGCTCCATATCGGTGAGTACCGTATTGAGCCGGAGCCTTCCGCCGTGCCGCGGATGGACCAGGAGGTTGTTCCGCCCTATCCAGCCAAGCCCCGCGGCTACCGCAATGTGCTTGTGCGATATGTGGCCCCTCTGGCCCTGCCAGTCGACCATCTGGCTGGCGGCAAAGGGCAGCGCCCTCGCGCCCTTCCCCTCAAGCTTCCTCGCAAGCTCGTAAGCGATAATGTCGAGCCGGTAGTTCACCTGCCTGTAATGGTGCAGGTAAAACGGGGTCGGCCCGTCCGTCAGCGTCGCAAGAACGCCTTTCGGCACAAGCAGCCCGAAGGAGATCGCGAAGGGGTATTTCTCGCGGACGCGTCTCTCCCAGGTCAAGGAGATGCCTGTCGTAGGACGCCAGGGCCGCAACCCCCGACACGTCCGCGCCCATGCCCATCAAGGAGGCGCCTTTATCGCGGCCGTTCTCTCTTCCGCTGTCACAACGTCCCCATCTTCTTGAAATGGACCAGAAGCGCGGCCACCGATGCAGGGGTAACGCCGGGGATGCGCGCCGCCTGGCCGAGCGAGAGGGGGCGCACCCTGGAGAGCTTTTCGACCACTTCCCGCGACAGGCCGGACACCTCCTCGTAGGCGATGCCGGCCGGTATCAGCCTGCCTTCGAGCCTTCTCGCCCTCTCGACCATCTCCTTCTGTCTGTCCGTATAGCCCCTATATTTTATATTCAACTCCACCTGATAAGCAATCTCCTCCCGAAGGCCCTCAGGCGGCCGTCCAGGGCGGACAGGTCGGCCATGCAGACTTCCGGCCTCTTGAGCAGCTCCTCCAGGGTCGTGGGGTTCTTGATCGGCTCAATTCCGAGCGATGCCAGACGCCCGTTGACGTCCTTTGGTAGGCAGGAGGCGCGTCGATGGCGAGAAGCCCGGACAGGGCTTCTATTCGCCCCTTCTTTTCGCGGACGCGCGCTGCGCGCCCTTCCGAGACGATCCCCAGGGCATAGCCCTTTTCCGTGAGCCGCAGGTCCGCGTTGTCTTCCCTCAGGAAAAGGCGGTACTCGGCCCGTGGACGTGAACATCCTGTAAGGCTCGTCAACACCCCGCGTCACAAGGTCGTCAATCATGACGCCCATATACGCCTCTTCCCTGCCGAGGACGAAGGTCTCGCCCGCCCCGCGCGCGTTAAGCGCCGCGTTGACGCCCGCGATAAGCCCCTGGGCCGCCGCCTCTTCGTAGCCCGTCGTCCCGTTGATCTGCCCTGCGCAAAAAGGCCGGCTACACGCTTCGTCTCGAGGGTGGGCATAAGCTGCGTGGGGTAGACAAAATCGTACTCGATGGCATAGCCCGGCCGCGTGATTTCGGCGCGCTCCAACCCCGGTATCGTATGGAGCATCTCGATCTGGACGTCCAGGGGCAGGCTCGTGGAGAGGCCGTTCGGGTAATACTCGACCGTATCGACGCCCTCCGGCTCCAGGAAGACCTGGTGGCGCGCCCGCTCGCGAACCTGACGACCTTATCCTCTATCGAGGGGCAGTACCTGACGCCCGTGCCTTTGATCCTGCCCGCGTAGAGGGGCGAGCGCGGCAAGGCGGTCCGGATGATATCGTGGGTTGTCTCGTTCGTATAAGTGATGTAGCAGGCGACAAGGCCCCTGTCGATGCTCTCCGTGAGGAAAGAGAAGGGGCGCGCAGGCTCGTCGCTGTACTGCGCCGTCAGGCCGGAAAAATCGATGGTGCGGCCGTCGAGCCTGGGGCACGTGCCCGTCTTCAGCCTGCCCAGCTCGAAGCCAAGCTCCGTAAGGGAGGCTGAAAGGCCGTGGGAGGCCGCATCGCCCATCCTGCCGCCGGGCGCGCTGTCAAATCCTATGTGCATGAGGCCGTTCAGGAAGGTGCCGGTCGTAAGGACGACGCACTTGCCCTCGATGCGCTCGCCCCATGCGGTCTCGACGCCTGTTACGCGGCCGTCTTCGCATATCAGCCGCTCGGCCGCAGCCTGCTGAAGCCGCACGTTGGGCTGGCTTTCGAGGACCCTCTTCATCGCCAGGGAATAGCGGGCCTTGTCCGCCTGGACGCGCGTGGCCCGGACCGCCGGCCCCTTCTTCATGTTGAGCGTCCGGAACTGGATGCCCGTCTCGTCGGTGACGCGGGCCATTGCCCCGTCGAGGGCGTCGATCTCTTTGACGAGATGGCCCTTGCCGACGCCGCCGACGGCCGGGTTGCACGACATGTGTGCCACCCGGTCGAGGCTCATCGTAAGAAGGAGCGTGCTCGCGCCCATGCGGCCGGCCGCAAGTGCAGCTTCGCATCCCGCGTGCCCCGCGCCAATCACGATTACGTCATACATGCAGAGATTTCTTCCTTTGGTAGACGGAAAAGGATGACAGACTGTCAAGATTGAGCCTGCCGTTCGCGGCTACCTCAAAAGTATACCCGATCCGGCCTCAAATATCCATAGTGACGACGTGCAGCCCGGAGAGATAGGCAAAAGCCGCGAATAGATCACGGCCTCTAAAGCTGCGTAAGCAGGTATGAGAAGATTTGGGGCAGACTTTGGAATAGCGGATGGTCCTCCCCCGCGTTCCAGGGGTTCACGAGGCCCGTCCTTACAATTCCTGCCGCTTTCGCCTTTTCCAGCGTAACCGGGCTGTCGTCCACGATGCCCCAGCTTTCGTCGAACAGCACTGTCTTGTCATAGCTAAGGTGGATGCTGTCGTAGGCCAGGCTGTTCTTTTGAAGCCACCGCTCCGTCGGGCCCAGCGCCTCCGGGCGCCTGTGGCTCGCCACTATGATGTAGAAACCGGCTTCCTTGAGCGACGCGAGGAACGGCGCCGCCTCTTCGTATGGGTCGAATTTCTCCTGCTCCAGGTGGATCGTGTAAAGCAGGTCGTAGATCTTTTCCGGTCTGATGTACGAACGCCAGAAGTCCCATGCCTCCCATTGCGCAGGCGGGGGGAGATCGGGGCTCACCTCCCGGATGCGCTCATAAAGCACGGGGGCAAGGTCCCAAAGCGTGTTGTCTATATCGACGATGATTTTTTCCATGCCCTTATTATACATCAGGGAACGGCCAACAGGGAGGCGCTGCGGGCAAACTTTCCTTTGAATTATTCCTGATTCGTGTAATAGTATTTTGAGTATCAGTAACAAAAAATCAAGGGGGGATTATGGGTAAGAAGATTATTTTTCTTGCAGGCGTGGTCGTTTGCGTGGCCCTCGCCTTATTTGCCGGCATCGCTCCGGCGGCGGAAGGGCCTATAAAGATAGGCGTCATGTTCGTCGATTCGGGGCCGATGGGCGGCTACGGCAAGCACGGCTTTCAGGCGGTCCGGCTCGCGGTGGATGAGATCAATGCCTCCGGCGGCATACTGGGCCGCAAGGTGACGCTCCTTACCGCGGATTCGAAGATGCAGCCGCCACTCGGCGTCGGGATCGCAAAAAAATATATCCTGGAAGACAAGGTCGATTTCATGATCGGCCCTACGTCGAGCGGGGTGGCCGCCGCGCTCTCGCCTATCATCAAGCAGTATAAGAAGGTACTCGTCATGACGCAGGCAGCCGCCGATTCGCTGACCGGCGCGCAGTTCAACCCATATTGGTTCGCGACGATGAGCAACGCCATGATGCATTCGAGGGCGGGCGCGTATTTCGTGGCGGACAAGCCCTACAAGCGCTGGATGTGCATCGGGCCGAACTACAATTACGGGTGGGACTCGTGGGCGTCCTTCAAGGGCAAGCTGAAAGAGCTTCGGCCCGATGTCGAGTTCCTGGACCCGCCCTTATGGCCCAAGCTGACGGAAACCAATTACAAGGAATTTATACAGAAGATAATAGACGCCAAGCCGGACGCCGTCTGGTCGCCGCTCTGGGGCATGGACGCGGTCAATTTTATCAAACAGGGGCTCGCGGTAGGCCTCTTCGATAAAATCAAGTTCGCCTTCCCCGACGGCGCCGCCCTGGAAACGCTCGTCCCGCTGGGCAAGGATATGCCATCGGGCATCTACGTGGCCGCCCGCTATTTCTTCCTGACCCCCGACTCGGCAATGAACCGGGCCTTCGTCAAGTCGTACCAGGCAGCATTTAAAGAGCTGCCGGACTACATGGCTGAAGAGAGTTACGCGGGTGTCTATTTTATCAAGGCAGCCGTGGAGCGCGCGGGAACAACGGACGCAGACGCGGTAATCAAGGCCGTCGAGAAAGAGCCGCTCGCATGGGAAACGCCCGAGGGCTGGAAGATCATGCGGGGCAAGGACCACGCGGTAGTGGAAGACGTGGTCTGGGGCGAGACGACGCCCAGCGCGAAATACGGCTTCGCAGTCCTTAAGAACCTCCAGGCCATCCAGGCCGAGCAGATATGCCGCACGCCGGATGAGTTGAAGGCAGTCCGGGAAGGATACGAAAAAAGGCTGAAAGAGGGCAAATAAGGACCTTTCGAATTTCGGGGCGTGTCCTGCGCGATGCGGAAAAAACCGCACGAGGCCGGGTCACGCCCCGCAAGCTTCCGTACGCGCCCCGCACATCTCCTATACGCGGACGAACATGCGAAGCCCGGTTCGGGTAAAACGCACATTGTAATTTTTTTGCTTGACAAGCAATTCATTGCATGACAACATGTACTTACCCACTACAATTAGTTCCGCCCTTTGCTGGTGTATGGATTGATCCGGATTGGTAGGCATCGCCGGTGGATCGTCACCAGTGCAGCGGCTCGTTTTCCAACGGCCGAAACGGCCGGGCGCGTCGCGATGACGCGTATGAACGGAATATAACCGAAACACCAAAGAAACCGAAATATTGTTCAGGGCGTAAGGACCGTCTTTCGTCAGGTTGGTCGTTCCGATGGGAAGGCTTGCGGGACCGTTCAGTTGAATAGCTGAAAGCCACCAAAGAGAGGAGACCGACCATGAAGCGAGTACCTGTTTATTGTCTCGTCCTGGTGACGCTCGTTGCAATCGCCTCCGCTGCGCGGGCTACCACCACGGTCACGTTCGATGATCTTAACAGCTGGAACACCAGCAATAACGCCATTCCGAATTACTACAAAGGCATCATCTGGGGCACGAACCAATGGTACTGGGCGCCTTCCGGCGATTACTACCAGGCTGTATCCGCGCCTAACTACGCTTACGTGCCCCTCCAGCTCTGGAACTACGCCCCGTCGTTCACCTTTGCCCAGCCGGAGGTGCTAAAGGGGGCATTCTTCTCCGGCGCAACCGGCGCGCAATGCTCGTCCGGCATTTCTGTAGAGTTCGTGCTCTTTTCCGGCGGCACGCAGGTGGCAGTCTCCGGCCTTTATTCTATCGGACAGACGCCGACCTGGGTGAGCTCGGGATACTCCGGATTCATCGATACGGTCGAGGTACTGTCCTTCAGCGACGGAGGATGCGGCAATATCACGCAGATGCCGGCTGGTTTCTGGGTCATGGACAACCTGAAGTTCGTGCCCCTGCCTATGCCGATCCTGCTGCTCGCCACCGGTTTGGCCTTTCTCGGGACGGTCAGGAAGAGGCCGAAGTCGCGTAATCGGCCACGACCCAACTTAATCGAATAAGGAGCAGACGATGAAGACAACGAAAACCACGCCCTCGTTCTGTATCGCCACAGTAATGTGCATGCTCCTCGCAATGGCAGGATGCGGCGGGGGAGGCGGCGGAGGGGGAGGCACTGGGGCAGGCACGGCAGGCAGTCCGGGCGGCGGGGGAGGCCAGTCGGGCCAGTATGTTTCCGGCGTGGCAGCGGCAGGCGCTCCCTTGGCCGGGAACGTCCTTGGCGCAGGATATGTCACCCTCAGGGACAGCGGAAGCCCTCCTACCACCCTGGGACCTCAGGCGACCGGCTCGGACGGCAGCTATCGGTTCGATGTAACGGGCCTGGTCCCGCCTTTCTTCTTACAGGCGGTGGGCACGGCAGGCGGCCAGGGCTTCCAGTTGTTCTCGGTCGCCACGTCGGCAGGCATGGCCAATATCAACCCACTGACCAATCTGGCGCTTGCAGTGGCCGCAGGCACGAGCGACCCGTCTCTAGTCTTCGCCAATCCAGGGCAGTACTACTCCTCGGTCCAGTCGAACATGACAAGCGTGGTCCAGAACATCCAGCAAACCCTGGCCCCTCTTCTCGACGCTTACAATGCAGAAAGCACGAACTTTCTCACCGGAAGCTATGTCGCCAACGGCACGGGTCTCGACCAGGTCTTCGATACAACGAGCGTGATACTCGATATTGCCGCAGGGACGGTCACCCTAACGGACAAGACGACGGGGGACACGATCCTCTGGCCGACCCATATGACCACGCTGGCAAGCGGGCCGGCCTGCGGCAGGCTCGATACCGACAACATCCCTTGCCGCGATAAAATTGTGCAAACCGCCGATGATATTGCGGCCATAACGGCCCAGGTGAAGGCGCTCATGTCGCTTATAAATACGGGCGCCACAACCTCGCAGGTCAGGCCCTTCTTTGTCTGCAGTCCGTCCGATTACGGGATAAACGACGGCAGGCGGCTCGACACGGAGGTAGCCTTCTATGTCGCATGGCTCAACAGCCGGCCTGCCGGGGCTGCCCTGGTGGGCACCCCGACCGTTATGGAAATCTCCGGCGACGATGGGAACCCGCCGTCATATACCGTGGGCGTAACGACCGTCCTCTCGGACGGCAGTACTTATACCACCACCCCCGATGGCGACGACAGCTTCATCTTCGTCTCGGAAGGCGGCACGTGGAAGCTCACCGGAAACGGTTATAAATCGTGTTTCACCCGCCACCCGGTGCGCGCCGTAGCTTACCGGTTTATCCTTTCCGGCTCCACGCAAACCGTCACGGGGCTTGCCCTCGACGCGGGAGACGACGGGAACAACGACCTTCAATGGGCGCTCGTCACCGGCCCGGGCCTGCCCTCCGGCGGCGTCACCATTCAGAAGCCTGTGGGTCCCTGCGTAATCGACCTTGTTCCCTTTAACCCGCACACCCCGTACCACATTACGGGCACTACGGGATGGTGGCCCTGGATAGATGTCTACCCTCTCGACGACGCGACGATAGCCCAGATACCCGATAATGCCGAGTACACGTTCAAATTCTACGATTCATCGAGCAATTTTGTGGAAAGGAGGACGATGACGCTGCCGAAGAGGCCTTTCCTCAGTACGGAGCTTGCGTGGGCCTTCCCCACCTTAAGCCTGCCGTCGCACAGTCTGGCGGTCATCCCTGCCTCAGGGACGCTTACTTTTGGCTACACGCTGCCGCCCGTTACCTCATTCGGCGCTGTATCGTTGCAGGCAGCCCTTCAACTCTGGGACGGCAGCGGCGACTATGCAGAGGGCGACGCGAGCCCTCCGATGAACGCCCAGTCTTCGACCGTCCCAAGGCCGCCTACGGGGTGGACCCCCTCGGCTGCGACACTGGATTTTACGGCCGCCGACGTCTTCCGGCGGGAGATGCACGTGCAGTGGATCTTCGGCCAGTAGGGCCGCACCCGCCGCGCCGGACACGATATTGACAGGGCGAAGCCGCCCGTGCATAATTGGGCCATGCCCGATGCGCGAAAAGCCCAGGGGGTCGGTTTCGACCCCTTCGCCCTGCTTGAGAGTTTATTGCCGCCGCCCTGGCCGCACCGGGCGCTACGGGCGGCAGTCATCGCCGTCCTAATAGTTTTTCTGATCCACCGCGCAGCATCTTACGAGACTTACTTCTTCAAGCCCCTCTGGGTGGTGGAGACGCTCATATTCGTTGTCTTCATAGTTAGCTACGCGGTGCGGACAGACCCGGTCGCCCGGTCGAGGGGCGTGCGCGAGATTATCGTCCCCCTGGCCGGCGCAGTCCTGCCTTTTGCCCTTCTTCTGTCGCCTGTCTCCCGTCTTATCGCGGGGCATCCGTGGAGGCCCGTCGCCATTTTTTCGTGGATGACTGCATGGACGGCGTTTACGACCTGGGGCCTCTGGACCCTGCGCCGCTCCTTCAGCATCACGGTAGAGGCGCGGGGCCTGGTAACGGGCGGCCCGTACGGGTTAGTCCGCCACCCGCTCTACCTCGGAGAGATAGCAACGGCCGCCGCAGTCATGCTCCTGCGCCTCACATTTGCAAATGCCGTCATATTCGTCTTGTTTGCGGCTATCCAGCTTTTCCGGGCGCGCATGGAGGAAATCAAGCTCGCCCGCGCCCTGCCCGGCTATGCAGCGTATGCCCGCCGGACGTGGTGGTTCCTGCCCGCACATTGACAAAAACCTCTCCAGTCCGCAGATTTCTCGATAATGAGGAGTATGCTCCGGGCGGCACTCGCCGCCCTTTTCATCTCATGCGCCGGGACTGCCGTCCTGATCGGCGAAGCACACCCGGCCATATACTACGTCGATCCTGACGCAGGCTCCGACGATAGCAAAGGCCTGTCGCGGGACGAGGCATGGCGTCACGTACCGGGCTCCTTCAGGAACGACAACGAGGGCTATGTCCCGGCCACCGGCTGGACGAGGATCAACGCGGGCGACACCGTCAAGATAAAATCGGGCTCCACCGTCAAAAATAAGCTTGTAGTAAACGGCGACTGGTACGGCAACGGAACGGCACATTCACCTGTCGCAATTGTGAGGGATGCGGCCTGGGGGTCGGGACCGGTCACATTCGAAGGCACAGGCCAGGCGCGGGCGAATTACGACCCCATGGTCTTCGTATCAAAGCGCGACTATGTGACGATCGATGGGGTAACGGCCGGCGGCTTTCTCATCCGTAACTCGAAGTCGAGGGGCTTCCAGGCAACCGGCGCGAGCGAGACTGTAAAGATGGTGGGTCTGGTAGTGAAGAATATCAAGCTCTTCAACAACGTCGAGTTCAACGTCAACGTCCAGCGGAACGACAGTTTTCTTTTTCAAAACATCGAGATTGACGGCAATCGGCAGAACGGCAACCTGTCGGGCGGCTTCATGATAGGGGACAATACTTACGGCTGCTCGAACGGGCAGATAATCGACTGCCTGTCGTACAACAACGGAGATACGCCCGGAACGAGCGGCGGGGGCACGAACACGTGGATCGGCTTTTGGGTGACGAACAGCACGGGCATCACCTTTGTGCGGTGCACTGCCCATCATAACAAAGGCAATGGCTATGACGCGGGCGTAGTCTCGGAGCCGCCCTCGGTTGTAACCGACATGATAAAGTACATCGACTGCGAGGCGTACAATAACTCGAACGGCTTCTCGTGCAACCTGGACGACATCGGCGGCACGGCCCGTTTCTGGTACGTCAACTGCATCGCCCGGTCGAACGGGGCAGGCTGGATCATCTACCAGGGCCCCTCGGCCCACGTATACAACTGCCTGACAACAGGGAATACATGGGGCATCTATATCGACGCACCTGCTTTCCGAAAGAGGAAGACGGTCATCGATATAAAGAACACTATGCTTTACCGAAACGACCGGGCCCACCCCAACACCACCCATACATGGGACCTCTGGCTGCACAGGACGGCGTCGCTGGAGCTTGCGTCCGACTATAACCACTTCGAGCAGCGCGGGCAATCGGCCCATACTACGTGCATCAGTTGGGACGGTGCCGAGAAGTCCGATGAATATCGCTACGACCGGGTGAGCGCGCCCGGCTCCGGGGCGAGGGCGTGGTACAGGAACCACGGTCAGGACGCCCATTCGCTGTGCAGTGCGGACGGCAGATACGCCCGCTTCATGAAGGCAGATTCGAACGACTACCGCCCGGGCGCAACAAGCAATCTCATAGGCAAAGGTATTGCCATCGACGACCCGCTTATACCGGAAGCCCGCCGGGACAGGTACGGTAAAATCCGGCCGCCTTCCGGCCCCTGGGACATCGGGCCCTATGCTTATGCGCAGCGCCGCCGGTAGTATGGGTTATTGTTTTGAATCCAGAATTAAAGTGACGGGGCCGTCATTGACCAGCCGGACGTCCATTGTCGCCTGGAATACGCCGGTCTCGACGCGGCCGACCAGGCGGCGGGCCTTCTCGACGAATACGCCGAACATCCGCCTCGCCGCGTCCGCCTCCATTGCGTCGGAGAACGACGGCCGGCGGCCCTTCCGGCAGTCGCCATAAAGGGTGAACTGGCTGACCAGCAAAAGCGCCCCGTTCGTGTCGAGCAGCGAGCGGTCCATCTTCCCCTCCTCGCTCTCGAATATGCGCAGGTTAACTATCTTCTCCGCCATCCAGTCCAGGTCCTTCTCAGTATCTTCCCTGCCGATGCCGACAAGCACCATCAACCCCGGACCGATCTCGGCAACGGTTTTCCCCTCAACCGTCACACTGGCTTCTTTGACTCTTTGGATTACGGTTTTCATACTGCCGGCATAGATTCTAGAGACCTGATGAAGCGCGTACGAAGAAGAGCGGCAAGTATGAGGATGCAGATTTCGTCGAGCGCAAGCCCGAGGAACGGAGGCGTACTCTTTGTGTACGTCGGAGTCCCGCAGGGCGCCGCGCGACGCGAAAGATGCGCCTCAGACGCAGCCGCCCAACCTACTTTTCTGCTGCTTCCCGCTCCCGGTTCGCCTGCTCCACTACTCTTCGGTGCAATATGCGCCGGCACCTCTTCATAATGCGAAAACTCCATCGTGAACGTGCCCCTGCCGCCTGTCATCGACCGAAGATCGGGCGCGTACTTGAGCATCTCCGCCATAGGCACGACCGCCTTGACGATCTGGTTGCTGCCTTTTGCCTCTACGCCCATGATTTTGCCGCGCCGGCGAGTTCATGTCGCCCATGATGTCGCCGACGAACTCTTCCGGCACTGATCACTTCAACTTTCATGATGGGCTCGAGGAGCGTCGGCTGCGACATCTCCATGCCTTTTTTGAAGCCCATCGAAGCGGCGATCTTGAACGCCATATCGGAGGAATCGACCTCGTGGTAGGAGCCGTCGTACACGGTGGCCCTGAAGTCCGTCGTCGGGTATCCCGCAAGGATGCCATGGATCCATTGCCTCGACGATGCCCTTTTCCACCGACGGGATATAATTCCTGGGGATCGATCCGCCCACGATCTTGTCGACGAACTCGAAGCCCGCGCCGTGAGGCAGCGGCTCGAACTCGAGCCAGCAGTCGCCGTACTGGCCTTTGCCGCCCGATTGCTTCTTGTACTTGCCCTGGACCTTCGTCCGCCCCTTTATCGTCTCCTTATACGGCACCTTCGGCTCGCGCAGCTCGACATCGACGCCGAACTTCCTCTTCATCCTCGCCACGAGGACCTCTATATGTATCTGCCCCATGCCGGAGATGATGAACTCCTTCGTCTGCTCGTCGCGGGAATACCTGATGCTCGGGTCTTCCTCGATAAGCCTCTGGAGGGACGTGTTCAGCTTGTCCTCGTCGCCCTTCGACTTCGGATAGAGGGAGAAGGAGATGAGGCGGCGAAGGCAGAGCGACTTCAGGGTATGCGATGGGCGACTTCTCGTCGCACAGCGTATCGCCCGTGGCCGCTTCCTTCAGCTTGGCTACTGCCGCGATGTCGCCGACGGAGACAAAACCGGCGGGCTTTTGCTTCTTGCCCACCAGGTAGAATATCTGCCCTATCCTTTCTTTTTCGTCCTTCTTCACGTTCAGGACTGCGCTGTCCGGGTGAAGCTCGCCGGAATAGACTTTGAAGAGGGTCAGCTTGCCCGCGAAGGGGTCGGTGATCGTCTTGAAGACGAAAGCGCTGAACGGCTCGTTGACGGCCATCTTCCTTTCGACCGCCTTGCCCGTCCTCGGGTCCGTGCCCTCCACTTTGCCAACATAAAGCGGATCGGGGAAATAGTGCACCAGGTTGTCGAGCAAAGGCTGAATGCCTATAATCTTCGCGGCGGCCCCGACCATGACAGGCGCGAGCCTGCGGCTCCAGATGCCGTCTTTCAGGCACGTCTCGATCTCCTCGTCCTTGATCTGGTCGCCGTTGAGGTAACGCTCCATCACCTCATCGTTCATCTCGACGGCCGACTCGATCAGCTTCTCCCTGTAACCGCGCCGCCTCGTCCGCGAGGTCCGCGGGGATATCGACGGTTTCGAAGGAGCCCGACTGGTCCTCTTTATAAAGATACGCCTTCATCGATATGAGGTCGATAACGCCCTTGAAGCTCTCTTCGCTGCCTATAGGCAACTGGATGACCACTATGTTCTTGTCGGTGAAGTTCTTTCTCAGGTCTTCGACGGTCTTCGCAAAATCGGCCCGCTCCCTGTCCATCTTGTTGATGAAGAAGCAGACCGGAACGGAGAACTCATTGGCGTAGTCCCACACTTTTTCCGTCCCCACCCTTACACCGGAAACCGCGCTGACCAGGATAACCGCCCCGTCCACGACCCTGATGCAAAGCTTGGCGTCGTATATGAAGTTGTCGTCGCCGGGGGTATCGAGGAGGTTGATTTTGTACTTGTTCCAGTCGAAGCAGGCAAGCGTGGAGGATATGGTCGCCTTCCGATCTATCTCCTCGGGCTCGTAGTCCATGAGCGACGTGCCGTCGTCAACCCTGCCCAGCCTGGTGTTCTCGCCGGCCAGGAAAAGCATGGCATCGACGATGCTCGTCTTACCCTCGCCCCCGTGTGAAAACAAGCCCAGATTTCTTATGGTTTCCGTTTCGTACTTCTTCATGCAGGCTCCTTTGCGTTCTGCTCGCCGGCTCTTGCCTTTATCGGTCAGCCGCTATTAAAGGTGTTTTGGAACGGAATGAATGAGAAATAATAACCATGAGCGTCGAAAAAATCAACAATTATGATTGACTGCCGTACGCCCCGAAGCCCCTGGAGTTTTTCTTTACTTTGCGCTAGCATTATGACTATTATGTCATTATAGACATAATAGATTGTCTGACCGGCCCTCGGACGGCCACTTTCGGCGAGGGGGGGCATTCGCGGGAAGCCGTGGGAGGCCGGTTTAAGAGGTTACTTCACCGTGCGGCCGGCATATCATGCGAGGAGGCTAAGCATGAGCGAGGTATCACTCTTTATTGACGATCGTCAAGTATCCATAACCCAGGGAGCAACCGTACTGGAGGCCGCAAAGCGAGCGGGGGTCCACATCCCGACGCTTTGCGATTATAAGACCCTCACCCCGGCCAGCGCCTGCCGGGTCTGTCTCGTCGAGGTGGAGGGGGCGAAGGCCCTCGTGGCCGCCTGCTCCTACCCGGTGTCGGCAGGCATGAAGGTCAAGACCGACACAGCGAGGGTGCGGGCTGCCCGCCGCCTTGTCGTCGATCTGCTCCTCTCGGACCATCCCCTCGACTGCATGACCTGCGACAAATCGGGAGAGTGCGAGCTGCAGGAGCTCGCCTACAAGCTGGGCATCAAATCCTCCCGCTTCGAGGGTGAGCAGCACCATTACCCGGTCGATCTCAGCAACCCTTTCATAACGCGGGACTATAAAAAGTGTGTCCTTTGCGGCAGGTGCGTGCGCGCCTGCGAAGAAGTCCAGGGCGTGGGGGCCGTCGATTTCATCGACCGGGGATTCAAGGCAAAGGTGGCAGTTCCGTTCGACAGGGGCCTCAAAGAGAGCGACTGCCTTTTCTGCGGCCAGTGCGTCCAATCGTGTCCGACCGGCGCCCTGACGGAGACAAAGGCCACAGGCCTGGCGCGGACATGGGAAACGACGAAAATCCGCACCACCTGCCCCTATTGCGGAGTTGGTTGCCAGCTCTGGCTGCACACAAAGGACGGCCGGATAACAAAGGTGACCGGAGTGGAGGACGGCTCGCCCAACAAGGGCCGCCTCTGCGTCAAGGGCAGGTTCGGCTACGACTTCATCTACTCGAACGAAAGGCTCACAACCCCGCTCATCAGGAAGGAAGACGGCACGTTCCGGGAGGCTTCCTGGGACGAGGCGCTCGACCTCGTCGCGTCGAAGATCAAAGAGACTATCGCCAAACACGGGCCGGACGCCTGCGGGGGCGTAAGCTGCGCCCGAAGTATTAACGAAGATTCGTACCAGATGCAAAAGCTCTTCCGCGCAGCGATCGGCACCAATAACGTCGATCACTGCGCGCGTACCTGACACGCCCCGACAGTCGCCGGTCTGGCGACAAGCTTCGGCTCCGGGGCCATGACGAACTCCTTTGGTGAGTTTGCCGATGCGAAAATGTTCTTTGTCATCGGCTCGAACATGACGGAGGCCCACCCGGTAGCTGCGACCTTTGTCAAGAACGCGGTAAGGAAAGGCGCAGAGCTTTACGTGGTAGACCCGCGCCGCACCGCCCTGGCGGAGAAAGCCAGGGTCCACCTCCAGTTAAAGGTAGGCAGCGACATAGCCCTGCTCAACGGGCTTATGCACGTGCTCATCACCGAGGACCTTTACGACAAAGAGTACGTGGCGAAATGCACGACGAACTTTGACGAGCTGAAGAAGGCGGTCATGAAATATACGCCGGAGGCGGCGGCGGAGATATGCGGCGTAGACGCCGGGACGATCCGGCAGACGGCCAGGCGGCTGGCCTCCGTCAAGCCCCTCATGCTCATTTATACGCTGGGCATCACCGAGCACACCAGCGGCGTCAATAATGTAATGAGCTGCGCCAACCTCCAGATGCTCCTCGGCAACGTCGGCTTCGAGTGCGGCGGCGTCAACCCTCTGCGGGGGCAGAACAACGTCCAGGGGGCTTGCGACATGGGCGCCCTGCCGAACGTATTTCCGGGCTACCAGCCCGTCACCGACCCTAAGGCGCGGGCAAAGTTCGAAGCGGCCTGGGACGTAGGGAAGCTGCCCGACAAAGTCGGCCAGATGATGCCGACGATGATGAGCGGGCTGCTCGACGGCTCCATCCGGTTCTTTTACGTCTTCGGGGAGAATTTGGCGAACACGGAGCCGGACATACACCATGTCGAGAAATGCCTTGCTTCGGCCGAGTTCCTTGTCTGCCAGGATATATTCCCGACGGAGACGACCCGCTTTGCCCACGTAATCCTGCCCGCAGCCGCATGGAGCGAAAACGACGGGACGTTCACCAACAGCGAGCGGCGCGTCAGCAGGGTGCGGACTGCGAGCGCCCCGCCCGGCGCGGCGAAGCCCAACTGGTGGATATTCAGGGAGATCGCGCGGCGGCTCGGACAGCATGGGCCTCCGACAGCGGCCAGGAGCTATGGGACAACGAGATATCCGCCCTCGCCCCGAACCTCGGGGGCATCAAATATGCCCGCATCGAAGATGACGGCCTCCAGTGGCCCTGCCCCGATCTAAACCATAACGGCACGCCTGTGCTTCACTTGCAAGGGAAATTCACGCGCGGCCAGGGGCAGTTCATGCCTGTCGAGTGGACGCCGCCCGCCGAGGTCGCAGACGAGGAATATCCGCTGGTGCTGAGCACCGGACGCCGCCTCTATCACTACCATACGCGGACGCAGACGGGCCGGTCCGCAGGCCTGAACGAGATGCTCGGAGAGGAGACGGCCGACATCTCGCCCGCCGACGCAGACGTGCTGGGCATCGCCCAGGGAGAGACGATCGTCGTCAAGTCCCGCAGGGGACAGGTCAAGGTAAAGGCGAAGGTAACGGGCGAGGTGCCGAAGGGCATGGTCTGGATGGCGTTCCACTTCAGGGAGGCGTGCGCGAACTGGCTGACCAACCAGGCCTTCGACCCCATCAGCCAGACCGCTGAATACAAGGCGTGCGCCGTAAGGATCGAAAGGCTGCCGTAGGCTTCCGGGGCAGCCAAAGGAATATGTTTTTTCCCGTGAAGAACGCCTCAACTCAAAAAGACTACCTCAGCGTAGAGGCCGCTTCCTTTTCGAAGGACAGGACGTGCGTCGAAGAGGACGTCCTCGTCATTGTCGAGGAGCCCCTGGAGATCCGCGTTAACGGGACAGCCTACGCTGTGCTCATGCGCACGCCCGGCAGCGAGATCGAGCTTGCCGCCGGCTTCTGCCTTACCGAGGGCATAGTCGATTCGTTTGAAGAGATCGAAAGCATCGGGTTTTGCCCCGATGCGGCGGCAGGCGCACAGAACGTTGTAAGCGTGCAGGTGAAAGCGGCCGTGCGACGGGACGGAAGGACCGACCTTCCCTCCCGCGCACGCGTGGCAAATACGAGCTGCGGGGTCTGCGGCGTGCGCACCATCGACGATCTGGAAATGCAGCTTACCAGGCTTCCCGCAGGGTGCACCGTGTCCGCCCAAACGATCGTCGAGCTCCAGTACCTCATGTCCGACCGCCAGACCCTCTCCCGGCTCACCACCGGGACCCACGCCGTTGCCCTGTCCGGCATCTACGGCGGCCTTCATGTCGTAAGGGAAGACGTGGGGCGGCACAACGCATTCGACAAGGTGATCGGATACGCCATGCGGGGCGGCATAGACTTAAGCGCCTGCGTAGCCCTCCTTAGCGGCCGCATCAGCTTCGAGATGGTGCAAAAGGCTATACGGGCCCGTATCCCCGTAGTCGCAGCGATCTCTGCGGCCACCTCCCTTGCCGTCAGCCTGGCGAAGCGGTTCGACTGCACGCTGGTCGGGCGCTTGCGCGACCGGAGCATGACCGTTTACACGTGCCCGGAAAGGATAGCGCCCTCCTGCGAATAAACCGCGCCATCGGCCTTGCCGTAACGGGAAGAAAACCCGGCTTGTCTATGCCCGCCCACTGTGCTATCATACAAGACATCATGGAGAGATGTCCGAGCGGCTGAAGGAGCACGACTGGAAATCGTGTGTGCTGGCTAAAACTGGCACCGAGGGTTCAAATCCCTCTCTCTCCGCCAGCTTATTCCCCTTGCTCCACCCATTGTTCTGCATTTTTTAGCCTTCTTTCGCATACCCGTGACCTCCCAACGCGCAGACACCCGTAAGGTAAATCGCCCATCGCCGTGCGTGACGCTAAGGCCATTTTAAGTAACTTGCCTCTCTTGACGATAAAAAGTATAGGAGAGTTTTACGATCTGACCCTATGACCGAATGGGGAGGTACGAATGGCCACTGAAAGCGCACGTCAAGAGGATGCCCAACCGGTAAATCTGAACGAATCCGAAAATGCACCACTATTCTTCCCTCCGGGCCTGCCGCTTCAGGTGGAGGTAGAAGGCGTCTCCTTCAGGATGAGCAGCATCGCTGTCGGCATGATCGCCGAAAGGTTCCTTGTAATAAAGTATCCCAACACGGGGATCTACGGGTCGATTGACAGCAAGATGTTCAAGGGGAACAAGATTGTTGTCCGATACGTCAACGGCGGAGACGTTTTCGGCTTCCAGTCGGAGCTGATCGAGATGATAACCAGCCCCCTCAAGCTCCTGTTCATCTCCTGTCCGTCACTGATTGTCCGCAAAAACCTGCGGTCGAACAAACGTGTGGAATGCTCTCTACCTGCCCGCCTGAAGCCTCCCACGAAGGATGAAAATATGGTCTTTGAGGACGGCCTGATCACCGATATAAGCATGGCGGGATGCCGCTTCACGATGATGAAAGCAGCGGAGCAGGCACGTCACGAGATGAACGGAACCGTCATGCTCCACATAGAGATACCGGGGGTTGAGGGCGGAATCGAGCTGTCGGGAAGTGTAAAGAATGTGCAGCGCGACTCGCAAAGGGTGAGCATGGGCGTCCAGTTCGCCGAAATCGACGATCAGAAAAAAGAAAAGTTCCTGGAATTCATCGCCACCCTGGAAAAGTTTGCCTGGGACAAATAAAGCGCCAGGCCCCGCTGCGCGCCCGGATGCACATCGTCCACATGTTCGATCTAATTTTAGAAAGGGGTTGTTCCTGCGCGATATCACTGCCGGCGAAGGGCTTGCAGATGCATCACATCGCCCCTCGCCCGCAAACCTCGATATGTCAATGATGTGCGGTGGTTGTCGTTGACGAACCCTTACCGCCGCTGGCGGCGATAATGGCTGCGGCTGCGGCGGCGGCAATCGCTGCGCCCGCTGCTATCGTCCCTGCGCCTATGCCGGCTGCCACGTGCCCGCCGGCCACCAAACCGGCCATGTGGGCCGCCTGACCTGTGGACTTGGCAGCAGCGGCAGCTTTGGCAGCGGCCGCCTTATCGGCTTCAGTTCCGGTAAGGGCGGCTTTTCGGGCGGCGAGGTCGGCCGCTTTATTGGCCTCTTGGGCTGCGATCCGGGCCTGATCGGCAGCGATTTTTTTCTCCGCTGCGGCGGCAACCGTATCGCCTTTCGCCTCTGCTGCGGCTGCGGCTTTTTCCGCGGCTGCGGCATTCTGCTCCGCTGCGGCTGCGGCTTTTTCCGCGGCTGCGGCTTGCTGGCCTAATTCCTCAGCCGTCTGTGCAAACACCTGGATAGGAGCCATAAGCCCTATACATAAAACAAGGAAGCAACAAAGCACAAATCTTCCATTCATATTCAAACCTCACTGCTGTACGTATTGCTTAGTCCAAATGTTAATAAATTGTTAAACATCTGTACAATAGTCACCCACGTTTGTCAAGCCATTTTTCTGTTCCGCACAGTTTAATCGTTCACTTCATCGGTTGCAGCGGTATACAAGGCCGTTTTAGCGCATTCCCGGCTTTGTGCTGTGATTCCACCGCTCCTTCTTTCTCTGCGCTCCCAATCAAACCATAGCCTTACGGACGAAAGGCGTCTTGACAGCCCCTTATCGCGTACACAGGTTGTTACAGGTCGAGGATGAGAAGGGACCGGCACGAATACTAACAACATCGAGGCTCCATGCGCGCCTGGGCCTGCCTTCTTTGCCTGTCGATTCTCATCTGTTCCGCCTGCTCCGGCGCTCCCGCCGTCAAAGCCCCTCCTTCGGCGCACGCCCTCTCATCTCCACTATATCCGGTAAGGGAAGTCAGAATTGTCGTCCTGGCCGCAGACGCAGGCGACTTGGCGGCCGTAGAAAACCTGGTCCGCGAGGGATCGGAGGCCCTGTCCGCCCAGGTCGGCATAAGCCTCAAAGTCGTCGGCTGGAGGCAGATCCGCTGGCAATCGGACAACAGGTCGGGCGTGCTGCGCGAAGTCCTGGAGCGGATGAGCCTCTATGAGCAGCCCTACGACATGGCCGTTGCAGTCCACGGGTTCGGCCTCACCGGGTTCATAGGATACATGATCTACGGAGGATGGGAGGCCGTCATCGACGACACCTACCGGCGGTTCATCGTCATAAGGAGGATGACCGTTCAGGTGCTGCTCCACGAGGTATGCCATGCCTTCCTCCTCTCCGAGAACCACACATGGGGCATCAGGCACCTGATGACGCCCGTTACCTTCTATGTCCTTCCCGGCATAATGCCCCTTAACCGCTCCACTCATCTCAACAAGAAGGACAGGGAAGAGATTATCAGGAATAAATGGAGGGACTTCTCGGGGACTTTGAACCTCCCACGGTCGCACGTCTCCGACCCTCTCGACCCGGTCCGCCAGGTCCGCGAGGACAGGTAGGCCCGGCCGCAGATACGGATGCGGGGCACGGAAGCAGATTACCCGCGCCAATTACACCCTGAACAGACGCCCGATACACCGCCCGCCCGCCAAGGCGCCCTCCCCTGCACCGCCCCCGAGACCCGCGCCCACCCCAAGCCGGCCCCGGCCCCGCCAACCTTTTCCTTCCCCGATCCCGCAAAGCAACCGTGACCGTCTAATCTATTAAGGTTTTCTTTACTTTTCTATTGCAATGAAGCAACAAATTGAAGTAACGTCTTCGGTACCGGACCAAAACAGTAAGCGGTTTGTAGTAATGCTTTGTGATTATGAATAGCACCAACACCAATCAGGCGGCGGTAGCTTGCCTTTTTGTCGTTAAAGCCCTGCCGCGCCTTTTTTCGTATACGATAAGGCAAGTCGTAGACACAGACTTTTGGAGAGAGGGAAAGCAGAAATGACTTTATTTTACTGTCTTATTTTCTTCTCGCTGTCCGCATCCAACGCATACTGCTATATCGATCCGGGCACCGGCAGCTACGCTTTCCAAATAGTTATCGCAGGCGTGACGGGGCTTATTTTCTACTTATCTCTCATAAGGCGGAAAGTCATCGCGTTCTTCCTGTATCTAATTAAACGTTTCCGTGGATAGGGTAAGCAGCTCATTCAGGGACCCCTCGGGTTTCGTCTTTCAGCATGAGGGCGAGATATACCGGGCAGTCAATCCGGTATACCGGGAGGATTATGACCACTTCGTTTTGTCGGGTCTTTCCCGCACTCTCATCGACAACGGTTTTCTGACCCCATATGAAGAAGTCCCGTCCCACACCTTCGGAAGCATGCTTTCGAGTAGACCTAAGCCGCGCAGGGTTCGAATTTATCTCTTATCCTTACGAGTGGTCGTTCAGCCAGTTGAAAGATGCTGCCCTTCTTACGCTCGACATACAGCGCGAAGCCCGGCACGGCATGACCCTCAAGGATGCGAGCGCGTACAACGTGCAGTTCGTGGACGCCAAACCATGGTTCATCGACACCCTCTCTTTCGAGAAATATAACGAGGGCGGGCCCCCTGGGTCGCATATGGGCAATTTTGCAGGCATTTTTTGGCCCCAATCGCTGTCATGTCCCTGATCGATCCTAAGACTTGGAACACTCCTTAGAAATCATATGGACGGCCTGCCGCTCGAAATAGCAACCCGCATGTTGCCGTCAAAAACATGGCTCAACAGAGGACTTTTGTTTCACGTTCACCTGCATGCCAGAAGCCTTAAAAAGTATGCGGATAGCAGGAAGACGGCAACCCGGTTAACGGCGCCGCGCTTCAGTCTCGCTTCCTTTAAGGGTCTCATCCTCGACTTAAAAAGGACCGTCGAGAGTCTGAAAAATCCGAGCTTCGCAGGGCAGCGCGGAACGACTATTATGATAGCGAAACCGGGAAGACTACCTGTCAGATAAGAAACGTCTGATGGAAGATTATCTTCAAAGAATCGATGCCCGCACTGCCTGGGACTTGGGATGCAACCGGGGCCTCTTCAGCAAAATAATGGCACACCGGGGCATCAAGACAATCGCCTTTGACAACGATCACGAGTGCGTGGACAGGAACTACACGGAGCTAAAGAAAAATGGCTCCGCATCCCCTTACCTGCCCCTCGTGCTCGACCTTTCCAACCCCAGCCCGTCAATCGGCTGGGAAAACAGGGAACGGCTCTCGCTCCTGGAACGCGGCCCGGTGGACTTGGTCCTCGCCCTCGCCCTGATACATCACCTGGCTATAACGCAAAATATCCCGTTCTCCCATATTGCTTTCCTATTGCATCGGTGAGTTCATCTGCTCTGAATCTATGTCCAGGAGAAGTTTCAAATGACTTGGGTTGACCAGAAGCCGTGTTCAGTTTTTCAATGATGCGATAACCGATGCCTTCGTTGAATTGATTCCATACGCCCCAGTGGGAAAACCAAATCAACGCCCCATCGAAGTGCTGCTCTTGATAGCCTATTGTGGCAACGAAATGCGCAAAAAATGGGAGTTGCTCTAATTTTGACGGGTACTCAAGGTCAATACAGCTAGCCTCAGGATGCGTGTAGAGAGAGCAATCCGTCTTTATCAGCATGGACATAGTCGGATTCCGGATCCCAGTTTTCAAACTCTTGCAACCATTTAACGACTTCTTCGGTGGTTAGCACTTGCATCAGTAATCGTCCCTCACGTGAAGTTCGTGTTTTCTTTTACTGGCCAGCTCGCTTGCCAATCGCAGGGAGCGGTGGTGTTATTTCTGGCGCTTGCTTATAGCCCACAACACAAAGTGAGAAAACCTAAACCCACCGCGCATCCGGTCAGAACTTTAATAAGGACTTGCGGGTCCTGATGGCGGGTGCATCTGGTCGTGATGAAAAAAGCCGGAGCAATAAATAAATAACCAGCCAGACCGAGAGGACGGCGACTATGACCTTTGTTCGGCGGTTCATTGTTGAAGGCTCATGCCCGGGAGTATATCAAACCTGCCCAAACTTCCGATTAACCTAATCGAAGCGGATAGGGCTGCATTAACTTATATCTGCCACAAAAAGTGGTCTTGTGATTGGCCTATAATCGGATTTCGCTATTCATGACAAACAGTATAAGTGAAAAATTGGGCAAAATATGCAGTTTTGAACTTCAGTACTATTTTAGGTTTCTTCGTTTCAATTTCTCTTCGACCCCCCCCCCCCCGGCCACACTCATTTTGGCCCCTACTTTTTGCATTTGCTGCATTTCTGGGCTTCTCAAATTATGGCCTTTTTAGGAGATTGAAATCGGGCAAAACCTGTGAACAACAAAGCCGGGAATCTAGTTTGGGTTGCGATTGTGCTATTGCTTCTTCTCTTTCATTTTCTCCTCAGTCGGCTTCCTTCTTAGTGTATGTCCTGGGGGAAACGTGATTGTCCCGAGCGGCTCCCGGCACGCGACGCTATCGGGAACAACGCCACGACTTGGAAAACGGTTATTGGGACGAGTATCGTCTCTGCCGATACGAAACAAATTGACCATTATTCTGTAGTTCGACCGAGCCATCTCAGGATTTGGCGGATGATTGAGGAACTTAGAGTTCGTGCGAAGCCGCGTTGTCCAAGCGTTGTAGTTCTCGGAGAGACTCTTGGACCAGTAGATGAGTGCGCCCCCGACGAGAGCGACGGGTATTGCCAGCGCGAAAATCCAAGTCGTCATTGCCAGCCCCGAGTATACGCCAGTGACACCATTACCTGCGGACTCTGGGATAGGACATTTCTATTCATACTTCCCTGAACTGGCCGACCGGTTGTACATGAACAAGCTCAGCTCGGTCTATCACGGAGAGCATGGCCTGCGAACACTGAAGGAACTGGTGCGCAGTTATCTGACCATCAGCAAAGATCTCAGCCGGGTCATGACCCGAGTGAAAGCGATCTATCGCAGCTGGGCCATTCCTTGTACCGGCAAGCAAGTCTATGCGCCGCGCCATCGTGCCGAGTGGCTCGGAGAAGATCAACGAAGCCGGAGTGCGTCGGCGGGCGGAGTTTTACTACCAACAACTGGATGCGCTGCGGGCGTTGCGCCAGGAAGTGCGGCGAGATCTGCTGGCGGAGAGCAAGAAACACAAGGTCTGGAAACTGCTCTGCCAGATTCCTTCGATTGGTCCGATCCGGGCGGCGGTGTTGCTGGCATTCTGCAGACCCCGCACCGTTTCCGCACCAAGCGGCAGCTATGGACCTACGGCGGCTTTGGCATCGAAACGCACAGCAGCGCCGATCACCGTGCTGTTGAACGGGCAACTCGAACGGAAGAAGAAGCAGTGTCGAGATTCGCGGGCTGAACCGAAATTGCAATCACGATCTGAAGAATCTTTTCAAGGGTGCGGCCATCATTGCCGCGACCAAGCCCGGCCCGTTCGCAGGAGTTCTACGCGGCATTGGTGGCCAAGGGCATGCGGCCGGAGATGGCGCGGCTGACCCTGGCGAGGAAAATTGCCACGATCGTTTTGATCGTATGGAAGAGAGGAGTGTGCTTCGACGCCCAACATCTGAAACCACAAACAGCTTGAGTGTCTCTGATCGAGTCCGCTCCATCCTGGGGATATTCTCTGGCGGTGGCCGTCGGGTTCTCGAGACACTCTGGTTCGAGAGCGAGTCTCAGCTGATGTAGTTAGGCGCTGCGTGCCTCGGGCACCCAGTCTCACAGCCGACCCTAGGCCCTCTCGGATAACCAGAAAAAGCTATGGGCCACGAGTCCCGGATAGAACCATGGTTGCCAACTTGACCACCGTTCTGCTTTGCTGGTTTCGGAACGGACAGGCTTCGTCGCGAAGAAGCGATGAAAACCGCTGGTAGAGAAAACCCAAACCGCTGGGCCAAAGTGCCCAGCAACCGAGCACATGGTGCGGGAGGTCAGAACAGATCCTGCTCGATCAAGTGGGCTGCGAAG